>JAYFPZ010000037.1:0-67343 GCA_034927445.1 Syntrophomonadaceae bacterium
TGGTAATGCCGGGAGACAATGTGCAGATGAATATAAGCCTGATCACACCGATAGCGGTCGAAGAAGGACTGAGATTCGCCATTCGTGAAGGCGGAAGAACCGTAGGGTCCGGCGTTGTTACCAGCATCGAAAGCTAATTAAAGCTGTAAAAAACATGACGATAGCAAAGGACGGGGACGTCCTTTGCAACTAAACGCCAGGGGGCGTGTAATAAATGAACCCATTCTAAGGAGGTTTAACAAGAGTGAATGGCCAGCAGAAAGTTCGCATTAGATTAAAGGCATTCGACCACAAGCTCCTGGACCAGTCTTCCCAAAAAATCGTTGAGACTGCGAGGAAGAACGGAGCTAACGTTTCCGGTCCCATACCGTTGCCGACCGAAAAGAAGATTTATACTATTTTACGGTCGCCCCATGTGAACAAGGATTCACGTGAACAATTTGAGATGAGAACCCACAAACGGTTAATCGATATACTCGATCCTAATCCCCGGGCAATAGATGCTCTAATGCACCTGGATCTACCTTCAGGAGTGGATATAGAGATCAAGTTATAGCTGAGGAACCGGTACTGAGAGGCCAGTGGGGAATATAAGGTCTCAAGGTAGTAAATCCGGGTAGATAAAGAAAAGGTGATGTTGGATTCCCGCTTCCAACCACTCGCCGCAGAATTCTTAGGCTAGGAGGTAGTAGAGGTGGCAGACAAAAACCTGAAGTCAATAATGGGAATAAAAATAGGCATGACCCAGATATTTGACGATACCGGCAAAGCCATACCGGTGACGGTAGTGCAGGCTGAGCCCAATGTAGTGGTGCAAAAGAAAAAAGCCGAAACCGATGGATACAGCGCCATCCAGGTCGGTTTCAAGGGTATCCGGGAAAAATTGGTTAACAAGCCCAAAATGGGCATTTTTAGTAAAGCCAAAATAAAACCTCTGAGATATATTAAAGAATTTGGGGTTAACAACGTGGATGACTACGAAATTGGCAGCGAAATCAAGGCTGACATATTTGCCGCCGGCGAGGTAGTGGATGTGGTAGGAACATCCAAAGGCAAAGGCTTTGCCGGTGCTGTCAAAAGACATAACATGGCTCGGGGCTCCATGGGGCATGGCTCCAAATATCACCGCCGTCCTGGTTCGCTGGGAGCTATGGGTCCGGCTCGAGTATTTAAAGGCCGGAAAATGCCGGGCCAGTTGGGAGGAGACCGGGTTACGATTCAAGGTTTGAAGATTGTCCAAGTCTATCCCGAAAAGAATCTCATCCTGATCAAGGGTGCGATACCTGGGCCGAGAAAAGGCCTTGTGCTAATAAAAAATTCAATCAAGGCATAGTTAGAGTTCGATGCGAAGGAGGTAAATTAAATGCCTAAAGTTGCAGTGTATGATATGCAGGGCACCCAGGTCGGTGAGTTAGACTTAAACGACAACGTTTTTGGTATAGAGCCCAATGAAGCAGTAGTACAACAGTTTGTAAAAATGCAGCTGGCCAACAAACGGGTTGGCAATGCCTCTACCAAGACCAGAGCCGAAGTCAGGGGAGGAGGCAAAAAACCCTGGAAACAAAAAGGTACCGGGCGCGCACGGGTGGGCAGCACTCGTAATCCCGTATGGAGAGGCGGGGGAATTGCATTTGGGCCCAAACCCAGAGATTATTCCTATAAGCTTCCCCGCAAAGTAAGACGTCTGGCTTTAAAATCGGCACTTTCCAGCAAGGTTCTGGACAGCAGCATTATTGTGGTTGACGCCCTTACATTTGAAGAGCCTAAGACCAAGTTGATGATAGAAACCCTGGAATTGCTGCAGGTAGCTCCCAAAACGCTGGTTGTAACCGCTGACAATGATATTAATGTACAAAAGTCAGCCCGCAACATCCCGGGGGTAAAATCTCTCAAGGCTGATTATATAAATGTTTTTGATATTCTTAAATATGAAACTCTGCTCATGACCAAAGATGCAGTTGCCAGAGTAGAGGAGGTATTTGCTTAAAATGAAAGATTACAGAGATATTATTATCAAACCGGTAGTAACCGAAAAATCTATGAATCTGCTGGCTGATAACAAATACACCTTCGTCGTAGATAAGAAGTCCAATAAGACTGAAATCAAAAACGCCATTGAAGATATTTTCAAGGTAAAGGTTGAGAAAGTAAGCACCATGCTAATCAAAGGTAAACCCAAACGGATGGGTAGATTTGAAGGCCGTACCTCTGATCGGAAAAAGGCCATCGTAAGCCTGAAACCCGGACAGAAGATCAAACTATTCGAAGGCATGTAAACCTCGTGCTATAAGGAGTGAGAAAGGAAATGGGCATAAAGAAATTTAAGCCTACGACACCAAGCAGAAGACATATGACGGTGATGAGTTTTGAGGAAATTACCAAAACTGAACCGGAAAAAAGCCTGACCGTCTCCCTGAAAAGCAATGGGGGAAGAAATGCCCAAGGACGGCTTACGGTAAGACACAAAGGCGGCGGCCACAAACGTTTGTACCGGATCATAGACTTCAAGCGGATCAAGGATGATGTTCCGGCAGTGGTGGCAGCCATTGAGTACGACCCGAATCGTTCTGCCAATATTGCTTTGCTGCATTACGCCGATGGAGCGAAAGCTTACATTCTGGCTCCCCAGAATTTGAAGGTTGGAGACAAAGTAGTATCAGGCACCAAAGCGGATATAAAAACCGGTAATACCCTATTGCTGAAGGATATTCCGGTAGGTTCCCTGATTCATAATATTGAACTGAGGCCCGGGAAAGGCGGCCAATTGGTGAGATCCGCCGGAACCGTAGCTCAGTTGATGGCCAAAGAAGGAGCATATGCTCATGTTAGACTGCCTTCCGGAGAGGTAAGACTGGTGCATATTAATTGCCGGGCAACTCTGGGCCAGGTAGGTAATCTTGATTATGAGAACCAGAAAATGGGTAAGGCCGGAAGATCCCGCTGGCTGGGAATCAGGCCTACAGTTAGAGGTTCGGTTATGAATCCGGTTGATCACCCCCATGGCGGTGGTGAAGGCCGGGCGCCGGTAGGAAGGAATTATCCGGTTTCACCCTGGGGCAAGATTGCTATTGGTGGCAGAACCCGCAAGAAAAAACCATCTGATAAGATGATTGTAAGGAAACGCAATAAGTAAAAATTAGAATTGCGCGCAGCGCTAAGGAGGTCTTTCAATGGGCAGGTCGTTAAAAAAAGGGCCTTATTGTGAAGAGAAGCTTTTAAAAAAGGTTGAAATTATGAACGAGACCGGCCAAAACAAGGTGATAAAAACCTGGTCCCGGCGCTCGACCATAATGCCGCAAATGTTGGGGCATACCATAGCTGTCCACGATGGGCGCAGGCATATACCCGTTTATATTACTGAAGATATGGTGGGACTGAAATTAGGAGAATTTGCTCCTACCCGCACCTTCAGAAGTCATGCCGGTAAATCAGAGAAAAGCAGCAGAGCGAAATAGGAAGGAGGAGAGATATGATGGAGGCCAGAGCAGTAGCTCACTATATACGTGTATCTCCCTTAAAAGCTCGCCAGGTAGCAGATTTAGTGAGAGGCAAAGACATTAAAGAAGCCCTGGGTATATTAAAATACACCAATAAAAAATCGGCACCCTTGATCAATAAAGTCGTAAAATCTGCCGTAGCCAATGCTGAACACAACTTTGATATGGATTCCGATGCTCTTTATATTTCGCAGATCATGATTGATGAAGGCCCCACGCTAAAAAGAATGCAGCCCCGGGCCTATGGCCGCGCAGATGTAAAAAAGCATAGAACCAGCCATATCACGGTAGTGCTCAAGGAAAGGGAGGTTAAATAGTGGGTCAAAAGGTTCATCCTAAAGGATTTAGGCTCGGTGTTATAAGAACATGGGATTCCAACTGGTATGCTGATAAAGATTACTCCGAACTTTTGCATGAAGATTACCGGGTTAGAAATTTGGTTAAGGAACGTTTCTATACGGCTGGAATATCCAAGGTGGAGATTCAAAGAACCGGCAACCGGGTACGGGTAACCATTCATACCGCCAAACCGGGTATTGTCATTGGCCGGGGCGGAAGCGAAGTTGAGAAGCTCAAAAATGAGCTCTCGGTTTTGACCGGTAAGAACATCAATATAAATATTCAGGAAATTAAACGGCCTGAACTGGATGCGCAGATCGTAGCCGAAAATGTTGCGCAGCAGTTGGAAAAACGCATATCTTTCCGTCGGGCTATGAAACAGACTGTACAAAGAACTATGCGGGTAGGTGCTCTGGGCATGAAAATAGCCATCTCCGGCCGGCTGGGCGGGGCTGAAATAGCCCGCACCGAATGGTATGCCGAAGGCAAAGTACCTCTGCATACCCTTAGAGCCGATATTGATTATGGCTTTGCCGAGGCCAATACCACCTACGGTAAGATAGGTATCAAAGTGTGGATAAACCGTGGCGAGATAATACCGGAGGCCAAACACAGACCGAAGCAGAAAGCAGTGGAGGAGGCTGAGCAATAATGCTTACCCCAAAAAGAACGAAATATAGAAAACAACATCGCCCGAGTTTAAAGGGTAAAGCTCACAAGGGAAATACCGTAACTTATGGCGAGTATGGATTACAAGCCCTGGAAGCAGCCTGGGTAACCAACCGGCAGATTGAAGCGGCACGTATTGCTATCAACCGTCATGTTAAAAGAGGCGGACAATTATGGATCAAGATATTTCCTGACCGCCCTATAACCGCCAAGCCGGCTGAAACCCGCATGGGTAAAGGTAAAGGCTCACCAGAACATTGGGTAGCAGTAGTCAAACCGGGCAGGGTCATGTTTGAACTATCCGGAGTGGCGGAGGAAGTAGCCCGGGAAGCAATGCGGCTGGCTGCGCACAAACTTCCGATTAAGTGCACTTTCGTAAAAAGAGAAGAAATGGGTGGTGAGGTTAGTGAAAGCTGAAAAAATTAGGGAACTAACCGACGAGGAATTAGTTAGAAAGGTTTCTGATTATAAAGAAGAGTTATTCAATCTCAGGTTTCAGATTGCAACCGGTCAACTCGATAATCCCATGCGTATCAGGGATGTCCGTAAAAATATTGCCCGGTGTAAGACAATATTGAGGCAGCGGGAGATATCCAGAGAAAGTAACGGATAGAAGGAGGTCTAAGGGTGGTTGAGAATCTAGGCAACCGGAAAACTATGATTGGCACAGTTAGCAGCGACAAAATGGAAAAAACCATTACTGTCAATGTGGAAACCGTTAAACAACATCCTCTTTATAGAAAAATAATAAAAACCAGCAAGAAATATAAGGCGCATGACGAGAACAACGAGGCCAAAATCGGTGATGTTGTGAAGATCATGGAAACCCGCCCTTTGAGTAAAGATAAAAGATGGAAACTGACCGAAATAGTGCAGAAAGCCAAGACTTTACAGTAGTCGCGGTAATTTGAAGGGAGGTTATTCCGTGATTCAGCAGGAAACTGTTTTACAGGTCGGTGACAACACCGGGGCTAAAAAGGTTTTATGTATAAAAATCCTGGGGGGGTCAACCAGAAAATATGCTACAGTAGGGGACGTAATAGTAGTTACCGTAAAAGAGGCGGCACCAGGCGGGGTTGTAAAAAAAGGCGACGTGGTCAAAGCGGTGGTAGTCCGTACCAAGAAAGAAATACGCAGGCCGGACGGATCCCACATTGCCTTTTCAGAAAATGCGGCAGTAATAATTGACGATAACAACAACCCCAAGGGTACTCGCATTTTTGGCCCGGTGGCAAGAGAGCTGAGGGACAAGAACTTCATGAAGATAGTATCTCTGGCCCCGGAAGTGCTTTAGTCGGTGGAGGTGTGGAAGATGAACATAAAAAAAGGCGATACAGTAACAGTTATAACCGGCAAAGACTCCGGCAAAAAGGGCAAGGTATTGAGAGTAATGCCGGCTGCTAACCGGGTTGTGGTAGAAGGAATAAACAAGGCCAAAAAACATCAAAGGCCTAGCCGAACCCTGCCGCAGGGAGGTATCTTGCAAATCGAGTGTCCAATTGACGCATCCAATGTAATGCTTCTATGCAATAAATGCAATAAACCTACCCGGGGAGCGAGAAAGGTCCTGGATAA
Organism: Syntrophomonadaceae bacterium; assembly: GCA_034927445.1. Lineage (GTDB taxonomy): Bacteria > Bacillota > Syntrophomonadia > Syntrophomonadales > Syntrophomonadaceae > PHAA01. Next base: position 6,081 of record JAYFPZ010000037.1, read on the forward strand.
TGGACAGAAGGCAAGAATATGCAAGCAATGTGGTGAGGTATTAGATTAAAACTCCTAAGAAGGGAGGCCAACGGTTGAATGGCCAGGTTATTGGAACAATATAAACAAGAAATAACTCCGAAATTGATCGATAAATTCGGATATAAAAATATCATGCAGGTGCCTAAGTTAGAAAAGATCATAGTCAATGTCGGAGTCGGCGAAGCCATTCAGAATCCCAAAGCTTTGGATGGAGCCGTTAACGATCTGAAAGTAATTACAGGTCAGAAACCTATAATTACCAAAGCCAAGAAATCGATAGCCGGGTTCAAATTGCGTGAAGGAATGCCCATAGGCTGCAAAGTAACTCTGCGCGGTGAAAGAATGTATGATTTTCTAAATCGACTGATAAACATCGTTCTTCCCCGGGTGAGGGATTTCCGGGGTATTTCTCCCCAGGCATTTGACGGACGCGGAAACTATTCGCTGGGTATAAAAGAGCAGACCATATTTCCTGAAATTGAATATGACAAGATCGACAAGATCAGAGGTCTGGAGGTAATCATCGTTACCAGCGCCAAGACCGACGAAGAAGCCAGGGAATTACTAAAGAGCATGGGAATGCCATTCAGATAAGAGGGGGTGTTTAAATGGCCAAGAAATCATTGATAGCTAAACAAAAGCGCCCACAGAAATATCAGGTTCAGGAATATAACCGCTGTAAGATTTGTGGACGTCCGCGGGCTTACATGCGTAAATTCGGTATGTGCAGGGTTTGTTTTCGGGAAATGGCCCATAAGGGCGAAATACCAGGGGTTACCAAGTCAAGCTGGTAGCTTAGATAAAGGAGGTAAAAATCATGGTCGTTACTGATCCCGTAGCCGACTTCTTGACTAGGATTAGAAACGGAAATATGGTATGGCATCAGACTGTAGAGATACCAAGTTCCAAGATGAAGATGTCTTTAGCTCAAATCCTGAAAGACGAAGGTTATATCAAAGACTATGAGTTTATAGAGGATGGCAAGCAGGGGATTATCAGAATATATCTTAAATATGGCCCCAACAAAGAAAGAGTTATAACCGGAATCAAGAGAATTAGCAAACCAGGTCTTAAGGTATATGTAAAGAAAGATGAAGTACCCAAGGTTCTGGCCGGGCTGGGGACAGCAGTTGTATCAACTTCCAAGGGGATAATGACTGATAAAAAGGCTCGCAAGGCAGGTCTGGGTGGAGAAGTGATATGTTATATATGGTAGGTTCAACATTAGTGGCGACCCCCAGGGAGCATCAGAAGTGCCCGAAGGGTGAAGGAGGAATGAACGGTGTCCAGAATAGGTAGAAAACCTATCAGCCTACCCCCAGGCGTAGAAGTCAAAATAGAAGAAAAAATTATTACGGTCAAAGGCCCTAAAGGAGTTCTGGCGCAAGCCATACCTGAAGATATAAACATAGACCAGCAAGAGAAAGAACTGGTGGTTACCAGACCCAGCGACGCCAAAAAACATCGGGCCATGCATGGGCTGGCCAGAGCGTTGGTGGCCAATATGGTAACCGGAGTGACTACCGGATTCGAAAAGAAGCTGGAGATGGTCGGGGTAGGTTACAGAGCCCAGATGCAGGGCAAGAAACTGGTTCTTAATATTGGTTTTTCTCATCCGGTGGAAATAGATCCGCCCCAGGGTATTGAATTTGAGGTTCCGGCTTTGACCAAGATTACAGTTAAAGGTATCGATAAACAGCTGGTGGGAAATACCGCGGCTGATATCCGGGCCATTAGAAAACCAGAACCCTACAAGGGCAAAGGCCTCAGGTATGAAAATGAGACCATCAGACGTAAAGCTGGTAAAACTGGTGCTAAATAACTAGGAAGGGAGTGACTACGTTGATCAAAAAAGCCAGTAAGAAAGATCAAAGGCAGGGAAGACATAAAAGAATACGGTTAAAATTAGCGGGCACTGCTGAAACGCCCAGACTTTGTATTTACCGTAGTCTTCATCACATATATGCCCAGCTGATTGATGACGAAAAAGGAGTCACCCTGGTAGCCGCATCTACCCTGGATAAGGGTATGGCGGATTTAGGCAGTTCCAGCAATGTGGATGCAGCTAAAAGGGTCGGGGGCAGTATTGCCCTGAAGGCTAAAGAAAAGGGCATAACTACGGTTGTATTTGATAGGAACGGACGCAAGTATCATGGGTGTGTATCTGCCCTGGCAGATGCGGCCCGTGAAAACGGACTGGTATTTTAACTGCAGATCTGAAGGTTAGGAGGGAAATGATGATAGAAAAGGAACAGGCAGCCCCTGAATTTATTGAAAAAGTTGTTAATATAAACCGGGTTGCCAAGGTTGTAAAAGGCGGACGCAGGTTTAGTTTCAGCGCTCTGGTCGTTGTGGGCGACGGTGAAGGCAAAGTGGGCTGCGGCAAGGGAAAAGCCACCGAAGTACCCGAAGCTATCCGTAAAGCCATGGAGAGCGCCAAGAAAAATATGATAGACATTCCCCTGATTGAGGGCAGAACCATTCCCCATCAGACTATTGGCAGATTTGGAGCCGGTGAAGTATTTTTGAAGCCCGCTGCCGCAGGTACCGGGGTTATTGCCGGTGGGCCGGTCAGAGCCGTTCTGGAAGCGGCTGGACTTAAAGATATTCTTACCAAGTGCATTGGCACTGCCAATGCCAATAATGTGGTCAGGGCTACCATGGAGGGTTTAAAGAGCCTTAAAAAAGCTGACCATGTAGCCCAGCTGAGGGGTAAGACCATAGAAGAGATATTGAACTAGGGAGGGAGACCACTTGGCGAAACAGTTAAAGATCACCTGGACCAAAAGCTTTATTGGCTATCCCCAAACCCAGAGATTGACCATTAAGAGCCTGGGTCTCAGGAAGCTTAATCAATCAGTAATAAAAGAAGACTGTGCCCAGATTCGGGGACAGATTAACAAAGTAATTCACATGGTTGATGTAGAAGAGTTAGATGAAGCATAGGGAGGTTTTAGAGTGAAACTAGAGGAACTGAAATCTCCACCCGGCGCGAACAAGCGCATTAAGAGGGTGGGCCGAGGCATTGGTTCCGGTCATGGCAAGACTTCTACCCGTGGACATAAAGGGCAGAAGGCTCGTTCCGGCGCAAGCATCAGACTTGGCTTCGAAGGCGGACAGATGCCTTTACAACGGCGTATCCCCAAGCGAGGCTTCAATAATATTTTCCGTAAGGAATATGCGATCGTAAATGTAAAGGATCTGAATTGTTTTGATGATGGAAGCATTGTCACCATCCAGATGCTGCAGGAAGCCGGACTGGTTAACAAAGTTGGGGCCGGGGTTAAACTGTTGGGTGACGGTGAACTGGAAAAGCAACTCACAGTACAGGTGCAGAAATGCAGCCGTCAGGCCGAAGAGAAATTAGCGGCCAAGGGCGGTAAATTTGAGGTGATTTAATGTTAAACTCATTTCAAAAGGCCTTTAAAATTGGTGATTTAAGAAGCAAACTGCTGTTTACGCTGTTAATGCTCTTGGTGTTTCGGGTAGGTGCCCATATTCCTGTACCCGGTATTAATACCGAAGCCATGCAGAATCTGTTGCAGGGCCAGTTATTCGGATTCTTTGACATAATATCCGGAGGCGCATTTAAAAGATTCAGCGTATTTGCCATGAGCATCACCCCGTATATCAACGCCTCGATTATCATGCAACTCTTAACGGTAGTTGTGCCTAAATTGGAGGAACTGAACAAGGAGGGTGAGGAAGGCAAAAAGAAGATCGCCCAGTATACCCGGTATGGTACGGTTGTACTGGCTCTGATCCAAGCGGTAGGGATGGCTATAGCCCTGGGAAGATCAGGGGCTATCATTAATCCTGGTTTTGTTTCCTACTTCATAATAACCATATCCCTGACCGCAGGAACGGCCATGTTGATGTGGATCGGAGAAATGATCACCGAGAAAGGTATCGGCAATGGAATCTCATTAATTATCTTTTGCGGTATAGCCGCCCGCATACCTGCGCAAATAGCCGGTGTAGGCCAGGAAGTAACTGCGGGAATGGCCGGTTATTTTCAGGTCCTGTTGCTGATAGTGGTAGTATTGGTGGTTATTGCTGCGGTAGTAGCCATTAATGAAGGCCAGAGAAGGCTGCCGATACAATATGCCAAACGAGTAGTAGGGCGCAGAATGTATGGCGGACAAAGCACGTTCCTGCCCTTAAGGGTAAACGCGGCTGGGGTTATTCCCATTATTTTTGCGATGTCACTCTGTATGTTCCCTGCGACCATCGGATCGTGGATGAGTCAGACATCAACTTTCAACACGTTTATAAACACTCATTTCAGCAATTCCAGTGTTTTATATAATATCGTTTATGCTTTGCTGATAATATTTTTCACCTATTTCTATGTGGCGATTATTTTTAATCCCCTGGATGTGGCTGATAATATTAAGAAAAATGGCGGGTTCATTCCTGGTATCAGACCAGGACGGCCTACAGCCGAATATATTGATAGGGTTCTTTCCCGGCTGACCGCGGCAGGCGGATTATTCCTGGCCCTGATAGCTGTACTTCCCAATATTGTTATTGGTATCACCGGAATACAAAGCCTTTGGTTCGGAGGAACAGCCCTGTTAATTTTAGTCGGTGTCGCCTTGGATACCATGAAACAGGTTGAATCCCATTTACTTTTAAGAAGTTATGAAGGTTTTGTCAAATAGGAGATGATACGGTTGAACATTATCCTCATGGGGCCTCCGGGGGCCGGTAAAGGAACCCAGGCTGATCTGATCAAAGCGGCTTTTCCCATCCCGCATATTTCTACCGGAGATATGTTTCGGGAAGCGGTAAAGAACAGCACCGCGATGGGGCTTGAAGCCAAGAAGTATATGGATGCGGGCCAATTGGTTCCGGATACGGTTACCATCGGGGTGGTTGAAGAAAGACTGTCAATGCCGGATTGTAACCAGGGTTTTCTTCTGGACGGGTTCCCCCGGACCACCATTCAGGCGCAGGCCCTTGATCAGGTACTGGCCAAGAAGGGTAAAAAAGTAGAATTAGCTTTGAATGTTTCTGTTCCCGAAGAAGTTTTAATGGATCGAATGACGGGCCGGTTGACCTGCAATACCTGCAAAACCGTTTACAACGCCAAATTTAATCCACCCGCAGTGGAAGGAATTTGCAACAAATGCGGGGGAGAACTGATACAGCGCAGTGATGACAGAGCAGAAACGGTGAAGAACCGTTTAGAGGTTTACCGGGAGCAAACCGAGCCCTTGCTCGATTATTATCAGAAACAGGGCTGTCTAATTACAGTTGACGGTAATCGCGGTACTAACGAGGTCTTTGCCGAAGTAAAACAGATACTGGAGAATCTGGGATGATAAACATCAAGACACCTGGTGAAATCGATAAGATGCGCAAATCAGGCAGGGTAGTGGCCCAGGTGCTGCAGATATTAAGAGAGGAAATAAAACCTGGAGTTACAACCGGCAGACTAAATAGTATAGCTGAAGAAGAAGCCAAAAAAAGGAATGCGACAACAGTTTTCAAAAATTACCCCCATCCCAAAGGAATGCTGCCATTTCCAGGTGCTATTTGCACCTCCGTTAATGAAGAAGTAGTGCACGGTATACCAGGTAAAAGAGTTCTTCAGGAAGGTGATATAATAAGTATCGATTTCGGGGTTATTGTCGACGGTTTTGCAGGTGATGCTGCTATAACCGTAGCCGTGGGGGAGGTTGACCCGCAGGTTAAAAACTTGATCAGAGTAACCGAAGCAGCTTTAATGAAAGGGATCGACCAGGCCCAGGTTGGAAATCGCTTGGGAAATGTCTCCCATGCCATTCAGGAGTATGTGGAGAAAGCTGGATTTTCCGTAGTCAGAGATTATGTGGGCCATGGCATCGGGCGCAATATGCATGAGGCCCCGCCCGTACCCAACTATGGCAAGGCTGATCGGGGACCGGCGCTAAAAGCAGGAATGACTCTGGCCATTGAACCCATGGTGAACCTGGGAACTTACAGCGTATTCACCAAAGGAGATGAATGGACTGTGGTTACGCGCGACGGTAAACATTCGGCTCATTTTGAACACAGCATAGCTATTCGGGATCAAGGTCCGGAAATCCTTACCCTGATTTAGTGGAGGTGAGGTAAGATATCTGATGATATCCTGGGCAGAATAGTCGTTTCAAAATCCGGTCGCGATCAAGGCAAAGTGTTCATTGTGGTTAGGGTAATCAATGAACGGTATCTTAGCATCAGCGATGGGGATTTACGTAAAGCAGAGAAGCCTAAGAAGAAAAACATAAGGCATTTGCACATTACAACTCAGCGGGCCGATGAAATAGTGGATAGCTTGCGCCAAGGAGAAATACCTGCGAACCACGTCATTAAGAAAACTATTAAACAAATAATTGATAAAGGTTTAATCCGCGGGGAAGGAGGTCTGGTAAGTGGCTAAAGATGACGTTATCGAGGTAGAGGGAAAAGTGCTGGAACCATTACCTAACGCCATGTTCACGGTAGAAATGGAAAACGGCCATAAGGTCCTTGCCCATATTTCAGGGAAAATGAGAATGAACTTTATCAGAATATTGCCTGGTGACCGAGTAATGGTGGAACTGTCACCCTATGACTTGAACCGGGGCAGAATTACCTATCGTTTTAAGTAGGATGATATACCACTATTGGCGAAGGAGGTTAATTAATTGAAAGTAAGGGCTTCAGTCAAGAAAATGTGCGAAAAGTGCAAAATTATCAAGCGCAAGGGCAAGGTTACCGTTATTTGTGAAAATCCCAAACACAAACAGGTTCAAGGGTAAAGATAAAAAGACTATAAAATAATAATCCGAAGGAAGTGAGAAGCTTTGGCAAGAATAGCAGGTGTTGATTTACCTCGGGACAAACGGGTGGAAGTATCCCTTACCTACATTCTGGGGATTGGGAGATCATCATCTCAGAAGATTTTGGCGGCGGCAGGTATAAATCCTGATACTAGAGTGAAAGATTTAACCGAGGAAGAAGTTGCCAAACTCAGAGCGATTATCGACAAGAACTACGTGGTTGAAGGGGATCTGCGTAGGGATGTAAGCATGAATATCAAAAGACTTATGGATTTAGGTTGTTATAGAGGACTGCGCCATCGTCGTGGATTGCCAGTCAGGGGACAGAAGACCAAAACCAATGCCCGTACCCGCAAGGGACCTAAACGGACCGCCGGCGGTAAGAAGAAATAGCCTAGAAGGAGGATAATTGAGTGGCACGAAGGACTGCGAATGTCAGGGTTAAAAGACGTGAAAAAAAGAATATCGCCGAAGGAATAGCTCATATTAAATCAACTTTCAATAATACGATAATTTCCATAACTGACAAACATGGAAATGCTATATCCTGGGCAAGTGCGGGAACCGTCGGATTCAAGGGTTCTCGGAAAAGCACACCCTTTGCCGCCCAGCAGGCAGCTGAAAATGCGGCCCGGGCAGCTATGGAGCATGGTCTCCGGGAAGTGGAATGCTTCGTCAAAGGTCCGGGAGCCGGACGCGAAGCAGCCATCAGGTCTCTACAGGCAGCGGGTTTGGAAGTAAGCGTAATTAAAGACGTTACCCCAATTCCCCACAATGGATGTAGACCACCAAAAAGAAGAAGAGTTTAAGGAGGTAGTGGTTTAGTGGGAAGATATACTGACTCGGTCTGTCGCCAGTGCCGCCGTGAAGGGGAGAAATTGTTCCTCAAGGGGGATAGGTGTTATTCCGAAAAGTGTTCGGTGCAGAAGAGGCCGTTTGTACCCGGTCAGCATGGCCAGAAACGCAGACAGAAAACCAGTGAATATGGACTGCAATTGAGAGAGAAGCAAAAAACCAAGAGAATCTACGGAGTTTTGGAAAAACAGTTCCGCAACTATTTCAAAAAAGCAGAACGCCAAAAAGGAATAGCGGGTGAGAACTTATTAATTCTATTAGAAAGGCGCCTGGATAATGTGATCTTCAGACTGGGTCTGGCAGCGTCACGTAAGGAGGCCCGCCAACTGGTGAATCATGACCATTTTACGATCAATGGTAAAAAGGCCAATATTCCTTCCATGCTGGTTGCTGTAGGCGACACCATTCAGGTTAAAGCCGGCAGCGCTGATTCGCCTAAATTTCAGGAAATAAAGGCCGCTGGAGCCTACAAAACTCCTCCTCAGTGGTTGGAAGTAGATATTGATAATCTAACGGGCAGGATTTTATCCTATCCGAACAGAGAGCTTATAGATACAGCGGTTGCTGAACATTTGATCATCGAGCTGTACTCTAGGTAATATATCTATGTAATATAAACCTCTAAGAAAGAAAGAGGGGATAAATTAATGCTAGAGATGGAAAAGCCGCGCATAGAGTGCGTTGATAAGGACCCCGACAATAACTATGGGAAATTTGTCATCGAACCGCTGGAACGAGGCTATGGAACAACCCTCGGAAATTCTTTGCGTCGAGTTTTGTTATCATCATTGCCCGGAGCGGCAGTAACCTCTATAAAAATTGACGGGGTTCTGCATGAGTTTTCCACCATTCCGGGAGTGCTGGAAGATACCACTGAGATGATATTGAACATAAAGCAGATGGTCTTGCACTATGACGGGAACGAACGCAAATTGATCCACATGGTGCAAACCGGTCCGAAAAATGTGTGTGCCGGGGACATTGAACCCGATGGTGAAATAGAGATATTGAATCCGGATCTGCATATAGCCAGCCTGGATGAGGATGGCAAACTGGAGATTGAAATGACGGTGGAGAGGGGACGGGGCTACGTAAGCGCTGATCAGCAACCCCAGAAAAACACTGATATTGTTGGGTTGATACCGATTGATTCCATATATACTCCAGTTACCAAAGTAAATTATTCCATCGAGAATACCAGGGTGGGTAAAAGAACCGATTATGACAAGCTTATCCTGGAAGTCTGGACCAACGGCAGTATCCGCCCGGAAGAGGCAATCAGTTTATCTTCACAGATACTTATTGAGTACCTCAAGCTCTTTACCGAGATAGATGACACATATTCCGAGGTGGAAATCCTGGTAGAAAAAGAAGAAGAAAAGAAAGACAAGGTTCTGGAGATGTCGATTGAAGAACTGGAACTCTCAGTACGGGCATCTAACGGACTTAAGCGAGCCAGCATCAATACCGTCGGTGACCTAATTGAAAAAACCCGGGAAGAAATGAGCAAGATCAGAAACCTGGGCCAAAAATCATTGGAAGAAATAGAGAAAAAGTTGAAAGAGCTAGATTTAAACTTTAAGAAATCAGAAGAGTAGAAGGGAGGGTGTCCATTGGGTTACCGCAGATTAGGCTTTAGAAGCGACCACCGGAGAGCATTGCTGAGAAATTCAGTAACCTCTTTGTTGGAACATGAAAAAATAACGACCACCGAAACCAGAGCCAAGGAAATCAGCAGCATCGCTGAAAAAATGATTACTTTGGCCAAGAGAGGTGATTTGCATGCCCGCCGGCAAGCAGACTCTTATCTCATGAGTGAAGCAGTGGTGTTTAAATTATTTTCCACCCTGTCCCAGCGTTATCAAGAACGTCCGGGTGGCTATACCAGAATAATAAAGACTGGCACGCGCAAGGGAGACGGGGCGCCTATGGCAATCGTGGAGCTGGTTGATTAACCGATCTTTATGCCGGATTGGGCTGCCAATCAGCTATGCCAGGAATAATGATCAGAGTTGATACAGCTCTTTAAAAGGTATGAAAGGAGGATTTATTAATATCCTCCTAATCTTTTGGGGGGGCAATGGGGATGTTCCCATTGTCCCTTTCTGACGGTGAGGAAATGCCTAGAATTAAAATGATAATAGAATATGACGGCGGTGATTATCATGGATTCCAGCGCCAGGATAATGCTCATACGGTTCAGGCGGAGCTGGAAAAACAAATCCTTCGCCTGAGCGGCGAAGCTGTAACGATCACAGCAGCCAGCCGTACCGATGCCGGAGTTCATGCCCGCGGGCAGGTCATCGCTTTTGACACTGCTGCCAGAATACCGCCGGACAGGTGGTATTTAGCCTTAAACAGCTTCCTGCCGGAAGATATACGAGGGCTCAGCAGCGCCGAGGCCAATCCCGACTTCAATCCGCAATTTCAGGCAATCAGGAAAACTTATATCTACTGCCTTTACCGGCAAAAGTCAGGTGCTCCCTTTTACCGCCGGTATGCCCTGTGCAACATCGAAAAGCTGGACCTGAATGCCATGCGCCAGGCTTGCCGGTTTATCACCGGCCCTCATAATTTTAAAGCTTTTTGTGCCAGCGGGTCTACTTCAAAGACCTTTGAGCGCACCGTTTTCAATTGTGGGTTAACTGAAGAAGGGCCTATGCTGCGCCTTAACATAGAGGGCAATGGTTTTTTATACAATATGGTCCGGATAGTTATGGGAACCTTGCTGGAAGTAGGCCGACATCGTCTCCCGGCCGATGCAATACCCGGTATAATAGAATCCCGGGACAGGACCCGGGCCGGTCCTACGGTTCCGCCCCAGGGATTATATTTGATGAAGGTAGAATACTAAAGAGTAGAGATTGTCAAAATCTTGTCAAGGGGACAGTTCTTTTGACAACCTGTGTGTTCCCCTGTTCACCCCGTTATCTTGGGTCCAACCTAAAAACATTTATTTTTGGCAAAAGGCGGTTACTTTCTTGACAAAGGGAGTTAAACATAGATAGAATTAATAGGTAGTCTCTAAACTGATGTTTGGCTTCTGCCCCGTTGACAAACAATAAGAATAGAGACGATCAAGTATGCAATCAGGTAATGAAGTACAGGAGGGAAAATCGTGAAATCATATATGGCGAAGCCAGCCGAGGTTGACCGCAAATGGTATCTGATCGATGCGACTGACCAAACCCTGGGTAGACTGTCATCAGAAGTAGCCTCAATATTGAGAGGCAAACACAAACCCATCTATACCCCCCATGTAGATACCGGCGATTATATAATTGTGATCAACGCTTCCAAGATAAAGCTGACCGGCAATAAGCTCACCCAGAAAAAAATGCGGTGGCACACCAGTTACCCGGGCGGCCTGAAAGAAATAGATTATGGTTCACTTTTACAGAAGAAACCGGAGAAAATTATAGAAGCAGCGGTTAAGGGAATGCTTCCTCACAATCGTTTAGGCCAGACTATGTTTAAAAAGCTTAAAGTATACCGGGGAAGCGAACACCCTCATCAGGCCCAACAACCCGAAGTCCGGGAATTGAGAGGTTAGGAGGAGCGATATGTCTAAGGCACAATACTGGGGAACCGGAAGAAGAAAAAAAGCAGTTGCCAGGGTAAGATTGATTCCTGGTAGTGGTAATATAACCATAAATAACAGGGATTTCGAAAATTTCTTCCCCAACCGGACCAGCCGGCTCATCGTTTTGCAGCCGATGGAACTGACCGACATGACGGGGAGATTCGATATAGTTTGCCGCGTAGACGGCGGAGGAGTTACAGGCCAGGCAGGCGCTATAAGATTAGGTATTGCCCGGGCTTTGATTAAAGCCAATTCCGAATTACGCCCGGGCCTTAAAAAGGCAGGATTTCTTACCCGCGATCCGCGTATGACCGAAAGAAAGAAATACGGCTTGCATAAAGCCCGCAAAGCCCCGCAATATTCAAAACGTTAGTTGAACCGAAAACCTCTCCAGCCTGGAGGGGTTTTTTGCTGGGGATAAATAGACGCGGATTCCGCGGACTTTTATGAAAGACGCAGAGAAAAAAGTTGAAGATAAATATAGAATAGTTGATGATATCGCAGATTCATTTAAGGATTATGCATGCCGTGCACCTGCCCTTCCTTTTTGTCTTCTCAGTAAGGAGGGGCTTTTAGTGTTCAGGGCGGACAAGGCACCCGTCTTGCTCATTCCCATGCGCATTCGATTAATACCCTTCGTAGCCTTTTCTCGACTTTGGTTTTATGGGAATGTCTGAGGTAGTCATATCAGTCCGCGTCCATTAATATTATCTACCTCTCCGGCATATATAAGAAATATCATGACCGGGAGGTTTTGTTTTTTGTTTAAAAAAGTGCTGATCATAAAAAGAAAGCCCGGCAGCATTATCCTGGCGATATTGCTGTTACCGGCCTTGTGTTATTGGGGGGCGGGGCTGAGTAATCCTGATGATAGAGCGGTGATGTCCTATTCCCTGGTTAATCATGTGATTGTGGTGGATGCCGGACATGGGGGATATGATCCTGGGGCCATCGGTCCCGGCAAACATGTGGAAAAAGACATAACCCTGGCCATTAGCACAAAACTCAGCAGCCTTTTGAGCCAATCGGGTGCGCTGGTAATAAATACTCGGGAAAAGGACGAAGATCTGGCCGGAGATAATTTCTCCGGCAGCCTCTTGGAGAGAAAGAGAAAGGATCTGGCCGCACGCGTAGCCAAAGCCCAGGAAAACCATGCGGAGATTTTCATCAGCATTCACACCAATGCCGATGTCAGCCCGCGCTGGTCGGGGGCGCAGACATTTTACAGCCCCAAGAGCGAAAAAGCCAAAAAGACCGCAATTGCCATTCAAGATGAGTTGATCCAAATTTTGGGTAATACTACCCGCCAAGCCAAAACCGGCAGCTATTATATAACTGAGAAAACCGATATGACCGCGGTGATTGTGGAGGTGGGTTTTTTATCTAACCCGAAAGAAGAACAGCTGCTGGCCAACGAGGAATACCAGGATAAAGTTGCCTACGCCATTTTTTCAGGTATCGCCAAATCACTAATTGATGGATAAAATGGGAATATAAATACTATACCGCAATTGAGCAAAAGGAGGGCCGATGATGATTACCTATGCAGCTTTAACACCTCATCCTCCTATAATTATTCCGGAGATAGGCCAGGAAAGGAGCAAAGAGGCGGATAAGACGATTGGCGGCATGCAGGCCGTGGCGCAAAGGCTGAACCTCAGCCCGCCTGACACCGTCATATTCCTTACACCCCATGGAAATGTATTTGCGGACTGTATCACATGTCTGATCGAGCCTGAACTGGAGGGAAATATGGGAGGATTCGGGCATCCTGAGGTCTCTGCCCGTCATCCCAATGATCTGGAATTGCTGAGGGAACTGGGAATACGAGCTGAAGCCCACAATATCAAAGTGCTCGGAATCGACCGTAAAATAGCAGCAAGTTATGCTCTAAATCCGGATATTGACCATGGGATAATGGTCCCCTTGTATTACCTGGAGCAAGCCGGCATGGGGGACAAGCCGATACTGGCATTGAGCGTAGGCGACCTGGATACTATGGAGTTGTATTTGCTGGGCAAATTGATTCAGGAGGCGGCCGATAATATAGGCAAAAAAGTGGCGGTGATTGCTTCCGGTGATATGTCCCATTGCCTTAAGGATGAAGGCCCTTATGCTTATCATCCGGATGGTCCCCGCTTTGATCTGATGATCAAAGATTTGCTGGCCAGAGCTGATACCCAAGGGGTTTTGAACGTCTCCGAAGATTTGCGCCGGAATGCTGGAGAATGCGGGTATCGTTCGATTGTAATAATGCTGGGGGTGATGGATGGTTATCATATCCGCGCAGAGGTGTTTAGTTACGAAGGCCCCTTCGGCGTTGGATATCTGGTCGTAGGTCTGAATCCCTCGGGGCGGGGGCCAAGCATGTGGGAAGAATTGACCGCCGCCCGCAACCGGTTGATGGAAAGCCGCAGAGCGGCTGAATCCATACCGGTAAAATGGGCCCGTTTGATATTGGAAAGTCATCTTAAGGGTGAACCCAATCCGGAACTGCCTCAGGAAATGGAAGCGCTGCTGAATGAGCGGGCGGGTGTCTTTGTGTCTCTCAATAAACACGGGCAGCTTAGAGGCTGCATCGGTACCTTTCTGCCAGCCTATGCCAACGTGGCCCAGGAGATTAGAAAAAACGCCCTGGCAGCCGGACTGCACGACCCCCGGTTTTCACCGGTAGAGGCATCGGAACTACCTTCCCTGGTGTACTCTGTAGATATATTAGCCCAGCCGGAACCCTGCCGTAAGGGAGACCTTGATCCCAAGCGCTATGGGGTTATTGTAAGCAGTGGCTCCAAACGCGGGCTGCTCCTGCCCGATCTGGAGGGGGTCGACACCGTTGATCAACAGTTGGAGATCGCGCTGCAGAAGGGCGGTATATCCCCCCGCGAGAAATACAGCATTCAGCGCTTTGAAGTAAAAAGGTTTACGTAATAGACGCACGGAACAGCGCAGACTTTTATGAGCAACCCAGATAAAAGAATGTAAGAAAATATAGAATAGTCTATGATATCGCTGATTAGTATGATTATCGCAGGTTCACTTAATGGAGCAGGCATGCCTGCAGGGTGGAACAACCAGCTGTTAACGAGGCTTTTAGTATGGGGGTATAATCGCCCGATTGGGCCTGGGGATCGTTCTTCCTCCTGGTTTTACTCAATAGCTTTTTCAGTTAAAGGTCAGCGTCATTCATATAAGTCTGCGTGTGAGCGAAGCGAACCCGCGTCTATTTACTATGCCGGAGGTTGTAATATGGCCGAAGTTGAAGCTCTATATTATGAAAAACTGGAGGGTGGGGTTCTGCGCTGCGTCCTGTGCCCGCATCACTGCCGCTTAAAGGAGGGACAGGCCGGGTTATGCCGGGTAAGAACCAATCACGGCGGAATTCTATTTACCGGTAACTATGGCCAGATATCCTCGCTGGCCCTAGATCCTATTGAAAAGAAGCCCCTTTTTCATTTTTATCCGGGTTCTTTTATCCTTTCCGCCGGCAGTTTCGGATGCAACCTGAGCTGTGCCTTTTGTCAGAATTTTTCGATCGCTCACGGTTGTCCTCCTACCCGCTATGTGGACCCTCATACGATGGCAGCTCTGGTCCGGCAAAGCCAAAGGGACGGATCCCTAGGATTGGCCTTTACCTATAATGAACCTTCAATCTGGTATGAATATATTCTGGCAACCGCACCCGGACTCAAAGAACAAGGTTTGCAAACGGTACTGGTAACCAATGGTTACATAGAGAGAGAGCCGCTGGAGCAGCTGCTGCCTTATATAGATGCGTTTAACATTGACGTTAAGGCATTCGACCAGCATTTCTATTCCGAGTTATGCAAGGGCAGGCTGCAGCCGGTAAAAGACACGGTGGAACAAATAATGGGGAGGAGTCATGTAGAAATCACCACGCTGATTATTCCCGGGAAAAATGACAATGCCCATGAAATCAGAGAATTATCCAGATGGCTGGCTTCCCTTGACAAGGCTACGGTTCTGCACCTGTCCCGCTATCATCCGGCTTATAAACTGCAGGTGCCGGCCACCCCGGCAGCCACCCTGAAACATGCGCAGGAGGCCGCCAGAGAATACCTGGACTTTGTCTATACCGGAAATTTGCCGGGAGAGGACAACAACACCTACTGCTCCCGCTGCGGGCACCTTCTCATCAGCAGGAATTCGTATTCCGTACAGGTTAGCGGGGTTGTTAACGGGCAATGTTGTTCCTGCCGTCAACCAACGCCATATCTCAAAGGCGTATAGAAACTTAAGACCGTCAAAATAAGCCCGGGGGCGCCTTTTTATCCGCCCTGAGGGCGTCAAAAAATAGGCCGGGAAGAGCAAAGCCCCTCCCGGCTTATTATATGAAAGCCCGGGGATAAATCCCAGCAGGCTGTTCACGCAGGCACATTACGCCTGCATTTTATAATATGCCTCAAAAAGGCAAGGGGTTACCTCCCCAAAATATCCTCATAATTGAGGGATAATACCCTTGCCCCATTTTTCAGATATTAAATTTAATATTCTTTGAACATGCTGCCGGGAGTACCACATACAGGGCAGCGGCCCGGGGCTTCATTTTCCTCGATAAGGCCGCATACCGGGCAGAGGAAATATGATTTGGCCTCGACATCCTGTTTTTGTTCAACCGATTTTAAAGCCTTTTCATACAAACTGTGGTGTACTTTCTCTACTTCATTGGCAAAATGAAAAGAAAGTTTGGCCGGTTGATTGCCGTCTTTTTCAGCCTCGGCAATGAAGGCGGGATACATTTGGGTGAACTCATAATGTTCACCTGCAATTGCCGCCTGGAGATTATCCAGAGTACTGCCTACCCCTTGCATCACCTGCAAGTGTTTTAAGGCATGGATGGTTTCGGCATCCGCAATCGCCTGGAATAAACGGCTTACCTTGGTAAAGCCTTCTTTATCGGCCTTTTGGGCAAAAGCCACATACTTGCGGTTGGCCTGTGATTCACCGGCAAAAGCTTCTTTCAGATTATTTTGGGTTGACATAGTAAAACCTCCTTTAATTTATAAACTATACTAATTAAGTATAGTTTAGTTAACTCAAGACCAGATGTCAAGTCTCATTTAAAATTATTTTATCTTGATCATTGCAAGTTTATGCAAACAAATGTATAATTACAAACGAGTATTTTATCAAACTCCGCTTGCGCCCCTTTCTAAAAGGTAGGGGATAAACCGATCTTTTTCCACAGTAATGGCTTCAATCCCTAATTGAGGGGGCGTTTGATAACAACGCTCGGGTTGCGATGCACCCAAAACACGAAAGGAAAGCGCTGTATCCTCCGCGTTTTGGCGCATACTTCGCGCAAAGGCTCATTATATAAGGAGGTCAACCATGTATAAAGTAGGAATTATAGGCGATGGTTACACTGCCGCAGAACTGCTGCGTATTATCGCCGGGCATGATGAAATTGAAGCGGTGGCGGTTACGTCCACCGATAATATAGGGAGGAAGATCAGCGATATTTACCCGCATCTTCGTCCTTTTACCCAGTTGAGATGTGAGGCCACTGACCTGGGATACCTTAAGGATATATGTGATGCGGTATTTTTGGCCTTGCCCCATGGCCTTTCGGTGCCGATGGTAAAGGAACTTACCGCTGCCGGGGTTAAATGTGTGGATTTAGGCGCAGATTTTCGGTTAAAAAACCAAAGCATTTACGAAAAATATTATGAGACTATTCATGAGGCTCCGGAAATGCTGATTCAAGCCGTATATGGATTGCCGGAACTTTATCGGGATAAGATAAAAGAGGCGAGTATTATTGCCAATCCCGGTTGTTTCCCCACTTCGGCCATTTTACCGCTGGCTCCGCTGTTGGCAGCGGGGGTGATAGAAAAGCGAGGTATCGTAGTAGATTCCAAAAGTGGAGTGTCCGGAGCGGGTAAAGCGCCTAAAGCTGACTCTCATTTTTGCGAGGTAAATGAGGGGATAAAAGCTTATGGGGTAGGAACTCACCGCCACAGCCCTGAGATTGCGCAAGAGTTGAGCCAGGCAGCGGGTGAACCGGTCAAGATGATCTTTACACCTCATTTGGTGCCTATGAATCGCGGTATTTTAAGTACCTGCTACTGTCAATTGCGGCCGGGAATAAGGGCCGGGCAGGTACGGGAGACGCTGGAGGATAAATACCGCCGCGAATATTTTGTGGATGTTCTCCCGGACGGACTTTACCCTAATACCAAATGGGTTTATGGCAGTAATTTGGTGCAGATAGGTGTGTTTGCGGATGAGGAAAGCGGCCAAGTGATCCTGGTATCTGCGCTTGATAATCTCTGCAAGGGAGCTTCCGGACAGGCCGTTCAGAACCTGAATATTATGTTGGGTATAGATGAGGGCAAGGGGCTGCGCTTTGCAGGAATTCACCCATAAAAGTAAAATATTTACAAATGTTTAAGAGCTTAGCTTTTGTTTAAAACAGCCTTATTTAGGAGGACAATAGATGAAAATTGTGAGCAACTCGGTTACTGCTCCCCAGGGCTTTCTGGCTCAGGGGGTGGAAGCCGCTATAAAAAAAGAAGATAAAAAAGATGTGGCCATTATTTATTCCCAGATTCCTTGTGCCGCTGCCGGGGTGTTTACCACCAATAAAGTCCGGGCCGCCTGCATTGACTTAAACCGTGGGCATTTGGAAGATAGTCAGGCCCAAGCTATTGTAGTCAACAGTGGCAATGCCAATGCGTGTACCGGCGAACAGGGCTGGGAGGATACCATTGGCATGGCCCGGCAGACCGCGGATTTATTGGATATTAACCCCCGGGATGTTTTGGTAGCGTCAACCGGGGTAATTGGGGTTGAAATGCCCATGGATCGCATAGCCGGCGGCATCCAGGCAGCGGGCGCCGGACTTAGCCGGGATGGCGGCCACAATGTTGCCCTGGCCATAATGACCACCGACCTGGCTGCCAAAGAGATAGCAGTCGAGTTTGAAATCAGCGGCCAAGCGGTAAGAATAGGGGCAATTGCCAAGGGGTCAGGCATGATTCACCCTAATATGGCTACCATGCTGTGTTTTTTAACAACTGATGCTGCAATTACCAGCAAGTGTTTAGACTCAATGCTGCGCCAGGCAGTTAACGGCTCCTTTAACATGATTAGTGTTGACCGGGATACTTCCACCAATGATATGACTTTGATCCTGGCTAACGGCCTGGCCGCCAATCCGTTAATTGAAGACAGCCAGAGCGAAGGGTACCAGGTTATGCAGGAAGCATTGAATTTTGTTACGGTCGGCCTGGCCAAAATGATTGCCCGTGACGGCGAAGGCGCCACCCGGATGATTGAGGTGCAGGTGTTAAATGCGGACAGTTTATATACCGCCCGCACCATTGCCCGTTCCATTACTTCATCCAATCTGACCAAGGCGGCGGTTTTTGGTGAGGATGCCAACTGGGGCCGTATCCTGGCGGCAGCCGGCTATTCCGGGGCAGAATTTGACCCCAACCGGGTGGATATTTACCTGGGAGCTGAAAAAATGGCTGAAAATGGCGTTGGGCTCGCATTTAACGAGGAGACCGCCCGCCAGGAATTACAGAAAGACCCGGTAGTTGTAAAGGTCGATTTGAAATCCGGAAATGAGCGGGCAACTGCCTGGGGCTGCGATCTGACCTATGATTATGTGAGCATCAACGCCGCCTACCGGACCTGATCGGGAAGAGGAACGATAGACGCGGACTGCCGCAGACCTTTATGAATGCGGCTTAGATTTTGGGGCTGTCAAGGAGACGGTTGTGGTTATCAGGTGGGGTGAACAAGGTCCCGTCCCCCCTGTTCGCCCAATTTGTCTGCGATCATCATATAAGTCTGCGTGCGAGTGCAGTGAGCCCGCGTCTATTTTGGGAATGTTTAATGGGGGGAATTTAAATGATGAAATCAGCGATGGAAAAGGCGGAAATACTGGTGGAGGCACTGCCCTATATCAAGGAATTCTATGGTAAGCGGGTAGTTATTAAATATGGCGGAGCCGCCATGCAGGATTGTGCTTTGAAACAAAAAGTTATGCAGGATATTGTCTTGATGAAATATGTAGGGATGCATCCCATTGTCGTTCATGGGGGAGGGCCGGAGATCAATGCCATGTTAAAGCGGCTGGATATTGCAAGCAGCTTTATCGATGGGTTGAGGGTTACCGACCAGGCAACCATGGAGGTTGTAGAGATGGTTCTGGGTGGCAAGGTGAACAAGGAAATCGTGAGCGGCCTCAATGCCAGCGGTGGTAAAGCGGTGGGAATATCCGGCAAAGACGGAGACCTGATTGAAGCCCGGGCCCTTGACCCTGAAGGAGTGATGGGTTTTGTAGGCGAGGTTAAGCATATCCGCCCGCAGGTAATCGAGACCATGATCGAAAATGGTTATATCCCGGTAATAGCACCGATTGGCATAGATGATCAGGGGCAAAGTTACAATATCAACGCTGATTTGGTCGCTGCGGCAATTGCCGTAAGCATGAAGGCGGATAAGCTGGTTTTATTGACCGATGTTCCCGGCCTTTTAAAGGATCCCCGGGACGCGGAAAGCTTAATATCAGTATTAAAGGTAAGTGAGGCTGCAGACTATATCGCTGACGGCACTATTGCCGGCGGAATGATTCCCAAGGTACACTGCTGCGAGGAAGCGGTTGCCGGCGGAGTAGGAAGAACGCATATTATTGACGGCCGCGTGCCCCATTCCATCCTGTTGGAGATCTTTACTGATGAAGGGGTAGGCACCATGGTGGTTAATGAATAAAAAGGGGCGAAAGGGAGATCAACAAATGACTAATACCGAAATTATATATAAAGGACAAGAATATGTAATGAATACCTATGGGCGCTTTCCCATTGTGCCGGTTAAAGGCCAGGGATCATATGTGTGGGATGCCGACGGCAAACAATACCTGGATTTCCTGGGGGGGATTGCGGTCTGTGTCCTGGGGCATTGTGATGAAGAGATGCAGGCCGCCTTACAGGCCCAGGCTGCCCGGTTATGGCATATCTCCAATCTTTACTGGATAAAGCCCCAGGTGGAGCTGGCGGAGAAACTGGTCATACTGTCCGGAATGGGGAAGGCGTTTTTCTGCAATAGCGGGGCCGAGGCCAATGAAGCCGCTATTAAACTGGCCCGTAAATATTTCTATCGCAAGGGGCAGGCGGGTAAAAATCAAATCATTGTTTTTAAGGATTCATTCCACGGACGTACCCTGGCTACGGTAACCGCTACCGGCCAATCCAAATACCAGGAAGGCTTTGCCCCGTTGCCGCAAGGCTTCGTCTATGCCGACTATAATGATCTGGGTTCGGTGGAGAAGCTGGTAAGTGCCGAAACCGCAGCCATCATGCTGGAGCCGATTCAGGGAGAAGGGGGCATCCACCCGGCGACTGCGGCTTTTATTGAGGGAATCCGGCATATCTGTGACCAGCGGGACATATTATTAATATTTGATGAAGTACAATCAGGCATCGGCCGGACCGGAACCTTCTTCGCCTATCAGTCATATGGAGTAAAGCCGGATATAGTCACCATGGCCAAGGGGCTGGGAGGCGGCTTTCCCATCGGCGCCATGCTGGCCACTAACGAAGCCGCAACTGGCTTTGCCCCGGGCGACCATGCCTCCACTTTTGGCGGAAATCCTCTGGCCACCGCCGCCGCCAACCAGCTGATTGCGACTATAACCAAACCGGAATTTATAGAAAACACCCGCACTATGGGGCTTTACCTCAGGGAGGGGCTTAACAAACTGGCGGATACACGTATAATAGAAACCAGAGGAATTGGTCTGATGCTGGGAACAGAATTCGACGCGGAGGTAAAGGAACTGGTGCAGATCTGCCTGCAAAAAGGCCTGCTCTTGATTGGGGCCGGTCCCCGGGTAGTGCGGTTCGTACCGCCTTTAAACATAAATCGAGCGGAAGTTGATCAGGCGCTAAGCATATTTAGTGAAGCCCTGCATGAATGGAAATAATATAATCTAAGAGGAGGTTTAAGTATGGAAATCGGAGATAAGCTTAAAGGCCGGGATTTCATTAGTATTCATGATTTTAGTGGCACCGATATAGCTTATATACTTGAGGTCGCCCTGGAGATGAAGAAAGAGCATAAAAAAGGCATTGCTCATCCGTTTTTGGCTGGTAAGACCTTGGGCATGATCTTTCAAAAGTCTTCCACCCGCACCCGCGTGGCCTTTGAGGTAGGAATGTACCAACTGGGCGGTCACGCCCTGTTTTTAAGCCCCAAGGACATCCAGCTGGGCCGGGGTGAAACCATAAAGGATACGGCGCTGGTGCTGTCGCGGATGCTGGACGGGATTATGATACGTACCTTTTCCCACGATGAGGTTCTGGAACTGGCCAAGTGGGCCTCCATACCGGTAATCAACGGTTTAACCGATCTGCTCCATCCCACCCAGGTAATTGGGGATATGATGACGATGCTTGAACATAAAGGACATTTAAATGGCCTGAAACTGGCCTTTATCGGCGACGGCAACAATGTAGCCCATGAATTGCTGTTTGGCGCAGCCAAGGTGGGGATGGATGTGACCATAGCCTGCCCCTGGGGATTTGAGCCGGATAAAGAAGTGTTAAGACTGGCGGAAAATGATGCGTTTTTCACCGGAGCCAAGTTAAAGGTTATTGACGACCCCTGGAAGGCAGCCAAAGGCGCCGATGTAATCTATACCGACGTATGGGCCAGCATGGGGCAGGAAGGGGAAGCCGGTGAAAAGGAGAAAAAATTCCTGCAATACCAGGTTAACCAGGCGTTATTGATGGAAGCCGAGCCGGACGCCATCGTTATGCACTGCCTGCCGGCCAAGCGGGGCAAGGAAATAACCGATGAAGTCATGGACGGGCCGCAGTCAGTGGTTTTCGACGAATCAGAAAATCGTCTGCATGCTCATAAAGCCATTATGGCACTAACAATGTAAGAAATTTATGGACTAATTAAACCAGGAAAGGTATTATAGCATACAGTTACTAACTATTGGAGGGAAACAGGATGGAAAAAGTAGTGCTGGCCTATTCAGGCGGGCTGGATACATCAATTATTATTCCCTGGCTCAAAGAAAACTATGGCTATGAGGTCATAGCCTTTTGCGCCAATGTAGGCCAGGGGGAGGAATTGGAACCCGTACGGGAGAAAGCTCTGAGATCGGGGGCCTCCAAGGTTTATATTGAAGACTTGGTGGAGGAGTTTGTTACCGATTATATCTTCCCGGTATTAAAAGCGGGAGCCGTTTATGAGCGGAAGTATCTGCTGGGGACATCGTTTGCCCGGCCCCTGATGGCCAAAAAGATGGTCGAAATCGCAGAGCAGGAGGGGGCGGTGGCTATTTGCCACGGCGCTACCGGCAAGGGCAATGACCAGGTGCGTTTCGAATTAGGGGTGAAAGCCTTTAATCCCAACTTGAAAATCATAGCCCCCTGGCGGGAATGGAACATAAGGTCCCGGGAGGAAGCGATAGATTATGCCAACAGCCATGGCATCGAGGTCCCGGTTACCAAACAGAAAATATACAGCAGCGACCGTAATATATGGCACATTTCCCATGAGGGCGGCGATCTGGAGGACCCCTGGAACGAACCGCAGAACCCTATGTACGTGCTGACGGTTCCCCCTGAGGAAGCCCCGGATAAGCCGGCTTATGTCGAAATTGGTTTCCAGGCCGGGATTCCGGTTGCAATTGATGGAAAGCATTATGAACCGGTAGAACTCCTGACCGAGCTTAACCGCCGGGGGGGAGAAAATGGCGTTGGCATCGTCAGTATGGTGGAGAACCGCCTGGTTGGCATGAAATCACGCGGAGTTTATGAAACCCCGGGTGGAACCATTCTGTACGCCGCCCATGAAGAGTTGGAAAGACTGACCCTGGATCGCCGTACTCTGCAGTTTAAGGAGCAAACCGCGGTAAAATATGCGGAGCTCGTCTATGACGGCAACTGGTTTTCCAAACTGAAAAAATCCCTGGATGCCTTTGTTGATGAAACCCAGAAGACCGTCACCGGCACCGTCAGGGTCAAACTTTATAAAGGCAGCTGCACCGCCGTGGCGGCCCAATCTCCTTATTCACTCTATAGCGAAGAACTGGCCACTTTTGGTGCCGACGAGATTTACAGCCAGAAGGATGCGGAAGGCTTCATCAACCTCTTTGGACTGCCTCTGAAGGTGCAGGCTTTGCTGGATAAAAAAATACGCAGCGGCCGCTAAAGCACAACGAGCCCACAATTTCATAAAAGAATAACCGACAGAGCAAGTTTTCACCTGCTCTGTTTTATTTTCCTCAACCGGGATAATTTACATACTATAAAAAATAAAAAAAAACAAGGCTGTACTTAATAAAAAAACATTATATACTATATATGGTACGTTCCAAATATTTGAACCATACATATAGTACTACTTAAAAAGGGAGGATGGTTATGAATATCACCCAAATCAAGAAAAGAGATGGACGTATAGTTCCCTTTGAAAAAGAAAAGCTGGCCAATGCCATATTTAAGGCGGCCCGGGCGGTGGGCGGCAAAGACTACGCGACGGCCCAAACCCTGGCGGAAAAGGTGATGGATATTGCCCAATATGTGGATGATGACGAAATAGCAACCGTAGAAGGAATACAGGACCTGGTCGAAAAGGTCTTAGTTAAGAACGGTCATTACAAAACGGCCAAGGCCTATATCCTATACCGCAAGCAGCACGAGACCATACGCAATGCGGATCAACTGCTGCAAAACAACCAGATCATTGCCAACTACCTGGTCCGCAACGATTGGCGGGTAAAGGAAAACTCCAATATGACCTATTCTTTGCAGGGGATGAACTTTCACCTTTCCTCGGTAATTGTGTCCCAGTACTGGCTGGAACAGATTTATACTCCCCAAATGAAAGAAGCTCAAAACAGTGGGGATTTTCATATACATGACCTGGGGATTCTGGGGGTATACTGCGTAGGCTGGGATATCCGGGATTTGCTGCTGGAAGGCTTCAAGGGGGTGCGGGGCAAGGTGGCCAGCGGGCCGGCCAAGCATTTCCGCTCGATCCTGGGCCAGATTGTCAATTTCTTCTTTACGCTGCAGGGTGAAGCTGCCGGCGCTCAGGCATTCTCAAACTTTGACACCCTCCTGGCCCCTTTTATTCGCTATGATGCCTTGGATTACAGCCAGGTTAAGCAAGGGCTGCAGGAATTTGTGTTCAATATGAATGTTCCCACTCGGGTCGGCTTCCAGACTCCGTTTACCAATGTCACCATGGATTTGAAGGTGCCTGAATTCATGAAAAATGAACCGGTTATAGTCGGAGGGAAATACATGGATGCCACCTACGGCGAATTCCAGGCAGAGATGGATATTTTCAACCAGGCCTTTGCCGAGGTGATGATGGATGGAGATGTGGAAGAGCGCGTCTTTACCTTCCCCATTCCCACCTATAATATAACCGAGGATTTTGATTGGGATAATCCCAGCTATAATAAAATCTGGGAGATGACCGCGAAGTACGGCATACCCTCCTTTTCCAATTTTATCGGTTCGGATATGAGCCCGGAGGATGCCCGCAGCATGTGCTGCCGCCTGCGCCTGGACAACCGCGAACTCAGAAAAAGAGGGGGCGGACTGTTTGGGGCCAATCCCCTGACCGGTTCCATCGGGGTTGTTACTATAAACATGAGCCGGCTGGGTTATTTGTCCAAGAGCCGGGAAGAATATTTCCGCCGCCTGGGCGAAGTAATGGATTTAGCCAAGGACAGCCTGGAAATCAAACGTAAAATGCTGGAAAACCTGACCGAATATGGCCTGTATCCTTACTCTCAGTTCTATCTACGGGGGGTCAAGGATAGCTTCGGACAATATTGGAAGAATCATTTTTCCACCATCGGTCTGGTAGGCATGAACGAAGCCTGCTTAAACCTCCTGGGGGAGGACATTGGCAGTGTCAACGGACTGGCCTTTGCCCGGGAGGCGATGAATTTTATGCGGGACCGTCTCAAGGTTTATCAGGAGGAAACGGGCAACATCTACAACCTGGAAGCGACTCCCGCCGAAGGTGTTTCCTACGGTATAGCCCGCAAAGACAAGGAGCTGTATCCCGATATATTGGTGGCCAATCAAGCTGAGGTCAATAAAGGGGCCGAACCCTATTATACCAACTCCACCCAATTGCCGGTTAATTATACCGATGACCTGTTTAAGGCCCTGAAGATCCAGGATGACCTGCAGGTCCTATATACCGGCGGGACCACGTTCCATATCTTCCTCGGTGAAGCGGTCTCCTCCATTCAAGGGGTCAAGAAACTGGTAAAAAAGGTATGCGACCAGTTCAGTCTGCCTTATTTCACCATTACCCCTACCTTCAGTATATGCCCGCAGCACGGCTATATTAAGGGGAAAAACTACGAGTGCCCCATTTGTGCCGCTGAAGGGGTCACAACCGCCTGTGAAGTCTACTCCCGGGTGGTGGGCTACCTGCGCCCGATCGATCAGTGGAATGCCGGCAAACAGGAGGAATTCAGGGAAAGGTCGACTTTTGACAAGGCGGTCTTATAGCAAAGTAAGGGGATGCAGCCCCAGCGGATGAAATTGCCCGGGTGAGCAAAAGGGCAAGAACCAGGCAAATAGGAAGCCCGTGATTGAGGCGGATTAAGGTATGGGGACAAACCTCACCGGGGAATGTCCCCGTAACCAGTGCGCCGATTGAACGGGCTTTTAGTATTAACGAGCTGCTGCAACATCAGTGGTACCCTTGGGTACGGCCTTAATCTGGGCCCGGCCAACCTGAGCTGCACCCGGGGGAAGCTTTTTAGCTGCGTGTTTATGCTTAATATTTCTCCTCCATATACGTCCAAACTGTATACTCCCGCCTTCTCCCTGAACATCCTGTAATTGGTAAAACTAAATATCTTCTTGCCCTCAATCCTGTTCAAATTCATGCTATAATTGGTTAACTAAAAATATTAATCCAAGTAACGGATAGATAACTACTTGAATGGACGTATTTATATATGAGATATGCAGATATGGTCAAACAAAGCCTGGTAGATTATCCGGGGGAAATAGCAGCGGTGCTTTTTACCCGGAGTTGCAACCTGCGCTGCCCCTTCTGCCACAATCCGGATTTATTGATTAAACCGAAAATACTGGTTAAACCAATCGATATAGAAGACGTTCTGGGATTCCTGGTGCAGAGGCGGGGGTTCCTGGACGGAGTGGTTATCAGCGGCGGTGAGCCCACCCTGCATGATGAGCTGGCCCAGGATATCCGCCGGATTAAATCACTGGGCTTTTTGGTCAAGCTGGACACCAATGGTACAAACCCGGCCCTGCTGCAAAATCTGATAGATCAGAACTGCCTGGACTATGTAGCCATGGATATTAAGGCCCCGCTTGAATTCAGAAAATACCGGGCTGCCTGCGGCAAACTGAGCCGGGCCGGCTTTTTCAGCATCAGGAGTTCGGTCCATTTATTAAGGAATACCGGGATAAAGGTGGAATTCCGTACCACCGTGGTGCCGGCTCTGCACACACCTGAAGATATAGCGGAGATCTCTGAATATATAACAGGTGCTGAGGAGTATACCCTACAGCAGTTCAACCCCCGGGTTACCCTCGAGCCAGGTTATGCCAATGTGGTTCCTTACAGCAAGGACGAGATGCAATCCATAGCGGACCGGTGTGCTGCCTATGTGAAGGAAGTACGGGTAGTGAATATTAACGGCTAATTGAATTGAATTAACGGTTTTAAACCATGGGGACGATTAAAGGAAGGTGACTGACATGGATCTCCAAACAACAGTGGACATCGATATGCTGCAGCAGTTCCAGGACAGTTTTGCTTTATCAACCGGGGTCTCCTGCCTGGCCGAAGACATTCAAGGCAATGCACTAACCTGTCCCAGTTATTTTTCAGATTGCTGCTTACAAATGGTGCGCAAGTCCAAGATAGGATTGAACCGGTGCTTAAACTGCGATATGAGGGGAGCCGAAGATGCAGCCCGGACCGGGAAGCCGGTCATTTACCAATGCCATGCCGGGTTCGTTGACTTTGCCGCTCCGATAATGGTGGAAGGCAGGTATATCGGCGCCATATATGGGGGGCAGGTATTAAATGAACCGCCCCAGGATGCCAAGCTTTACCAAAAGGCGGTTGAAATGGGTATTGATCCGGATCAATATATTGCCGCTGTAAAGAGGCTGCCCGTTCTTCCGGAGAGCACCATTAATGCCGCCGCCAATACACTTCATTTAATGGCCCAGAATTTTTCCAATATGATCAAGCAGAAAAAGGAATTGAAGACCTGCGGCAGCGCCTTACTCAGAGCCAACAGCCGCTTGAACCACGTGCTTGAAACCATATCGGATGTTGTTTTGATAACGGACGAGTCTCACAAGATTGTTCAAGTCAATAAAAGGGCCGAGGAGATTATTGGCAAAACCGTGTCAGAATTGATCAACAAACCCGTTTTGGAGATTATTGGCCGGGAGACACCGAAAATTAAAAAACTGCTCAGGCTCCATGAGGCGTACAGCGATCTGCAAGTACCGATGGAAACCAAAGACGGTCAGATTTATTGCCTGTCCTCAAGCCGACCTATCCAGGACGAGCAAGGGTTGGTAGCAGGTGATGTGGTGATACTCCGGCCTCTTGAAAAATCGGGCCGGTCAACCCAGCGGACAGCTCTCAACCAGGCCACCTTCCAAATGCAGGATATTATCGGGGAGAGTCCTGAAATTCATGAAATAAAGAGGATCATAACCCGCATTGCTAGCGGCAATGCGTCCATATTATTGGAGGGTGAAAGCGGCACCGGCAAGGAAGTAATCGCACAGGTCATTCATAATGAAAGCCCCCGGCGGTGCGGCCCCTTCATTGCGGTTAACTGCGGGGCTCTGCCCAAGGAATTGATCAACAGTGAATTATTCGGGTTTACGGAAGGAGCATTTACCGGTGCCAAAAAGGGTGGAAGCCCGGGCAAATTCGAATTGGCTTCAGGCGGAACTATCTTTTTGGATGAGATCGGTGAAATGCCGCTGGAACAACAGGTAGTACTGTTGCGAGTGCTGCAGGAAAAGACCATTACCCGGGTAGGCGGAAATACCCTGATCCCTGTCGATGTGCGAGTCATATGCGCCTCCAACAAGCAGCTGCAGGATGAAATAGCCCGGGGCAATTTCCGGCAGGACCTGTATTATCGCCTGAACACCTTGTCGCTGAATATACCGCCGCTCCGCAGCCGGCCCGAAGACATCCCGATTTTGTTCAATCATTTTCTAAATATCCTGGGCCGCGAGCGGGGCCGGACCTTCAATCATATTGAACCTGAGGTTATGGAATGCCTGCAGCAGCACACCTGGCCGGGCAATATCCGCGAGCTGCAAAATGCAGCCGAAAGAATTATTGCCATGACTGAGGGCGATAGTATCCGCCTGCAGGACCTGCCGCGCAACCTGCTGAACAACAATCAGGTCCATTGCGTTTGTAATGCGCAGCCCCCGCAGGTTGTCCCCCAGGCTCGCAAACGTAATAAATGGCGGGAGCTTAAAGCAGAACAAGAAGCCCATAAGATTCGCGCTTTACTTGATGAATACGACGGCAATGTCACCAAAGCAGCCCTTGAATTAGGAATATCACGCAATACCCTTTATCGTAAATTAAATAAGTTTGACATATCGCCGCTCAGGTAGTCCAGCTATACTTCCGCCTGGATACCTCCACCTGTGTCACAGTTTGTAATGTTACAATCAGGTGATAAAAGGTGACAGTATAGCGCGTAAACCGTAAATAAAAAAATTTTAAGCATCCGGTAGGCCCGAGGTTTACCGGATGCTTTTGTTGTTTGGATGGCAGGAATTAATTTATGCTCGAGTTTGGTACGAAAATTGCGATAAGTACTTAATAGAATTCCAAATATTGAAGGGAGTTGTAAATATGAAAGCTGCAGTATGGTACAACCGGGGAGATGTCAGGGTGGTAGATGTTCCTGAACCCCCGAAGCCGCCCAAGGGTTGGGTTAAAATTGAGGTGGACTGGTGTGGAATTTGCGGGTCGGACCTGCACGAATACCTGTCCGGACCGATTTTTATACCCGTCGATGAGCCCCATCCCTTAACCGGAGGTACTGCCCCCGTAATCCTGGGCCACGAATTTTCCGGAAAAATCGTTGAAGTAGGTGAAGGCGTAGACAACTGGAAAGTTGGTGACCGGGTAGCCCCCGATGCCTGCCAGGTCTGCTGGGAATGTTATTCCTGTAAGAGGATGGACTATCCCTGCTGTGACAAGCTGGCTTTTACCGGCCTGCACACTGACGGTGCTTTTGCCCCTTATGTAAACGTTCCCGCCTATACCCTTTACAAAATCCCAGACGGAATGACCGCCGAACAAGCTGCCCTGGTAGAACCCATTGCGGTTGGGATGCACGCAGTTCGCCGGGCTCCGGTGGTGGCGGGTGACAATGTTGTAATCATCGGCGCCGGCACCATAGGATTATCCGCCCTGCAGTCTGCCCGAGTAGCCGGGGCGCAAAAGGTAATTGTGGTAGAGATGGCCAAAGCCCGCAAAGAATTCGCCCAGAAGCTCGGTGCCAACGCTATTCTTGATCCCAGCCAATGCGATGTGGCGGCCGAGGTCTTTAAACTGACCGGCGGGGTAGGAGCCGACGTAGCGGTCGAGTGTGTGGGAGCCAAAGTGACAGTCCCCCTGGCGGTTGACTGTATTCGCCCCCGGGGTATTGCGGTAACCTGCGGTGTGTTTGAAGCTGAAGGGCCTATCCAATGGAATTCAGTGGTGTTCAAAGAGAAAGAGATCAAGGGAGCCCTGGGATATAACGGGGAATTTGCCCCGGTTATGTCGATGATCACCGACGGCCGGATCAATGCCGACGCCATGATAACCGGCAGAATCAAGCTGGAGGATATCGTTGAAAAAGGATTTAAAGAACTGATTAACAATAAAGATGAAAACATCAAAATTATTGTAAGCCCGAAATAAGGGGTATGCCATCTAACTACGAACGGTAAAAATAAACCATGCAATATTATAGGTTGGGATACGGCTTTAAAAGCTGTATCCCATTTTTATGGAGCAACTGCAGTTTAACCTGCCGCTGCCCCGGATGGCTTGGCTGAAAATAGTCTTTGAAATTACAAAAACCATGTCGGTCATCAGGTGCATTTATACCCGAAAAAACATATAATAAAAGTTAATGTTGAAAAAATTAGTTGAGGTGCGATATGAAACTATGGGGTGGCAGGTTTACCAAAGAAACAGACAAGCTTACCGAGGATTTCAATGCCTCGATCGCCGTCGACAGCCGGATGTTCCGTCATGATATACAGGGAAGCATCGCCCATGCCGCCATGCTGGCCCGCCAGGGGATTATAACCCCTGCCGAACGGGATCTGATTATTTCCGGCTTGGAAGGAATCCAGGCCGACCTGGAAGCAGGCAAGCTTGAATTTACCGTGGCAGCCGAAGATGTACATATGAATATTGAAACCTTTCTGACCGCCAGGATAGGAGATCTGGGCAAAAAACTGCATACTGCCCGCAGCCGCAATGACCAGGTGGCTCTGGACGTACGCCTGTACCTGCGCGATGAAATTGCGGCGGTACGGGAGTTGATTCTGGACCTGGAGGAAGCCCTCCTGCGACTGGCCTCTGAACACCTGGAAACCGTTATGCCCGGCTATACCCATATGCAAAAGGCCCAGCCCATTACCCTGGCCCACTACCTGATGGCCTATTTCGAGATGCTACGCCGGGATGCAGGCCGCCTGGATGACTGCCGGCAGAGGCTGCTGTCGATGCCGCTGGGCTCAGGCGCCCTGGCCGCTACCGGGTTCCCCCTGGACCGTGAATTTGTCAGGGATCAGCTTAATTTCAAAGCAATCACCCGTAACAGCCTGGATGGAGTCAGCGACCGGGATTTCGCCATCGAGTTCTGCAGCTTTGCCAGTATATTGATGATGCATCTTTCGAGATTTGCGGAAGAACTGATCATGTGGTCCACCGAGGAATTTTCCTTCATTGAACTGGATGATGCCTTTTCCACCGGTTCCAGCATCATGCCCCAGAAAAAGAACCCGGATATAGCCGAACTGGTAAGGGGCAAGACCGGCAGAGTGTACGGGGATCTGATCACTCTGTTGACCCTGATGAAATCACTCCCGCTGGCCTATAACAAGGACATGCAGGAGGACAAGGAAGCACTTTTCGATGCCATAGACACGATTAAGAAATGTCTGCTGGTGTTCACTCCCATGCTGGCCGGCAGCAAATTTAATAAAGATATAATGGCCCGGTCAGCCCGGGGTGGCTATACCAATGCCACCGACCTGGCCGACTACCTGGCCGGCAAAGGCCTTCCTTTCCGGGATGCGCATGAGGTCGCCGGCAGAACCGTACTTTACTGCCTGAGTCAAAAATGTGCGCTGGAAGACTTGAGCCTGGAGCAGCTGCGGCAGTTCTCCAACCTGATTGAAGCGGATATTTACCAGTTTATCGATATCAATGCCTGTGTGGCCCGGCGCAGCATACCCGGAGGTCCGGCCCCGGCCACGGTGCGAAAGGCAATACAGGAAGCAAACGAGTGGATGGTGAAGATGAAAAATGACGACCAGCAGATTTAATTTAGTGAATGGAATACCGGACAGCGAACAGATCGAGGAATGGGCCGAGGCCTATTTTGAGAGCCTGCTGCGGATGATGAATTTATTCTATGCCCGTACCGATTTAACCAGCGTGTTGGAAAGCATGGAAGCCATAAAATTCAGTCAAATGGCAGCCCAGGAACTGGCCGGGGAAACCCCGGAGGTCATAGCAACAGCCACGAAGATGATCGATGAAATCGCGGCCCGGGAGATAGAATACATAAAAGCCTATATGCCATAAAAGCAGGCTGCCGCTCGCAAGCTGCCAGCCTATGCCCGGCCGGCGGCAGCCCCCATACTGCCGACTTAGATAAGGAGGGAGCAAGATGGATTATCAGTTTAAGGTATCAGAGTCCATTGCCTGGCCTACGCTGGCGGTCCGTACCCGCACTGCGGTTGCCCGGCTGCCCCAGGTTTTGGGTCAAACCTATGATGCGATCTATCAATATATGCAGGAAATTGGTGAAAGACCCATAGAGGCTGCATACGCTGCCTACCACAATATGGATATGAGCGACCTGGAGGTCGAGATTGGTTTTGTGGCAGCCAAACCACTGCCAGGACGGGGCAAAATAATAGGCAGCGAAATCCCCGGAGGTAAACGGGCGTCTGTTATGTATAAAGGTCCTTACAATCAAATGGAATCAGTCTACCAGGCCTTTAACGATTGGATGGCCGCCAACCACCATACCCCTACCGGGGTAGTTTATGAGCTGTACTATAATGATCCCAGCCAGGTACCGGAGAGCGAACTGCTGACCAGGATAGTATTCCCTCTGAAAGCCTAAAAGCAGGGAGTAGCATATGCCTGGGAGGG
This sequence comes from Syntrophomonadaceae bacterium, assembly GCA_034927445.1. Classification (GTDB taxonomy): domain Bacteria; phylum Bacillota; class Syntrophomonadia; order Syntrophomonadales; family Syntrophomonadaceae; genus PHAA01. The sequence continues at coordinate 38,775 of JAYFPZ010000037.1, forward strand.
TCTTATTCTGATTCCTCACAACCCTGCCTCTGACAGAATTACCCTCTTTTTATATTATAAAAACCATTCAAGCTCGCATTACAGCCTATTCAAACTAACAGCACTTATCGCTTACCTGGACAATTATCCCTATAAAATCCCAATTATTTAATAAATCTTAATATTCTCAAGGAGGAAAAATTATGATGGATATGAAAAATACCGGTGTAACTATGTAATTGCTTAATTATGAGCGCCTAAAGAATGTCAGGGAGACCACAAAGAATTAATTAACGAAATTAAAGCTTTGATAAAACCGGCGCATACAGAAGGTGAGACAGTACAAATAACAATAGATCGGGAAAGATTGGAAAAACTCGTTTTTAGATTTGCCGCCGATGATTTGGAATTAAAATATCTGGACCATACTCAGGTAGTTTTCCTTTATGAATAAATTAATCCATTCAAGTATAGGTGCTTGCCCATGGGCTTACCGGACCAAAAGACTTACCTCTCCAGTTACAGACTACTTTCCAATTCTGATAATTTAATGCCTATCTATAGGGATAAATAAAAAATCAACGAGCCATATGCTGGTTGTAATTGACCCTATTCTTTTATATAATAGTTCATGCAAAAGGATGGGACTAAAGGCTTCAATCCTTATTAATAATGCAAGCCGATGTGGCTCAGTGGCAGAGCAGCTGATTCGTAATCAGCAGGTCGGCGGTTCAAATCCGCCCATCGGCTCCACTTCAAACTCCCAGCCCGCAAGCAATTGCGGGTTTTTGTGTGAGTATCATAAAAGTAAAAAGTTGGTAAAATGCTCACACTTTGTTCACAACTTGCTCACAAATCTTATTGCTTATCGAGTCTATCCACGAATTTCTTACGCCGTGCTAAAACTTCACCCTGAACCGCCGGGAGGAGTTGCGCTCCGGTCGATCTCGCCTGCAAATACTAGAACTGCCAGGGTATTCATAAAATCCAAATCTTCATGAGATCCCGCACAATCAGCCATTATTCCAACCCCATGAAACAGGCCAAGATGGTGGTGATGTTGCTAAACAGCGGCAGCCGCTCTCTTTTTCTCAGTTTCACATGAAGTTTATCCCTTGCACCAGGAGAGCCACCTCATCAAGTTTGATATAGCCATAGTAGGCACCTCGTCTGCCTTCTTAAAACTTATACCCTCCCAGCGGGAAATAGAAATGCAGTTAAACCCGTAAAATAAAAACTTTTACAGGAATATGAGAAATTATATAGAATTTTGTCAGTGAAAAGTTAAGTAGTTAAATAAAAACATGGCAACGAGGATAGTTTGTCGAGTGCGGAGCGTGAGCGCAGCCGGTACGAGCGAGCGGCCACTGAGGCGGAACATGTCACGGAAAACCGCGAACATCTGCGACTCATAATTGCGCAGCGTTCGCAGGTGAGCGCCGGGAGGGAAGCCTGGAAGGACTTGCGGAAGTGGATAGTGGCGGGTAGGACTTCGACAAGGTTTGTCTGTTTTATAGCTTTTGGTTATTTTCTTTGGTTAAGAATATGGTAAATAATCTATTTCAAAATAGAAAACAGGAAAAATAGTATGGTTAAGGGGGAGAGGCTATGCTGGAAGAATGGGAACAGATAGTAATTGATAACAACAATGCTAGAGACCGTTTAACGCTGTCTAAATTTGCATGTCCTAACCATGCCGCAATTCGCTTTAAACCAGATATAATACCTGATGCCATGAATATCCGTCCAGCTTTCTTTCACGATACGGATAGAATTATACATTCCCTTGCTTACAGTCGATATATAGATAAAACACAAGTTTTTTTCCTTTTTGAAAATGATCACATTACACATAGAGTTCTACATGTACAGCTTGTATCAAAAATTGCAAGGACTATCGGCAGATTCTTAAGATTAAATGAAGATCTGATTGAAGCAATAGCACTTGGGCATGATTTGGGCCATACTCCATTCGGCCATGATGGAGAAAAATATCTGAATACGATTTGTATAGAACAGGGAATTGGATATTTCCGCCATAATGCACAAAGTGTACGCTTTCTTACTGAGTTGGAGAAAACTGGTGAAGGCTGGAATCTTACGCTTCAAGTTTTGGATGGAATACTTTGCCATAATGGAGAGAAGATATCCGAGCATTATGAGCCTGCAATCCCAAAAACAAAAGAACAGTTTGAAAGTGAATACCAATCATGTCTAACTCGGCCGGATTTCGGAAAAGAAATAAAACCATTTACCCTTGAAGGGTGCGTTGTCAGGGTGTGCGATGTGATAGCCTATATAGGGCGAGATATAGAAGATGCAATTACTGTTGAATTGATGACCAGAGATGAAATACCTGATGAAATAGTCAAGATCCTCGGAAGTGACAACCGTAGTATAATCGATATACTTGTTCGGGATCTCGTGAAAAACAGTTTTGACCAGGCCTACCTTTGTTTCTCCCCCAATGTCCTTGAAGCCCTGCAATCTCTAATTGATTTCAATTATCAAAAAATATATTTTGCTCCAGTGAAACAGATACAAGATGGTAAAATAGAGAAGATGTTCCGGATGATGCTTGAAGCTTTTTTGAATGATTTGAAAGCAGAAAATACGGAATCCAGAATATATAAAGACTTTCCAATAATTCATAATAAAATTTATCGAAGCAAAACACCAGATGCAAGGATTGTTGTAGATTTTATTTCAGGTATGACCGATGATTATTTCCTGAATACTTTTAAAGAAATCTTTTTGCCTTACAGATATGGACTATCATTAAAAGAACAGCATAAAAAATAATTTTGATTTTTAATGGAGGTCAATAATGCCAATTCTCCGAACTCTTGGATTGCCATATTTCGCCAGAATGGGACATTTTTCATTGTAAATCCTTCATTCCTCTAATATAATGTTATTATCTATAATTATATGTTTCTTTCGCTTGCCATTCACACAGAGGGGTGGCAAGCGTTTCTGAATGGGGGATCGGAGTGAACAAAAGTCAATTAACCGAACAGGAGATAAGAACGCAATACATCACTCCGGCTATTAAAGCTGCGGGTTGGGCAGTGCCTCAAATACGCGAAGAATACGCCATCACCAAAGGACGTATTATCGCCCGTGGTGGAAGCTATAAGCGTAAAGAGGCCAAGCGCGCGGACTACGTTTTGTTCTACAAACCGCATATTCCCCTTGCCATTGTTGAAGCCAAAGATAATAACCATGCCATCGGAGATGGCATGCAACAGGCGTTGGATTACGCCCAGCGCATGATGATACCGTTTGTTTTCACATCTAATGGGAATGGATTTACATTCCACAACCGGATTGATTCTAGTGAAAATGTCATCAACCTTGGCGAGTTCCCGTCGCCGGAAATGCTTTGGGCTGCATATAAGCAAACCAACAAAATTGACGATAATCAAGAACAAATTATAACCCAGCCTTATTACCCGGAACGGGAGGACAAGCCTCCGCGTTATTACCAGCTTAATGCAATCAACCTCACTGTTGACGCCGTAACGCGTGGTCAAGATCGCGTACTGCTTGTCATGGCTACGGGTACGGGCAAAACATATACTGCTTTCCAAATCATTTGGCGGTTGTGGAAGGCAGGTGTTAAGAAGCGTATTCTGTTTCTCGCAGACCGCAATGCGCTGATCGACCAAACCTATGTGAACGATTTTGCGCCGTTCAAAGATAAAATGACCATCATCCGTAACCGGAAGATTGACAAATCTTATGAAATCTATCTCGCGCTGTATCAAGGATTGACCGGAGATGGTGATAAAGACGTATTTAAGCAATTCAGTCAAAATTTCTTTGATCTTATCATCGTGGATGAATGTCATCGAGGCAGCGCAAAGGCAAACAGCGAGTGGCGCGAAATACTGGATTATTTTAAGCATGCGACACAAATTGGCCTGACAGCCACGCCTAAAGAAGATAAAGACGTGTCCAACATCGACTATTTTGGCAAGCCCCTCTATACCTATTCGCTGAAAGAAGGCATAGATGATGGCTTTCTTGCACCTTATCGTGTCATCCGTGTACTGCTGGACAAGGACGCCGAGGGTTTCCGCCCGTATGTCGGGCAGACAGACCGTTTCGGCAATGTGATTGAAGATAGAGAATATAATGCCAACGACTTTGACCGCGAACTGGTGTTGGAGCAGCGTACTAAAATGGTTGCTAAGGTTGTTTCCAATTATCTGCAAAAGCACAATAGCCGGTTCGACAAGAGTATCTTCTTCTGCGTTGATACCGAACATGCCGATCGTATGCGGCAGGCTCTTGTTAACGAAAACCGTAATCTTGTGGGAGAAGATGAACGGTATGTCATGCGCATTACAGGCGATGATGATATCGGCAAAAAGCAGCTCGATAACTTCCGCGATGTGTCCAGTAGATACCCTGTGTTGGTTACTACCTCCAAGCTGCTTACTACGGGCGTTGACGCCCAGATGGTAAAGAATATCGTGCTCGACTCCAACATCAACAGTATGACGGAGTTTAAGCAGGTTATTGGCCGTGGCACTCGTGTCCGCGAAGACTTGGGCAAGATGTTCTTTACCATTTTTGATTTTCGCAACGCCACGCGCCTTTTTGCCGATCCGGACTTTGACGGGCCGGTTGAGCAGGACGCCGAGTTTACGCCGGGGCCGGACGGCGAAATACCACCATTGCCGGATGACCCGCCGGAAGATGAGGGCGATGGAGCCGAGGAACCGCCTATCATTGTTGACCCACCGGGAGGCCGCAGGCAGAAATACTATGTTCACGATGTTGAAGTAACTGTGCTGAAACAGCGTGTGCAGTACATCGATAAGGACGGCAAGCTGATTACCGAATCCTTGACCGACTACACCCGCCGCAATGTGCGCGACCGTTATGCCACGCTGGATGATTTCCTTACTGAGTGGAACAGCGCCGAACGCAAGCAAGCCATTTTGGATGGGCTGGCGACACAGGGTATCTTAATTGAAGAACTGCAAGATCAAATCGGGCAGGAGTTTGACCCGTTCGATTTACTTTGCCATGTCGCTTTTGACCAGAAACCATTAACCCGTAGAGAACGGGCCAACAACGTGAAAAAGCGAAACTACTTCGCAAAATATGGTGGGCAGGCCGCTGCCGTGTTGGATGCTTTGCTTGAAAAATACGCCGATTCCGGCGTTGCCGATTTGGAAAGCATGGACATCCTCAAAGTTAACCCCATCAAGGATTTCGGTTCTCCCATTTATATTGTAAACAGGATTTTCAAGGGAAAAACCAATTTCGAACAGGCAATGAAAGAGCTTACACACGAACTCTATGCAGCGTAACAAACGGAGGAACCGAATATGGCAGTATCAAACACAACCAAAGCCTTAAAGGACATCATGCGCATCGATGCCGGTATAAACGGCGACGCACAGTATATCGAGCAGATCACATGGATGCTGTTCCTCAAGGCGTTTGATTATAAAGAACAGGAATGGGCACTACTTACCGAAAACGAATACGAGCCGGTCATCCCCGGCGAATACCGCTGGAGCACATGGGCCCAAGATTCCGAGGGAATTACAGGCAATGCCCTTCTTTCGCATGTGGACAAGATGTTTATTGCTTTTCGCAATTTGGATTCGTCTATGGACATTAAGGACGAAACCAAGAAACGTAAATGGCTTATCCGCAACGTAATGGAAGGCGTCAACAACTTTATGAAATCCGGCACATTGCTCCGGCAGGTTGTGAACAAGATAAATGCTGATATTGATTTTGAAGAAGCAAAGCACAGTCATCTCTTTAATGGATTTTATGGCACTATGCTTAGAGATTTGCAAAGTGCCGGTAAAGCAGGGGAATTTTATACCCCACGACCAATAACACATTTTATTGTTGAGATGATTAATCCTAAATTGGGCGAGGTAATACTTGACCCAGCATGTGGAACATGTGGTTTTTTGGAAAGTGTCATTGAACATTTAGAATCATTGGTAAAAACAGCGTCGGATTACCGCATACTACAACAAACCCTCAAAGGCATTGAAAAGAAACCGTTACCTTATCTTTTGGGCGTTACAAATTTGATTGCTCACGGCATAGATGTACCCGACATCCGACTGGACAACACCCTCCGTACTCCTGTTGTTGATTACGGAATCAAAGATAAAGTGGATGTTATTGTTACCAATCCGCCGTTTGGCGGTGCGGAAGAAAAGGCAATTTCCAATTCTGTGTCAGCTGAACTGCGCAACACCGAAACTGCCGATCTGTTCCTTGTACATATCATGGCGCTGCTGCAAGACGGCGGTCGGTGCGGTCTTGTGTTGCCGGATGGCTTCCTGTTTGGCACAGGCGTCAAGTCCGCCATCAAGAAAAAGCTGCTGGAAGAAAATGACCTGCACACTATCGTGCGGTTGCCGAAAGACGTATTTGCGCCGTATACCAACATCAACACAAATCTGCTGTTTTTCCGCAAGGGCCGTCCGACAAAAGGCGTGTGGTTCTACCGGCTGGAAATGCCTGCGGGCTATAAGCATTTTTCCAAAACGCGTCCCATGCTGGACGCACACTTTAACCCTGTGCGCGAGTGGTGGAACAATCGCATTGAAAGTGAAGTGTCGCAGTATGTGCCGGTGGAGGATATCGTCGCCACTGGCGATTATAATCTTGACCTTTGTGGCTTCACGCATGAAACGGTGGAAATTTTACCGCCCGATGAGTTTATTGCGGAATATCTGAATGAGAAAGCCGCCATTTACGCGCAGATTGAAGACATATTGGAGCGCATCACCGCCACGATGGAACAGGGGGATGCGCTATGAAAGCTGCCCAACTCCGGCAATCCATCCTGCAAGCGGCGGTGCAGGGTAAACTTGTGCCGCAAAATATCCACGACGAACCGGCGTCTGAACTATTGGAGCACATCCGGCAGGAAAAGTCATGGCTTGTTAAGGAAGGCAAAATAAAAAAAGAAAAGCCCCTGCCGCCCATTGCAGAGGACGAAACCCCATACGATTTGCCGGATGGGTGGGTTTGGTGCAGGCTTGGGGATATTACACAATTCGTTGCTACTGGCCCTTTTGGTAGCATGCTCCACAAATCAGATTACGTTAACAATGGTATTCCGCTTGTTAATCCAGCAAATATGAAAAATGGGATAGCTGTGGCATCCGATAGAATGATGGTTGATGAAGCTACCAGAGATCGTTTGAGTAGCTACATTCTTCATAAAGATGACATTGTGGTAGCGCGTCGGGGTGATTTAGGAAGATGTGCCATCATTACCGAAAACGAAGATGGTTGGCTTTGTGGAACTGGTTCATTTTTTCTGCACCTATCCTCTTTTATTTATCAGCAATACTTTGTATTGCTATTTTCTTCTCCTGTTTCTCGAGAGCAGTTAATAGGAGAATCAGTTGGAACTACCATGAGCAATCTCAATCATGGTATTTTGAAGAACCTAAACTTTCCCCTCCCGCCCCTTGCCGAGCAACAGCGTATTGTCGCCAAAGTGGACGAGCTAATGGTGCTATGCGACGAACTGGAAGCGGCGGAAAAAGAGCTGGACGCGCTGGAAAGCCGTTTTGCCGAATATCTGCCGAAGTCCATCCTGCAAGCGGCGGTGCAAGGCAAACTAGTGCCGCAAAACGTCCATGACGAACCAGCAACGGAATTGTTAAAACGCATTCAGCAGGAAAAGGTGCGGCTTGTCAGGGAGGGCAAAATCAAAAAAGAAAAGCCCTTGCCGCCTATTGCAGAGGACGAAATTCCATACGATTTACCAGATGGGTGGGTTTGGTGCAGGCTTGGTGGGGTTGTGTCTTTATTAGAAGGGGAAAAAGCAAGCGGAAACCCATTACCTTATCTTGAGGCAAAAGTATTAAGAGGACAAAAAACACCCGCGATAGTTGATGAAGGTAAATTCATAAAAGAAGGAACTAAGCTTATCTTGGTAGATGGCGAAAATTCTGGTGAAATTTTTATTTCTCCTATGGAAGGTTACATGGGGAGTACATTCAAAGTTCTTCATATTGTAAAAGCATTATGGTTGCCGTTTATTCTTAGGTTTATCGAATTACACAAGGATTTATTTAGAAACTCAAAAAAGGGTGCAGCAATTCCTCATTTAAATAAAGACATTTTTTTTCACTTGCCGCTTCCCCTACCGCCCCTTGCCGAACAACAGCGGATTGTTGCCAAAGTGGACGAGCTGATGGCGCTGTGTAATAAGCTGAAAGCGGCGAGGGATATTTCTGTGAAGCATATAACATCCAATATTGTGCCGTTCCCGCAACAGGGCGAGGATGAACTGGAAATCGGAATCGCCGCCCGTGGTGAAATGCAAGAACTTTCGGAAGAGGCCGCACAGGACATCAAAGAAATGTTTGGGGATGATTGCAATGGCTGACCCCATTGCAAAGGCAAAGCAGGTTTTATCTGATAAAAAAGTCGGTGATATTCCAGCTCTGTCGCTCGGTGCTATTGCCGACAGTGAAGGTGTCAAATACAAACAAAAATCCTACCCCGATAAATGGGACGGGATGTTGGTGTTCAATGGAGACCAGCGCGGCATTCTTGTAAACACGCGCATTGATAATCCCGCTCGCCACAATTTTACGTTTGCACATGAGCTGGGACATTACTTTTTGAATCATCCGCCGAGTTTTTCAAAAGATTGCCAGATTGGTATTAAGTGTAACGTCTCAGAAACCAGTATGGAACAAAAAGGGCGCGAAGCGGAGGCAAACCGTTTTGCTGTCGAACTTCTAATGCCGCAAGATCGCTTTTTGTTGATGATGTTGGGAGCTGAGATTGATTTTGCTCTCATAGCAGGTTTAGCAATTGAGTTTATGGTATCAAAACAGGCCTGCAGCTATCGTTTAATGGAATTAACGCAAAAGCCTTGTATTGTAGTTTTTTCAAAACATGGGAAAATTGTCAGTTATAAGGCTTCGCGGGCAGCAAAGGGATTTTGGGGCGGGTATGCCTCTTTGCCAAGTGAAACAGTAGCGCATGAAATGATAATCAACAAAAAACAGCAGAGCAATTTCGCGGAATGTGATTCGCGAAATTGGCTTCTCCGCACAGTACCGGAACAAAAGATTTATGAATGTACACGAGGCAGTTATGCTGACGGTTCAGCAATGACAATCTTGAAATGGTAGGTGAAAGAGTATGCCTGCGCATGTATTTGTGCTCGATGAAGGAAATTATGCTATTTGTACGTACAGAGGAATCGTAGGATTACCGGAAGCTGTTCCCGGCTCCAAAAATGAACTGGCCACAAATGATGCGCTACTTTCACGAATGGCTATTGTTAAAGAGGGCGATTATATACTGTTTTATGTAACAGGCGTAAAGGAACTTCGGGGAATATGGAAAGCCGCAGGCAAACCATTTTATGATGATACACCAGTGTGGAGTGATAAAACATATCCCTTTCGGCATCGATTGGAAAGCACACAATACAGTTTCACAAAGCCGGTGCGCCTTAATGATATTTTCGATCTAAGAAATTCTGGAAAAATTTGGACTTTCGCACTGAACCGTGCAAGTGGCACGAATGCAATGTTCTCTATTTCTGATTCAGAATTTGATATTCTATTACAAGAGTACCTGAAAATCAATCCATTTACGATGAGCAAAAATATCATTATGGAACCCTACCCCGTTAAGCCAGCAAATCTATTTGAGAAAATTCATAGAATGAACGACGGTCACCTTCCACGCTATGAAGCGTCTCTTATGGCATTACTATTGGGTGCTTTTGTTAAAGGTGAATTTCAGGATATATTTGGGAACTACTCCGACTATCTGAGCTATATTCCCACTAATCTCGGAACAGAAATTGATATTCTTTTGTTTTTTGGCAACCCTCAGAACAAACAGCAAACGATGTCTTACGACATAATAGAAGTCAAACTAGATCGTTTTGATGCTAAGGCTCTCCGGCAATTGATTGGTTATGAATCATGGTTTATTCATAAAAAGGTTCAGGGTGATATAAACATGGTGCGAGTTAGTGCCATCGCCAAACGGTTTGACGCGGATGTTGTGGACTACGTTCAAAAAAGGAAGCAATTTGAGGGCAAAGAGATTAAGCTGTTCCAGTATGATGTTGCACAAAACGGAGAATTGATGCTTAGAGTGATGTAGGTTCAATATGCCTCGTCCTTCTTTATGAAAATAGGCCGTAATTTTCTCGCTGACCGCTCAAAATTTCCGCCCGGTTTTCCTGCCGCTTCATATGACTATGATTATAAACAAAAGAGCAACCTTTTCAACCTTGATTCCTTATATTGCAAAATGCCCAAGAAGGCTTTTACGAAGGGTAGGGAACAGGAATTTGAGATATTAATGATGTATTCTGGCTTCACAGCATTTGGGGTGATGAAGACAATTGCTGGCAGGAATACTTGGAAAAAGTGCTGCCAAGTTTAAAGTAATGATTTGCTTCTTTTATCTGCCCAACCAGGCATATTCTAAAACTCAAAGCGCCTGCGATTGTCAAGGAATATAGCATAATAAGAATGAAGATTCATTAAAATTGACGATATGAGTACTGTTTTAGCTTCATTTGACACAAGGTATTTATTGGGTACGAAACGAATTATAAGGGGAAAAGCATCCATGGAAGAAGGGTTCAATGTGAACAGTTTTGAATTAGAGAAGCTGATGTATGAACTCATCGCTTTACCACACGAAACTGAATGGGTGGAATTCAAATTAGATCGTTATGATCCTCAACAAATCGGAGAGTATATTTCAGCGCTCTCCAATTCTGCCTGTCTACATGGGAAGGAAGCTGGCTACCTGATATTTGGCATAGAGGATGAAAGTCATGCGGTGAAAGGCACGAGTTTTGAGCCGGATAAGGAGAAAATCGGTAATCAGGAAATTGAAAACTGGTTAGCTACGCAGCTAAGTCCACGTATTGATTTTGAGATCATTCATTTTATTTTTCATGAGGTACCTATCGCATTGTTTAGAATTGACCCTACCTATAATACTCCGGTTAGTTTTAAGGGTGAAGCCTATATACGGGTAGGATCCTATAAAAAGAAGTTAGCAGATCATCCGGAAAAGGCTCGTAAAATCTGGATTAAAACCAAGAACCAGGTTTTTGAACGAGGGATTGCATTTAAAAATGTGAGTGCAGATGAGGTTTTGAAGTTACTGGACTACCCAAGCTATTTTATATTGATGAATCTGACCTTACCTGATAATAAGGCAGGTATCCTAGCCAAATTGTTAGAGGAAGACCTAATAGTTCAAAACAAGGGCAAATACCATATTACCAACCTGGGAGCTATACTTTTTGCTACCAATCTTGATCTGTTTGAAGGGCTAGCCCGAAAAGCAGTGCGCGTTATTATTTATAAGGGGAAAAACAAACTCAAGACTATTAAGGAACAGAGGGGCCACAAGGGTTATGCCAACGGATTTGAAGGATTAGTCACCTACATTAATGATCAGTTACCTACTAATGAAGAAATAGGTAAAGCATTTCGCAGGGAAGAAAAGATGTACCCTGAGTTGGCTATTCGTGAGCTAGTAGCCAATGCATTGATCCATCAAGATTTTACCAAAACGGGGACTGGGCCTATGGTTGAGATATTCGAAAATCGAGTGGAAATTACTAATCCCGGCAAACCATTAATCGACACACTTAGATTTATCGATCATAGTCCCCAATCTCGAAACGAAAAACTAGCCTATTTTATGAGGCGTGTCAACATTTGCGAAGAAAGAGGCAGCGGCATAGATAAAGTGGTTAATGCTGTAGAATCCTATCAGTTGCCGGCACCCAATTTTGTGGCTGAGGAAAACTTCCTGCGGGTTATCCTATATGCGTACAAATCTTTAAAAGAAATGACTAAGGATGATAAAATCCGGGCTTGTTACCAACATTGCTGTTTAAAATATGTCTCATCTGATTTTATGACTAATCAATCTATGAGACAGCGTTTTCAGATTGAGGAAAAAAATTACTCTACCGCTTCGAGAATAATAGCGGACACAATTAGGGCTGGATTAATCAAAGATTATGATCCTGATAGTAAGTCCAAAAAGTTCGCTAGATACATCCCAATCTGGGCTTAGCATGTCATGGTAATCTTATGTGATGGTTATGTGATTTAAATCGTTATTAAATTTTCATTTAAACTGTCAAGCCTTGATTTATTGGGATTTATTCATGTAATTCTTATGTGATGGTTATGTGACTTAACTTACAAAATTCATTTAGTTAAAATATGTAAAAGAGTTACGATTACGTTTTCTTTCAGGGTGGGATCTAATCATAAGCGGTATGGCGCCGATATAAAATAAATGAGCGGTTGAAGTTCTTTAAGCATTATAATTGATAATTTAGGCCTTAAGCAGGATTACCACCAGTACGCGCATAATTTTGATAAATCAAAATTCTGCGCGTACTGGTGAAGACAATAAATATGCTCTAATGCCAATATATTAGAAATAGGTTTATTGACACTAAGCCCAGAAATGTTTTTCGTTTTAAATTAATTTACAGAGGGGTAATATGGGAATCACGCGCGCGTGATTCAATGTCACGCAATGATGTAATCTTAAAAATTTTGGGTGGCATGAGGTCATCCGAGGCTACTTTTTGAGAATGGAAGAAATTACAGATTTTTTCCATTCTATTCTAAGAAATCCTTAGAATAGGCACACTTTCCCTTTGGTTTACGCCGGCTGTTTTTTCTAACGTATCATCGCTTTTATGGCCAATGGAGGTAGTCTTTAAGCTCAGAATATCAGTATTTAGTTGATATGTATGCAAGTTAACAAGGGGGATGAATTGTGATTTCTCTAGATGAAAAAGAGGGATTGGCTATCGTAACAGCAGGCAGTGCAATCATTTTACCCAAGATACGAGTGAGAAAGAGGTTGGCCCTTCTCTTATCTCCTTTTTCCCATCTCTACTAGCATATCGACATGAGCGCTCAGGTGCTCAGGTTTTATGCCGGCGGCAGAAGATTTTTCGATAACTTTCATCCACCCATCATAATCGGCCCCAGCTAAAGACTTTTGGCAGGTTTGGTACGCTGGTGCATCCTGACGTATTAGACCAGTCATTATTCCGACACAGCGATATCCTCTGGTAAAGTCAAGCTCTTCGGAGGTTGGGTTGGCCGATTTTAATTTCGGTAGGCCGGAGCTAAAGTAATATTTTAAAGCAGCTTCACTGATTGAACCTTCATCCTTTAAGACGAGAATAATCTGACCGGTCTGCGGCGAATCGCTTAGATGGCATATTGCATAATCACCATCAAGTATTCCTGCCCCCATCATACTATCTCCAGAAACCCGCAAGGCAAAATCAGCCCGCATAGAAGCAGGAACATCAAGATGTCCGCCGATATTCTCATCTGCCAGGAGAGATAATCCGGTATGTATAGTTCCGAGAATAGGGATTTTTATAACAGTATTACTAAGCCGCGACTCAATGGGTATATCTGATTCAGATATACTTGATAAATGGGCGTTATCGTCAAGGGTATAGCAACTGTGCGGATCGGGTTTATATGATTCAGATATACCTAACAAATAATCAGTGGTGCAATTAAATAAATGTGCGAGTTTAACAATTGTGTCTTTATCCGGACTACGTTGATCTAATTCATACATTGCCACAGCGCTGGAAGACAGCTGAATAAGTTTAGCCAATTGGCGCTGACTAATACCCATTTGCTCACGTAATTTCTTTAATCTATCCCCAAACAATCAAATCACCTACCATATTAGTATTATACTTACAAATAGTGAGAATACGTGCTTTGCACACAAAAAGTGAACTTAGTTTGGTCAATCGCTTGAATGCTTACAAGAAGTGATTATAATAATAGATATGGTACTCACTTGCAGCAATGGGAGGTAATGGAATGAAATCGCTTGCGGAATATAGGAAAGAGCAGAACCTCAGTCAAATAGAACTCTCAATTGCGTTAAAAAAAGAATTCATCAATGTTAGTCCTGCGAGCATTGCAATGTATGAAATCGGCCGCCGTACGCCACCGCTAAAAAAGGCTCAGGCAATTGCCAAGTTTTTTGGGGTTGGAACAGATGATATTTTTTTTGGGATAAATGCTCACATAGAGAAAGCAGAAGAAAAGTCTACAAGTACTGACTAATAAATAAGGAGGGAGCACAATGGAGCATGGTGCGATAAAATCAGGTAATGGAATATGTGAACCTGAATACTTCCGGGCAGGAGACGTAAATAAAGCTACTGCTTTGTTGATGGAGGAAAAACTTCGAGACATACAAAAAGATATTGATGAAATAATGAACCAGGCTGTGAAATATAAAAAGCAGGGAAATCATGTTCTTTTATCCGGGTACCTTGCTGGCGGAATAATGAGATTAAACCAGAATATTGAGATCATATTGAAAATGGTGAAAGTCATGGAGAAGGAGGTTGGTTGATCAGATTTTCATAAGCGAAAAAGAGCGCAAAATCTGAAATAACTAAGCGGGCCCGGCTAATACAGGCGGGAGGCGGTAAAAAGCCTCCTGCTTTTTCGTGAAGCTGGCATCATAATCCACCGCGGCTTCAACGGTAATCTCCCCCAAAATATGCATAGCGCCGGGCATGCACCGTAACTTCACAGGCCACCCGGGCAAACGGGTCCTGGGCCAGCAGCGCGTCAAGGAGGCGGTTAGCGGTCTGGTCGCATACCTTAGAGATGTCCTTCGGTGACACCCCCGAGGTAAAAATAGGTTACATCCCAGCGTGGGCCTCCTTTTTACTGCAGTCCCTGCAACTGCCGCTGCAGGACCAGAGCCGGTCGGCGGTTATGGCCCACTGCCTGGCAGCGGGTATGGTCTTGGCGGTCAAATCCCGGACGTTTTCTGGAGCCAGGAAGTCCGTGGACTGTGCGCCGGTGGTTTCAACCATGGCGGCGATCCGCTCCGGATTGTCGAGCAGCGGGCAGGGACGGAGGTGGTTGCCGTTAAAGGGCTGATTGTTCTGATAGGCTTTAAACAATGGCCCCTGCAGGGCTTCCAGCAGAGTCGAATTGTGGATGTTGTGATCGGCGTAATGGATAAAACTGCAGGGCTCAACGTCGCCGTTGGCATTTATATGCAGATATCTTCTGCCGCCGGCGATGCAGCCTTCAATGTATTCGCCGTCGTTCCAGAAATCTATGGTAAACAGGGGCTTGGTCTTACGGTACTCCCGTACTTTGTAATACAGGAATTCACGCTGGGCCGCCGTAACCATAAGCTCGGGCGCGGCATCCCGGCCTACCGGGATATAGGTAAACAGCCAGCAGAATTTGGCGCCCATATCGATCATCCGGTCAAAATACTCCTCACTGCCTATTACTTCGGCGTTTTGACGGGTATAGCAACAGGAGATGCCGAAGGGAAGCTGCTTGCGTTTTAAGATTCCCATGGCCTTCTCCACTTTGGCATAAGTGCCTTGGCCGCGCCTGAAATCGGTAGCTGCGGCGAAACCTTCCACGCTTATGGCGGGGATAAAATTTTTCACCCGCAGCATCTCATCGGCAAACTCATCATCAATGAGAGTCCCATTGGTAAAGGCCAGAAATGCGCATTCGGGATGCTGCTCGCATAATTTAATGATGTCTTTTTTCCTGACCAGCGGTTCTCCGCCTGAAAACAGGTAAAAATATACTCCCAGTTCCTCGCCCTGGTTGATTATACTGTTGAGGTCGGCCAGTGACAGGTTAAGCCCACTGCCGTATTCGGCGGCCCAGCAGCCGGTGCAGCGGAGATTGCAGGCGCTGGTCGGATCCATTAGGATTGCCCAGGGGATGTTGCAGCCATATTTCCGGCGGCTGACTTTTTGTTCTGCCAAGCCGACCAGGCAACTGTTGACCACAAACGTCTCGAACAGTTTACGGCGTACTCCGGCGTCTATATCTGTCCATAAGCTGTTGGTCAGCTTGGCCCAGTTACTGTCAGGATCGGTCAGAGTTTTCCTGACATATTCCACCTCGCCGGTGATGGCGTAAGAATCGTCGAACTTTTCCAGTACGTTGAGTATTTTCGGCAGATTTTTGCCCGGATTTTTGTTGATATAATTGTAGGCGGTCATTACTTTCAGACGTTTGATTTTTTCTTTCGCTGTCATTTTATTTCAGCCCCTTTTAGGAATCCGCTCATACTCTTTTGCTCCTTTGGGTTTGCTTATCTTGATCATAGTGCGTCAAAGTCGAGAAACATATGGACAAAAAAAGCATTCCGGCAAAAATTTTGCCGGAATGCTCAATTTGGTGCAATAATATATGACTCTAATAAACCGGTTACGTGTCTGCTGCTTGTTGGGGGATGCAGCATCGCCCCAATTAATACAGCATTGTTTTTACTCTGCTATAAATTTTTGCAGGTTGTATTTTAGACTGCCGTCAAGCAGTTTGAAATGCAAGGCTAAGGTGTCATCATATGACTCGTGCATATCTTTGGCTATCCATTTAAGAAAGATGTCGACAATAACATGAACGTATATATCGATAATGAAATTCTTATGCTTATCCGGAATGTTCATGCCCTGGGCTTGCTCAGCCACAATGCCGCAGATAAAGGGCCTCGCCAGTTTTTCCAGGTGATCCTCCCAATAATCATGGCCTATGGAATGGTACGCATTCATTACCAGGGCTTTGTTTTGCTTCATGTAAGCAAAGATGCTGGCAATGTTGTCTTTCCAGGCAGCATAGGTTATATGGCCGCCCAGCACCCGCTTCGCCTCGTCCAGTAACATCCACTCCATCAGGTCGTATAGGTCTTGAAAATGGTAGTAAAAGGTGTGGCGGTTGATCCGGCAGTCCTCGGCGATATCGGTTACAGTTATTTTATCAAGCGTTTTCTTTGATAATAAATTTTTCAGTGATGCAGCTAGAGCGCGTTTTGTTATTTCCGACATTGGAACTCACCCACCGTAATTAATATTTTACTATTTTGGCCTAAAAAATCAATTCATTGTCAATAAAATGGGCTTTCAGACTGTAAGCGGGCAAGTGAATCAATGTGATAACCAGCGGCAGGCAAGGCCAGGGCTAGCCCTGCCTATCCTGGCGAGAAGCAGGAAGCTATCTTTATCTGCAGAGATTTACATTTAAGCCTAATTTTGTAAGGTCAAAAATAGAGGAATTAATAGAAATTAGTTGAATTATGGCTTAGAATTATGTCTAGGTAATATAAAAGTTGATTTACTAAAGCGTAAAATAGTAATGGGAAAGTTCGCAGTACCTAATTTAAAATAACAGTTCAACCCAGGAAAATGCAGTAAAGGGGCTGTCCCGCAGTGATTAATAATTGCTGAGGGGACAGCCCCATATCATTTTTACGAAGTATAAACTTATGATAGTTGAAAATTAAAATATTATAAGGGGAGCAGTAGCTATGTTTAAAGAAATGAGACGAAATGACAAGCAAATATCTGAGGAAGCAGCAATCGCAATTTTGAAAAAGGGTATGTACGGGGTTTTAGCAACAATTGGTGAGGACGGATATCCCTATGGGGTCCCGGTAAACTATGTATACGAGAACGGCAAGATCTATTTCCACAGTTCTGCCGCTGACGGTCATAAAGGGGCCAACACCCGGTTTTGCGATAAGGTGTGTTTCACTGTGACCGAGAATGTTGAACTCCTGGCGGATAAATTTAATACCAGGTTTGAGAGTGTGGTTGTCTTTGGCAGGATAAAAGAGGTTCCGGCTATGAAGCAGGTCATTCTGGAAGGCATGCTTGACAAGTATTCAGCCCCCTACCGTCCCGCGGGCTTGGAGTATATCAGCAAAGCAGCCGCCAAGACCACTGTATATGAAATTTCGATTGAAGCAGTAAGCGGTAAGGCCAAATACTGATTAGCTTATGTTTCCTTCCCATTATGATAATGCTAAACATGGTGGGTATATAACGCGCTGAATTATAGTCATGAATCTTCAAGCTGGGATGGTGGGTAGTATGGCTCTATCATTGGAAAAAGTTTATTATACGGCCATGCGCAAATATGGTATTAAACTACTGGCGGGGACGTCCGGCATCTGGAATACCATAAGCTGGATTCATACCGTCGAGGATATACAGGTGGTGGATTTCCTGAAAGGGCAGGAACTGGTTATCACCACCGGGATTAAAAATCCTACGGAGCAGGAGCTGGTTGAATTCACCAAAAGCGTTTATGCCGCCAAAGCCAGCGGGCTTATATTTAATATTGGTCCGTTTATTGCGAGCATTCCCAAGGAAATTATCGGTTTTGCCAGTGACAATAATTTCCCCGTATTTACTTTGCCCTGGGAAGTACGGCTGGTGGAATTTAACCGGGAATTCTGCAATCTGATTATCCAGAGTGAACAGGAAAGCCAGAACCTGTGCAGCGCTTTCAAAAATGCTATTTTTTCACCGTTAGAAACCGAATTATACCTGCCGGTGTTGCAGCAAGAAGGAATTTTGATAGATGAAAAGTATTGCATGGTAAAGTGTATGCCCCAAATAACCGGAGCAGAGGCGGAGGCTTATGATTACACTAAGATTCTCTACGACTTGCGTCTGCATTGTGAGAGGATTATGAACAAAACCCAGAAAAAATTTGTAATCTTCCGGCATGAAAGTTATCTGACCATTGTCATACCGGCAACCAACAAAAAGCAGGTGCAGGGTATTATCGAAGAGATATTATCCTTTTGGAAATGGAAGCATCCCAGCGACAAAATCTATTTTGCCGTAAGCAAATATGACCTTGCCATTGACCGACTCTCGGAATATTTTGAAATATTGAGCATCATATGCAAAATGGGCCGGAAGGAAGACAGGACCATATGGTACTGGGAAGACCTGGGCATCCTGGCTTTGATTTTATCAGTCCGTGATATGGAACAGCTTGTAGATTACGGCAACAATACCATAGGGGTATTGGAAAAGTATGACCGGGAGAACAATACCAATTATTGCAAGATCCTTAGCAAGTACCTGGAATTAAATGGAAATATGCTGAAAGTAGCGGAAGAGTGCTTTGTGCACAGGAATACCGTTTCTTATTATTTAAAGAAGATTTCCGAAATGCTCAGATGTGACCTGTATAGCACGAAAGACCGGGTAGAGCTCTATATCGCCTTTTGTATCAGGGATGTTATGCAGTTGTAAAGTTTTACAAAGAATTTTATATACTCTTCTAATTAAAAATCAATACGGCTGTGTTAGAATGCATGTACAAGTTTAATAAGACATGCAAAGACGCAAGGAAATGGACCTTGCGTCTTTTGTGTTTTCTGCTTGGCCAAATCAAAAATATGCAAAGAAAGTGGAGGAGAAATGTATGACAAAGAAAATTCTGGTTTTGTTGCTTGCGGCAGTTTTAATGATGTCCAGCCTGGTTGGATGTGGCGGCAGCTCTGATGAAGCCGGCAGTGACACGATTAAAATCGGGGTATCCGGACCAACCACCGGAAATTCGGCAGAATCCGGGAAAAACGTCAATACCGGTATTCAAATGGCAATTGATGACGTCAATAAGGCTGGCGGCATCACCATCGACGGGGCTAAGAAGAAAGTAGAGGCAGTTTATTATGATACCGGGTCCAACGCTCAGACCGGTCTTTCCAACTGTGAAAAGCTGGTTACGAGCGATAAGGTCGATTTCCTGTTCTGTGAAACCTTCAACAGTGCGGTTGGCGTTGCCACCATGGAACTCGCTAAAAAGTACAAGATTCCCATGGCAACGTTAGAGCCTGTAAGTTCCGCGATTACTGATAAGATTGTCAAAGATCCCGAAAGCTACAAGTATTTCTTTAAATTCGGATGGGATTCCAGTGCCTATGGTGAAGTATGTGCCAGTACCATTCTTGACCTGATCAAGCAGGGCAAATTGCAGGCCCCCAACAAAACCATCGCCATCTGCGGAGATGAAACCGATTACGGCCGGTCCAACCTGGCGGCGGTGGTGGACAAGATGAAAACCGAGGGATATAACGTTGTATCGGAAAACTACTGGCAATTTGGGGCGACTGATCTATATTCCATTATAAGTGATATCAAGAACTCCAAAGCGGACGTGATATTCTCCTGTTCAACCACAGTGGCGACCGGGGTGGCGCTTATAAAACAGCTGGATGAAAATGGACTTGGGAGTGTGCCGCATATGGCGATTTATTATCCGATGCAGCCCCAGTTCACCAGCCAGATCGGTTCCGCCGCCGATGGACTCATGTGGGCCCCGATGCTTATAGATGTGGAGAATAACCCCAAGGCCAAAGAGTTTGCCCAGAAGCTGAAAGACTACAAAGGAGAGGACGTGACCTTCGATTACATCGACGGATACTCCGATATGATGGTGGTATTGCAGGCTATGGAGGCCTGTGGCTCGGTGGATCCGGAAAAACTCTCCGCGGCGTTGATGGCGGACAAAGGCTTTGACGGCTATAAAGGGCTCATTAAGTTTAACCCTGACACCCATACCATCTATTATGGGGAAGGTTATGTCCCGGTTAATGCGGCTCAGATTCAGGATAGCAAGAGCTATGTTATTTATCCCAAATCGGTAGCTACGCGTGAATTCCAGCCGATCCAGTAACTATGCCGGTTGGTAAAGCCATAAGAATAGACAGGGGGTATTTCTAGTCGGCAGCGCAGCCACCGGGAGAAATATCCCCTGCTTGCCTAGAAAGGCGGTGAAATGTAAATGAAACCCCAAGACTATATCCTGGAAGTGGAAAACGTATGTATGAAGTTTGGCGGACTGATGGCGGTAAACGAGGTCTCGCTCCAACTGGAGAGAGGCAGGATTCTTGGAATTATCGGGCCGAACGGTGCGGGCAAGACCACCTTGTTTAACACCTTGACCGGGTTTTATCAGGGATACACCGGCAATATCAAATTTAACGGCCAGTCCATGAACGGCAAAAAGGTGAACGAAAGGTGCAAATTAGGTATTGCCCGTACTTTTCAGGTTACCCGGCCCTTTGAGAAAAATACGCTGCTGGAGAATGTAATAGTCGGCGCCTTCCATGGCGTTCAGGACAGGCCCAAAATGGCGGATTGCGAAAAAGAGGCGGAAACACTGCTGGAATATGTGGGACTGATAGACCGGAAAGATGAATATGCTATGAGTCTTAACGTAGCCCAGCGAAAAAAGCTGGAACTGGCACGAGCCCTGGCCACCAAACCAAGCCTATTGCTGCTGGATGAGGTCATTGGCGGGCTTAATCCCACTGAGGTATTAGAAATGATGGAGGTTATTAAAGACATCAACCGCCGGGGAGTCAGCATTCTGATGATCGAGCACGTTATGAAGGCCATCACCGGTATTTCGGATCATATGGTGGTTATTAATCATGGAGAGAAGATTGCTGAAGGTCTTCCGGCTGATGTTATGAGGAATCAGGATGTTATTGACGCTTATCTGGGGTCGTCCGCAAGGAGGAATTTAATTGCTTAAGATATCGAACCTTAATGCCTGCTATGGAGACGTCCAGATACTCTATGATATTAATCTGGAGGTAAATGATAAGGAAATTGTTACCATCCTTGGCTCCAACGGTGCGGGCAAGACTACCCTGATGAAAACCATCTGCGGAGTAGAGACCAAGAGGTCGGGCATGATTGAATTTGACGGAGAGAATTTAATGAAGGTCCCTACCCATAAGCTTGTCACCAAGGGAATTACCCTTACCCCTGAAGGACGGCACTTATTTCCGGAGCTTACCGTAGAGGAAAACCTTTTGCTGGGGGCCTATGCCGCCAA
This sequence comes from Syntrophomonadaceae bacterium, assembly GCA_034927445.1. Lineage (GTDB taxonomy): Bacteria > Bacillota > Syntrophomonadia > Syntrophomonadales > Syntrophomonadaceae > PHAA01. Next base: position 60,476 of record JAYFPZ010000037.1, read on the forward strand.
GGACAAAAAGGCGGCGCAAGCTACTTATGACTGGGTGCTTTCCCTGTTCCCCCGCTTGAAAGAACGGCTGATCCAGTATGCGGGAACCATGTCCGGCGGTGAACAGCAGATGTGCGCGATCGGCAGAGTGCTGATGTCAAATCCGAAGTTCTTGATGCTGGACGAACCTTCCCTGGGCCTGGCCCCCAATATTGTGGACGCTGTTTTCGATGTCATCAAGAAGATTAACCAGGAAAAAGGCATCACGGTCATGGTGGTGGAGCAGAATGCCAATATTGCCCTGCAGATTGCCGACCGGGGCTATGTTTTGGAGAACGGGGCAATCAATATGGCCGGCAGCGCCCAAGATATGCTGGCATCTCCGGATATCCAGAAGCTGTATTTAGGACTGTAAGGAGAAAAAATTATGGAAGTCTTTATTCAAAACCTGATTAATGGGGTTATCAGCGGTTCTTATTATGCCGTACTGGGAGTGGGGCTTACGGTTACCTGGGGGGTCTTGAAGATGATCAATGTAGCCCACGGCAACTTCTATATGATGGGGGCCTACATGTTCTACACCTTTTCGATACTTATGGGCTTCCCGGTTATTCCTTCAATTATTGCGGGAGTGGCGGTGATATTTGCTTTAGGTATGCTCATGGAAAAGTTTGTTCTGGCCCCTTCCCTGGGGCGCGGCAAGTTCGGGGATACTCCCTTTATCCTGACCCTGGCCATCGGTATTCTCCTGGAAAATGTGGCCCAGTTGGTATGGGGTGAGAAAAACGTCGGGGTGCCCTATTTCAACGATGCGATTTTTAAAGTCATGGGGATCAACATGGCGGCCCAGCGGCTGATTGTCGCGGCGGTAGCCATAGTTACCCTGATGGTGGTGATGGTTGTGATCAAGAAAACCAAGTTTGGCTGGGCTATCTCGGCGACTGCCCAGAATACGTTTTCAGCCGCTTTAATGGGTATAAACACCAAGAAGATTTACATGGTGACATTTGGCATCGCCACTGCCCTCTGTGCCATCGCCGGATGTTTACTGGCTCCTATTTACGGTATAAACCCGTGGATGGGCGAATCGATTCAGTTAAAGTCCTTCGTGGTCTGCATCGTTGGCGGACTGGGGAGTGTCGGAGGTTCAATTGCCGCAGGTCTTTTGTTGGGCGTTATTGAGAGCTTTGCCACCCAGTTCCTGGGAACCGGCTGGCAGAACGTTATTGCCTATGCGGTAGTCATTGTTATGTTCTGGTTCAGACCCGCAGGAATTTTTGGAAAGATGGAGTGATAGATCATGAACGCTTATGCAACCATTTTAAAATTTTTCGATAAAAGCAAGGCTAAGGCAATTGTATCTCTGGCATTTTTCGGAATACTGCTTATAATCCCGATAATTTTACGAGTAAGCGATTACCGGGATGAATCCTATGTGGAGGGGGTGCTTATTCTTTGTATGATGTGGGCCGGCATGACCCTCAGCTGGAACCTCTTAATGGGATATATGGGGATATGGAGTCTGGCCCAGCAGGTGTTTTTTGGCATAGCGGCCTATACCTCCGCCATGATGAACTTTTATCTGCACCTGAGCCCCTGGGTGGGATTCATAATCGGACCCTTGTGCGCCACTATTTTAGGACTTTTAATTGCGATTCCGGTGCTGCGTTTGCGGGCCGCGCCTTATATCATTATCGCCACCATGTGCCTGGCCGAGATTGTCCGGCTGATATTCATTAATCTGGTTAAGTGGACCCGGGGCGAGCTTGGATTTTGGCAAATGGGCCCCTTTGATAATATCCTGGGAATAAATTTTAACGGGGCTGACAAGATTCCCTACTACTATCTGATTTTTATCATATTTGCCGCCATAACTCTGGTATGTGGATTAATTGCCAAATCTTCAGCCGGTCTGGCCATGAAAGCCATCCGCGATTCCCAGGAGGCGGCCGAGTCCCTGGGGGTCGATATTGTTAAAACCAAGATTAAAGTGTTTTTGATCAGTTCTTACCTGGCCGGTTTCTGCGGGGTATTCTATGCCCATTACATCATGATACTTACCCCTACCGACGTATTCGGACAGGGAATGATGACGGAATTCATCGCTATGAATGTGTTGGGCGGGATGGCCACGATCAGAGGCCCCATCTTTGGTGCGTTTTTCATCACCATTATCATGGAAACCCTGCAGGGGATCGATGAGTACAAACTGCTGATCTATGCCCTGATTCTTATAATAACCACTTTAGTCCTGCCCAACGGCATCTTGAACAGCAAAGCGCAGTTCCGCAAGTGGGCCCATAAAATTAAAAACCTCAGGCTAAACAAGCCCGTCAGCTTAGGGGAGCCGATTAAATCGGAAGTGAATCTGACTGAGTAGTACTTATGCCCGAGGCGTGGGCGATTATGCCCAGCCAGGATGGATATAGATTGAATTACAGGCGGCTGACAAATTAACCGCATTTATGATTGGAGGCGTTGTTGATGAGTGATGTAGATGGTCACAAAGGAAGGGCAAAAGCCTGGATTGATGAGCATGCAGATGAATTCGAGGAAATTTCCCGCTACATCTGGAGCCATCCCGAACTGGGGCTGGAAGAATACGAAGCCTCTCGCAAATTAACGGAGGTGCTGCAAAAATATGGATTTACGGTGGAGCTGGGGGTGGCCGGAATGCCTACCGCATTTGTTGCCTCCTATGGCCGGGGCAAGCCGGTCATTGGGTATAATGCGGAATATGACTGCCTGCCCGGCTTGTCACAAGAGGCGGGAAGCACTAAAAAGGAACCCATTATGGCCGGGGCGCCGGGCCAGGGCTGCGGGCACAGTCTTATCGGAACAGCCGCCGTACTGGGCGCGATAGCTTTGAAACAGGTTATGGAGGCCAAACAGATCCCGGGAACGCTAAAAGTATTCGGCTCTCCGGCCGAGGAAATCTGCGTGGGGAAACCGTTTATGGCCCGAGCCGGATATTACGATGACGTGGACTGCTTCCTGGATTGGCACCCGTTTTATTATAACAAGGCCCATTATGATACCTGCAGCGCCTATTTCAGCATCAAATATCATTTCAGCGGCACGGGGTCCCACGGCAACCGGCCTTGGCATGGAAGGAGTGCATTTGACGCGGCCCTGCTGGCCAGTCACGGCATTGAAATGTTAAGGGAGCATTATGAGCCGGCTGCGGCTGACCGGGCCAATACCGTAAACTATACTTTTCCGGATACGGGACCGGCGATTCCCAACGTGGTGCCGGATCATGCGGTTATGTGGTGCGTAGGACGGTTTACCACCTCTGCGATGATGGAGGATGTCATTGCGAGAATTGATCATTGTGCCGAGGCAGGCGCGCTGGCGACGGAAACCAGCGTAACCAAAGAGATCCTGGCCAAAACCCACGAGAAAATCCCGAATAAGATTCTTTCCCGGATGATTTATGACAACTTCGTCGAGCTGGGAGCTCCGCAGTTTACCGAAGAGGAACAGGAGAAAGCCCGACAGATGCAAATTTACGATGGCATAGAACCAAGGGGACTGGATGCTGAGATTTTGGAATTTGGCACCAGCGGTACCGTATTGTGTGATACCTCGGAGTTTTCCTGGAACGCTCCTTATGCGACCTTCTGGATGACGGCCGCTCCGGACGGAGGCTGGCACAACTGGAAGGTGGCGTCCTGCGTCGGTTCATCCATCGGCATGAAGACACTGCGCCAGGCCGGGAAGCTGCTGGCCGTCAGCGGTATTTCGGTACTGGAGGATCCCGGGCTGCTGGCTGATGCCACCGCGGAGTGGAACCAACGGATGAATGGTAGGGTATATCAATGTCTGATTCCGGAGGAGGTAAAGCCCTGCTTGGGCATTAATAAGGAAACCATGGATAAATATCGCAGATTCTATAAAGCAGGTTAAGAAGGAGGGATTATCTTGGCAGAGAGATTAAAAACCGAGCTGCTTGATTGGATAGACAACCACCAGACCGAATTTATCCGGATATCCAAAACCCTCTGGGAAAACCCGGAGCTGGGCATGGAAGAATACCGGTCCTCCGCTTTGCTGGCGGATACGCTCCAGCAGTACGGCTTTAAAGTTGCCCGGGGAGTGGCCGATATGCCCACCGCTTTCATAGCTGAATACGGAGAGGGCAAGCCGGTGGTCGGCCTTAGCGTGGAATATGACTGCCTTCCGGGACTTTCCCAGAAAGTAGCGACCCCGGAATATGATCCGGTGGTTCCGGGGGCGCCGGGACATGGTTGTGGGCATAATATCCTCGGGGTGTCCGCGGCTTTGGCGGCCATTGCTTTGAAGCAAATATTAGAGGCGCATGAAATTGAAGCAACTTTAAGGGTGTTTGGGACGCCGGCCGAGGAAATCTGTGTGGGGAAACCGTTTTTGGCCCGGGACGGCTGGTTTGACGAGCTTGATTATGTGCTGGACTGGCATCCGTGGTACAGCAATCAAGCCAGTCCTTGTTACTGCAGTGCCTACTTTAATGTAAAATATCATTTTCACGGCCAAAATGCCCATGGTAATTCCCCCTGGTACGGGCGCAGCGCTTTGGACGCGGCAATCTGGAGCGCTCATGCTATTGAAATACTGCGGGAGCATATCCGTCCGGAAGAAGAAAGCTCGGCCAATACGATCAATTATTCCTTCAGTGATGTGGGCCCCGAGATTCCCAACGTGGTTCCCGAACGCTCCACGCTCTGGTGCATCGGCCGGTTCAAGACCAGCAAGGAAATGCAAGAGGCTGTGGCGCGAATTGATAAATGTGCAGAGGCAGGGGCCTTGGCCACGGGTACAACCCTGGAAAGGGAGTTTATTTCGGCCTCCCGGGAAATGATCCCCAATCGGATAATGGCGGAAGTATTATACCGTAACCTGCGAGCGCTTGGTACGGTTGCCTATAGCGAAGAGGAACAGGACCTGGTAAAAGCCATCCAGTGGAACAGCCAGATGCCGGCCACGGGTCTGCCCCGGGAAATATTGGAACCCCGGGAATGCGGGTCGGGTCTTACCGACAGTGCGGAATACAGCTGGAAGGCGCCCTACGCCAGCTTTAACCTGGCGGTGGCCCCCGGCGACGGCTGGCATAATTGGCGGGTCACGACCTGCGTCGGGAGCTCGATCGGCATGAAAGCCATGGTGCATGCGGCCAAACTGCTGGCCCTGGCCAATATGGAGGTAATTCAGAACCCTGGTCTGGTGGAGAGCGCCCAAGCCGAACTGGCTGCCCGCCTAAAAGGACAGGCATATGTGGAACTGATAGGCCGGGAGGTTAAACCTCCGGTAATGATCAACCGTGAAGCTATGGAAAAATACAGCAATTAATTATTCACATAAAGGAGATATAAAGCATGTTAAGCGAACAATTACCAAGAATTATTACCGGAACCGTCCCTGCCGCCAAGGCCAGGGAAATTATTGCCCGAAGAGTTGAGGCCACCCCGGCTGCCATTCGCTGCAACTACCCCTGTGTAATTAAAAGGGGCGCAGGCGCCATGATCGAAGATGTGGACGGCAACTATTTCCTGGACTGGGTAGGCGGCGTAGGGGTTTTGAATATGGGCTATTCAAGACCGGAAGTGGTCGAGGCCTTAAAGGACCAAGCGGAAAACTATTTTCATGCCATGTTCAATATTACCACCCATGAGGGTTATGTGGCCCTGGCGGAGAAGATCAACGCCATAGCTCCGGTAAAAGGCGATAAGAAAAAGACTTTCTTTGCCAACAGCGGGGCGGAAGCCAATGAAAATGCGGTCAAGCTGGCCAAGGCTTATACCAGGCGCCCCAATATCATCGTATTCAGCGGGGCTTTCCATGGAAGAACGGCCCTGACCATGGCCATGACCTCCAAGAAGTCTTATGCGCTGGGTATGGGGCCTTTCCCGGACGGGGTGTACCGGGCGCCCTTTCCTTATCTTTATCGTAAACCGGAAGGCCTGACGGATAAAGAGGCGATTAATTATTATATAGCCAAGTTAACCGATGTATTTGAAGAAGCTTCACCCGCGGATTATGTGGCAGCTATCGTACTGGAGCCTTTGCAGGGTGAGGGGGGATTCATACCGGCTCCCCTGGAATGGGTCAAAGCGGTCCGCCGGATCTGCGATGAGAAGGGCATCATGTTGATCGTGGACGAGGTGCAAAGCGGCTTCTGCCGAACCGGCAAGATGTTCGCTTCCTGCTACTGGGCGGAAGCCGGATGCGCTCCGGATATTCTCGCTACCGCCAAATCCATTGCCGCCGGGGTGCCCATCAGTGCCATCTGCGCCCGGGCTGAAATTATGGAGGCCGTACCCGGCGGGGTTATCGGCGGCACCTTCGGTGGCAACGCCCTGGCCTGCGCGGCGGGGCTGAAGACCATTGAAATCATGGAGCAGGAGGATTTTGCCGGAAAAGCCCGGAAAATCGGGTCAAGATGCTGGGAAGTATTTAATAGTTGGAAAGAGAGATACCCGGTAGTCGGTGATGTCAGGGGACTGGGGGCCATGATCGGCATAGAATTTGTCAAAGACAAAGCCAGCAAAGAACCGAATCCCGAATTGGTGAGTGCGCTGGTGGCTTATTGCTCCCAGCATGGCCTGCTGGTTGAAAATGCCGGAACCTATTTAAATGTTATCCGTTTTTTGGCCCCGCTGGTAATCACCGACGGACAGTTGGAGGCGGGTTTTAAAATAATGGAAGACGGGATCAAAGCATGCATGTAGTTGGAGTTAAAGGATAGTTGGAGTTAAAGGAGGCTGGCAATAAATGTTACAGCAATTCAGAATAGTGCCGACGATTTACCAGGCCGATACCTGCCGGGAGTTTTGCGAGAAATTTCAGGTGGGGGAAAGGGATCTGATCCTAACCGAACCTTTTATTTTTGACGGGTATTTTAAGGACTATA
>JAYFPZ010000017.1:0-131150 GCA_034927445.1 Syntrophomonadaceae bacterium
TTTTTGATTGTTACGGTTCTTCATCTGCTTACATCCCCCTGATTTTCTGTGATTTCTGTGCGTTTGCTAGGCACACATAAAATCATAGCAGGGGGTTGTTTATTTCTCAAAGATCATTTTCATTCATTACAGGAATGCTAGTAATTACATTATATAAGGAGATGCCGTATAAATGATAATGTTTTTATCCGTTCAACTAAAAGATAAAATTGAGGATAAAAACCTTGATCCAACCGAACTTTTTGAGTAAAATAAGTTATTCAATTAAAACAACATTTAACACCAGACTTGAGGAGGACAATTTAATGTCAGCAAAATATGAGTTAAATAAAGATGATACGATCTTGGTTGTAATCGATGTACAGGAAAAACTTATGAAAGCCATGTCCCAAAGTGAAAAAGTGTATAAAAACACCAATCTTTTATTAACTGCTGCCAAAACCATGAACATCCCGGTTATTATTACCGAACAATACCCCCGTGGTCTGGGCAGTACCGTAGATGAAATCAAAGACAACCTGCCTGAGCACAATTATATAGAGAAAGTGAAATTCTCAGCTTTTGAAGGCCTGCAGGAGTTTCTGGATGGAAGCAGAAAAACCGTGTTAATTACCGGCAGCGAAACCCATATTTGTGTATATCAGACCACTCGCGATCTGGTAAAAGCCGGGTATAACGTTCATGTGGTAAAAGACGCGGTATGTTCACGTTTCAAAGAAAACCACCAGAGCGGGTTGCAGCTCATGAAGGACGTGGGAGCGGTGATTACCAATACTGAAACCATTCTCTTTGATCTGTTAAAAGAGGCGGGCGGCCCCGCATTCAAAGTAATTTCCCCCTTATTGAAATAAAAATTTTAACTACCGTAACATTATTTTAACAATATAATAATAATAATTTGACATCAGTTTGCAATAATGAATAAAAAGTTCTATAATAACTTCTCGGGCGCTTGATCCAGAATTTATTATTCTGGTTAATAAGAGTTGAGCTTTACGGCACTACCACTGCGTAATGCCGTTTAATTTTGGTTTTTTCACAGAAGGAGTGAAAATTGAATAATGCTTAAAGATTTAAGAAACATAGGCATAATAGCCCACATTGATGCCGGCAAAACAACCACTACGGAAAGAATTCTTTACTACACCGGTTTGACCCATAAAATAGGGGAGACCCATGATGGGGAAAGTGTTATGGACTATCTTGAGGTTGAAAAAGAGCGCGGCATCACGGTAACCTCTGCTGCCACCAAATGTGTATGGAAGGGAAACAGTATAAATATTATTGACACTCCCGGGCATGTTGATTTTACCGCCGAGGTGGAACGGAGCTTGCGTATACTTGACGGCGCCGTAGTGATATTCTGTGCCAAGGGTGGGGTCGAACCCCAGTCAGAAACCGTTTGGAGACAGGCGGATAAATACAAAGTGCCGCGTATGGCCTATATTAATAAAATGGACGCCATTGGCGCTGATTTCTATCGGGTGGTGGAACAGATCAACCAGCGTCTGGGAGCGGTGCCTTTGGTGCTTACTCTTCCGGTTTTCGAAAATGAGATATTTACCGGGATTATCGACCTTATCAAAATGAATTACCAGACTTTTGCCGGGAATCTTGGAACCGAAGTACTGGAAACTGAAATTCCTGCCAATTATATGCCAGAAGCCCAGGAGTGGCGTCTGAAGATGATTGAAAGCCTGGCTGAAACCAGTGAAACCATGTTGGACCGGTATTACAACAATGAAGACATTTCGACCGAACTTATCCGGGAAACGGTGAGAGAAAATGTGGTTAACGCAGCTATGATACCGGTAATATGCGGAAGTTCCTATCGTAATATAGGGGTTCAAACCCTGCTGGATGCAGTTGTGGATTTTCTTCCGTCGCCTTTGGATGTTCCAGCCATCAGAGTCAACGATATTACCAGTGGTGAAACCATTGAAATTAACCCTGAGGCCAGCGATATATTCTCAGCTCTGATATTCAAGATTGTAAGCGACCGGCACGTTGGTAAACTGGCATTTGCCAGGGTTTATTCAGGTTCGGTAAAAGCCGGTTCATATATCTATAACAGCAGTAAGAGGAAAAAAGAGCGGGTGGGACGCCTGGTTAAAATGCATGCCAATCACCGGGAAGAAATTGAAGAAGTAAAAGCGGGAGATATAGCTGCTTTTATTGGACTCAAGGATGTAGGCACCGGTGATACCATATGCAATGAAAACCATCCTATTTTATTGGAATCTATTGATTTTCCCGAGCCGGTAATCCAAATCGCCATCGAACCGCGTACCCAATCGGACCAAAATAAGATTTCCGACGCCCTGGCTAAGATATCAGCCGAGGATCCGACTTTCAAAATGACTTACAACAAAGAAACCGGTCAAACTTTACTGTCAGGAATGGGCGAGTTGCATCTGGAAATTATAACCGAAAGACTGGCTAAGGAATTCCAGGTCGACATTAATATTGGTCAGCCCGAAGTGGCTTATAAAGAAACTATTACCAGTTCTGCCGAACATGTTACCAGGTACGTGAAACAGACCGGAGGCAAGGGACAATATGCCCACGTGGTGCTTAGAATAGAGCCGGCGGAAGGCTTTGAATTCATCAACAAAATAGTCGGCGGGGCCGTACCCAAAGAATATATACCGGCAGTCGAATCAGGGGTTAAGCAAGCCCTGGAAGAAGGGGTTCTGAAAGGATATCCGGTTGTCAACGTACGGGTTACTTTGCTGGATGGATCGTTTCATGAAGTTGATTCTTCCGAAATGGCATTTAGAACAGCCGCCATGCTGGCGACCCGTGAGTGTCTGAAAAAGGCCCATCCCAAACTTATGGAACCGGTGATGAAGCTGGAGGTCACCTCTCCGGAAGAGTTTACCGGCAATATTATTAATAATATCAGCAATCGCCGGGGTAAATTAGACTCGATGGAAATGCAGAATAATACTCAAATCATCAGGGGCTTTGTACCTTTGGCGGAAATGTTCGGCTATTCCACCGTCTTAAGGTCAAGCACCCAGGGCCGGGCCGGGTTTTCCATGGAATTTTCCCATTACGAAGAGCGAAATATCGCATCTTAACTGTTATAAAAAAGGAATATAATCCAAAGGCGTTGTTGGACCCAACAACGCCTTTAATTTTTTTGGTTAATTAGTCTGAGCTTCTTGGAACTTCACCGTATCGGCCAGTTTATTCATTTCTTCCGCGGAGAGATTGCCGGTGAAGATCACCGTTACCTTGGTATCGGCAATCTGTATATCCCGGGAAATAGAGAATGAAGCCTGAGCCGGCGAAGCAGTTAACGTCTTAACCTCAGAGGAGGTTTCATTATACGGCTTTATAGTCAGCTGAAGATATTCTTTGCCGTCAAGGCTGGCGTAATTATAGATGGTATTATCATCTGTTTTACTGACTTGAACGAAATTCAACCTTTCCGGGATATTTTCAGGACGGATATTGCTGCTGTCAATGGCTGCATCAGCAACAATTCGGTCTGCATAACTTGATCGATTGATGTTGGGAATTGAGCCGAAATTGGTTTCAACGGACGGGACGGCTGTGGATAAAATCATAGGCTGATTCATAGGCTGATTATTGGTATTATCAGTCTTGGCCGCAGGTTTTTTGATGCTTTCGGTAATTTGCGATTCAGTGTCAGTATCAGCGGCAGCGGATTTAGGCATATCCGGTGCTGTGACCTGATCGGGCAAACCTGACAAATCGTACTGGGTTAAAGTAGTCGAGGCGGAATTCTGTTCTTGATACGAAGACTTATTGGAATGCAAGAATAGACTTTCGATCATATTCAATTGCGGTAAATACAGGAACAATAGAATTGCCGCAGCAGCTACAGTGCTGCCGAGCCATAGGGTTGCTTTAAGGTTACGGAATTTGCACCCACTGTTTTTCAGGGTATGAACCCGGGATGGCAGAGAATTCATCACCAAAGAAGTGAATTCGGGAGATAATTCCGGAATATCCTCTTTTTCCCTGAGGATGTCATTTTCCATCAAGGTTAATTGACACATATGCCGGCAAACAGGACATTTGTCCAAGTGCAGAGAAATATTGGCATGTTCCTGGGGAGAAACTTCGCCATCACAGTATTTATAGATCTTTGCACTAACTTCCCCACAGTTCATAGTTTCTGCCCCCTTTCTTCCCACTTTAGCGTCAAGATTTTGCGTAAAGCTTTGCGCGCCCGGTGTACTTTCACTTCGACATTTTCTTTGCTAATTCCCAACGTGTCGGCTATTTCTTGATTATTCAGGTCTAGTTGATATCGAAGTATCAAAACCGCTTGATAATTTGGCGGAAGTTCTCTCAAGGCTGCTTTAATATCAGATCTTAGTTCATTTCTTTCCAGAACAATTTCAGGATTGGTGTAAATACGCGGTCCTTCCCGTTCCGGTTGGTTGAGAAAGGATTCGTCAAAATTCAACAACGCTACTTTATTTTTTTTACGCAGGGCGCTTATGCAAGTATTTATTGCAATTCTATGTATCCAGGGGGCAAATTTTTTGGTATTATCAAATTGGTATAGTTTTTGATATACGGTTATGAACACATCCTGACATATATCCTCAGCTTCCTGGTATTGTCCGGACATACGATATATAACGGCAAATATCTGGTTTTTATAGCGCTTTATCAATTCTTCAAAAGCCGCAGCTTCACCTTGCAGAGTCTGGACGGTCAGCATTTCATCAGTTAACAAAGGTTGGCTCCTCCGTTCTCTCCATAGATATATACGGATTAGGATCGTGCTTTCTTGCACTACAGATTATGTATGTATCAATAATATCATGAATTAGAGGTTAACTTAACGTTGAAATCTAAAACGGATTTGCCATATTATAATTGCAAGTACAATTTATGGAGGAGTTATTTGAGGATATTAGTGGATGCAGACGCCTGTCCGGTTAAAGAAATAATTGAGGATATCGCCCGTGAACATTCAATTGAATTGATAATGGTGTCCAATATCAACCATTTTATCAGAAGCGACTATGCCCAGGTGGTTATGGTGGACGGGGCTGATCAGTCGGCGGACATTTATATTATTAATTTGTGCCGGAAGCGGGATATTGTAATTACCCAGGATTATGGCCTGGCTTCCATGGTGCTGGCCAAAGGCAGCTATGCCATGGATTCTCTGGGGAGAAGATTCAGCCCCTGCAATATCGAAGGGCTGCTCATGCAGCGCTATGTAAATCAAAAAGCAAGGCGGGCCGGGGAGCGTATAACCGGTCCGAAAAAGAGGCAATTGGCAGACAATTCCAGGTTTATGAGAAAACTGCTTCAGCTCATTCAGGAAATTGAACACGAGGATTTGCCTCAATAAAAATTGCATTATCCAATATAGACTTATAAAATATTCAATAATGAGCATATTTTAGATAATGCGCTATAGATTGAAAGGAGATATCACATGGCAGACAATTGTAAAACTTGTCCCTCCAACGGCAGTTGTAATCTGGATTCTTCCTCCTGCGGGGTTGAAATTAAGAATACGCTGGTGGGATCGCTGAATAATATTCGCAATATTATTGTGGTTATGAGCGGCAAAGGGGGAGTTGGTAAATCATCAGTTACCGCATTGATTGCTGCCAGTCTGGCGAAAATGGGCAAAAAAGTGGGCGTAATGGATGCGGATATTACCGGACCAAGCCAGCCCAAAGCCTTTGGCCTTAAGGGGCCGGTCAGTATTAAAGCTACCGATTATGGCATTATTCCCCCCGTAGCTGATCTTGGGATTAAGTTAATATCCATAAATTTCTTCCTTCCCCACGAAGACGATCCGGTGGTGTGGAGAGGCCCCATGCTGGCCGGAGCCGTCAAGCAATTTTGGGGAGAGGTAGATTGGGGCGATTTGGATTATATGATCGTTGATTTGCCGCCTGGAACCGGTGATGTACCCCTGACGGTACTGCAGTCCCTGCCGGTAACCGGGATTGTTATTGTAACCTCTCCCCAGGATCTGGCCAATATGGTGGTTAAGAAGACCATAAAAATGACCAGGAAGATGAATATAGACGTTCTGGGTCTGGTGGAAAATATGAGTTATGCCATTTGTCCTAACTGCAGCGAGAAACTGGAGATATTCGGCAAAAGCCAGGGGGAGCAAGTAGCCCAAGATACCGGAATTGACTTTCTGGGACGCATACCCTGGGACTCTAGTTTAAATGCGCTTATGGATCAGGGTAAAATTACTGAATATGCTTCTGCTGATATAAATAGCATGGTGGAAAAAATAATACTAAAGGTTCCATAAAATACTACCGGCTTTGCCAGGGACTGATGGATAAATACCTGGAAAAATGTCATATATAGTATTAAATTGCATTGACCGCTGGCGATTATTAATTCTATAATTAACATAAGTACAAAATTAGTTCAATTACATTGGAACGTCAGGACTTGACAATTCTTTGTAATAACCTATTCTTTAATAATTGGGATTGGGAGGTATTGAGAATATGGTTACGAAACTGTTAATGGATTTAAGACGTATATTTGCCGACTTATCCTCAGCCATGATTTTGGGGAAAAAGAAAGATGCGGCTGATATCGCCATGGTGATATCCGAGAAAAGCAGGGCCTTGGCCGAAGAACTAGCTAAATAATCTACGGGAATTAATTTATATACGATTACGATTTAGAAAGTGCCGTTTACCCGGCACTTTTATTTTGGTTAGGTTATACGTTAAACTATTATAGATTAGTTGTTCAATAGATGTTAAGATGGGATAAAATGGGTTGAAAGGGCGAAATAATGACAGCCAGGGAATTCGGCCTAATTCACGTATATACAGGACCGGGCAAGGGAAAGACCACTGCCGCCATCGGTCAGGCGGTTCGCAGTCTTGGGGCAGGAATGCGGGTTATTATGGTGAACTTCTTAAAGAATCCCAATTCATCCGAATTTAATGCTCTGAATCGGTTGAGCCCCGAGTTTAAGTACATTATAGGCAATCAAGAGCCTAGAGGATTTTATTGGCAATTGTCGGAGGATCAAAAAAAAGCCGCCGGGCAAGACTATAGATTGACCTGGGGCCGGGTAAAGGAAATTGTCGACCGGCACCAATGTGAACTGCTGATTCTGGATGAAATCATGGCAGTGATTGAATATGGCATATTAACGGTAGATTCAGTCATTGAGATAATGAAACAAAGTCGGAAGGCCCATATTGAATTAATTTTGACCGGCCGCAACGCCCCGACTGAAATTATGCTTGAAGCAGACCTGGTTACGGAAATGATAGAAATTAAACATCCCTTTAAAAAAGGTATAAGAGCCCGTCGGGGGATCGAATATTAAGCTTTTCAGACCAGGAGCGTTAGAGTTAATTTAAAAATATAAACGGAGGAACAATAGGATGTTTGAAATTTCGGTTACCCAGGAGTTTTCAGCTGCCCATCGATTGCCTGAATATCAGGGACAGTGCAGCAACATCCATGGGCATACCTGGAAAGTAAGCATAAGCGTAATTGGCGCCAGCCTTGACCGAAACGATATGGTAATGGATTTTAAAGATCTCAAAAGCGCATTATCGCAGGTACTTGACCGCTACGACCATCGATTTATAAATGAAATTCCGCCATTTGACAAGATAAACCCTACTGCGGAAAATATTGCTCAGGAGATATACCGGCAATTGAACCCCCTTTATTCTGAATATAATCTGAAAAAAGTGACAGTATGGGAATCCCATAGCAGCTGCGCAACTTATTGGGAGGATTGAATATGCAGGCAATAGCTTTACTGTCAGGAGGATTGGATTCAGTTGTTTCCATGTTATTGGCCCGGAAACAAGCTGAAATAGTTATGGCTTTGACCATAGATTACGGACAGAAGGCGCGCCTTAATGAAATTAAGGCATCAGCCGCATTTTGTTCGCGGTACGGAATTGAACATAAAGTCATCAGCCTGCCCTTTATGGCGGAAATGAAATCAGGAATTATCGAAAACAGCGGAATAGAGGATAGTTTACCTTGGGTTCCCAATCGCAACGGACTATTGATAAATGTTGCGGCCTGTTATGCCGAAGACTTGAAAGCTGATTGGGTAATATGCGGGTTCAACCGGGAAGAGGGCATTGATTTTCCTGACAATTCGGTGCCCTATATTGAAGCGGTCAACCAGGGGCTGGCTTATTCAACTTTGAATAAAGTTCAACTGAAATCATTTGTACAAAACATGAATAAAATTGAAATTATTAAAGCGGCGGTGGCGCTTGAGGTTGATCTGGATTTGTTATGGAGTTGTTACCGTTCCGGAGATAAACCTTGCGGCCAGTGCCCCTCCTGTATTAGAAATTTGCAAGCATATAAGAAAGCGGGGATAGAAAATTGATTAAAACATTATTGTTAAATGAACCGGTCAAGTATGATGGAACCCAGCTGCAGCCACACTGGATATACCGAAATTACGGACTCCTGGGCGATGCCATGGTAGCCTTTGTGGGTGAAGTGGAAGTAAAACTCGATAAAATGGTGGATTTAACCGATGTGAGGGAAAAAGAGCATATATATTCACCCCGGATGTTGAATTTCATTGTTGAGCATTTTGATACCAACCTGGAATTAGCGGTTTACCGGCAGCTGCTGTTAATGGTCGCCATTAAAGAAGAACTGGAGACATATGAGATTGTCATCCAGCGCGTAGGTGATGATTTATACATAGAACGCGGCAAACTATCGGTTTCCATTGCCACCAGTTCGGTGGTTTCCACCCTGATTCATGTGGGTTTGAATATCGAGACGGACGGAACTCCGGTTAAAACGGCAGGATTAAATCAATTAGGGATTTCCGATATATCTTCTTTTGCTGAAAAGGTTATGCTCCGTTACAAGAGAGAATTGGAAAGAATATATGAAGCCCGCTGCAAAGTCAGGGGGAGAGTGGTTGAAAGCTAATCTGACCGAAATTATGGAAAGCGTCCAGGGAGAAGGGCTTCTGGTCGGAACCAGACAGGTTTTTTTGCGATTTGCCGGCTGCAACCTGAGGTGTTCCTACTGTGACACGGTCAACAGCCTGGAGGCCCGGCCTTACTGTAAGTTCTTTCCCGCCACGGGCAGAGCTGATTTATGGGATAATCTGCCCAATCCCCTGTCTATAGATTTGATTGCCGGGACGCTTGGAAGATTCAGAGCGCAATGGATCAGCCTTACTGGCGGCGAACCTCTGCTCTGGCCGAATTTCATAAGTGAACTTAGCCCAAGTCTTAAAAATCAAGGCTATAAATTGATGCTGGAGACCAACGGCGTGCTGTATGAACAGCTGGAGGCTTGTTTGTCAGGTCTCGATTTGATCAGTATGGATTTCAAACTGCCCTCTGCCACTGGCGAAGACAACTGGTCCAACCATAACCGGTTTCTGGTCAGGGCCGCGGATAAACCAGTCTACACCAAAATAGTGGTTGATGCCAATAGCAATGAGTCCGAGATCAGAGAAGCAGTAAAAATATTGGCGGCCGTTAACGTCAACATCCCGCTGATTCTGCAGCCGGTCACACCTGCCGGAAAGGCAGAACCCGCCAATATGGATAGTATTATGAAATTGCAAAAAATCGCTATGGACGTAATCCGGGATGTGCGTATAATACCCCAGATACACAGGTGTATGGGGCTGATCTAGTGGCCCGCCCGGGCATAAGACAGCTTGTAAATAGCAGAGGCATAATTTAGAATATAAAGATGTGGAAAGGGGAAACGTCCTCGTGGAAACAAAAGGGGGAAAATTGGAACTCATTGCTCATAAGAGCTTTGCCGCCAATGATGAGCTGATCAAGGTGGTTGATTTTTTAAATAAAAATTTAAAAGTAAAACAGATAATGTTTGGCATTACCAAAGACAAAGAAAAGAATCAGATGACTATTAACGTATATGAATTTTAGTTTAGAGGTGTCTTATGAGTAAGGAGATTAAAGAGTTTCTTAAAGAGACTATAAGTGTAATAGTTATTGCCTTCATTCTGGCTATGCTCTTAAGGAATTTTGTTATTGAAGGCCGGGAGATTCCTACCGGTTCAATGCTGCAAACGGTGCAGCTTAACGATCGGGTCTGGGTCAACCGGTTTATTTATCGCTTTAAAGAACCCCAGCGCGGTGACGTGGTCATGTTCCAGCCTCCGGCCAGTATACAGTCTCCCACTCCTTATTTAAAGAGAGTAATCGGATTGCCCGGGGAGACTGTAGAAATGAAAAATGGGAAAGTATATATTAATGGTCAGGCTCTAGTAGAACCGTACGTATCCGAACCGCTCGATTATACTTTTGGGCCGGTAGTGGTACCGGACAACAGTCTGTTGGTTTTAGGCGACAACCGCAACAATAGTTATGACAGCCACGAATGGAATGCCTGGCTGACCGAGGATAGGCTTATGGGGAAGGCTATCGCTATTTATTGGCCGCTTAACCACTTTAAGCTTTTGCCGCGGGAGGTCTCATTTGAATGAGAATACTGCTGACCAACGATGACGGCATTAATGCCAAGGGTATTCATGCCCTGATAAATGAGTTGAATACGATTGCGGAGATTTATGTTTCGGCCCCTGATAGTGAGAGAAGCGGAACCGGACATTCGATCACCGTATTTGATCCCATTAAAGCGGTTGAGGCCAGAATCCCAGGCATCAAACAGGGCTGGCTGGTGGGGGGAACCCCGGTTGACTCTGTAAAATTGGCGATTAACCGGTTGATCCAAGCAAAGATTGATCTGGTGGTTTCAGGGATAAACCACGGATCCAACCTGGGTACGGATGTGCTTTATTCGGGTACTGTATCCGCGGCGGCCGAAGGGGTTATTTTAGGTTGCCCTTCCATCTCAGTCTCATTAAATTCATATCGTGACGATGTGGATTTTAGGTTTGCAGCGGAATTTACCCGCCGGGTCATATTGGCGGTAATGCCGCAAGGGATTGAAAAAACTACCCTGTTAAATATCAATATTCCCGTATTGGCCCCTGAAGCCATCAAAGGGGTAAGAATAACCAAATTGGGGTCCAGAAACTATCACAACGAGTTTGAAGAACGCCTGGACCCGCGGGGAAATACCTATTACTGGCTGGGCGGCCAAGTGGTTGAGGAAGAACAGCATGAAGACAGCGATGTTTGTGCGGTTGATGACGGCTATATCAGTATCACTCCCATTCATTTGGATTTGACCGATTATAAGCTGATGGAAAAGTACCGTAAAATATCGACCACATATATAAATTCCTTGCTGCGAGGTGATTAATTATTACCCTCGTCAGTTTTGTTGTCAACACCCTGGTTTTTCTTTTGGTATTCAACTGGTCTTACATCCAAAAGAGACGCATTGATCCGGATTACCCGCCCAAACCCATAGCTCAATCCTTATTATTCCCGGTGGGGCTGGGTATCGCATATACCGTTCTGGTAGATGCTTATAAAGGGGTAATCTATTATCAGCTTTTGCTGTTTCTGGTAGTTGCCGCAGTATTGTTTTGGAAGCTGTATGGCGGCAAGAATAACAGCAAATGAATTAGAATTGCTTTGCCAGTTAAACCAAAGTATAGTACCATTTTTACAGTTGCACAAAAATTGGAGGAGGTAAAAGGATGAAGGTTTACCCTACTAACGGAATTCGCAATATTGCCCTGGTGGGACATGGAGGCACCGGAAAAACATCACTGGCGGAAGCCATGATATATAACACCGGGGTAATTAAAAGGATGGGAAAGGTGGATGACGGTAATACGGTAGCCGATTTCCTTCCGGAAGAGATTAAGAAAAAAATAACCATCAGTACCGCTCTAGTTCCCTGTGAATATAAAAACTGCAAAATTAATGTGCTTGATACTCCGGGCTATGCTGATTTCTATTTTGAAGTAGTAGGCGCCCTTAGGGTAGTGGACAGTATGCTGCTTACATTCTCGGCTACAGCCGGAGTGGAAGTCCAGACCCAGATTATTTGGGAAGAAAATCCGGACATACCCAAGATCGCTTTTATTAATAAAATGGATCGTGAAAATGCTGATTTCAACAAGGTGTTGGCTGAAATAAAGTCGACTTTTGCCGATAATGTTGTCCCTCTGCAGCTGCCCATAGGCGCTGAAGACAGTTTCAAAGGGGTAGTGGACCTGCTTACAATGAAGGCTTATCTGTTTGAGGCCGGCACCGGCAAAATAACCGAAGCCGAAATACCAGCTGATATGATGGACGATGTGGAAATGTATAAAATGGAGATTATAGAATCGGCCGCTGAAGCTAATGACGACCTGCTGACCCGCTATCTTGAGGGAGAAGAGCTGAGTGAGGCTGAAATTAAAATGGGAGTCAAAGAGGCCGCCGCATCAGGGTCCGCCGTTTTTGTATTCTGTGGTTCAACCTTGAAGAACATCGGTATACAGCCTCTAATGGATTTCATCGCAGAATCTTCTCCCACCCCTGAACGCAATAAATTGGTCCAGGGCAAAGATATAGAAAACCTGCCCTTCAGTGCCCAGGTATTTAAAACTATTGCCGATCCTTACATTGGCCGTTTAACCATGTTCCGCATCTTTACCGGCAAGCTGAAGGCGGACAGTGTGGTTTATAACGCCACCAAAGAAAAAGACGAAAAGATCACCCAACTGCTGGTTATGACCGGCAAGGAACAAGCCGCGGTACCGGAATTGAATGCCGGAGATATTGCCGCCGTAGCCAAACTGGCAGTAACCAATACCTCAGATACGCTTACCGTCAAATCCAATCCCGCGGTGATTGAGCCGATCGAATTCCCCCAACCTACCTTAAGCATGGCCATCGAGCCTAAGAGCAAGGGGGATGAAGACAAACTCAGCGGTGCTCTGCAAAAATTAATGGAAGAAGACCCGACCATAACCGTTCAGAAAAACGCCGAAACCAAACAGACGATCATGAGCACCATGGGCGATACCCATATGGATATTATTACTGATAAATTGGCCCGTAAATTCGGGGTAGATGTAGTTACCAAAGAGATGCGCATTCCTTACCGCGAGACTATCCGGACCATGGTTCAGGTTGAGGGCAAACACAAGAAGCAAAGCGGCGGTCATGGGCAGTACGGGCATGTTTGGATCAAGTTTGAACCCAATGAGGAGGAAGACTTTAAATTTGAAGAAAACGTATTCGGCGGAGCCGTTCCCCGCAACTACTTTCCGGCGGTTGAGAAAGGACTCACGGAAGCCCTGGAGGAAGGGGTTTTGGCCGGTTATCCCGTAACCCGAATCAAAGCCACGCTTTATGATGGTTCTTATCATACGGTAGACTCGTCCGAAATGGCTTTTAAAATGGCGGCCAAAATTGCTTTCAAGAAGGGTGTTGAAACTGCCAAACCGGTGCTTCTGGAGCCTATAGTAAATGTGGAAATTGAAATCCCTGATGCCTACATGGGAGATATCATCGGTGATCTCAACAGCAAGCGGGGCCGGGTAATGGGAATGGAACCGGCCGGCAAGAAACAAATAGTGAAAGCCCAGGTGCCCTTGGCGGAAATGAGCCGTTACACCATCGACCTCAAATCTATAACCCAGGGCCGGGGAAAATTCCGCATGGAAATGGATCATTATGAAGAGGTTCCGGCCCAGGACGCCGAAAAAATTATAGCCAAAGCCAAACAGGAGAAGGAAGAGAAAGAAAAATAGAGATTATAAAAAGAGGGTGCAAACCCTCTTTTTAGTCGATAACTAACCATTCATGCAGCCTCAGCTATTGTCAGACAGGAGGGATCACTATGGTTGCGCAATGGTATCAAGGATATGATTGTGTCACGGTTGTGAATAATCCGCTATTTTACAGTGTGGGGGTACCTTTGCTGATTGTAGCGGGATTCTGGATATTGGAATATGTTATATGCCGGCTGCTTAAATCCTATATTGCCAAGCGCAAGACCCCGGAACGCTCCAACCCTAATGAACAGTTGCTCAGTGCTATTATCAGGCCCGTACGCTTTCTGATATTGGTTTTGGGCATTTACACGGCCCTGATGTATATGCCTCTGGCTGCCGATACGGATTTCTTTATCTCACGGTTTTTCAGGTCTTTATTGATAATAATCGTTGCCTGGGGAGCCGGCAATATCGCAGCAGCAGAATCATTTCTGTCGTCGGAATTTAAAGACAGGCTCCGTTTGGATAAGATTCTGGTGGCCTTTTTCTTGAAGGTCATAAAATTCGTAATTATAGCCCTGGCAATCGTCTTGATTGCCCACGAATGGAATTATGATGTAAACGGCTTTATCGCCGGACTAGGTTTAGGCGGACTGGCCTTTGCCCTGGCTGCCAAGGACGCCCTGGCCAACATATTCGGAGGAATCGTAATTATTATGGAAAAGCCGTTTTCCATAGGTGACTGGGTGCAGACGCCCGATGTGGACGGGACAGTTGAAGAAATCTCTTTTCGCAGCACCCGTTTCAGAACAGCTGCCCAGGCCTTGGTTACCGTGCCCAATTCCAACCTGTCCAATAAACCCATTACCAACCTGTCCCGAATGGGGAAACGGTATGCCCGGTTTACTCTGCGTATTGATTATGCCGGTCCGAAGGCCAAAATAGAACAATTCCTCCGGCAAATACGGGCTATGCTGAAGCAAAACCCCGCTGTCCATCCCCAGACTATCATGGTTTATTTGGAGAACATAAACGTCAACAGCCTGGATATTTTAATCAACTTTTACACCCATGCCACCAATTATGAAGAATATCTGAAGGTAAGAGAAGATATTAATTATCAGATTATGGACATTATGGCGGAGAACAAACTGGCACTGGCAGCGCCAGGCCGATTAATATATTCCCAACCAGCGCCTGCAGAAATAGTAGTTATTAAAGAGTCTGACCAATAGAGAATGGTAAATATATTTAATAAGCCCTTACGTGAATTACGCGCCCAAATGTACAAGCATTATGAAAATTTTAGATGAATGCCATATTGGGGATAATAAAATAACAGTGGCCGAAAAGAACCGTTTGCAAAACCGGTTCTTTTTAGTTATGGGAATTCACACTATCTTCATATTATCTTCACGATATTAGCGAAAATCAATGCTATATTATTATCAGATACAGATACAGATACAGATACAACCGATGATAGGGTACTAGACATAATAATAAAAGGAAGGTGCTTATATGCGAAAACAGTTTTTAAAAATCATGGCTGTTGCTTTAATAAGTTTTTTAGCTGGGGGATGGTATTTCCTTAATTACCAGAACAACCAAGACAGCCTTGCCAGTAAAGCGTCCAATGCAGCTATCGCCAGCGATACCGACACCGGTGCAACTGGAGTAGCTTCAGTCGTTGATTCGGTGGGACCGGCTGTCGTTTATATAGAAGCGTCAGGCAGTTCCGATGCCAGATCCAACAATATGCTCCGTATTTATGGATTTAATGTGCCGCAGCAGCAGGTTGAAGAAGCTACGGGCAGCGGTTTTATTATTAATTCCGATGGCTATATATTGACCAATCAGCATGTTATTGACGGTGCCAGCACCATCAAAGTAACGGTGCAGGACCAAGACACTCCTTACACGGCAACAGTGGTGGGACAAGACTATGATTTGGATCTGGCGGTTTTAAAAATAGACGCCTCTGATCTGCCGTCCATACCCCTGGGGGATTCGGATGTAATGCGTCCCGGAGACTATGTTATCGCTATCGGCAATCCCTTAGGTCTGGATCATACGGTGACTTTCGGGGTTGTATCAGCCAAAGGGAGACCAATAACCATTCAGGACCGGAACTATAAAAATCTGATTCAGACTGATGCCGCCATAAATCCCGGCAACAGCGGCGGACCGCTGATTAACATGCAGGGCCAGGTAATTGCCATTAACACCGCCGTAAGTACTGAGGCTCAGGGCATCGGGTTTGCAATTCCGATCAACACAGCTAAAACTATTATGCAGGAATTGATTACCACCGGGAAAGTTGTACACCCCTATATGGGAATCAGCATGAAGGATATGAGCTCTGAGCTGGCGGCCCAATTAAATGTAGATGCCAATACCAAAGGGGCGGTTATAGCCCAGGTAGTAAGCAATAGCCCGGCAAGTGCAGCGGGGCTGCAGAGCCAGGATATTGTGTTAAGTTTGGACGGCAACGCGGTTAAGAACAGCAGCGAGGTACAGGATTATATCGCCCAACAGAAGGTGGGCCAGACTGTCAACGTAACTATAATGCGCAACGGTAAGCAGATGGATGTTGCGGTCACATTAAAAGAAAAACCATAAACGGTGGATAATTGATATTTGACAGTATAAAGTTAGAGTTAATAGTTGAAAGATTAGGGGAAGATATTACCACGGATTAGGCGGGATCAAGTTCGTATATTAAGGGGTGTCTCATGAGCAAGCATATATTGGTGGCGGATGATGAAGAACGCATGAGAAAGCTGGTTTGTGACTTTCTGAAGAAGGAGGGTTACATTACCTATGAAGCTGAGAATGGAAGACAGGCCCTTGATATCTTTAACAATCAGCCCCTGGATCTATTAATTTTAGATGTTATGATGCCGGAATATGATGGGTGGGCGGTTTGCCGAGAGGTGCGCAAAAGTTCGATAGTGCCAATAATTATGCTGACCGCCCGGGGCGAAGAATCAGATGAACTGTTTGGGTTCGATCTGGGGGCTGACGAATATATTTCCAAACCATTCAGTCCGCGTATTCTGGTAGCCCGGGTCCAAGCCTTGCTAAGACGCGCCGAGAATAAAGACTTGCCCTTGCGTTCCCTGGGAGGGCTGCAGATTGATGAAAGCGCCCATTATGTATATAGTGACGAAAAAGCCATAGATCTTACTCCCAAGGAATTTGAATTACTGCTTTATATGGCGGATCATGCCGGACGGGCACTTTCCCGGGAACAGATATTAAACGCGGTGTGGAATTATGATTACTTTGGTGATATAAGAACGGTGGATGCTCATATTAAAAACATCCGTTTAAAGTTGGGTTCAAAAGGTGAATATATACAAACCGTAAGGGGCGTTGGCTATAGATTTGAGGTACCATCATGAGAATATCAATAAGGACACGCCTGTTTGCCGCGGTCAGTCTGCTGATCGTGTTTTTTGTTGTTTTCTCCTGGGTGATGAATTCAACCTATTTGGAGAAATTTTACGTTTACCAGAACAAACGGCAGCTCATTTCCGCCTCCGAAAACATAAATAAAATATATAACGGCAATGTGGGCGACCTGGCTCTAGAAATTGAAAAATTGGAGCGTTTAACCGGAATAGATATCCTGATCCTGGACCAAAATCTTACCTTGAAATACTATTCGATGGGTTTGGACAAGGAATCCAGCGGGATGGGCAGAAGGCCAACCCGTATCAGTGATGCATTAATACCGCTGATAATAGATTATATCCCGGCCCTTCAAACCGGAGACCGAGTTATTGCCGTAAGTCAGGACCCCAATGTTCAGACCGGTTTAATCAACGTAGTATCCAAACTCAACAATGGGGACTACTTGCTGTTAAGCACACCCTTGGAATCGATTCAACAGAGTGCTGCGATCGCCAACCGCTTTTTCATAATAACCGGAATCTTAACCATCTTGATAGGGTGCCTGGTAGTTTACTTTTTTGCCCGCCGTTTTACCAGGCCTATCTTAGAATTGAATGCAATTGCCCAAAGGATGTCTGAACTTGACTTCTCCAGGAAATATGTTTCATCCGGTCAGGATGAACTGGGTGAATTAGGAAATAGTATTAACTCTCTGTCTGATCAGCTGGATAAATCAATATCCGAATTGCAGACGGCCAACCTGAAGCTGCAGGAAGACATTGAATACGAACGCAGAATTGACGAGATGCGTAAACAATTCATATCCAATGTATCGCACGAATTAAAAACCCCTATAGCCTTGATACAAGGCTATGCCGAAGGGCTTAAAGACAATGTGGTTGAAGACGAAGAGAATAAGAATTTTTATTGTGATGTAATAACCGATGAGGCTGCCAAGATGAATAAAATGGTGCGCCAGCTGCTGGACTTGTCCCAAATTGAAGCTGGTTATTTCCCTCTGGAGAAAGAAGTATTCGATATTTCTTCCCTTATTCAGGAAGTCCTCGCCAAGTTTGATCTAATTTTCAGGGAAGAACAGATAACGATCAAGACCGATTTGTCCGGGGATGTCCTGGTGGAGGCGGACCCTTCGAGAATTGAACAAATATTGGTAAATTTCATAAATAATGCTATTGATCATGTCGATGAGCGCAAAGAAATTCAAATACAGGTTACGCCTGCCGATGAGAAAATAAGGGTTGCAGTCTCCAATACCGGAGACTTCATCCCGGAGGAAGCCCTCAGCAAATTATTTACGAGTTTTTACAAAGTTGATAAAGCCCGCACCCGAGCCTATGGCGGAACCGGCTTGGGTTTGTCTATAGTGCGGGCTATTATGGAGCAGCACCATAACAATTATGGCGTAAAAAACACGGAAGACGGAGTGGAATTTTGGTTTGTACTTGATCGGGGCAAATCTTTATAAAAACCCCCTAAAATTTTCATAGATTCTTCATAGACCCTTCATAATTAGTAGTCATACTAAAAACATGTAAAAACTGTTAATAGACGAGAAAGGAAGGGTTAGATGAATAACAAGGATGCTATGCGAAGGTTTATAAGCGGTTTAATAATAATAGCTCTGCTGCTGGGCGGAGGGGGGCTGGCTCTGGCAGCCACAACCGGCACCAGCATTAATGCACAAACCAACTCAGTAGCCTTGGTCTATGGTTCCAAGCTGCCCGGCGGGGCGCGGGCTATGGGCTCCGATACCTTACAATCAGTTCTGGATTCATTGGTTGCAGCTAATACGATTACCCAGAACCAGGCTGATCAAATTATGACTGCGGCAAAACAGTTGCTGACCGATCATCAGAACTTGAAAGGGCAAATAGGGGATATGAAGGAAAAATTGAAGAGTATGACTCAAGATGAAAGAAAGGCTTATCTCGAACAAAACCGACCAGAGAGAGTCGATATATTCACTCAATTAATTAACGAGGGTACGATTACCCAGGAACAGGCCGACGAGGTTATAAAAGCATTTCAAGACAAAATGGCCGCTCAGAGGCAGGAACAACTTAAGACAGCTCTCAACGGCCTGGTGGAGAAAAACGTTATAAATGACGACCAGGTGACCGCAATACTTAACCAATTGACCGAATTTCAGATTGAGCACCAAGCCCAAATGGACGCAACCAAAGATATGACCCGCGCGCAGCGTCAAGCCTATTTCCAGACCAACCTACCCACTCAGGTCAGTCCCCTGGCAGAACTGGTGACTGCCGGCATTATAACGCAAGCCCAGGCTGACGAGATAACCAAGGTGATACCTGGGGGCGGAGGCAGGAATATGGGTATGCATCAAGAACGCAGCCAAGGCGGCAAATGGGGAATAAATGCCGGTCAAACCGTCTAAAATAATCACCTTAACATAGATTAGCGAGCAAGGAGAGGTTTTCCAATCCTTGCTCGCTGCTTTTAAGGGTACGATTATTACGAAGAAAACTCACTTAAATTAGAAAATATTTTATAAGACTAAAAAACCGGAGAATATCATACTGTTCCGATTTTTATAATACTAAATTTTCCATCAAGAATATGAGATATTTCTCATATGAGATACTTCTCATATAGAATATTTTATATTATCATATTTACAGGAGGTGTTAGTGTGCCCAAAGACACTTTTTATAATTTGAGTGAAGAAAAAAAGAAGCGAATACTTGACGCTGCTGTGCAAGAGTTTTCTACCCGGCGTTTCAGCGATGCATCGCTTAACCAGATTGTGAAGGCCGCTAAAATACCCTGGGGAAGCTTTTATCAGTATTTCAATGACAAAGAAGACATCTATCTTTACATTATGGGAGAAATTTCAAAGGATATACATGAGATTATAGGGGGCTTCAACCCCAATGCCAGTTTTTTTGAAACCATTATACAGAGAGCCGAAGGAACTCTTAAAATAGGCAAAATGAGACCGGAGTATACCAAGATAGGCGCATTGACAGTGATTGATAACAGCGAATTCATGCTGCAGATCCTAAGCGCATCCAACGCAAAGTATATCGAAATAATAGAGCGTGATAAGCAGCGCGGCCTTATCAAGCCGGAAATCGATTCCGAAGTTATTATTAAAATGATTTATATCTTCGTTTTTAATGAATATTTATACAGCGGGTTTGACGAGACCAGGTA
Source organism: Syntrophomonadaceae bacterium (assembly GCA_034927445.1). Classification (GTDB taxonomy): domain Bacteria; phylum Bacillota; class Syntrophomonadia; order Syntrophomonadales; family Syntrophomonadaceae; genus PHAA01. The sequence continues at coordinate 20,198 of JAYFPZ010000017.1, forward strand.
TTTAAAGAAAGTGGAAGGTGCAGTGCAAATACTCAAACAAGGTATTGCCGTCCATCAGGATAATTGAACTTTTATTACCATCCTTCTGGGTGAGAATTTTTAACCCGTTTCAGACAATTTTTCGTTCAATCCAAAACGACAGTTGAGCTTAGTAATATCCATATCTGTTATTGTTCTTCAATGGCGGCATGTTACAATTAACTAACAAACGGTAGTTAGTTATACTCCAAGAGGAGCGTCTCTTGTGAAATAGCCGGAATTAAAGAGGTATCAAGCTACCATCACTATAAAGGGAAGGAGGTCTTTTTTTAACTGTTTATCAGAATGCCACCCACGAATATGAAGAACTGCTCAAGCTTATATTACGAGATTAAGCCAATATTGAGAATTGGAGGAGATACTAATGAAAAAGAATAAAACAAGTTATTCAGCATCGATAGTAACTTACTGTCGAGCCTATCATGCGGCGCATGATAACCCCAAGATATTTGATGACTTTTTGGCCGGCCACTTACTTACAGAAGAGGAACGCACAAACTTCGAAGGGATGATATATAAATCTAATAAGGCACTCTATTATATAGGCTCCCGCAAGGTTGTTCCCTCCATCATAAAATTGTTCCTGCCCCGGCGTATTAAACGTACTTTTGAGGCCATTGCTCCCAAAGATTTGAACCTGATCTCCAATCCAACGTCGGCCGTGGATTGGTATATGCATGCTCATGGAGCTCCTGCATTGGCAGTCAGCCGAGCCCGTTATACTGAAGACAGTCTAATGGAAGCTGCCAGCCAAGGAGTAAAGCAGTACGTGATCCTGGGAGCGGGGATGGATACCTTTGTTTTTAGGCGCCCCGAACTAGTGGAAAAGCTCCAGGTGTTTGAGGTGGACCACCCGGCTACCCAGGCTTTTAAACGTCAACGCCTCAACGAATTGGGCTGGGTGATTCCCAAGCAACTGCATTTTGTTCCGATAGATTTTACGCGCCAGAGATTTGATGAGAAGCTTAAAAATTCACCGTATGACTCGAAATCTTTGAGCTTCTTTAGCTGGCTTGGCGTCACTTACTACCTGCCCCGTGAAACCGTCTTTGATACCCTGCGCACAGTTGCAACTATCGCCCCCAAAGGCAGTACGATTATTTTTGATTACCTGGATACCGATGCATTTGATCCTGCCAAAGTAGCTCCACGAGGACAGTGGTTTTTGTGGTCTCATGCTGCAGGTGAGAAAATGCAATCCGGGTTTGACCCGTCGACGTTTTCTAAAGACCTTGCCGCTTTTGGGCTGCGTCTTAAGGAGAATCTAAGCCCTTCAGACATTGGAAAGCTCTACTTCAAAGGATATACCGGCAACTATCATACGCAAGAACATGTCCATTTTGCCTGTGCGGTTGTGGAATAGTCTAGCAGGCAACTGCTGATTTATTGGCAGAGGGCATTAGGTTAGGGGGTTAAAATATGAATTCATATGTGCTTGGTTTTGCAGAAATAGATAAAACAAAGCTCGCCCTAGTCGGTGGTAAGGGCGCCAACCTGGGGGAGCTATCCAGGATTGAAGGGATTAATGTACCGGAAGGCTTTTGCGTTTCTACTGAAGCCTATCAAAGCATAATTAGGGACAATCAAGAACTTAAGCAGCTTATGGATCAGTTGTCTTTGCTTAGGCCGGGCGAGCTGGAAAAGGTCAGCCAGGTCAGCGCGAAGATCCGCACGATCATAGAAGAGTCCGCTATCCCTAAAGAAATCGAAGAGCAAATCGCCTCCAACATCACTTTGCTAGGAGAAAAGAATGCCTATGCGGTGCGCTCCAGCGCCACCGCGGAAGACCTGCCTACCGCTTCGTTTGCCGGTCAGCAGGATACGTATTTGAATATTATCGGAAAAAATGCCATTCTCAAGCAGGTCTGCAGGTGTTGGGCGTCGCTGTTTACCGATCGGGCCATAATCTACCGTATGCAAAACGGTTTCGACCACCGAAAAGTCTATCTGGCTGTGGTCGTACAGCGGATGGTCTTCCCCCGGGCGGCGGGGATTATGTTTACCGCCGATCCCGTCACCTCCAACCGTAAAGTGCTGTCCATCGACGCCAGCTTCGGCCTGGGCGAAGCCCTGGTCTCCGGCCTGGTCAATCCTGACATCTACAAGGTGCGGGAGGGCAAGATTATCGATAAGAAGATATCCATCAAAAAGCTGGCCACCTATGCCTCGGAAAAAGGAGGCACCATGAAATGCGAGCTTGAATCCCAGTGGCAGAAAAAGCAAGCCCTCACCGACAATCAGATTCTACAGCTTGCAAGCCTGGGCAGAAAGCTCGAGGCCTACTTTGGCTCGTCCCAGGACATTGAATGGTGCCTTGCTGAAGATATACAATGGGGACATTCCTCTGAGGGAGGTGTGTCCCCTGACCTTAATGCGGACATTCCTCCAGGAATAAATATGGCCGGGGAGGTGTGTCCACTAACCTTTTTCATTGTTCAGAGCCGTCCCATCACCACTTTATACCCCGTACCCGATGTAAACGATGGAAAAAACCGGGTATATGTATCTTTCGGCCATATCGAGATGATGACCGAACCCATCAAACCATTGGGAATGTACTTCTGCCAGATTTTATTCAAGGGTCATACATTAGGCAAAGCCGGTGGAAGGTTATTTTCCGATTTAACTTATGATTTTGCCTCGCCGGTGGGGAGAAAAATGGCATTGAAAATGTTTGGTCAATTCGATCCTTTGTTAAAAAACGCCATGCTAAATTTATTTAAGCGAAAACAATTTTTAAAGACTTTGCCGCGGGGGAAGAGAGCACTCCGCATGGGGGCACAGGGACTATCCTGGGCACTTCCCATTCAGGCCCTAAAGATCTACCGCCAAAACGACCCCAAGCTTATCATAAATATCATGTCCCGCAACCAGGAGTCGGTCAGGGAGCTGCAGCAAAAGATCGCAGATGTATCCGGAGATGAACTGTTTGATTTTATTTTACAGGACGATAAGCGATTAATGGAAATCATGGCTGATTCCAAAAGCGTGGCAGCATGGATCGTCGGGATAATGACAGCAAATTGGATCAATAAGAAAATGGAAAAATGGCTGGGCGAGAAAGGGGCAGTCGACGTACTCTCTCAATCGGTAGACCACAACGTTACATCCGAAATGGGGCTTGAACTTTTGGATGTAGCCGATGCTGTCCGGAGATATCCGGCAGTAATTGAATGTTTTCATCATGCCAGCGATGAGACTTTTTTTGAAGACCTGGCCGGGTTGGAAGGCGGGGAGGTGGTCAGCAATACCATACAGAAATACCTTGAAAAATACGGCGTGCGTTGTTCCGGTGAGATCGATATCACCAGGCCCCGTTGGAGCGAACGCCCGACCGCGCTCATTCCCATGATCCTCAGCAACATCAGCAACTTTGAGCCCGGTGCCCACAGTATGAAATTTGAGCAGGGGCTTAAGGAAGCGAAACAGAAGGAACATGATCTCTTAAGCCGCCTGGAGCAATTGCCCGGCGGCAAAGGAAAGGCAAAAAAGACCAAGAAGATGATCAGAATTGTACGCAATTTAATCGGCTACCGGGAATATCCTAAATATGCCAATACCCAACGTTACTACATTTATAAGCAGGCACTGCTGAAGGAGGCCGAAAAGCTTGTGCAAAAGGGGGTTATCCGCAAGAAGGAAGACATCTTTTTCCTGACCTTTGAGGAACTCCGGGAGGCAGTTAAAACAAACCGGTTGGATTACGGTATTATAACGATGCGAAAAGCGGAATATGAGGGCTATGAGAAGCTGACGCCGCCGCGCTTGATGACGTCCGAGGGAGAGGTCATAATGGGCGAATATGATGCCGGTAACATTCCCAAAGGTGCTTTGCCGGGTGTACCCGTTTCAACAGGCGTCATAGAGGGCAGGGCACGGGTCGTTTTAAAACTGGAGGACGCCATTATCGAGGAAGGTGATATCCTGGTCACCAAATTCACTGATCCTGGCTGGACCCCGCTCTTTGTATCTGTCAAAGGGCTGGTGACAGAAGTGGGCGGCATGATGACCCATGGAGCCGTTATTGCCAGAGAATATGGACTCCCTGCTGTCGTTGGGGTTGAGGATGCTACCAAACTGATCCGGGACGGGCAGCAAATTCGCATCAATGGTTCAGAAGGGTATGTAGAAAGCCTGTAAAAGAGAGAATGATTCGATATAGACCCGCAATCTAAAACAAAAACCGCGCCTAAAGCGCGGTATCTTTGTTTTATTGGCAGGGGAGACGCGGCTCGAACACGCAACCCTCGGTTTTGGAGACCGATGCTCTTCCAGTTGAGCTACTCCCCTGTACTGCTGCAACTCAGCAAAACCAATTTTATCATAAATGTTAAATCGATTCAATATAATTATGCAGGTTGAATCCGAGGATATTAAATTGTATGCTGTTAATACATGGGATTTTTAAAAAGAGATTTAACCGAATAAAACGATTTCAGGCGGTGAAGATTTTGAAGAATAAAATACTGGTATTAATGGGGGGCTTTTCTTCAGAAAGAGAAGTATCTCTCCGTAGCGGAACGGCTATATTAAATGCATTATTAAAATTAGGCTATGAAGCCAAGGCTTTGGATTTAAAAACGAACTCTGTCCAGGAGATTGAAGACTACCGGCCTGACCTGGTCTTCGTAGCCTTGCATGGCAAAGATGGCGAAGATGGTACGGTCCAGGGATTGCTCGAAATATTGAATCTTCCTTATACCGGATCCGGGGTCGCAAGCAGTGCAATCGGTATAAACAAGGTATTGACCAAAAAGCTGCTTAATTCTGAAGGCATACCCACCGCGCCGTTTGCAATTCTGCAAAAAAATACGTTCAATTGCAGCCCTGCAGAGATTCAAACTTTGATCGGGAGTATAGGTTTGCCGATGGTGGTTAAAGCCGCTACCCAGGGATCTAGTATCGGGACTTATATTGTAAGCCAGGAAAATGAAATTGCCAATGCAATTCAATCGGCCTTTACCTACGATACCGAGGTGTTAGTAGAGAAGTTTATTGAGGGAACGGAAGTGACCTCGTCGGTTATTGGTAATGAGAGGGTGGAAGTATTGCCGCTCATTGAAATAACCTCTGCCAATGAATTTTATGATTATGAATCCAAATATACCCCCGGCAAGTGCAGCCACATTATTCCTGCCCGGGTGGAGCAATCCATACAAGATAAAATTGCCGAATTAAGCAGTAGGGTATATAAGATGATAGGGTGCCGCGGATTCGCCCGGGTGGATTATATCGTCGATAAAGCTGGAAATCCATTTGTTTTGGAGATCAATACTATACCAGGTATGACTGAAATGAGCTTGGTACCGGATGCAGCGCGAGCTGCCGGTATAAGTTTTGAAGAATTGGTCGATAAAATTGTTAAATTGGGTATGGAAATACCGGTTAGACAGCCATAAGGCCTAAAAACTCAGTGATTATTTAACTGACTATGGTGATAAGCATATGTTTGCAGGCAAAACATTTGTTTATTTGCATTAATGTGTAGTAAACAATAGTTTGCTTGACGATAATCATCAGATTATTAGGGAACAATAAAATTTATTTTAGGGGTGAAATATGGACAAGCAGCTTCAAATTATTGCCGACAAGGTATACAGCAATATCAGATTGTCCCAAGAAGACGGCATTTATCTGTACCAGTCAAGCGATCTGATAACAATAGGTGAACTGGCCCGGTACAAGAAACTTCAGACTTCCGGGCAGAATATCTTTTTTAATGTAAATCAGCATATTAACCTTACTAATGTCTGCACGTCAAGATGTGAATTTTGCGCATTTGGAGTTGACCATCAAAATAATAATTCGTATCTGATGACTCGTAAGGAAGCTTTTGATTATGGTTCCAGTGCCGTGGACTGTAGCATTACTGAGTTTCATATTGTCAGCGCCATGCATCCGGATATGCCCTTTGATTATTATGTTGGGGTGGTAAACGATTTGCACCAGGCATTTCCGGATATTCATATTCAAGCATTTACCGCCGTGGAGATATTTTATTTCGCGCAGATATCCGGTCTGAGCATTAAAGAAGTTCTGCAGGCATTGCAGGAAGCCGGATTGGGATCTATGCCGGGGGGAGGGGCAGAAATTCTGGATGATACTATTCGCCGCAGATTATGCCCGCGCAAAGCCATGAGCCAGGATTGGCTGGAGGTTCATCGTACCGCTCATGAATTGGGGATTAAAACTAACTGTACCATGTTGTTTGGGCATATTGAGACAATGGAGCAGCGTATCAACCATCTGATAAGTTTAAGAGAATTGCAGGATTCACATCCAGGGTTTCAAGCATTTATACCTTTGCCATTCCTCCCGGACAATACCCATTTGGACTATTTAAAAAGAACATCAGCTTTGGACGATATTAAGACCCTGGCGATTGCAAGGTTAATGCTGGACAATATTGATCATATCAAGGCATTCTGGGTTATGCTGGGAATCGATATTGCTCAGATTTCGTTTTTCTTTGGTGCCGATGACATAGATGGTACGGTTATTGAGGAGAAAATTATGCATGCCGCCGGTGCTAAAACCGGGACAGCTATCAGCAAAGAAGATATAATTAAACTAATTAAGGAAGCAGGCTATATTCCGACCGAAAGAGATACTCTGTATAATATCCTGCAGGTTTATTAAGATTTATCAAACTCCTCTTAAGACCACCTCCTCTATAGGTGGGGGATAAACCGATTTTTTACTCAGTGGTGGGTTTAATTCCAAACTGAGGAGGCGTTTGATAAAACGTTCGCGGCGCGATGCACACAAAACGCGAAAGGAAAGCGCTATAGCACCCGCGTTTTGGCGCGCAATTCGCTCAAGCGCTCATTGATTAATCTATTGTAAGGTGGTGTTGAGGTTTGCGTCCACGAGTAGGTCACATTCAATTCATTAATTGTTTTCCTTTGTTTTATGGTCTCATTGAGAAAAAGTTCCTGCTGGAAGTTGATCTTATCAAAGGCAATCCCGGCGACTTGAATCGCATGCTGATGGACAACCTCTTGGATTTGGCTCCTATACCGTCAATTGCGTATGCCCGCAACTACCGCAATTATGTGATAATGCCGCAAATATCAATAAGCTGCGATGGTGACGTAAAGAGCATTTATCTTTTTTCCAAGGTTCCTATCGATCAATTAAATCATAAAACCATTGCCTTGACCAACATTTCAGCAACGTCGCAGGCTTTGCTCAGGATTATAATGAATAGGAAATACGGGGCGTCGCCGGAGTATTTTGCTTCCGCGCCTGAACTTGGAGCCATGTTAATGGAAGCGGATGCCGCGTTATTAATTGGGGATGATGCTCTGCGGGCCAAATATAACCAGGACCCGAGATTACATGTTTATGACCTGGGCCAGGAATGGAAAGAACTGACCGGCCTGCCGATGGTGTTTGCAGTCTGGGCTATACGTAAGGATTTTGCCGAGAAAAATATGGAGCAAGTCAAGCTAATAAAAAACACCTTTGTCGACTGCATGAATTACAGCCTGGAGCATATTGAGGATGTAGCCCGAAAGGCTGCCCAATGGGAAGAGTTTCCCGCTGAATACCTGGTTCAGTACTTTAATAGCCTGCGCTTCGATTTTGATGAAAAGAAACAGGAAGGTTTGCTGGCGTACTATAAAGAAGCATATAAGATGGGGCTGTTGGAAGAAGCTGCGCCGCTTAATATACTTGACATTTAAGGTGGACCAAAATGGATATCACTAAAACATTAAATGATATTAGAGATGGCCGGCGTATGACTGAACAGCAGTTTCACTTTCTGTATGAAAACGGTGACCTTTTGGAAATTGCCCGGTGTGCGAATGAGATTCGGGATCGAAAATTTCCCCACACCATTAGTTTTATAATCGACCGCAATATAAACTATACCAATATATGTTCCTGCGCGTGCAAGTTCTGCGCCTATTATAGAAAAGCGGATGATCCCGACGCATATGTAATTGAGCAAGATACTCTGTTGGCCAAAATTGAAGAAGCCGTTGAAATGGGAGCCACCCAGCTGATGATACAGGGAGGGCTCAACGAGTCCCTGGCCATTGAATATTTTGAAAATATGTTTCGTACGATCAAATCCCGTTACGATATTACCATACATAGCCTGACTGCTCCTGAAATAGTTTTTATAGCCCAAGTATCTGGCTTATCTGTACGTGAAACCCTGCTTCGACTTCAGGACGCCGGGCTGGATTCACTGCCGGGCGGTGGAGCGGAAGTACTGCACGATGAAGTCAGGTCTCGGATAAGCCCCAACAAGATAACGAGCCGGCAGTGGCTGGAAGTAATGCAAACCGCCCATGAAATCGGTATGCCCAGCACTGCTACCATGATGATGGGGAGTGTGGATAAATTAGAACACCGTATTCATCATTTGCAAAAAATCCGGGAATTACAGGATAAAACTAAAGGCTTCAGGGCTTTTATTGCCTGGACCTACCAGCCCGGCAATACGGAACTCAGCGGAAGCAAGATGTCCAGTCTTCAATATTTAAGGTTCCTTGCCTTGACACGGTTATATTTTGATAACATTGATCATATCCAGGGCTCTTTTGTGACCCAGGGGAAGAGGGTAGGACAATTAACCTTATTTTTTGGTGCAGATGACCTGGGGAGTATTATGATTGAAGAAAATGTAGTTCGTTCTACTGGTGTGACTTACAGGATGCAGAAGCAGGAGATGATTGATTTAATCAAGGCAACTGGTAAAACACCGGTGCAACGGGATACCCAATATAATATGCTGAAACTTTATCAAACTCCTCTTAATATCCCCTCCTCTATAGGTGGGGGATAAACCGATTTTTACTCACTGGTTTAATCCCCGTCTGAGGAGGCGTTTGATAAAAACGCTCGCGGCGCGATGCACACAAAACGCGAAGGGTAGGCGCTATAGCACCCGCGTTTTGGCGTTCAATTCGCGTAAGCGCTCATTGAATAGGAGGGAAGAATGGTGCATAACATTCCTGCGTGTGATTTTGCCTTGATTGGCGGCTCAAGTACCTTAAGTGTTAATTTGCCGGAAGAAATAAATCTGGATTATGTAAACGTAGTTAGTACCAACTTGGTATTTCCGACGCCTTATGGTTTGAGCCCGCAATTTAAATATAGTATTCTCAATACCGACAGCGGCGAAAGAAAAGTGCTTAGCTGCCGGATGCATGGATGGAGAAACGGGGTAAGCCGTGCTGACGCTTCCCGGCAGATATTTTGGGTATTTAAGCAGGCCGGAGTTAAAAAAGTTCTGGCTGAAGGGGGAGTAGGGGCGATAAATTACTTGCTTAAGCCCCGGGATTTGGTCGTGCCCCATGACTATATCGATTTCTCGGTCCGTAAAGATGTAGGACTGGAAGATACACACCTGCTCATTATGAGGGAATCGATGTGCCCCGGTATAAGGCGGCTGCTTATTACCGTTGCTGAAGAAAAATGGTGGGGGAGGGTGTTCGACCGCAGTATCTATGTAAATACTGATGGGCGTCATTTCGAAAGTCCGGCTGAAATAAGCCTGTTTAAATCAGCGGGAGCAGATGTGGTAGGGCAAAGTCTGTGTCCTGAAGTATATCTTGCTCGTGAAATTGGTGCTTGTTATGCCGGAGTACATCTGGTGGTAAACTATGCCGAAGGAATTGTCAGTCCCTGGCAGCATCAGGAATTGGCTGAAATATTCTACAGCGAAGGTTATGAATTGGGCAAACTCTTATTTGAAGCGCTCCGTCGCCTGCCTGGGGTAAACGAATGTCAATGCGCCGAGCTCAGGAAAGAAACATTGTTAAAAGATATTTATGAGGAGGAAACAAATGGGTAACAAATCAAATGGCGGTTTACTAAAAATATTGGCCATACTTATCGTCCTGGGGATTATCTCAAGTCTTGCCGGCTATTACATCGATTGGTTATGGTTCCAATCAATTGATTATGCAAGTGTATTTACCATTACCCTGCTTAATAAAATGTTGCTGATTGTAGGTGCCTTTGTAATATCGTTTCTATTCTTTGGGCTGAATCTCTACCTTACTACCAAGGATCAACGTCCTGAAAGGGAAAGGCCTGAACAAACCTTAGACGGCAGGGATATAATATACCTTAACCGGGAGATCTCTCATTGGACTCAATTCCTCAAGGGAAAAGGCGCCAAATGGGCATTTATAATCATCAGCCTCTTGGGGGCCTATTTGGTAAGCAGCAGTTTGGGGGATCATTGGTTAACTATTCAGCAGTATATCCATCGGGTTAGCTTTAACATTGCCGACCCTGTATTCGGACAGGATATCAGCTTTTATTTCTTCAACCTTTCTTTTTATCATTTTGTATATGGCATTTTGATGCTGATACTGATTTTGACACTGGTTATGGTTGGGCTGGTTTACCTGATCAATGCCTCGTCCGATCTCTTTATGATGGATTGGAAAGAGTTCACTTTTGCCAAAAGCCACCTGGCAATTTTAATTGCTGCCCTGATGGCCCTAAAAGCCTGGGGATACAAGCTGGCTACTTTTGAAATATTGTTTTCCAGTCATGGAGCAGTTTATGGTGCCACTTATACCGACATCCATGCCCGTCTGTTAAGCAACCGGGTTTTGATGTATGTTGCCTTGCTGGTAGTGCTGGTGATACTGCTGAACATATTTATCAAAAAACTCAATTGGATCGTGTACAGTCTCGCCTTATGGATGGTTGCCGCAATTGCCTTGGGCGGCATATATCCACTGGCAATGCAAAAACTGGTAGTCCAGCCCAATGAATTCACTAAAGAAAAACCCTATATTGAATCCGGCCTTAAATTTACCCGTGCAGCCTACGAGCTGGACGAGGTCGAAAATAAGGAATTTAACATTGATTATAATCTCACCATGAACGATATAAAGAACAATAATGATACCATCAGCAATATTCGATTATGGGACTGGCAGCCCCTGGGAGATACTTACCGCAGTCTGCAGGAACTGCGTCCCTACTACGTTTTTAACGATGTGGACATAGACCGGTATACGGTTGACGACCGGTACCGGCAGGTTATGCTCTCCGCCCGTGAAATCCAGCAAACCCCGGAGCAAGCTAAAACCTGGGTAAACCAGCGTCTAATGTTTACCCACGGGTATGGGTTGGTTATGAGTCCGGTTACTGAGATCGCCCAGGAGGGTTTTCCCTACTTCTTCATCAAGGATATTCCCCCTCAGTTCACTACTGATATCCAGGTCAATCAGCCGGCTATTTATTTTGGTGAAAAAACCGACGATTATGTAATCGTAAATACCAAGCAGAATGAGTTCGATTATCCCATGGGGGATATGAACGTTTCCGCCCAATACCAGGGCACCAATGGAATCAAAATCAATTCCTTGTCCCGCCGTCTCATGCTGGCCTGGGTTTTAAAGGATTACAAAATGATACTGTCGACTGATATTACCAATGAAAGCCAGCTGCTGACCAACCGCAATATATTGAGTAGAATGCAAAAGATTGCTCCCTATCTGAAATATGATCAAGATCCCTATATAGTTGTGGGCAAGGATGGAAAATTGTATTGGATGATGGACGCCTATACCTATTCCGACAAATACCCATATTCCCAGCCTTATGACCAGGCCGGCAACAATTATATCCGCAACTCGGTCAAGATAGTATGTGATGCCTATTCCGGCGAGATGAGCTTCTATGTATCCAATCCCAATGATCCGATCATCCAGACTTATCAAAGCATATTCCCGGGGCTTTATAAACCCCTCGCGGATCTTCCGGATGATTTAAAAGCACATGTAAGGTCTCCGGAAGATATGTTTGCCATTCAAGCGGACATATACAGAAGTTATCATATCAGCGATCCGGCCGTCTTTTATAACAAGGAAGATTTTTGGGTTATACCCTCGGAATTGACCGGCGGCCAGGAACAGCCATTGGAGCCCTATTATATTATCATGCGTCTTCCCGGGGAAAGTTCCGCGGAATATATCCTGATGCTCCCTTATACTCCTGCCGACCGGCTCAATATGATAGCCTGGATGTGTGCCCGCATGGATGGTGAGGAGTATGGCAAAAAGCTGGTGTACTATTTTCCCAAACAGGAGACCGTATACGGCCCCATGCAAATAGAGTCCCGAATTAACCAGGACACTGAGATATCGAGGCAATTGACCCTGTGGGATCAGAAAGGCTCCAGTATTTTGCGGGGTAATCTGCTGGTTATACCTATCAATAACTCAATTTTATATATTGAACCATTGTATCTGCAGGCCCAGACCAGTCAAATGCCTGAGCTGAAGCGAATTATTGCCGCTTATGGCAACAAGGTGGTAATGGAAGAATCCCTGGATAAAGCCCTGGAGAGCCTATTTGGCGGGCAGACCACTGTAACTCCGGCTGCTCCGACAACCGGTACCGAAACCACCGGGAATACGGTACAGGAACTGGCTCAATTGGCCCGTCAATATTATGATCAGGCCAATGAGCGTCTGAAGGCAGGGGACTGGGCCGGATATGGCGATAATATTAACAAGTTGAATGATACCATATCAAAACTGGAAGCTAGCACTCAGCAGTAACCAGCAGAATAGGGAGTAGGCGGGAGAGCTTTTAGCCTTGAATTAAAGGAGTGGAATAAAATTGTCGACTGGCAAAATTAGAGTGGTATGCCTGGGAGACAGTATCACCTGGGGTTTTCCTTTTGGCCATGAAGCTTCCTGGGTAACGATGCTGGACGATGCTGTCGATGGTGATTTTATAAATCAAGGCATCAACGGCAATACCACCACCGACATGTTAAACCGTTTTGACCGGGCCGTGGTAAGAGATAAGCCCACCCATGTAATCATAATGGGGGGGCTTAATGACGTCCTCTGGCGGGAGAGTTATGACCGGATAATCTTGAATCTGCAGACTATGATAGAAAAGGCGCAAGCAGCCGGCATAAAAGTGGTCATGGGAACACCTACCGCGCTTGACGAACCGGAAATGGAGATAAGGGTGGATAAAATACGTCATTGGATAAAAGATTACTGCCGGAAAAATAATATACCGGTCATAGATTTTGCCGCTGCTTTCTTTGACGGCAGCGGCAAACTAAAGACCGATTTGCTGCTGCCCGACGGAGGGCATCCCACCCGGCAAGGCTATCAGGCCATATTTGACCAGATAGATTTTAACGTATTTGCATAGAGGCGGGGACAGATCCATTGTCCCCGTAGACATTAAACGGTTGGCGGCACCTGCCCCGGCGACAGGGGTATGGCCGTCAACATTATTTTATTATCAATCCCGGGCTGAACCACTGCCAGATTGGCAGCAGGCAGGTCGCGGGCATCACTGTATCGTGCCACAATACCCGCCGCAAGCTGCAAATCAGGATCATTAGCGGGTTTTAACAAACGAACCAGACCCACGGGACCAGGCCGGTCTGTCACTCTAAGAATATAATCATCTTTTACGGCCAAATCCAACAAGCGTTCATTTTCAGAATGATTGCGGCCTACCACCAGCAGCACCCCGGCGCCGAGGTAGAAATGCCGGCCCAATCGCAGTATTTCAAATTCATCCATTTTTATATCCGGCTTTTCCTCTATTATTCGGCGCAGCCGTTTGGAGAAATTCTCCTGGGTAAGCAGGCATCCGCCTGCCGGAGTGGGGTAGTCCTTGATTCCATAATATTCTGCCAGTTGCATCTGGCGAATGCGGCTCCGGCCGCTGATATCAAGTAATTGATTACGGTCAACCCATCCTTCGATTTCAGGAATAGTGGGAGGCAGCAGTTTGGCTGACAATGGCCTGAGTATAAGCCCTTTGCAGCCAGAGTGCTTTTCTACCGCACTAAGCGAGGATTTATTTTGACTCATCGGTCTTTCACCCAATACTTCACCGGTAATCAGAAAACTGGCTCCGATTTCCCGCATGTAAACCGCGGCGTTTTTTAACATAAAGGCATGGCAGTCAATGCAGGGATTAAAATTTTTACCATAGCCATATACTGGATTTCTCAACACATCCATATAAATTGGACCAATATTTATTTCATGATATTCCACCCCCAGATCACTGGCAGCTTGACTAAAACGTTTATCAGCTCCAAAAAAGGGAGTAACAAAATTAACTGCAATGACCTCAATTCCCTGATCCTTTAGCAGGCATACGGCCAGCTGCGAATCCAGACCTCCGGAAAAAAGACTAACTGCTTTCACTTGCGGTCCCCCCACCTTTCTCGCGCAGGTATTCCTGTTCATTCCAAATTCTTATGCCATTTTGTTTCAAAAGGGCGGTAGTTACACCTTCACCATCGATTAATTTGCCGGTGAAGGTCCCATCATAAATAAAACCATTTCCGCAGGAGGGACTGCGGCTTTTCATAATAGCTTCTTCAATACCGGCATTGACTGCAATGCTTAAAGTTTCCCGGGCCCCCTTAAGCAGACCCGCGGTTACGTTCTTGCCATCACGGGTCAAGGCCAGGGCATGGCCTTTCAGCAAATCCGCTCCGGTACCCCCGGTTATTTCGCATGCAATTCGGGGAGTGGATAGCCCCCCCAATTGTTCGGGACAAACTGGAATCAGTTCACCTCTTCTTAACAAATCCAGAAAATAAGGGTTAAGATTATTGCCGCCGTTGTGTTTGCAATTGATGCCGCAGAGACAAGCACTGATTAACCTCAAGGGAAACCAACCTCCAATTATTAAATTCTATATTTAAACCCTATTGAGTTCAAGGCATTTGGATTTTTAATCAAGCCAGCTATTTTTTTCGATTATTCTGCATATTTATTAATATTGTTATTATGCATAGCGGTGGGAATCTTTATGGAAAGAAACAAAAAGATAATATATGGCGGAATTCTGGTTTTTATCATTATCGTTGCGGCGGTTTTATTAGGTTTAAATCGTGATGAGGCTGCAGTCAGCAGCGAAATCGACAATTATAAAGGGGTATCGGTGTATTGCAATGGTAAAGATATTGAAAACAACTTTGGCAGTCATTACAGCAGCGATGGATATTATTATGGAGAGAAATGGCAATGTGTAGAGTTTGTAAAAAGGTTTTATTATGATGCCAAGCGGCATAGAATGCCAGATGTTTTTGGTAATGCCAAAGATTTTTTCGATCCTGCCGTAGCCCAGGGAAAAATAAATCATCGCCGCGGAATGCTGCAATATCGAAATGGCGGAAATGTCAAGCCCGAAGTTGATGATCTTTTGGTATTTACCGGATCTAAATACGGTCATGTGGCGGTTATTACCTCTACCAGCACCGCGGAGGTGGAGATTATTCAGCAGAATGTAGAAGAACCTCGCCAAAAGGTAAACCTGAGAGAAGAAAACGGGCATTACTATTTGGGAAAAACTGACCCGCCAGCCGGGTGGCTGCGCTTGGAAAGCAAGTAATTATAATTTTACCTGATACCACCTGGAGTATTATAAGTACGAACTGCAAGCTGATCACCTAAAAAGGCAGTGAAGCAGCCAGGTTCCCAAACGGATCCGGCTGCTTCACTACTGCTGTGTAGTTATGGGGTATATCCAGGGTATGCTCCCAAAATATTTTATCCCTTTAATTTATTCAAAGAATATTGACATTCTTTATGAACATAATCAGGGTCAGGCAGCTTGAGGGCTTGGTTCAAAACATCTTCAGCCCATGTTTCCGGGATTGAACCCAGGGTGCGTATAGCCAGTATCTTCTTGGCGATAGAAGGAGGATACATCCGGTGGGCGGTATTATTGTGAGGGTTGAAATATTGGATAAAGCCTTTGCGCACCGGGGCGCCGTAAACATGAATGGTTACCGCTGTCAGTCCATCCACCGCCTGCATTTGATGGATCCCATCGTTTAATGGCAGTACATGAGTAATTTCTCCGGGCGCGAGGGTGGCATCTGCAATTTCTTTGACTTCGGCGTATTCCTCATTTTGACCATCGTCCAGCCGGGCAAATTTTCTTTCCCTGATCTGGTTGATATGGGCACCGACAATACCCCAGGCGCCATGATCATGTATCGGGTACATAACATCGGGTTCCCAAATAAAAGCCCGCACGGTGAATAGTTTATCAGGGTTCCGGTAAATCTGTATATCATTGGGATCGATGGACTGCCATTGAGCTTTCAGAAAGGCCTCGTCCAGAACCAATTTCGACAAAACAGGTTGAAACCAATCCTGATTCAGCACCAGTTCACTGAGCATCTCGCTGCCTTGGGTCAAAATTTCAGGCCACTCGGGTTCCTGCTTAAGCAAGACGGTAAATTGCTGTCCAAACTGCTCCAAATTGCTTATCGACATATTATCATCCCCCTTAATATTAAAAATATATTTGACGCTTAACGCGGGTACTCCTTATTCCAACTCCCATATTTACGGACATGAGTCCATGATTTATAGTCGGGATCATCGGGGTTGGCTGCCAATGCCTCAGCTTCACGCAAATATTTTTTCATAATTCCCTTCTGCTTGTACAAAAGACGATCCTTGCCCACAGGGCAAACCTTGGTGCATATACCGCAAGGATAGGCTTTGTCCCGGCTCAATTCCATATGCCTGGTCAAACAAGGCTCGAGTTTGAATTCCCCTTGAAATTGATCTTCTTTCATGCTAAGGGCGTTGACCGGACAGCATTTAACACAGGCTTCGCACTTAATGCACAACTCTTTTTCAATCATCGGGTCCGGCTCCAATATCGCCGCGGTAAAAACAGATACAAAACGGACCCGCGAGCCAAACTCGGGGGTTAGAATACAGTTGCTTACTCCCATAGTCCCTAAGCCGGCGTATTTTGCCGCCATTCTATGGCTGAAAGCAGCCGGCGGCCTATCTTTAAGCAGGCGCAGACTGCCAAAGCCGTCACGGGTAAAGAAGTAAGCAGCGTTTCCCAGACGGTTTAAATAACGAACCAGGTTAAAAGCCATTGCATCAAGTACACGGTTGGCGGTGTCGTAGGTCTCTTTGTGCAAAATAGATGGGGTTGTTTCAACAATCGGCAGCGGCATTCCCACTCCCATTACAATGATAGTACGCACGGGCGCCCAAAGTGCTTGAGGCCGAAAGTCGGGAGGAACTTCCCCCAATTGATCCCAGCGCTCAACCGGCGCGAACCCTACTATATCTGCGCCGGCATCAAAACAATACTGCTTGATCTGGTTCTTAAGATCGATATCGGTTCCCATGGTTATGCTCCTTTCATCAACGTCTGCAAGACTTGAACATACACATATTAATTATACTATAAAGCGCTGTTCTTTTCGCGGTTCAGAAACGGTTTCGGTCCGAAACCGCCAAGAAAATAAGAAGAAAATCATAGATTGCACATGCCCCGTCGGGCTTTCATATCTTACTTGTAGGAGATTTGAATTGGAGGTTAATATATGATCGAATTCTACTCAGTAATGGTTATGAAAAATTCTCGCTTAAACAGCTCCACTCTGCAAGTTAGCCGGGTAATTGCGGAGGAACTTGAATTGGCGGAAGATGAAAGCGTGACTATTTCTGCCGGGCTTTTACGTTCCCGGCTCAGGGTAAGAATTACCAACAAAAGCAATTGGATTATTGAACTCAGTCCTTCGGTTCTGCGTGCCATCCGCCTGCCTGCTGCACAGCGTTGTGGTATAGCTTGGGCAGACAACGCAATTATGTTGGGGCCGGTAGTAGGCATCATGGCTGAAACGGGTAAAGATATGAATAAACCTTTTCTAGGGCAAAGCCACTTCATAAAAGAGGTGATAAAAGCAGGGAGGGGATTAGGAGAAATTTGTTTTGGATTTAATCCTTATAGCATAAACTATCATAACCGTACGATTATGGGGATCACGTACATTAATGGCGGATGGCGAAAAAACGTTTTTCCTATTCCCGATGTAGTTTATCCGCGGGAAGGCGGATACTCGTACACCAGCCTGCGGGTGAGAAAAAAACTGGAGAATATGGGCTGCAAGTTTATTAATCCCCCATTAGTTGGTAAATGGCAAACCCATAAAGTTTTATCCTCAAGCTTATCAGTCAGTCAATATATCCCGGACACACGGAGAGTAAACAGTTTTCGCCAGATAGAGCAAATGCTGCAGAAATACGGAGCGGTCTATCTCAAACCTGTCACCGGTTCTCAGGGTAAAAATATTATAAAAGTTGGCCGAGAGCATTCCAATTACAAATATCAATATCAGATTAATTACCGTTCCCGTGAAGGAACAGCCAGAAATCTGAAGAGCTTAAGGCAAAATCTGAGAGGTTTGATGGGCCGCCGGAGTTATATCGTCCAGCGCCGGATCAACTTGTTGCAAGTAAATGGCAACATTGCCGATGTACGGGTACTGGTCCAGAAGGATAATACCGGCTATTGGACTATTACCGGTAAAGCCTTTAGAGTAGGAAAACGTGGTTCAATTACCAGCAATATCTCCGGAGGAGGAAGCGGTCAAAAAATTCCCGCCGTTCTTAACCGCTATTTTCCAGATCCAATGACCAGAAACCGAATAATTGATGAGATAGATTATTTGGCGCTTGAGATTGCTAAAGAGATGGAAAAGAATATGCCGGCCATTGGCGAAATGGGAGTTGATATTGGGATTGACAGGAATGGCAGGATATGGTTTATTGAGGCCAATCTTAAGCCTGCCCGTCAGGTTTTTGTTATGATCGGGGAAAAAAATACAAGAAGGATGGCAGTAGTAAAACCGCTTCTATATGCAAGGTATCTGGCTAAATTCGATCTGGATGGATAAATGCCTATGAATAAGATTGGACAGATATATCTAACCAACAATTTAATCAACAGACTGAGAATTCCAATCTCTGAAGAGATAATCGTCAGAGTAGGGGTTAAAACCGCTCGCAGCCAATTAGTTGTTCGCAACCGGCAGCGCAGCAGTTTTGTAGTTTCATCCCAGCTGGCTCAATATCTTAATTTAAAAAGCCCTAATAGACTCCAAATCCGTTATGACAGCGATAATGAAATGATTCATATTGGTCCGATAATTGGTATAATGACAGAATATTTGCCTAATAAAACTCAATACAGCCCCAAAAGTGTTCAGGCTGAACTGATATTCCTCAGTAATATGGGCATTAAATTACCGGCCCAGTACTATATATTTACCCCAGGTTCAATAAACTGGGGTAATAAGACTGTCAGGGGATATACTTATCAAAAAATAAACCAGCAGCAAGGAAACTGGATATCAGCGGAGTATCCGATTCCCGATGTAGTCTATGACCGTATAGCCAGCCGTAAAGGTGAGGCCCGCTCCAGGGTCAGATATACTAAAAAACGATTAATGAGTATGCCCTATTTGAAATATTTTAACCCTAACTTTTTAAATAAGTGGAAGGTACATTGCTTTCTCCAACAAAATGAAAAACTAACGCCTTACCTGCCGGAAACCAGACCTTTGAATCTGGTTAATCTTACTGAAATGTCAAGCCAATACAAAACTTTATATCTAAAGCCATGTAATGGAAGTCTTGGCAGCGGTATAATAAAAGTGTTACGCAGTGAGGATGACCGGTTGCGTTACACCGTCTACAGAACCGGAAGGCATTCCGGATATGCGAACAACCCCGAGGCATTAATGAAGGCGACCCGATCCAGCCGGAGAGGTTGGCCCTATATAGTCCAGGAAGGCATAAATCTCAGTACTTATCGGAGCTGTGCCTTTGATATCCGCATCATATATCAAAAGAACGGCAGCGGAGAATGGATCATAAGCAAAAAATTTGTCAGGGTGGCACCTCGGGGAAGCAGTGTGGCCAACATGAGTCGAGGCGGAAAAGCTGAAACCGCGGTAAAGGTATTCAATTATATTTTTAATAAAGACAAGGAATTAATAGCATCAAAAAACGAAGAACTGTCAAATCTGTGCAAGATTGTCGCTGATACCCTGGAAGAGATCAGTCAAAAGGTATATGGCGAATTAGGCCTTGATATAGGGATAGATAAAGAAGGAAATTTCTGGTTGATTGAGGTGAATTCCAAACCACGCAAAACCACCGAGACTGAATTATCTCAAGGCATTGTCCGCAATACTTTCAGGCGACCGCTGAAATATGCAATTCATCTTGCCGGTTTTAAAAATAAAAAACCATAAATATTATATAGATATTAAGATTTTACTGCAAACAGCCTCGTTTTCATACTCGTAGAGGAGACTTTAGCAACGGACACTAAAGTCTCCTCTACGCCATAAAACATATAAATATACTTTTTGCATTGGAATTATTAAGAAATCGGTAAATTTTGATTAAATGGAATATATTGGCCTGAATATCTATTGACGAAGAGGAGGGAATATGCTAGTCGTTAAACATCTCCATGGTTCCAAAACCCTCAAATTAATATTGGCCATTATTTTACTGATCGCAACCATTGGAGGATTTCTGGTTTACAAGAATGGTTATTGGGGGTCAGATAGCCGCCAGAAATCAATAAACCCCGATATTCTGACCAATAACTCGCTTACGATTGGTTCCGCCGGTATTGCAGATATGGTTGAAAAAGTCAGTCCAGCAGTTGTTAATATAGAAACTACCACAGTTGTTCCCAGCAGCACCGATGTATTTTTTAATGATCCTTTCTTTCGTGACTTTTTCGGCAATAATTCCATTACACCGCGGCAGAATATACAAAAAGGCATAGGCTCTGGGTTCCTGATTAGTGAGAATGGATATATTCTTACTAATCAGCATGTCATAGATAATGCTTCAAATATAACAATCCATCTGGCTAATGATGATACAGCCTATAACGCCCAGATTGCGGGACAGGATTACGAACTTGATCTGGCGGTATTAAAAATTGATTCCAAAAATAAATTCAGCACGCTGGTGCTGGGTGATTCCAATACTATACGGGCAGGGGAGTGGGTTGTGGCTATCGGCAACCCCTATGGTCTGGATCATACGGTCACAGTTGGAGTAGTCAGCGCCCAGGGGCGGCCTGTTAACATTGAAAATAGAGTATATAAAAATCTGATTCAAACCGATGCCGCTATTAATCCTGGCAATAGCGGGGGACCGTTATTGAATATTCAGGGAGAAGTAATTGGCATTAACACCGCCGTAAACGCAAAAGCTCAGGGAATTGGTTTTGCCATTTCCATTAACACCGCTAAAGAGATTCTTAACGAATTGATTGAAAAAGGCAAAGTAATCAGGCCTTACATGGGTATCTGGCTGCAGCCTATGAACGACAGTATTGCCGCTAAATATAACCTGACCAATGGCGGAGTAATCATTTCAGAGGTGCTGCCGGGAGGCCCGGCTGAACAAGCAGGTTTAAAAAAGAATGACATAATCACCAGCTTAGACGAAAAATCTATAAACAGTTACGAACAACTGCAGGAATTTTTAAAAACCAAACAGGTGGGTTCCCAGGTAACCGTAAAATTGATTCGATCGGGTCAAGTCCATACAGTTGCGGTTATACTGGCAGAAAAGCCATAGGATTTAAAGGAATAGGGTAATCATTGTCGAATAGACCAAAATAACAAAGGGTGGGGACAACCCCAATATTTATCAAACTTCTCTTGACGCAATTCGCGCAAGCTCTCATTGGAATTTTAAGAAAGGGGTTACTAAATGGATAATTTTAGAAGGATTGGCGTGCTGACTGGGGGAGGAGACTGTCCCGGCTTAAATTCAGTAATCAGGGCTGTCACTAAGTCAGCGATAATCAAATACGGAATGGAAGTAGTCGGCTTCCTCGACGGATTCAAGGGCCTGGTAGAAAATGACTACCTTCATTTGGACCTGAAAACGATTTCAGGGATTGGCTATCGAGGCGGGACCATACTGGGCAGCAGCAACCGGGATGATCCCTTTAACTACCTGATGGTGAAAGATGGCCAACGTACCTTTACCGATGAGTCGGAACGCGCCATCGGCAATCTTAATGACCTGGGCCTCGACGGCTTGATTGTAATCGGCGGCGACGGCAGTCTGCACATAGCTGATAATTTTTATCAGAAGGGGATTCCCGTAGTGGGGGTGCCTAAAACTATTGACAATGACCTGTCGGCAACCGATGTCACTTTTGGATTTCATACCGCGGTGGATACAGCCTCACAGGCCCTGGACCGTCTCCATACTACCGCCGAATCCCACCACCGGGTTATGATTCTGGAGGTAATGGGCCGATATGCCGGCTGGATCGCTTTGCATGCCGGCATTTCAGGCGGGGCGCATGTGATATTGATTCCGGAAATACCTTATAAAATTGAACATGTCATAAGCAAGATTCGTCAGCGCCAATGGCATGACAAAAAATTCAGCATAATCGTGGTGGCTGAAGGGGCTGTCCCCGAAGGCGGTGATCTGGTAGTGCAGAAATTAGTTCCGGAAAGTCATGACCCCATCAGGTTAGGCGGTATTGGGGATCAGCTCGCCCGGCAAATAGGGGAAATGATCAAAACTGAGACCAGGGTGACAGTGTTAGGCCACTTGCAGAGAGGCGGATCACCCATACCGTTTGATAGAATCCTGTCTGCCAGGTACGGAGTGGCCGCGGTAGAAGCAATGGTTGAAGGCCAACATGGTTCTATGGTAAGCCTGCAGGGAGAGAATATCGTCACGGTCCCGATTAAGGAAGCGATCGAGAAATTGAAAAAAGTCGACCCGTCCAGTGATCTGGTTAGTGCGGCAAAAGCAATCGGAATAAGTTTTGGCGATGTGAAAAGCACAGGAATATCTGACTAAGAATTCGGCAGCAGGGGGGATTGCAACATGACTTTCAAGCCTAAAAAAGCCTATGGTGGTTGGGTGGGACTCATTATAGGAATACTTATATTTGGCTTTATCCTTTGGGGTATTCATTATGCCCTGGATGATAGTGACCGTACTTTAAAGCTGCTTTTAACAGTACCCACCTATATTTTCATGATTGCATATTTATATTTGGTGCTGGGAGCATTTAATTTGAGCTACAAAATAGATGAGGATGCTCTTCATATAATCTGGGGATGGCATAGAAAACGTATTCCCTGGGATAATATTGAAGAGGTAATTGAAGTCAAAGGAAGACCCAATCTGATTCCATTTTTAGCTGTATCCTGGCGGGGATATACCTTGGGCTTATTCTCTGCCAGAGGAATAGGGGCGGTACGCATGTATGCCACCCATACTGATAATGGGTTCCTCTATCTTAAAACCAGTAAAGGTTTTTACGGGATAACCCCTGAAGACCATACCTTAATTGCAGTTGTAATTGATAAGACCGGCAAGCCTCTGCAATTAATAGATATGGATGCTATGTCTTCCGAAAAAAAAGGGGAATGTCTGCACGAAGACCGTTTTTACCGGATGTATTACAAATTAAATATAATCTTCCTGGCAATACTGGCAATCTACCTGGGCATATTTTTCCCGGGCTCCGGCGCGCCAAAGTTTATAATACTCTTACCGGTACTGGCTTTGGTTTTATTTATATTTAATGCTTCCAACGCCAAAAGGCTGTACCAATTCAGCTCTCAGGGAGCCTATTTTACTTTGCTGTTAGGATTGGCTGTCAGCGGAATATTTATTATATTATCATTTGCCAAAGTAGGTTTTGGCCTATAGTTATATATAATATATATTATGTAAACTATTGTTTTATCAACCATGCCAATAAAGAGAAAGGACAGAATAGAATATGCAATTAGGCTTGATAGGTATGCCCATGGTGGGCAAAACTACTTTATTTGAATTACTGACCGAATCATATAATAAAGCTGGTAGTCAAGGGAAGGCCAATACTGCTATTGCTCGGGTACCAGATAAAAGAATAGATTATTTATCCGGAGTATTCAAGCCCAAGAAGACTACTTATGCCCAGCTTGAATTAATTGATATACCCGGCTTAATGCCTGGAGGTGAAAAAAGCGCCAGCCTTTTTTTAGACGCGGTTCGTAAAGCGGATGCATTATTACATGTTGTAAGATTATTCGATACTGAGGCTGTACCGTATATATATGACACGATTGATCCGATCAGGGATATCGAAAACATAAGTTATGAACTACTGCTCTCTGACCTCGACTTGATTGAAAAGAGGATCGACCGGATCAACAGCAACAAAAAACGTAATCAAATGTTAAAGGAACTGAATCTACTGGAAAGGCTAAAAGATGCTCTCAGTGATGAAAAGCCCATATCTACCGTAATTTTGGATGAAGAAGAGCAGGAGATAATGAAAACATATCAGTTTTTAACTAATAAACCTATGCTTATATGTTTAAATCTTAACGAAAGTGATATTACCAATGACAGCTACCTGCAAAAAGAAGTTATTGCTCAATACGTCGAATCCCAAAATATCCCGGTAGTTGAAGTGGCTGCCAGTATTGAACGCGAAATTGCCCAATTGGATGCAGATGAAAAAGAGATGTTTATGCAGGAACTCGGTATAAAGGAATCTGGTCTGGTAAAAATCTCCCGTATCATGTATGAGCGCTTAGGTTTGATTTCCTTTTTTACAGTTGGCGAAGATGAGGTAAAAGCCTGGACCATAGAAGCAGGAACTATTGCCCGCAAAGCTGCCGGCAAAATCCATACAGATATTGAACGTGGATTTATCAGAGCTGAAGTGGTTGATTACAATATTTTCAAGGAATTGGGCAATATGAGCGCGGTTAAGGAAAAAGGGCTGTTTAGATTGGAAGGGAAAGAATACGTCATAAAAGACGGGGAAATCGTTCATTTCCGTTTCAATGTATAGGCAAAATATAACCATATGCAATGGTATCGTTTAGAAATGCCGGTTCGTGATGAATCGGCATTTTTTAGCAAACTCCTCGTAATCCCCCCTCTATAGTGGGGAATAAACCAATCTTTCTTAGTGGTGGGGTCAACTCCCGACTGAGGAGTTTGCTAAAAACGCTCGCGGCGCTAATTGATTATCATATTTAATGATCACCGCTCTCAATAGAGATTATATTTAATCACTTTGTAATCAAATAATTCATATCATAAACCATGGATAAAATAAACGAAGACAGTAAATTGAATACTATTCTTCCAGACCAAGCGGCAATTTCAGTGGCCGACAAGGTTATTGTCGGTGTTCTAACCACCCCCAGATCGAAAGGCAGACATTCTGTGCCGGTCGGTAGAGATTCCGTATTAAAAAAAGAAATGATAAGTATGGCTGATTCGTTGGGCATATTCCTGTATTTTTTTTATCCTCAGGGTATTGATTTCAGCAAGAATGAAGTCAGCGGACATACTTATTTATTTACCAATAAACAGAAAGGATATTGGTTAAAGAGTATATTTCCATTACCCCATATAGTCTATAACCGTCTTAGCTATCGGAAAAATGAAGCCCAAAAGTCCGTGAAAGAACTATTGGCGGCAATAGAAAACAACCCCAGAATGTATCTCTTTAATTCGCGATTTCTTGATAAATGGGAGGTTCATGTTGTTCTTAGCCAAGATAGTCTGACTAAACATCTGGTACCTGAAACCGTTCGATTTAACCGGGCCAATCTGAACATCATGCTGGATAAGTATCAGGATCTCTTTATTAAGCCGATTAATAAAAGCATTGGCAAAGGAATCATTAAAATACAACGCGACTCATCTAAATTAATAAAATATAAGCTGGCTGCATCCAATGATAAATGGCATCAGTGCAGGTCAGCCGCCCAGTTATATAAAGGCCTAAAAACTAATGCGGCCCATGATCAATATCTTATTCAAAGTGGTATCAACCTGGCCACTACTTCTAAACGGGTATTTGATTTACGGACCGAGGTACAGAAGGACGAAAGAGGAGAATGGGTTTTCACCGGAGTCGGCGTTCGAGTAGCTGCTCCCGGCAGATACTGCACCCATGTACCCAACGGGGGATCAAGGGCGGAGTACAATAAAGTAATTCAAAAAGTCTTTGGAGATTCAAACCTTATAATTGAAAATTTAGATCGGCAATTATCGTATATAACGCAGGCTGTTCCTTATGTATTGGAAAAAAACCTGGGTATTAATCTCGGAATACTGTCGATTGATATAGGCATTGACAAATCCGGCATTATGCAGATTATAGAAGTAAATTCAAAACCCTCAAGTTTTGATGAAAAAGAAATACGCAGCAGGCACCTGGAGAACCTTAACAAATACTTTCTCTATATCTATTCACAACAAATAAACTAAGTAAAAAGGGGATTATCTATGCTGCTAGGAATCACCCATAAGTTAAATAATATGCTTCCCAAGATTATCACTTTTTTAGAAACCAGGGGTAATATTCTTAGTAAGTTGCAGACCCGCATAAATGAACATGATTATTTGAATTTATGGGTAGAATGCGGGGCATCCGGTGACAGCTATATAATCAACACCCCTCAAGCTGTTACCAGAAGTCTGAGCCCTGATCATATCAGACAAATATTAAACATTAACGGAATTCAATATTATAATGATTTTGATAATGATCAATTCTCCAAAAACTATGAAATGCTGATTTTCGAAAGATCAGCATTATTTATCAAACAGAAAATAAAGGGGAAAAATGGCGGGCACTCCCAATATATCGAGGAAGAACAGTGCAAAAAGATAGTGGACGTGGCCAAACGCGTTATCTACCTGTTAGGGCTGGATTATGGAA
This sequence comes from Syntrophomonadaceae bacterium, assembly GCA_034927445.1. GTDB lineage: Bacteria > Bacillota > Syntrophomonadia > Syntrophomonadales > Syntrophomonadaceae > PHAA01. The sequence goes on from JAYFPZ010000017.1 coordinate 46,784, forward strand.
TGGTGCACTTGGGATTGACTCCCAACAAAAAAATTCATGTGCTGTCAGTCAATGATTCTCCATTACTCAGCGATATTGAATCCAATTCACTTTTTGCGGAGATACTCAGAGTAATCGATAGTATTTCCCAGGTTGGCTCCAAGGAAATAAAAATGGGAGCGGATCCTGAATTCATGCTTTCGAATGCTAAAAATGGTCAAATGATTCCTGCCTCTCAGTTTTTTCCCCGGGAAGGTATTGTAGGCTGTGATTCCATAAGGATGCCGAATCGACAGCAAAGACCGGTAGCAGAACTGAGACCCAAACCTGATTATTCACCGCTGCAGCTCTTATCGAATTTAAGTCAGGCGATGCAGACCGCCAATAAGTTGGTACCGTATCGTCATGTTAAATGGTTGGCCGGCAGTCGGCCCTTTAATGGTTACTCGTTAGGAGGTCATATCCATTTTAGTAATGTTGATTTAAATAATCACATTTTAAGAGCTCTGGATACTTATATTGGACTTCCTCTATTTCTCATCGAAAATCAGGCAACTGCAGTAAAACGCCGCGACAAATATGGGTTCCTGGCTGATTACAGGCCTAAAGAGTATGGCGGGTTTGAATATAGAACCCCGGGCAGTTGGCTGGTATCTCCCCAAATCGCCGCCGCTACCTTATGCCTTGCCAAGATTGTAGCCAGCAACTATTTAAAACTAACCAGAAACTGTTTCTTAAGTTCGGAAGCTCAAAGAGCATTTTATAGTGGTAATCAAGATTATTTGAAAATTTTGTTTAATGATGTTTGGGCTGATATTCAAAAACTTGATATGTATTTGGCATATGAAGATAAACTCAAAATAATTTACGATATGATTAAAAACAACCGAAAATGGGAAGAGAAAGAAGACATTCGCAAGACTTGGGCCATAACCATCGCCCCCAAAAAGAAAAACAGTTTGACCAAAACTGATACCGGTTCTACCCATTCCAGGAATGAAACCACCTATCAAAATGGTGCCCATAACCCCGAACGTAATCAAAGGTCTCCCAGATTTAATCGTATCCGCAATTCAGGTCCGGTATATATCAGCAGTCAAAGATTCTATAACTGAGAAGTATTTTATTCAGAAAGAAACTAATTCTTGGGCGAAATCTGTTATTTCACAAACATCTTCATAATATTCCAGGGTGCTTTTAATTGACTGAAGAACAAAATCGGCATCTCCGGATGATTTGGCGGCGGCTGCAAAACCCAGAGCGGAACGCTGCCACAGGTTTTGATAGTCAACCTCGCATACCGAAATGTTAAACCGTTTATGCAGTCGAGCCATAATGCTTTGAATAGTCTGTCGTTTATCCTTTAAGGAAGAGGATTGTGGCAAAAAAAGATTAAATTGTCCATAGATAACATACAAGTTAAAACACACTCCTATAAATAGTTTACATTAGTCTGCACATCTGCTATAATATTATAGAAGTTAGAACAGCAATGCAAAATAGCTTGTGCTAATTTGTAACGCGGTATCTAACGTGATTATCAAGATCCCTTCAGGGGGGCGTACGCAGAGTTGTCTGACTGATAAAAAAGGGTCTTGGAATTGGTTGTCGGGCGTACTGGAGTGGTTGTCCGGCGGCAAGCAATGATAGCGGGCTCCTTCAAGCGGGCGGGGAGTCCTGTATCAGAGAAAAAAATATCCCTCTGTTGGTAAAGCAGAGGGATTTTAATTTTCTGAATTTATAATTGATTTTGGAAAAATTCAGTTGAGCCGCCGCGTTACTTACTTATTCTGCCGACTTACTTGTTTCATTTTGCCCAATCGCAACTGAGCCTCATCAAATAACTTTTGCTGTTCCTCGTTCTCTATTAATAAAGGCGGTACAGCACAGGGACGCCCATCTCTATCCAGTGACACCAGGAAAAAGTAGCCTTCTGAGACGTACTTAACCGTCCCCTTTTTAAAATCTTCAGCCTTGACATTAACAAAAACCTCCATGGATGTCTTGCCGGTATAAATAAGCTTGGCGTTGCAAGTGACCAGATCTCCTACATAGATAGGTTTAATAAACGAAAGTTGGGTTACACTGGCGGTAACAACGTTGGTATGGCAATGACGGGCTGCCACCACCCCTGCGACCGTATCCATCAATTTCATTACCTCGCCGCCATGCATATTGCCTGCAAGGTTGGCATGAAAAGGCATAACAATCTGAGTCATGGATAGTTCGCTAAAAGAACTGGTTTTAGGCATCATGGACATCCAATCATCTCCTTTAGATTTGTTGTCTTACCTGAAGTTTAACATGAACTCTTAAAGTATGCCTTAAGATTCTGTAAATAATGTAACCAGGCAGTAATAAGCAACTTAGTCGTCCTAGTAGAACCAACCTTAAGGAAAGTTTAAGAAATATGCCGGGGGTATCGTAAGATTTAGTTGATATCATTACCCTAAAGTAATAAAAAGAGGGTGTGATATAATTTGTACGACTTTGTAAATGGGAGTGATACTTCTTGAATATATTGGTATGCGATGATGATAAAGAAATTTCGGAAGCAATAAGAATTTATTTAGTAAATGAAGGCTATAAAGTCTTTAAAGCCTCCAATGGAATAGAAGCCTTGAACATTGTAGCAGAAAATGAAATACACCTAATTATTATGGATATTATGATGCCTATACTTGATGGCCTTAGGGCAACGATCAAGCTAAGAGAGGATAACCGTATACCAATTATCATGCTATCGGCTAAGTCAGAGGATACAGACAAAATTATTGGCTTAAATATGGGGGCTGACGATTATGTAACCAAGCCTTTTAATCCTCTGGAGCTAATAGCCCGGGTGAAATCCCAGTTAAGAAGATATACGACCTTAGGCAGTTTGGAAACAAAAAGAAATGTCTATAAAACAGGCGGATTAGTGATTGATGATGAAAGTAAACAGGTCACTGTTGATGGCGAGGAAGTTAAGCTTACGCCGGTACAATATAAAATATTAAAGCTGTTAACCGCCAATGCGGGAAAGGTATTTTCCATCGACGAAATATATGAAAAGGTGTGGAAGGAAACCGCTTTAAGCGCAGAAAACACAGTTGCAGTCCATATAAGTCGAATAAGAGAAAAAATTGAAATTAATCCTAAAGAGCCTAAATATTTGAAAGTGGTGTGGGGAATTGGATATAAAGTGGAAAAAATTCAGCTATTCCATAACGGCTAAAATAATTGCCTTTATAGTTGCAATAACATGTTTCGCTAGTGCCATAACAATATGTTTAAATACTACCGTAAAGGAAAATGCGGATTTTGATATTGTTTTCGAAGACAGCTATTATCTTGGTCAAAATTATATGAGTGACGCCAGCAATATCGTGCAAAATTTGAGAACCATAACCGGGAAGTACAAGAGCGAGGAACAAATCTTAAATGGCGGTAGTTTATCGGCAGATGAAATGAGGGATAGAGAAAATCAATTGTTCCGGGATTTCGAATTTAACTCAAACAGCTACAATCCTAAATTAACGACGGCAGAAAATTATGCAATATTTAAGGAAACCTACGCTGATAAAATATCAGGGATAAAGGATCGATTAATCAAAGAAGATCTAAATGAATATAAGGCAATATTGCGGGAATTAGACAAATATCAGGGTGTTATCTACTTTGCTAATAATGATAACAATATATATACCAACAGCTCCAATCAAGCTAAGGATTACTTCAAAACGTTTCCTTCCTATATAATATTTGACGAATCTGAACAGAAAGCATTCCCAGAAGAAGTTAATGAAAATATAAACGATCAATGGTTTATGCTCAATCCCAATAGTGATCAATTAGAAGAACCGGACACTATGTATGTTGCTTTTACAGAAGATTATTTAAATCCAAGAATTGCAGACTGGAACGAAAATAAGATTTTGGCCACCCATAATCTATATCAGATAGCCGCTTTTAGTTTAGGACTGATTTTAGCGTTCATATATCTATTATTGGTTATAGGCAGAAAACCCCCGGACGATCAACGTGTTCATTTAAACTCAGTCGACCGTATCTATAATGATATCAACCTAGCTCTGTGTGTCTTGCTTATCGCAGCTTGGGTTGGAGTCATGGATGAATTAATCCGTTTGCGAGTTTTTGAACTCATATTTCCTATTACCTTATTAATAGCTGCACCCGGTTTAATATTGGTTTTGTCTTTAGTAAAACACTTAAAAAACAAGACATTTATTAAGCATACGTTAATCTATTATGTGTTTCACAAAATTATAGAGTTTATCGGAGAAGTCTATAAAAATGGAAATATAGCCGTCAAGGTTGTATTAATTGTAATCGGCTATCCTTGCCTATTAGCCTTAACCTTCTTTATGTTCCCCATAACTATAGCTGCGGCAGCCTGGTTCGCCCTTAAGCAAGTGAAGGAATTTAACGCCATTAAGGAAGGTGTAAAGCGGGTAAAGGCGGGAGATATTCACTATACCCTAAATGCATCTGGGGGAGGAGAGTTTGCCGGTTTAGCCTCTGATATAAACAGCATAACTGATGGCTTAAATAAAGCAGTCGAAAATGAGGTTAAGAGTGAGCGCCTAAAAAGCGAATTAATAAGTAATGTGTCCCACGACATCCGAACCCCCCTAACCTCCATTATCACCTATGTTGATTTACTGAAAAATGAACAGGATCAGAGCAAGGTTAAGGAGTATATCGATATAATCGACCAGAAGTCTCAGCGCTTAAAGATATTAACGGATGATTTATTTGAAGCCACCAAGGCCTCTAGTGGAAATATACCTGTTTCCTATGAAAAAATCGATATTGTATCCTTAATTACTCAGGGGTTGGGAGAACTTGATGATAAAATCCAAGTACGCAGGTTAGAATTTAAGATTAATCATTCCCAAGCTAAAGAATATGTTAAAGCAGACGGGAAATTATTATGGAGAGCCATTGAGAATTTATTAATAAACACCTTGAATTACGCCCTTGAAGGCTCAAGAGTATACATTGATATTTTGGATAGCAGCAACGGAGGAGTCAGAATTATAATTAAAAATATCTCAGCCCAGGAACTTAATATCTCGGCGGACGAATTAATGGAACGTTTTAAAAGAGGAGATGAATCAAGGAGCAGTCAAGGTAGTGGGTTGGGATTATCTATTGCCAAAAGCCTCATAGAGATTCAAAAAGGAAGTTTAAATATAGAGATCGATGGAGATTTATTTAAAGCTATTATACAAATGAATAAAGCATAATAAACTGCAAAAATAGCAGTATGGAACAAAAACTCCATACTGCTATTTTAAATATACAGTCGCACCCCATAGGTCAGAATATTTAGGCAATTTCAAGGTATTTTGCAATTTCCCCAACTTCCCATAATGAACATTATGTAAACTAACCAATTTCAAAAGGGGGAAATACCTGATTTTCGAGCTTTCCCTTTTCAGTGGTCTTTTATGCATTAAAATATATTATCTTTGTCCGTTGTTGAAGATGGCATTAGTATTTGTAGCTAAGGATATGTTTCAGATTAGATCATTTATCGGTTCTTTACCATAAATTAATTCCTTATATGAACTATATTGACAACGAAAGCTCCAAAATGGCTCATCAGGCTTATTAATTTCACTTTTGATATTTACTATTCCTTCACTAATTTTAGAGGCTGAAAATGGCATATATTACTTGGCGAGTATGTGTCCTAGAAGATAGATAGCTATTGTTAGGGCTATCAGACCTTGAGCAAAATATTGGTAGTAATTCTTAGTTACCATCCAATCCATTTCATACTCAAATATATTATTTGCTTCAATATTTTTTTGGGTCTCCCCTATACCCTACCCCTTTTTACTGAACAATGCCCTAAAATATGGATGATGTGCAGTATATAAATCTAACCCAGCTTCCTAGTGCTTATTATAGAAAGTGGCTTGCTTGCTAAATCAGAATTTGTCGGTCTTGTACTGTTAAATGATTACTTCACCTAAGATTTTATCATGTGGGACAACCAGGCACTTTTCTATCGCTTTCCAACGAGTTTCGTACAACTGTTTTTGAGCTTTACCATAATTTTTATCTGTATCGAATTCCCAGTAAAGTGCATAACGAACACATTTTACAATACGAGTAAGTTTGTCGGGTTGAAGTCCATCCTTAATCGTTTTCATATCCTTTATATAGTGTGTACGCTGTATAAGTCGAAGAGATTGACAACCGTCTATTGCTTTCATCATTTCACCAGCTTCTTTCATAATCGTTTCAAACTCATTCGTCTTATCTGGCTTTACCTGATAAATACTAATTTCCGAAAATGACATCCTTTTACCTCCTCTGGGTAACAAGGGGGCGGTTCTCTTGTTACCAGAACTTAGGCTCTGTTTATCGTTTGATAACCCAAGCCAGTTAACCGTGCAATTTGCCTGAGGCTTAATCTTTCAATTTCTTTGAATTTTTGTAATAATAGATCACGTTCTATTTTAGGCATGTTTGACAGTGTGGCAATCGATCGGTTGTTATTTAATTTAGTCATTATTTTAACGGCTTCACTATCTGGCAGATATTTCATATTGTTATCTTCCAAACATTCGTCTTCATTTTTTTCTTCAATGAATTGCATAAATCTTTCCCGGGCATCATTAAGGCCATATGCAAAGATTCCCAGAATAAAAGACACTTGGGTTAACCCAGGGGGATATTCTTTTTCTCCGTAATATACCCGACAGCTACTCCATGGATACTTTTCTGCTTTGGATGTAATCCCTGCTTTTACAGGGTTTTGGTGAATATACCGTATTACCGTCAGCAGATAGGAATCATCTTCTATATTCTCGCTTTTGAATCTATCTTGAAAGACATGTCCTGTCCTTTCATATTTTCGGTTATACCAGTAGGCATAACTTGTACCGATTTTTTTCATTATTTTTGATATAGACGTTCTGTTCTCTTGAATTAGCAAGTGTACATGATTGCTCATTAAGCAATAGCCTAATACCGTAGCTTCGCCATCACTAGTAAAACGTTCAATAGTTTCAAGATATCTGTGGTAATCATTTTCTTCAAAAAAGATCGTTTGACGATTTATTCCCCTTACGATTATGTGATAGATTCCTGTCCCACTGTACTCCCTGGCAATTCGCGGCATAATTTTTCCTCTCCCTTTTGCTCATTATACCACCTAATTCCATAATGTAATAGGAGAACCGTCCCCTTTGTTACCTTTGTTACTCGTCCCATTTTGTTTGTCTCCAGGGGCAGGAGTATCTCCATTGACAAGTTTTTCATCAATCGCATAAGTAGAAGTAGAATCGGGATTAATTACCAATACAGCTGAGACCGTAGCTATATTTGTACTTCCAACATATCCACAAATAAACCTTACCTGCCCTGCTCCCGTTCCCCCAGTTATCCTAATCTTCTTGCCATTATAGTAATTATCATTGACATTTGAACCGTCGGCCAGTGTAATTGTATTGTTTGTACCCGCCTTTGCAGTTCCGTATGCAGGCGCAGGGGCTGTTGTATTGGGGGTAGTGTTTACTGGAGGTGAAACAGTATTCCCAGGTACAATTGTCTCCGCTGTACTACTCTTATCGGTACCCTCTTCGCTATTATTAGCTTCAGTGGAATTATCCTTTTTAACTGTATTTATCTCCTTCTGATTTTTATTAACCTCTGATACCTCTTGTGGTGGTATGGGTCGGAAATTCTGTTCTTTTTTGATCCATGAGGGTGGATCCGTTATGACAGCATAGGTTTTACCGCTCAGCAATCCAGTGATTATACCGTTGGACACGGGTTTGCTTACCTCCCAATAACTGGCGCCGCTGGATGGATCCGTATAAGGATATCCAGGTAAAGTCTGGACGATAATTTTATCCGGATCATTAAAATTACCGGCTATTTGGGCTAGGTAAATCAGGTCTGAAATTGGTACATTAGTACGAATGTTATTTTGAATTGCAGGGATAAGCTCGGGGAGTTTTGCAATAGTTTTAGTCTGAAGGATCTCTGCCAGTAAAGCTTTGATAAATTTTTGCTGACGCTGTGTTCTGCCAATGTCAGCCGTAAGCCCTCCCCTATAGCGGACATAACTTAATGCCTGACTCCCATTTAGATACTGATAACCTTTATGAATATTTATTTCCAGTTCTGGGTTAACAGGGTCAGCATGGTACATATCAGATTCTACATCTATGTGTACCCCGCCCAGGGTATCAACAATCTTTTCAAACCCAGCAAAATTCGTGATTACATAGTGCTTTATCTGTATACCCATCAGGTTACTGACTTCTTTGCATGCAGCATCTGGACCATCAGCTTCGTTTACTGCGTTTATTTTTCCACTATTACCTTTTGCATCTCTTATATGTGTGTCCCTGGGTATAGAAACCATAACCACTTTTTTGGTTTTGCTATCGATACTGGCTAAAATTATCGTATCACTTCGGGAATTGCTTTTAGCATCACGTGCATCGATGCCCATAAACAATATATTGATCGTTTTACCGTCACTGACTTTGGTTTCAATCGACTGGTCAGAAAGGAACTGGCCCCCTATCAATGTTCCAATGCCAAAGGTTGTTGCAAAAACCAGAGCACAAAGTAATCCCCTCTTTAAAGAACTAAACCAAGACATTAAATTATATCCTCATTTCATTTAGGATGATTGTACCCGCTACATTTTAACTCCAATGGTAAAAAATGTCTATTTGCGAATTATCGGTATCCCATCATAATTTGTTGATATGCCAAGATATTTCGTGTAAGGATGTTATTGATATATAACTTGAATATTTGGTTAATAAGAGGTTGGATGGCAGGCAACTCATATTATAAACAAATATGGGGAATGATTAGTCCTCTTTTTTCATGTTCATTGATCAGAATCATTTTAGGCCTATACAAAAAAAATTGCCACCAACAATCCTAACTGACATTTTATTCCTCTAAAAACGTATTCTTATTGTATGAGGATTTTGCCCATTTTGAAAATACATCCTGTTACTCTCGGTTTCGTTTTGTACGGCGTGAAGACTCTTGATCCCTGTGGCTTATCCCGAGAATGCCTCCGAAAATTCTGGGCTGACTGGTTAGTTCAACAATTTACAAAATCCCCGTATTATAAATATTATTGGGAGCGTGATAAAATTGCATATTTGGCAACGAAAAACCCTGAGTTTCATTCTGATCTCGCTGATGCTGGCAACTTGGCTGCCAGGAACCGTTCTGGCTTCTTCCACTCCGGCTATATCTCTGGATCAGGCTATTCAAAATGTAAAACAGATTTTTAACATACCACTGGAATATACAAATTTTGCTTCCGGCTTTAACGATAATATAAATCGTCAGACCTGGTCGCTGAGCTGGAATAATCCATCTGACAGCGGCGGCAGCTTTAATGCTCAAGTGGATGCATCTACGGGTGAAATCATATCCATCACCTGTTGGAACCAAGATGATCGTGATAATAGCCAGATACCATCAATATCTCTGGCCCAAGCCCAAAAAATTGGCACCGAGCTTTTGCCGCAATTGGTTCCCAGCCGGGTTGCTTCGCTGGTGCTTATTCCTGACAACCAGATTATTGCCCTCACCAGTTCCGGCCGTTCCGATTATACTCTGCACTGGCAGAGGATGGTTAATAATGTTCCGGTATCAGGCGAGGGAGCCAATATTCAGATTAACGCCAACAATGGGCAGGTAAGAAGCTATAATCTTAACTGGACCAATAATCTGGATTTGCCTGCTCCCAGCGGCATTATCACTCCGGATGCTGCCCGCCAGGCGTTTATAAATGCGGGGATGGTTCAGTTGGAGTACATACTGCCGAACGCAAGTACTTACCGAGATCAACCGAAATCCTTTCCGCTTTTGGTTTACCGTCTTGATCATCCCTCTAATGGTAGAATCGATGCTTTTACCGGGAAGCCTCTTGATCTCGATAACGAGCAGTCGTTATATGGAAAAGGCAGAGGGATGTCAGATGTGAGCAACAAGGATTCTATTGCTGGCGCCGCCCCGATTCCGCTTACTCCCCAGGAACAAGAGGAAATAAACCAAACTTCTGGCCTGATCAGCCAGGAAGAGGCTGCCGCTGTAGTTACCAAATGGGTTGAGCTATCTGATAATTTAATTCTTCGTACGGCTACCCTAACCAAGGATGGTCGTGATAACAACGTGCGCATTTGGAACCTGAGCTGGACCTCGAATACTTCGGCATCACCCAAACAGCCCATTGACCTGTTTGGCCAAGTGGATGCCCGGACCGGTGATCTATTAAGGTTTAATCTGGATTTACCTTCTGATAATAGTTCGGATGCAGCCATGACCCTGACAGCTGCACAGAATCTGGCTGACAGTTTTCTGAAAAAGGTTCAGCCTCAACGTTATTCTTCGCTGAAACTAGACCCAACCAGTACTGATGTAAATGTTAATACCAAGCTGCAGCCGGTTGCTGGCCAGACTACTTGGGACTTTAATTATTTGCGTACTGTAAATGGGATAAGCTTTCCGGATAATGGTGCCAATATCGTGGTAGACCGTACTTCACAAAGAATAATCTCCTACAACCTCAACTGGATAGACCGGGACTTTCCTTCTGCTCAAGGTATTATCGGCTCGGACCAGGCTAATGATATATATCTGCAAGCAGCCCCGCTCACCCTATGTTATATTCCAGTTTATAACGATGAAAAAACTCTGCCGGAGATACATCTGATCTATCAGGCTCAAAACCTGCCTGAACAACCAGATGTCAGCATGATAGAAGCCCATAACGGGGAGAAATTAAATGAACAGGGCCAACCCGTTTCTAAAAATCTTGGTGTCCATATCTTCAATGATATTAGCGGAAACTTTGCCGAAAAGGAAATAGCCCTTATTGGCCAGGCCGGTCTGATGAGCGAATACGGAGATTCTTTTCATCCTGATGAAAGCATTAAGATTGCTGACCTGTTGCGAGCAATGGTGAATTGTTCCGTCGATATTTACAGTACCCGGAGTTATACAGATCAGGATGTCATGAATTATGCCCTGAGGCAAGGATGGATCAAGGAAATGCTGGCACCTGAATCGACCGTAAACAGGGGGCTCTTGTCCCAGCTCATGGTACGTTTTCTAGGTCTGGAATATGTGGCTAAGCTGTCCGATATCTATCAACTTCCCTATCAGGATGGCTCCGCCCTGGGTGATGACCTGAGAGGTTATGCGGCATTAACGTGGGGGTTGGGTATTATGAAAGGTGATGGCGTAAACTTCGGTGCCCAGAAGTTGGTAAGCCGGGCTGAAGCTGCCAGTGCTTTGGTTCACTCCCTGGAGGCTAAGCCCCAAATGTAAAAATCATATTGATTCCTTGTCCTAAATTAAGCCCGCTCCTCCAGTGGCTTTTTCCGCTGGCAGGATGCCGGGCTTGTCTTTTTGCGTGCTTTATTAACCTTTGACGGTAAAGGCATTTTGGGAAACAGTTTGTAAAAACCTAACGCATTAGGATACTGCATTAATGGGGTATATGGGGACGGGTTGAGATCACTGAAAATGTCAATCCTGAGAAGCTGAAGGCGACGAAGGATCTTATCAAGAATAACGTATGGCTCGCATTTATATGATTGCAAGATGCTTCGCTAACACTCAGCATGACATATTTAAGAGACTTTTTCAGTGGTTCGGGCGGTTCTATCGTTCAGTTTTACTATTATCCTGCTGGTGAAGATATTCTATGTATTCCATGCCCCATTCCTGCATGACTTCCATAACCTTCAGAAACCTTACCCCCATATCGGCCAGAGAATATTCAACTTTGGGCGGAATAACCTTGTATACTTCTCGGTTTATCATTCCATCCTGTTCCAATTCCCTTAGCTGCTGGGTAAGATAGCCTTGCCGTACTGACGGCAGTGCTCTCTGCAGTTCACTGAAGCGCATAACGCCATCTTTTAATAAGTATAGTATTACCAGCTTCCATTTCCCCCTGATTACATCCTGGGTAATTGCCACCGGACACCCTATTTGTAATAATTCCTTCCTGCACAAAGCCGAAACCTCCTATTAGTACGTTTTATGGTACTACATACTTTATAAAAGAGTACTTGCAAATAATGGCTACATAAACTCATTATAAGTATATTAGATTCTATTGCCAAATTGAAAAATGGTTTCGGTGATAGGAGATAAAAGAACCTGTATTATCCAAGTTTTAGGTAATACTAAAATAAGAGCCAGGATTGAGCGAGGCAACATAATGGAGTTTTTTGAGGTCGTAAAGAAACGCCGCGCAGTACGCATGTACAAATCCGACCCAGTGAACCGTGAAGATATCCCGACCATACTTGAGGCCGCCCATGCGGCACCCTCGGGGCGCAATCTGCAGTCATGGGATTTTTGGTCGTCAGCGGCGACAAGAAGAATGCTATGGGGAGAGTTACGGCAAGATTACAGAAGGCTATACTAGAGACTGGGAAGACCAGGCTGCTAAGGATGCGTTTATAGAATATGCCCGCACCTTTGGTGGAGCTCCGATAATTATTATGGTGCTGGCTGCCACTGATCCAATTCCCGGTGTAAACAAGATGCATCTGGAAACCGGCTGCGCTGCCTTGGAGAACATCTTGCTGGCTGCGACAGCGTTGGGGCTGGGCACTTGCTGGATGACCGAACCGTTGCAGGATGAGGCAAATTTGCGTAAGTTGCTGGAAATCCCGGACGATATGCAAATAGTGGCGGTTACGCCGCTGGGGCATCCCGTGTCGTGGCCTGATCCGCCGGCATTTCCGGTTCCGGATTTTAAGCAGAAAATACGCTGGATTGAATAATACAATAAAGAACGAGCCTAAGCTTGAGTGCGGACTAGAACAATAATATAAAGAGGTGAAAAATATTGAAAAACAGTTTGGGCGCTAAAACCTTGATTTACCCTACCCCGGTTTTGGTTATTTGTACCTATGATAATGAAGGCAAACCAAACGCCATGACTTGCGCTTGGGGAGGTATTTGCTGCTCAGAACCGCCTTGTGTCGCAGTTTCACTGCGTAAAGCCACTTATTCTTATGGCAGCCTTATGGCCAAAAAGGCATTTACCATAAATATCCCTACTGAAGACTATGTTAGAGAAGCCGATTACTTTGGCATGGTATCTGGAAGAAAGGAAGACAAATTTGCTAAGACCGATCTTACCCCGGTTAAAAGCGAGTTGGTTGATGCCCCTTATATAAAAGAGTTTCCAATAAATTTAGAGTGCAAAATCATACACATTACTGAACTTGGGCTGCATACCCAGTTTATCGGTGAGGTCATGGATGTTAAGATTGATGATGCCATACAATACGGAGGGAATCAGCCAATTATAGAACAAATAAAGCCTTTGATATTTGCCCTTGAAAGCAGAAATTACTATGGAATTGGGAGACAAATTGGCTTGGCCTATTCGGTAGGCAAGAGATAGCCTTTTAATTTAAATTCCACCGTGCGAAAGGCGGATTGCTGAGGCCTGGACCCAATATGAAAGTTTCGCCAATTTTAGGGGCTATTAAGTTAATTCCGGCTCTTTTTGCTTCTTTTAATGAACGTTCTATAGAATCTGTCCAACTATGAAATACTAATGTAAATGTACCCCAATGCATTAACATCATTTCTTTGCTATTTACGTCCAAATTAGCCTGCATAGCTTGTTCTGGGGCCATATGGCCCCAGGGCCAATGCGGATCATATTGACCACCCTCAATTAAGGCGATATTAAAAGGGCCGTATTTTTCTCCATTTTCCCTGAAATGGGCATCATAACCCCCATCACCGCTGGTATAACGTATTTTCCCTACCTCATTTGACAGAACAATGCCCTAAAATATAGATATGTGAAGTACCGGATCATCGACACTGATGAACCCTTATTTTTCATTCGCCTTCCTGCAATTAAATCGGGCTGTTTGAGGAGCAACAAATTGTAAAGAGTATTGCATGTTTATGTATTATAAGCCGATATATAATCTTAAGAGCGAGTAAAATAACGGGTATGATTAAATGGGGGCAATATTATGCAAGAATTAAATGATCAAAATGAAGGCGACAATTTATCGGTAGTTCCGAATAGCGAAAGTGAACCTTCTCCTATTGATGCTGCTATAAAGGTATCTCTATCAGACGATAAAATGGAAGCATATTTACGGATTGAACCACCAATGAATGGTGGTATGGCGCCAACATTTAAAGATTTTGAGAATGCGCTTGAGATTCGCAAGATCACTTATGGAGTGGACACTGCAAAACTGAAAGTATTGGCTGCAGATCCAATCTATAATATGGAACATGTAATCGCCAAAGGCCTTAGGCCCGTAAATGGAGTGGATGGGACCTATGAATTTAAGTTTAGTTTAGAGAAGGACTATCGGCCCAAGGCAAAACCGGATGGTACAGTTGATTACCGTGACCTGGGTATTGTTGAAAATGTGAAAATAGGACAGGTTTTATGTGTAATAACCCATCCGACAGATGGTACCGAAGGCACAAGATTGAATGGTCAGCCTATTAAACCGATTAAGGGTAGAGCCGTGCCATCATTAGCAGGTAAGAATACATATCTCAGCGAGGATGGCACTATTATATTTTCGAAAATTGATGGTCAAGTAGAATATGATGGCAGGAAGATTAATGTCAATGAAACATTATTTTTAAAAGGAGATGTGGACAATTCAACTGGTAATATTAAATTTATTGGCAACGTTATAATCGAGGGTACAGTATTAGATAACTTTGTGGTTGAAAGTGGCGGCAATATTGAAATAGGCGGTACAGTAGGCTCGGTTACATTAAAAGCAGATGGAAATATCCTTTTACGCCGTGGAATTATCGGAGGCGAGATAAATTGTCAAGGTGACTTGACCAGTAAATTCATTGAACATTGTAATGTTTTTGCTAAGGGCAACATAACCGCAGATTTTATAATGAACAGTAATATAAAATGTGGTATTAACCTTATACTGACAGGCTCGAAAGGCAAAATCGCAGGTGGCAGCTGTATGGCTGGGCAGAATATTACCGCTTGTATTATTGGTGCCATCTCTGGTTTGGAAACGGATTTGAGGATTGGCACGGATCCATCTATAATTACAAGACAGCAAGAACTTGCCAAACAGCTTCCGGGCTTAGAAAAGCAAATAATTAGTCTGAAGAATCTTATTTCTTTGTTGAAAGAGCATGAGGCCGCAAATCGTCTGTTACCTGATAAGAAAATTATGCTGGATAACGCAAAATCGAGTTTAGTAAAATGTATAGGTTTGTATGCGAATATTAAGCAGGAACTGTCAGAAATCAGCGAATTACTCAACGCTACAGGTAATGGCAAAATAACATGTACCCGAACTATTTTCCCTGGAACAAAGATTACGATAGGATCGGCCAAAATGATGGTTACCGATTCGATGGAGAACATATCACTTTATTATAGAGATGGTCGCATTTGCCAAAGACGTCTTTAGTTAAGGGTACCAGGTGTCCGGAAAAATAAAGCCATCAATCTGATAAATAAGAGTCATTGTTCCGGAGCAGAAAGCCATAATGATCATCCTTTAGAATGTATTCATGCACTTAATCCATAACAAATATAAAATATTCAATAATAGCGTATATCTAAAAAAAGTCGCTGTGCGTGCCTGTTCTGGTAAGCGTCAAAACTAAAATATCCACGTCAATCTTATAAAGCAAAAGCCAATCGGGAGTAATGTGGCACTCTCTATGGCCGATCCATTGGCCGGATAGCGCATGGTCCTTATTTTTCTCCGGCAAGGGGCTGGCGGCTGCCAGCAAGGAAACAACGTCCTGCAGCAGCCCTATATTATACCCCCGCTTCATGATGGTCCTTAAGTCCTTTTTAAATCTTGCCGTTGCCAGAATTTCATACTTCATGCTGAACCTCAGCTAACAGTTCTTCAAAATTTGAATAGCGTTTTGCCTTCGGGTCGCGACATATTTTATTTGCTTCTTCCATAGCCGCTATTGTTTCGGCGTTCGGAATATTAAGGGAAATCTCAAAGGGTATTTTCCCCTGCCGAACAGCCTGCCGGACAAAGATATTGAACGCCGTCGTCATATTCATACCCAATTCGGAAAAAAGCTGTTCCGCTTGCTCTTTCAGTTCCTTATCTATGCGGATGCTTAAATTGGTCGTTTCAGCCATTTGCAATCCCTCCTTACGATGTATTATATACAATATAATACATAATATGTGCATCGTAAATATATTGCACATATTATATCCGTGATATTCTTCTGTACCTTGCCTCAAATTCAGCTATATAATGATTCTCTTTTTATTATTATTTAAGGCCCCTCACTCTGAATTTCCCAACCGCTTTTTAAAGCTCGAATATTTCGCTTAGCGGAATCTCTAAACCCTCAAAAAAATACGATGTTAGAGTGTCACCGAGCTTACAAGTGGTATACTCGTCAATTTCAAAGTCCTTAAAGCCATAGACCATAACTGAATGTTTAAAAGGATCGACAACCCAGAATTCCCTTACGCCGGATAGCATATAAGTATTGAGTTTATCTACCATATCCTTTGAACGGGTGCTTTTTGATAAAATTTCAACGCAAAGCGTGGGTGTCCCCATGTAGCGGTCATTTTCATTAACGTTATTTTCCAAGTCGCATGCTATGAGCAAATCAGGCTGCATTACATCGGGTGTTTTAAGATCCTTCTTGTAAAAATGGACATCAAAGGGAGCATAGAAAACCTTGCAATTCTTGCCTTTTAGATATGATCGCAGATGGATATGCAAATTCCCGGATATATCCTGGTGATAGGTGCTGGGGGAAGCTAAAAGGACTATTTCCCCGTTGATATACTCCATTCTTAGTTCGCTTTTCTCATAAATCTCCATGAATTCTTCATATGATACTTTCTTGCCGCCATATTGATAATCCGATGATTTTTCCTTAACAAAATATCGTTCGATTTCTGTAATGAAAGGGGTAATTCTTATGGCTTTTTTGCCGTTTTTGGTAATAACAACCTCATGATCATCAAGAACATAGTCGATGTATTTACCCAGATTGGTCTTCAACTCCGTGGCGGTAATAACTTTGGTAGTATCATTCACAGCAATCACCTCGTACGATTACCATAACACATTGCACTATATTATACAATAATTTTAATATCGTACGTAAAAAAGGGATGTTATAAACATCCCCCTGCTGTAATTTCAATAAAAATATAGCTACATTATGTAAACTATCTCTGCCCTATCCTTCTTCATGCTTCAGTTGCTTTTTCATAACCAAGCCTATTATCTGCAGGCGCCAGCTTGCGAGACCGTGTACTGTGCATAATCCCTAGCGGTGGTACCCTAGAACGAATCGATTATTTTAAAAGTGCATCGGCTATCAGTTTATCAAATTTACGGATATCTATGTTTTTCTGAAGGTTAACTTTTATGTGACCTGCTCTTGTCCATAACTCGACTTCCGCATTGACGTCAAAAAGTTTTCCGGCATTCTCAGTCGACCACATATTAATGGACGAGTAGGGCAGAGAATAAATCTCTACTTTTTTTCCTGTTATTCCCTGGGCATCCCTTACAATGAGTCTTTTGCTGGTAAATATTGCACTATCCCGGAAAGTTTTGTAGGCAGCTACTGCAGTTTCTCCTTCTACCAACAAATCATTAACATCGTCTGGAATCGGGCACTCAGATACTAGGGTCCAAGCTAGTATTGATGTTTCAGCCATTCTTAATCCCTCCTCTGTAATATTTTTCCTTCACTTTCTTTATTCAACATATACAAACAAATTCCTGCGAAATTATGACATTTTTATAAAAACACAAAAATACTTAGAATATTCCGGACGTTAAGCCCTGGCTTGGAATATCGGTGCGGATGTTATTTGTACTTTGGTTATACCATTAACATATGGTATACTGTTCCCGAAAAAGGCCCGGTAACAGGAGTTATTACAGATGATAAAGATTCAGCTTATTTGTTCCGCTTGTACCAGAAATGACTATTATTATGGGTTAATAGAAAAGACGGCCAAAGAACTTGGGTTGCAATACACGCTCGAGAAGGTTCCCTATCAGGAGCAAATGAAAGAGGATCATTTGTTCAACCGATGTACGATTACCTATTGCAGGGGTTGCAATAATTTTGGCAGGTTCGGGCAGTATGGTGATCCCTCTGCCAAATATATGCCGGCATTGGTAATAAACGATGAAACGGTATCACATAGCTGTGTTCCATCAAAAGATGAATTAAAGAATATCTTGTTAAAATATCTTGCCTGATTGAATCGGACGATTTCAACCATTAATATACTCCATTCTTAGCCCGCTTTTCTCATAAATCTCCATGAATTCTCCGCATGATACCTTCTTGCCGCCATATTGATCCCACGCCAAAGAGGATGCGTGTGAAATATAATAACACGATGGATATTATCTTGACGGAAGCGTCTGAAACCAGGAATACTTTTCTTATGGGTGGTACAGCTTAAGAAAAATGAAATAGACTTGATGACGACTGCACAAAGTCAACAACGAAAAGGGCCACTTATTAGGGAGCCGGCAGGTATTTGTTTATGAAAACCCTGAACGCTTGAATAAGCAGTAGAAGGAAATGATGAAGGATATGGCCGGCGTTGCCAAATAACGTAATTTTACAGCAGTAAAGGAGATCCTATGATTGACGTTCATAACATGACCAAAAAATACGGCAAGCTGGCGGCCAATGAAAACATTACCCTGTCGGTGGGCGGAGGCGAGCTGGCCGTGCTCCTTGGCCCCAACGGCGCGGGCAAGTCAACCCTGATCAAATCCGTTTGCGGCCTGCTGCGTTTTGAAGGCTCCATTACCATCGGCGGATATGATAACCATACGGTGGAAGCGAAACGGCTTTTGGGGTATGTGCCGGAGTTTCCGGTGCTGTACCCGATGCTTACAGTGGCGGAGCATCTGGAGTTTATTGCCAAAGCCTACCGGCTGAACGCTTGGCAGGAAAAAGCGGAGGAACTGCTGCGCCGGTTTGAGCTGGATGACAAAAAAATGAAGCTGGGCAAAGAGCTTTCCAAAGGAATGCAGCAGAAGGTAAGCGTCTGCTGCGCGCTCCTGCCGCAGCCCCAGGCTGTCATTATGGACGAACCGCTGGTCGGTCTTGACCCGCACGGCATCCGCGAACTGAAAGCGGTTATGGCGGAACTGCGGGACAGCGGTTGCGCCCTGCTGGTGAGCACCCACATGATCGAAAGCATGGAAGAAAACTGGGACGTAACCTACATCATGGTAAAGGGCCGGATCGCGCGGGTCTGCCACCGCACGGACATCGCGGCCCACCAAAGTCTTGAGGATGTTTATTTCGCCATTACCGAAAAAGAAAGCCGGGTGGACACGCCATGAGCAGTATTATTTTTTTGCTGACCAGGAGCGCCAAAAACCGTTTGCTGGAACTCTGGCGAAAGCCGGCCAAACTGGTGCTATGGATATTAGTCGTCGCAATGATCGGCGGGCTTTTTATCCTTTCAATGTTTACCCGCCCAAGCGCGGATAGTACCCTTGATATCATCTGGCTTAAGGGGAGCCTGTTCCTGCTCATTCTGCTTTTTGTCGTGACCGCGCTCCAAAAGGGACTGTCCAACGGCGACGTCATTTTCGACATGAACGATGTAAACTTCCTGTTTATTTCTCCGGTCAATCCCCGCTTGATTTTGATGTATGGAATCGTCCGCATGGCCAAGACAGCGTTCCTGGCGGGCTTTTTTATTCTGTTTCAAAGCAATTCCCTCAGCAGTGGTTTTGGGGTTGGCTTTGAGGCGGTGCTGCTGGTACTGCTGGGCTTTATTCTGGCGGTTAGTCTGCTCCAAATCCTGTCGCTTATTATCTATATCCTGACCAACGGCCAGCCTGGGCGGAAACTGGCGGTCCGTCTAATTGCCGTTGCGGCCTTTCTGCCGCTGATCGCTTATATCGGCGTACAGTTTATAAGAACCGGTGACCCGCTGGTGGCGCTGGAAAATACGCTGCGCTCGTCGTTGACCACCTGGACGCCGGTGGTAGGCTGGGCGTCGGAGGGCGTGGTTGCGCTGATTTCTGGTGATATGAGAAGCGGATTCTTGTTTTTCGGGTTGCTGGTGCTGACCGGGGCGCTGCTGATCCTATACATTGCTTTAAGCAACCCCGATTATTACGAAGACGTACTGGTCGCTACCGAAACCGCATTTGAGAAAAAGCGCGTTCTGGCCGAAGGCCAGATCAACACCGAAGCTTCTTCGGCCAAAAAAGTGAAGGTTTCCCAAACCGGCATCGGCGGTCATGGACCCAGCACTATTTTTTATAAACACTTACGGGAATCCTTCCGCGCCAACCGGTTGGGTCTGTGGGGATTGCCGTCCGTCGTCATAGTAGCGGGGGCGGCGCTTATAGCCCTGTTCCTGCGCGGCGAGGGCGGCGGGATTTTAGTGCTTCTGCAAGTCCTGATGTGGATGCAGATTTTTATGATCGGAACCGGCCGCGGCCTGAAAGAGTTGTATACGCATTATATCTACCTGATCCCCGGGGACCCTTTCCATAAAATTGTCTGGAGCAATCTGGAGATAGCGTTTAAAGTACTGGTAGAAAGTATGGCTGTTTTCTGTATTGCGGGTCTGATCATGGGCGAGCCGATCCTGTTGATTTTTGCGGCCATTGCGGTTTATACGCTGTTTTCTTTCTTGCTGCTGGGCATCAACTATCTTTCGTTGCGCTGGATAGGCGCAGACATCAGCGCGGGGATTCTGGTGTTCATTTACATCCTTGCGGTGATCGCAATCATGCTGCCCGGCCTTATTCCTGCCATTGTCATCGGCAGCATGTTTGGGGAGATTGGGGTTTTGATTGGGCATGGGATACTGGCGCTATGGGAATTGATTGCTGCGCTGGGCTGCTTCGCGCTGTCCAAGGGGGTTTTGCACCGCTGCGATATGCCGATGATGCCAACCGGAAAGCAATAGTACGTTCCATATTATTCTATACTCGGCGCTGATATGGGGGCCCAATTCTGTACATAAAATCCTACCTGACTCTATGGCTTTTGTCCGGCAGCCAACCCGCCCAGTTATTCGTCCAGTCCCATGACATGATAATAGTTAACCCTATCCATTACATTGGGCTCCCATACAACAGCCTGCACTTTATACGGAAAATCTCCTGCAAAATCCTCTTGCGTATTTCCAAACGGCGCAATTTGTTCTCCTAATAAACTCTCGGCCTGTGCTCTCATTATCGGCACACCGCCAAAACAATAATCAGCTTGTGTATAATTAAATTCTATACCTTGGATATAGTCAAAGACAGCAAATAACACGATGGCATCCTGCATTTGTTTTGTGAAGTTAATCTTATAGTCAGGTTCTGCTTCCGTGAGATTTAATCCATAATTAATCTGTAAAATTCCCTCACCATCCATAAAATTTGTGCCTTTAACCTTAAGCATGTCCAGTGACTGCAAAAGCTCCGCAAGTTTTCTGAAATCTTCCGTATTATATGGAGTATCACGATAGGTATAAATCAAATCATAATCATAGAACAAATCGTGAGTCGGATTTTCTGTGGAAGTAACGATTGGGTCTTCCTTTGCGCTTTTCTGATAACAAACAAGTATTATCAAAAGAACAAACGTTATAAACAAAAACCATATCGCTTTATGATTAGTTTTGTGCATTTTCCTATCAACCCCTTCAAAAGACCTGCTTTTAACAGTAACGGGGGACGGTTCGAGGGTTGTAATATACATAACTGTAATGTGATAGCTATGACTGCGGGCAAATTCAATAAATTGTAGTTTATCGGATTTTGAAAAAACCGTTTCTATAACAAAAGAATCACCATCTAATACAGCTTTTTGCGGTCTCTCGCCGCTTTCCGTGCTGCTTTCTTATAGCGATTCTCAATAGGTTCTGTTTGCGGGTAATTTTTGACTAAATTATCTGGACAAACAAGATATAGCCTTTTCTCTTTTCTCTATAATATTTTTTACAGTATTGGTGGTTTTCGGGCGGTATAATTCCTCCTGGGTTTTATCCGATAATTTATCTAAAAATTCACCCGTTTGCTTATAATCATAGGGCCCCTTCAACTGGGCAATAGCCTTGTTTATCTCGGTCATTGGAAGTGTACTCTTAGCCATACAGACCCTCCCCTTTCCTTAATTAAAGTTTAAGGGTTGACCTAGGCAATTGCAATAATATCTTGACAGGATTTTATCGTATATATCTAGCTTGCTGTGGCATTTCAACCTCTTTTTAGTCGTCTTACTATGCCACAAAAGCGTTCTTGGTTCCTTACCCTTGTGTCCTAGCAGGGTCTAAACGCGTTTCCATTCCCCTATGAATAAACCGCTCAGGATAAACAGACAGCCTATTAGCCCTGCCAGACCTAGAATCTCATGCAGGAAGAAAAATGCCAGAACAGCGGCCATAACAGGTTCAAGGAGAAGAATTATACCAACCCGGGTGGTGGTGGTGTATCTCTGGGAAGCCACTTGCAGAGGGGTTACCAGAGCAGTTGCCACAATACCGACAAAAATAAGGGCCAGCCAATTGGAGCGAACCTGGGCCAGGGTAACGGTAGTATGGGTAAATAAGGCGACTAGACTGCTAACGACAGCTCCGGTTAGAAGCTGAATTGTAGCTACGGAGAAATAGTCCATTGCTTTGGTCAGATGATCGTTGAGAATATAATAAATTGAGCAGGCTACGGCTCCGATGAGGCATAGGAAATCCCCCAAGTTAAAACTTCCCTGCCAGCCGGTTAGAAGATAAAGTCCTGTAAGGCATAACAATACACTGACCACTACCGCAACTGACGGCAGCTTTTTACCCCAAATGGCGTTAAACAACGGAATGATTATTACTCCCAGTGAGATAATAAACGCAGTATTGGTAGCAGAAGTATAGAGCATTCCAACTATTTGCAGGGAATAGGCGGAAATGACAGCTAGTCCGGTTATTATGCCCACCTGCCATTCTTTTTTGCCTGCTCTATACAAATGGGGAAAAAAGAATATGCCCAAAATAACAAAAGCCAGCCAGAAGCGAATACTCTGAAAAGCAAAAGGCTGCATACTTGTAAGCAAATATTTGCATACGACCGTACTGGCCCCCCATATTATGCCGACTGCAGCTATACCCAGATCTGCGAAAGCTTGAGTACGGGTATATGAATCTGTTTTCACCTTCACCTGTTCCAATTAAGACAACTCCCCTGGTAAGACGCACAAATATAAGCTATTCTCCATAGCCAAATAAATACCTGCCAGAATCAATAACTCTTTTTGTATTATTAATATCCTCTTCGCTGGGGTTACCGAATGTAAGGCGGGCGACACAAGAGAAGATATCAGTATTAAGACTAACATATTTCATCTCTGAATGACACTGTAGCAGGTTGCTGCTGATTGCCATATCGCAGTAAATGAAGGGTTTGCATATTATTTCTATTTTTTGCAAACAATTTAATAGCAAATTATATGGGAAAGGGACATAGTATGGTCACCGATGAACAAATAACCCAAGCATCTCAACACTTGAACAACCTTTTAGTTACCCAGTGGGTTAATCAACAATTTCTATCCCCTACCTGGTTTTTCCTTGTTATTACATTGATCATTTCATATGCCTTATTTATTTATCTGGTTGACAGAGAACGATTAATCGAGATACTGCTTTTTGGTTCATTAGTTGCGGTCGCATTTGCTAATTATGATACAATTGGTCAACAATTCGGGTACTGGGCGTACTATAAAAGCATATTACCTTTAAATCCAAACTTGTTCCTTGGGGACATTACCCTTATACCTATATATGCTATGTTCGTATATCAATACACATCCTCCTGGAGGAGCTTTTTGATATGGAATACAGTATGGGCAGGACTTTTTTCGTTTGTATTTTATCATATAGTACTGGAATATCTGAAAGTATTTACTTATCTTAAGCCATTTGCTGTATGGCTTGATTTTGGTTTATTTTTGCTTTTTGGCATTATTTCCCGTGCCATCGTGATTGCTTTTTTGAAGAGCGAGGCCAATAGAGGGAGAACTTCCTCAAAGCTTTCGTTATCTATGCTCATGAACCAACCTTCTTCGAAATCTTCAATAGGAAAAATAAAAGGTGACGTTATATAACTCACCCCTTGACTTTGACTTGCTCCCATTCCATCTTAGACACGAGATTGCCGGAATAAGTCACTCTTCTGATCTCCCCAACTATCTATTTGATCATTAATTTATGGGTTCTTTAATAATTTAAACCCTTCCCGGCTGGGAAGGGTTTGTTGTTTAAGGAGACGTAGAAGAATTGTTATTAGAAGCCAACAGCAAGATCTTCCGGCATTATAATCGGTTGATCCGGTTTAATCTGATATTTAGCCGGAATGACCGGACCCGAAGGGCTTATGGCAGCACCCGGCACGTAGGCGCTGTCGGGTAAGACCCGCCGTACCTCAATCAAGGCGGAACCGTACCAATAGGAAAAACTATCTATAATGCCGATAGCGGTGGGATTATCTGAACATGTGTTTATTATGCAGGGTTTGCCGTTGATTACCCCCATGTATATGGCCACGTGGCCGATATGAGTTCGGGCCGGATCATCAGAGTTCCAATAGGTAAATATATCACCGGGTTTTAGTTTATCTATTCCCACCAGATGATATTTGGAGGAGCCGGATATCTTCTCGGCATAAACCCCATCCACTTTAACTCCGACTGTGTTGTAATTCTTGGCGGCCGAGGTAATGGAATATCCGAAATCTTTGTAAACCAGCGATACGAAATTGGAGCAGTCGATGTAGCCGGTGGTGGCATATTTGGTATGCCCGTATTTCATAAAGCCATATTCCATATACCATATGGCTCGCCCCACCAAAGCTTGAGCCGTACTGCCGTCATAACTGGCTCGGAAAGCATCAACGATGGGTTTCTCATCCTTGTTGTAATCGCTGTCAGTTGAGGTATAAGTGTCTGTAACTGGCGGCGTGTCTGGATCCTGGGGTGTCGGTTCCGGTTCGGTAGCAGGCGGTGTGTCTGGATCCTGGGGCGACTCCCCCGACTCTTTTAAGGCGGCATTCAGAGCGGCTTTGGTTATCGGGCCGACAACGCCGTCTGTTTTTAAGCCCTGGGATTTTTGAAAATTAACTACCGCATTATAAGTTTTGGGGCCAAAGGATCCGTCAATTTTATAGGTATAAAAACCCAAGCTGGCAAGGTCGGTCTGCAGTTGGGTGACGGCCGTCCCCTGGCTGCCCTTGACCAGATCTTCGGTCCCATAATCACTGTCGCCAGCAGGTACCGTGGGGGTATCCGGGTCCGGTTCCTGGGGCGAGGACTCTGGGTTTAAGGCGGCATTCAAAGCGGCTTTGGTTATCGGGCCGACAACGCCGTCTGTTTTTAAGCCCTGGGATTTTTGAAAATTAACTACCGCATTATAAGTTTTGGGGCCAAAGGATCCGTCAATTTTATAGGTATAAAAGTCTAACTCGGCCAGGTCGGTCTGCAACTGAGTGACGGCCGCACCCTGACTGCCCTTGACCAGATCTTCGGTCCCATAATCACTGGCTTGAGCCGGCAAAGGTATTATAGCGGCCAGAAGTAAAGCTAATATGCTCCACATCATAAATTGCTTGCAACGTACTGTTAACATCAGTTCCTCCTTTACAATAGTCGTAAATAAAAATAAAATTATTCAATTTTCAATAAATTTTCAGTTTTGCATTTTTAGGCTAAGCCTTTCTAGCGTCTCCCTCTAATAACAATTCGTCTCAAATCAGTTACTACCTTTTGGTAATTTTGGGCAATCAGATCATTGTTGGTGTTAAAAAGGGCCTTATGGTCGAAATATCCTGGCCTGGCGTGATCTTAAGGCAGGTCGCTGGTAAATAATGGCAAACGCTTAATTAAGAATAGTGACATTATGAGACTACTACTCATATACAATCTCAAATTATGTAAAAATCCCGCAAGACAAGGCAAAAGCGGCTAGTTTAAAAAGTGCTGGTTATATATACTCAATTAAATTTAAAATCCTGCTGCATGGTTATTATCAAGCACTATAATTAAATTAGATTTTTTATATGGGAGGCTTGAATATGGAGCAAAAACTAAAAAATCAGATAGCCTGGCTGGAAAGCCTGGAAAACAGTGCAATTTTCAATGGCGATTTTAATTCCATTAAACTAAAAATCATTGAGAATCGGAAGTATTTTCAGCACGAACGCTTGATTCACTTACTTGTTACTCTGGGGGTAGGCATAATAATGATGTTGGTCTTCAATCTATTTGTGATCAAAACCGATCTGTTATACGGTATTTTATTTTTTATATTGATAATCCTGGAATGCGCCTATATCATCCATTACTTTCGGTTGGAGAACGGGGTGCAGAAATTGTGGGAATTGGAGCAGCAGTTTCTTTGGACAAAAAGCTCCTAAATTCATGTGCCTTTGGCTGGGGCGGTTGTTCCGGTTATCATAGTAATGGCAGGATCCGCCCCACTCCTTTAAGGAATAATTAAATGGGGCTTATCCTGCCATTTTCATATACTGAACCAAAGTCAGTAATATATTTTTGCCTATCTCCGGGTCCCTTTATTGACGGGCTTATTTAACCGGTAGGTATATTGCTCCGGTTGGGTCGATTAAATCAGACCTGCGTTCATAATTGCGAACAGGCACATACTTGTAATTACTAGAATTACTGCCTTGGGATAATGAGCCCGAGGAGGTGCCCATATACATTTCCAAATGCAGCATTGCAGTTCCAGCGTAGTTGGTCATAATCTTTCCGATTACGTCCCCCCTATGGACAGTTGTACCCACCGATACCGCAGGCGCAATCTCGCAATAGCGTGCCACGGTTCCATCTGTATTTTGCACTTCTACCGCACTTGTATTTTGAAAGAATATACTGATACGCGCTACTTTACCATCGGTCATCGCATATACGGGGGTGCCGCCAGGTGCAATAAAATCAATGGCGGCATGTACCCGGCCATTTGACCGGGACGCTCCAAAATACCTGGCTCCCCCGGTTGGGTCCGCAGTCTGCTTTCCTTTCACTGGCTGCAGCCACGTTTTTCTGTTCTGCCAGAAATTCGCAACATCGTTTCGGTTAGTGTTGGAAACTGTGCTGGTGGTTTCAGTAGTCCGGGTCCCCCTCGATACGGTGCCGTCTACTTTAACATCCTGAGCTTTATTTTCAGAGGATGGCTCAACTGCGATTGCCGGGTTTTCTTCGGTTAACTGCTCATTGGCATCGGGTTCAATGGTTTCATCTACCTGCTGACTTGCATCCGGTTCAATAGTTTCATCATAATTTTGGTCTGTATTTACAGAGTCCTGCAGTAAACTTACTTCAGTGGGACTGTTGCTGCCTCCTGGTTGCGAAGGCAACTGTGCAGCTATTACAATCGAAACTATTATAAGCACTGCTAATCCTGTTATCATTGATAACTGCTTAGCGGAAAGTTTTCTAAACATTTTAATGTATTAATCTCCTCTCATAATTAGTAATTATCTTTCCCAATTAACAAACCAACCTCTTTATAGTAATTTTTTCGACAATCTCTATCAGTTCCCTTTTTTTATGAGATGTAACTAATAACAATTTAACCATAATATAGTAAATAATAAGCGTTTTTTTGCATTATGGCATTAATTAACAAAGAAAAAGGGGATTTATGTCAACGCCTACGTAACTGATTCAACCAATATTTGTTATGCCAAAGTTTACCATCTAATATACCTCAGTTTACTTGACCAATTAACGTATTAATTTTTAGAATCTATTTATGAGGGAGTTGTATGAGAGCATTTATTGACATTCTATCCATGCTATTAATTGCCCTAGGGTTTTACGTTTTGGGGCATTACAATATGTTAGACCCAGTGTTTCAGGCTATTATCAGCCTAATTTCGTAAGCACACCAAATTATATTGGTCAGAAGCCCGAATAAGATTATCCGCGATAAAAAATGATAATAGCAGGAGGGATAACATATTATGCCAAAGTGGGAATATACGTCTATACGCAATACTGATCCGGAAAAACTGGTAGAGAAATTAAATGCATTAGGCCAAGCCGGCTGGGAGTTGGTTAGCTGCGTATATACCGAAAGCTATTTTGCCTATGTCTGCCTGCTTAAACGCCCAATTTAACTGGTAAGCTAGAAGATGTACGGCTCCTATCGTTGTGCTCAAATTTATGGTATTATCTGTTGCAACATAAAGACATCCTATTGCCCGGCTATTTGTCCTATTACCTGGATTCCCTCCCCTTTTCATTACCCTCAATTGCCTGCCAGGATTCTAAGCGCTTCCTTAAGGTTAAAAGCCCAGGAAGTACCTTTTTTGATGCTTAAATAATTCCCCCTGCAGCAGACATTAATTTAGAATAGTGATCTAACCGACTTGCTATACGCATAGTTTCCTTCCCTATTATTTGGAATGATAATATATAATATATTGTGATATTTAAACTAGAAAGAAGAATGCGTATGTACGACAATGTTTATGACAATATTATCGATACTATCGGGCATACTCCGCTGGTTAGGCTAAACCGGCTAAACCCCAAACCCCATATCCCGCTTTACGCCAAAGTGGAAGGGTTTAACCCCACCGGCAGCATCAAAGATCGTATTGCCATAAAAATGGTTGAGCAGGCGGAGGAAGTCGGGGCTTTAACCAAAGGCAAGACTATAATCGAACCGACCTCAGGCAATACCGGGATCGGACTGGCCATGATAGGCGCCGTAAAAGGATATGGGGTGGAGATTGTAATGAGTGAAGCAGTGTCTCCCGAACGCCGTAAAATGATTGAAGCCTTTGGGGGCAAGATTGTACTGACGGATGCCGCGGAAGGTACGGACGGAGCAATTCGGAAAGCCCATGAACTATGCCGGCAAAATCCCGACAAATATTTTATGCCGAATCAATTTTCCAATGAGTATAACAAAATAGCCCATTATGAAACCACCGCCAATGAAATATGGGAACAGACCGCGGGCCAGGTCACCCATTTTGTCTCAGCGCTTGGCACCTCAGGCACCATTATGGGAGTTGGCATGAATCTGAAAAAGAGAAATCCCGCTATCCAGATAGTTGAGGCGCATCCTATCAAAGGGCATTACATTCAGGGCCTCAAAAATATGCAAGAAGCTATCGTGCCTGAGATCTACGATCCTACCCAGATTGACCGGAGGGTTATGATAGAATCCGAAGCTGCTTTTGCCATGGTCAGATCCATTGTGGCCCAAGAGGGAATCTTTGTAGGTATGAGCAGCGGCGCGGCCATGATCGCTGCCCTGGAATGCATAAATGAGCTGGATGAGGGTTTGGTGGTGGTAGTCTTCCCGGACCGGGGCGAAAAATATTTGAGTACGGACTTATTTAATTCAACCCATTGACATATAATACAGTTGTAATTTTTGGCCTTTAACGATTTTACGAACTATTGAGGAGGTATATTGATGCAAGAGGTATATGATTTTTTAAAAAAGTGCCAGACCTATTACATTGCGACGGTTGAGGGCAACCAGCCCCGGGTGCGCCCTTTCGGAACTGTGGATCTATTTGAAGATAAGCTGTATATTCAGACCGGCAAAATCAAGAATGTTTCCCGACAGATCCAGGCCAATCCCCAAATTGAGATCTGTGCTTTTGACGGCAACGAGTGGGTCCGGGTAGCCGGAACCGCTGTAAGAGATGACAGAGTTGAGGCCAAGCAGCACATGTTGGATGCATACCCGGATTTGCAGGGCATGTACAAAGCAGATGACGACAATACCGAAGTTTTATATCTGAAAAATGCCACTGCCAGGTTTTATTCATTCACTTCCATGGCTGAACCCCGCGTAATTAAGTTTTAGATTGCATGTCAGGTTTGATTAAAGGCTAAAGCGGCGGAAGATTATTATGATGAATTCGCTTAATTAATCCTTAGGTTTACATAATATATTTTATTGTATACCAATAATGCTGTTGCCCGATGCCCCGCCTTTTTATAAAGAATATTGGAGGTCTGGTCATGCTGGAATTGTTAAGAAAACGCAGGAGTATTCGCAAATATCAGGGCAGGCAGCTGAGCCGGCCGGAGATCGAACAGCTGCTGAAAGCCGCTTTGATGTCGCCTTCTTCCCGCGGGCTCAAGCCCTGGGAGTTTATAATCGTAAGCCATCCGGATATGCTCCGCCAGCTTTCTCTCAGTAAGACTCATGGCAGCAGCTTCCTGCAAGGTGCCACTGCCGGTATTGTAGTTCTGGCAGATCCAAATAAGTGTGATGTATGGATTGAGGATGCTTCGATCGCCTCTGTGATTTTGCATCTGACGGCAGCATCTATGAATCTGGGATCCTGCTGGATCCAGATCCGCAAGCGCTATCACGATGATAAACAGGCTGCCGAAGAGTATATTAAAAGGCTATTAAGCATTCCGGACCATTATCAGGTGGAATCAATTATTGCGATAGGCTATCCGGCAGAGAACAAGGCACCTTTTAAAGATTCAGACCTGCCCCTCGGTAAGGTTCATGCTGAAACTTTTGGTACAGCCTATTTTAAATAATTTGATTACAGACTACCTGTAAACGTCTGCATTACCCACTTATATATCCTTGCCTAATATTGATTTAATATTTATAGTTTGCGTTATAATATAGCATAGTTGGATTTTTAGGAAGGAGCAGGATCGGATATGAATAAACCGGACCAGAAACAAGAGCGGGTAACCCTATTTACGGTTATGTGCTCGGCCTTTCTGGTGCCTTTCATAGCGAGTGCGCTGAATCTTGCCCTGCCAACCATGGGCCATGAATTTAACAGCAGTGCCGTACTCTTAAGCTGGGTGCTGACCAGTTATCTGGTTGCCTCAGCTGCATTCTTGCTGCCTTTCGGCCGCTTGGCCGACATCAAGGGCCGGCATAGTATTTTCCAGGTCGGTTTGGGCCTTTTTTCCCTCTTTACTCTGCTTAGCGCTCTTAGTCCCAACATCGAAATAATATTAATATTCCGCGTTTTACAAGGGGTAGCTGCCGCCATGATTTTCAGCACTTCGACCGCCATATTAACGGATGTTTTTCCGGTTAACCGCCGGGGGCGGGTACTGGGACTTTCGGTCAGCAGCACTTATGTGGGCTTATCCTTGGGTCCGGTACTCGGTGGTTGGATGAACTTTTATATGGGTTGGCGGAGCATTTTTTATTTCATTGCCGCCATAAGTTTGGTCGTAACGATTTTTGCCGTTCTTTACATGAAAGGCGAATGGAAAGAAGCGGCCGGAGAAAGTTTCGACTGGCAGGGAAGTTTGCTCTACCTTACCAGTTTGGGAGCGTTTATGTAT
Source organism: Syntrophomonadaceae bacterium (assembly GCA_034927445.1). GTDB lineage: Bacteria > Bacillota > Syntrophomonadia > Syntrophomonadales > Syntrophomonadaceae > PHAA01. The sequence continues at coordinate 78,113 of JAYFPZ010000017.1, forward strand.
GGCATTTCCGCTCTGGCAGACACCAGTACTGCCAAATACTTTGCCTCTACCGGCGCACTCCTTTTGCTGAGCTTTATCCGCTATGAACTGCGCCAGGATCAGCCCCTTATTGACATGCAGCTCTTCGTCAAGAATATAAGTTTTGCTTTCTCCAATTTGGCGGCAATGATCAATTACAGCGCAACTTTTGCCTTGAGTTTTCTGATGTCTCTCTATCTTCAGACCGTATTGGGTTTCAGCTCACAGCACGCAGGCATGGTAATGCTGGCTCAACCGCTCATGATGGCATTATTTTCGCCCCTGGCCGGCAATTTGTCCGACCGGGTTGAACCCCGTATTGTGGCATCTACCGGAATGGGCTTGACCGCTTTGGGGCTCTTTGGCTTCATATTTTTGGGCTTGAATACTCCGATAATATGGATAATAGCCGATTTGCTTTTGATAGGTCTGGGTTTTGCCCTCTTCTCATCACCCAATACCAATGCGGTTATGGCTTCGGTTCAACCGCGTTTGTACGGAATCGCCTCTTCTACGTTGGGAACCATGCGCATGATTGGCCAGGCTTTTAGCATGGCCATAGTGACAATGATACTGGCGGTTTATATCGGCAACCAGATGCTGGCTCAAGTTGATCCCCAGGTGCTGATGAACAGCATGAAGACTACCTTTATCATTTTTACAATCTTATGTTTTTTAGGGATTTTTGCCTCAGTTGCCCGTGGCAATACCCACTCGGAGCGTAAGAGCGGTGTAAATGAATAATTATGGTAAACCAACTGTGCTCTGCGAACCAAACCGAAGGCAGGCAGAATTTCGGAATAATAATTTGGGCATGTTTTCAGTAGAAATACTATAGTCGTTTAACTAAAGTATTTTATGATCTCGTTGAGAACCTGAAATGGAGGGTTGTTTTCATGCCGCTGATTTATTTTGAAGTGTTCTGCGCTAATTGCGGAGAAGGTCTGTGTAAACTTACAACTGTCAACGAAACCAACGGGCTGAATATAGAAATCGAGCCTTGTCCTAGATGCTTGCAGGATGCGGAAAACAAGGGATTTAGCAAGGGCTTGCTGGAGGGGCGCGATGTCAGCCTGGCAGAGACTGTAAGCCAGTCTTAGGCCTTAAGCTATCCTCCTTTTTATCACCTGTTTGCATAAAGTACATATTCCATTAAATATTGATAATGGAGTTTTCGGATATCCCGCTTGACGAATGGCTCCGGTTTGGAACTCACCTCAATGATCCATAGTCTGCCGTTCTTATCGAGTCCGATATCGATTGACAGTACTGCCAGAGATAAACCCAGGTTTCTTTCAAGGCATTGGGGGACTTCTGCAAAAATATAGTTCAATTGAGAATCTACGATTTGCCTATAATTAACCCGGCCGTTAGCCGTTGCCTGGATTGCTTTATTAAAAGATATTCGCCTGCCATAGTTGACGCCAGTCGTAACAAAATGAGATTTTCTTGCCACTCTTGCTTCCATCCCGGTAAAAACCCATTCGCCCCCGCCATTTTTCTGAATCTGAGCCCTAAAATCCAAAACCTGACCGTTGATTTGGCATAGTTCAATTCCCGTTTGAACCATGTAGTCCCCAGGCTTTTTAATAATTCGGTTTATTTGCTTCCATAAACTCTTGAGGGAGCCGCATTTTTTCCAAAGGGTGGAATTGGCCTGACTGTAAATATAAGCTCCCGGAGATTGGCGGATCACTTTTAAAATACCGCGGGCTGCGTTGTTGTTACGGGGTTTGATAAATACTTGACCGGATTGGGATAAAACCTGGGCCAGGCTCGAATAGGTCAATAAACTGGTTAAGGGGACCAGAGCCGAGGTCTCAGGATCTTGGTGGAGGGATTGATATACCTCCCATTTATCGAGATAACGCGAGTTGAACAATTGAATATCGGGACTGCTCTCCAGTTTCTTGAGCAAATCTTTTATCCGGGGATTACTTTCAAATTTCCGATTATGAATTCGATTATAAACCACATCCGGGAATGAAAAGCTTCTTTGGATCCAATAACCGCTTTTATCTCTGCCAATTTTATAGACCGAGCCCTTGATGGTATGATTATCCCAGCTAACATCATCTGAACCAAATACGAACATTTGTATTCCATATTTATGGGCGGCGGCAAATTTTTCTTTTAATATAGTGTTTAATTGAGCTGAAATAAAACCTTTAGGCTCCCGCCGGGCCGATACTAATACCCCTAAAGTACAGGCGGCTGGCCCGGGTTGAATAATCTGATCCGGTTTTTGACCGGGAATATAATTGCTCATTGCTCGACCATCCTTATACCAGTCGTATTAAAAACTTTATTTTGATTAGAAATGCCATATACCCTGGTAGCGGGGCACATGGCATTAAAGTAATTATTTGACCTTCTAAAAACGGATTAGTTCTTTGTGCAATACGGTATTGCCCGGCAAGTTTTCATTGCCGGAACGCCCGCCTACCCAGGCATAAACGTGGCTGCTGTTGGTAAGAATCTGCACCTCAAAATAATTAAACGATGGAATATACTCTGTACTTGCAATTGAGTGGGGACAAATGCTGAAACGTTCACTGAATACCTGTAATTTGGGTTGCGGATCCAAATTAAAGATTTTGATTACCGCAGTGCGTCTCCGGGAGCTGTTGTTCAGCACCACTACCCTGATATTGTCGATGCCCTCACTAACGCTGATAGGCCCTGTGGTATATTTGTATTTGAAAGCCATTTATAACATCCCCTTTATAAATTATTACATTGCTATAATATTCATAATCAGGGATTTAAGTGTATGAAGCCCCCTACTGAACTATTTAGGCGGTCTATCGGATAAGATCCGAACATTATTTTAATTCCAAGGATAATTCCAGAGAGTTTTATCTGCTTGGCTTGGTTGGGGCGGAGTGGTCACGACCGGTATAGTAGTTGTACCAGGCGGAAGTCTGATATAAGTCCCAGTTGACCGGGGGCAAATAGAGGCGGTCCAATTCGCCCTCCCGGTTATAGGCCTTAAGGTTGGAGTAGGCTTTAACCCAGATACATTGCTTTTCATGGGGATAGACCTCGCACCAGCCGTTATAACTGCCGCCGCAGGCGCCATTACGCTGATTTTTGGGACATTGGGACATGGGACAGAGATAGGCGATATCCAGCAGGGCGCAGTCTCCACAATCCTGGCAGTTGTTGGCAGCAACCTTGAGCAGGTGCTCCAAGCTGTGTTTTTTAGGATCTTTCACTCCCCTGTAAAAACGGCTCATCATAGGATACAAGTTTTTATCAGGCGTAAAAAAAATCTGGTGCATGAAGCTCATTAAACGGTAATTAAAACCCGGTACCGAATCAGCCGGCAGATTGGAGCGATTAACCGGTTCAGCCGTATTCAAACCCGTATCCGGATCCTTTTCATAAAAATAAAATCCCTTGGGCTGAGGAAAATCGAATTCTGGCAAAAACTTCATCCAATCGGCGCTAAGCTCCTCCCCTTGCTCAATAATATACTGAACCTGCTCATATTTGATATTGTGGCCTCCGATATGCACCCCGTCAAACCCCATACCTTTCATAAAGGCGTACATTTTGGCAGCCCGCAGCAGACGCGCCTTTACCCCCTTGTCCTCGGCGGCCCTTTCCTGATCCAACTCGGCCAATAACTTGTCCGGTACTACACAGCCCGGCAATTGGTTGGAGTTCATCATCCTGGCGGTGCCGTAGGGCAAAATATAGATGTTGCCGATAACCGGCATATCAGGCGAATACCCTTTGATAAATTGCAATACCTCGTGGAATTTACGGGCGTCAAACCCCAATTGGGTAACAATAAAATTAGCCCCCTGGTCAATCTTTTTCTTAAGTTTATAGTATTGCCCCAGCTGTTCGGCTTCAGTAGCTTTAAAGGGTGAAACCACTCCGCCGGCAAAAAAAACACTCGGTTTATGGTTAAACGCACCTTTCGTTTCGCTGACCTCCAGGCCTTTATTCATATTGGCCGCCAATTCCAAAACATGAACCGAATCCAGGTCAAAAACAGGTTTGGGGCGGCCTTTAAACCCGGTAGTCGGATAGTCCCCGGTCATAACCAGCAGGTTACGAATACCGGCCCGATCCATGGCATAAAGCTCAGATTCGATCTGGTTGCGGTTCTTGTCTTTGCAGGTAAAATGCACCAGCGGTTCTATTCCCAGCTTCAAGATTTCCAGGCCGAGATAGGTGGCCGACATTGCCGGTCGGCCACCGGGGTTGTCCGTAATAGTCAGGGCATGAATGATGCCGCCCTGAGAAGCCCGCCGGGCGGAGGCAACCGCGTCTTCCTGGGGCTTTTCGTGGGCTCCCCGGCCGGGAACCAGTTCCCAGGTTACGGAAAATATATTTTTATCAAGCAAAGACTCCTTGAATTTATTAATAATCGACTTCTCCCCCTCTAAACCAGCCTTTGCCTAATCCCGTTCGGACCCAAATTAATGAAACAGCTGATTTTTGGCTTCTGGGCTGGTATAGATTATATCATACTAGCAATAGTCAATTTATCAGTCAATCAACATTTTGTCTGAGCGCGGCGTCTTCCTGTCAGGCGACTTGATGCTTACAATAGGCGCGTACGGCCAGCAAAAGGAAAATTGGGATTTCAACCGCCGCGGCCACCAGTATGACATCAGGAACCCAAAGGCTAATTTGGCCAATATGCAAGTAGTTAAGGTCAAACAGTTGATATAACAGATTATTCCTCATTCCGACTCCTGCTGATGGCAGAATGGAGCTAATCCAGTTTTCACCCACGGCTGAATACGCAAATATGGGAATCAAACACGATACAAAGGCAATCAGGATGACAGTAAGCGAGTCTTTGCATTTAGCTGATAAAAATAATGTGAAGCTGACCGTTGCAAGCAAAGAGAGTAAGCCGCCGACTGCTAAAACAATTTGTAATTGCCCAAGATTGAGAGCAGGAAGGCTGATAGTCGAGAATAACATCTGCATGGATGTTTTCATGCACTCCGGCCCGAAGGCAAGATCGGAAATGAGTAAATGTAAAAGGATACACCCAACGAAAGTTATAACAAAAATTGTTAATGCGGCTGCTACTTTCGTAATTGCCAACCGGAAACGCCCATGCTTTGTGCAACGCAAAATACTGTCAGAGCCTGTCTGATATTCACTTGAAAATGTAGGCGCGGCAATAGCGGTACAAAGAATGACGCATAAAAAGATGAAAAACTCAATGTAATCAAAGGCATCTCTTGAATATCCGCCATATAGCTGAAAAGGTGTTTTTACCTCTGCGTATTTTTTCACGGCCTGCTCTTGTGCAACTGATCCCTTTTTCTCTAATTGCATATAATCTTTTAGGTGCTGCACAGTTTGCTCATAAAAGCGATCAAATTCGTCCGGGGATATATTCTTAAGATCTGCCGCCATACCGGTTTTGGGGTCAGCAAATGCTTCTCGCACCCGGCTTCCTAAAAGCGGCGTGATTGGAGAAATCCTTTCCGTATAGACATCAAACGGAAAATTTTCGCTGTCAACGTCTCCATATTGAGAAACAGTGGTTTGATAGATTTTTAAGGCAGCCTTGAGCTTTTCGGGCGTGACTTCGCCATTATTGACAGAGCGAATTGACTTTTTATAGGCAATCGCATTCAAACCATTTAATTCAACGACGTTTCCGTTATCGCCTGGATAGTTGATAGATTCAAACATTACGGGAAGCCAGGCCATTCCCGCAGCCATTGTAAAAGCAATGAGCAGTAAAATTATGACTCGGCATGATTTCAATACACGTTTCATTTCCAACCAATAGATTCGCATAGGTTATTTTTCCTCCTTGCTAATATCTTCTTGCGGGAATAGCCACAAATATAAATCTTCCAAGCGCGGAGGAGCCAAAACGGAGTTGCTGATTTTTGCTTCATCGGCCAAATAGCGAATAGATACCTGATTGTTATCCTCGCCGCGCTGGTTGATAATACGCAACTGCATTTCATACATCGGCAGCTTGTCGGCAGGTACCAAGCAATTCCAAACTTTTCCCACGACTTGCTTCACCAATGCGTCCGTTGTGCCGACATCAAGAATTTTCCCGGCTTTCATAATAGCGTTTTTTGTGGCGATATACTCGATGTCGGACACAATATGGGTTGAAATGAGAACAATGCGATCATGGGAAAATTCGGAAATGAAATTGCGGAAGCGAACCCGCTCGCCGGGATCAAGACCAGCGGTCGGTTCATCCATAACCAGGATTTTGGGGTCGTTCAGCATCGCTTGCACAATCCCAACCCGCCGCTTCATACCTCCGGACAGCTTGACAATTTTTTTGTTTTTCACATCGGTAAGGGTGAGAGTGTCCAGCAGGCTGTCAATCTTTTTTTTTGTCGTTCTTGCTGGTACGTCTTTAAGCGCGGCAACGTATTCCAAGTAATCTCTAACAGTAAAATCATGAAAGAAGCCAAACTCCTGCGGCAAAAAGCCGAATAGCTTTCTGTATTCTTCTCCCATCGTGTGAATATTTTTTCCGTCATAAAGGACTTCACCGCTGGTCGGTTTCATAATGTCTGCGATCATCCGCATGAGCGTAGTTTTACCAGCCCCGTTAGCGCCAAGCAAGCCCCATATGCCCGGCGTAAAGCTTAGGCAGACATCATCGACTGCGGTTTTGTCCTTGAATTGTTTGCTAAGGTGTTCAACCGTAAGTTCCATGTCATTTCTCCTTTTCTTTTATTTCAAAAGCAAAGCACCCTTACTCAGTACCTATTGTACCGAGCAAGGATGCTTCAAACTCTAAGATGCACAGGATAAATTCCTAAGAAAATCCTAAGACCCGATTGATATTTTCCTAAGACAGAGTTGGCAGCGACACTATAAATGTAACGGTATCATTTTCACTATGGACAGAGATCTCTCCGCCGTGCAAATGAATGATTTCTTCCGCAATAGACAAACCAAGCCCCGCCCCGCCTGTATCTGACTTGCGGGCATCATCCAGACGATTGAATTTATCAAAAATGGAAGATAGCTGATCGGGCGGAATGGTCGCCCCGTGGTTTTCAAATATAATAACGATTTTATCTGTGTCCGCTTTTGCGGAAATTACGATTTCCGTATTGGGATAGCTGTATTGAGCGGCGTTTTTCAGAATGTTGTTGAACACTCTGACTAACTTTTCGGAGTCCGCATGTACCGTCAAATTTTCATTAGCGTGGAACGTAGCGTATTTCCCTTGGGCAGATAAGACGGGATAAAATTCATCAATCAACTGTACAAGCATATAGTATAAGTCCACATTCTTTTTAGTCAGCTTGATTTGCTGGGTATTGTATCGTGTAATCTCAAAGAATTCATTGATGAGCTTTTCCAGCCGTTGTGCCTTGTTCAGTGCAATACCTACATATTTGGCCTTTTGTTCAACCGGCATGTCAGGCGCTTCATCAAGTAAACTTAAATAGCCGATAACGGAGGTCAACGGTGTCCGAATATCGTGGGCCAGATACATCACCAATTCGTTCTTTTTGCTCTCGGCCTCTTTTACCGCCTGCTGGCTCAACAAAACCGACATTTTAATTTGGTTCATTTGCTTTCCCATATCTTTAAGCGGTTCGGAAAGCTCTATCGCATTGTCGTTTTCCTGATACACAGTTTTGGTGGCATCTATGACCTCTTGCAAATACCCCCAAGGTTTTTTCCAGGAATGATAGAAGATGCAACAGAAGCCGATAACCAGATACAGAAAATAGGTAACGTCCATTCTCATATGAAGCCATGTAAAAAATGGGATGGAAACTTTCTGGAACACATAGTCGGACAGCATAACCAAGCCATAGCCAACCAGCGTGTAAATTAGCAAGGTGATATATAACTGTGACCGTAATTTCTTCTCTATTGGATGATTGTTCTTAACCAATTTTATAACCCACACCCCATATCGTCTTGATATATTTCGGTTCGTCTGCGGTGTCGCCCATTTTTTCACGCAAATGCCGGATATGGACCGTGATCGTGTTATTGCTTTTGCTGTAATACTCGTCCTGCCATATTTCATGAAACAATTCTTCAGCGCTTACGACGGTTCCCTGGCGCTCCAGTAAAATACGAAGTATGGAAAATTCCGTTGGGGTCAGCGAAACCGGACTTTCATTTAGTAAAAATTCATGCGTCTTAGTGTTTACTTCCAGCCCGAAATAGGACAGAACCGGGCCTGTATCAGTTCCCTCTTTGGAGGAATTGTATTTTTTGTACCGGCGCAGCTGCGCCTTTACTCTGGCAACCAATTCGAGAGGACGAAACGGTTTTGTCACATAATCGTCAGCCCCCAAAGTTAAGCCAGTGATTTTGTCGGTTTCCTCGTCTTTGGCCGTTAGCATAATAACCGGGAAAGTATATTGCTCACGGATTTTCCGGCAAAGGGCAAAGCCGTTTAGACCCGGCATCATAATATCCAAAATAGCAAGGTCAAGCTCCGTGTTTTCTACACAAGCAAGAGCTTCACTGGCCGAATAATACTTAAATACGTTATAGTTTTCATTTTGCAAATAGACTTCTATTAAGTCGGCAATATCGTGTTCGTCATCTACGACCAGGATTCTATCATTCATAGGAATTTACTCCTTTCCAGCACACCTAAATATTTTGTTATTATACCAAAGCAAGTTATTATAATTGTGATTTTTAGCATGAGAATTTCCTAAGATTTTCATAAGGCTCAATCTATCATGACACTTTCGCATTTCCTTTTATACGGCGCGGTATGTGCATTAAGCGTCTTTTCTCAGCGGCCCGCTTTTGCAATCCTTCTTTAACAATAGATTCGATTTACGATATAATCATGGCAGCGAGGCATAGAATCAATATGATGCCAACAAGATATTTAAATGAACAGATTCAATGTTATTATCCTTATTTCAATCAGAAAGATGCAGTTTATTTATGAATGAGTATTTAAGCAGACAGGCCCGAAACGAAGCTGAAAAGCATTGGCTGGCCAAGTTTTCCGGTCTGGCCGCGAGGGCAGCACAGGGAGCATCCGGTCGCAGTGATTTCCTGGATCTGCGCCAGCAGGATCTGGCTCGGGCGGTGGCGGTCAATGCTGAAAATATCGAATGGGAATTGGTTGGAGGTTACGAGCAGGCAGAACGTAAGCGTTTACTGGTCTCCCCGCCCTGGGAAGCCGAAGCAGAATCCAAAATAACTTGTTTAAAAATAACCCCGAAAGAATTCCCGGGGCAGTCGGTCAGCCACCGGGATTATCTGGGCGCTCTCCTGAACCTGGGCTTAAAACGGGAAAAGCTGGGAGATATCGTGCCGCAGGAAAATGGGGCATTTGTATTCGCCGACACTGATATAGCTGCATATCTAACGCAACAACTGACCCGGGTCAAGCACAGTACGGTGTCGGCTGAGATAATAGCCGACCAGGATTTTGTCTATCATCCCCCCGAGCTTACAACCTTGCAGGTAAATCTCGCTTCTTTGCGACTAGATGCTGCCGTCGCCGCGGTTTACAAACTGTCACGCTCCCAGGTTGACCGGTATATTACCAGCGGCCAAGTCAGAATAAATCATTTGGAGGTACTTAAATCTTCAGTTGCGGTCAAAACCGGAGATCTTATATCCGTACGGGGGTTGGGCCGTTTCAGACTGGAGGAACTGGGCGGTTTGTCCCGCAAAGGCCGGCAATATGTGCAAATATCCAGGTGGTAATTTAACCTGTAAATGCTTAAAAACCTTCTCGCGGGACAAAATAAAAGTAACTCACGAGTAAGGAGGCGGAAAATGAAATCACCCAGTCTAAAAGTACAATGCAGCGTAGACAACTGTAAGTACAACAAAAGCCAGGCTTGTTATGCCTCCCAGCTGATGGTTTCAGCAATGGGAGACGGCATGGCCAACACTTCCGATGGAACTTGCTGCAGTACCTTCGAACCACATTCAGAGTAACGGAACCGAGGGACACTGGGGACAGGTCACTTGTCCCCGGTCTTCCCCTATTCCCCGCTAAAATCGATTCCCGCCAGTTTCATTAAAAAAGCGGCGTTGCGGGTCGAGGAAACACCCGGCCGCAGCTTATAGTCGAAGCATATCTGATCATTTTGGTAATATTCTTCAAAATGATAGTTCTTTATCCGGTTGCTTTCCTTTTCCAAATCACCAAGTTCAAGGTCATGGGTGGATACCAGCCCTAAAAGTTTGGCCCGGCTCAGCTTTTTGATCAGCACCTTGGCGCCGGTATGCCGGTCGATCGAATTGGTGCCTTTGAAAATCTCATCCAGGAGAAAAAATATGGTTCGCCCCTCTTCCACCGCCTTTACGATCATTTTGATTCTCAATAACTCCGCGTAGAAAGAAGAAATGTTCTTTTCCAGGTTATCGTTGACCCGCATGCAGGTATAGATATCCATCAGCGAACACTTAAAAGTTTTGGCACATACATTCCCCCCGGCGTAAGCCAGAACCAGGTTGATGCCGGCAGTCCTCAGCAGGGTACTCTTACCGGACATATTCGAACCGGTAATCAGCAATATATTCTGCGGAGGTTCAAATTTTAAATCATTGACCACCCCGAAACCCATCAGTAAGGGATGGGCCATCATCTCAGCCGCAAATGCCGGACCTGCATCCGACAATTCCGGAGTGGCCCATTGGGGATGATCGTGGGACAAGACCGCCAGGCTGGATAATGCCTCAAATTCCGCGATGATATCAAGCCAATCCGGCAAATTACGGCCGGACTTTTCTTTCCATTTTTCCAGGGCGAACACGAATTGGTAGTCCAATAAAAAAATAATGTTAAAAATTATATAAAATTGACTTTGCCGGTTGGCGATGGCCTCCGCTATTTTTTCCAGTTGCCGGATTTGCTCCCCGGCAGTCATCCCCTGGCGCTTAAGTCGGTTTTTTAGTTCCTGCAGGTGCCGGGAGCTGTATTCTTCTTGTTCCAATAAATTCAGCATATTGTGATAAGCTTTTATATTTTGCATGAATTGGCGGGCTACCCCTAATATATTTCCTCTTGGTTTGGCCTTGAGCTTGAGCAGCCCAAATTGGACGACCAGAGCCGCGGTCAAAATATAATAGTAGCGGGGTCCGGGATTAATAAAGGTCAATAGGCCGATAATTATGGTGATTGCCGGAAGAAGACGGAAAATAAAAATAACCCGCTGGTCGCGGTAAAAATTATCTATCTTATGGGCCCATAAAAACAAAGCCTGAGGATCTTGGGCGGCAGATTCCAGCATGCCTTCCGCCAGATACCGCTGCCTCCAGTCGAGCTTGGGCGCCAACTCCCGGACTGCCTCCTGCCGCATGGTTATGGCTTTAGTGCTCCGCGTGGGCGCAATAAGAAAGTCTCTTAATTTAAGTCTTCCTAGATAAGTAACGGCGGTATTTATATACTGAAAAAGGGAGCCCGGGCCAAATATATCCAAATCCTGGGAGTATTGGTGGTCATAGTCTGAAAACTCCGCTCCGTCGTCGGCGAAGGAACTCCACTCCCCCTGGATCCGCCTTAAGGAATCTTCATTAATTTGATGAAGCATGATTGCATATTTCCTTTTATTGAAATAATGATCATGCAGAAGTATTAAGGGAATAAACAATACCAGAAATACTACGAGATCCCAGCCCAACCCCCCATAATTTTTCCTGGCTATAAAATATATCCCCCAAGCAGCGGTGATAAGGAAAACTGCCAGCCTGATATTGCTGATACGGTTTATGGTATGGGTTTGTCCTTCTATAATGACTTGGTACTTTGCTTTAAGTTCGTTATATTTGGTTTCTGCTGCGCTCAATAAATACGTTTCCTCCGTTAACAATTATTTTGCCCTGACAGGTTCTTGGTAAAAATTAAAGGGGTTAAGCTTATGCATGTCACTCCATATCAAGAACTCGTCCCTATATAGTTTACCCTACTCTATTAATGATAAAAATCCGCAAATATCTACCTATATCTGCGGATGATATTCCTTGTAACAGGTAAGATTGATTTCACTGCCGGTCTCCTCTACGCCATAAAACATATTTTGCAGTGGAATCAAGCTGGTCTTTTTATTAACTATGAAATCTCATCGTCAAACAGTGGCATCTGCTTGAACTCCGAGGCTCGGTATAGCGCTTTTTCAAGCTTTTCATCAATTTGGAGGGCATTTTCGTCCCGGACATGCTCCTCGAATTTCAAATACTCTTTGCCATCTATAGCCCCGGTACGCACCTTGAGCATATAGATCAGATTAAAGCGATTCATAATCGAGTTTTGTTTGAGATCGGATAAACATATCAGCTGAGTGCGGTGCTTTTTGGCGATTTCAAACATGGGTTCGAGCAAATGTTCCGATGATATTGGGCCAAAGGGATTATCCATAATCAGAACCCGGGTGTCGGTATCGGGATCGGCTCCCAGTGCTTCTATATTCCGAGTCCGGGTATAAGTCATCAAAGCGGATAGCACCGAAAAGAAGACCACGAATTTTTCCGCGCCTGAATTTTCGCGCACAGCGTCCTCCCACAGCTTAAGCCGGCTATTCTGTTTATTTATGTCTATTTTGAATACGTTGACGGGTATATTGGCCTTGCCGAGATATACATTCAGCAGTTCCCGGCTGGACATCAAACGCGCTATCGTCTTGCGCAACTCATCTTCCCGATTATCCTGCCTGGCTTTCTCCCTGACTTTCGCAATGCATTCTTCGATGTAGTCGTTTACCCGCTGCTGGGCCGACTCCTGACTGTCAAGCTGCGAATCTATACGCAGCATTTGCACCGGTCTGGATCTATCCTGCAATAGCACTTTGGAATTATTCGATATTAAGTCGATTTCTTCATGCATTCTCCGTCCCTGCAGAAAACTCTGCTGGACCATGTCTCTTTTATTGCGCTCCAGATTAGCCAGCTGGTTTTCATAAATTGCAATCAATTCGGCCAGTTTTTCTCCGTGCAGGCTCATGCGCTCAAACAAATAGTAGAATTCATCATACTCCATTGGACTTTTATCCCAGAGGGGGTCAAGTCCTTTGAATATACTGTCCAGGTTCAGATGATAGACAGGCTGGGATTAGCATCCCGGGTGCGGAAAAACAAGCGGATGCCCTCCAGATCCAGGTCGCCGAAATACATAAATCTTATGGTTTGCCCCTCTTTATGGTGCAGCATGCCGCCGGCATAATCTTCCAGTGCGCCCTTTTTGGTGATTTTATTACCCTCGCCGTAAAGGAGCAGATCCAGCGTAATCCCTGCAATCACATTCTTCCCGGTAGCCTGCATCAGTTTTCGGAAACTGAACCAGGTGTCTTTATTTTCAATAATAAGTACGCGCATTTCCGGAGAACGACTGTGAACATACTCAAAAAACGGCTCGGGAGTATCATAATAATTCAGGAAATCTTCCCCCAAGCCGTTGAACCGCAGGACTTCCCGCACCAGAGCAAAATGCTCGTCTATCAGCTTTTCCCGTCCCCAGATGGAAAAGGAGCGTTCTTTGCGCGACATGGGTTCCGCCAATAACGCCGCTTCATACCATAGATACCAGCTCAGCCCCTCGACAATATCAAGATGCTTCTTATATAATTCCGGTCGCTTAAGATAGTCGGAAATATTCAAACGCGGGTTCAGCCGCCTGATACTCTCTCCATACTCAGCGTAGTCTTCCCGCGGCTGGATGACGCGATATTTGTTAAAAAGCGGCGGGATTCTCCCGTTGCTCCCCGATGCTTTAACCGGACGCAATAATCCGCTTTCTATCAGCTCCTCGATCTCACGATGAAAAAACAGATAATCCCCTTCCCCGGCGATTTTCTGCAACTCAGTCTCAGTTATGAATTTTCCGTATGCAAATAACTTTTCGGGTTGGATCATTGACTGACCTTCTTACGTCTATTTATATCTAAAATAAAAGACCCCTTTGGGGAGGTCTTACTTTAGTTTGGTTTAGTATATCTTCATACCAAATCAAAGAACTTTCCGCTGTTGTCGTTCTTATCAGCCAAACCTATCACCTTCTAAATTTACTCTATACAATATGTGCAGTATCAGTAATTTCAGAAGGAAAATAATCAATCTATATACAGATCATAACATTTGTTGTCAATAAAATTTCTTCATTCCGCCGGACTTTCATGTATTAATATTTAAGGCCCTGTTCCCTCACTCTGAATCAGTTTTTCTTCTGCATTTCATGAAACCTAAAATCCCTCATAATTCTTCGGTTTATAAGAATAGTCTTCAACGTTGTAACGTCATCCGTCTGATATTATTTAAACAATGATTTGACCCATATTACATCATCATGGGTTATACAGGAGAACACCCGCAGGAGAAATAAATATATCGCGGCGGTTAATAGAAGATGTAAATAAATTAAAGTAGGTTTTCCCGGGTTTATATCCTGCAGCAAAATAACAATGCCTATGGCACCGATTATGCAGAATACCGACTTAATTATGCCATACCAGTCTATTTTCAGTTGTGTAACTTTGATAAGCTTGTTTATACTCAAGGCAAAATTCAGGCTCCTTATAAAATAGGTTGTAATCAGATACCCGGTTATAGCATACCGCGGGAGCAGCAGATAGGTCATAATAACATTAATCGATGAAGTGAACATATTATACCGCATTGAACTCACCTGTTCATCGATGCCTTTCAGCATATTATCCACGATATTGTCAAGGTACATAACTGGAATCAGCGGTGCCAGCACCATAATAAAATATGCCGCTTCCACGTTATGGTAAATTGCCATGCCCAATTCTTCAGAATAACGCCAGAACATCCAGGCTGCCCCTATGGACAAAATAATGCCCAAATTAAAAACGCGGGCGATAATATAGTTAAGCCGCTTATAACTGTTGCTGGCCCTGCATTCAGCCAACTCCGGAACGATCAGTTCAGAAATCGATTCCAGCAAGACCGAAGGGAACATTATGACCGGCATAGTCATACCCTGAATGACCCCAAATGTGGAAATGGCTTCTTTACTTGATTCACCGCTCTTTTTTAGTCCGTAGGGTATCAGTAATTGTTGAATGGTTCTTACGATAGACATAATATAGGAGCTAAACGCGATAGGCAGGACTATATGAAACATGCGCAATACCAGATCTGTTCCAGCCTGACGGTTATTGCTGGCTTCCGGCCGGTCAGTCCTGTAAAGAATGAATAGGAAAATAAATGAGCAAAGTTCCCCTGTACAACCTCCTGCAACTACAGCCGCACAGGCATACTCAAGCCCCCGGGGTAAGAATATACCAAGGAACAATATGGTCACAGCTATTTTTATCAATTGTTCTAAATATTGCACCCCTACTGACTTATAAACTCTACGCACTGCTATAAAGTATCCGCTTAAAACTGAAGACAAGGAGATAAAAGGCAGGCTAAAGGCAAAGATACGCAGCGATAATATAGTCCGCGGGTCATTAAGCCAGAAGGTGCCGATATATTCCGCTTTCAGGTTTATGATTAGCATTGATACCACGCTAAGTATTACCCCGAAAGTTAAGCAATTACGTACAGCCTTAATTGCTCCCGCTGGGTTCCCTGTTCCCATTTCCTCGGCGACTAAGCGGGTTGCGGCAAATTTGATCCCCGATGTTGAAAAGACGATGGCCAAAAAATAAATGGCGGTTATCAATTGGAAAAGCCCCATGCCTTCCTGGCCAAGTTTATTGGAAAGGTATACCTGAAAGGATATGTTGACAGTACGTAAAATCAGTGAGGTTAGGGTCAAGATCAACAAATTAATAAATATTACTTTTACTGTTCTCAAACTTTCACCGCTTAAGCGTTTATTTATTTAAATCTATTGCCCGGACCATACATTTATTCGAAGGTACGACTCAATAAAAAAAGCTCTTGCGAGCTGAATGACTTAAAAGGATCCGTAATATATAAAAGTATTAGGAGACTACTTGCCTATTCAAGCCATTGAGCAAGATGCTTGGTAAAAGATTTAAACGCACTGGGCACGGCATATTCTGCGTGTACCGCCGACTCGTCCACCCAAAGGCCGTCAGGGACGGCAGGAGCATCTGCAGCATATACCAGGTAGCCTTGCATCTGCCATTCCACGTGGGTGAAAACATGCCGTGACTCTTCTACCCTGGTCACAGATAAGGGACAGATTCCCCATTCGTTCAACCAAAGAGCCACATTCTCTTCACTAAGCCAGCCATCCAAAGTTGGAAACTCCCACAAACCCGCCAGCAATCCTGCCGTAGGGCGCTGCCGGAGTAATGTCTTGCCCTGGGAAATCAGTACCAGTACTGTTTTTTGTTGCACGGCACGAGGTTTGGGAGAGGATTTAACCGGGAGCCTGTCGGCTATGCCCTCCTGATAGCCGACACACATCGCTCTAAGAGGACAAAGCGTACAGGCAGGCGATGTATGCGGCAGGCATACCATCGCCCCCAGATCCATCATTGCCTGGTTGAAGTCTCCGGGCCGTTCGCCGGGCAGCATGGCTTCTACTGCCGCGCGCAATGTCTTCCTGACCCGCGGCTGGGCTATATCGGCCCGGCACCCAAGTAAGCGCGCCATTACTCTAAGCACATTGCCATCTACTGCCGGCACGGGAATCTGATAAGCAATCGAAGCAATGGCACCGGCAGTATATTCACCGATCCCGGGCAATGCCAATAACTGCTGATAAGAAGCCGGAAGTCTGCCGCTATGGTGTTCCACCATGATTCGGGCAGCCTTTTGCATGTTTCTCACCCGGTTGTAGTAGCCCAGCCCCTCCCATACTTTTAACAGCAGGTTCTCCTCTGCTTTGGCCAAAGCGGGGATATCCGGCAAGCACTCCACAAATCTATGAAAATAAGGAAGTACCACATTCAGACGCGTTTGCTGCAGCATGATTTCCGAAGTCCATACCCAATAGGGCTCAGGCTGCTCACGCCATGGCAAGGCCCGGGAATTTTGTCCATACCAAGCCAAAAGCGGTTCCGCTAATAAAGGCAACCCTTGGGCTTGCCCTGCTTCCAGCATATCAAAGCTGGTTACTGCTCTATTTTTCATCTTTAAATCCTTTGTACTAATCAAAGCTTTCTTCATTGTAATATCATAGGTGATCAACTCGGAAGTGTCTATTTGGATTGGGTGGTCCGAATAATGAATGATAAATGCGGATACGGAAAAAAAGCGAGGGTGCAATAACCCTAACCGGTCGATAGCCAGTGGCAATGTCAATGAGGGTTGCCCCCCTATTCTTCTGTTCCCAGAAAGAGCTTTCGCTATGCTCAAGATGACAATCCGCTTGGCGTCTGATCGGTTACAGCCTGACCGGCACAAAATCCCTGGCCGCAATAAAATCAGGTGTCACTTCACAATCAAGGGCGAAAATTTTCATCCCTTGCTTTTCCGCTTGCAGTAAAGCCTCACCAAAAGCCCGGTGCGTTTTATTATTGGGCTTAAAATACAGGACATCTTTCATTTGGATTATAAAGAAGATATAAGCCTCGTAGCCCTCCTTAATACATTGGCAGAGTTCGGTTATATGTTTTAAACCACGTTCCGTGGGCGCGTCCGGGAACAGCACCACCCCGTTTTCCTCCAGGGTAACACCCTTAATCTCCACGAATATGCTTCTGTTATCGGTTTTAATATAAAAATCGAAACGAGAGCTTTTATACCTGCATTCCGGTTTGATCAATTTTATATTGTCAAAAAAGCTGCCGGATACCACCCATTCATAGAAAATCTTATTAGGCGCCTGACTGTCTATATTTACCAGCCCTTCACCTTTTCGAACCGCAATCAGGTCATATTTGGTCTTGCGGTTAGCGGCTTCAACTTCCTGAACAAAAATCGGCGCGTTATGAGTCAATAATTCCTTGCAGCGCCCGGTGTTTTTAACATGGCAAACTTCCTGTCTCCCGTCGATTTCAATATGGGCAATAAATCGATTGGGCCGGGATAGGAATTTGGCTTTTTTAATGTTTTCATAGTGCATCGTTATCGGTCCAGTCGTTTCATATCGTTATCTTTTATCACTCGAATTGTAAACAAACCTTGCCGCCCCGATTTCGGCGGCATTTTTCATAAGTTCCAAGTTAAGCCACGCCGCAATTTCATAAAATGGTCGGTCGGCAAAGGGAAATTTGGCTCGTTCAGAGGAAAGTAAATCCTTATCAGTCATTGACATAATACCCTTAACCCATTCAGTTTTCAACGCGGTTATTTTCTCAACCGCCGCATTCACCGTACCGGGATAGAACACATCGTCTTTTGTAAGCGAACCGTCTGCGAAAGAGTAATTAATCGCCGAACTCCACCAAAAAATTATGTGCCATAAGACCCAAGCTATCGTCGGCAAACCGATTTCATAGCTTTCAGTTTCAGGAAAATCCCCGCGCAATTTGCCGTTATCGTTGAAAACACACAGACTTTTTTCGGATTGTTTGTGATAACATTCCGTGTCGGAAAGATTTTCAGTGTGATACTCAAAAAGCTTCCACGCGATTTCTAACTGTTCTATGAGCAGATTTTTCATTTACTTCCTCCATACCGCGACAGCCTTCCGTAATTTCGTAATAGTATGGTTCAATGGTTGATTATTTCCGCCTCGGTGATTAATATTTTGCAGGATTCGGCTGGGGGTATATTTCATCTGCTATACTCGGTCAAATATTGGTGCAATAACGGTACCTATGCGGTCGTTCTTATTCATTCTACCATATGTCAATTTCGTATTAGATTACTAAATAAATTACTGGCGCATCCGCCTTGAATCATCTAAGTTTTTTTTATAATAACTCCCTGAATTATCCGCCTGAGAATTTATGTGTCTGGAATTGCTGGGTTTCTATGGCGGGTACGATGTATTTACTATAAAATATAATAAAGGTAAAATATGGGGCAGATTTGAAAGACGGCTTAAGCCATGCTTTCTAATCTGCGTGAGAGGAGCGAAGTAATGCAGTATAAGCACAGGATTGTTCTACTTGTTTTGTGTCTGCTGACAACTCTGGTTTTCGGTTGGAGCTGTCATTCCAAGTCAGCCAGCCCGGGACCTGAAACCGTTTTAAAAATGACTCCGGCGACAGAGGCATACGTTTTTGCCGCTTATCCTGACTATCCGGTAAATGTACAGCCGGCAGTCAACAGTTATCGTGTCGCTGCAGATCTCAGCAACGTGGAAAACAGCAGCCGGTTTAATTTCTCTCCTCAAGCTAAAGAGCTGCTGGCGAAAAATGGCTTTGTAGTAGACCCCTCCTCATGGGGAGAAGAATTTTTCATGATGTATGAACCCAACCGTTATGATGGTATCCCAAATTTTGTCACTACTGATGCCATGCTGCACAACTACCATCTCTTTTTCGATAATCTCTTGGAAAGATCGGAAAAAGAGCATCTTGTACCTGAGTTAAAACACTTGAACCAACTCATGCTCAATGTATCAGAGCAGCAGTATAACATTCTGCAGGGAGGCCCCTGGGAGAATGCCGCCAAACGAAATCTGGCCTTTTTTACTGTAGGCAGTCGATTGGTGGACCCCAATGTACAAATACCGGCTCCGGTACAGTCGGAAGTCGAACAGGAGCTGGCGTTAATAGAAGCACATCAGGAGAGCATGGCCCTCTCACCGATCATGAATATGGGACAGAATGAGGTTGATATCGCCGCCGGTCTGAAGGAAGATTACACCCAGTACATCCCCCGCGGTCATTATAACGAAACCCCGGAACTGCAGGATTATTTTAAGGCTATGATGTGGTATGGGCGCTTGAACTTCAGGCTGAAAAGCGAAGATGAGACCCAATCAGCCGTATTAATCACCCTGGCCCTCAGCAGCAGTGACGAAATTCGCAAAAGTTGGCAGACAATCTATGATCCTACCTGCTTTTTCGTAGGCAAAAGCGATGATCTGGGCTTCTATGAGTACAACCAGCTTCTCATCCAAATCTACGGTGATGAAATCAAACTGAGCGAACTAACCGGAGACGCTGCCAAATGGGACCAATTTATGGCAGAAACCAAAAATTTAAAAGCGCCGGCGCTTAATTCCATCCCCATTTTTGATGAAAGCATACAGCCGGACCGGGAAAATGAAATAAAAGGCTTTCGCTTCCTGGGGCAAAGATATACCCTGGACGCCGATGTTTTTCAACGACTGATTTACAGAGAGGTGAAAGAAAACCCGGAAGGTGAAAGAAGAATGCTGCCGAAAGGCCTGGATATACCGGCTGCCATGGGCAGTGACGAAGCCTATTCCATCCTTAAAGAACTGGGAGATACCCGTTACGGAAATTATCCGGAAAATATGGATAAAATGAGATCCTACATTTCCGGATTGGATAAGACTACCTGGACCCAGAACCTGTACTGGAGCTGGCTCTATACCCTGTTGCCGCTTACGGTTGAACAAAGTGAAGGGTATCCGTCCTTCATGCGCAATCAGGCCTGGCACCGCAAGGAATTGAATACCTATCTGGGTAGCTGGACCGAGCTCAAACATGATACGATCCTTTACGCCAAACAAGTATACGCAGAAGCAGGTGGCGGAGGTGATATCGTTGATGACCGGGGATATGTGGAACCTAATCCCCTGTTATATTCCCGTCTGGCCTCACTGGCGGCTATGACCCGGGAAGGATTGCTCAACCGCGGTCTGTTAGACGAAAGAGATGCGGAAAGTCTGCAGCGTATGCAGGATCTGTCCTTAAGGCTGAAGGAAATCTCTGAAAAAGAATTGAACGGTACAACTCTGTCAGATGCAGATTATGAATTAATACGCAGCTTCGGGGTACAGCTTGAACATTTCTGGACTGAAGCCCTGCGGGACAAAACCGATGGAAACGTGGCCAAACTGTTTGATAATCCGGCCGGTCTGATAGCCGATGTGGCTACCGACCCCACCGGCACGGTACTGGAAGAAGGGACCGGCTACATCTCGCAAATCTTTGCGGTCGTGCCCTTGGATGGTAAGCTGCGCATTGTTCGTGGAGCTGTATATTCATATTATGAATTCCCCTGGCCGGCATCTGATCGTCTGACGGATGAAAAATGGAAGGAAATGCTGTCCCAGCAGCAAACCCCCAATCTTCCGAGCTGGACTGCATCCTTCATCGCCCCCAAAAGCCGATAAGGCAAGTATGATTAAGTAATGAAACGGGAACAAGTAAAGCTCGTTAAAATAATTATATGTACGCTGCTGCTGACCTGCGCTCTGGGGTGGGTCAGCAGTTCTCGCGTATTGCTGCCTTTTTTCGCGGGTTGTGAAGAGCAGACTGTTTTAGAAGATACGGATCATGATGGGGATCCGGAGTCATATGTACTTCATAACCGCAGTTTAAGTGTCTATGCAAACGACCGACTCTTGTGGCAATCAGATGAAGACTGGATGGTGCAGTCCTTTGTACTGGCTGATGTTAACCATGACACGATCGATGACCTGCTTATGGTCGTCTGGAAGCGGGGCAGTTTCGGCCCGGCCAAACCCTTCTGGACTAGCCGGGATGATCGGCGCTTCAGCCATCATCTTTTTATGTACAATCTGCGGCAGGGTCAAATAAAGCCGCTATGGATGTCCTCCGCCCTGGACCGGCCTATAAAGAGTCTTAGGATAGCAGACCCTGATAATGACGGTAAAAATGAATTGTTGGTGCAGGACGGCAGCTATTCCCTCTGGGGGTGGATTAAGGCCTCAGCTGTCTCGCCTGCATTCCAAGCATGGCAGTGGAAAGGCTGGGGATTTTACCAATTGGACTAAGCTATATACGGAATTGTTGGCGGAAGCGTAATTGTTATTCTATGCCATTCTTCCCGAGTTGTTTTGGTTGGACCTTGGAGTATACTGTGCCTAAGGTGGCGGAGAGATTAAGGTACTGGAATGATCGGGTCTATCCCCATGGTGTTTAGGTTCCTACCACAGTAAATATTTAAACCCTTCCAGCAATGCAGGAGTTTTTTTGCGTTGGCCTGCATTTGTCAGTTGTTCATTAGACGCCGTCCCCGGAATGTCTATTACCCTCAAAGTTCCAATGTCTTGTATTAACACCAAAAATATAGTATATTATCATTGTTTTATGAAAAAACACTGTCTCACAGAAGTGAGATTCCATGGGTGTAATTGTCCGCCATGGGAATAGTATGCAAATGATTAATAATTGCCGTGAAGGTGATTTTGCCTTTTGAAAGAGGCTTAATTTCTTTATGGCAATTTTTGTTTTTCTGATGAAGACCATGCTTGCTAAAGCGATTTGAAGAATTGGGTTTGCTATGTTTGTTATCGATGGAAAAAATATCAGCTATTCATATATGTTCGAAGACGGTACCGAACTTGCTATTGCCGGAGTAGACATTGCCGTCGGCCAGGGGGAGTTTGTCGCTATACTCGGGCATAACGGCAGCGGCAAGTCTACGCTGATAAAGCATTTCAACGCTCTGCTGCCGCTCCAGCATGGAGAGCTTAGAGTAGCCGGTATTGACGTAAGGGAGGAAGAACATATCTGGGAGCTGCGCCGGTGTTGCGGTATGGTTTTTCAAAATCCCGACAACCAATTTGTATCTTCGGTGGTCGAGGAAGATATTTCTTTCGGACTGGAAAACTATGAAGTTCAAAGAAATGAAATTCCGCCAAGAGTAAAAAAGGCTCTGTCACTTGTCGGCATGGAGGGCTTTGAAAAGCGATCTCCGCATATGCTTTCCGGAGGACAGAAGCAGCGTATCGCCCTGGCCGGAGTCCTCGCCCTGGACCCTGATATCATCATTTTTGACGAGGTGACGGCCATGCTTGACCCGGCTGGAAGGCAGGAGGTACTTTCCACCATCCGGAGTCTCCATGATCAAGAACATAAAACGATTATTATGATCTCTCATTATGTTGAGGAAGCGGTAATGGCAGATAAGGTCTATCTGATACATGAGGGAAAGATACTGGCGAGCGGCACACCGCGTGAAACGCTGACCAACCAGGAACTTATGCAAAAAACCGGGCTAATTCCGCCCATTCCCGTACGCATTTATAACGATTTGAAAACGGCAGGCATTAAATTGCATAATTGTCCGTTGACCAATGAAGAGCTTTTGGAGGAAATATGCCGATTGAGCTAGAGCGGGTTTCATATGTCTATGCGCCCGGTACTCCGTTTGAGGTAACCGCACTTGAAGATGTCAGTCTGAAGATCGGAGACGGAGAATTCGTCGGGATCATGGGACATACCGGCTGCGGCAAAACGACGATGATTCAGCTTATCGCCGGTTTGATGAAGCCTGTGCGCGGCAAGATAATGCTGGATGGTAAAGACATAAACGAAAGGAGGTATGACAGAATTGAACTGCGCCGCAGTATGGGTATCGTATTCCAGTATCCCGAGTATCAGCTCTTCGAAACGACAGTAGAAAAGGATGTAGCGTTTGGACTGAAGCATAGCGGCATGAGTCGGAACGAGGTAAAAGAACAGGTCCGATGGGCATTGGAGATGACAGGCTTTGTTTTTGAGACCATCAGGTCACAGTCGCCGCTTGCTCTGTCCGGCGGCGAAAAACGCCGTGTCGCTGTTGCCGGAGTTCTTGCGGTAAAGCCTAAAATAATGATTTTCGATGAGCCGATCGCCGGGCTTGATCCGCTTGGGCGTGAGCTGTTTTTGCAGCTTGCCTCCCGTCTCAATCAGAGTGGAACGACTGTCATTATCGTATCACACAACGCGGATGCCTTGGGGGACTTCGCCAAGCGTCTGGTCGTGCTTGATAAGGGCAGAATTTTGATGGATGGCTCGCCCCGGGAAGTCTTTTCAGAAGTAGCACGCATGCAAGAGCTGCGTCTTGGGGTCAGCACGCCGAGGCAAATTGCGGATATGCTGTACCGGCGCGGAGTTGAAGTGCCGCAGGATATTGTAACCTATAACGAACTGTTCGCAGCGCTGAAATCGCGGCTGACAGCAGGTGATAAATCATGAGACATATGCCGTTAGGACAGTTTTTTCCTGGACAGTCCGTAATCCATCGTATTGATGCGAGGGCAAAAATCATTAGTCTTTTCATGTTGCTGGTGGCAATCGTTGCGACCTCGACACTTGGGGGATATGTATTCATACTTTGTTTCACCGCAGCGGTCGTAATGCTGGGAGAGCTGCCGCTCAGTGCCGTATTGGGTTCGATGCGCAAATTGAGTGCGTTTTTCATCATCATTTTTATAATGAACGCGATTTTTTTTGATACTGCTGGTTCGATATGGTCATGGTGGATATTCCATCTATCGACTGGCGGAGTTGCGCAGGGGGCGAATGTTGTTCTTCGCGTCGCCCTCTTTATCGTTTTAAGTAATGTCCTTACCTGTACCACAGCTCCGATGGATGTGACCTCTGCGCTGGAAAGCCTTATGAGTCCCTTGAAACTCATCCGTATCCCGGTAGAAGATGTGGCCATGATCATCAGCATTGCCATTCAGTTTATCCCGACGCTGATGGAAGAAACGGACACGATCGTAAAAGCACAGATCGCCCGCGGAGCAAGATTCGAGAGTAAGCGTTTATGGGAAAAAGCTGCAAGTTTAATTCCACTGGTGGTACCGATCTTTCTCTCCGCGTTTCGACGAGCGGACGAACTCGCGCTTGCCATGGAGGCCCGCGGTTACAGGAACGCTCGCAATCGTACCAATAGAAAGCAAGTGCCGTTGCACGGAAGCGATTTAACGGCGTTGCTGACAAGTGTTGTCGTCTGTCTGGTTCAGGTGTATTTACTTGGGTAATTGAGACCCTGAGGCTTGATTCAATAATAGATTGGGGAGGAATTTTAATGAATAAAATGTCCTATGTGAAGAGATCCATTATTACAGCAGTATGCATAGCCCTGTGCGTTGTGCTGCCGATGGCGTTCCATACGGTCAGAAACGCCGGCGGCATCTTTTTGCCGATGCATATCCCTGTATTGCTCTGCGGCCTTATATGCGGCGGACCCCTGGGTTGTCTCTGCGGTTTGGCCGGGCCTGTTCTTTCCAGCCTTATGACCGGTATGCCCCCCATGGCGATTCTACCTGGCATGACGGTCGAGCTGGCTGTATATGGACTAATGACCGGTCTTCTCATGCAGGTAATACATACGCAAAATACCTATGCCGATCTCTACCTCAGTCTTATTGGCGCGTTATTGACAGGACGCATGGTCGCCGGCATGGCCCAGGCGATTATTTTCTCGTCCGGCCACTATTCCATGGCTGCTTGGGCAACAAGCTATTTTGTTACCGGCCTTCCCGGAATTCTGATCCAGCTTGCGTTTATCCCTTCTATAGTTTTTGCGCTGGAAAAGGCCAGACTTATTCCTGTACGCTATCCGAAGCATGCGTCTACTACGGCAAATGTTTAGGATACCGCCTCGAATAGAGGGATTGCTGGCCCAGGCGGATTTTGATGAAGCGAGGATGTAATGAATAATAAAGATGTAATCGATTTTTTTGACGGATTGGCTTTCAACTGGGATGCTGATCTGATACGCGACGACGCCAAGATCGGCATGATACTTGACTATGCCGGAATTGCTGAAGGCGTTAATGTGTTGGATGTAGCCTGTGGTACAGGTGTGCTTTTTCCTGATTATCTCGCCCGAAATGTGAAAAAAATCACGGGCATCGATATTTCGCCTGCGATGATTAAGATTGCAAGATCTAAATTTTCAGACCCGCGGATCGAACTTATTAACGCGGACATTGAAGATGTTTATTGTCCCGCGCAGTTTGATTGCTGTATAGTATACAATGCTTTCCCGCATTTTCCTGATTCGGCCCGGCTCATAGAGGGCCTTGCGGGTAAACTCATTTCGGGCGGAAGGCTAACCATTGCTCACGGAATGAGCCGTGCTCAGATAAACCATCACCATTTAGGCAGTGCCGGCAAGGTTTCCGTGGATTTGATCGATGAAAATGAACTTGCTTTGCTTTTTAGTCCGTATTTCAATGTGGATGTCGTCATATCCAATAATGATATGTATGTCGTATCAGGCATAACGAAATAAGTGTGCCTGATTAATTACTGTATCGATAAGACCTAAATAGAAATGCCCGCACACGCGGCTCTGATTAAGCACGCTTCGGTCAGTATCTTAATGATTAGGAGCAATTTCACTATTTTATGTAATAGGTCTCAAATTTACGTCGAAATCCACTGGAGCGTGCAGGATCCCTCTCTTATTTGCCTCGCCTGAATTCAAAGGATAGCAGTGGAAAGGCCGGGGATTTTACCAACTGGACTGCTCTGCCCTGCCGCCGGCGTAATCCTCCATTGATATTCAAATCCTATCTATACTTACAAATAGCGGTAGGAATATGTAAAATATAACTAAAGGGATTCTTGGGAGGATTATTATATGAGTAAAATAATACTTATTTCCAACCGATTGCCTTTAGCTGTAAATAAAAAGGAAGGAAAGCTTAAGTACCATAAGAGTATTGGAGGACTGGCAACCGGTTTAAAGAGCTATCATGAGCAGTCAGATAGCGTATGGGTTGGATGGCCGGGAATAGCAAATGAAGAAATTAGTCAAAAAGATCAAGTGAGTATTCAAACCAGGCTGAAAGAAAATTACCAATGTCTGCCTGTCTTTTTGTCTAACCAAGATATTGAGCAGTATTATCACGGATTTTGCAATAAAACCATATGGCCCTTATTTCATTATTTTAAAAGTAAAACCGAGTATGAGTTTGAAACCTGGGAAGCTTATCAAAGAGTAAACGGGGAATTTTTTGCCGCAGTTGAGAGTATTATTAGTGAAAACGACATTATATGGATACATGATTATCAATTGATGTTGCTGCCACAGTTGATCAAGGAAAGATTCCCGAATACCCAGGTGGGATTTTTTCTTCACATCCCTTTTCCTTCTTTTGAAATTTTCAGATTACTTATATGGCGCGAAGAAATTTTGCGCGGTCTTTTAGGGGCAGATTTAATAGGATTTCACACTTATGATTATGTGCGTCATTTCTTAAGCAGTGTTCGCAGATTGTTGGGCTTGGAGCATAATTTGAATAAAATCAGCTATGAAGACCGATACGTCCAAGTAGACGCTTTTCCCATGGGCATTGATTATGATCGTTTTGCGAAAGAGTACGATACTGAAGATTTTCAAAAAGAGGCTAAAGAAATTGTTGGAAGTATAAAAGGAACCAAAATAATTTTGTCTATCGACCGGCTTGATTATACCAAAGGAATTCCGGAACGGATAAGAGCTTTTGGCCGGTTCCTTTCCAAATATCCAGAGTATAAGGAAAAAGTCAGGCTGCTTTTGATTGTGGCTCCATCCCGAGTAGAAGTAGATTCCTATGATGAATTAACCAAAGAAATCAAAGAATTAGTCAGCGGAATTAACGGGAAGTATGGAACTTTAAGCTGGATGCCGGTGTGGTTCTTCTTTCGTTCGTTTTCTCAAGAAAGCTTAATTGCTCTTTATCGGCACTCGGATGTTTTATTGGTAACCCCTCTAAGAGACGGAATGAATCTGGTGGCCAAGGAATACATCGCCGCCAGAACCGATTATGAAGGCATGGTGGTTATCAGTGAAACCACCGGCGCCGCCAGCGAAATGGCGGAAGCCGTAATTGTCAATGCCAACGATTATAATGCTATTGCATCAGGTATAAAGTCTGCCCTGGAAATGCCGCGGGATGAAAAAATTGCTAGAAATAAAATGATGCATAGACGTATACAACGTTATAACGTAACATTTTGGGCCAGTGATTTTATCAATGCACTGAACCGTGTAGTTGAGGATTCAGTCATGACCATTAGACAAAGGAGTATTGAGAAAGATAGTCATCAAATAGAATCCGCTTATAAAAATGCCGGAAAAAGAGTTCTTTTTTTAGACTATGACGGTACCTTGGTGGGATTTAAAGCGATACCTGAACAGGCCAAACCAGATGAGGAATTAAAAAAGTTATTAGCGGATCTGGTCAATGATCCCAAAAACACAGTTGTTATTGTTTCGGGACGGGATAAATATATATTAGATGAATGGCTGGGGGATCTTAATTTACATCTTTTAGCCTCTCATGGCTTATGGCTTCGTCATCCCGATCAGCCGGAGTGGACGATGACGGTATCATTGGATAATGACTGGAAGGATTCGGTTCGCCACATACTTGAATTATTTACCGATCGAATGCCCGGGTCTTTAATTGAAGAAAAAGATTATTCAATCGCCTGGCATTACCGACAATGCGAACCGGATATGGCGGCGGTAAAATTAAGCGAACTTAAAGAAACCCTGATGGCCTTGACTAGATCAACGACGCTGGGATTGCAAGAAGGAAATAAAGTTCTGGAAATTAAGGACAGTAGAGTTAATAAAGGCTATGTAGCTTCGTTATTTATTCAGTATCAAAATTTTGACTTTATACTCGGGGTGGGAGACGATTATACCGATGAAGATCTGTTTATATCACTTCCGGAAGATGCTTTTTCCATAAAAATCGGCTTGGAAAAAACCAATGCCAAATATCATCTGAAATCCTGGCAATCCATGCGGTTGATCCTGAAAAAATTTGTAGATATTTCAATGGGAGAAAATAAAGAAAATAATATATAATATCAAGTTTTAGGGGTGTGTTATGACGCCAAAACAAGCTGTTTATGAATTGCAAGATTTTAAATTAGACCAATATAATTTGAAGTTAAATGAAGTTCTTTTTCATAACGCTAACGGTTATATCGGAATTCGTTACAATTTTGAAGAAGGCTATCCGGAAAAATATCAATTTACCCCCGGTCAATATATCAACGGCTTTTATGACTATGCCCAAATGAACCAGGCGGAAAAATTATACGGTCTGGCAGAAGAAAAACAGACCATGTTAAACATAGCCGATACCCAGCGCATTAAAATGGTTTTTGATGAAGAAGAATTCAGTATGTTCAGCGGAACCGTATTGGCCAGCCGATTATCTCTGGATATGGACCGAGGGATAACCGTAAGAAATATCCTATGGCGTTCCCCCCAGGGAAAAGAATTTGACATAACCATTAAACGCATGGCTTCTTTTTATCAACTGCCCCTGTTCACTATTGATTATGAGGTCCAATCCCGGAATTTTTCAGGTGATATCCTGATTGAATCAGTCCACGATGGAACTGTTTTGAACTTTGTTGATCCTGATGATCCCCGCATGGCCTGTGAAGTTAATCAGTATTTAACTCCTTCAGGCTGTGAAATAAAAGAGGGGGCTTCCTATATTACTTCACACACTTCGAAATCAGGACTGGAAGTCTGTAGTTGTGTGAAAAATCTATTGTTTCAGGAGCATCAACAAGAATATATGATCGAAAGTAACGATGCCATTTGCAGATTTAAAACCACGGCCAAAGCAGGCGAAACAATCAGGATTATAAAATATGCGGTTTTCTGTGATTCCATACGTTATGAAAATTGTAAAGATCAAGCTGAAAAAGAAATGGAGCGAGCCCTTTCCATTAGCCTGGAAGAACTTTACCAAAAGCAAGAAGAATATCTGGCTGACTATTGGGCTAATTGCAGCGTTGCCATTGAAGGCGATGAGGAATCAAATTCAGCCATACGCTACAGTTTATATCAATTATTACAATCAGTCGGTAAGGATCAATATAGTAACATAGCGCCCAAAGGGCTGAGCGGAGATGGATATGAAGGGCAATTTTTCTGGGATTCCGAGATGTATATCCAGCCATTTTTTACCATTACCAATCCTGCCATTTCCAGGCACCTGATTGAAAATCGTTATGCCACCCTGGATAGGGCCAGAGAAAATGCCAAAATTTTAGGGCATAGCCAGGGTGCTCTCTATCCATGGCGAACCATTATGGGCCGGGAATGCTCCGGTTATTTCCCGGCCGGTTCCGCCCAGTACCATATCAACGGGGATATTGCCTACTCAATTATTGCTTACTATTTGGCAACCAAAGATACAGCATTTATGCAAGCAAAAGGAGCCGAGATTGTTTTTGAAACCGCCCGCTTATGGATAGATGTGGGTAATTATCATAAAGGAAAATTTTATATTAACGACGTGACCGGCCCGGATGAATATACCTGCATAGTTAACAACAATTATTATACCAACGTTTTGGCCCAATACCACCTGAACTGGGCGGTAAAGCTTTACTCTATATTAGAAACCACCGGCCCATTTAAAGAACTGGTGCGGAAAATAGGATTAACCGATGAAGAAATATCAGGTTTTAGCAGAGCAGCTGAAAATATGTACCTGCCCTATGATGAAGAATTAAAAATCAATCCTCAGGACGACTCTTTTCTTCAGAAAGAAAAATGGGATATCAATACGATCCCCCCCCATAAATTCCCCCTGCTGCTGCATTATCATCCCCTGTATCTGTACCGTCATCAAATATGCAAGCAAGCAGATACGGTTATGGCCCATTTTATCCTGGAAGATGCCCAATCGGAAGAGACTATGTTAAATTCATTCAAATATTATGAAAAAATTACTACCCATGATTCCTCTCTTTCCATGTGCATGTTCAGCATTATGGCAGCAAGGTTGGGTATGGCAGACAAAGCCTTTGACTATTATGAAAACACCGCCAGATTGGATTTGGAGGATAAACATAAAAATACCGACGACGGTATCCATGTGGCCAATATGGGTGGTAATTATATGGCGGTTGTCTACGGTTTCGGCGGTTTTCGGCTTAAAGCCGGCGGGATATCTTTTGCCCCGATCTTACCCCGGCAATGGACTGCTTATCGATTTAAAATATCTTATGAAGACAGCCGAATCCTGGTCCACGTTAAAGAACATGAATGTATCTTTATATTAGAAAGCGGCGGCGCTAAAAATATATTGGTTTATAATAAAGAGTATAGTTTGGAAGATACGCTCATTATTAGCAGACCGTCTACGAGCAAGTGAGGCTACGACCTATGATTGGAGGCTTTCGATGAAGTACCAAGCGATTATTTTTGATTTAGACGGAGTCATTTGCCATACGGATAAATACCATTATCTGGCCTGGAAAGAAACCGCTGACGCTTTGGGTATCTATTTTGATGAAACGATAAACAACCGCCTTAGAGGGGTTAGCCGCAGGGAAAGCCTCGAAATAATACTGGAGTCTTATCCAGGCAAGCTTACGGAAGAGGAAAAACTCGATTACCTCGAAAAAAAGAATACCCTTTACCTGCAATTACTGCAAGCCATGTCGCCTAAAGATCTCAGTAAAGAGGTAAAAGATACCTTGGACCAAATAAAAGCCAGGGGTATATTAATGGCTATCGGCTCTTCCAGCAAAAATACCAAATTCATTTTAAAACAGATCGGCCTGGAAAATTACTTTGACGCCGTATCGGACGGCACCAATATAAGCCGTTCCAAACCCGATCCGGAGGTGTTTTTAAAAGCTAGTGACTATCTGGGAGTTGAACCGGAATTATGTTTGGTGGTTGAAGACGCCCAATCGGGTATCAAGGCGGCCATAGCTGCCCATATGGATTGTGCGGCCATAGGTGATGGCATAAGCTACAATCTGGCCCAATATAATCTAAACAATTTTTCCGACTTGCTGCTTATCGTATAAAGGACATTTTTCATCCCTGTATCCCGGCTCCCTGACACATTCCGCTCTTCTGGGTTAATGCTCCTTTAATTTGGCGAATAGCAAGTAAGAATATAGAATGGGGACAATGGTCATTACCATAATAGCCCCAAAGAATATCACTGCCGCCCAACCCGCATCAAAGGGAGAAACCGCCAGGCAGAACAGACCGCCAATAACCCATAATTTTCCGCCCAGACGATGGGTGCGCTGCCAAACCTCCTCGTTGGCCAGAGTCCAGGGAGTCTTGATGCCAACGAAGTAGTTATGGCGAAATTGACCCATAAAATTGCCGATAACGATTAATAAGAAGGAAACCATGGCCTTTACCGCCAGTCCAATATTTATGGCATAACCGAGCGCAGCCAGAATAGTGAGTCCATACACTACAGCCATGAAGACAACCAGACCCCAGCGCAAAAAAGTGTAGGCGCCCTTAAACTTGAGGTAGTTATCGCGTTTCGGGTCAATTAAAGGTAGGAACAGCAACAAGAGATAGAGGCCAACGGTCAGCAACGGGGCAAAAAAAGCTCCGAAAAAACGCCCCTGGTAGTCATCCACTTCTCCCTGCATATTCCAGTGACTGGGGACCTGGTCAGGCAGATGCGGGTATACCAGGACGGCG
The DNA here is from genome assembly GCA_034927445.1 of Syntrophomonadaceae bacterium. Classification (GTDB taxonomy): domain Bacteria; phylum Bacillota; class Syntrophomonadia; order Syntrophomonadales; family Syntrophomonadaceae; genus PHAA01. The sequence goes on from JAYFPZ010000017.1 coordinate 110,240, forward strand.
GTCAGCAAAAGGCCTGCCATCAGCAGTAACAAAGGCCATTCTTTTTGCATGATTGCCCGATCAATCCGATAAGTCAGTTTATTTTTCTGCTCCATCTCGCTTTCTCCCTTCGTTTTTATCTTTACCGCCGCTTGGCAGTTCATGGTTGACAACGAAAACTTGTTCATTCTCTGTGGAGAGGGAAATTCCCGCAATATCATAAAACCAACCCATCAGGTCCTGGAAAACAGTCGTGTTCAATGAATACCATATAGTCTGCCCTTTTCTTACATCTTGCACCAGGTTGGCCTGTTTTAGAACACTTAAATGATGTGAAATACTGGGCTTGGTCATGTTGAAATGATCGGCAATCTCCCCTGCGGTTAAATCGCCCTTCTTCAACATGTTTAGTATTTCGCGGCGACTGGCATCCGCTAGAGCCTTAAATGCCAAATTAAAGGACATTGATCACACTCCCCTTTTAATATTTAGATCGTTTTCTAAATATCTAAATATATTATATACTATTTTTCGTTATGAATAAAGCTGTTCAGATTCTTTCCCTCTATCTATTTGAGGATTTCATTCAGAATGGTGGCACCGAGTGACTTTGTTATATTTTTGAATCATGCAAATTCCTCATTTGAAAAAATGCTGATCATTCACTGATGTGCTCCCGTGCTCTTGGCGTTAATGATCGTTCCCTACGACAGCTTTGCGCCAATTAGCAGATCTTGCATAAATATAGTCGGTTCTCACATACAAGCATAAACCGAGCCCATGGTTCAGAAAATATAAGGCTTGATTAATCAACAAGTATTTCCTGAAAAATGGCCTTTGCAGCAATATCATTACCGTAGGTATTCAAGTGACGGAATTGATATCAACTTAGAATTGATTTCAGTCGCAAAGCTATACTATTCTTAGCAAGGTATGTTAGTATAAAAACACTATGAGTTTAGCAATATATCTTTAAATTATTAGAAAGGTGAAGGTGAATTAGATATGCGTAAAAAAGTTGAAGCCGTTCTTGGTAAAATCCGTCCCGCGCTGCAAAATGATGGGGGTGACGTAGAACTGGTTGATGTGGACGATCAGGGAATCGTCAAAGTTCGTTTACAAGGAGCCTGCAACGGTTGCCCCATGGCCTCGCTGACTCTCAAGAACGGCATTGAGAAAGTTCTCAAAGAGTCAATTCCGGAGGTAAAGGAAGTTGTAGCAGTATAACTTATCAGGGAACGTTAGTTTTGGGCTGCAGTTTGTTGAGCGACTTTACCCGGTTTACGATGCCTTATGTGATTCCTGTTCGTCAGACCAGAAGTTTGCCTCCGGCTTCCTTCAGATTCCACCTCGTGGTGGACACCTTGCCCTTGGCTATGTGCTTGTCACTATCACCCGCACTAGGGACTTTCACTTATTAATTAGACTGCGCCCATGCCGGGCGTACTCAGAAAAACCCCACAGGATTTACTTCTGCGGGGTTTTTCTCCATATAAACTTCGGGTTAACTTACTTCATGCTTTTGACGGGCAACATCTCGATATATCCCCGCCAACCTTGGGGCGAGAGCTGCATTTTGGGCGCGATTTCCGGCGCGTACTGGTAGCCATAAACTTTCGGATTGAACGAGCCGATGCGCTCCATACAGACGCCCACCGCCGCTTCAAAGTCCTCGTCTTTATATGGCTCTCCTTGGAAAATAATGAGTTTGCACGGGGCGAGGTCGATGACGTCAAAGCCTTCCGGAACTGCGCCGCTGTAGTCGGTGGGAACCTCTACGCCGTGAGCGTAGCTTCCCGTTCCTGCGGGGCGCATATTCTCCGGCAGCCAAACTCCGACAGGCTCATACAATGCCTCCTTGATTTCACAGAGGACATCCCACGCCGCTGAGTTGTTGCTCTCTCCGCATCCGATTTCCTCTGCGTAAGCAAAGTAGTTATCGGCGCCTTTGCTTCGCTTCAGAATGAGTTTCCTCGCCGGGCGTTCGACGATTTGTGTAAAGATTACTGCTGTTTTATTCATGTTCGATGATACCTCCGAATTTGAATTGGAGCGGTCAAGATAGCGGTACGGCATCAGCCAGCCTGCAGGCGTTGGATGGGCGGCGTATTTTTTCGGTGAAATCCCGAATCCGTTTGTAAAGGCCCGCGTAAAACCCTCGTGGCTGTCAAAAACGAAATCCAGCGCAATATCCAATACCTTATGCTTGCCGGAGCGAAGCGCATGGGCAGCGGCGGTCAGCCTTTCGCGGCGGATATACTCAAACGGGGATAGGCCTGTTTCCCCTTTGAATACCCTTGCCGCGTGGTACTGGGAATACCCCGCAGCCTTTGCCATGTCGCTCGCGTTGAACCTGATATAAAAGAAAAGGCGGAATCTATCATGGCAGAATTTGGAGTTCCGGCTTCGGTTGTAATCAATATGCTCTACAAGCAAATCGTTATGACTAAGAGTATTCCGTTCTCCCTGTCAATTCCTGCCGCTCCGATGGCGCTTGATGAAATGGATGCCGCAACATTTGACGCAATCATGCAAAAAGGGTTGGACGAAGCAAAGGCAGACCGTTCCCGTCCTGCTTCTGAGGTATTTTCAGAGTTAAGACGAGGACTATAATTTATGGCGGATAAACTCTACTTTATTAAACTAAAAATATTAACTATTTTTCTATTTCTTTCTTGTTTTGGCCGTCAGAATTGACTGGGCCCACGGCCAACAAGCCCACCAGCACAAGCTTGCCGAAATCCCGGGCATAGATTTTGGTCCGGGCAAATTCCCGATCAGCTTGCTTTTTGCTGCCCTTAACGTAATATTTGCCGGCTTTGAAGGCACTGCCGGCAGTTCTCGATCCGGCATCGTAGGTGCAGAGGAGCCCTTTGCCCATACCGGTTGCCAGGTCCAGCCCGGCCGTTTTCATGCGATTCAGGCCGATATCACGTTTTTCTTTATTCTTGACCAAATATCCGGCTCCGGTTTCCAGGCCTCCGTCTACCACATCGGCCAGGGTTTTAACCGTGATTTCCGTCGCCCGCACCGTACCTGAGCCGATTTCCGCAACCGTCTCCATTATTTCAGGTTTCCCGCATGTGTCGCCAATCTTCCTGACGCCTTTACCGACAGCCCAATCCAAGCCATCGGCGATCAGAGCGACTGAGCCTTTTAATACTTTACCAACTATACTCATTTTGAACTCCTCTTTTTAATCTGCTTTTTGTTAATATTATTTACCCCGTTTAAATCTATTAAATCAGGGACCGGTTAATTTCCGGAAAATGTTGCATCGGGCGACGGTTAAGCCTATCCATCGTAAATATAACCTTTCTCTTTTGCCCCGGTAGTTGCTCTCCCTGATGATTACGCTATACCGGCTAGACTGCATCTCCATTATGCACAATTGGCTGGCCGGCTTCAATCAGCACTTTGCTGCCCAGCAGGAAAAATCCCTCAACAAATATCAAAACGCCGGTTCCAAGCAGCAGCCATTTAATGTTTATAATATCTGCCAGAGGTCCAAACAGCAACATTCCCAGCGGCAGCATGGTACTGGTGATCATTCCTAATACCCCGAACACTCTTCCCAAAAAATCCGGCTCTACTCGCTCCTGTAATAATACGGTAAAAGGCGTGTTGAAGATGGGCATGGCTATGCCGGCTAAAGCCATGAATAGCAAATAAATCGAGAAAAGCGGTATAACCCCCAGAGCAAACGTGCAACCGCCAATGATTACCGTCGATAAGGCCATGGAGTGGACCCTGTTTTTAAACCCGCCCCAGGCCGCCATTATGATCCCACCCAATATCATCCCGCTGGAAAAAGCAACTTCAACCGCGGTCAAACGCCAAACCTCTTCCCCAAAAATTCGGGTAACCTGCAGCGGCGTCAAAAATGATACCGGGGCAGCCAAAATGAAATAAACCGTGCAAAACAGAAATAATTTTTTAACGTAATCATGCCGGTTAATATACCCGAACCCTTTCCGCAGATCGGAAAAATATCCGATCGCGGACTTTTCCAGGGCTTTGGCATGAGCCGGCACCTGTAAAAAGATGAAAAGTATCGAAACCGCCAGCAAGGCGGTTACAACGTCGATAAAGAATATTATCTCTATGCTGGCGACAGTCAGCAGGGCCCCGCTGAGCATGGGAGAAACCAACATAACCAAGGACTGGATGGTCCCATTGGCAGCGTTTATCCGGGTCAGTTCCTCCTGGGGCACCAGTTGGGGGATGTAGGCCCCTACGGCCGGCATCTGCACGGCGGTACCGAGGGCCCTGATGGCAGATATTAGAAAGAGCAGCCACAGCATGTCGTAGCCCATAATAAAGAATATGGCCAGAACCAAGGTTGACAGCGCAATTACCGAGTCGGAAATCATAATAAGTATTTTCCGGTTATAACGGTCAGCCCATACCCCGGCAAAGGGTGAAAGAAAAAAAGTGGGCAGGAAACCGCAAATGATCATAATAGTCATCATTATCCCCGACTGGGTGGCCAGGGTAATATACCAGAAAATGGCATATTGTACCAGAGAGGAACCAAAAAGTGATATGGTCTGGCTTGATAAAAAGAGTACTATGTTCTTTTTCCAATTCGTATCCATATTCCTAACTCCTATAATGTTTCAATTAGTGTTTTTAAAAATATCACAGCCTATGCCCATTTTACAGTTAGTTTTATCTTCGCCACAAGCAGCTCTTTCTGCTAAACATTAACTATTATGGTCCGGTTGCCTCCAAAATTAATCCTTTCTTTCATTTTCCACCTCAATAATCAGGCCCTCCACGTGGTGCTTGCTCATGATTTTACGTTTCTTGCGGTTCTCTTTGGTCTCAAACAGGATATCCATATCATAGTTCTCCGGGTACAGTTCCTCCCGGTCCAGATGGAGAGTTAACCGTTGGTGATTGATAACATATTTCTTGTCCATTACCATCACCACCAGTTCCCCCCGGCTGTTCTCCTCCTCGCACACTATGCCAGTACGGTCCATGGTGCTGATATAGACCCGGTCCCCGCGTTTCAGGTCCGGCTTAACATATTTTTGGCTCCGCTCCCGTTTCTCCTTTTGCCGGCGGTATTCTTCCTGCTGTTGCCGCTCGGCAGTTTGTATCTTAATTTCATGAGGGTCAATGATGCTTTCGATATATTGATCAATTTTGCCGGCGTAACTGACTTTTTCTCCATAGGTAAACTCGTGGGCCCGTTCAATAATATGCCGGTCTATCCCCAACCGCAGCGCAATCAGGAAGGCGTTGCTGTCCCCCCAGTCACCGATCTGCAGTTTATAGAGAGGCCGGAGGGTTTTAACATCGAAAGCCATGCAGCCGTTTTCAAAACCGGATGTATTCAGGGCATACTCCTTGATTTCAGCGAAATGGGTGGTGGCGACAATGGTTGCCCCACCGGCAAATACCTGTTCCAACACCGCCAGGGCAAATCCGCGCCCCTCCGCGGGATCGGTGCCGGCTCCCAGCTCATCCATGATAACCAGGGCGGACGGGCCGCAGGTCTTGATAATCATTTCAATGTTCTTTACATGGGATGAAAAAGTGCTGAGGGACTGTTCTATACTCTGACCGTCGCCAATATCGGCGATTATGTCAGAGAACACAGCAAATTCGCTGCCTTCATCTACAGGTATATGGAGACCGCTTTGCACCATCAGGGTCAACAACCCTACCGTCTTTAAGGCTACGGTTTTCCCGCCGGTATTGGGGCCGGTTATGACCAGAGCCCGATATTCCCTGCCGATACTGAAATCGAGCGGGACCGCCTCCTGCCCCAGCAGGGGATGGCGTCCCTGCCGCATCGCAATTATATTGGAGCTGTTCAGCGCAACCGGTCTCATATCCATACCGCGGCTGTATTTGGCCTTGGCAAATATAAAATCATAGTTGACCATCGCTTCCATATTAATGGAAAGTTCCCGGCGATGCTCCCCTACCTGCCGGGATAGATCCGCCAATATGCGGTATACCTCATTGCTTTCCTCCATCTCCAGGAGATTCAATTCGGACTGCATCCGGTTAATTGCCGCCGGCTCCATGAAAACAGTCGAGCCGGTGGAGGACATGTCAATTGCCTGCCCGGGGAAATGCTTGATTTCCTGGCGTCGTACCGGCACCACATAGCGCCCGCCGCGGCTGCTCACCACGGCATCCTGCAGCATGTTTTTATAGGCCGGAGACCGCAGGATTTCGTCCAGTTTTTGCTTGATCCGGTCCTGCAAGATCATTATCCTTTTGCGGATTCGGGCAAGTTCACTGGTGGCGCGGTCATCCACCCGGTGGTTGACAATGCAGCGGGTGATTTCATCTCTTAGTCCCGCGAGTTCATACATTGAAAGGGCATAAGCCGCGATCCCGGGGCCGATTGACTGCATACCGGCCATATATTTGCGAATGCGCCTCACCCCCTCCAGCAGGGTAAGGCAGGTGTTCAGTTCCTCGGGAGTAAGCACCATTTCCTTTCCAGTTTTAACCATAATGGCTTCGATACCTTCCATGGCAATCAAGGGGACGCTTGCGTTGGCGGCCAGCATCGCCGCCGCCTCAGTAGTTTCAGCCAGCCAGACCTTAATTATGTCAATATCGTAACCCGGCTGCAGCCCTTCTATTCTTTGCCGGGCTTTATCAGTAAGGGCATACGGCTTCAGCTCATTTATCACCTTGTCAAACTCGAGTATATTCATGGTATATTGATTCATAATCTTTTTCCTCCTGTCGCCTGAAAATCAAGGCCGGACATGAACATGGCGTTTTCTGTCCGGCCTCAGGATCTGCGATCCGATATTTCCAAAAAAGATTATAAAAATACCGTGCACAGAGCACGGCACTCATCCCAGCTATCTTATTGTTTGCCGCCAGTGTTCATACTTGCTTGATCCACGCCAAAATACCGCACCGCTTTTCGCGGTACTGCCGTATAGATCAAGTTCCATATCAAGTTATGGTTAGTTATGAACTACCTCGGACATAATTCATCCTTACTTTCAGTTTTGTAACTCTACTTCTTAAAGATAGCCTACCGGTCAGCGAATGTCAATGATCATTAGGGCAATCATCTTGACCTTGAACCAAGAGGCGGTTATGCTTGAGTTGAGTAAAAAGTGATAATTGGACCTTGAAATAGGATGGAGCAGCAATGAATAATATTAACAGTCTGGCCGAGATATCTGCTGAGCTCACGGTGAGAACTACCATTTTTTATTATTCCGGCACCGGCAATTCGCTGTGGGCAGCCCGGCTTTTGGCCCGTGAATTGGGCAATACCGATCTGGTGTCAATGGTGGGGTTTGATAAACTACGTCATAATATAGATGCGCAGGTCATAGGCCTGGTATTTCCGGTGCATATCTGGGGCGTGCCCAAACGGGTTTTGGAATTTCTGGACCAGGTGCGGGCCCTATCCCCGAAGTATATCTTTGCGGTGGCCGTAAACGCCGGTCAGGTATCCAATACCCTGGTGCAGCTGAGCCGGGTTATGGAAGCGCGGGGGTTGCATCTGTCCGGCGGATGGTCGGTGGTTTTGCCCTCCAACTATATCCCCTGGGGAGGCCCGGGCTCCATCCCCGAGCAGAAAGAACGATTTGCGGCAGCTCGCGACAAGATTGCCGATATCGTTCTTAAAATTGGCTCAAGGGTTGAAATGCCAGTGGAGAAGGGTCACCTCTGGCAAAGAATCGTTTTCACCTGGATGTACAATTTAAGTTTTCCGCACATACCGGCGATGGATAAAAACTTCTGGATCGATGAGCGCTGCAACCAATGCGGCCTTTGTCTACAGCTCTGTCCCGCCCGCAATATTACCCTGCTCGATGAAAAGCTGACCTGGTTAAACCACTGTGAGCAGTGCTTGGCCTGTATCCAATGGTGTCCCCAGGAAGCTCTGCAGTACGGTAAAAAAACCCCGTCATATGGACGCTATCATCATCCCGAGGTTAAAGCCAGGGATCTCTTAAGCTAGTTGTCGGGGTTTATCGCCTGCAGGGACTTAATTGACTTAAAGATTCTCCCCGGCTTTACTTTTGCCAATTCTGGATTTCAATAATATTGCCTTCCGGATCGCGGGTGTAGACCATGGTTAACCATCCCACTCCCGGATATTCTTTTTTAACCAGTTCCCCTACCCTGGTTCCGCCGTGGGCCAGGAGTTTGTGCAATACCTCCTCTACGGAATCGACTTCAAAGGCAATATGCCCCAACCCCTGTCCATTTATGGCAGGCTGAACCTCGCTAAGGCGGTCGGGTTCATACTGAAAAATCTCCAAAGTGGGGGCGTCGGTGTAGCCCGGTAACCGTAAATGAATTCCGCGGATATGAACCCGGCCGATATCGGTGGCTTGATCAATCCACTCTCCGCTGAGATCCCGCTCGGGATAAGTCGGCTGGCAGGCAAATACATCGATATAGAACCGGGCTAGTTTTTTCCAATCCCGGGCGATTATGTTAGTGTGGGCGAATTTCATTGCATTTAACCTCTCTTTTTTATTGAGTTTCTATAGTGTAAGCCAATAGATGATCAGAATCACCTGTACGAATAATATTAGTGGCAATCCAACCTTGAATTTCAAATGACGGGTTTTGTGATGGAATATATACATGCTCAGCAAGCCTCCGAGTGATCCACCCAAAATCGCTGACAACAGCAGATTTCTCTCCTCTATTCTCCATGCCCCTGTCCGGGCTTTTTGTTTATCCAAGGCAAACAAAGCAAAACTAATAAAATTGATTATTATCAGGTAGATTATCAGATTATTCAAATTGATTTCTACAGGCATAATTGATTAAACCTTCCTTTTTATAACCGGAGCCTTAAACCCAGCGTCCCGGATCAGCGTTGCTCAGTCCTGAATCTGATATAACGGTCGATCGGCTGAGCATAATAGCCGGGGGTAAAATCGCGCGCCCGATAAGCTATTATTTATCGTGGCCGGGATATGAAACATAAGCGCGGTCGATGGTTATTACCGGAATCAAATGCGGGTTGGTTTTTCTAAGGTCGTATTTTATTTTTTCCACCAGACTATTTGCTCCTATTTCACAATCAAAGGGAACCGTTACATCAAAAATAATATTGCTGTGAGTTCTGCCTTTAACTATTCTGAAATCATGGATAGATAATGAATCGTTTATTTCTTTAACAAGCTTCCCGGTTAAGTGGTACATCTCATTTACCCAGGGGTCGTCCCTGACTATGGGGTCCATATGGATGACCACCGGGATCCCCAATTCCAACGCCACATCCCGCTCAATGTTGTCTATCAGATCGTGGCTCTCCAGGATATCCGCCCCGGCATCCACTTCCACATGGACGGAAGCAAAGCAGCGGTTAGGGCCGTAATCATGCACCACCAGATCATGCGTTCCCAGAACCCCGTCATATTTCTCAATATAGGCGACGAGCTTACGGATAAAATCACCGGAGGGCATTTTCCCCAGGAGGCTGTCCAGCATGTCTTTCAATATTCTGACCGCGGATATTATCACAAAACCGGCTACAGCCAATCCCATATAGCCGTCCAGTTGGAAGCCCAGCAGCGGGCTGATGACTGTAGAAGCTAATACGGCCGCGGTGGAAGCCACATCGGAGAGGCTGTCCGCGGCGGTCGCCTGCATAATCGAAGAATTGATACGCTGTCCCAGGTTTTTGTTTAAGCGGTAAAGGGCATATTTGGCTATTATCGAAAAAGCCAGCACCCCGACTGTAATCAGGCTGAATTCGATGACACCCGGCTGCAGGATTTTATGGTAAGAGGATTTTATCAGTTCCCAACCGATTAAAAGGATTAAGAAGCCTACCACCGAAGACGCAATATATTCGTAACGGGCATGCCCGAAGGGGTGTTCCTTATCCGGCGGTTTGCCGGAGAGTTTAAAGCTTACCAATGCTATGACAGAGGATCCGGCATCGGAGAGATTGTTAAACGCATCACCGGTAATTGAGATACTATGAGACCATGTCCCCACCGCAAACTTGATCATAAAAAGAAAAACATTCACCACAATACCGACAGTACCGCTCAGTCGGCCATACTGGTCGCGTACTTTGGGTTTTTTTACATCATGATAATCTTTAACAAAATATCTCAATAAGAAATCTAACATAACCCATCCTTATTATAAAGTCATCCTGAAAATGATAAACGGCGCGCAGCCAGGAAACAATTTGCAATTTACAGGTTATAGTCGATTCCGGGCTCAGAGGCATAAGGGAGTCGAACCCCGTCGCCTGTCAGCGGCCCTGTGCGGCGCTTTTCGCCTTGTTGTCCTTGCTTTGCACCAGCAAAGCGGCGTCCGCCGCGACGAAAATCGCTCAAACAATTTCTCGCTGATAGGGGCAAGCAGTTTCAATGGAGCGGATTTTTGTTCAGACAAGTAAAATCTCACAGCTAATACTGGAGGTATTTGCAAGAGATTTTCCGCAGTATGAGCGGAAATCCGCCCGTTAAAACCGACGGGGTTCGGCTCCCTTATGCCTAAGTATTGACAAAGCCAACCCCGATTGACCCCGGCCCCGAATGGGAGCCCACCGAAGTCCCCACCTGGCTTCGGAATATTTCTATATCCTGTCCCAGTTTCTGTTTTAAACTATCGACCAAATACTGCTCATCTTCTTCACATAAGGCATTCTGGGTGACGATCACCGATTCTCGCGGGTCGCCGATCCGAACCACACATATATTGACCAGGTAATCCAAAGCCTTTTTGCGTACGCGTACCATGGAAACCGGATGCACCACTCCATTTTTAAACTCGCAAATCGGTTTTATTTTGATCAGGCTGCCTAAAAAGGCGGCGGCGCCTCCTATTCTGCCCCCCGCCTTCATATAGGTCAATTCCTCAACGGTAAAGAGCGAGGCGGTCTTGGTTATAAGACCCTTGGTCCGGCCGATTATCTCTTCCCAATTCATCTTGCCGGTATGTATCATTTGGGCAATTTTTATTTCCAGAGCCGCCTGCCCGCAGGCACAGGTTTGTGAATCGAAAATCTCCACCTGTATATCTTTGATTGATTGCTGAAATATGTTGAAGGCAGTGGTGGCATTACTATAACTGGCTGAAAGCTTGCTGGCGATAGTGGTTACGATGAACCGGTTAAATCCTTCGTCATATAGCTCTTTGATATTATTCAGCCAGTCATAAACGTTGGCGGCCGAGGTCTTCGGTACTTGTTGAGGATATTTTTGCATATGCAGATAAAAATCTTTATTGCTATAGTCGGTATTTTCACGAAAATAATGTTCATTATCGAAACTGAAATATAAAGGTACTTCCTTGAGGGCATATTTATTGAATAAATCCCGGGGAAGATTACCTGCCGAATCGATTAATTGAATTATTTTTTCTTTCACCTACAGCACCTCCTTTAACAAAATTATTTTAACATTTATCGGCAGAATTATTACAATTATATTACCGGGATTAAATATTTTGGTTTCCCCGGCATAGACATAAGCTTATAATGTGATGCTTCCATAAGATGATGGCGGTATACTTTGCATGTATGGAACAAAACTGCAGCAAGTGATAAAATAAAATAATGTTGCATTAATAAAAAAATATTGCATAAATGAAAGAAGATAGCTATGTTAGACAGTTTTAATGATCTCGGGATTTCCTCCCCTATTTTAAAGGCAATTAAAGCAATGGGGTTTGATAAACCCACCGAAGTACAGAGTAGAACAATTCCGCATGTTTTAAAGCAAGAGGACCTTATTGTCAGGTCCAAAACCGGCAGCGGCAAGACCGCTGTTTTCGGAGTACCCTTACTGCAGTTAACCGAGGCGGGACAGCCCGGCCCGCAGGCTTTGATTCTAACCCCGACCCGCGAACTGGCAGTTCAGGTAGACAGTGATATCAGACTTTTTGCCCGTTATTTGCCGCATAAAACTACGGCTGTATACGGTCAGCATAATATTAATGTTGAAATTCAGGCTTTGAGCCAAGAGGTTGCCATCGTTACCGGTACACCCGGCAGGGTCTTCGATCATATCCGTCATGGCAGCCTGGTGACCAAGCATATACGTTTTCTGGTACTTGATGAGGCTGACCGGATGCTGGACATGGGGTTTCTTGACCAGGTAGCCAGGATTATCAAGACTCTGCCCCGAAATCGGGTTACATTACTCTTTTCTGCAACGATTCCTGAAGAAATCGGCGATATTTGCCGGGAATATATGCGAAATCCTGTAACCATCGAGATCGAGTCACGCACCAAGACGGTTGATACCACCCAACAAATATATTATCGGGTTCAGCCTAAGGAAAAATGCATGCAGCTGCACCGCATACTCCTTATGGAACAGCCGGAAAGCTGCGTTATCTTCTGCAATACCCGACTTACCGTTGACCGGGTCCATAATTTTCTAACCCGCCAGGGCTATGCTTCACAGTCCCTGCATGGAGACATCCCCCAGGTTAAACGGCTTAAAACTCTAAACCGGTTCAAACACAGCGACTTCCATCTGCTGGTGGCTACGGATGTTGCTGCCCGCGGCATTCACGTGGACGACCTGGCCTTGGTTATCAACTATGATGTTCCCCTGGAGAAAGACGGTTATGTGCATAGAATTGGCCGAACGGGTCGTGCAGGAAATGGCGGCCGCGCCATTTCATTGGTTACCGGTGATGATATCATGAGTCTGTATGAGATTGAAGAACATATCGGGGCTTTGATCGAAGAGGCTGAATTCCCCGCCGAGGATGAATTCAATAAGGTTAAATCTGCGGCCCAAGCCTGGATTAAGGCCAACTCCAAAAGGGAAGAGCGTCCGCGAGTTACCGACCGTGGCCATAGTCCGGGCAAGACTCAAATCAAACGTCCTTACCCCAAGCAACAGCGATCTTCCAACCAATCACAAGATAAATGGAATAGGGCCAACCGTAATCAGACAAAATCCGGGCCCATTGCAGGGGCACAGGCATCCAAGCAGGAAGCCCCGGTGCTCACTATGGCCAAGCCAGTATCGGCTCCTCCCGGCCAAGCTGATGTAAGCGGGATTAAACCGGGCCAGGAGAAATTCCGGGATAATCCTCCGGTGGCTAAACTGCCTTTTATACGCCGGCTGATACAACGATTTTTAGGCTGGAAACAAAGGAACCCCAATTAGGGTCGATCCGTCCGGCGTTGGCAGGAGCGCCCGAAAGGCTGCTACTCACAGCTTTTGAGCAATATTCTTCGGGTTTGCCCCGGAACTCTGACCGGGAAAGATCACCGTGAAAGTCGTACCGGACTCAAGGGTGCTTTGAACTGATATTTTGGCCCTGTGCATCCGGACAATACTTTGTGCGATTGCCAGCCCCAATCCATATCCCCCCTGCTCTCTTACTCTTGATTTATCCACCCGGAAGAACCGTTCAAAGATTTGATCAATTTGGTCGCGGGGTATATAAATGCCGGTATTACTGACGGAGAGCTTCACTTTGTGATCTGGCTTTTCAGACAATTCCACAGTAATAGTGCCTTTGGCATCGGCATATTTGCAGGCATTATCCAGCAATATATTCATTAAATCTTTCAGACGGCTTTCATCTCCGTTGATATACAGGCTGGAAGCAATATGGCTTGCCAGTTTTTTATTTTGTTCGAATATAACGGATTCAAAGGGCAAAACCGCCCCCCACACAATATCACTTAGATTAACCCGTGACAGGATGACTTTTGATTTTGCATCATCGGTTTTGGCCAAAAACAGCAGGTTCTCCACCAGGGTGTTCATGCGCTTGGCTTCTATTTGAATATACTCAAGCCATTTGGCTTGACTGTTTACGGTCTGCTCCGGGTTGGCCAGCACAATACCCGCGTTGGCAAGTATCACCGCCAACGGGGTCTTAAGTTCATGGGAAGCGTCAGCGACGAATTGCTTCTGCTGTTCCCAGGCTCGGGCAACCGGCCGTAATGCCCATTTCGCCAGATAGAGGCTGATAACAAAGAAAGCCAGCAGGCTGCCCAATCCCACCAGCAGCGAGGTCTTTATCAAGGCCGCGAGAGTGTTGGTTTCCATTTGGCGGTCCACAAAAGCGATTTTGGTCCCCGCACTGTTGGACATTTTCAGATAGCGCAGGTTGGCATCGGAAATGACTCCGGTATTGGCTTTATTGTCCAGGCAGGCATCCACAATCTGACGTAAGACCTTTTCATCGCTAAGGTCAAACAGCGGCCCTTTGGCGTCAATAATATTATTATCCGAATCCAAATTAACCGTAAAGCTGGCAATAGACATCACCCCCGGGTTTCGGTCCGGACCTCCCCCCTTGGTCAGCGGCTCTTTACGGTTGGTTTCGGTGAGCGAGTGCTCCAAAATAGACAGGCTGTCCCTGACCAGCCTCTGCTGGGTTGATGCGTAAACAGCAATAAAAGTAATGATCAGTACGATGGTAATCAAAATCATATTGATCAGGATGAACTTAAATCTCAGTCTATTGATCATTTTTTCACATCCAAATAATATCCAACCTTGCGCACCACCGCAATATTGACGGATGACCCGAGATAAGAGAGCTTTTTCCGCAGAAATGAAATATATACCTCTACATTGTTATCCTCCGCTTCAGATTCGGATCCCCATACCTTCAGCAACAGATTTTCCTTGGGAACTACGTTGTTGGAATTGGTCAGCAGCATACGCATGATTTCAAATTCTTTTAATCCCAGATGCACCGACTTGTAACCGCATTCCAGCATGTAAGTCGATAGGTTAAGCGTTATATCAGCAAAATCAAGCTCATCCATTACCACCTCTCCCTGCCGGCGCGCCAGCGCGCGGATCCGTGCCAGCAACTCCTCCGGGGCGAAGGGTTTGGTCAGATAATCATCCGCCCCACAATCAAGACCGGTTACTTTATCATTTATTTCATCCTTGGCGGTAAGGAGAATTACCGGGGTTTGTCTTTTATTCCTGCGCATCTGCCGGACTATCTCAAAGCCGTTCAGCTTGGGCAACATAACATCGAGCACAATCACGTCATAAATATCGCTCATGGCATAATCATAGCCGTCTTCTCCGTCATGCACCACATCAACGGTGTATTTGTCTTCTTTTATAATCTGAGCGATTGCCTCCGCCAAACGGATTTCATCTTCGACTACGAGTATTCTCATCCCACAACCTCCGATCCGTGCTGTACAAGCTGAATTTTAATTTATGCCGCCCCGTTTACTGTTAATGCCATCCTAATATACCAACCTGAAAATAACCTGAATTTTTTTATTCAGAGCAATTTAAGGTACGGGTTATATTATGCGGTTAAGTTACCAAGCTAGATTTGTGGGGGGGTTATTTATGACAATTAAAACTTTCAGTCGCTATGAGAAAAAATTTGTAATCAATGAAGACCAGTATAAAGCAATTTTACCCGGGATCATGCAGTATATGCATCCTGATGGCAATTGCAAGGAGGGACAGGAGTACGTCATCAGCAACATTTATTATGATACTGATAATTCCAGCCTTATCCGTCATTCGCTGTCCAAACCTTTTTATAAGGAAAAGCTGCGAATACGAAGTTATGATATTCCTGTTTCACCCAATAGTGAGGTTTTTTTGGAACTGAAAAAGAAAATAGGCGGCGTTGTAATTAAACGGCGTGCAGTTCTTTCCCTAATTGAAGCTTCGCTCTTTCTTGATTACGGGATCAACCCTCAACCGGCCGATTACATAAACGGTCAGGTTTTGAACGAGATTGCTTATTTTCTAAATACCAACCCGGTTAAGCCAACTGCTTATATTAGCTACCGGCGTAAAGCATTATTTGGCAAGGACGATAAAAATTTCCGAATAACTTTCGATCGTAACATTATCACCCGGAGAGAAGAACTTGATCTTGAAAAAGGCCGGTTTGGAACGGATCTCCTGGCTGACAGGTATCTGATGGAAGTAAAAATTGCCGGGGCTTTTCCCTTGTGGCTTACCGGACTCTTGGCTGACCATAAGGTTTACTCGACCAGGTATTCCAAATACGGTCAGGAATATATGAAGAACGTGCTTGAACAAACCAACTTACAATCTGCCCCGGGCAGTCTGATTCATTTTATTCCGGAAAGGAGGAGCACGAATGTTGGAGAACCTGTTTTCATCCGGGGTTAGTGAAACGTTGAGCCTGGGCAAGACTTTGCTGATTATTTTTTCGGCTCTGGGGCTTGGTTTGGTTATCAGCCAGGTTTATATCGCGACCCATAAAAAAGAAGGATATATATCTTCGTTTACGGTCGCCCTGATCATGCTGCCGGCCATAATTTCCATAATCATATTACTGATCGGTGACAATGTAGCCCGGGCCTTCAGCCTGGCGGGGGCTTTTTCTCTGATACGCTTCCGCAGCGCTCCGGGCGATCCCAAAGACATCGCTTATGTCTTCTTTACTTTGGCGGTGGGGCTGGCCTGCGGTATGGGTTATGTGGGATATGCGGCCTTGTTCGCCGTAATCCTGGGGGCTGTCATGCTGCTCATCAATAAAATTGATTATGCCAAACCGGCCAACGCCTCAATGCTGCTAAAAGTTACGGTGCCGGAAAATATGAACTATCAATCGTTATTCGATGACATTCTCGGCCAATATACCGACAGCTGGCATATGAAGCAGGTCAAAACCACAGACTTCGGCAGCTTGTTCAACGTAGTGTACCGTATCGAAATGAAAAAAGAACGTTCTCAGAAAGATTTTATGGATGAAATCCGCTGCCGCAACGGCAATCTGGACATATCGCTGACTATGGCTGAAAGCGAAGAATAAATCACCGCCTTTCCGGCCAAGGGTGATATTTAATCATCAAAATCAAATGTTAGGAGAAGGAAAATGATTAAAGAATATATGAAAAGCCTGGCTCTAATTACAACCCTGCTGGTACCATTATCAGGTTTGAGCGGGTGCGGAAGCAGCCAGGAGACGGCGTCCGCCACGGCGGCGGCGACGTCCGTGAGTTCCCCGCTGGCAGAATACAGCGACGAAGATATGAACGATACCTGGGACGTTGCCTCGGCTGTGACCGTAAATCTTGACGGGAGTACCATTGCGGTGAACGGCTCCGGTGCAACTGCCGCCGGCAGCACCCTGACCATAACGGCGGCGGGAACTTATGTACTGCAGGGCACCCTGCCGGACGGCCAGATTATTGTGTCCGCAGGCAAGGACGACACCGTACGGTTGGTAATGAACGGGGCAGCCCTGGCCTGTTCGGCCGGTCCCTCAATATACTCCCAACAAGCGGACAAGACCATAATTACTTTAGCCCCTGGAACCAGCAACAGTGTTGCCGATGGATCCAGTTACCTCGACTCAGCTGATGAAGATCAACCGGATGCAGCTATTTTCATTCAGGACGACCTTACGGTCAATGGTTCCGGTACGCTTACGGTAACCGGCAATAGCCGGAATGGTATTGCCACCAAGGATGACCTGATAATTACCGGAGGAAATATTAATATCACCGCAGTCAATGACGGACTGCGGGGACGAGATTCGGTGGCGATAAACAATGGCAATTTCGTAATCAATGCCAAAAGTGACGGCATCCAAGCCAATAATGACGAGGATACCAGCAAAGGTTGGATCTCCCTGGACGGCGGCAAGTTCAATGTCACTGCCGGGCAAGACGGGATTCAGGCCGAAACCATACTCCAGGTTTGGGGCGGAGAAATTAATCTGACCACTGGCGGGGGCAGTGCCTCCGTAAGCAATACCCCCGCGTCGGCAGGCAATCCCGGCAGAGGGTTCAACGACCCCCAGACAGCCGATGAATCCACCGTGAGCACCAAAGGAATAAAAGCAGGTGCCGGGCTTTTGGTAAACGACGGCGTATTAGCCATTGACTCGGCTGATGATGCGGTTCATTCCAATGGGGATGTGTTAATTAACGGCGGTATTATCAATATCTCCACCGGAGATGACGCGGTCCACAGCGACGCCAATCTAACTGTCAACTCAGGCACTATATCGGCCACCAGGAGCTATGAGGGACTGGAGGGCGTGACCGTAACCATAAACGGCGGCGAAATAAGCCTTACTGCAAGTGATGACGGCATTAATTCCGCCGGAGGCAGTGATGACGACCAAAACGGCAGAGACAATTTCAGAGCTTCGGACAACAATGAGGTGCGCATAACCGGAGGTTATTTATATGTCAATGCTGCCGGTGACGGTTTAGACTCCAACGGAGCCATGTATATTGACGGAGGTACGATTATTGTCAACGGTCCGACCAATAGCGGCAATGGCGCTCTGGACTATAACGGCACCTGCGAACAAACGGGAGGCATCCTGGTTGCCGCCGGCAGCTCCGGCATGGCCCAGGCTCCGTCCGACAGTTCCTCGCAGAATTCTATTCTGGTTAGCTATACGGCGGTTCAAAAAGCCGGCACTTTAGTGAACCTGGCGGATGAATCGGGTAAATCACTTTTGACCTTCGCCCCCGCCAAGGATTATCAGTCGATGGTTATAAGTATGCCGGAATTGGCCCAGGGTAAGACTTATACCCTCTTCTCCGGGGGGACCTGTACCGGCACTGCGGTCAACGGCCTATACAATGGAGGGACCTATACCGGCGGAACCAAATTAACCAGCCTCACGTTGTCGGGCACCTTAACCAGCATTGCTGATGATGGCTCTGCGGTTACCAACCGCGGCGGTATGAACGGGGGACCCGGTGGTCAAGGCGGGCAGCCTGGACAAGGTGCGCAGGGCGGTTCCGGTATGCGTCCCCAGGGCAGATAACTGAACTGCAATCATTTATATAAATATTACTGTCCTATCCATTTAAAAGGCATCGGCTTTCCGGTGCCTTTTGGTTCGCTTGCAGTTAAGATTATTATTATAGAATAAGGAGATTCTACTCCTTTTTATGATGAACATCGTGAAGGATTAGGGATAGGCAACACCATATTAAGCTAACAGATTATTAGACAAATTATTTAAATTTTAAAAACCAATCTTTATTATTAATATAATCTTGATAGTTATAGTGGTTTTTTGTAGTATTTAATTATAGCATTTAAACAAGGAGGATTTGCTATGAACCTGCCTAACTGTTGGGAATTCAAGAGATGCGGCCGGGAAATTGGCGGTCACAATACTGAGGAGCTTGGCGTATGTCCGGTCGCTCAGTGCATCCAATTTGACGGTGCCAATGACGGCCATAATGCCGGAAGGTTATGTTGGGCAATTCTAGGTACTTTATGCGATGGCGCAGTCCAAAATGAATTTGAAGATAAGCTTAAAAAATGCCTTCGGTGTGATTTTTATATAATGACATTTACAGAATACTTCCAAAATTTAGCTGATTACCATTCAAACTGCAATGCCCAGAAAGCAGGCTGCCCACAAAAATTGTAGACAGCCTGAATTGATTTTGGATTATTTGTTATTAAATTAAGATTAGTAAACCTGATATCCAACTCAAAATATTCTTTAAGCAGCTATCGCAGTATTATCATCTGTTTTTATCGGTCTTACGAATTGCAATCCTATAAAGGATATAACACAAACCCCGATGCCGATCATAAATGCAATACTATAGCTCCCGGTAGCATCGTAAATGGCGCCGGCCATAACGGGAGAGATTGCATTGGCGATCTGTTTAATGGGAAACATATATGCCATTACAGACGAATAACTCTCTCCGCCATAGTAATTGCCAATAACTGCGGGGAAACACACCATATTGGCGCCCCAGCCTATCCCTACAAAAGCTGCAAAAGCAATAGCAGTAGCATAAGTACTTGAAGTCATGAGGAAATAAATGCCTATGACATAACATATAATTGCACCGGACCAGAGATGGCGGGGTTCAACTATGTCTCCCACTAATCCGATCACTACCCGTCCTCCAATGCTCAAGAAAGGCATAATACCATAGGCTAAAGCAGCCTGGGCTAATGAAAGTCCTCCGCTTTCGCTAAGGTGAATCACTGCATGGGTATTAATCATACTAAAGCAGAAAAAGAAACATGATGAGGCCAAAGTCATCCACCACATCGATGGATGTCTTAGAATAACTTTAATATCAATGGCTTTTTTTACTTTATAAACCCGGGATTCTTTCTTCTTTTCCTCTTTCTCCACATATGCTCCATCAGGAACCTGTCCCAAATCCTGCGGCTTGTTCACCCCAAAAATCAGGGTTAGTATTCCAGCCAGAGCAAAACCAATCATAATCAGATACCATCCAGCTGTATAGCTATGGGTAGTCGCATTAACAACTTTAACTACCATTGGAGAAATTACAAATCCGCCCAAGCCCGCAGACAGCATAACAATAGCAATTGCCAGGGCTCTTCTTTTTTTGAACCATAAATTAAGACTGGCTTGAGCTGGTACCGTCGAAGCGGTTGCCAGTAATCCGCCGCCTAGTACTCCGAAAACTACTGTATAGGCCGCGACGGTATGAACAACAGTCGCCATTATTAGGGCTATGATGGCAAAACCAAATGATCCCAGGGCTATAGTAAACTTTATTCCTTTGCTGTTAATTGATTTGGCAATCAGTGGAGCGGCAAACCCTTGAAAAAGTGCAAAAGCAGACATCCCGAGCCCCAGAGATGCTCGGGAAATACCGAGTTCTTTACACATAAGACCATTTACCACGGCAACTCCATACTGACCAAAACCACCGGTGATAAAGTAAACTACAAAGAGCAACGCTACCATGGCCCAGCCATAGAATCCACCTTTACTTCTAATGCCCATAATTACACATCCTATCTGTAAATTATAGTTTTAATAACATACAAAGAATCCGTACTCTTAAATATTTGCGCATACCCTGTCTGAATCTGCAAGCTTTTACGCTGCTGGTCCTAGTCGACGACAGGAGGTTTCCGGTTGGGAGGGGGCAGATTTTTCATACCGATGCGGAAGAATTCTCCCGTTTCTTTCCTCTTCCAAGTCGCTCGCTGGTTCAACGGATGGTCCATCCGGTTGGCTCCTGGGTTCGGGCAGG
>JAYFPZ010000005.1:0-134575 GCA_034927445.1 Syntrophomonadaceae bacterium
TTTGTTTCAATATCCTTATTAACTCAAGCTTTTAGAACCTTTAAGTAAAAATTTATCTTTTTATTTTTGCTTAAGATGTACATTGCCTAAAACCGGATTGCGGGGCTAGCCCTTGTAATTAACAGTTCAATTTAATATAATTAATTATGCTTAAAGAATAATATTAGGTGATGGTGCTCACCTGCAGCCCGATTCAGGGCTCAAATGCTGTTTAGCTTATAGCTCCTATCAAACGATAGGGGCTATTTTATTTTTTTAATAAAAGCAGTTGCTGAGGGCAGTTCAATGAAGAGCCTCCTCACACAAATATAATTATTATCATCATTAAAGGGAGGTTTAATTTTGAATATTGAGCAAAGTCTGAATAGTAAGAATAGCTCTGGTAATGACCGATTGATTATAGTAGGTTCGGGTAACGCAGCTATAAATATATACAAAATTGCTGTTATTTTTGGGTACACAATAACCATAATAAATCACCGGGGTGAAACGTTAACCCGTAAAAGGTTCCCCAAGGCTGCTGAGTTGCTGCGGGGAGACGTGGTTCAGCTGTTGCAGAATTATGATATTAATGAAAGTACTAGCTTAATTATAGTGAATAATAATCGCGAGCTTGATGAAAAGTTGATGCAGACGGTGCTAAAATCCCCGGCAAGGTATATAGGGGTGCTGGGCAATAGCCGTAAAATTAGCGCCAGTTTGAAAGAACTAAAGATAATGGGAACAGCAGCTGAGCTTATCGAGCGGGTGCATGTACCGGTTGGCATTGGTTTAAGTGAAGGCCGGGACGTAGATACAGCTTTGGCAGCTATGGCGGAAATAAATTCACGATTCCGTAAGGATGCGATAGAGGTCTTACCAATATTTACAAATAAGACTTCAGAGTCTCCGGAGGGTTATACCACCAAAGATAAGCGTATCTTCTTTCATGGGATATCTTAAAGGAAAAAGTGCACGCATGACTTTTGAGGCTCCGAGGGGGGTACCATGAATTTACTTATATTGTGCAATTGGCAGCGTTTCAAAGGCCTGGCTGCAAATATTCTAGCTGCCCTTATTACTGTGCTGCCGGGTTGGTTTGGCAGCATGATTGTTCTGCCGATGGTGGGGCATATTTTGGGGATCAAGGTTGCTGCCTTATTTCTTGCAATAGCCCAATTTTTAGCCATAACACCCGTGGAAGGCTCGAGTTCACCAACTCAGAGCCGACATAACGGCTACAAATACTAGGTCGGGAAGTCCGAATCCTATCATAAACATTCGTCGCGGTAGTTTTGAGCAGGCTATATAAGCATGGTTCAGGAGGCATTTTTGATGAGTTTTAATAGCATATTATTTAACCAAACTGACCCACCCGCGGAAAATGTAACATCAGAAGCTCCGCAATTCTTTGGAGATTTAAATCTTGATCAGATCGTTGCGGCAGTAACTTCCGGCAAGCAGGAATATAATTTATCCCCCTTTTTTTACACCGCTTTGCACGATATTGACGGGATCCGGTATCGTCATGAAATAATGCGGGATCTTGAAAATGACATACTGTTGGAACATATTAATGCATTTGCCCAAAAGATGCATGAAATGCGGAGATATCTTTCCCAGGCAGAAAGACTTCGTTACCAGAAACAGAAGGACCGGTGGTTTTTGGATGCCGTGGCCATTTATTGTGATGCCGTTGTCGGCCTGGTCAATGATTTAGCCTCAGCCCATATCAAATCCCGGGGACTATTGTCTTTCCGTGAACATGCGACCAGATATGTTGCATCGGAAAATTTTCAGTCACTTTGGGCTGATACCCAGCAGCTTATCACTGATTTGTCCGCCGTAAAATACTGTCTGCAAATTAAGGATAACTGTATCCAGGTTCGTAAATATGAATCTGAAAGTGATTACAGTGCCGAGGTGGAGCAAACCTTTCAAAGGTTTAAACAAGGAGCGGTAAAAGATTATACTGCCAAGTATTCCGATTGGGTGGAAATGAACCATGTTGAAGCGGCAGTATTGGACTTAGTGGCTAAATTGTTTCCTGACCTATTCTTAAATCTCGATGAGTTTGCAGTTAAACATGGCGGTTATTTGGATGAGAGCATAGCGGTTTTTGACCGGGAGATTCAATTTTATGTAGCCTGGCTGGAATTTACCGCAAAATTCAAACAGCAGGGGCTAAACTTTTGCTACCCCCAGCTCTCCCATACCAGTGGGGATATTTACTCTTATGAAGGCTTCGATCTAGCCCTGGCCCATAAGCTGATCAAGGAAAAATCCGAGGTCGTCTGCAATGACTTTAGCTTGCAAGGGGAGGAGCGGATATTTGTGATATCCGGTCCCAACCAGGGGGGCAAAACTACCTTCGCCCGGACTTTCGGACAATTGCATTATCTGGCCGGTTTGGGCTGCCCGGTTCCCGGCCGGGAGGCACGGCTGTTTCTATTTGATCAGATCTTTACCCATTTTGAAAAAGAAGAAACCATCTCGAGTCTTAACGGCAAACTGCAGGATGAATTGATAAGGATCAACCATATTTTGAACCAGGCTACCTCCGACAGTATTATCATCCTGAATGAGATTTTCACTTCGACCACCTTGCAGGACGCTATCAGTCTGAGCCAACGCATCATGGCCCAAATTATAGGACTGGGCGCGCTGGGGGTTTGGGTAACCTTCCTCGATGAACTGGCAGCTTTCAGCCGGGAAACGGTAAGCATGGTCAGTACCGTGGTTCCTGACAATCCGGCCTTGCGGACTTATAAAATTATCAGAAAACCTGCAGACGGCCTGGCCTATGCCATGTCGATCGCCGAAAAATACCGGCTGACATTTGCATGCATCAGGGAGCGAATTAAATTATGAAGGCATTTCTAATGTATAGAGATCATGATTTTGAACTGGATCGCGATTTTCCGGTCAATGCCCCGGCATTAATACAAGATCTTGAATTAAAAACCTTGTTCAATGCTATGGCGCTCGGTGATGAGGTGCTGCTTAAAGTGGCAACGAAAGCGGTTTTATCCGGGACCACCGATCTGGACACGATCCTATATCGCCAGAACATTCTCAAAGATAGCATCAGAAATTCGGCCATAGTTAGAGATCTATACGCCCTGGCCGTGGAAGCGATTGAACAAAGGAAAAAGACATATTGGGGATTTTTAGGGCGGCCCAGCTTATACAGCTTGATTGAAGTGCTGCAAATGTATGTGGGTATGCTGAGAAAAATGAGGGCAGTAGCTGATGAACACCTGGAACAATTCGAGTCCGAAGGGCTTACTGCATTATTGGCAATGCTCCAGAAAGAACTGAGCGATGAATATTTCGCTCTCATCCAAAAGCATTTGGCCGAATTAAAATTCCGCCAGGGAGTCTTGATCAGCGCTGAACTGGGGGAAGGCAATAAAGGCGTTAATTATACCCTGCATAAATCAATCCGGAAAAAACAAAGCTGGCTGGAGCGAATTTTTGCTGCCAAGCCGCCTGTTTACGCCTATTATGTCCACGAGAGAGATGAGGCCGGGTCCCGGGCTTTAGCCGAATTAAAAAACAGAGGGATCAACCAGGTAATTAACGCGCTGGCCCAGTCCACTGATCATATTTACAGTTTCTTTGCTATGCTGAGGACCGAGCTGGCCTTTTATATCGGGTGTTTAAATTTATACCAAGGACTTGCGCAAAAAGGGGAAGCAGTAACGTTCCCCCTGCCTGCCGGTCATAATGAAAATAGGCTTTCTTGCAGCGGCTTGTATGATGTTTCTCTGGCGATTAACCTGGAGCACAGAATAGTGGGCAATGATGTGAACGCTGATACTAAAAGCCTCATAATCATTACCGGAGCCAACCAGGGCGGCAAGTCGACGTTTTTGCGCAGCATCGGCCTGGCGCAACTGATGATGCAATGCGGGATGTTCGTACCGGCCGGGCGATACTGTGCCAGCGTTTGTTCCGGCCTTTTCAGCCACTTCAAGCGGGAAGAAGACGCAGATATGAATAGCGGCAAGCTGGATGAAGAACTTAGTCGCATGAGTCATATTGTGGACAACCTATCACCGTATGCCATGGTGCTTTTCAACGAGTCATTTGCGGCGACCAACGAGAGAGAAGGCTCGGAGATTGCCGGACAGATAGTAGGGGCCTTACTGGAAAAACGCATCAAGGTCTGCTTTGTTACGCATCTATATAAATTTGCCCATGGACGTTATGAACAGAAGCTGGAAAACGCCCTGTATCTTAGGGCTGAAAGGGAGATTAACGGCCAACGGACTTTTAAGATGGTGCAGGGCGAGCCTTTGCAAACCAGTTATGGAGCAGATTTGTACAATCAGATATTTAATACCGATGTAAACCCGACCAGTGAGTGAATATGAATCATTACCCTCCGCCAAGGCAGCTCAAAACTGGAGTAATGGCAGCAGAAGCCGGAGGGTGTTACGGAAAGACAATTAAGGTGAGGGCTATGGCTTGAAAGGCAATTTGGTGACAATTGTCCAAAACGGCAAATTAATAAATATTGATGAAGATAAACTACGCCAGGACGACATTGCAGTCCTGCAAGCGGGAGAAATTGTTCCTGCCGACCTCAGACTGGTTGCGGCAGACGGACTGGAAGTTGACGAGTTTGATATAACCGGTGAAATTATGCCTGTCCTTAAAAAGACGGGCGGCATTTTATACAGGGGCAGCAGAATAACGCGAGGCACAGCCCAGGGCCTGGTGGTTGCGGCCGGGGAACAAACTGAATATGGACAGGTATTAAAGCAGGAGAGGGACTACGATACGCCTTATGGGTTTCGTATTTTTCAAAAGAAATATTTTCTCCTGGCTGCTCTGCTTATACCGGCTGTGGTTGTTGGTATTGTTAAAACCAATCGTTATGCGGCTGTGATCGGTATTTACCTGCTACTGGTCCTGCTCTTTATATTGCTGCAAAACAACGATCTTTTTAAGTACTGGCTTATGGTACGGGAAACCCGGGAAACGCAGATTCAAATCCGTGATCTGAATATATTTGACCGTTTGAATGCTCTCGATATGGTATGCTTCGATAAAACCGGAGTTTTAACCACCCGTCAAATGGAGGTTGAAAATATTTATGGTGCCGACCGGGCGCTCAACCCCAGCTGCGATCGCAATGATGACCGGGTCTTCTATTTAATCAAGCTGGCCTGTGCTCTGTGTCATGATGTTTTATTTCTCGAAAAGATCGGTCAGGCTAACCCGGTAGATAAAGGCTTGATAATTTTCGCTCAAAAGAGAGGAATCGATATTAATGAACTATTGATACAAGCAAAAAGAATATATGATCAGCCCTTTGATTCGGAAAAGCGCTATATGGCTTGCGGTTTTGAATTAAATAAAGAATCATACTATTTTGCCAAAGGGGATCCGGAAATCATTCTGGAAATTTGTAACAGCTATATGACTGCAAACGGGACCCGGGAAAAGGCAGATTATAAGTTCCGTCTTCACTGCTCCGCCCAAATTGATACCATTAATAAACAGGGGGATACGGCTCTGGCTCTGGCCTATTCTGCTACAAGGCCCGGCTTAAATCCGGCCGCTTATACGTTTCTAGGCCTGCTGCAACTGGAGAATTCTCTGCAGCTTGGAGCCCGTGAAACCATAGCTGAATTAAGGGCCCGAGGTATTAAAAGTGTAATCCTGACCGGAGACCGGAATGAAACTGCTGTTCAAATAGCCCAAAAATGCGGAATTACCGACGATGTTAAGTTTTATCTTAGCGGGAAGACCATTGCAAGAATGGAACTGTCGGAATTAGCCCGGCAAGCTGCCTATTGTTCGGTATTTGCCCGATTATTGCCTTCGCAAAAGGGAAGCCTTATCCGGCTGCTTCAGCAAAGAGGTCATTGTATAGCCATGGTGGGGGATGGGCCCAATGATGGAATAGCCCTCAAAGTAGCGGATATCGGGATATCGTTGGTGCAAAACAGCTCACCGGTCGCGCGAAGGCTGGCACAAGTATTAATCACTGAGTTGGCGGACCTGCCCCAACTTGTAGATAGGGCCAATCGAATCAGGAAGAAAAATCATTACGCAAAATTATTTAGGTATCTCGTATTGGCAGTACTGCTGCTGGGTTCATATGGGTGGGTTCTGCTCCAATGAATAAATGGGAGAAGCATTGATAATGGAAATATTTAAACTGTTTTTCATAATAGGACTGCTGTTTAGTCCTCTTGCCGCTATTATGGGATTTATAATCACTTATGAGGAATATAGACGGCACTATAGTGAAAAGCAAAAGCCGTTTCGGATCGCACTTAATTCGGCGATTGCCACCTTAATTGTATTTATGCTGATTACTGTTCTGGGGGGTATATTATTAGCCCGAATTTATTCTGTCAATTGAACGGTTAAAAACCATATTTAATAGGGGATAAGGTTCTTGCCCAGATGAAATGTCGGCTGCCCCTTAACTGAGCAGCCGACATCGATTTTCTTCCGATTATTCACTTAACTGGTTTTCGTGCTATACGTTTGCTTAACCTGTTCAACCTTATCAGCCCAAAACATCATCTTCTCGAAAACATCATCAGCGGTTGAGTAGGCTACAATTGCCACTTCTTGGGGGTTAATAAGAATTCCTATGCTTAATGTCCCATATTCGTCTGAGCGCAATAAAAGATCTTTATGCGGTGATTCCAGCTGGCCTACTTTAAATTGTTCGATATCCATAATCTTATCCATTTACTCCAACTCCTTTCCAGGGCTGCTTTCAGTTGCGACATTTTTAATAATTAGAACACTGCAGGGAGAATAATTAACCAATTTATAAGCAGTACTGCCCAGCAATATTTCGCGAATGTTAGATGTTCCTTTATGGCCCAGCACCACCATATCGTTATGCTTTTGGGTTAAATAATGCAGTATTCGTTCGGCGGGATCGCCGAAGAATAAATGGGTGCGCAGATTAAGCTTTCTTTTTTGGGCTGCCCATTGTGCCTTGGCCAGAATTCCCGAATAAAACTGTTCCCCGAACTGCCGGGCTGTTTCCACTTCACCGATGGTGCCCGCATAATTGGGGATGGGAACAACCGCCGCCGCTTCAATACTGACATCTGTGGCGGCCCCCAGGTCCAAAACGAATTCCAGGGCTCGGGCTGCAGCCGGCGAGGCATCCAAGGCCACCAGAATATTATTCCATCCCAATTTACTACGTACAATTAGAACACTGCAGGGTGAATAGCTTACTACCTTGGAGGCAACCGATCCTAACAGCCAGCGGTTTAAACTGGACCTCCGTTTATGCCCCAGGACAACCAAGTCAAACTGGTTTTGCTTCAGGTAATTGATTATGCTTTCGGCAGGATTGCCGAAAGGCAGCTCGGTTTTAACCCGCAGCCCATATTTACTGGCTTCTGCCTGAGCTTTAAGCAGCAATGGCTGGTATAGATTAAACCCGTCTTCCCGCAGGGTCGAGTCTGACCCGTATATAGAAGCCCAGTCCGGTATATTGGCCACGGTGACTATGGTTAGGCTGGAATTTCTGACTTTGGCTATTGCACAGGCAGCCGCAAGTAAAACCGGGACTTCTTCTAATTCCCCAATACCCACCAGTATATTTTTCCACATTTAACCCACCTCTTCTGATAATAATGACTCTGATCCGGCTGTTGTTTCCTCATCTTCACCGAGGATATGGTCAGGCTGAAACCATTTCTGAGCAATAACGGTTGGAATAATGGCTGAAGCTACAACTACCGTAACCAATAACGAATATTGTGAGTTGTTAATGTAGCCGTTGTTGAGGCCGAACATGGCAGATATGGTGCCGAAGGTCAATCCCGTACTCATCAAGAGGGTGGCGAACATAGAACCAGCCGGTATAAATCTGTGAGCCAGGGGGTATACCCCGATGCCCTTGGAAAACACCTTGACTATAAATAATATTCCCAATAAAACCAGCTGACTGGATAAAGCGGTAGCGGATACGTTCATACCGGCTTTCAAAAAGAAAAAGGGGGTAAGCACGGCAAAGGCAATCGTCCTGAGCTTGGCCGGAAGTTCCGGCTGGCCGGAAAAAATTGAGGATAAACACAGTCCCAGGATAAAGGCGGGTAAAACTGACTGCCCCTGACCGATTTCAGCCAATAGCATTAGGGCGAATAAAGCTGCCAGGACTATTTTAAGGTCCGGCTGCACCAGCTTTTCTCCGTATCTTTCCCGGATCTTTCCGACCATCCAGGGAAGTGCGACAATAATTACCGCGGAACCGGCTAAAAACAAAAAGCTTTTTATCGAGTATTGAGAAAATACCAGGGTTAAGGCCAGAACCGTGCCCAGGTCGGTGATAAAACACGAGGCCATTATAAGCTTGCCCAGCTCGGTTTTGTTCAGGCCGCTTTCCACCAGGACCGCATACACTACCGCCAGGGAAGTGGTGGATAAGGCTATACTGGCAATTAAAGCTTCGTTTAAAGACCAGTCAATCATATAGAAACAAAACAAAAACGTTGCAACAAACGGGGCAATAAACGACAATAAACCAATCAGCAGGCTTTCCTTACCTTTGGTTCTGAGTATGGCGGGATCTACTTCGGCCCCGGCTAAGAAAGTAAGGAGAACCGCGCCGATAGAGGCCAGGAAGTTCATCCAGTCCGGGATGATTGGATGCAGGGTATTACCCAATATTACTCCCATAACGATTTCAATAATTGTTACGGATATTCCCAGTTCGATAGAGATTATACTGGCAAGAAGAATAGTACCAATAAGGATGAATGCAAGTGTCATAACCAGGCTCCTTTAATTAAATATAAGTCCTAATAATTTTCGGCAAAAAAATAACGCGCATTCCCAAACACAGGAATACGCGTTTAACTTAGGTTTAAAGCTAAACCAAGCTAACACCCCCTATCGCGTTTAGGATAGGAGCCATCAGCTTAAATTTAAGCGTTTAGCCGCAGCATGGCAAGCTCCATTGCCACTATGGTATTTTCTCAACCAAAATAATAACAAATTAGAAAGCCGATATCAATAGCTTTTATAAGCAAAATTATGCAGATATTATTCCAATCTGGTAATGTTTTACTGCCTTTATGGGGGAGTTGAGTACTTGCTGCAGATTTTTCCCGATTAATAGTGGCCAACGGCGTAATGATTCATTTCTTTACAAAAGATTGAGGTGGGGTATAATAAACAAAAAGTCTAAGAATATATTAAAGGTGATGGGGCTCACCTCGCAGATATGGCGGAAATGCAGTGCTGATGGCTCCTGTCTTTCGGGATGGGAGCCTTTTCACTTGTATGGAAATAGTTTTGGTTAACCTCATAAAAGCTTAAAAGCAGGGAAAAATGTCCTTGTTAGAAGGTAAATAAAATTTATTTGAATGGAGATGTTTGCTTCAATGAGTATTATTACTGATGTTGTTGCCAGAGAGATTTTGGATTCAAGGGGTAACCCCACCGTTGAGGTCGATGTTTATCTGGAAAATGGAATAATGGGTCGTGCCGCTATTCCTTCCGGCGCATCTACCGGATCTCGCGAAGCCGTGGAATTGAGAGATAATGATGCCAAACGCTATTTGGGCAAAGGGGTTCAGGAAGCGGTAAAGAATGTCAATGAAATTATTGCCGATGAAATAATAGGAGAGAATTGTCTGGATCAATATATCATTGATCAAATCATGATCGATCTGGATGCCAGCCCTAACAAAGGCAGATTAGGAGCGAACGCCATTCTTGGGGTTTCCCTGGCGGCAGCCCGCGCAGCCGCTCAAACCTTGGATATTCCTCTTTATCAATATCTGGGCGGGGTCAATGCCAGGCTGCTGCCGGTTCCTATGATGAATATTCTTAATGGCGGCAAACATGCGGATAATAACCTGGATATTCAAGAGTTTATGATTGTACCCGCCGGCGCCCCGAATTTCAGGGAGACTTTGCGGATGGGAGCCGAGGTTTACCACACCCTTAAATCTGTGCTTAAAAACAAAAACCTTAATAGTTCCGTTGGTGATGAAGGCGGGTTTGCACCTAATCTTAACACCAATGAAGAAGCCCTGGAATTGATGGTAAGCGCTATTGAAAAAGCCGGCTACAAGCCGGGCAAAGATGTTTTCCTGGCCATGGATCCGGCGGCCTCTGAATTTTATCAAGATGGTAAATACGTATTTGCCGCCGAGGGTATTTCCAGAACCTCTGCCCAGATGGTAGACTACTATGAAGGGCTGGTCAACCGCTTTCCCATCGTGTTAATCGAAGACGGTATGGCTGAAAACGACTGGGATGGCTGGAAAATTATCACCCAGCGGCTTCAAGACAGGATCCTGCTGGTGGGAGACGATATCTTTGTAACCAACCCGGAGATATTGCAAAAGGGTATTGAACAGGGGATAGCCAACAGTGTGCTGATTAAGCTTAATCAGATCGGTACTCTGACCGAAACCATGGAAACGATTACAATGGCGACGCAGGCTGGCTATCGTTCCATGGTATCCCACCGCTCGGGAGAAACCGAAGATCCATTTATTGCTGACTTTGTGGTCGCTATGAATGCCGGGCTGATCAAAACCGGAGCACCCGCCCGGTCCGACCGGGTGGCTAAATATAACCAACTGGTAAGAATTGAAGAAGAACTGGGAACCGCCGCGATATTCCAGGGAATTTCAACATTTAAGCAGCTTAAACGATAGTAAAAATAAACTTGGAAATTGGGGTAGGGTTTATAATCTTATTACGGCTGCATTGCGAAGGTGATGAACATAACCATGGATAAACAAAAACTAGTTCAATCCCTGGAATTGCTTGGGGAAATCCAAGCAGTTTGCGATGATTTCAAGCTATATTCATTAAATAAAACATTGAAAAGCATCAAGAACTTTGCCGAGGAAAACCAGTACCTCGATATTGCAGTATTAGGCCAGTTTAAGGCTGGAAAAAGCTCGTTTCTGAATGGGCTGATGAACCGGCATTTACTGCCGGTAGGCAACATTCCGGTAACTTCGGTCATTACCCGGATTCAATTCGGAGAGAACGAAGCAGCCACGGTTACTTTTCTCGATGGCAGAAGCCAGCCAATTTCCATGGAAACTGTCAGCGACTATGTCTCAGAAACCGGTAACCCTGAGAATGTAAAAAATGTGGCCATAGTTGATATTAAGACCCCGCTGCTGAGTAAATTTAAAGGCCTCAGGCTGGTTGACACACCTGGAATCGGCAGTGTTTGGGAGCATAATACCGAGACTACCGTCAGCTGGTTTCCGGAAACCGGCGGGGTCCTGTTTATCATCAGCGCGGAAAAGCCCATCTCGGAAAACGAGCTTAACCTGCTTAAAGAGATTTATCGGTTTTCGCCGGAAATCGCTATAGTAATAAGCAAGGCCGATCTTTTTGACGAGAAGCATTTACTTCAGATCGAATCGTTTACCTCCCAAGTGATTAAAAAGAATTTTGACAGAGAGTTCCCGATCTTAAGATATTCAGCCCGGGAGGACACGCTGAGTTTTAATAAGGCTATTGAAAATAGGATTTTTCAGCCCCTTGCCGCCAACCGTGGCCAGAAATTCCTGGAGATCCTGCATTACAAAATAGAAGCGGTGACCAACACCTGTCTTTCTTATCTGGATATTGCCTACCAGGCTTCCCTGCGTCAGGAAGAAGAAAAAAGCAGGCTCAAGGAGGCAATTTTGGATGAGCACCTAAACGCTCACTATGTAAGGCGGGAATTGATCCTGATTACAGGCAGCTACAAAGAAAAGACGCGGGATCATCTCAGAATATATTTGGAATCATATCGGCATGTCATAGAAAACAGGTTGTTCAATGATTATGAGAGATCCTTTTCCGGCTGGAAAGGTAATTTATACAAAGTAACCAGGCAGTATGAGCAATGGCTGAAAAAGTCGCTTGAGGCTGAACTCAAAGAAATCTTGCTCAAGGAAGAAAAATCTTTCGAGCTGCTCAATGCGGTCAAAAAACACCTGGCCTTTTATCTTAAGTCATTCCGGGAGCGGTTGAGCCATAACGTGGAGCAGGTTTTAGGGACTAATTTGCAGTTGGAACAATGGGAAATTACGGTTGGAGAACTCAAAAAGCCCGACATATCTATCAGCCGGACCTTCGATTCCCATATCGACTTGCTATGGTTCATCTTTCCGATGTTCCTGTGGGGCCGGCTTTTTAAGTTGTATTTCCGCGGTCAAATAGCCCCTGAAGTCGAAAAGAATCTGCACCGCCTGACTTCGTCCTTGAATGAAAGAATCAATAAAGGAATTGATAATCTAATGAACCAGGCCTTGGTTTATATGAACGAAGAAGCCAATATGATCGAGCAGCTCTTATCCGAACACCAAGTGGACAGCGAGCAAATCAAGGAGTGTATTGATAGAATTTCCTGGTTAAATAATTAATGTATAGCCTACACAACTCTATATTAAAATACGAAATCCCGCCAACCTGGCGGGATTAGTTTATTAGGGAGTTAAAGAAAGACAAGCAAAAGGATATTTTATTATATCGCATGAATCGAAAACCGAAGATTAGTTTTCCATTTACTTTAATTGAACCGCCTATTGATTTTTTCTTTTAGAAGGAAAATAAGTAATTTTGTAGAAAAGATCAGAATACAAGGGGGGGTAAACTTGAGCAGAAAACAAAGAACAAAAAATATTGGGTCAAATCTTTGGATGGTTGATGCTAATGATGTTAATTTTGGCACAACATATGTGTTATATGAAACCTCTAGTATAAAAAAGTTTCTTGGAGATAATAAAACTAATTTTGTTTGTGCAACCAAGGGATGGGGAAAAACCTTATTATTAAAGGAAAAAAGAAAAAGATTAAATACTCAAGGATATTTTTGTATTCCTACAGACAATTTATTGGACACACCAAGTGACACATATCTAAGTTATGGAGGAAAAGAGTTTTTAGAGAATTTTAGACGTTGGATAATGATATGGAAACTAGCTATTATAATGTCGGTTTTTAAAAATCTCAAAATATATAAATCGGAATACTATAAAGAGTTAAGTCATATAGAATGTCCTATATATAGAAAAATTATGTCTGAAGATACCATAGTAACACCATGTGATCACTTGGGGCTATTTTTAACAGTTGGAAAGAAATATGGTATATCTCAAAAGGAATTATCTGAATTAATTGATATTCTTACTCCATTAATTTCTGCATATAAACACACCAGGGATCTTGATATAGCAATATTTATTGATAATTTAGATGAAGCTTTTAAACATACTTTACCGGGTTATTCGGACAATACTAATGTAGATCCGGATGATTATAGAAACGATATAGTATGGTATTACTCTCAATTAGCTTTAACTAACGCAGTTTTTGACCTTAAAAAAGAAAACAGCAGAATAAATGTGTATGCGTCTATAAGGAAACAAGCATTGCAAAAGCTTGATGTGCTTGGGGAGATGAAAGAACAGGTTTATAAAATAATTTATAATTTGACTTACGCTAGGGATGATATTAAAGAAATGTTTAGATATTACATTGAACATGAGGAACGTTCTAATTTAGTTTTACCTGGATTTCAACGTAGTAATCCTTTTCTAGCATTTTTTGGTACAGAACACATACCTCATAGTATAGTTAAGGGTGAAACTGAAAATATTTTTGATAATGTTTATCGTCATACATTGCAAAGACCACGTGACGTAGTAGAAATATGCTCAAATATAGATAACGACGGTGTTAAACCAAGAAATGTTGAGGAATTAAAAACACTTATTAATAAATCAGCCGAATTGTTTGGAACAAATTATCTAGCTGAATGTAAAGCCTTTCTTGCGTGTATGGAACCTGAAATATTAAAAAAATTTGTGAAAGAAAATGTAATTCGAAGAGAAGATATCTTTAACATATGTCATCAATTTAATAAAGAAATTAATAAAACAAAATCTTCATGGCGATGTAGAAGGAAGTGTTCGGATTGTGAAGCTGAATATCATCCTTTTTGTGGATTATATAATGTGGGACTATTAGGATTTATTGCTAAGAGTGATTACAGTGAAGCATTTGTACAGAAATTTTTAGTTCCAGGTGAAAGTTTGGTATTTAATTCACTTCCGATATCAGATTATTATTTAGTTCATCCTTGCTTACAACGTGTTTTGTCGCTTAACCTTAATGAAGATAATATAATTGGGTATGGTTTGCCTTGGAAAACAAAATTGAAAAATGGACGGAAAAATAATATAGGTAACAAATATGCCAATTTCTTAGCAAAAATAGATCACATTTATACAGAGGATTACAATGTAATTGGTGACTATGTTCGTTTTGAAGAGCAAATACGTAATCAATTACAGGAAGATTGCCACCAAATTATTAATTCTCTTTCTAATAAGTCAGATTCATATGAAAATTATCTGATTTGGGCGTTACCTGGAACAGGTAAAACTTCAATGGTAAAAGAAGTAATAAAAAATATCCCTTTTCCGGTGGAGTTCATTGAAATTAATCTAGCAAAAGTAAGTGAAGAGCAATTAATAGAAAAATTGCATATGGTGAAACAATCAATATTGCCAACTATATGTTTTGTCGATGAGATAGACTCTAGATTAGATGAGGATTGGCCTTTTGTCAGGCTGTTTGCCTATCTTGACTTAAATAAAACTAAGAATAATAATTTTGTATTTATTTTTGCTGGAAGCGACCGATCCGGATTAGAAATTATGGAACGGAAAATTCAAGAAAAAGCAAAAGGTGAAGATTTCCTTAGTAGAATCCCTGACGACAAGCGGATTATAATTCCATCCACTTCAATTGGTGATAAATGTATTGTAGCTGTAAATAAAATTATAGTTGAGTCCTCTTATAAGCAAGTCCGTATTCATAAAGTAGAGAAGACTGCCTTATATTATTGGTTAGTGACGGGCGCAAAAAGCCCAAGAGAATTAGAAAATAAGTTAACCGTGGCTTTAAACCAATTAGATAAATGTGGTAGCTCTTTAAGATATGAAGATATATTTGAACGTGGAGACTATAAGATGTTGAACTTTTGGGTTGAACACGGCAAATATTTGGATAAACTTCGCAACACTTTTGTTTCAATCGGATAGTTTTAAAAAATGTCTTTTTTGTCCTTACTGATATAAACGGAATTTTTGGCGGGTACAGTTTACCGAGTGCAGGTGCCAACACTTGGTAATATGCTCAAGGAAGACGATTGGCAAGCTCAGAATAAGGGTCGCGTGACCTTGTTAGGGGAGTATGGCGAAACATTAGTAGTACCCGCAGGGTGAAGCTTCTCCCCATGCTTCCGCTATGCCGGGCGTTTGGCGGCCAGATGGCTAATTTGGGCTTTCAAGTTAAGAAGATATGGGACTTCCGGCTGCTTGGGCACCGTAATAGTGTCATAGCGCTCAGCTTTTATTCTGGACATTACCCGTTCCACCGAGCCATCCTCTTCCTCCAGCAGTTCCATGGCTCTATCTTTGAAACTGATGGTTTCGTTGATAGAGCGTTCAAAAAAAGCGCTGATCTCCTCCCGACCGGTGAGGATAAAATTGTGGCCCTGGCAGAAAATTTCCGTTGGCAGGGCGGACAACCGCCGCAGGGAAGCCAAATAGGTGTCGTAATTCGATACAAATTCGCTGGAAACCACGCCGGGAGCATAGTAGACGCCGCCGGCCTCGCCGGCGATCAGTATCTTCTCCGCGGGCAGATAAAAACTATGATGGTCCTGGGTGTGACCGGGTGTAGCCAAAATTTCCAGCGTCTGCTTGCTAAGTTTGATAACGTTGTTCCGGTCGATATCAATATCGATATCAAAAGGGGCAAACGGTACCTCGGTCAACAATTCCGGGTCCAACGTCTTAAAAACATCCAGGTCGGTCTTGGCCCCCGCATTCAGCTTGCCGATCAAAGCCAGCGCGTTGGGACGTTTTAAAATATCCGCTCCCAGCGATGAGGCGGCGATTTTCATGTCAGGAAAGGCATTTTTGAGATATGCGGCGGCGCCGCAATGATCCCAGTGTACGTGAGTAAGGAAAAGTATGGACGGTTGCCGGCCTTTTAGAACGGTGCGGATAGCCTCCGCATAAATTTTCCCCGCCCAACTGATACCGGCATCAAACACCACCGGTTGCGGCCCGTCCAAAAGGAAAATGGGGCATTCCGGCAGACCAAGATAATAGAGATTGTCCCGTATATGTCCGAGTTTATTTGTAACCATTTAAATAAAACCTCCGTTTGCAGCACCGATAATGTAGGTTTCAAGGTTGCCCTTGGCCGCTCAATAGTAATTATACCAGACTAATATACAAATGATTAAGCAGCGGAGACGTACGTTATCAGGGAAGCCAAAAGAATGTCCCTCTGCTTCTGTCAAAATTTCTGTCAAATTAAAAAAATAGCACTTCCAGTAGTCTTGGAAGTGCCGAAATTTCTTATGGTACGCCCGAGAGGAATCGAACCTCCGCACCCGGCTCCGGAGGTGTATTGCAGCTGTTTTATCCTATCACTTATTATCACTAAAAATCCTAAATATTTATCCTATTCAAAGTAAGAGATCACGTTTAATCACTAATTTACTGTTAATAAAACTACTCATTAACAACAGTATATGCAACAGTTGATATTTACTGTTGCATAAGTGATTATCAGCTAGTAATAACGGTCCAGTATACAAGTGCTTTATAAACCACGCTTAAAGCTCGATATTTCGGGCTTATTTCCTTCACCCACGCTCACATACTGCGGCCACGCTCAGTGCTGTCAGTGCCTGTTTCCGAAACATAAATGAATGTCATGGGCCCTTCCCCCTTATTTTTAACGATCCCTTTTCATTTATCAACTAATCCTCGAAGAATAGCCGCCATTTCGGTTTTATTCAATTGTCCTAAAGCTATACTCATAACTGCGGGATATAGATTACCTTTTTCATCCATAATCGATATATCATTAATCTCCAAAAACACTAAGCCAGAAGCTAAAGCTGTTCTCTTATTGCCATCTACAAAGGGATGATCCTGACAGATATAAAAGATATAAGCTGCCGCCATTTCAAATATATCATTATTTAAATACTCACCGTTCCAAGTGGCCTTTGGAGCGGCTACTGCTGAAGAAAGTAAATCGTAATCCCTTATCCCGGGATGTCCCCCATATCTATCTATCTGATCCTTATGAACCTCTACGACTTCTGCCAATGTCAAAAATAAAACAGC
Source organism: Syntrophomonadaceae bacterium (assembly GCA_034927445.1). Classification (GTDB taxonomy): domain Bacteria; phylum Bacillota; class Syntrophomonadia; order Syntrophomonadales; family Syntrophomonadaceae; genus PHAA01. Next base: position 17,157 of record JAYFPZ010000005.1, read on the forward strand.
TTTCATAGTTATTCACCAAGTTTCCGAAGAGTTTCTCCATGATTTAAGTTTACTTTGTTAAGAGCAGTCTGGAACTGTTCCTCTCGATCCCTATCTGCAACCGGTGAAATAATCAAGCTTTTTCCGTCTGTTATAATCTTCAATGGCGTGGAAAGCGTAATTCCAAGCAGTTCAAGAATCGGCTTATCAATAATTAGAGCTGCACTATTACCATGCGAGGTGAGAGTCTTTATCATTTCAAAAACCTCCTTTAAATATTACATTGTGTATCCATTGTACCACCATAATAGGTGTTTAAGCAAAATATATTAGGGATCTTATGACGCAGTGAATGTTCAAACTATTTTAAAAATTACACAAGATATTATAACCCTGAGATAAAGAGGTTTATGAGCCGGGATGAAACAATTGGAAACATATTGGACCCGATGAGTCTGAACCGGTATGCTATATGATATCGGCAAAACTTAATACAATTACTGCATGGTTTGAACATTATGGGTTTGCCTATCAAATTTTAACAGCTTCAAAATTAAGAGTATCTGTGTCTATCAGCCAACCCTTAAGGATCTTTTTGTGCTAAATTAATATATTTTCGGGTAGTCGACAAATCAGAATGTCCCATCTCATATTGAAGAGCAAAAACATGTCCCCCTGCTCTCAAAAAATAGATAGCGAAGCAATGCCTCAAGCTATAGGGTGAAATCGAGGGTATTTTGGCTTTTTCACAATATAAGTATAATCTTTTTGCCCAACTGTTTTTGTTCATTGGATTACCATCACAACTCATAAACAAATATTCTTCGAAACCTGGAGGCTTTATACTAATAAACTTTTCTAGTATGGAAGTGACTTGAGAAGATAAGGGGAGCATTCTTGAAGTCCTAGTTTTTGATATTTCTCTTTTTATTTGAACTTTATTATGCTGAAAGTCAATAGCTTCATTTTTCAGACCAAAAGCTTCAGAAGGCCGTATTTCGGTATCAAGGGTTAAGAGGATTAAGGCATAATCCCTTAAACCTGTATAAGTTGATAGATCAATAGAGTCAAGTAATTTCCTTAGATTGTCGGATTCATGATGTCTAATTCTACTTTCTTCCTTCCTGATTTTTAACCCTATCCTTTTTAGAGGATTATATTCTAGATATTCCTGGGAGATTAGCCAGTTAAAAAAGCAATTTAAATTTTTATACGGGATATTGTATGTTGCAGGAGCGGAATTATTAAATCTAGTAAAAAATATCAAGCAGGTTTCTTCTAAATTATCCAAAGTATCATTATTAGCACATTTCTTAAATGCTTCAAGATTATTATTATAATCTTCTAGTGTCCGTTCGGCTAAACCTTGCGCTCTTTTAAAAGCTATAAACTGCTCTATCATTTTAGAAAGGGACTTATTAGTTGGAGTAATATTAGCTTTTAAACCTCTGTATTTAGGCATAAAAAATACCCTTCTTAAAGTTTTGTTAAGAAAGGTAGTCCGAGTACCCAAACAGGTCTATTAATTTGTTATTAAGGTACGGAAACGCCTGAACTTTTGAATTAATGGTACGCCCGAGAGGAATCGAACCTCCGCACCCGGCTCCGGAGGCCGGTGCTCTATCCACTGAGCTACGGGCGCACGCTGCGTTACTGATTATAGCAGAATTTCAAGAGTTGGTCAAAGAAAAGTCGGGATTAAGTACTCGGCGAAATAGCCTAAAAAACTGTCAGGCCGTCAAAAAATCCTGCCTTAAAGGAACAACCGATGTTTGCTCCGCTCATATAGCACTTCTCTTCGGCAACCCAGCCGCCTTAACGTAAAGCATTGGAACTGTGGCTTTGCGTCCTTGCTTTCACCAAGTTTATTATTATCGGAGATATTTATTTACTTTATAATATAATGCGATAAAATTTTATTGAATTGACATGTTCAGGCAATATTTTAAGCTTTGTATGTTTTCTCCAATAAGTTCCTCAACAAACTTTCAGCTTGCATTCAGTCAAGTTTCAGCTTAGATATGGATAATATAGGCATATTTATATATCAGGCAGTTTCGATGTTGAACCCTAAAAATACATATATGGAGTGGTGAACGCATATGTCAGAGACCCCTATAAACACAGCAGAAACAGAAAATGCTCCAGATGTGACCGCTGCCGCCTCCAGCCGGTCCAAAATTGAGCAGTTGGAAGCAGCCAACGTTAAAAAAGTGCTTCTCAAAAAGCGCATTTCCGGCATGTCCAGGCGCGCTAAAATAATTTGGGCGGTGGTCTTATTGCTACTGGTGGGTGCAACCGGATTTGGCATCCATAAATATTGGGGCGGTAAAGCAACCGTGGAATATTCCACCGCTGCCGTCACCAAAGGGACGGTAACCGATTATATTGAGGCCACCGGGACTCTGGGAGCGGTTAAAACGACTGAAATGGGCTTTAAAAATGACGATACCATCATCGCCTTAAATGTCCAGCCCGGGGATCATGTTAAAGCCGGCCAGGTATTGGCCGAGCAAGACCCTGCTACGCTTACAACCGCTTTGCGCCAGGCCCAGAGTACCGTAGAGCAGGATGCGGTCAATGTGAAAAGCGCCAACCTCACCAATGATACCAACCGCAAAACCCTGGAGCGTCAACAACAGCTCTTTGACGCCGGTGCCGTAACTCAAAGCGATTTGGAAACGGCCCAGAATAATTACGCTAAAAGTCAATGGGACCTCGAGACCGCCCAGTCCAAATTGGCCAATGACCAGGCCAAACTCGAACAGGCTCAGACTGACCTGTCAGGAGCTACCATGGTCGCTCCTTATGACGGCATTATTGGCGTGGTCAACGGGCAGGTGGGCTCCATCAATGGTATTAACAGCAGTTCCAGTACGCTCTTGACGATCATGAGTGAAGAACTGCAGCTCAGTTCCCTGGTCAATGAAGCCGATATCGGCCGGGTCAAGGTAGGCCAGGAGGTTGAATTCACCAGCAGTTCTTTTAGCAACCGGACTTTTACCGGCAAAGTGGTGAGAATAACCCCGCAGGCCACCACGGTCAGCAATGTTCAGTACTATCCGGCGTTAATATCCGTCGATGACCCTGATAAGGTACTTATGTCGGGTATGTCGGTTTCGGCCAATATTATTGTGTCCCGGACTACCGATACAGTTTTGGTGCCTATGATGGCCGTCAGTTATGCGGAGACCTACGTCAAAAGCAACCCTTCCTCGGCTTCCGGCGGCGACGGCCAGGCGGTGGTGGTAATGGAGAACAATCAGCCGGTAGTCAGGCAAGTTAATTTAGGTATCAATGACGGCGCCAATTATGCGGTCAGCGAAGGTTTAAAAGAAGGGGATAGAGTAATCGTAGGCACTAATAAAACCGGATCAAGCAACGGCAGCGGCAATAGTTCCACCAGCAACACCAGATCCAACTCCAACAGCAATTCCAATAGGACCCCGACAGGTGGAGGGGGAGGCATGGGAGGACCGCCTCCCGGGTTTTAATTAGTGCAGGGCAGAAGATAGAAAGGAATACTGATATGAGTGAAGAGCTGATTACACTGCAAGATATTAACAAAACCTATTGGGGCGCCGGGGAGCCGGTGCATGCCCTGCGGTCGGTCTCCTTGAGTATTAAAAATGGTGAAATGACTGCTATAATGGGGCCATCCGGTTCCGGCAAATCCACTATGATGAATATTCTGGGCTGCCTGGATAAACCGGACAGCGGTACTTATAACTTTGCCGATCAAGATGTTATGGGTCTGGATCGGGATCAGTTGGCGAATTTACGCAATATATTAATCGGATTTGTATTTCAGAACTTTAACCTTATAGGAAGAGCAAGTGCTCTGGACAATGTCTGCCTGCCATTAATATATGCCGGGGTTACTTCCAGCAGCAGGCGAGAGAAGCGGGCCAAAGAAATGCTAGCCCTGATGGGGCTGCAAGGGCGCGAACATCATCTGCCCCGGCAGTTATCGGGCGGGCAGCAGCAGAGAGTGGCTATTGCCAGGGCTCTGGTGAATGATCCGGCTTTATTGCTGGCCGACGAACCGACTGGAGCCCTGGATTCACGTACCAGCGAGGAAATCATGTTATTGCTGCAGGATCTGAACCGGGAACAGGGTCTATCAGTGATAATTGTAACGCATGAGCCTGAAGTAGGCATGCACTGTCAGCGTATCGTAAGATTGAATGACGGGCAGATTATTAAAGATGAGCTTGTACCGGTGGTTTTGCGTAATGCTCAGGTCCAGGCGATTAATTAGATAAGGCGGGATTAGTATGGATTTAGTATCAAGTCTAAAGATGGCCTGGCAAAGCCTACTGGTAAATAAAATGCGTTCTTTTCTGACTATGCTGGGGGTTATTATCGGGGTGGGAGCGGTCATAATTATGGTTTCATTGAGCCAGGGGACTGCCTCCGGCATAACCGACCGCATCTCCAGTATGGGCTCCAACCTGTTAACCATCACTGCCGGCGGCAGTTCGGGTCCAATCAGGGGAGTCAGCACGGCCAGGCTTACCAATGGAGATGTCGAAGCTCTGAAAACCCTGCCCCTGGTTAAATATGTAGCGCCGGAATCCAGCGTAAACAGCGCCACTATTGCGGCCGGAAGCACTACCTGGACTACGACCGTCGACGGGACCTATCCCGAACTGCAGTTGATCAAAAATTGGCCTACCCAAGCAGGCGATTTTTTTGATGAAACCGATCTCAACGAAACCAACCGGGTAGCAGTGCTGGGCAATACTGTAGCGACCAACCTGTTTAATGATGCTGAAGACGCGATGGGACAGAGTATAAAAATAAACGGGATCACATTCCAGGTAATCGGGGTATTGACTTCGAAAGGCAGTTCCTCCGGTTCTATGGGTCAGGATCAGGATGATATAATTTACATTCCGCTGAGTACAGCCCAGCAGAGATTGCTGGGCGCCACCACGGTGCGTTCCATTAATATACAAGCTACCAATGAGGAAGCCCTGACCCCCCTGAAAGAATACATTACCACTTTGTTGCGGCAGCGCCACCGTTTGGCGGAAACCGCTGAAGACGACTTCCGGATCAGCGACATGGCTGAACTCTTGTCCACGATTGAAGAAACTACGCAGATGATGACCTTCCTGCTGGGCGGCATAGCGGCCGTTTCATTGTTGGTCGGCGGTATCGGGATTATGAATATCATGCTGGTGTCGGTGACTGAACGAACGCGGGAAATTGGGATCAGGATGGCAATCGGCGCTACCACCCGTGCAATTCTGACCCAGTTCTTAATTGAATCCCTAATGTTATGCCTGGTAGGCGGACTGATTGGGGTTCTGCTGGGATGGATCGGAGCGGAGTTGGTAAGCATGATGGCCTCTTTGACGATGAAGCTGGCACCCTGGCTGGTTGCCGTGTCTATGGGATTTTCCATGATGATAGGGGTGTTTTTCGGCTACTATCCGGCCCGGAAAGCGGCCAATCTTAACCCCATAGATGCTTTGCGCTTTGAATAAACCCCGTGCTTTACAGACGAAATGCCAGACAAATAATATTTATATAATAAATTAAGAGTGGTGGAACAGGATATGCAACAAATCAAGGGCATTAAAATTTTGTTGGTGGATGATGAGCCGAATATACTGCAGTTTTTGGAACTGGGCCTTCAAAATGAAGGCTTTGAGGTGAGCTGTGCCAGCAACGGTCCTGCCGCCATCACCTTAATGAAGCAGTTTCAGCCCCATGTGGTCATACTGGATGTGATGATGCCCGGTATGGACGGGTTTGAAGTATGCCGTATGCTGAAAAAGATGGAGAATGTAGCCATCATTATGCTGACCGCCCGGGATGAGGTGGATGACCGGGTTAAGGGTCTCAATCTGGGTGCCGATGATTACATGGTCAAACCATTTAGTTTTGAAGAACTGCTGGCCCGCATCTATGCCCGGGTCCGCAACCAGTACCCCAATTTATTCGGGGAGGTAGTTATCGGGCCGTTTACGGTCGACGACCGCCGGAAAGAGATCAAGATAGAGGGCCGGGTGCTCGAATTATCACCCACCGAATATGAATTGCTCAAATATTTGGTATTTAATCACGGTTTGGTCTTAAGCAAAAAGATGATCCTGGACAAGGTCTGGGGCTATGATTTTGGCGGAGAGGATAATATCGTGGAGGTGTACGTTCGCTCCCTGCGGGAAAAATTGAATGATAAGGAGCATCAATTGATAAGGACTCTACGCGGTGCCGGCTACAGGGTAGATCTGCCATGATCCCCGGTATGATAAAACGTTTTAAAAGGGCTTTTTATCCTGATTCCATCCGGGTTCAACTCCTGTCCAGGTCACTCCTGATTCTGGCCGCCTTGCTGATACTTATTGGCGTACTGCAATACTTTTTCATGAAAGATGTAATTTATTGGAACAAGGCTTCCAGCCTGCAGAGCCAGGCAATGAGCATTTCCCCCTTGGTTTGGGAGCATTTGAATAATAGTCCCAATGGCGAGTCCGGCAATAATAAAGGATTTATTTTCATTCCCGGCGCCAATCTTGCTTTTATTGATACTAAAGGGAACTTTACGGTGCTGGCCAATGGACCCGGAGAAGCCAGCCCTCCTCAATTGGATACGGAGCAATATACCGATTGGCTGAGCTCCCAGCCTCGCTCGCGCTATATGGTAAGCAATAAAGGAGGAGGGGAGCAGTTGGTGGTTTTGCAGCCGATAATGGATGGGGGCACACGGTTGGGCCTGGCGCAAATAAGTACACCTACAGCTCCCTTAAAAGAACTGCTGATCAGGCAATTACTGACCTTTTTCCTATTGGCTCTGGCGGCCCTGATATTTGGCATCCTGGGATTTCTGCCGGTGCTTAAAAGAACCCTGGTGCCTTTGTCCAATATGGTTGATACCGCCGCCCAGATAGATGCCGGCAACCTGGATACGCGTTTTCCCACCCGGCAGGGGCAGATGGAAATCGACCATTTGGCCGAATCTTTCAATGGGATGCTGGAAAGACTGGAGGCTTCGTTTGAGGCGGAAAAGGAAACGCAGGAACAGATGCGTCGTTTTATAGCGGATGCCTCCCACGAACTACGGACTCCGTTAACCTCCATCCATGGATTCCTGGAGGTTTTGCTGCGGGGAGCCGCCAACCAGCCCGATCAGCTGGACAAGGCGCTTAAGAGCATGCACAGTGAATCACTGCGCCTCAACAAACTGGTGCATGATTTACTGCTGCTAAGCAAATTGGATCGTTCTCCTCATGTTGAACTGCAGGTGGGCTCGCTGGATACAGTGGTCAAGGCTATGGAACCGCAACTCAACATTCTGGCTCACAACCGCAGGCTTATTCTTGCGGTTGCGCCGGGTTTGCAGTGCAGGTTTAACACTGATCAAATGAAGCAGGTAATCTTAAATCTATTTCATAATGCCGTACAGCATACCGAGCCCGACCAGGGTCAAATCCAGATTTCCGTATCTGACCAGAACCATGGCGTTCTGCTGGCAGTCCGTGATAATGGACCGGGTATCAGTGCCGGCAACCTGCCTTATGTTTTCGATAGATTTTATCGCAGCGATTCTTCGCGTACGCGTAAATACGGAGGAGCCGGTCTGGGCTTATCCATTACCAAGGCCATTGTTGATGCTCATGGGGGAACCATCAGGGTTGTCAGTAAAGAGGGCGAAGGCTCCGAGTTTCAGGTTTGGCTGCCCGGGACCGAAGCCTGAGTCTCGCCGCCGGTTATTGCGCTGAGGCATCCCTGCAGAATAATGTTTGTAGGGATACTGTTGCTTTTCAGCATAAATTCAGCCAACCCTAAATTAATATTCAGGAATGCTTCAGGGATAATTCAGGCAAGCTAGGTATATTAAAGTAAAACAGCCCCGGAGTAGATTTGTTTGCACCAAAGCGAAACTTTACCAATAATTCGGGACAACGGCGCCCGATTTGCTGCCCCTCTAATGGCATGCTTATCGACAGCCGTAGCGGTAAGCGCAGCAATAACATGATGGATAAACGTATTGGCGGCAATGCTCCTCCTCGCAGCATGTGCATCCGTCAGGGAAATAAATTAAAAAACGGTTTTAATTATTGCTAAAAATGCCATGACGGGGGTAGACTCTAATTTACATAAAACAATCAAGAAGGTGAAGGGATGAAACGAGACGTTCGCTATACCGTCATAATTCCAGCCTATAATGAAGAAGAGGTCATTCGGGAAAGCTACCGCCGGTTGACCGGGGTTATGGAAGCAATCGGCGAACCCTATGAGCTGCTTTTTATCAACGATGGCAGCAAGGATGATACTGCCTTGATAATCGAAACCCTGTCCATGACCGATCCCAGGGTAAAGCTGCTTGACTTTTCCCGCAATTTCGGTCATCAAATAGCCATTACCGCAGGTATGGACCATGCCCGCGGGGATGCGGTGATCATTATCGACGCTGACCTGCAGGACCCGCCCGAGGTAATACCGCAGATGATTGCCAAGTGGCGGGAGGGTTACGAAGTCGTCTATGCCAGACGGGCCCAGCGGAAAGGGGAGTCGTTTTTCAAGAAATCCACCGCTGCCCTTTTTTATCGTTTGCTGAACCTGATGGCCGATATAGATATTCCGCTTGACACCGGCGACTTTCGCCTTATTGACCGCAAGGTATGTGACGCGCTGGGAGCCCTGCAGGAGAAAAATCGCTTTGTGCGCGGCCTGGTCAGCTGGGTGGGTTTTCGTCAGACCGCGATTGAGTATGTGCGGGAGGAACGCTATGCCGGCGAGACCAAATACCCCCTTAAAAAAATGCTGCGCTTCTCCCTGGATGGGATTACGTCATTCTCCTATAAACCTTTGAAAATAGCGCTTTATCTGGGGCTGGGAGTAACTGCCGCCAGTTTTGTCTACCTGCTGTATGGCCTGGTGCAACTGGCCGCAGCCGGCGGCGGGTCCCCGGCGGGGTCGCCTCTGATCGCTTGTCTGCTGCTGTTAAACGGCGTGACTCTTATTTTTTTGGGGATTATCGGGGAATATATGGGACGAATATATGATGAGGCCAAAGACCGGCCGCTGTATATCCTGCGGAACAAGCTCCCGGCAGAGAAGTTCAAACTTAGAGGGGTGAAGGGCAATGTCCAGTAACAAGGCCGGGACTGCGCAGTTTTTGCGTTTCTGCACAGTCGGTTGTATAAATACGGGAGTCGATTTCAGTGTCTTCTTTCTGCTGAACCTGGTCGGCGTACCCTACCTGGCGGCCCAGGTGCTGTCCTATTCAGCCGGAATTGTCAATAGTTTCGTGCTGAACCGTAAATGGACTTTCAGTATGAAAGGAAGAACCAATGCGGGCGAAGTCCTTAAATTTGCGGTCGTAAACGGCGTCTCCCTGCTGGCATCGGCCGCTCTGCTTTATGTCATGTACGATATCAATCACCTGGATTTGTGGCTGGCCAAAGCTGCGGCCACCCTTGGAGGTGTTATTATCAATTATACGGGCAGCCGTATCTGGGTATTTGCCGGCAACCAATCCGGCAGGCAGGAAGCTGCCTGGAGACTGTCTGAAAGGACCCGTTAGAGTTATGACCCTTAAAAATAATTTATGGAAGCCCTGCTTGCTTATAATCCTGTTGGCCGCCGGGCTTTTATGCGTTTATGCGGTTGGCAGATATCACGACGATAGTTCGGGCGGCAGCAGGTTTAATATGTCACAACTCAATGCCGGCCCGGTTCAGCCCCAAACCCAGGATCAGGATGGCATGCGCCGTCAAAGTCCGCGGGGTCAGTCCCCGGGGCAGGAGCAGGAGGGCGGAAGGCGGATCAATCCCGAGGGCGCCTCTGTTCCCAATACCGGAACGGAAAACAGCGCCAACCTGAGTAATGGGCTATTGATCTATGCCGGGATTTTTTTCATGCTAAGCTGCGCCGTCTGCTATCTGGCAGTCCGCCGAAAGATAAAGCTTGATCCTGACCAGGCCAAATGGCTGATACTTACCCTACTGGGGGTCGGCTTCCTGCTGCGGGTGGCAGCGGCGACGCTGATGTCCGGACATCCTTTTGATATCAGCACCTTCCGCAGTTGGGCGACCGCAGCCGCCAATAATCTGTTTCAGGTTTACGATAGCGGAAGAAGCAGCGATTATCCGCCTTTGTACATGTACATATTGTTTATTGCCGGCAAACTGGGCAGCCTTCCGGTGCTAAGCGGGTATTATCCGCTGTTGTTAAAATTGCCTTCCATGATAGCCGATATCGCCACCGCATTCCTTATTTACCGGGTGGCCCGCAAGTATTTGAGTCAGGAGCTGAGCATCCTGCTGTCAGCCTTCTATGTATTTAATCCGGCCATAATAATCAATTCGGCCTGGTGGGGGCAGGTGGACTCCTTTTTCACCCTTATAGCAGTCCTGGGGGTATGGGCCTTGACCGAAAAAAAGATGGGTCTGGCCGGCTCTCTGTTCATCGCGGCGGTATTGATGAAGCCCCAAGGCATTATTTTCTTGCCGGTCCTCGGTTTTGAACTGATCCGGCAGAAGAGCCTGAAAAGCCTGCTGAAGACGGCGGCGGGCGTACTGGGAACAGCATTACTGGTTGTACTGCCTTTTGCGGTGCATTACGACGCCGGGTGGATTTTCAGGCTGTATGCCCAAACCATAGGGGAATATCCCTATGCCTCAGTGAATGCTTTTAATTTGTTCAGTTTGTTGGGGGCAAATTATAAAAGTGACGAACTGCCCTGGCTGTTTTTGAACTATCATATCTGGGGCTTGATATTTATTTGCCTGGTTACAGCCTACTCCTGGTTTATCTATATTAAAGCAAAAAGTACCGCTTTAATTCCAGCCGCAGCCCTGCTGCAGATTGCCGGGGTTTTCACCCTGGCCACCGGCATGCATGAAAGATACCTGTTCCCGGCTGCCGCCCTGGCAATTCTGGCGGGAGTATATCTGCGGGACCGACGGCTGTGGTTCCTGGCGGCCGGTTTCAGCGCCACCATATTTATCAATACCCATGTCATTCTGTTTGGTACGCTGCAGGGTATGAGTCGCGCTGCTTACAGCCCCATAATGATAATGACCGCACTGGGCAATGTGCTGCTGCTGATTTATTTAGGCAAGGTCCTGTTGGATTTGGCCCACATCCATAAAATCAAAGCGGCCCCTACAATTGCGGCGGCAGCCCAGTAAACCATCCGGCTGGATTCGATGTAGGCGGCTGTGTAAACGAGAACTGCCTGTTTTTGATGGAGCAGCCAGGTGAACAGCAGAACCGACAAGCTGATACCCAGAGAATATGACAGGTTGCGGTTGGTGGAGATGAAGCCTCCTCCGTAGCCGGCCTTTTCCCTCGGCATGGCTCCCAGGATGGTGCTGGTATTGGGGGAGCCGAACATGCCCATGCCCATGCCCAGCAGGACCAATCCCCCGGCAATAATAATACCGGTCCGGTTGGTATTGGGGATGGATAAAACCAGGAAGGCAGCTGTCATCAACAGCAGCGCAAGCGATATAATACGGAAGGAGCCGAACCGGTCGGAAAAATAACCCGCCAGGGGAGCGGTTATGGCCATAACCACCGGAGTAATGGTCATCATTAGACCCGAATAGGCCGGGGTGAAGTCAAGGATGGTTTCCATATAAAAGGGCAGCAGAAAAAACACCGAGGTTTGGGTGGAGTAGACGGCCACGGCGGTAAGATTGCCGTTGACGAAAGCTTTATTCTTAAAAAGGCCGAAGTCCAGCAAAGGGTAAGGGGTATTTCTTTCCCGGCGGCAGAAGCATAGCAGAAGCACCCCCGCAGCCGCCAGCAATAAAACATTCATGCTCTGGCTGTCCGACAGCCCTAGCATCAACATGGTAACCACAGCGGCCAGCAGCAGCGTCCCGGGGATGTCATAGCTTTTAATCTCTTCATCCAAATGTTCATCCGGCAGATAGCGGAGCCCCAAAAAGAAACCGATCAGACCGATGGGAATATTGATCAGGAAAATAACCGGCCACTGAAATTTCGCCAGCAACAGTCCCCCCAGGCTGGGGCCCAGCATATTGCCCAGAGCCACAATGGTGCCGGTTAATCCCAGAGCTTTGCCGCGTTCCCCGGCAGGAAAGATATTGGCCACAATGCCGATACCGGTAGCCATCATCATGCTGGCTCCGATTCCCTGGAACATACGCAGGGCAATCAGCATAGCCAGAGTGCGAGACAGGCTGCAGCCCAAGGAGCCCAGGGTAAACAGGAGGAACCCCCAGGTATAAACCTTATTGCTGCCTCTTTTGTCTCCCAGCCTGCCAAAAAAAATTAATGAAGATGTTATGACCAGCAGGTAGGAGGTTACTACCCACTGTACATCTTCGATCTGCAGATTGAGTTCCCTGGCGATACTGGGATTGGCAATGTTTAAAATACTGCCGTCCAGGGTGGAAATTAATATCCCAATGGCAACGATCGTAAATACCCGCCATTTTAGCTCTAATTTAAAAATATCCATCACTTCCAAGTTGTTGCTTTACACAATTCATTATATGATAAAGCCCAATTTAGAGTCATCTCTAATTTTTATGCCGGCTGGTTTATATTCATGAATAATAGGTGTTGACAAGCAAGAGCCACCCTGGCATAGCCGGGATGGCTCAGAATCAGGCAATAGTTGGGGAGGATATTTCTAACTTGCGGCTAAAACGTGCGTTACTACATCCCCCAGGAATCGCGCCGCCTTTTCTACCAGTTTGATATCAATCTCTTCAGTACCCATTTCAAAAAGTATGGCACGCGGGTAGAGATCCTGGTTGTAATCGCCTTTGCCGATGAATATCCCGCGAATCAATCCGGGATAAAGATTGTCGGCGGTAGCCTTGATGGTTTTGGCATAACTAAGATTGGCCTGCATATTGGGATTGGAACGTCCTATTACAATCATTACCCGGGAAGTCTCAACCCCGTTTATGGAGGTTATATAAGCCGAGGCCGGTGCCGAATCACGGTGGATATCGAAGACGGCGTCAGGCTGCTCCTTCAGCAGCTGCACGGCTGTCCGGCGGGACCGGCTGTAAGCGTTTATATCATGGGGATCATGGGTAGCAGTGCTGTGAGTTACGCTTACCCCGGATTTTCGCAGGGAATCGGTCAATATGCTGCCGATCGAGAAAACGTCACCCGCAGCCGGCTGGCTGGCCGTGCCGGAAGACGGGGCATATGATTCGTCAGTATGGGTGTGGTAAATGACCACATGCTTGCCTGCCGCCGCCTGGGCCGGAATACTTACATCAATAAAGGGAAGCTGAGCCGAGACCGCACTGGTCTCAGCCGAGACCGGTCCCGCGTTATTGACCACGTCAGCCACAGCGTTCTGCCCATCCACCTGGGTAACAATATATTGAACATTGTGCTCGTCTATATACTGGTCGTCCACTTGTACGGGCAAACCCGTCTGCAGAATGATTTTTCCCATAGTATCCTTGACTATATAGTAAGATGAGCTCTCGGATGAATCAGATCGTAAAGGCAGCGGTTTATTAAGAAGGGGAGTATTCAGGGTATTCAAAACATAGGCTCCCACCATAACAGCGACCAGTATGGCAAAAAACAGCCAGATATATCTGCGATTGATTGTCTCCATAAAATAAGTCCGCCTTTCCTCAAATATTAGGATTATTTTGTGGAGGAAGCGGACTAATTATGCGTAAAGACAAAAGAGAAATAGACGCTGATGAACGCAGACGTTCGGGCGCAGATTAGCGCTGATTTTTTTATTAATAGGGCAAAAACTTAACGTAAAAATAGTAAAATATCTGCGATAATCCTATCAAGTCAGCGATATCATTGTCTCTTCTGCTTCTTCTTTTTCCTTTAATCGGTATCCCAGCTAGCTAAATAGGTTGTCTGCTCCGGCGTCAGTTCATCAATCGCGATTCCGTCAGCTTGCAGCTTTAATAAAGCGACTCTTTTATCGATCGCAGCCGGTACGTTATAGACGTGATTACCTAATTTATCGCAATTTTGAATAACATAAAGCAGCGACAGAGCCTGCAGGGAAAAACTTAAATCCATAACTTCGGCCGGATGACCATCACCGGCAGCCAAATTGACCAGGCGCCCTTCGGCCAATAAATACAGCCGGCGTCCGTCAGCCATTACAAATTCTTCAATATTATTTTTAATGGTTCGGCTGCTGACCGCCAGCGCTTGCAGATCCGGCTTGGAAATTTCTACGTCGAAATGGCCGGCGTTGGCCATAATTGCATTATCAGGCATTACCTGCATGTGTTCTTTCCGAATTACATCAACATTGCCGGTAACGGTGATAAAAATATCCCCGACCCGAGCGGCTTCACTCATGGGCTTGACCGCAAACCCGTCCATGATTGCTTCATTGGCCTTGATGGGATCGATTTCGGTAATGACCACTTTAGCCCCCATACCTCTGGCCCTTAGCGACACTCCCTTGCCGCACCAGCCGTATCCGGCCACTACCACCGTCTTGCCCGCCACCACCAGATTGGTAGTACGGTTGATGCCGTCCCAGACCGACTGCCCGGTGCCGTAACGGTTGTCAAACAGATACTTCATATAGGCATCATTTACCGCCATCATGGGGAAAAGCAAAGCCTTGTCATGGTCCAGGGAGCGTATCCGGACAATGCCGGTAGTGGTCTCTTCGCACCCGCCGATAATGTTTCCGGCCTGCTCCCGGCGGGTCTTATGCAGGAGAGAAACCAAATCGGCGCCGTCATCGATAATAGCATCAGGTTCGCAGTCCAATGCCTTTTCCAGAAAAGCATGGTACTCTTCAGGGCTTTCACCGTAAATGGCAAAAACCGTAATACCGGAATCGACCAGAGCAGCTACCACATCATCCTGGGTGGACAGGGGATTGCTGGCACAGGCAACCACTCTGGCCCCGGCGGCCTGCAGGGTTTGGAGCAGATAGCCGGTTTTGGCTTCCAGATGAAGACAGCAGGCGATGGTTTTGCCGGCCAGAGGCTTGCTGATCTGAAATTCAGCGTATAAACTATTTAAAACCGGCATGTGGCTTTTGACCCATTCCAGCTTATTATGCCCCGACGGGGCAAGGCCAATATCTCTTATAATTGAAAGCATCAAATAAACCTCCTGGTTTGATATATGTCTTTACCATTATAAACCAAGGAAAAGGCAGGGTAAAGCTGCTGCCATTTGCTTTGCATCCAGTTGCCGCATACATTATAATTACTATGCAACCTGATGGATAGGAGTGCTTGAAGGCTGAACACAAAATAGGAGGATTTGAAATTTGAGGTTCTGGATAACAATACTAATCGTACTAGTCGCCGATCAAATGAGCAAGATCTGGGTTGCCGGCAACATGGCTCGGGGTCAAAGCGTACCTATAATTGACGGTATTTTAAACCTGACTTTTGTGGTTAACCGGGGTGCGGCTTTTGGGATATTACAGGGTAAATCCTGGTTTTTTCTAATAATGGCAGTGGTTGTAGTTGCCGCCCTGGTCTATTACAATCTGCGCTATCATCCCCTGCCGTGGGGACAGTACGCTATGGGCCTGATCGTGGGGGGCACTTTAGGTAATGTCGTAGACCGTTGCTATTTCGGGGCGGTCCGCGATTTCTTCAGCATTGGGTGGTTTCCGGTGTTTAATGTGGCTGATATGGCCATCACCACCGGCGGAGCTTTGGTGCTCCTGTACATATTTCTGGCCGACTAGGGAATGTCAAGGGGACGGTTCTTCTGACAACTTTGACAAAGCCCTGATCCCTCGGCTACTTCCACAACTCATCAGCGAGGTCTTTAATCTGCTTTTTCAACTCTGCAGTCTTCTGCCGGTCTATTTGCCAGCGGGTGCCGTCGTAAACTATGACATCACCCTCGCGCGCTTCGGAGGGAATGCTGCTGCGTTCTATATTCCGCATTAAACCTTCAACCTCGGCCACGGCATAGCTGCCTTCAAAGCGGTCGATAATCCCTTGCATCATAAACTTCACCTTTCCTTGGTTATCTGCATATCATTGCCGTCAGTACTGAAAACTATAGTTCCGCTGAGGTCGGTTCGATAGACGGTAGCTCCGGCCTGGCTGAGCCGGGACAGGGTCTGGGCATGGGGATGGCCGTAACTGTTGTCCTTACCCACCATTATCACCGCCCATTGAGGCCTGGCTGCTTTCAGAAATTTACTGCCGGTGGAGGTGTTGCTGCCGTGGTGGCCTATTTTTATAGCCGTACATTTTAATTGAGCGCCCGAACTCAGCATCTGCGTCTCGGATTCAGTTTCGGCGTCGCCGCAGAACAAAAAAGATTGAGAACCATATTCTAATCTGATAACGGCACTGTAATTATTCAAGTCTTCATAGGTGTCTTTAAGCGGTGCGACGAAGCGGCAGTTTACCCCGTTGAGCGGCAGCACGACTCCGGCTTTGGCCGTTGATATAGAGAGCCCCTTGTTCTTGATCGCGGTTAGTACATCCAGGAAAGTTTTGGTGGTATGGGTTGCCTGCGGCATATATAGATTGCCGATCGGAAAATGATTGATGACCGTATCCAATCCGCCGATATGGTCAGAATGCGGGTGGGTGCCCACTACAACCGCCAGATCCTTTACCCCCTGAGCGGTAAGATAATTCACCACGGTGTTCCCCTGATCATTCTCTCCCGCATCAATAAGCATATTTTGCCCGGACGGGGTTTGGATCAAAATAGCATCACCCTGGCCTACATCAATAAAATGTACTTTCAGAACCTTCCCCGCAGCTGGTTCAGGTTGATTGAGGTTCTGCTCCGGCGACTGGGTCTGAGAGGGAGAGGAGTCTAATGGGGAAAGAGGATTACGGGATGCACATCCGGCAGTCAGCAAACAGATTATTAAAACAAATATCAGGAAATAACGGGATTTATTTTTCAAGATTGAACTACCTCTCCGATTACATTTAAATAATATGACTAACTAAAACTATAACGGAGAAAGTTCATAAATACCAGCGGCTAAAGAAATAAGGCTGTCAAGGGACTGGTTGTCAAAGACCGTCCCCTTGACACCACTTCGAAAAGTTATTTGCCTTGTACGTAGCCTACTACGCCTGAGTATCCGGCATCGGTTTTGCTTCCGAAAGTTAATGATATGGTGTTCTTGTCTTTGACGGCACTCACAAAGTAACCATCATCCGATTTGGAGGTTATGTTTGCTTTCCAGCCGGCACCTTCAAGCGCACTCTTGTATTTCTCCAGGTCAGCCATGGCTACATCTTCGAAACTGACAATAATACTCTGACCCTCGTTGGTGGTGGTTTCCATAACCGAAGTGATTTTGCCGTATGAGAACTTGGGAACATCGGCAGGTATTTGGCTGGGCCATTCATTGGTCCCGCCCACTTGCATGGTGCCCTCATCAGTCTTCACTGTTACCTTGTCACCACTCAGGTCAACTTTGGCATTGCCGCCGGAGGCGCTCTCGATCGCTTTCTCCGTGGCTTTTTCAGAGGCTTTTTCGGCTACTTTACCGCATCCCGTGACCAGGATTGAAAAACTGAACACAGTTATAACCATTAAGGCTAATAATTTAAACTTTTTTTTCATCATAACTACCTCCCGTATTTGGTGATTAAAGACTGATATATAGCCATTTCTGTAATATATCCCGCGCATCATCTCCCTCACTGTAGAATCTTTGAAAATCCAAGCTTAAATTTAAATATAGGTATATACACCTAATTACAGATATAATAGGCAAGTTAGTAATATATTACCGTCATTTCGGCTAAAAGAAAATAGTTAATTCTGTACGCTTGCCATCCCGGTAATATCGCATATTTATAAACGCATACGGTCATGCTAAAGGCAATGGCGGTGACAACCAGGATACTAAACGGAGGCTGAACCATGAATGTAATTGAGATCAATAAATTGACCAAGTATTACGGAAAATCAAGGGGAATTGTGGATGTCAGCTTTAACGTGGAAGAAGGCGAGATATTTGGTTTCATAGGACCCAACGGGGCGGGTAAATCGACCACGATTCGCACCTTGCTGGCCTTGATCTATCCCAGCAGCGGTTCAGCTGCTATTTTCGGCAAGGACTGCATCAAGGAGGGTACCGAGATCAGACGGGATATCGGCTATCTCCCCTCGGAGGTTTTTTATTACGACAACATGAAGGTTATCGACCTCTTAAAATACTCCGCCAGTTTTTATCCCCGGGTGGATAAGGAGCGTATGTATGAACTGGCGGAAATACTGGACCTGGATTTGAACCGCAGGATTGACGACCTGTCCTATGGCAATAAAAAGAAGGTCGGGATTGTACAAGGTCTGCTGCACCGTCCCCGACTCATCATATTGGATGAACCCACCGGCGGTTTGGACCCCCTGATCCAGCACAAGTTTTTTGAATTGATTCGCACTGAAAATGAAAAAGGCGTAACCGTGCTTTTTTCATCGCATATTTTAAGCGAAGTTCAGAAGATCTGCACCCGGGTGGGCATAATCAAAGACGGCACCATGGTCAAGGTTGAAGAGATAAGTTCCCTGGAGCACAACCATTATAAGAGATTCAAAATCGAGATGACGGATAAGATACCGGACGGTTATTTTAAACTGCCGGGCATTAACAACTTGGCGGTCAACGATAAAACGGCCAGCTTCATCTTTAATGGTGATATAAATATTATTATCGCCAAGCTCAATGAACGGCGGGTTGTCAATCTTATTGTGGAAGAGCCTTCTTTGGAGGAGGTTTTCATGCACTATTATGAGAAGGAGGCCCAGGTGTGAATATTTACCGGCAAGAATTGAGGATGTCGGTACGGTCGGCAATATATTGGACTCTGGGTATGCTGCTGACCCTGCTTTTCTTCATGTTAATGTTCCCGGCGTTTTCTCAGGATGTGGCGGTAATCAACCAGATTATGAGCCAGTTTCCCCAGGAGATAATAAAGGCCTTGGGGTTAAGCAGCCTGGATTTGTCAACTATCCTGGGTTTCTATGGTTATGTTTTCATGTTCATTTTGCTGATGGCAGGGATCTACGCTCTTAAAACCGGGATTTCAGTCCTGTCTGAAGAAATTCGGGCTAAAACCGCTGATTTTATGGTATCCAAGCCGGTTTCCCGGGCTGATATCGTAACCGCTAAAATAGCCAGTGTATTAACTCTGCTGGTGGTGCAAACAATCGTTTATTTATTTGGCGCCCTTATCATAACCCGGACGGTTGGCGGACAGTATTTTGACAAATCCCTCTTCATTTTAATGAATATGAGTATGCTGGGGGTGGAGTTGTTTTTTGCCGGTTTGGGATTTTTGCTGGCGGTTATTATCAAAAAGATTAAAACCGTCCTGCCCCTTGCCCTGGGTATTGTCTTCGGATTCTGGATCATGCAGATGTTGAATCAATCCCTGGAGGACCCAGCCCTGGCTTACTTTACCCCTTTTGCCTACTTCGATGTTGGAAAAATCATTGAGACAGGAAGGTATGAAACTGTCTATTTAATCTGCGAGCTGGTTTTAATTGCGGTATTTACAGCCCTTACTTATATTATTTATCAGCACAAGGATATGCCATCGGTTTAGCTTCAGATCGGCAAAAAAAGCAAAATAGCGTCCTTAATTCGTGAGCGAAGCGAACATAGGTTGTGCCCTTTGGGTGCTGTGTTATTCAATAACCCCGTTCAATCAACGTACTATATGTACGCCTCAATCACGGTCTTCTTGAATGCCTTGCTCTTCACTTTTTTTGCTCGCTCATGAAGAATTACAAGGAAAGGAAGCTCACCATGAATATCATCTTAAGAGAACTGCGGGCCAATCTCAAGTCTCTGATTATATGGTGCGTTTCCATGGCGGCGCTTATCGGAGTGGGCATGGTTAAGTATGCGGGGGTCCAATCAGCCGGTCAGAGTGCCAACGACCTTATCAATCAACTGCCGGAGGCTATGCGCGGTTTATTGGGGATGAATAACCTGGACATAACTTCCGTAGCAGGGTATTACGGGGTGTTTTATCTTTACTTGCTCCTTCTGGGCGGAACCCATGCGGTTATGCTGGGGGCAACGATCATATCCAAAGAAGAAAGAGACAAAACTGCCGATTTTCTGTTGGTTAAACCGGTGACCAGAAGCCGGGTGGTCAGTGCCAAGCTGGCTGCCGTTCTGATCAACCTGCTGGTGTTTAATTTGACCACCCTGGTTTCCTCGGTGATATTCGTCGGCATCTACAACCGGGGTGAACCCATAAATGATCAGATAGTCTATTTAATGCTGGCCTTGTTTATCCTGCAGCTTATATTTGCCTCAATCGGCGCCGTTATTTCAGGTTGGGTGAGAAAAACCAGGCGGGCGGCTTCGCTGGCTACAACCTTGTTTTTAACAACTTTTCTGTTGTCGACCGCGGTTGAGCTATACAGCAAAATTGATTTCCTGAAATACGTTACCCCTTTTCAATATTTCCCGGCCTATGCTGTGATGCAGGGCTCATATGATTCAATATTTCTGTTATTGGCGGGTTTAATCATAATAGGTTCAATGGTCGGGACTTACCTTGCTTTCCAAAAACGCGACATCTATATCTAGTAGTCTGAGTCTGGGTAATCCGCCTATTATTACAATTATTGCGCTGGCCAAAAGGATTGGCAAACTATGCACTCAGGCAATATGAAGGGAGATAGGGGGATGATTCAGCTATTATACATATTGAATCATAATATTAATAATGACCAAAATTAATACCGTTACATTGGACATTATTAATTAGATGTTAACAACTGAATTTATGCCCGCCTCTTCCGGCAAGGCTTCCTGTTTCAGTAAAGCGTTGATTTTATTTGCCACTGGTCTTGCTGCAGCTTCTCCCGCCCGGATACACTCCCGGGCCCGGTGAAACTCATACCACCTAACATTATCAACCGCCGGCTTAACCAGAAGGTGATGCACGGGTGGAGTAAAATTTGAAGAATTTTTAATATAATTGTTATGTAGTTCCAAGGAGCGACTGACAATATTAATACTCTCGGGTACCATAGGTTTAAGGCGGTGCAGTAAATCAGGGGCCCCCAGACGGAGGCAAATTTGATTGGAAGACATCCCCTGGCATACTTTTAATGCTTGGACCAGGATATCCGTACGGTCTACTGATGAGCAAACATTCACGGCTATGATCAGCTCAGCCCCTGCCTCCATTGCCGCTTCCACCGGTACAGGAGTGGTTAACGTGCCATCCACCAGCAGGCGCCCATCCAACTTAATCGGACAGAAGATTCCGGGCAGGGCGGTACTAGCCCGTAAAGCCAGCGCCACTGGCCCACTTTTAATGTTAACCGCATCTCCGGTTCTAATATCAGTGGCGACGACAACTAATTTCTTTTCGAGCTGATAAAATTCCCTTTCCAAGATTAAAGTGCTAAAATACTTTTCCACCCGGTTCCCGGCAATAATCCCACGACTGGGTATAGTCAAATCTGCCAGCCGAAGCAATTGCCCCCACCTAATATTGGTGGCAATATCTTCGGCTTTGTCAACTCTGGATTCAGTCGCATAAACAGCACCAATCAGCGCCCCCATGCTGGTACCGGCTATAACGTCAACAGGTATGTTTGCCTCCTGTAAAGTTTTGATTACCCCCAGGTGGGCATAGCCTCTAGCGCCGCCGCCCCCCAAGGCCAGGCCGATTATGGGCCTGCCTTTAATCACTTTGCTTGATTCCATTTTCATAAACCTCCTATATATCCGGCATCCCTCTCAAGGTATCGTCCATTTGCTCGTGCAGTCGGGTATTCATAGCTAACAAGGTATCTTGGCTTGGACGTATTGTTTTTTCCATCGTCCATGGAACAGCAATTTTCACAAATATTTGTCTACGCCGGGGAAAAACAGCGCCTAATGGAAGCACTGAACCAGTACCCTTTATAACCACCGGCACTACCGCGGCTTCTGCCTTCAGCGCAAAATGTGTCCAGCCTAAATGGAATGGGCCAAGGTTATCCGCCTGATAAATTCGGCCTTCAGGGAAAAGGGCGAGGGTATTACCATACTTTAATCCCTGTAAAGCTTTCCGTATTCCCGTAAGGTTATTCCCTCCGTTTTGTACCGGGATAGCACCGACGGAGTGCAAAAATGCTCCAACCAAGGGCATTTTAAACAAGTAGGCGGATGACAGGAAAGTAATCCTTTGCGGCCAAAAAGATACTAAAAGAAAACCATCCAACAGACTGCTGTGGTTGGCCACCACCACAATCGGACCTTTATGGGGGATGTTTTCCAACCCCACAATGATCGAATTTCCCCAAAAACGGAAAAATAATTTTGAGAATAGCTTAACTAAGGTGTAAATCATTTGCTCTTCCTATCTTTAATCCAGTTTTAATCACGCCCCCCATGCATACCTATATTAGCAGGGGTCATTTTGAAGTAGTTCCTGGTAAAGGACATTACTCGATGATACGTTAAAGCCTAAGCCCTCCCGCAAAGCGCAATACTTATCGACCAGACAGACCAGGAGCGATTCTCTATAAGCTGGCGGTTGCCAGGTTAATGGGAACATATGCTTCAAGATGATATCCTTTTCCACATTATTTATGTCCGCAATGACGGAAGCGTTATCCAAAGCAATCTTGGGGTGGACAAAGCCATGTCTTCCTTCATTTAAGGTTGTAGTCCTCCAGTCATACAAAAACATATCATGCAACAGGCCTCCGCGGGCTGCGGATTTGTAGTTCCAGTTCAGAGCTTTGCATAGTACAAAACTGATATATGAAACATTTAGGCTGTGTTCTAAACAATTAGTATTTTTATGGTGTCTGAATTGCTCCATTGATTGAATCGTTGGGTGACAAATTAAATCGTCAACACAAGTGCTGTATTCCGCATAACCATCAAGTTTGTTTAAAGTGAAATTGCTGATTTTTATATAGAACCACTTGCTAAAATAATCCCGCCATAAATTCAAATGTCGAGCTGAGAAATATTTTTGCAGATCCAAAAGGAAAATCACACAGTGTATAGAATCAAGAATAAGCAAGACTACTGCCGATACAGCCAGGAAATACCTCCAGTAAATGGGAGTGATGCCCAGCCCTTGCATAATTAACGGATGAATAACCGGCAGCATTGAATAGCCTAGAATCCCCCATAAAATAGAGTATTTTAACGAAACTCTGCCCTTGATGTGAAATCGTTCATCGCTGTAATCCCACCATCGGCGCTTAAATAAGGTCTCGAGGAGGGCTCCGCTGCAATATTCCAACAGTGTCGCCAAGACAATAATTATAACCACTTTAATAATCAAGCCCAATATCGGATCTATAGGCAAAAACATAGGATTAATTATCGATAACCAGAGGAGAACAATAATAGCGCCAAAACCATAAATAGGTATGAACGGTCCATTAAGAAACCCGCTATTAACGAATTGCCTGCCCCGTATACTTTTAAAAGCCGTTTCAAGCATCCATCCCAGGAAGGAATAAACGGTAAAACATAATATAACGTTGATTAAACCGATGATATTCATGCTTGTCACTCCTTAGATGCCTTGTCTGCCAACGTCATCCTGATTTTGTATAGGGCTGCCTACTTTACATTCCTTATACTCCGCTTATTTTTAGGTGTTTCCTTTACACTATAATATTTATATATTACACTAATTATACAATAAAGTGTAATTGGTATAATGATAAATTTGCTAGAAGATTTAATTTCTTTGGGAATCAAATTTATATAATGTAAAATAAATAAAATGTTTCTAGGGGATATGAGAATGAGTACAGAAGATAGAATTGTAAAGGCTTTTAAGCAAATGGCGCGCAGCCAAGGCTTTAATGCAGTTAAAATGGAAGAGTTAGCGGTCAAAGCAGGGATAACCAAGAAGACCATATATTCATATTTTACCAGCAAGCAAGATTTAATAGAGAAAGTCGTAAATGCTTTTATTTCTGATGTGACCTATAAAGTGGAAGATATAATCAACAAATCAGACCTGGTAGAGAATATTGCTGCTACTATAGAGTCACTATTGAAAGAAGGCTCGTTTCTTTTCAATGTTCAATCTTTGCAAGATCTGCAGATTTATTACCCTGAAACCTGGCAGCAAATTGAAGAATTCCGTAAGAATTTAATTGGTTCAGTAGTGGACGTCATTTTTAAACGGACTAAAAAGAAATGGGTTCTGGAAATGGAACCGCGCATCCTTAAAGAAGCATTTCTTGCCATCAATAGCCGCTTTTCTACTCCTGAGTTCGCTCTAGAGATGGGAATGCCGGTTAAAGAACTGACCTTTCAACTGGCTAAGCTATTGATATATCCTTATTTGTAGAATGTACAGGCAGTATTTGCCGCACCAAATGAGCATCAGAGCACTGGTGCTGGTATAATTAAATCCCAATATCATCATAAATTAATAGCCTAACCTTCATCCCCCTCTTTCCTATTGTTATAAACTAAATAGAATGATACAACAGGTCTCGTGTTTCACTTAAAGTTGACGGGACCCAACCGGTATTGTAAGATTGTTCCAATCGGGACAACTTTATTTTGGGGGATACTAAATCAGTCGGAATCAGAAATTATTTTGCAAAGGAGCAGTTATTATGAATAAAAAAAGATGGTGGGCACTGGCTGTTTTTGTCGTTCTGCTGGTGGTATGGTCGGTCAGTTCGACCCGGGTCAAACAGATTGAAAATACCGGCACTTCGGGTTATCTGAGTTATCTGAACGGACTGGAAAACCGTCAGGCTTTCACCACCGAGGTTTACCGGCAGGGGAAAGGCAAAACGTTAGCTTTGATCAAGCTCGAAGGGATAATATCGGATACTGGGGGGAGCAGCTCTGCTATTTCCAATACATACAACCACCAGGCGTTTCTCCAGCAAATTAAGTCCTCCTTTTCCCGGGATGACGTTAAAGGGGTAATCATTGAAGTTAATTCACCCGGCGGCGGGGTTTATGAGAGTGATGAAATTTACAACCGGCTGGTTGAACTGAAAAACCAGTACCAAAAGCCGCTGGTGGTGTATATGGCTCAGGAAGCAGCGTCGGGGGGATATTATGTATCCGTGGCGGCCGACAAGATATATGCCAACCGCAATACGATTACCGGGTCGATCGGGGTTATCCTCAGGACCTATAATTATGAGGAACTGGCCAACAAAATCGGAATCAAGGATGTAACTTTCAAGAGCGGCGCCCAAAAGGACCTTTTGAACCCGATGCGCCCCTTAACCGAAGAGGAAGCGGCCATTGCTCAAGGGGTGGTAAATGAAAGCTATGGCTTTTTTGTAGATGCGGTAGCTCAGGGACGTAATATGAACCGGGACCAGGTCCTGCAACTGGCGGACGGACGCATCTATACCGCTACTCAGGCCAAGAATCTGGGGCTGGTTGACGAAGTGGGAAGTCTGGAACAGGCTATTGACGGTGCCGCCCAACTGGCACAGACTTCCGATCCTCAGGTCCTGCTCTATTCCAATCTGCGTTCTGATTGGCTCAACTGGATCACCTCCATGCGCTCTTCCACGTTGGACTTGCTGGGTCTGCAGCAGCAGGCGGACCGGGTGCGGTCGCCCCAGCTTATGTATATGGCCAATTAAGGAGGAGATAAAATGACCGAATACGATGAATACCTTTCTGCTCCCGAGTCCGAAACCATGGCAGCCGCACCGGCCGAAGTCAATTCGCCTCAGTATCGCGCCGCCGGGTTCTGGGTCCGCCTTTGGGCCTTTTTAATAGATCTCCTGGTCATAGCCGGACTGAACGCAGTTATTTGGGGATTATTGCTGCCGGAGATGAGTGAGTCATCCTTCTTATACAAAGTCTTGCATACCAATGCATTGTTTTTGGGGGTTACCGGTGCGTTTTACTTCATCCTTATGACCCGTTATTTCCAGCAAACCCTGGGCAAAATGATCTTCGGCCTAAAGGTGGTCCAACCGGGCGGCGCACCTTTGAACTGGGTCACGGTGATATTCCGGGAACTGGTGGCCCGCAGCCTTTCCCAGCTTATGGGTCTTAACCTGGGTTATATAGTGTGCTGGTTCAATGCGGAAAAGCGTTGTGCCCATGACTTTTTAAGCGACACCTGGGTGGTTTACGAGAAGCCCGCGGCTGAAGCCAATCTGATCAGACTTTAAAGCCGGCAAAGACATAATTCTTGGGCTTTGTATTTTCCTGTGGTATTTGAGGGGAGGGTAATTGTGATGAACTATTATTTTGGCATTGGTCTTACTATATTATCAAACATTCTTTATCATATTTTTCAAAAATCCATACCCGGCAATGTGAACCCTCTGGGTTCGTTAATTGTCACCTATATAACGGCGGCGGTTGCCTGCATACTGCTGTTTCCCCTTATACCCGGACAAACTCCGTTACTGGCAGCCTTTAAAGGCATCAACTGGGCCAGTGCCGCCCTGGGTCTGGCCATAATCGGACTGGAGGCCGGATTCCTCATGGCCTACCGGGCCGGCTGGCAGATCAGTCTGGCGGCCGGGGTCTCCAACGTTATCGTATCCGCCTTGCTCGTTTTTATAGGCCTGTTTTTCTACCGTGAGCACTTAACCCCCCAGAATATAACCGGGGTGGTATTATGCCTGATCGGGCTTGTACTGATTCAGCACAAATAAAAGAAGGCTCCTTTTCAAAGGAGCTGTCGAGTGAAACGAGACTGAGGATTGTGTTAAAGCTCCTTTTCAAAGGAGCTGTCAAGCGAAGCAAGACTGAGGATTGTGGTCAATCTTCAGTCACGGCTAAACAACCCTCACCGCTTCGCGGAGCTCCCTGCAAAGGGAGCCTATGTACCACCTCTTTTCAAAAGAGGCTTATTGCCCGCTCTATCGTTTGGCATACGCCGTCAAAATTGCGGTCGACGTCCGCATTTGTAAAGCGTATTACCGTAAGGCCCAAACTCTTGAGATAATCCGTTCTCCGTTTATCATATTCGACCGCGTCCTCCTCATAATGCTGGGAACCGTCGAGCTCGATTACCAGATTCGCTTTGGGGCAATAAAAATCTACGATATATTCGCCTATGATGCGCTGACGGTTGAAACGTAATGGATGCTTCCTGAGAAAATCGTACCATAGATGATTTTCCTGTTTGGTCGCGTTATTACGCAGGCTTCGGGAATATGGATTCAGTTTTTTGTTTCGCGGGAGGAACTCTTTCATATTGCAATCCTCAGTCGCCTTTGGCGACCACAATCCTCAGTCTCGCTACGCTCGACAGCTCCTTTGAAAAAGGAGCCTTTCCAAAAGAGTCTTCCTATCTGTGAAGCGATTTTTTTACGGGTATTAGTAATATATCGCCGTAGAGCAAACAAACTTTATGTCGTCAGTATACAACAATTTTTTTACAGCCTTCAAGAAGTCCGCTTTTTTATTTCCAGAACATGTATAAAGCGTTATTATGAGGAAGAAGAGCGAAATTGTGTAGCATGATAACGGAGTACCTGCTCAACAATGGGTAGGCTGCATTTGCAAAGAAGGTATATGTGAATGCGGTAATAATGGTGCCAGCTTGCCATGGAATTAGGGGATTTGAGGTAGGGGAGACGTACATCCTCCCTACTCCAAAAGAAAAAAACTATTTAATTATTATCCACTATTTATGAATGTAATTACAATAAGGGGATGGAAAGATTGGCGATCCAAATTACTGGTTTGAAAAAGTCCTATAAAAATGGGCCGCATGCACTGCAGAATATCGATTTGTCTATAAAGCCGGGAATATACGGCTTATTAGGACCCAATGGGGCAGGAAAGACCACCCTTATGCGTATTTTAGCTACAGTTATGGGTTTTGACGATGGGGAGGTCAAAATAAACGGATTCGATTTACGGAGAGATGTTTATGAAATACGAAAAATCGTAGGATATTTACCCCAGGAATTCGGGCTTTATCCTGACCTGACCCTTACAGAATACCTGGATTATATGTGCCTTTTAAATGAAATAAAAGATAGATCTGATAGAAAAAAGCGAATTAATCAGGCCATAGCACTAAGCAATCTAACCGATACAACAAACAAGAAATTAAAAACCTTTTCGGGAGGAATGAAGCGAAGGGCCGGGCTTGCCCAGTGTCTGCTCAATTCCCCCCAGGTTTTACTTGTTGATGAACCCACAGCGGGCCTGGATCCGGAGGAAAGAATAAGGATTAAGAACCTCCTGTCAATACTGGGAAAAGATAGGATCATTATCTTTTCCACACACATTATCAATGATCTGGAGAATGTGTGCTCAGATATCGGGATACTGGACAAAGGAAAGCTCTTGTTTAACGGGCCATTGTATGATCTGAGGGAGAAAGTAAGTGCCCGGGTCTGGACAGGGTCATGCGCAATAGACGAATTATCTCTACCCGAAGAGGGGTATTTCGTTGTTAATAAAAGACTTCTAAATAGCAGATGGGAATACAGGATTATTGGGGAAGAGGCTCCTTTTACTGATGCCATAAGCGATGAAATGAGTTTGGAAGATGCATATTTCGCATTAATGCGTGGAGAAATATTATGAGCTATCTGTTTGACTTCTTGAGATTAGAGTTCAAAAGATCAGCCCGCAATATCTTCCTATGGATAGCTCAGATAATGGTCTTCTTAAGCATCAGCAAAGAAACTACTCATTATGTAGGCAAGCAAAGGTATTTGTTATCAGCGCTGATTCAGAACGGTACTTTAACGCTCAGCCAGGAAATGATGGCGAAGGCGATCACATTTACGTTGTCTACAATGCTCTTGATCAGTATTTTCATTTTTGCCAATTATTTCAGTATGTTCATGGACAACCGTTACTGGGAAACGACATTAGGTAAATCTATTAAAACATCCAAACTGATTTGCTACAAAATAACAGCTGCATTTTTAGCTGTTATTTTAATAAACTATTCGGCTACCTTTGTATCTACATGGGTATGTCTTAGCAGCTATGATGTAGCTTTTGAACCTGGCTACTTTTCCAGCTTGTATCTCATATACTCGGTCATTCCTCTTTTCTTCTGGCTGATTTTGAGTTTTATTATAGCAATCATGGTAAGCGATGTGAAAATATTTTATCCCCTGATGTTTCTGCTATGGTTTACCAACATCTTTCAAAGTAAATACACTTTAGGATTTATCCATTGGACGAAGCTTAATCTACAAAATCCACTGCATGATATGGGGCTTCTGACTAATCGCCTCGTCTATCTTATCCTGGCAATGGTCTTGTTAATAATAGGAATCAAGCTGCTTGAGGAAAAAAGGAAGGATATTTTTAGATCTAAAGCATTACGTGGAGTTAACGCCAATGGGGCTTGGGACTATAAATTTAAAGATAGCCGAATAATAGCGCTATTGACAAGCTACAAAATCAATCTTTCCTGGAAATGTATTTTGGGTATTGCTGTTTTTGCTGTATTACCTCCCCTGTTGAATCAGATTATTCCTCCAATGTTTAATGGTATGCTCAGCACCAGCGAGATAGTAATGAGAATACTAAGATCGGGCGAAGTCTATCTAAGTCTAGCTGTGTTACTCTATGCAAGCTACAGTTTAAACATCGAAGGTTTTTACAATTCGTGGGATATAATTTACAGCAAGCCTGGAGGGGTTGGAAAAATCTATTATGATAAACTCCAAGTCCTTTTTCTCTTTACGCTTCTCATGGCAGCCATTTTCTATTTTAGTATTGTTTTGTTTGTAGACGGCTTTTCAATAGTTGTGTATGGCAAGATAATCCTGCCGGAAATTATGTTTTATCTCATCCTTCCTTTTGCTGCTATCAAGCTCATTAAGCATAGAGTTATTGCCCTGGCAATTTGCTATTTATTATGGGCAGTGAACCTGATCTGCGGGATGAGATTACCTATTTATTTCAATACATTTGCTCCAATTTATTTCATGAATACGGTTGGATACGATATCAACAAGATTGAATTAACTGTCTTTACACTAATTCTCTGGGTGTTATTCAAGTATTCGAAATGTTCTATTGAGCGGAATTAGGGGGAGTAGAATGAAGTTAAATATGTTTGGACACAAGGGGACGTTTTTGTTGTGTCCCCCGATTTTAAGTTTTAAAATATGTTTTGACCCTATGGGAACGGACAGGAACACATTGGAACTTAGAAACTTCAAAAAAACTTGTAAATCAAGACTTTTCGGCCGGCTATCGACCATCGAAATACCCTATAAATACAAGGTTATCTCTTTCCTGCCGTTTGGCAAGAAAAAAATCATGTTGGAGGGGGGACGCCTCTCACTGGAGCCATAATCTACGGGGCTTGCCAACGTGTTGATCTTCTCCGGCGCCATCCACCACCCAAGATTCCGGTTTCATGGCATTGGCTATGATGCGCTGGAAAGGTAAACGATCCGGTTATCTCCGTCCCAGGTGGCGCTATAGCCTAATTGTTCAGCGATAAAACTCAGCGGCACCATGGTTCGCCCCTGATATATCAGGGGCGCGGCGTCGATTTTTACAACATTGCCGCCAAAATCTCCGCTGTCATCATACCAATTTACCGTCACATAAGGATCGTCAATGGTTAATACCAGCAAAGCATCGTCGTAATCATATATCGGGGAATAAACTACCACGCTCCGCTGTGAGGCGTTCCATTCCACCCGGCAGCCCAGATTTTCCGAGATGGCGGCCAGCGGGACCATGGTGCGCCCATTGACAATAATTGGAGGCACATCGCTATAAACATATACATCGTTCACATAGATGTCGATATCGCCTCCACGCGCCGCCTCGGCCGGCGCCGCCAGCGTGAGCAGCATCACTGCAGCCAATAAGAAAGAAACAGCTTTTTTCATTAAAATACGACCTCCTTAAAATAGTCTTCTTTAAGGTTGAGTGAACGCAATATTCCTGAACCAGCTATCGATATCTTCCCGGTATTTGCCGGCGGCATCAGCGGAGACAGCTGCCTGGACCCGGAAATCCCATCCATCGGTTTGCATATACAGCTCGAAATGATATTTCAGATCCTCGTTGCTTCCGGTCTGGTAGGATAGCAGATAAGTAGGGTATGTGTATTGGGCGCTCAGGGTTTCATCAAGGCTGATATCGATGTTATCAGCGGCAATATCCTGATATGCAGCAATTGTTTCTTTTATCGCTTGCATATCCGCCGGCGGTGACGGCATCCGTTCGATTGCCAGCAGCAGGAGTCCACCGTCAAGCGAATAAGTCTGCGCGGCCGCACCTGCATAATTCATCTGTGAGTCCATCAAAACAGCGTTTTCCGGGAAATTGTTTACCCCTATCCATAAACCTGCGTTTTTTATTTCGTCATCACTGGTAATAGCCGGATCGTTATCCGGCGCGTCATAGAGGGCGCTGTAAAGATATACGCTCCGGCTCGCTTCATCCCAGTTTACTTCAAAACCGATGGTTTCAGCCACAAAACCCAGCGGGACCATGGTTCGGCCATTTACAATAACCGGCGGCGCGTCAATCGTGACGGTAACCGGTGTTGTTTCGCCTTTATCACCGTTATAATAGTTAATAATTACGTTGGGATCATTAATGTGCATGATCATAGGTTCGCCCTCGGACGGCAAATATACCAGCACTTCCTGGTCTTCCTCCACCCATTCGACCTTGCAGCCCACCGCTTCACTCACCGCGCTCAGGGGGACCATAGTACGGCCTTCCATAATAATCGGCGGCACGTCGGTAAATAGTTTATTGCCGTCCATATATATGGAGATTTCATCCGTACCGTAAGCAGTAACACCGCCGGATAAGATTAGAAACACGGCCAGGCACAGCCCCAGCAATTTTTGAGGTCTTTTCATCAGGTATCCTCTCCTTTTTTTGTTATTAAGCGGGCGTCTATAATTTGTCGCTGCCTTTTTAAAGTCCTAAGCTCTCTTTTGTACTCCTAAGCCGCTTGCCCCTCGCTCTCGGTTTTTACCGCGTAATAAAAATTTGTGACAGTCGCTGTGAAGTATGGCCCGACGTAGATAGAAGCCAGTCCCAAGGTTATCCCGCATAGGAGGAACCATAAAATAAAGGATAAACACAGGACAAACAGTTCCCATTTGTGCCCGTTCATCATCTCTTTACTGCGGTTTAAGGCTTCGCGCGCAGTAAATTCCGGATTTTCCGCCAATATGAAGAATGACATGGCGTAGGAATGAGCTTTAATAAGGCCGGGTATAAAAAACAGCAGCGACCATAAGAAGATAAAAACCATGAGCAAAATATTCAGCCACACCACTTTGCCAAAGAGGTAGAAGCCCTGAAAAAGGTCTTTAATCTCAGGAGCGTAACCCCGGGTAATATTTAAAAAAATGATAGTAAGCCCCAAATAAAGCGGCGGGGCGGTTAAAAAAGACAGTATACTGCTAAAACCTACTATAATGGTAAGGATAATATAGCATAGCAGCAAAATGCCGATATGCCCCTTTATTTGCTCTTTGGCCGCCAACTTCAGTTCCGCACGATTAATCATATAGACACCTCTAATCTAAGTTCAAGTCTTCTGCTTTCTCCCGCGCCGCTTTTAGCTTCGCTTCCAGGGCCGTTAACTCATGGTCTTCCGCGGCTGCGGGCGGCGGCGCCGTCCTCTCCTCCCGCGAGGGCGTATTCGCCGTACCGGCTCTTGAACGGCCCAGGTTGATTTTGCCGGCGTCGTTTTTCGGGGACGGCGCCTGGGGCTTATGGCTGGCCGGCGCGGCGGTTTTTTTCTGATCGGTTTTTTCCCGCGCCGCTTTCTCGTCCGTTTTTTTCTTAAGCTGCTGGGCTCCGATGACGCCGCCAACGCCCATAGCCGCCCCGGCGGCTACGCCGCCAAGGCCGGCCGCCGCTTCCGGGCTGATGCCGGTGGCATCGGATATACTGCTAAAAACCCCGCTCTCCCCGCCGCTTCCAACCGTACCAGCCGCCGCAGTTAAATCCGCCGCCGCTGTACCCGATTCGATGAAGTCGATGGTATGAACATTTGCACTATCACTAGAGCCGAAGCTGGCGGCAGCGCTTAAGGAGGCGTCAGCCGAGCCCGATGACATCGCGGCCGCGCCTATTCCAGCCGCTCCGCCGGCCGAAGCCACCACTACCGGGTTTTGGTAGAAATCCCGGTTATGGGCTTTCAAACTATCTACCCGCTTTACCTGCCGGGTTTCCACATTGGAGTAGCTCTCCACACTTTTACTAAGAAGTTCCCCGGCGGTATTGATGATGGCGCGGGATTCACCCAGTTGCACCCCGAATTTTTGCAGGTTGGTCCGGATCTGCGCCAGGGTTTCGTCTTGACCCAGGCGGCTGGCGACTTGGTTTAAGCGTTCATTATAGCCGTCCAGCAGCTTGGCGACCGCCTTTAGTTCCTCGCCCTGCTGTTTTAAAACCTTATAGGATACTTTGTAGTTAGCCATAACTCTTTCCTTTCTCCGCTAAGAAAGCCCGGGCAACCGCACTTGGCGCCCACCAGTCCGTTTAGCGCATAGTATTTTCCGGCAGTTTAGGCATATTGGACGCTTCCTGTTCAATCGATTTTTCACTGCGTTCATAAGCATCGGCCGACTCATAGAGCGCGTTTTCCAAACGCCCTACTATCTCCAAGCTCTGAGCGCACTTGTCAATCAGCGTCTGAAAGCTGGCGTTAAAAGCTTCCGCCGCCGTGCCGCTCCAAATGCCTTTCAGGGAGCTTACCTGCCCGCTGGATTCATACAGAGAATTGCGCAAGGAGGTGTAAACCCCTCCGATACCGTCAGCTATTTGTCTGATTTTAGCCGGGTCGGCTTGAATTTCGTTAGCCATCTGTTATCTTCCCCCCAGTTTGGATTTAATCGCGTCGGCCGCCGCCGTGTCCGCCTTGCCGTAAGTGCCGGCAAAAGTCGTAAGCGAAGCGGAGGCGCCGCGAATAGCTTCCGCCAGCTTCACAAAGTTCTGGGTATTTTGCAGATAGGCATTCTGATAAGCCGCTGCCCCTTCGCCTTTCCAAAGCTGCTGTAAATTTGACATGAGTTCGTCTAATTTTTTCAGTTGGACGTTGATGACTGCGTAGTTTTTATCAAGTTCCGAGGCCACGCTTCTCATTTTTTGTATATCAACTGTGCTTTGCGCCATTCATATATCACCCCTTTCTCATATTCTTTGCGCTGACTGCTGGGCGGAGGCGTCCGCTTCCTGCATCTTTTTAGCGGCGCTACGCAGGTATTCAGCCGTATCGCGCAGGTATTTCGCTTTTTTGCCTATGTCGTCCTGTACCCCCCGAATATAGCGGATATAGGTTTTAGCCGCTTCCCCAGACCAGGCCGCTTCTATGTTCCCGCTGACTTCAGTCAATTTCTTGACGCTCTGGTTTTGGATGTCATTGGCCAGTTCGTCCAGCAGCTTGGCTTGGGCCGCGGTTTGCTCATAATTAAATTTTATGGTCATAACGCCCTCCTTTAACGGAATGTCTTATCAAAGCTCAAGGATTTGCTGGTTTCCTGGACACTTGCCTCGGTTTTTTCATAGATGCCGGCTATTTCCCTTAAAGCCGCCGGATACGCGCCCAGCGCTTTCAATAAATCACCGGCGCTTTTGGCTACTTGCTCGGCGGTATTCTTGACATTGTCAGAAACATCGCCTTGCCAGGCGCCGCGCAAACCGTTCATGGCGCTCATCCATTCCTGGCCCAAATTCTCTATTTCCTTGACTGCGCTTTGGATCGTGTCGGCGGTAGCCGCAAACAGTTTGGTATCGATTTTGCTCTCACTGCCGGTCGCCATTTATCTGCCTCCTTATTTCAGCGCGGAAAGGCTGCTTAAAATTTCACTTTCCGTTTGTTCAAAGTCGTTGGCGGTTTCTTTGAGTAAATCGTTCAACTCCCGGAATTGCTCCAACATCTCCTGCATCGCTGCTTCGTCTTTGCGGTAGCGGGTCATAAATTCAGCTTTTACGGTTGAAGTCCAGCCTCTATCCAGATTAGCGACCGCGTCCTTGACTTTAGTGACCTGAGCGCTCAGACCGGCAGTAACCTGTTCCAACTGGGGCACGGTTGCTCTGATCTTTTCCGCATCCACATTGCTTAAATCAGCCATATCTCCACCTCCTTAAAAACCGCTTATTTTACAACAATATGATGGTATCGCCGCTCTTCACCCCGACTTCGCCCAGGATTTCCTGGTCCTGGAGCAGGCCTTCCAGTTGGCTGGAACAAAACAGGACCTGGCTTTCATCCGCGAAGATCTTTTGATTTTCCACCGCGGAAATCTGGGCGATGAACTGCTCCTTCACCTTGCCCACGGTCATAAAGCTGTCGGCGGTGAATTCATAAGTTCTGGCATTGCCCGGAACCTCTACGTCCAGAAATATTTTACTCATGGTTAAAAGCCTCCTTCATTCCTAAAACCTGAGGGGTGACCAGCTTAACCACCGTGCCGGACTGATCCGGGGCATAGGCGATGCCGGGCGGAAGGGAACGCACATTATCCGCCGCCGATAAATCAAACCGCAGTATGTTCTGCTGATCAAACATGCCGCCCAGATGCAGCCCTCTCCCCCAGCCGGCCCAGATACGCATAGCGGCGTAGCGCGCCATGTCATTGCGGTCATCCGGGGTTACGGCGGCAAAGAAGTGAATCTTATGCTCGCGCCCTTTTTCCAGAGCTACTTCAAAGAAGCCGCCCATCTCTCTTTGGGGACTGTAAATGGCGGAAATAAAAGCGCGCATATCGTTTACTAAAAAGATGATCCGCTGATAGCCGGCCATGGCGTCAGTTACACTGCCACCGGCGTCTCGGGCGTCGTTCACGGCCCCGTTGCGGGTGGTGAACTCAGTTGTGATGATCTGTTCCATTAAGTCAAACAGCTCCACATCATTATGCACTACCCGTTCAAATGGGCTTATGCCTTCCAGTTCGCCGCCTTCATGGTCAAACAGGAACAAGCGCAGGCCTTGGGCTGCCGTCTGTTTAGCAACCGCCGCCAGTAAATTGGTCTTGCCGGTGCTGCCGGCGCCGCTGATAGTATAACAGAATTCTTCATCCAGGTTCACGGTAACCAATTTCAGGCTTTCCTGATCCAGACCCAGGGCCAGTATATTCTCCGGCAGTCCCTGAACGTCGGCCCGGGTTATGAGCTCCGCATAGCTTAAATGCTCCAGCTTATCGCCGATTTTTTTAACCCCGGCGCCGGTTGGCGGTTTCAGAGCGGCAAAGCGTCGGCGCAAAGTCTGGGCCTGGGATAAGCCTTCGTCTTCTTTGACACACAAGGCCACCTGGAATTCCACCGGCAGCGGGGCTTTGATCAGGCCGCGGCCCGGGGTCCTGCCTTCCGGTATAATCTCGGTGCGGTCGCCTACTACTGCTTCGTACTCGAAGCGGTCCGGCATCTGCAAAGCGATGCCGGTAATGAAATTCTGCCGGATACGGCTTCTGAGTTCGCCGGAATTGTTCATGGACGGGACTAAATAAATACCGTAGCTGGCGGCTTCTCGGGACAGTTGGGCTATCGTGTCTTCATACTGTTCATAATTCTCGATAAAAGCCACATAATTATCGATGATAAATATAATGGCCGGGCAGTCGTTATTCTGGGTCACATATTCCTTGAAAGAGCCAATCCCTTGTTTGGAGAAATCGCGCTTGCGACGGGCCAGGGATTCTTGCAGGAATTCAAAAACTTCAGCGATTTTTTCATCTTCTCCGTCAATGAACACTCCGCCCACCTGCGGCAGGTCGGAAAATACCCCCATGGTGCGGCTGGAAAAATCGACGATGTAGATATTGACTTCCTCTGACGAGTAACGGGTTATCGCGCTGTAAATGATGGTCTGCAGCAGAGTGGTGCGGCCGGAACCGCCGCTCCCGCAAACCAGCAGATGCCCGTCGGCGATGAAGTCCACCGCACAGGGGTATTGGTTCTGGCCGTCGGGATTGTCCACCAGACCCAGCGGCAGCAGCAGGGAAAAACCTTGCGGCTTCGGCATTTCCGGCAAGTCTTCCAAGTAAATCGATTTAGGCAGCGGTGGCATCCATATGGGCTTGATGGCCGGTATGCTGTTTTCTTCCGCCAACTGGGCAGCGTATTTGACCAGCGCGTCTAGCTGGGTCAGCTTAGCGATGTTGTCGCTTTTCTTTTCCGATTTTTTCTTGGGTACGGCGTTTTTGCCTATGATGTTTATATACTCCACTTTAGCATTCTTATCTTCGCTAAAAGCGATCTCCGGTTCATATTCCGCCCCGGACCAGCCGGATTGGAATTCTTCAAAAATCTCGTCGTTTCCTACCTGGAAATAACCGCGCCCGGTACCGGTGATAGCCGCCGCGTCAGGACGTTTCAGCATTTCGTTGCTGTCCTGTTTGTCCGCTACCCTTAAGCAGAGGCGGAAGCGGGTGTTGGACCAGATTTCATCATCTACCACTCCGCTGGGCTTTTGGGTAGCCAGAATCAGGTTAACTCCCAGCGAACGCCCCACCCGGGCGGCGGAAACTAAAGCCCGGACAAACTCGGGCTGTTCTTTCTTCAACTCGGCAAATTCATCGGCGATGATGAGCAGATGAGGCATGGGCTCGGACGCGACCCCGGACCGGTACAGTTCGATGTAAGCGTCAATGTGTTTTACTTTGTGTTCGTTAAAAATACGCTGGCGGCTCTTAATCTCGGCGTTAATAGACAGCAAAGCCCGATTGGTCGCATTGCCGCCCAGATTGGTAATTACCCCGGACAAATGGGGCAGTCCGACCAAGCTCTGCGCCATACCGCCGCCTTTGTAGTCGATGATAATAAAAGCCACTTCATGGGGATGATAATTAACCACCAGAGACAATATGTAGCTTTGCAATGTCTCGGATTTACCGGAACCGGTAGTTCCGGCCACCAGGCCGTGGGGGCCGTGGTATTTTTCGTGAATATCCAGATACAGGGGCTGATTGCCTGACTTGTAGCCGATCATACTCTTCATGCTTTCATAAGTACGGTTTTCCAGCCACCTGTGCAGCATGTTCAGGTCCTCGAGACGGGAGAGTTTATACATATCCAGGAAGGAGAGCGTATCCGGAATGGTGGTGGAAACATTCAATTCCCGCACTTTGTAATTGGAGAGGCTGCGGGCGAACTCCTCCATCCGCTCCAGGCCCAGCGTGTCATAGTCCACCGTCTCTTGCGCGGGGAACAGGTTTAAAGTGCTGTAATAGCCCCGCTGGTCCGCATCATCCTGTACGATAGCGGTGCAACCGCTGGGAAGCTTATCAATCGCGTCTACCAGGAATACCACCGTAATTCCCAGTTCCGGCTGCGGGTTCATTAAATATTTGGCGATAGGTTCATCTTCCACCAAAGACCAGTCTGCAACGATCACCACATAATGGGGGAGGAGTTTGACGTTTTCTTCTTTTTTATCTGCCGCCGTTTCCAGCCGCTCCCGAACTACGGAAGAGAGATAATACATGACATCACCCACCGTGTTCTTATCATTAGCGATCATGCGCATTTTGCCGTCCGGGGTCCAGACATGGGGCAGCCAGCGAATATAATCAAAACTGTCGGCTTCGCGCATGGAATAAACATAGCACAGGCGCACATCGGTATAAGGATGCAACCCAGCCAGCTGCGCACCGAGCAAACTACATAGATTAATCGCTTTGGCGCGCTGCAAGCTGACTATCCCCAACGAGCGGTTACTGTAAAGGGAAATACC
Source organism: Syntrophomonadaceae bacterium (assembly GCA_034927445.1). Classification (GTDB taxonomy): domain Bacteria; phylum Bacillota; class Syntrophomonadia; order Syntrophomonadales; family Syntrophomonadaceae; genus PHAA01. The sequence goes on from JAYFPZ010000005.1 coordinate 55,679, forward strand.
CACCGGTACCTGCCGCAGGCTGGACATAGACGCGTATATGTCCTCTACCTTATCGTTTAAGGGGTCATGCTCCGCCATGAGTTGTTCTTTGGGCACTTCTATCTTATTGGGCGAGGGGATGCTCCCTATGCCTAAGCGGATGGTCAGGAAATCGTCATGGGTGCTGCTCTTCTCCCATAGTCGGGAGCTGCCTTCCAAGGGGAAACTGCTTACATCCGCCGCATCGGGCAGCATCCTGTATAAAACCTGGCGGCTATAATCGGCTTTGGCTTGCAGGCGCCCGCTGGCCTTAGCTATATAGGCGTTATAGGTATTCAAGCGCGTACTCTCGGTCTGAGCTTCATCCTTATCCTGATAGCGTATATTGAGGAAAGCCCACAAGCCGCCGATGAGGGCCGCCCCGACCGACATAGTCAGTCCGCCCGCGATTGAAGCTCCGCCGCCGGAGCCGCTCATCATAATTGAACCGGCAATCATCGGGATCATAATCGTCACCGCCGGGCCGACGGTGAATATCATGGGCTGTCTTTTCTGCCTGTTCCGCGGCGGGACTTTTTCAATAATAAAGGTTTCGTCATCCAGTTTCTCCACCTTGCGGGGAGTACGCAGGAAGTAGTTTTCCTCCGCTTCATAATCATGTTCTTCTTCCGCCCCGCCGGATAATTCGATGTGTATGGCCTTAAGCTTCAGATTATCGACCGTGCAGCTTCCTTTGGGATTGTTTATGGCCAGGACATTGCCCAGGTATACGATCTTTAGCCCGACGATATAAATGACGTCGCCGTACTTCAAGGTATAATCACCGCTCAATCTGCGACCGTTGACAAAGGTACCGTTTACGCTGTTTAAATCCCTTACCACCGCCCGGCCGTCTTCCCGAACGATTTCCGCATGTTGGGGGGAACAGAACTGATTGCCGTAACGCGCGATATTTCCTTCCCCGCTGCCGACTTTTATCCAGGGGCAGAGGGTAAAATCCAGCAAATACTTTCCGAAATTGGTATGGCCTTCGTCCACTTCATCCACGGTGACCGAAAATACCTGGCTGCTGCCGCACAATTCGCAGTTTAAAAGCAGCCCCGGTTTAAGCTCCACTGTTTCCAGCTGGCGTTCGTCCCGGGTTATGATAAACTGTCGGCTGCCGGCCAACTGCCATACATCATCCCATACCTGCAGGGGCAAGGTGATATCTTCCTTCCAGCCGCTGATATGGGGGCGAATATCGATGGGGGTGTTTTTGTTATTTATATTGGGAAGGTATATTTCTTGAAAGCCGTTTTCAAAAACGGCAGTCATCAACAAACTCATAATTTGCCTCCTTATAACCGGCTTTATTGCAATACGGCGGCGGAATCCAGCACCGCCTGCAGATTCTTGTCTTCCGGCGTGCTGCTGGAAACCAATGCCGCCACACAACTGCCGTCCGGATATATGCTGACCGAGGCTGAATAAGGACGGCTGTCGATGTTCACATCAGCCGCATAGCGGTCAGCCTGATCTGTCTTTTGGTAGGTAATATCCGAAACATACTCAATATCCGGAATATCATCTGATAACATGTAGACGAATTCACCCAGAATATCATTGCCGTTAAGACCCTCGCCAGCCATTTCCTGATATTCATAGCTGAAATTCACCAAAAATGCGCCATACTTTTCATCCGCCGTCCACACCCCCAAGATAGGGTAATAAAAACTATCCCAGGCTTCAGTTCCCTGCGTCCAGTTCTCGTTAGCCGCAAATGTTAAGCCCGCTTCGCTGTTCGCATACTCCTTAAAGCCACTGGGCAGGCCGCCGGAGCCAGTAAGCATAACAATAGCAATGATGGCTATAACCACCACGGCAGCAGCTCCGCCGATAAGGGGGATCATCTTCTTGTCCACTTTTGCTGCCAAGCCGTCTTTTGCGGCTGAGCCTGCCGCCGGCTGCGCTTTAGGAGCTGTTTCCCGTCCCGGGGCCGGAGACGGAGCCGCTTTATCCCGGCTGGGCTTCCCTACGCCTATCTTGGGCATATTAAACCCTTTGCCCGCCGGCTGGGCTTCCGGCGCCTTACCTAATATCGCGTCAGGGTTAGCCTCTGCCTCCGCTTTACGAGCCCGGGCTTCTTCTGCTATACGCCGGGCTTCTTCCTCAGCTTTGCGTGCTTCCTCTTCCACCTTGCGTTTGCGGTCCTCCACCTCCTGTTCCAAACGGCGAACTTCCGCCTCCGCTTCCAGACGTTTCTCTTCCTTCTCCCGCGCCCGCTGCTCTTCTTCTTGCTGCTGAAGCTGCTTTTTACGGGCTGACACAAATAAAGCCGAAGTAGTATCAGTCGCCGGCGCGCCCGGGTTTGATTTTTTATCCTCTTCCATTATTTAACCCCCCTAACTATTTAATTTGCTTTATAAATAGGAATTGAACCGCTTAAAAAGCCACACCTTTCCAAGCAAAATTAAAACCTGGCTTCATCGTATAGCACCGGTTTTATTTAGAATAGTGTCTTAAAGTTACTATTTGAGAGGTGTGAGGCGAGAAGTTGGAAGGGAGAATGTAGAAGCGAGAGGTTGGAAGTGAGAAATTTGGGGAGTTTATGAAATGCCATATATGAGCAGCATTCCCAAAGCTATATAAACCAGTAAGGCAATCGTTAGGATGAATAACAGAGTACGGGCGATTGATATGCATTGAGGTGAGCTGTTGGGGGCAGCGGTCTTTTTCCTTTGGCGCCAAAAAGATACTGCCAGTAGGGTTATGGTTAATAACAAGCTTAAGCTAGCTGTGCCTACAGTCATATTTGCCTTCCTCTATGGGTGCGGCAGAAGTTCTTTGCCGATAAACAGACGCTTGGCTACAATGAGATACTCTTCACCTTTATCATCATATTGAGCGAAATAACGGTAGCCATTTTCATATATCCTGGTTAAGAAACCTTCGGACATATGCTCCGCCGCCGACAAAAACTGCATAACCGCCTCCTGGTGTTTGGGCATGATCAGATCGTCCAGCATGAGTTCCTCAGCATAAACGATATCAAAACCTTGACAGGATTCATCTAAACGGCTGAAAAGCACATCCAGATAAATGATGTCCTGATATTCCCTGCCCGCATATACCACTTTTAAGTTAAGTACCGAGCTGTCCGCGTTGGCTTGCAGGCTTCGTATATGAACATTAGTGTATAGCATATTCGGGACTGCTTCCCCAAAACCGCCGCTTAACATTAATCATCACTTCACTTTAAGTTTTAATTTTAAATTAGACTAAATTTTATGTTCGTGTCTAGTCTCTTAAAGTTACTATTTGAAATGTGAGAGGCGGGAAGTGAGAAATTATAAGCGTGAAACAAGTAACTTTTGGATACTATTCCAGGTACGGTAGTTTGGTTAAGATTTATTTAAGAGAACTGATTATACGAGGAGGAATATAAGTGAAAAAGAGCTTTTTAAAGGTATTTACCATCGTTTTGATGTGCCTGGTTTTATCGGGGCTGTCAGCGGGGTGCGGCGATGACAAAACGGCGCAGTCGCCTGCCACTACTCCAGCATCGGGAACTCCGAGTCAACAAGGCCAAACGCAGTCCAGTGCGCGGCAGGACAGCTATCAGTTTAAAATCTACAATAAATCCGGCTATGAGATTTACGCGGTTTATATGGGGCCGGCCGACGGTGCTGCTGGTGAAGATGTCGACATATTGGAAACATCAACCCTTCCAAATGGTGAAAGTGCTACCGTAAAGGGAAATGCGAACGCCAGAACCACAGAATGGACCCTGTACATAGAGGATGTCGACGGGGATACCAGCTCCAGTTACAGTTTCTTTAACCCTTTTGAACTCAATCATGTGGATGTGTTCTGGGACGCCAACGGTTACTATGTATGTGATTTCAGCTATTAAGTAAAAGGAACTTACGGGGGATGTGGGGGAAAGCAGCTTTCCGGCGGGAAGCCAAGGTCTTAACCGCCTCATCCCCTGATATAACCTATAAAGGAAGATCATTGATGGCTGCCCAGTTTGTTTGTATAATTCTAATATAAACACTCTAGTTGATTCCACTGCCGAAAGTCTCGTTCTCATACGCATAGAGGAGACTTTAGTCTCCGACCAGATAAAGAAACGCTGATATGCAACGGAGACTAAAGTACCCCTCTACGCCATAAAGCATATAAATACTTTTTGCAGCGGAATCTCTAGTTTAATTAGATTTTTCTCAGACGGAGAGACACATAATGAGCACTATTTTGAGGTGGATGCGGGAAAAATTTTTAGGGCGGCACTTGCCTTTACGCGTACGGCTGTTTAATATGATGGGTTTTGCCGGCATTGGTATAGCCCTGATTTCGTCAATCATCTCTATCCTCAACGGGGAACCGCTGGTTAGCACGCTGGCTAACCTGATTACAGCCCCCATCGCCTTCGCTCTTATTTATTACGCTTCCCGCAGCGGCCGCTACCAGATTTGTTATATGATCACCATTATCGTTCTATTCTTGATCATGTTTCCAGTCATTTTCTTTTTAGCTGGCGCTTACTACGGCGCGATGCCTTATTTTTTCATCTTTGCAGCCGTCTTCACCGTTTTCATGTTGGAAGACAGAAAAGCTCTACTCTTTGTGTTGCTGGAAATTTTTGTATACATTGCCATATGTATACATGCTTATAACTATCCCCGCGCGATATTCATGTTTGCCTCGGAAGCAACCCGCTTGCGGGATATCGTTATTGGTTTCACTATCTGCAGTATAGCCTTGAGCATAACCCTGTATCTTCATTTCCGGGAATTCCTGGAACAGCAGCGGCAGTTGGAAAAAGCCCGGGAAGACGCAGTTTTGGCCAGCCAGGCCAAGAGTAATTTTCTGGCCAATATGAGCCATGAAATCAGGACCCCTATCAATGTTATTCTGGGCATGAACGAGATGGTGCTGCGGGATAGTATGAGCGACAGCATATCCACTTATGGCAGGAGCATACAGAATGCCGGCAAGACACTGCTTAACATCATTAATGACATCCTGGATGTAGAAAAAATTGAAACTGGTAAAATGGAATTGATGGAGGAGCAATACCGAACCGCTGATTTAATTGGTGATCTGGTTATGATAGGCCTGGAACTCGGCAATAGAAAAGGCCTCCGCTTTTCCGTGCACGCAGACGAAAATTTGCCGGCGGAACTGGTCGGCGATTTTCTGCATGTCAAACAAATCGTGGCAAACTTTATCAGCAACGCGGTTAAATATACCGAACGCGGCTCGGTAACGCTGTCCGTTTACCAAGAACCGGTCACAAGCTCCCGGGGCAGAGATATTCTGTTGGGCCTCTCCGTGGCCGATACCGGCATTGGCATCAAAGGAGAGAACCTAAACGCGTTATTCGAAGCTTTTGTGCAGGTGAATGTACACATGCACCGCCATACCGAAGGCACCGGCCTAGGACTGGCTATCACCAAAGAACTGACGGAACATATGGGCGGACGCATTTATGTGGAAAGTACCTTTGGGGAAGGCAGCGTTTTCACCGTCGAGATTCCGCAGGGCATTGGAGCAGCTGAGCCTATGGGTCCGCTCACCTTATCGGGGAATAAGCCGCCCCGGCCGCGAGAAAAAGGATTTATCGCCCCGCGAGGAAATGTTTTGGTGGTGGACGACAATGAGGAAAATTTACAGGTAATAAAAGCGCTCTTAAGCAGCACTATGCTGCGGATAGATGCGGCTGCGAGCGGCCATGAGTGCCTGGGACTGGTGAAAGACAACCATTATCATATCATCTTTATTGATTATATGATGCCGGATCTGGATGGGGTCGCTACCCGCCGGCGCCTGCAGGAGAAAATCGAAGGTTTCAGCGTACCTACCGTCGCCTTTACTGCCAATGTGATCGCCGGCGTCGGTCAAATGCTCTTAGACGCTGGATTTGACGCATATATGTCCAAACCAGTCATGTGGAATGATCTTAAAAAAATGCTGCTCCGCTATCTGCCAGCTGAAATCGTTATATGGGATGAAAATGAATCTCCGTTGCCAGACACTGAAAATTTAATAGAAGAGATGAAGCAGGCACTGGCGGACTATGATATCGAGCTGGATAAGGGACTGCACTATGTGGATGGCAACATAGCGCAATACTTAACCGTAGCTAAGATTTTTACGGATAACTATGCGTCAGAAATAGATAAAATTGCCCGCTTGGCTGGGGCAGGTGATATAAAGCGCCTGACCTATGAAATCCATTCTCTGAAAAGTAAAGCGCTATCGCTAGGAGCGGTCCATTTGCATGAGCTGGCTGCGCAATTGGAAAAACGCTGCCGGGCGGAAGACGCCGACTATATCAAAACGGCCCTGCCGCTTTTGTGCTTTGAGTGGGAGAGAACCAATACCGGCCTGGAGCGATTCAATTCCCCCAAGGGGGAGCAGGCGTTCGCCGCCGGTGACAATGACAAAGGCAGTACGGCCGCTTTACTGGAATACATCCGCGCTTGCCGTCGGACAGAATCGCGGCAGGAATTGGACAGAATCGCGGCTGCGGGCGGAATCGACGGAATCGATCTGAACGCGGTCCGCCACTCGATTGAAGAACTTGATTTTGAGGAAGCGGAACAAATGCTGGTATAAGGCCACAAGCCAGGAAGGGTGCTCATATGCAAAAGAAAAACATAGTATTATTGATAGATGATGATGTTGTATTATTGAAAATGGCTGAAGAAATGCTGCGCGATGCTTATGACGTAAGCCTGGTGAAATCCGGAAAAAACGCTTTGCGCTTACTAACCGGGGGATTTACGCCCGACATTATCCTGTTGGATGTCGATATGCCCACTATGGATGGCTATGAAACCATCCGCTGCCTGCGCGAGTTAGAAAACTGCGAAGATATCCCCATCATATTTCTGACTGGGTTCAATCAGCCTGAAGCAGAGCTCAAAGGATTAAACCTGGGCGCGGCCGATTATGTAACCAAGCCCTTCGTAAAAGAAATACTGTTCACCCGCATGGAGCTCTGCCTGAAAAACGCCCAACGTCAGCGGCGGCTGCGTATTTTAGAACAAAACAAAAAGAGAACCGACCTCGACCCAGATAAACTTGACGCCGCAATTAAAGTTTTAACCGATACCGAACGAAAAATAATGGGACTTATGGCGCTGGGATTCTCCAATCAGGAAATCGCCCAGGAACTATGTTATTCATATTCCTATGTCAAAAAGGTAGCCGCCATTATATTAAATAAACTGAACCTCCATAAAAGAAACGAATTGAAAAAGATGCTGCTCTAGCTGTTGTTCAACCCGACCGCGGAACGGGTGAAGGGCGCTGCTTTCCCAACTTGCTTGGCGCCCGCATCAATTCACACTCACATGGTACTTCCAGGTCCATCCTAAAGTTCAAAAAGAACCTTGATTCCACTGCAAAAAGTACATTTGAGGATTTTGTATAATTCAAAAATACAACAAAGTTACTCTGTGCCGTTACCTCGGGATGACATCACTTTTTCAGTGATCTCGAACGAGGCTTTTGGCAGTGGAATCAACCTTGCTTATTCCAGCATTTAAAACACCCATGTACAAACCATATCTTTACACATATGACATGATATGATAATCTTGTACTAGTAAATGTAGTACAAAGAAGGGGTTTATTTGTGGTTTGATATAAACCCGGGCTCGAGTATTCCTATCTATATGCAATTAGTCGATAGAATTAGAGAATCAGTGGCACGAGGAATTTTGGAACCGGGCGACAGGGTGCCCACTGTCCGTGAACTGGCATCCCATTTAACCATCAATCCAAATACCATAGCCAAGGCCTACCGGCATCTGGAGCGGGAGGGGGTCATAATTACCATGGGCTCCAGGGGATCCTTTATTTCCGCTGATTTGCCGGGCGACAGCAATGATGAAGGACGGCAGGTCATTGGCGGGTTGCTCGACAAATTGCTGGTGGAAGCTTTTCACCGGGGGGTCAATGCCAGGGAGTTTCGCAGGCTGGTAGAAGAAAGGCTGCAGAAATGGGAAGAGGAAAGGGGAAACAGGTAAGTGCAGGATTTGAGTATCAAAACGGGTGGGTTGAGCAAATCCTTTGAAGGATTCGTTGCTTTGGATAATATTACAATTCAGGTGGCGGCCGGGTCGGTCTTCGGGTTGGTTGGCCCCAATGGAGCAGGTAAGACAACTTTGATAAAAATTTTCATGGACATCATCCGCCCGGACAGGGGTTCGGTGGAGTTGTTGGGCCAAAGCTCCGGGCAGACGAGCCGAATTAGGGAAAAGGTTGGGTATGTTCCGGATATACCCGGCATGTACCCGAATTTCAAATGTGAAGAGATGTTTCGTTTAGGCAGCAAGCTTTATCCTGATTGGGATTGGGAGCATTGTCAAAGATTAAGCAGAGCCTTTGAAGTGCCTGCGAATAGAAGGATTCACAACCTTTCGCGCGGCATGAAAGTTAGGATGTCTCTGATCATGGCTCTGTCAATCCGGCCACAGCTTTTGCTGCTGGATGAACCTACAGCCGGATTGGATCCTGTTTTCCGCCGACAATTTCTGCAGATGGTGATGGATGAAGCAGCCTTGAGCGGTACCACGGTTTTTTATTCTACGCATAATCTATCTGACCTGGAAAGGACCGCCGACACGATTGGTTGTTTGAATAGAGGGCGTCTTCTTTTCCAGCGCCCGTTGGATGAGATTAAGGAGTCTATCCACCGGGTGCAGTTCGTAACTGAGGATGATCAGGCCATGGTTCCGAGTCTGCCGGGGATACTCGACTATCAGAAAAGCGGGCGGACCCATATAATGACCGTGGAAGGGGATTGGGCCGAAGTAGAAACAGCCCTGAACAGGTTATGCCCTGTCTATCAAGAAAGGCTTGATCTGAGTCTGGAAGATGCTTTTATCAGCTTGATAAAAAAAGATATTGGCAATGCAGCATCGCTTGATTCATATTGGGAAGAGATAAAGGAGGCGGCACAATGAACAACGCATATTATTATCGAGGCTTGCTCTGGAAAGAGCTGCGGGAAAATGCGAGGCTTTTTGTCCTGGCCTTTATCCTAATAAGCTGGGAAAATCTTCTCTATCCTGTAATCAGCTGGCTGTTAATGAGGGGTGAAACCTTTGAAAAGTGGTCTTCCTCACTTCTTGCCATGATGGACCCTAATGCTTCTGGGACTAGTTTTATGGTGCAAATTGGGATTATTATATCTGTTGCCCTGGGAGTATTAATGCTGAGCCATGAGCGCAGCGGCAGCCTGGAGTATTTAATCAGTACACCGGTAAAAAGAGAGGAGATCATTATCTCCAAATTCATATCCGGCAGCCTGGCTTTAGCCGGTATTATGTTTATAAACGCTGCGGTTATCGTGCTGGTTTTAACCATAGGACCGACTGTGGCAGTCACTAAAACCATGGTTATGGGGTGGTTCTTCTCGCTTACGATTGCCTGGGTTTGTCTCTTTGCCTTGGGCTTGATGGCCTCTACTCTATGCCGTAATTTTGTAGTGGCTGGTTTTGCGGTTTTGTTTGTGGTTACCCTGCCTGGTATAATAACTCAATTTGCCTGTCAGGTCGTCACCCATTTTTTTGACGCCTCAGGCAAATTAGCCTTAAAAATCTTTAATAATATGCGACATGTGGATCTATGGTCGATATTGGCTATGAAAACGCCTGCAAAAGCTGACAGCGTCGATGCAACCAGTTCCTTTTATATCGCGACCGGATACTCGCGTAACTGGGTAGATACTCCTGACTATTTCATAATGAATAGCGAAGTGCTGGTTCACCTGCTGGAGCTATCCATATTAACCGGAATATTTCTGGCTGTTGCGGTCTGGCTGTTTAACCGCAACCCCCTGGAACGAAAAGACGACTGGTTGGTTTTTGGCTATTTTAAGCATGTAACGATCATTATCTTGACCTTTTCGATTGCATGGCAACAGGGGCTTAATCATGCCGGTTCGCTGCTTCAGTTTATTGGTTATTTTGTCCTGTTTTTTGTCCTTATTTACTTAATGTTTATAGTGCTCAACCGCTTTCTCAGCTTTTTCCGCCTGCGGGAGTGGATGGGCAAATAAAGGCAAGCGCTTAGGGGCAGCTGTTTTGTAGTTTATAATGAAAAAAGCTAGTAATAGTAAACGCTAATGAACAGTGTATCCCTAAAGGTGTTTATCAATATATTCCTTCATCTCCAATACAGTACTAAATTTTAAGGAAGTAGCTATTATTTTAGCGGTACCTGTGGCTACAGGATCTTTATCTTTGTGGTAGTCGAATTTACAAGTACGCCAAATACCGTCTTTGCCTAGCCCTAAATATATAGTTGAGCCCTTCTCCGGCTTCATATTGAAATGCGAAAGAAGTTTACGGATATCTCCCTGGCAGAATCGTATAGGCATTTTTATAAACCTATCGCTTCCTTGATTGAATCCCTATCCCCATGACATCTTAGAAGTTTAAACAAATATAATTGTTTTTGATCGGACTCAACCTTGGAGAATATATCCAGCTTATCAACATAAATAGTGAGGAATTCCAGAACGCTATCAAGCAGATTATTAATAGCGGCTTCTAAGGTGGGGCCTTCACCATAAAGATCAATTTCCGGAAGAGAAACCGTATGAATGCCAATTTCTTCGTCAAACTCTATTTCAGGTTTAAAAATTAAATTGGACAAAAGTTGGTCAAGGTAAGAAGTTTTAATGTGTGACACCATTTCGGTTTCATTATTGGCATTGAATGTTATTACTTCGATTCCTTTTAGAGCGATATTGTTTAGTTCAGAATAATGCTTCTTGGTATCGCGGATATTGAATTTAGGTATTGCTGATGACATTTTATTTACACCCTCTCCAGAGTCCATCCTAATTCCTCTCTTTCAAGTTTATTACAGGTAGTCATGGTGGTCAAGGTAGTCATGGTGGTCATTCTAATTTGTTCTAATTTATGTAGGAAAAACGAAAATAATGCATAGGATGTTTTGAAAATCGGATGCAGGCAAGTATAAAATGATCATAGCCTATGATATCCAGGCTTTTAAGAGAGGGGAATAAAACCAGGGTTTAGGGATTAAATCTATAGCCTGTGCCCCATATCGTTTCAATGTATTCCGGGGATGAGGGGTCTTTTTCAATTTTCTTGCGTAATTTTTGAACATGGACGGCAACGGTAGCCGTATCGCCGGCATAATCATCGCCCCAGAGGGCAGTGAAGAGATGCTCTTTCGTAAAAACGATATTGGGATTGGTGGCGAAAAACAGGAGCAACTCATACTCCCTGGTAGTAAACTGCACCGGCTTGCCATTCACAAATACCTTGTGCGATGCGGTATTTATCTCCAAACCGCGATGATTGATAATTTCCGGCGTTGTATTTTTACCGCGCAGACGTTCATACCTGCGGATATGGGATTTTATGCGGGCCATAAGTTCGGCCGGACTGAATGGTTTGGTCAGATAATCATCGGCCCCAAATTCCAACCCTCTGATTTTATCGATATCCTCCAACCGGGCCGATACCACCATAATGGGTATTTCCAGGTGCTTTCTCACTTCCTTGATGATCTCGAAACCGTCCTTTTGGGGCAGCATCAGGTCTACAATCAAGATATCATAGCTCCCGGCCAGCGCCTTCTTTAAGCCGGCAGCGCCATCGTGGGCAATATCAACCCTATAGCCGTTTAATTGCAGATAATCGCGCTCCAGCTCGGCAATATTAATATCATCTTCAATGATCAGAACACTTTTCATGGGTTAAACCCCACCTTCCGATGGATTAATAACCGGAAGGCATATGGTAAAGCGTGAACCCCGGCCCACCGAACTGGCAACCAATATTCTGCCCCCCTGGGCTTCGATCAGTTCCTTGGCTATGGCCAGGCCCAGCCCGGTACTGACTAAATCTTTTGATCTTTCCTGATCAATTCGATAGAAACGCTCAAAAATATAGGGTACTCTTTCCGGCGCTATGCCCGGCCCGTTGTCAGATACCGCAATGCCCACGAATTCGTCTTGCCGAAACAACTCCACCTTAATCTCCAAGCCGGATTCGGGCCCATATTTTATGGCATTGCCCAGTATATTTTTGACGGCTTGATGTACTCTTTTGCCATCAATCCGGATCATTGCATCCTGATCCAATTTATCCTCATAAATGAACTCGGCGCCTATTTCCCCCATTTCAAACCTCGCTTCATCCATCAAATCATTCATAAAAGCCCGGATATTAACCATCTCATAGTTAAATTCCACTTTATCTACATCCAGTTTGGAGAAAAGAAACAGGTCGTCAATCAATTTATTCATGTAGGTGGTATTATTGTATATGGTCTTTAGATATGGATTTATCTTTTCGGGCTGGACCAGGTCGTTGTCCATGATCATTTCCAGGTATCCCTGGATTGAGGTTATTGGGGTTTTTAAGTCGTGCGAGATATTGGCAATGAGATTTCTTCGGTTTTCTTCGTACTCCAGATTGGTCTTTTCACTCTCGCGCAACTTGGAGGCCATGTCGTTAAAAGACCTGATCAGATCACCAAACTCATTCTGGCAACACGGATCTATGCTTACATCGTAATTTCCGCGGGCAATCTCCATAAATCCGTTTTGCAGCTTATCAATCGGCCGTAAAACCCTTTTTTCCAGCCGTCCCAAAAAGTAGAGCTGTACGATTTCTTTAAAAATGATTAAGGTGGCTATTGAAATACCGATTACTTTGAGGCCAGCCCAGCGAAACAACAGGTATACAATGATAAGCGTAAAGGCCAAAAACAACGGGCGCATGAAACGCAGGGATTTGTGGATACGGTGAAACTCTCTATAATGGACATGTCTGCATATGGTTTCATCAGCAGCCCGTTTTTTCCCTATATAACTTATAGAATGCCTTCTCCTCATTTCCTTACCTTCAATCCTTTGCTTCACTCTGGTTTTAAAACCGTGCCTATTCTATTTTAACCGTTCAGTCTGGAGAAGGGAAACAAGGGAAGATGCCCCTTGTTTCCCCATAGGGTTATAACCGGCCGGCATGGTGCTGACTTTACCAATTAAGATTTAACTCGGCTTTAAAGCTTACTTCATGCAGGGTATCAGATTCGCTTTTTTGCTTTCCTGCAGCGGTAATAACGACTTTTTCAACAGCCCTATTCTGATCCAGCTTAATGTTAACCACTATCTGCGGTTTTTCAAGGGCCAATAAAGCTTTCATACAGGAGTGATGGGGATGGCTCCCACCTTCATCAACTGACATGCGATGCTGGAATCTACCCTGGATGTGATTCCCCAGACCTTCCGGCAGCTCATCGATTTGCAAGGATAAAGCCAGCGCATTGTTTTCCAGTTCTTCGACTTTAAGTTCGTCAATCAGGCGCAGGATAAACATCAGGCCGGACAGCTTGGTTTTGAAAACGTCGCCGCCGCAGCAATCCGACTCACCAGGGCAGCCCTGGGAGTGAAAACGGTGCTTGAAATTGGCGTAATGTTGATGACGATGCATTCCCCCGCAGCCATTCTGCATATTAAACTCGCTGCTGCTTTCATGCTTCATTTGTTTGCCGTCACAATCAAGCCCGGTCTTTATTTTAAACTTGACCTGGCCTGTCGTTATATTCCTTTCGAATTCATTGGTGAAAGAAAAACAATCCATTTGATCCTTTTTCCCGTTTACTTCCAGGGAGCCGTTGAAAACCTCCTTATCCCGCATAGTTTTGACCACATCATAAAAGAGTTTAATCTTGTTCAACCTCAGAACCTCCTTTTTATTATTTCAAGGTCAGTATACAAATGACCAATAAACTCCTCATAAACAGAATTTAAAAATTTTATAAAGTTCTTTAAAATCTTTTTGCAGATAGTAGGGATAAAATATTCCGCCTTGCCTAAACTTACTTTTGTAGACATAATAAAACCAATATTGTTTAGTAATTAAATCCGTGAAAAAGGAAGCACACTAAAATGACCGACTATTATATCCGCAACCTGGAACTGAGCGAACTGCGATTTTTCTTCAAACATATCCAACAGGATTTTCCGGTGGGGGAATACCCGCCCTGCGATATTCTATACGGGCATCTGCGGGAAGGCCGTCAGGATGGGATGGTATTCTGTTCAGGCGGACAGGATCTGGCTTATTCCATCTGCGGCGCCAGTACGGATTATGTCCTGCTCAGCCTGTTAGCCGTATTGCCGGGGTTTCGGGGCCAAGGGGCGGGAACCGCGTTCCTTGAAACCTTAAGGGACAAGTATAGCCATAAACAGGCTATCATCGGCGAGGTGGAACGTCCGGAACTGGCTTCAACCTCCGAGGAGGCCAAGAGGAGGCAAAAGCGCATCCGCTTTTACGAAAAAGCCGGTTACTATCTGGTTCCCGGGATTGAGTACAGCATTTGGGATATACCCATGCATTTGCTGGCCTTGCCCCTAAGTGCCGCTCAGGACACCATCAATGAAAATATCCCAACCATTATGTATCAGGTTTATGTGCAGCTTATGGGAACAGGATATATGCACAAGATGATTTTGAACCGACGACCAGACCGGGAAGACCGTAAATCTGTATAGGGAGGAATTGTATGAGTCCGGCCGCATTTGATTTTAAGAAGGAATACAAGGATCTGTATATGCCCAAAGCCCAGCCGGTTCTGGTTGAGGTCCCGGCCATGAAATTTCTGATGCTTGACGGGAGCGGAGATCCGAATAACAATGTTGCGTTCCAGCAGGCCACCGAGCTTCTCTATGGCCTGTCCTACACCCTTAAAATGAGCAAAAAGAAAGGCAGCCAGCCCCCCGGTTACTTTGAATACGTGGTTCCGCCTCTGGAGGGTCTCTGGTGGATCGAGGGAGGGCAGTTTTCCCTGGATATAAGGGATAATTGGCTGTGGACCTTGATGATCAGGCAGCCGGAGTTTGTGGATGCGGAATTTTGCCAATGGGCGGCTGGTGAACTAAGCCGTAAAAAGCCGGAGCTTTCCCATGACAAAGTTCGCCTGGAGACTTTTAGCGAGGGACTGTGCGTTCAGATAATGCATGTCGGACCCTACGCCACCGAACCGGAAAGCATGTCCAAAATAGAGAAATTCATAACCGGCCGGGGCCTTCGGGATCTGGTGGGACAGGGCGGCAAGCATCATGAAATATACCTGTCCGATCCCCGCAAAGCCAAACCCGAGAGTATGAAAACAGTCCTCCGCCATCCGGTGGCTGAATGATGAACAACAGAAAGAATGCTTATGGTAGAAAATAAATCGGGCCAGCCTTTGCCGGACTATCTCGAACCGGGTCTGAAAATCCTTTTCGTCGGATTCAATCCCAGCATCCGTTCCGGAGAGGTGGGTCATCACTTTGCCAGTCCCAATAACCGCTTCTGGAAGATACTGTACGAAGCCGGGCTGACCCCGCGCCAATACAGTGCCCTGGAAGATGGAACCATGCTGGAGCTGGGCTATGGGCTCACCAATCTGGTGGCGCGCCCTACCCGGGCAGCGGCCGATGTAGATGCGGCCGAGTATGCCGCGGGGGCGGAGTTGTTAATCCGGAAAATAAAGCTTAACCTTCCCCGGGTGGTCTGTTGTGTGGGGAAAGGGGTATATCAGATTTATGCCCGCCAAAGGCGGGCCGAATGGGGCTTCCAGCCCACCGGGACTGTGCCTGGAGTAATTGATTTTGCCGCTCCCTCCAGTAGCGGTCTGGTGCGGATGAGAACCGAAGCAATCGTAGGCATTTATAGAACCCTGAATACGTTTTTGCAGGATTCCCCGCCAAAATAACCGGAGGATGTTTATTCAAAAACGCCTCCGGTTGGGTTATGGTTAAATATAATTAATTGCCTTGCTTGTTTGAACCTTTTGGCTTTTGATCGTTTATATCAACCGGTTTCTCAATTATTTCATCGTATTCGCGGTTAACCATGTTAAGCTCTTTAGCCAGCGGTTTTTTGGCAGGGTTGGTCCTGTCATAAGGCATATCTGCACCTCCCTTCGATTCTTCCATGATCACTTATATTTTTCTTTGATAAACGCATTAATATACCATGATGGATTGGCCAAGGCCGGATCCCAGGCAAGCAGTACGCTCTAACCGTACGACGGAAAGCATTATTAATTTTCTGGAAGCTCAAAGTTAGGCGGAGCAGGAACGTCCTACAAAATGGTAAGCAGTATACTGAGGGTTGCCAGGCTCAGCAGCGTGCTCAGCAGAGTGATAGAGGAGACGAGTTGAGGGTTATTGTCGTATTGAATGGCGTACATACCCATAATAACCGCCGAGGGCATAGCCGCCAGCACGATCATGGTTTTGGCCAGAACGGGCTCTACCGGCAGCACCAGCGTGAGTCCGTAAGCGATGGCCGGCGAAACGAGCAAGCGGGTGGTTATTCCTGCAATATTAATACCCCACTGTATATTGCTCAGCTTTATTTCAGCCAGTTGCATGCCCAAAACCAGCATCATTAGAGGAATCGAGGCATCTCCCACCATACTGATGGCATTGTAGATATTTTCGGGCATGGGGAGTTTGCAAAGCTGCCACAGCAAAGCCAGAATAAGAGCGTGTATGACCGGCATTTTTAATACGGAATATAGGGATTCTTTTACATCGAAATTTCCTCGGGCGGCATAATACAGTCCCAATGTGCTCATCAAAACCGTGTGCACAATCATGATCGCTATGGAATATTGGAAAGCGGTTTGGCCATAGGCGAACAGAATGACGGGCGCCCCATAGTTGCCGTTGTTCATGAAAGCCGACGACAAGATCAAGGAGCTGGTTTCAGCATTATTGGAGCCTTTTAGATAAGTCCCGATTTTAATCAGCAAGATCAGAAGAACGGTTAGCAAAACGGTATAAATCACGATATTCAAATAGGTCATATCTAACTTGGCGGTATAGAAGCATTTAAAAACCAGAGGGGGAGTCATCAGATACAAGGCCGTAGTAGAAATGGATTTTATGTCCAGAGAAAATACCTTCTGGCCAATGTATCCGGTGAGAAAGATCAAAAAAATCGGGAGCACAACTTCGAGAAGCATTACCACGTCAAGTCACCTTTGCTTATATTGTATATCCGGCCCCGGATGCTTGTTTTACCTGAATATAATACCTTGAATCGGAGCAGGAAACAAGCTAAAGGTGCCAGAGTTTAATCTGCCAATTTATGGCGTTCATTCACTTCCAGGAAAACTTTAAGAGCGCATCAATGCTTCCGGTTTTTGTTACGAGGATTAAGGACCGCCCTCTCGCCCCCTCACCCCGGATTGGAAATAGTAAAATCCCTCCGTTTCCAGCTTGTGACTATTTTATCTTGGGCTAAATTGCATTTATCCATAGGCAAGGGCGTAAGGTGTTATGAGGGAATTGTTGTAAAAGAGGTTGTTATCATGAAGCTGAGCCAGATAATGAGTTATAATCCCATAGTTTTGGGACCGGAGCAGACTATTCAGGAAGCCGGCGGCATCTTTTTGGATCATCAGATAGACGGCGCCCCGGTCGTAAATGAAAAGGGAGAACTGTTGGGATTAGTAACCAAGACCCATATATATCGAGTGATGGCGGGAGGAAAAAAACCGTCAACCCGGGTGGGAGAGGTAATGAAAAAGGGTTTGATTATCGGCCATCCGGATGAGAGGGTCCAAGACCTTATCAAGACTAATGTAGGGCGGATGCCGGTCCTGGACCAAAATGCAGTCGTCGGTATGGTGACCCGGACTGATCTGGCCCGGGTTTATTTTGAATCCTTCCACTCCGTCTCCAATGAAATGCAGACTATATTGAATTCGGCCCACAATCTGATAATCTCCATCGATAAAAACGGAAATATAAATGTGCTGAACCGGGCGGCGGAAAGATTTCTGGGCTTGAAAAGTTCAACGGTCCAAGGCCGGAATATCATGAAAATAATTCCCAACAGCGGGTTGATGGAGATCCTGGAGACCGGCTGCAGCCGGCCGGTTCAGAAAATAGTGCTGAATAATTGCACCTTTATTTCCAACCGCACCCCCATCAAGCAGCAGGGTGAAATTATCGGGGCTGTAGCGGTACTGCAGGATATATCCGAACTGGAGAGCATATCCCGGGAATTGGAAAACGTCAAGGAATTGAACAAAGAGTTGGACGCTATAATTGAATCCTCCTATGACGGGCTCTATCTGACCAACGGGCAGGGTATCACCCTGCGCGTAAATGAAGCTTTTGAAAAACTGACCGGGGTGGGCAGCAGTGAGATGGTCGGACGCAATGTTGAAGATTTGGTCAAGGAAAGAGGGATCGTATCAGAATCGGTCAGCGCCCTGGTGCTGAAAGCCAAAAAGCCGATAACCATCATGCAGAAGACCCTGACCGGGAGGCTGGCATTGACCACCGGGACTCCGGTTTTCGACCGCAAAGGCAGAATATTCCGGGTGGTTTCCAATGTGCGGGAAATAACCGAGCTGATTTTGCTAAAACAACAATTGGAGCAGGCCCAAGGCTTGAGCAAACATTATGAATCCGAGCTGCGGGCCTTGCAAATCCGCTATTCGGGCTCGGAGAAACTCGTGATCAGTTCCCGGAAAATGAAAGACCTGCTGGATACCGTGATTCGGTTGGCCCAGGTTGACTCCACCGTTTTGATAACCGGGGAATCGGGGACCGGCAAAGAATTGATTGCTGAGACCATTCACAATAACAGCCTGCGTAAAAACGGGCCATTTATAAAAATAAACTGCGGGGCCATATCCCATAATCTCTTGGAGACAGAGCTTTTCGGCTATGAAGCCGGCGCCTTTACCGGTGCCAAAAAGGGAGGTAAGGCCGGTTATTTCGAATTGGCGCAAGGGGGTACGCTCCTGCTGGATGAGATAAGCGAGCTGCCCTTTAATCTACAGGTAAACCTGCTGCGGGTGCTGCAGAGCAAGGAACTTATCCGGGTCGGGGGAGAAAAAACCGTACCGGTCGACGTCCGTATAATTGCCGCTGCCAATCGTGATATCCAGGGGCTCGTGGAAAAGAACCTATTCCGCAAGGACCTGTATTACCGCTTGAATGTGGTGCCGGTTGAAGTGCCGCCGCTCAGGGAGAGGAAAGAGGAAATTCCGGTTCTGGCCGCTCATTTTGTGCAGATGTTCAATAAAAAATATAAAATGGATAAAGAGTTGTCCGCCAATGTTATCGATGTACTCATGGACTATGATTGGCCGGGCAATGTCAGAGAACTGGAAAATATAATAGAGAGATTGGTGGTAACCATACCGGGCAGCATCCTGGCCCGCAATGATTTGCCCCTCCATCTTAAAAAGAATACCCTGGAAAAGCACCCTAAGATTACGGTGACCGGCATTCTCCCGCTCCGGGAAGCCGTCGAAACGGTGGAAAAACAGATATTGGAACAGGCCTTTCAACGCTATAAGGCAACCCGGGAGGTTGCCCAGCACCTCGAGGTAGACCCCTCCACTATTCTCCGGAAAGCCGCCAAATATGGGTTAATCCCAAGCAGCCCCGGCCAATAATATTTTGTGGGGGACAGGCGAACAACCCGGTCAAGGGACGGTTCGAGACCACTGAAAAAGTTTCTTAAAATGTGTCATGCTGAGTGTTAGCGAAGCATCTTGCAATCATATAAATACCAACCATACGGTATTGTTAATGAGATCCTTCGTCGCCTCCAGCTCCTCAGGATGACAAACGCGAGATCCTTCGTCGCCTGCGGCTCCTCAGGATGACTCAGTGCTCTCGGACCGTCCCCCTAACACTTATCCTGTCTGCGTTATTCATACAACTCCGCGGCTGTCAGCGTCTCGTTTAGGCCCAGCCGCGCGCATGCACACCTGCAAAACTGCCTGCCGTTGGTAAAACCCACCCTGCAGAATTGCCTGCTTAACCAGCCCCCAATCTTGCGTGACAGACTTCACAAGCCCGCCGGAGCGCGAAACCGGATTTATTCAAACCACCTGACTGCATTCTTGCAGAACCGTTCGGCAAAACTGCCGGAGGGACAGGCCGGTCAAGTCCGGCAAATTTCCTTGAAGCTTACCCCAGTCAATTCGCATATGCCCGAAAAACAGGCATTTTTTCCGGCTGGCACGCTCTTTGCGATTAAAGGATTACAAAGAGGCTTGCACCTCTTGCCTTAAATAATTTGCCTACGGGATAAGGGGGGAGTGAAAATTTCGAAATAGGGAAGCGGAGAAGGTAGTTTGTCTGATTGGTTGAGTGGCTGTTAAAGGTTTAACGCGGGAAAGGAGAGAGACTTTCATGAGCCGCAATAACATTCTCCTGAAAAAAGATGCAGGAATTGGGATCATTACCATCAACCGGCCGGAGCATCTGAATGCCCTGGACCGGGCTACAGTTGAGGAGCTGGCGGAGGTCATTGAACTGGCGGCAGCTGATGATGAAATAAAAGTAATCGTTATTACCGGAGCCGGAGATAAGGCCTTTGTGGCCGGGGGTGATATTGCCTTTATGCAAGGCTTGACGGTGGTCGAAGCACGTAGATTTGCCCGCTTCGGTCAGGGGGTATTGAGAAAACTGGAGTCCATATCCAAACCGGTCATTGCAGCTATAAACGGGTTTTGCCTGGGCGGCGGCTGTGAACTGGCCATGGCCTGCGATTTCATTATTGCTGCGGGCAAGGCCAAATTCGGACAGCCGGAGGTAGGTCTGGGAGTAACCCCGGGATTTGGAGGGACCCAGCGCCTGCCCCGCCTGATAGGTATAGGCCGGGCCAAGCAGCTCCTCTATACCGGCGACATCATTGATGCGGAAGAGGCCAAACGGATAGGGCTGGTAAATGCGGTGGTGCCGGATGGGCAGCTTATGGACTATGTCAGCGGCATTGCCCGGCGCATCATAGCCCAAGGCCAACTGGCCGTGCGTTTCAGCAAAGCGGCAGTCAACAACGGGATGCAGACCGATATTGACCGGGCTATGACGATTGAATCCGATATTTTTGCCCTTTGCTTCAGTACGGAAGACCAGCGCGAAGGGATGCAAGCTTTCATTGAAAAGAGAAAGCCCGTTTTTCAAGAAAAATGATCTGCTGAAATTGACCGTGAGTTGTCCGGGAATAGCTCCCGGCAGCCAAGGAGGGATATAAATGGATAGAATTCTGCCCTTCAGTGATGAGCACAAGATGTTTCGCGAGGCGTTTGCAAAATTTGTAGCCTCGGAAATGGTCCCCTATTACAACGAGTGGGAAGACAACAGCATCGTCTCCCGCGAAGTCTTCGAAAAAATGGGAGCCTTAGGCTTCCTATGCCCGTGGGTCGATGAAAAATACGGCGGAGCCGGGGCTGATTTTCTCTATTCAGTCATTGTGGCCGAGGAAATAGCCCGGCAGGGTTGCCGGGGCGTATTTGCCTGGCTGCACAGTGATATCGTGGCGCCCTATATCGGCACTTATGGTACCGAGGATCAGAAGGCCCGGTGGCTGCCCGGCGTAACCAGCGGAGAGAAGATCCTGGCGGTGGCTATGACCGAGCCCGGAGCCGGGTCCGACCTGGCTGCCATGCGTACCCGGGCGGTCAAAGACGGCGACGATTATATAATCAATGGTTCCAAAACCTTTATTTCCAACGGGGTTTTAGCCGATCTGGCCATAGTGGCCGCCAAAACCGACAGCAGTGCGGGGGCCCGGGGCATAACCCTATTCGTGGTGGAAGACGGCACCCCCGGCTTTGCCAAGGGCAAACAGATACTAAAAGTAGGACTGCATGCCCAGGATACCGCCGAATTGTTTTTTGAGGACTGCCGGGTGCCGGCGGCCAATATCCTCGGGGGGGTGGGCAACGGGTTCAAATGCCTGATGCAGAAGCTGCAGCAGGAGCGGATTATGGTTTCGCTGGTGGCTCAGGCCTCGGCTGAACGGTGCCTGGCTTTGACCCTGGATTATGTCAAAGGCAGGAATATATTCGGCCAGCCTTTAAGCAAATTCCAGAACACCCAGTTCACCCTGGCGGAAATAGCCGCCGAAATACAGGTGGGCCGCAGCTTCATTGACCAGTTGGTTCTCCAGCACATGGCCCACAAGGATGTCGTTCAGGAAGTAAGTATGGCCAAATACTGGATCTGCGAGATGGAAAACCGGGTGGCCTCCAGGTGCCTGCAGCTTTTCGGCGGATATGGCTACTGCAAGGAATATGAGATATCCAGAATGTGGACCGATGCCAGGATCCAGACCATATACGCCGGCACTTCGGAAGTTATGAAACTGGTTATCAGCCGCGGGCTGGGACTTTAGTCATTGGGAAAGGAGCAATAAGCCATGAAGATAGAGGGTAAAACTGTCATTGTTACGGGCGGAGCCTCCGGGCTGGGAGAAGCCGTCGCCCGCAGATTTATAAGCGCCGGCGCCAATGTAGTGATGATTGACCTTAATGAAGAACGGGGAACGGCCCTGGCAGACGAGCTGGGCAGCCGGGCCGCCTTCATCCAGACAGATATAGCCGCCCCTGAAGATGTACAGAAGGCCATTGATTTCTCCAAGGACAAATTCGGCCAGATCGACATCGTGGTAAATTGCGCGGGCATCTCGTCCGGGTCCAAGGTAGCCGGCAAAAAGGGGCCGCATGATCTGGCTTATTTCAAACAAGTCATCGATATCAACCTGATCGGGGTTTTTGATGTTATCCGGTTGGCAGCTTTTCAGATGCTGCAAAACGTGCCCAATGACGAAGGTGGTCGGGGCGTAATTATCAATACTTCATCCATCGCCGCTTTTGACGGTCAGGTCGGGCAGGCCGCCTACACGGCCAGCAAAGCGGCTCTGGCCGGGATGACCCTGCCCCTGGCCCGCGATCTGGCGGGGGACGGGATCCGGGTTCTGACTATCTGTCCGGGGCTTTTTGACACGCCGATGATGGCTAAACTGCCGGAACAGGTGCGGGTGGAGCTGGCCAAAACCGTTCCCTTCCCGCCCAAACTGGGTGATCCCGATGAGTTTGCCATGCTGGTGCAGCAGATCGTTGAAAATCCCATGCTCAATGGAGAAACGATCCGCCTGGACGGCGCCATCCGCATGAGTGCCAAGTAAGCCCTGGGAAAGACAGGCTTCATTGTAAACGCCAGTTTATCAACAACCGGCTTTTGATAAAGACCACAAGGGGAGGTAATGAAAAATGAGAAAAGTTGCGGTAATAGGAACAGGGCACTCCAAGTTCTGTTTTAATTCACCCAAGACCTCGGTGGAAATGCTGGCCGAGGTGGCCATGGATGCCATTCAGGAAGCCAATATCACCCCGAAAGATATCCAGGCAGTTAACGTCGGCAACGTTCTGGGTGATTTTGAAGAGGGCCAGGGCATGGTGCAGTCCTTTCTGGCTAATGATATCGGCTGTTTTAACGTAGCCGCCAGCCGGTTTGAGGGCGCCTGCGCCTCCGGCAGTATGGCGGTAAGGGACGCCGTCATGTGGGTAGCTTCCGGCTACTATGATATTATGCTGGTAGGAGGCGTGGAAAAATGCACCGCCATGGGCACCGGCCTGGCTACCCGGACTTTTGCCATGTTTGGGGATTCCCGCTACGAATATCCGGCCGGCTTTACGTTCCCGGCCGTATTCGCCCTGCTTTCACATCTCTATGCCAGCAAATACGGCATCCCCCTGGAAACCCTGAAAGAGCAAATGGCGGCTGTGTCCGTCCAATCCCATGAATATGCCATGAAAAACCCCAACGCCCAGATCCAGAAGGCTATAAGCAAGGAAGACGTGCTCAAAAGCTTCACCGTATCCAGCCCCATTCAGCTGCAGGATGCCTGTCCTTTCTCGGACGGGGCGGCAGCGGTTGTAATCGCCTCGGAAGAAGCGGCCAAAAAGCTGGTCAGCCAACCGGTGTACTTCGCCGGCATTGGTCAGGCCTCATCCGGAAAGCTTAGTTCCCAGTATAAATATCTTCCCCGCATTCGGGCCCGGGAACTGGCCTCGCAGCAATCCTACCGCATGGCCGGTTTGACCCCGGATGATATGGACCTTTGCGAGCTCCACGACTGCTTCAGCATCGCCGCCATGATCGCCGCCGAAGGTCTCGGCTTCTTCGAGTTCGGCCAATCGGGCGAAGCCTGGCTGAATGGAGAAACGAAACTGGGGGGCAAAATTCCCATCAACCTGTCCGGGGGGCTGAAAGCCAAAGGCCATCCCATCGGAGCCACCGGCGTATCCCAGGTTTATGAAATCACCCGGCAGCTGAGGGGAGACATGGCCGAACAGGGCAGGCAGGTGGAGGGAGCCCGGTATGGCATCATCGACACCCTGGGCGGAGACGGCGTATTGATCAGCATGATTCTTACCAATCAGTAAAAGGAGGGCTACGGCTATGGAATATAAACTGACATTCAAGGATTACAATAAAGCGCTTAAGCAGGATAAACTGCTGGGACTCAAGTGCAATGACTGCGGAACGATCACCTGTCCCCCCATGATGGTCTGCGCTGAATGTGCCGGCACCAATCATCAAATCGTTCAGCTGAGCGGCAAGGGTAAAATTGTAACCTTTACCACCTCCTATATCGCCGCCGAAGGCCGCGAAAACGAAGTACCCTACACGATTGTGATGGTGGAGCTGGAGGAGGGTCCCTGGATCATGGGCAATCTGGTTTCCATGGATACGAAGAAAGTCACCATGGAGATAATAGGCAAACCGGTACAGTTGGGCAGCCGGTTATATCCGGGCGACAAGTACTCCAACGGGGATATGGCCAGGGCCGCCTTCAGCTTGGTGGAGTAAGCAGCTTCGTCGAATATCCTGCTGCATCCAAGCGGATACAGGTTAATGAGCGATGAAAAATAAGGGGGAGGAAGCGAATGTTTGAGAAGGAATATCAAGAAAAACTGATCTCCATTGCAGAAGCGGCTCAAACCATTCAATCCGGAGACGTTGTAGGTCTTGGCCTGGCCATCGGCTCAGCCTCGCCGGATCTGATAGATGCCATTCTGGATCGCCATGAAGAATTACGGGACGTAAGGATACTGGATACGATTCAACTGCGGCCCTGCAAACTCTATGATCCTGATTATATGTTCACCATTGATGGTCATATCAATTATATGCCGGCTTTCAGCATTGCCACCGGCCGGAGAATGAACAATGCCAAGCAGGCTGATTTCTACCCGGTAATGAGCATGGACCTGGCCGACAAGTTCTGGCACAAATCAGACGTATTCATGGCTATGGTCACCCCGCCCAATGCCAACGGGTTTGTCAACCTGGGTCTGACCAATTTCTACAGCATGGAGGCCATCCGCATGGGCAGGGCATCCGGCAAACAGCGGGTTACCATCGGCGAAGTCAACGACCAGATGCCGGTGATTTACGGGAACAACTGGATGCATATCTCGGAGTTTGACTACTTCGTGGAAAACTCAACCTCCATCCCCACCTTCGGCCGGGGTAAACCCTCCGAGATTGATAAAAGCATAGCCTCGTATGTATTGGAGCTGATAGAGGACGGCGATACGATTCAAATGGGTATCGGCGGCATCCCGGAGGCGGTGGTCAGCGGTTTGGAGGGGAAGCAGGACCTGGGGGTAGTAACCGAGATGTTCCCCATTGGCCTGCCGCAGCTGGTGGAGAAGGGCATCGTCACCAACCGCCGCAAACCGTTCCATAAAGGCGTAACCGTGGCAACCTTCTGCATGGGAGATGCCGATATGTATAAATACGTGGAAAAGAATCCTTCCTGCGAGTTCTATCCCTCCTCCTACACCAACAACCCCGCTTTCATCGCCAAACATCCCAATATGGTCGCCATGAACATGGCCCTGCTGGTCGACCTGAGCGGCCAGATCAACTCCGAGGGATTAGGGCATACGCAAATCAGCGGTTCCGGCGGCCAGTTCGACTTTATGATCGGCTCCTTCTGGTCCCAGGGAGGGAAGGGGATCACCCTGTTGAGTTCTTCCCGGGTAATGAAAGACGGCTCCCGGGCTTCCGCCATAGTGCCTGAGCTTCCCGCCGGATCTCCGGTTACCGTTCCCCGCACTTACGCCCAGTATGTGGTAACCGAATACGGCATCGCCAACCTGAGGTACAAATCCAGGACCGAGCGGGCCAAGGAATTGATCGCCATTGCCCATCCGGACCTGCGCGGGGAACTCCGGGCCAGCCTGAACAAGAACTTTTATCCCTTTGCCAGCGTGAAATAAAAAATGTGAAGGGGAACAGGGGGCATATAGCTGCTCTGTTCCCCCTAGTTTATTTAAATATAAGTAACAAAAATAAGTTAATAATACATTTTATGGTTGACTTTAGCGTTTACAAATGTAAACTATGTATATGGGTTTACATTTGTAAACGCGGGATGAATTTAAGGGGGATAAAAATGAATATACCCAAGATATCTGATGCGGAATGGGAAGTTATGAAGATGGTATGGAAAAAAAGCCCGATAAATTCGGAAGAGATAATATCTTTTCTATCTGTCAAAATGAATTGTTCCGCTCCCACGATTAAGACATATATAAACCGACTTCTGAAGAAAGGTGCATTAGGCTACGAAAAATCGGGACGGAGTTACTCGTACAATCCTTTGCTTTCGGAAAAGGATTGTATAAGAGCGGAAAGCAGCTCATTTTTAGAAAAAGTATATGATGGAGCGATAGGCCTGCTTTTTTCAAACTTTATCGAAGATGAAGACCTATCGGAAAAAGAGATTGAAAAGCTTCAAAAGCTCCTAGAAAATAAGAAAAAACATCACCTGCCACCGGAAACGAAAAAGAAATGATGTTCAGCCAGTTAATTATCATATGAAAGAGGTGGCCATTAATAATGAATGTTTTGTTTCTTGTTTTCTTGTACATACTTTATGGTTCAATAGTAGCCAGCATGCTGATTGCCTTATTAATGATCGTCAAAACCCTCTTAGCCAATCGTATCTCAGCACGGTTTTTTCACATAATATGGCTGCTGATTTTTTTGCGCCTTTTAATGCCGGTTCAGCTTCAGACGCCTTTCAGCATATCCAATCTGATTCCAGACCATATGCAAATGCTAGCCAGTTATCAGGATAGTCAAGCTTTGATTGATCTTTCAGCTTCAACCGCGTTTTTGCTAACTGATGATAATTCTCCAGCAAGCCAGGCGGCAGATACTCCTGCGCCTGGAGGCCTTTTCAATCTACAGTTCATTTTGTGGGTGCTTGCTTATATCTGGGTAATAGGTTGTGGGATTTTAATAGTATCATCTCTCGTATTTACTTTGAGATTTAGGAACAAGCTTACAGCGTCCCAAAGGATTTTGGATGGTGATATCCTGGAATTGGCCAAGCAATGTTGCTTAGTGCTTCATATCAAAAGGACAATCCCCCTATATATGAATCCGTTGATTAAGAGCCCTGGCATATTGGGGGTTATTCACCCAGCCATTTATTTGCCGGAAGATATACAAACCCAGGTTAATCCTAAGCAGTTGCAGCATATCATTTTACATGAACTGGCCCATTACAAGCGAGGAGATCCGCTTTGTAACTTGTTTTCGCTCCTGGCTGCCGCCATACACTGGTTTAATCCCCTGGTATGGCTGGCGGTAAAAGAGATGCGGCAGGATCGAGAGGTAGCCTGTGACACCTATGTTATGGAGGTTCTGGGCGAACCCCAGGCAATCACCTATGGAATGACCATTTTGAATTTATCCCGATCGTTTTCCCGGATACATCGACGGGCGACTCTGATAAGCTTCAACGAAACCAACGGACAAGTGGAGAGGAGAATTAAAATGATAAAAAAATTTAAAACAGGTTCTTATAAGTTATCGGCCCTAGCTATTATATCATGTCTGGTAGTGGGGGCAGTGATTCTTACGGACGCCGTTAGCAAGAAGCCTTCTCTGAATACGATGGCCAATGTTATGAGCAATGAGAAAATTTCAGATAAATTAGTATTGATTGATCCGGGGCACGGCGGAGACGACTTAGGAGGCACCTACCCCGTTGATGCAAGCGATCCCAGCCGTATTGAGGTAAAAGAAAAAGACTTGAATCTGGATATTTCGCTTAAATTGTATGAAATGCTTAAAAAATCAGGTATAAAGGCTGAGATAACACGAATAGACGACCGTGCCTTAACCCTGGACGATCGGATTAATATGGCCAATGCCGACAATGCTGTCCTAGTCCTTAGTATTCACAATAATATGTCCAATAAGGCAACCCCCAATGGCACATCCACTTCATTCTATGCCGCCAAAGAACAGCAAAATCCAGTACTAACCAATGCAAGGTTCGCTGAACTGCTTCAAACTGAACTGGTTAAACAGCTTCAAACTTATGATCTGGGAAGTAAAGAGGCAAATTTTAGAATACTCAAGGATACAAAGGCGCTTTCAGTACAGGTTGATGTTGCTTATTTATCCAATGAGCAGGACAGAAATAACCTTATGGATGAAACATTCCGCGACAAAGCCGCGCAGGCTTTATATGATGGGGTAATAGCCTCTCTAAATGAGATGGCTTCAGCCGATTAGGATCATAAAGAACCAGCAGATTTCAATGAAGCGAAACAGGACGGTTCGAGACTACTGATAAAGTACCTTTTTAAACGGGAAACAGGGGGACGGTTCTCCTGTTTCCCTATTCCAATATTGCGGTAATCCCAGAAAGTGAATTGAGTTATATATTCCATCTCGTCCAGAGGCAGGCGATGGGGTTCAAATGGCCCCATTTGCCTCATCTTTGCCTACATAACGCCCCGCCATCCGGTTCAATTTTTGAATGAGGAAACAGAAGCTATTTCACCGCTAGGGGTATAAATTTTCTTGACCACATACCGGTTGGAAGCTCCATACTAGACTGAAATAATTATGAAAAATTTTAAAATATTAACTGATACAGCCGATGATATAGTATAAGAAAAAAAGGAAGGTAGGTGAAACCCTAAACTACTAATTCATAAAACCTCATGGGAAAAGCAGGGCAAAAGTAAAGTCATACCATAGAAAAAACGAAGGGAGCTAAATATTATGACAACTACGGTTAAACACCCCACAGCGGAAGAACATGTTAAGAGATTCAAAGAAACGCATAGTGGTAAAGGCCTTTCAGAAAAGCAAATCGAAGACATTTGCACAGCCATTCGCAGTGCTCAAACAACTAGTGTTGTTGGAGAGGTAGCGCCTTATTACAAGGCCAACCTGATTAGTGCTTTATTCTATATTAATGTGATGATAAACTGTTTCGGGAACACCCCTGCGCGTTTTAAAAAGTCTTTCGTAGGGCATTGCGGCGGGCTTGCCATTCCAGGTGATTCCCTCTTCGAGTCCTGCGAGTTGCACACTTGCGACCCGTACACCTTTGAAGATATTTTTAATAAGCAAGAAGCCATTGAGGTCGATGCTGAGTCAATCACATGTTTCATTCGTTTCTTTGATAATAAAAGCAATCTGCTTGGATGGTTATGGGGCGCTGGAGCTGGCTCGGTTATTGGGGTAATGGGTGGCAAAGGTAAGTGGAAGGATGGCCCCCTATAGACGGCATCTATTGCTCCGAGGTCAAAACTGCCCAACATAAGCTTAACCTGTAAACCCCAGTAAATGGCGATTTTGTGATGATAGTTAAGGGGTTGCGCCAATGCCTATTGGCGCAACTCCTTTTGATATAGCGAAAACCACCTGCTATGCAAATTAATGGAGCAAGCCCCATATCCACCCACTCCAACCCCACAATCGCAAAAGACAGTGTTGCAAAGAATGTGTGAAAAATGTAATTATATATAAATAATATGTCGAGCAAAAAACACAAAGGGGTGTTGTTATTTTGAGCGGATTTTTTGGGGTGGTTTCGAAAGCAGATTGTGTCATGGATGTGTATTTTGGTACGGACTATCATTCTCATCTGGGAACTGCCAGGGGCGGTATGGCGGTATGGAACGGAAACAGCTTCAACAGTCTGATCCATAACATCGAAAATACTCAGTTCAGAGCCAAATTTGAATCTGCCCTGCCTAAGATAAAAGGCAATATGGGCTTGGGCTGCATAAGCGATACCGAGCCTCAGCCTTTAACCGTAAGGTCGCACCTGGGTCAATATGCGATCAGTACGGTGGGAAAAATCAACAACCTATCCGATATAGTCGATAAAACGTTCTCCCATAATATTCATTTCTTAGAGACCAGCAAAGGTACGATTAATCCTACCGAACTCGTATCAGTAATCATAGATCAGGAAAATTCCTATAAGGATGGTTTATTAAAAGCCCAGGAGTTGATCGAGGGGTCCTGTTCAATTCTGCTGCTGACCCCGCAGGGTATTTATGCCGCCAGGGATAAACTGGGCCGGACCCCTTTGATTGTAGGTGAAAAAGAGGGTTCATTCTGTGTTTCCTTTGAATCCTGCACTTTTACCAACCTAGGATATAGATTCAACTATGAGCTTGGTCCCGGCGAAATCATTCACCTGACCCCGGAGGGGATTGAAAAAGTTGCACCTCCCAGAGATAAAATGCGAATTTGTGCTTTCCTGTGGGTCTATTATGGCTATCCCTCCTCCACCTACGAAGGCATGAACGTAGAGGTTATGCGCTATCGCAACGGTGCGGCCATAGCCAGGAACGACAATGTGGATATTGATATGGTTGCGGGGATACCGGATTCGGGCATTGGACATGCCATCGGCTACTCTAACCATTCCAAAGTACCCTATGGACGCCCTTTTATCAAATATACCCCAACCTGGGCCAGGAGTTTTATGCCGCAGGATCAGGGAATAAGAAACCTGGTTGCCAAAATGAAGCTGATGCCGGTTCCGGAACTGGTTGCCGGCAAACGCCTGCTTTTTTGTGATGATTCCATTGTCCGCGGTACCCAGTTGAGAGAAACGGTAGATCTGCTCTATAAATGCCAGGCCCGCGAGGTTCATATTCGATCGGCCTGCCCGCCTCTCGTATTCGGCTGTAAATACCTTAATTTTTCAACTTCCCGGTCGGAAATGGATCTGGCCGCCAGACAGGCAATCATCGAGCTTGAGGGCAAAGAACCGGATTCCTTTGAGGCGTATTGTGATCCGGCTCATGAAAACTATAACTGTATGGTAAATTGCATAAAAAAACGCCTGAACTTTTCCGGACTGAAATACCAAACCCTGCATGATATGATTGACGCTATCGGTATAGGCAGAGACAAAATCTGTACCTATTGCTGGAATGGGGAGGAATAGCAGGAAGAAGGCGGCTTTATGTGTGTTAAATAACCGTCCCCGCAGCATGCCTACAACATGAGGAAATACTGACAAAGGATGGCGTATTATGGTATTGTTTACTTATGATACCATCAACGGGGGAGCGGCTTAATGTTATGAATCGCAACTGGAAGTTATTTAATTATCTGATTACAGCTATTCTTAGTCTGGCAGCCATTCTGACGATATTCTGCGTATGGAGCCCATATTTAATTAATACCGATGCCACTTTCCCGGATAGTGGTTTGGAGGTGCCCATGAGAGTGGTCGGGGTTAATATGTCCCACGTCATGTTGCTGGGAGTTTGCCTGGTAATTGCTGTATCGATAGTATTTCTATCAGTTAAAAGGAAGAAAATCCCTACCGGATTATTATGGGTAAATGGCATAGCTCTATTAATTATTGTTTCCCACCTAATCTGGTTATTATATCCTGGACTGCTGCTCATTTAAACTGCTGCTTATTCCGGAAAAAATCCGGCCAGGGATCGTTACCCCCGATCCTCCGGAGCGCCTCCGCCATATTGACCCCGTCGGGAGCCACCGTATCCAGTTCCTCCCAGGCGATGGGCATGGACACCCCGGCCCCTTTTCTCGCTCTTAGAGAATAGGGGGCAATGCTGGTGGCACCTCTGCCGTTGCGCATCCAGTCAATGAAGATCTTGCCCTTGCGCTTGGCCTTTCTGACATTGCTGGTGTAACGGTCAGGCCACTTCTGCTCCATCACTTCGGCGACGTGCCTGGCAAAATCGTGAAACTCCTCCCAGGCAACGGCAGGTTTTAAAGGGACGACCACATGGTACCCTTTGCCGCCGCTGGTCTTGAGATAGGCGTTCAGGGAAAGTTCGACGAGAATATTCTTCAGATCCCGCACTCCCTGGCGCACCCTGCCCAGATCCATTCCCTCATCCGGATCCAGATCGAAGACCATGATATCAGGCTTTTCCAGTTCGTCCACCCGGCTTCCCCAGGTATGGAATTCCAGGGTGCCCATTTGTGCTTCGGCGATCAGCCCGGATCTGTCCTCAATATAGAAGTAATCTTCAGTTTTTCCGTCACTGCCCGCGATAAGGATGGTGACGATGCCTTTACTGCCCGGACCGGGATGCTTCTTATAAAAGCAGGTCTGGGAGATGCCCTTGGGACAGCGCACAATGCTGAGGACCCTGCGGCTCACATAGGGCAGCATGCGCTCCGCCGCCTGGGCGTAATACCGGATCACATCACCTTTGGTGACTTCAGGATCGTCAAAGATCACCTTGTCGGGGTTGGAAATATTGATTCCTTCGATGATGCTGCTGTTGGCTTTTGCTTCCATGGTTCTCTCCGTTTCTTGGCCGGATGAGGGGAGCTTGGCTTCCTCCTCCGCTTTTTCCCTTTTTATATCCTTAGGGTTCTTATCCGTCCGCAGGCCTTTGAAGCTTGCCTGCCTTAGCAGATTGTCTTCAGTCCATTCGGCAAATTTGATTTCCGCCACCAGCTCGGGTTTAAGCCAGGTGATTTTCTCATTCGTCCTGGACTTGGGCGCGGATTGGAAAAAGGGCGCCGTGCTCTTGAGCCGTTCAAATTTTTCTTCAAGCTCTTGCATATCCGCTTCGCTCAGGCCGGTGCCGGCACGTCCGGCGTAGATTAATCTCCCGTCTTCATAGACGCCGAGGAGAAGGGAACTGATTCCGCTCGTTTTTTTATGGGTAAGGGTATAGCCTCCGATTACAAATTCCTGTCTTTGATCGCATTTAAGCTTGATCCAGTCGCCGTTTCTGGTTCCGCTGTAGATGGAATCGGCTTTTTTGCCGACGATCCCTTCCAGTCCCGCCCCACAGGCTGCAGCAAAACCTTCCTTGCCGTTTCCCCTCACATGCCGGCTGTAGTAGATGGCTTGGGGGGCGTCTTTCAGCAAGGCTTCCAGGTTTTCCTTCCTGTCAATCAGGCGGTGTCCCCGGAGGTCCGCCCCATCCAGCGCTAGGAGATCAAAGACGATATAGGTCAGGTTTTGGGCCTGGGGGTTTTTCATAGAGTTCTGCAAAGCCTGAAAGTTCGTCTTGCCGGCTGGGTCCGTGACGGCTATTTCGCCGTCCAGAATCATGGCCCTGCCGTCAGCCCATTCAACCAGGGAAGAGACCACCTCCTGGAACCGTTCGGTATAATCATTGCCGTTTCTGGTGATAAGCCGGACGCGGTTGCCTTCAATGTAAGCCAGTATCCTGTAGCCGTCGTATTTCAACTCATAGAGCCAATCCCCGCCTTTAGGCAGCGTATTGACCAATTTGGCAAGCTGCACGCCGGTACTGCTGAAGGGGTTGGTCGCGATCCTTTCGTTTTCCCCTGCTTCAATTTCCGTCATGGTGCGTCCGGTTCTGATGCTGGTGGTAAACCCAGAAATCCCGTCGGCAGCTTGGGCATACTCATCTTTTTCTTTCAGCAGGAGCCAATTATCCTTGGTCTCCCCCGCTTTCCCTTTCATCCGCACCAGAGCCCACTTTCCCTTAAGCCTGCGCCCTTGCAGAACAAACTTCAGCATACCTCCACGGAGTCCTTCAGCCACATCTCCATAAGGTTCCCAGTACCCTTCATCCCAGAGCATAACGACTCCGCCGCCATATTGCCCTTGGGGAATCGTACCCTCAAAGTTCCTGTATTCCAGGGGGTGCTCCTCCACCTGTACGGCGAGCCTCTTGTCACGGGTATCATAGGAGGGGCCCTTGGGCACTGCCCAGCTCAATAGGGCTCCGTCCCATTCCAGACGAAAATCGTAGTGATCCCGGCGGGCCAGATGGTGCTGGATGACAAACCTCAAACCCTCTCCGGCCATTGCTGTCATGCCTTCCGGTTCCAGGGTTCTGGCAAAATTCCTTTTCTGGTTGTACGGGTTGAGTTTGGCGGTCATAAAATCACGCTGGTTCCTTCTCTTTTGTGCCTTTCGTATGTAACTGATTGAAAGGGGATGTCCTTATCCTCCGCGGCTGTGTACACCGTAATCGGGATCGCTGCCATATCAAAAGTTATGACCAATTTACGCGATTATATGGTGAAAACACCTTCGGAGTTATTGTTTCCAATTGTATTATTAAGTATCCGGTATTCGATGTATTAAGCCAATCTTTCCGCTTTTGCCAAATCCAAAGAATACCTGGACAGATAAAAGCAACTGATAAAATTATTGTAGCTCCTTTGCTATAGTCGCGCCTGCCTTTTTTGCCAGTTCAAATATTCCCGAAAACGGCAGACAGCTTAATCTGCTGTCTGCCTCGCCAACTATCCACGGTTCACATTATGCCCCTATGGGAGGGGACGTCAACCGTCCCCCGGTTTACTTTTTATCCAGTGGCTTTCTATTCGGTTTTATCAGGGCAGGGCTTTGCGAGTAATCACCACCCCAACCGGATTGGTGCCCACGCTGATCGGTTTGACAAACTTGCCGGTTGACCTTTTCAGCACCGCCACACGGTTTAATGAGGACTGGGCAATATATACGTAGCGGTTGTCAGGGGTTGCGGCCAGACCCATAGGAGTGCCGGGACATTTGATCGTCTTGACCAGGGTATTTTTAGCCAGGTTGATCACTGAAAGCGCATTGGTTGGCCCGTGAGTTATATAAGCATTTTTCTGATCAGGCGTGATTGTGATGTAATACGGATACTCCGCCTTTAGTTGAATATCGGCAATCATCTTCCGTTTGACCAGATCTACCACCGAAACATATTTGGCTTCTTCGGAGTTGGTGACATAAGCCCTTTTGCCGTTGGCGGTTATCGCCATCTGGTTGGAATAGCCGCCGGTGTCAATATAATCAACCACCTTAAGGGTTTTCCGATTGATTACAATTATATAAGCGGGGTTGTTGCTGAGCACATAAACCCACTTGCCGTCAGGAGATACTTTTACATCCAGGGGATAGGCCAGATCCAGGGATTTGGTTTTGACAAATTTGGTCAGGGTTCTTATAACGGATAAATAAGCAGAGTCGTACCTGCTGCTGGGGGCATAAGCGCGCCAGGCATCGGGGGTCAGAGCAATGGAACTGGCATCATGAGGAAGCTGAACCGCGGCTGTTATTTTGTGGCTGATAAGATTGACCACCCCCACGGTTCTTCTCTCCATCAAGACCCACAGCTGATTGAATCTGGTGGGCGGGGCCAGGGCAAATGGACTGTAAGGCAGATCAATAACACCTTTGACTTTACGGTTGCAGGTATTAATTACCGAAATAGAATGGGAATCACTGTTAATTACATAAGCTGTGCCCATTTATAAGCACTCCTTCCTTATCTTACTATGCTACATCTTACGTTTGCCGCCAGGTTTAAGTGACACCTTGCCCTCCAGCCATCATCAGCGGTAATTGGCGGGAACGGCGCCTGAAAATGATTGGCCGGCCAATGCATAAAAAATCCGCCTTTTGCACAGCACTAAAATATCTTAAATAAATAAAAGGAGAGATATTTAGTGAAAAGAGACATGGCGCCTTATCAACGCTATAACCCCCCGGAGATGCTAAGAGGCTCTTTCCCGGGGAACTTTCTGGACAACTTTTTCAATAACAGCTTTATGGCGGGGTTCAATACCAACATGCGCAGCGACATAAAGGAAAATGAGCATGAATACGTCGTGGAAATTGAAATGCCCGGATATGCGAAAGAAAATATCGACGTAGCGTGCCAGGACGGTCATCTTACTATCACCGCTGCCAATTCCCAGGAAAATGATGAGGAGAAAAACAATTACATCAGGCAGGAAAGGCAGTTTGGCAGGATCTCCAGAAGCTACAGAATCGATGGGATCAATGAAAATAAAATCACGGCTGCCTACCGCAACGGTATTCTGGTTCTGACTTTACCCAAAAGCGATGATTCCCAGGACAAACGCAAGCGCATCGATATCCACTAGTCAAAGTATGAAATAGATCTTCTCCGCCAGGCAGGCGAAAACGCCTGGAAATTACCCGATGCTCCGGAGCCCGTCCTGTCCAGTTAATCGATATACTCCAGGGAGTGGACAACGCTCCTTCTTTTTTTGCTTGAGTCCATAGCTGCCAAGCTGTACGACAAAACGGCTGAATGGAGCACTGATCAGCCTGATGGTCCGACCAGGTTTTAGAAGAACTGTTGCAAATACAGCAACAGTTACATTTTATGAGACACGTATTAATGATTATATGACACCAATTTATACCAATTACTTTGTTAAAGTTCTTTGTAACCCCTCATTTCCCTTTCATCTTTTCCCGTTACGGCAATTTGGCACAATTATTGCTCAATATCTAAAACATAACAAAATTAATAGTTTTATATTGAAAGGAGGAAACAGAAATTGTGGGAATCGAAACTGGATGTTCATCAAGTCACAGAAATTAGAAGCAAGACTCTTTGTTATTTTGGGGCAGGCGCCCTGGAGAAGGTTAATGATATTTGTGATTACCTGGTAAAGCGCAATATCAAGGCCGTACTGGTCACAACCGATCAAATCGTCTACAAGGTTACCGGGGTATGGGAAGTATTGGAGCCGGCCCTGAAGAAGCGGGGTATCGAATACGTTCTCTATACCGGGGTAGTACCCAACCCCACGGTTAATAATATTGACGACGCGGTGGCTTTGGGTAAAAAGATCAGCGCCGGCGCGGTAATCGGCATCGGGGGCGGCAGTCCCATTGATACCGGCAAGAGCGCGGCCGTGTTGCTGCACCCGGACAATAGCCGGTACAACGCGCGCGATCTTTACCTGCTCAAATTCGATGTTCAAAATGCCGTACCGATCATAGCGATCAACACCACCCATGGAACCGGGACCGAGGTCGACCGGTTCGCGGTGGCCAGTATTCCCGAACTGGAGTACAAGCCCGCGCTGGCAGTTGATTGTCTGTACCCCATGTTTGCTATTGACGACCCGGTTATCATGACCAAATTACCTTTAGCGCAAACCAAATACACAGCCGTGGATGCCCTTAACCATGTAACTGAAGCGGCCACGTCCATAGTCACGAATCCTTATGTGATCATGACCGCGGTGGAATCCGCCAGATTGATCAAACAATACCTGCCCGCGGCGATTGCCGATCCGCAAGACTTGACCGCCCGTTATTATCTGCTGTACGCGTCCATGATAGGCGGGATCTGTTTCGATAATGGCCTCCTGCATTACACTCACGCTCTGGAGCACCCCTTAAGCGCAGTAAAACCGGATCTGCCCCATGGTCTGGGCCTGGCTATGATTCTCCCGGCAGTGATCGAACTTATATATCCGGCCTGCCCCGAAATACTGGCCACAATCTATGCGCCCTATGTTCCGGGCCTGCAGGGTAAAGCCCAGGAAGCGAAAAAATGTGCCGCCGGGGTTGAAAAATGGCTGTTTGATATAGGCGTAACCAAGAAACTGGGAGATATGGGCTATACCGAAAAGGATGTTGACAAACTTACCAAATTAGCCTTTGAGACTCCGTCCCTGGGTCTGCTTTTAAGCGTGGCTCCGGTTAAAGCTGACGAATCGAACGTACGCGGGATATACCTGGACAGCATGAAACCGATGAGCAAATAACGCAAACTGAGTTCCGGAGGTCAATCCAAATCAAGGCTTGGAAACGCTGATATCAATGTTTTGGCTTGCTCTTCGCCAGAGAGACAATAAACTGAAAAATCACTAAAGATGGGCCCTAGTCAGAGTCCATCTTTTTTTGCAGCCAGGCCCGTAAAAATTGACTTGGCGCCACCTGCTCAGAGACCGTCGGCTTCTTTCGG
Source organism: Syntrophomonadaceae bacterium (assembly GCA_034927445.1). Lineage (GTDB taxonomy): Bacteria > Bacillota > Syntrophomonadia > Syntrophomonadales > Syntrophomonadaceae > PHAA01. The sequence goes on from JAYFPZ010000005.1 coordinate 93,497, forward strand.
ATAGCAATTGTTGGTAGGCTGGTCTTCCGCCCGATCCTAGCAAACCGCCCGGCTCGGCACCGTACCAACCCCCTTTCCCGCAGCCAATTTAATAAATTGCTCCAACTGGTAAAAACCAGCCTGATTCAAGCGAACATCTTACCTAAAATAAAACCCAAATAAGAATACCCTTACAAATTTCGACAGAAATGCTTAATATTATTAAGTTATTGTATAATTAAGTCGTTAAATTACAGGAGGTCTTACGGTGCAGGATGTAAATATTATCAAAGGACAGTCCGAATATGGGTTTGATAAATTTGCGTGATCATCGTGCGCGGCCCCCTGCAGCTTGGGCAAGGAAGGCAGGAATTAATTCATGAGATAAAGTAAAAAGCAATCGTTAAATAAAAAATTTTAATCGAGGGGGACCCTGGATGAAAGATGAGGACAAGTCCAAGCAACAGCTTATTGCCGAATTGGTTGCACTTAGAGAGGGTCAGTCCGCCGCTTTGCTCCAATCACAGGAGAAGTTCTCCAAGGCTTTTCACTGCAATCCCGACCTGATGTCGATCAGCACCTGCAGGGAGGGCCGCTATGTCGACGTAAACGACGCATGTGTGGAAATCAGCGGCTATGGACGTCACGAGCTCATTGGCCATACCGCCAAGGAGCTGCATATCTGGGCTGATTACAGTCAACGGGCCCATTTGCTGCAGTGTATTAAAGAAAATAGGAGGGTTAGGGGATACGAACTCGACTTAAGGATACGATCAGGCGAGATCCGGACCTTTTGTCTATCCGGAGAGATAATTGATATTGATGGAGAGCCCCATTTGCTTAATTCCTCCCGGGATATTACCGAAAACAAACGAACCCTGGAAGCCCTGCGCTTTTCGGAGGATTGCTTCGCCAAAGCGTTTGAAGCAAGTCCGACCTTAATGGCTATCACATCTTTGGATGAAGGCAGAATTATTAAGGTCAACAGTGCTCTCCGCCGTATCTTGGGTTACAACTGTGAAAATCTGATTGGTTTGACCTCCTTTGATATAGGGTTTTGGGTGAATATTGATGACCGCAGCCGGATTCAACAACATATTTTGGCGGGCCGGAACATCGTGGATATGGAAATACGTTTCCGCAAGAAAACCGGCGAAGAAAGACTGGGGCTTTTTTCGGCAGAGCCTATTAATGTCTATGGAGAAGAGTGCATGCTGGTCCACCTTACCGATATAACCGATTTCAGACAAATGGAGCTGGAAATGACCCGTCTGGATCAGCTCAACCTGGTGGGAGAGATGGCGGCCAGTATCGGCCATGAAATCAGGAACCCCATGACCACCGTGCGGGGATACTTGCAGTTGCTGCAGCATAACCAGAAATACCATGACGAGATAGAATATTTTAATCTCATGATCGAGGAGTTGGACCGGGCCAATTCGATTATTTCAGAATTCCTTTCCCTGGCCAAAAACAAAATGGTTGAATTCAGGCCCCACCAGCTAAATTCGGTTTTGGAAAACAGTTTACCGCTCATGCAGGCCTCCGCTACCTGTCAGGACAAAAACATCAAACTGGAAATGGAAAAACTGCCTGATCTGCTGCTGGACAAAAAAGAAATTCAGCAGCTCATACTCAACCTGGTCAACAACGGGCTGGAAGCAATGCCGCCCGGAGGGTGCGTAAACATCAGAACATTTATTGAGAATGACAGTGTAGTGCTGGCGGTTAAAGATCAGGGCTCCGGGATAGAACGCAATCTGCTGGATAAGCTGGGCACGCCCTTCTTTACCACCAAGGACAACGGGACCGGGCTGGGGCTGGCCATCTGTTACCGGATAGCCAACCGCCACCAGGCCAAAATAGATATAGAGACCAGTTCAGCCGGCACAACCTTTTATGTACGTTTCCCTCTACCGGAAGATTTGGAAGCAAGCAGTTGATAAATAGTTACTTATGTTAAAATTAACTCTATACCCGACCCCCCTGGTTGAAATCGCTTTCAGGATAACTTGAAGGCGGTTTTTTGACCCCATTTTTACCCTTCACCCTTAGAACTATTTCCCTATAAAAAAGATTGACCTGGTTGATTAATGTGTATATACTGTATATAACGTATATATACGACATGATCTGAGCAGGAGGCATCAGTTTTGAACATTATCATATCCAATTCTTGCTCCGACCCCATTTATGAACAGATTTACAAACAGATCAAACAGCAGATTATGAAGGGTGAGTTGACAGCCGGAGAGCCCCTTCCCTCCATTCGCATGCTGGCTAAAGAACTGCAGATAAGCGTTATTACCACCAAGCGTGCTTATGAAGAATTGGAACGGGACGGTTTTATAGCTACCGTGGGGGGCAAAGGCTCATTTGTGGCCGAACAGAATGTAGAACTTTTGCAGGAAAGAAAGCGGCAGTTCCTTGAAGAAAAGATCGCCCGGCTGGTAGCCGAAGGCAAGACCTTAAACGTCAGCCTGGAGGAAATGCTGGAGATGTTGACCTTATTATACAGAGAGGTGTAAAGTATGGAACCTGTTTTGGAGATTAAAGGACTGAACAAACAATTCGACCGATTTCATATGCGCGATGTCAATCTGGTCTTACCGAAAGGCTACATTATCGGCATCATAGGTCCCAATGGCGCCGGCAAAACCACCACCATCAAACTGATTATGAACCTGCTGCGAAAAGACAGCGGGGAAATAAAAGTGTTCGGCCGGGACCATGTCCGGTATGAAAAGGAAATCAAGCAAAGGATCGGCTTTGTATATGATGAAAACCATTTCTACGAGCAGTTGAGCATCGATGAGAACCAGCGGATAATCGCACCGTTCTATGAGAATTGGGACAACCGGGTTTTCCAGGACTATGTCAGGATGTTTGAGCTGCCTCCGCGTAAAAAAGTAAAGGATTTATCACATGGGATGAAGACCAAATTTGCCCTGGCCCTGGCTTTGGCTCACCAGGCCGAATTAATTATTATGGATGAGCCGACTTCCGGATTAGATCCGGTTTTCCGCCGGGAGCTGCTGGATATTCTGGCCGGCTTGATGCAGGACGACAACCGTACCGTGATTTTTTCCACTCATATCACCAGTGATCTGGAGCGGATAGCTGACTATGTCTGTTTCATTAACCAGGGGCAAATCGTATTTTGCGATATTATGGACAACATTTTGGAAAAATACCGGGTGGTAAAAGGGCAACGGGAGCTGCTGGATAATCGGGACTTTACCGCCATGCTGTCCGGAGTCATAGACAACCGGTTCGGGTTTGAAGCCCTGACCAGCCGGGGCAGCGCAATCGCCAAGGCTTTCAAAGACCAGGTTATGCTGGAAAAAGCAACGCTGGATGACATCATTTTATATACAGTGAGGGGGAACAGCCATGCTCAACCTGTTGCGTAAAGATATTCTGGTGCAGAAACATACCCTGTGGTTCGCCCTGGGCTATTGCGTACTGGTTTTCTTCGCCTTTTCCAACGAAGCTTTCGGACCCTTTACGTATTTCATGGGAGCGGTAGGCGCGTCATACGTTCTGATCCTATCCGCGGTGCAGGCCGAATTAAAAAACGATTCAGATCTCGTTTTGTTAAGCCTGCCGGTTAAAAGGCAGGAGGTAGTGGTTTCCAAGTATTTGGCCATTTTGGTTTTTACCCTGCTGTCGCTGGCCGCGATGGGGATTACCGGCTTGATCCTGGTGCAGACCCCGCTGGCTTTTCCAGGCCGATTGATAAACTGGCAGGATGCAGCTATTACTCTGGTATCCATTGCCCTCTTGACCTCCATATATTTGCCGGCTTTTTACAAATTCCGCGGCAAATGGCTGCAGGTAATAAATATCGTACTTTTCATGACCGTTTTCTTTGCCCCCAGTACCATAATTCGTTATCTGCATGAGCACCGGCAGGAGCAGGGGGTACAGTGGCTGCTGCAGGCGATAACCGGCAGCCCGGATCTGGCCGCAGGGCTGGGTATTGCAGCGGTAGTCGGTCTGATGCTGATTTCCCTTTTAATCAGTGTGAACATTTACCAGAAGCAGGATTTCTAACCCTCAACCAAACAAAAATTGCCGACTTAGGCTGCGGGCAGAGAAATTATAGCAACTGAATACGGGAAACAAAAAGCAGCGGGAGCCGAGTGGCTCCGCTGTTTCTTGTTGAATCCTATAACTATTTGCTCTTTCTCACGCCGTGTTCATCGACCTCGTACCCGTCGATTCTGACACTCCGAGCGAGAGCGCCGTCAGCATTGAAATAGTACCATTGGCCGTCGATCTGGAGCCATTTGCCGGCTGTCATATTGCCGTAGGGGTCAAAGTAGTAGGTCTTCTTGGCGTCACCGCCGCCGATACTCCACCAGCCGGTGAGCGGCTTGTTCCCGGAGTAGAAGCGCCAGTTGCCGCCGTCCTGCACCCAGCCGTCCTGCAAAACGCCTGTGGAATAGAAGGAATATTTTACTCCGTCAATGGTCTGCCAACCGGTCACGGCAGCTCCGTCCTTGTAGCAGAGCCACTGTCCGGCATCGTTCAGGGACCAGCCCTGGGCGGTGGCGGGGTCGATAGTCAGCTTGATATAGTGGTGGAGCATGGCGCTGACCTCTGCACGCGTGGCGCCGGCCTTGGGATTGAACTGGTTGCCGCTGCCGCCTGTCATAATGCCCGCCTGCTGCATGGCCTTGACTGCCGATGCGTAAGTGCTGCCGATGCTGCTGTGGTCCGCGAAGGTGATGGCCGCGCGGGTCACGGGCAGGGTGTAGCCGGTGGTTTTGGCATAGTTTTGCAGGATCAGGGCGATTTCTTCGCGGGTGACGGACCCTTCGGGATCGAACTTGCCGTTCCCGATACCGCTGACGATCCCTTGCTTATACGCCCACTCCACATAAGGCAGATAGAATTTGCCCGCCGCCACGTCGGTGAAGCTGCTGGTCTGGTAGGCGCTCACGTCCGCGCCGGCCAACCTGCCGAGGACCGTGACCAGCATCCCGCGATCCGTCGCCGTGTCCGGCGAGAAAGTCGTTGCGGTTGTCCCGCTGAACAGGCCACGTCCCACTGCGTAGTCGATGCTCTCCCTGGCCCAATGGTTGGCAATGTCGGGGTACTTCTCCGCGGGAGCCGTATAGCCGATGCCGTAGGCGGAGAAATGATTGCTGCCCAGGACGACGCTCCTGCTGTTAGCGTCGTAGGCGGAGCCGGGGATGCGGTTCGCTTGACCGGCTCCATCCACATAGACCCCGAACAGCCAGCCTATAGCTTCATTTGTGCCTGGCGTGTAGGGGATATCAAGAGTGGCGCCGCCTCTGCCCAGTGAGGTGATATTCACCGTCTTGCCGTCCTTCACATAGCTGACGGTGACATCGTATACCGGCCTTGTGCCGATGAGTTTCTTCGCCGCCGCCGAAAGGTCCTGGGCCGATTTGATGGTGATCGTCACATCGCCCGTGCTCTGCTTGTGGATTTCTTTGAGGGCTTCCAGATCAAGACTTAGGGACATGAGCTGGCCGTTGATTGTAAGCTGTTTTACTCCCGCGTCGATCAGGCTTTTCAGCCCAGCCTGGGACAGCGTGACGCTGAGCGAGTTCGCCGTATCCGGCAGGTCGATATCGATTGCAACGCCGATGCCGTTGGCTGTTTTACCTTGCGCTTTGGCGTCCGCCAGGGCTTTGGCGATGGCGTCGGCGACGGATTTCTCAGAAATGGCCGCGATCGCGTGACCGTTGCCGTCCACTGTCGGAGTAATACTGAACCCGGCGATGACCGGCTGATCCGGCTTCTTATCCGGCTGGACAGTGGCCGGAGTGCCGCCGCTGGAACCGTTGTCGGCGGAGGAACCGCCATCCGAGGAACCGCCCCCCGCTTGGGTGGTAAACGTCACATCCGCGCCGTAGCTCGTCCCCGCGCTGTTGACGGCGTAGGCCCGCACATGGTAGACCGTGTCCGCCGCAAGCCCGCTGATGGCCGTATTGAAGCTGCCCGTGCCGCTGCCCGACTGCACTTTTGTAACGCCCGCGCCGTCGATGGCGGGATTGGCCGCCGTACCGTACACGAAGCCGCGCCCGGTCACATCTGCGCCCCCGTCGTCGGTCACGTCGCCGGAGAGCGCCGCGCCGGAGGAGGTAACGCCCGAAACCGCGCCGGTCGTAACCGCGGGCGCTTCGTTTACCGTTACCATCAGTAGGCCCGTACCGGAACTGTCCAAGAAATTGTCGGTTCCCAGATATTCGGCAGTTATCGTGTAATTGCCCGCGCTCCAGTCGGACGGGATCGTCCAGTTCGGCGCAGCGGTTCCGCTTGCCACGTCCGCCGTACCGGCAATAGTGCCGTTAATTGTAAATCTAACCTGTCCCTCGTTTAACGGGCTGCTAAAATAATCCGTAACATTCGCGGTCAAGGTCACTGCCTGACTGGCGCTGCCGCTGACATTCCCCACAGTCGCTGAAGTAAAGATCTTCGCAAGGGTAAATACGTTGGTGTGCGCGGTCTCGACCGTTGCGGTATACGAATTTCCGCCATACGCGGCGGAAGCGCCGCCCGCGGGAAGGTAGAAGTAGAGCTTGCCGGCGCCGTCGGTCATAAGATCTTCTTTACCGTAGCCCGCCGCCGTACCCCCGAAGCCGATATCCGTTTCCGATATGGCGGTATCGGCCAGAAGGGAGTTGCTGGGAGCCCTGAGCGTAAGCGTGGTGAGGTAGACGTTGACCGTCCCGTTGGTGGGCGTGCCCTGGATGGAAACGTAGCCGCTCGCGTTTACCGAGCCGCCGGTTATTTCCACGCTGCCGCCGCCGCTGCCGCCGCCGCCGCCGATGCCCGCGCCGTTGCTGCTGATGCCCTCGACCGAGCCGCCGGTGATTACCACGCTGCCGCCGTCGCCGTCGCTGCCGCCGCCGATGCCCGCACCGTAGGCGCCGGTCGCCGTGACCTCGCCGCCGGTGATTACCACGCTGCCGCCGCCGCCGTCGTTGCCGCCGCCGATGCCCGCACCGTAGGTTCCGGCCGCCGTGACCTCGCCGCCGCTGACGCTGATCGTGCCGCCGTCGCCGCCGTCGCCGCCGCCGATGCCCGCCCCCTGGGTTCCGGCATAGCTGTCATAGCTGCTCCCCGCCGTGAGCGAGCCCGTGCCGCCGATGGCGAGCACCGCGTTTTCCGGCACCTGCAAGCCGGCGTGGCCGGTGCCGCTGGTCAGGCTGTTGCTGCCCGTCAGCGTAAGCGTTACCTCCGCCGTCCCCTCCAACGCAAAGGCGCAGCCGCCGTTTGACGGCAGGTCGATGTCCACGCCGGAGAGCGTGATATTGGCCGTGACGCCGCTTGCCACTGTCACCGTATTGGCCGTCGTCGAGCCGGTGATCGTGATCTCCTGCGTGTTGGGAAACGCGTCGGTTGTGGTGTCCGGCGTGCCGTAGGTAATGGTCAGTTCATCGCTCCCCGCGTCGCTGATCGTGATATTGCCCTCCGACACGTCAACGGTAAAACTGTCCGGATAGCCGGCCCCCAGCGCCGTGACGGCCAACGCCTCGCCCGGAGGCGCCGCAGGTTCGGCCCCGGTGGCAAACGCTGCGAAAGCCACCGCCGAGCGGTTTCCCGCCGCATCCTCCAGCAGGCCGTAAACGCTATAATCGGTCTGGGCCGCCAGTCCGCCCAGCGTGACGGCCAGCGCGGAGCCCGCGGTCACCGTCGCTGTTTCTCCGGCCAGAAGCTCGGTTTCCTCGGGCGCGGTCTGGTCGGAGGGTAACACCGTATAATAGACCGTGCCATCCGTGCTGCCGGTAAAGGCAGCTGTTGCGCCGCTTTCGGTGGCGCCGCTCACGCCGATGGAAAGCACCGGGGATTCACCGCCGTCCTGCGCCGGCGGGGTCTCCTCCGCCGGCACCGTTGCTGGCAGCAGCGTGAACACCAGCGCCGCCGCCAGCAGCAGGCTTAAAAAACGCTTTGTTTTCATTCTGTTTCCTCCTTGTCCGATTTGGGCTCGCGCCGCCGCGCGTCGCACATGCAGATGCCGATAGGGTCGTAAGGCATTTCCTCCCGGTAAAACCAGCCGCAGCTGCCGCAGTCTCCGGGGGGCGGCTCCCCTGGGGCCGTTGGTTTTCCGTGGGGGCAGCTCTCCTGCGCCGACGTGGCGAAGGGCCTGCCTGCCCCGGTGTACTCCGGGTGTTCCTCAAAATCGGGATAGGCCGGGTAGCTCTCCCCGGTCTGCCCGTCGTATTCGAGGTAAACGGGAAAGCTGCGTCCGCCCGATTTATAGACCTTATGCGGTTGTCTTTCTTCCTCGCGCATCCTGTCCCACCTTTTACAGGGAACAAAAAGCCCCTGTGATAGCATTTCAACACTATCGTAGGGGCAAACCGGCGCTTCCGGTAGTGACTTTTTACCTTCAAAATGTCACGTTTTTTAAGCTAAAAAACGTACTTGGCAAGCTCGTTCCGGCCGGAGACGAACAGCTTTTGATAGATCTCCTGCATGATGTTCCTGAGCCTCCCCTCCGAAACGCACTGCTGCTTTGCGATTTTCGCGTAGGGGACGCGCCGCGCCACAAGCAGGGCGATATGGTATTCCCGCAGGGTGAGCATGAGGGTGATGTTGTCCTGGGTGAACTGGTTATGGAAGGAAATCCAGTTTTTCCAGGTTTGCTTCCATTGTCCGAGGACAGCGTCGTAATAACCGGGAAGTTCCCGCTCAAGGCACTGCTCCGCAAGGCCGCCCAACGCGGTGACGACCTCCGCGAACGGCGTGATGAAGCCGTGAGGCAGACAGATACGCATGGCCTCCAGGAGGAAGAGCCGGGCCTCGTCCTCCTGTCCGAGCGCGTGACAGGCGACGGCGCGGGTCACGCGCAGATAGACGTCGGGCAGCGTGATTCCATGCTCCGGCGCGCCGAACGCCAGCGCGGTCTGCGCCGCGGCCAGCATGGCGTCGATCCGCCCGGTGGAGTGCAGATATTTGGTCCACAGATAGAGCGCGTCCGGCCTCGCCGGCGCCGGGAGGGCGCTAAAATCCCCGTTCTTCAGCCAGTCCGGGGCCATGTTCGGAGCAATCACGCTCACGGCGGCGGTGGCCAGCGAAAGCTCCGCGAAAACGGCGACATAGCTGCCTTCGCGGGCTTTCACGCAGCTTTTGAGGTATGCGTCAATCTGGGTGTACGACTGGTAATCCCCCAGGCTGATGGCCGCCGCAACCGCCACCGGGCAGGCGCGCAGCCGGGCCGCGTCGTCCCCCTCGGTTCTTTGGTAACAGCGCATCGTCCGCGCAAAGTCGCCCCGCAGATAGGCCAGCTCGCCCTCATATTGGAGCCGCAGCCGTTCCTCGGTCATGTTATCCAGAATCGCATCGGGGTTATGGATTGGCATCGGTACGGTGGTGGCCGCAATCACATGGTTAAGATCGGACGACAGCGGGTCTTCCGGCAGTTTCCTCTCTCTGCGCGGGTCCACGGGCTTCTCCGCATCCGCGGGAATCATCCACGACCTGCCGTGTTTTTTGGCGCGGGGTATCCGGTCGTCGGCCAGCAGCCGCTGCGCCTGCCGGAGAGAAACGCCCCATTTTTCGGAAGCCTCCATAGCGGAGATATACTCCATCTAAAACCGTCCTTTCCTTATAAAAATAAAAATAAAATGACAGCTTTATTATAGTCGTTTGAGCGACGTGTTTCGAGAGCGAAAAATATTTCCTCCATTTATTTCGCTCTTACTCTCGTCAGCATCTCTTCGCCGGATTGGGCCCTCCCCATAATCGCGCCGGGCCTGACTGGCGGCGGCAGACCAAACCTTGAACTGTTCCTCGGGCAAATCCTTATCACTGATCTTCTCTTCAAATCAAACTTTACCGCGGTTGGTTGGAACAGCCTAACCAGAATAAAATAACCTGCTATTTTGTTTATATTGTTCCCGGATGGCACTGCAAAAGATTTTGGGCGGCAGCAAGAATAGCCTGCATTTATGGGTTATAGCCGCCCTGATACTTGCGCCCTCCATATGGCTCAGTTCATACAACAAGGCCTATTTCCTGGGAGTGATTCTGGGCAGCTACGTTACCCTGCCCCTGGCCATACTCATTCTTTTATTGGCATCGATCAGTATGGCCGTAAAAAATAAAAAGTCCGGATGTGCCGCCCGATGAAGAAAAAAATCGCACTGCTCGTCTTAACCATGTTAACTTTGCAGATCTTTGTAACCGGCTGCTGGGATTACATAGAATATGAACAAATGGCCCAGGTGATTGGCATCGGTGTAGATATCGACAATACTACCAAGCAATTGACCGTAAGTCATCAATATTTGAATCCCCAGAGATCCAATGGAGCTGAAAGCTCCGGTACTGCTCCCAGTAAAATTGGCCTGGCTTTTTCTGCCACCGACTACAGCAATTATGGAGCGGTTGCCACACTGCAGCAGGTTACCCTGAATAGGATGTTCTACGGTTATTTAAAGGTGTTCATTTTGGGTGAAGAAGCGGTCCAGAATAGCCTGGCAGACCAGATCGACGTGCTTGACCGTACCCCGGTAATACGTGAAACAGCCTATTTTTTAGTCGCTTCCGGCACTGCCGAGAAAGTCCTGTGTACAGTTGAGGAAAATTCGTCGAATCCCTCCAGTCAAATCATGTGCGGCCTGCTGAAAAACGCCGGGGAAATCGGTACGGCTTTTCCGGTGACGATCCATGATGTAGCTGAAATGTTGGCCGTAGGCGGATGGGAAGTAACCATACCCCGGGTGATTTCTACCGCTGAAGACAGCAACAGGACTATAACCGGAGGAAGCGACGACATCGCCCGCATAGATGAGAAATATAAAGGCGGTTTGAAAATTTCCGGAATGGCAGCTTTTAAAGGCGACAAATTCGCAGGTTGGCTGGATGAAAAAGAAACGCTGGGATTCGGTTGGATTACCGGCAAGAATATAACCGCCTATAAAGTCATACCCGATCAGATCGGGACCAATCAATCCGATATGTTATATTTTCGGACAAGCAAATCAGGAAGCAAAATCAAGCCGGAACTGGTAAATAACGAACCAGTCATCAATGTAGATGTAAATGTAGAGGCAACTTTAAGAAAGTACTACACCAACGATGATTCAGTTATTTTGGAGCCTCAAGCAATAACTGCCATAGAAAAAGAATTAACCGAAAGCATACGTTCAGATATTCAGGCCGCCTTAAGCCAAGGTCAGACCGAACTTAAGTCTGATATCTTCGGTTTTGGCTTCGCTTTTTTTCGTAAATACCCGAAATTGTGGAACACCAGGTATGAAAAGATTTGGTCGGATATATACCCCGATATACCGGTGAACGTCACTGTCAAGGTAAAGGTCAGAGACACAGGGTCAAATATAAGGCGGTTAATTGTTAAGTAAACTAGCGCATATAATAAAAACAACTGGTTACCAAATAAACGCCGAAACCACTTCACATGACAGATAGGGAGTGGGAGCGTCTAAGGATTGGTATCGTTCATATACAGGTCATGGGCTATTTGCAATGCTTTTAAGGTAGTCTTGCCAACGATTCCATTGGGGGTAATTTCGGAATGTTCCTGGAAGCGTATCACCGCCTGGCCAGTTTTTTTTCCATAATATCCATCAAGAGTATTTGCAAAATAGCTCAGGTCATAAAGCATTTCCTGCACATCTCTGATCGCTTTACCCCTATCGCCTATTTTCAGGTTACGGATCTTTCTAACTTTTCCGGTAATGCTCACCGGGACCCCTTCCCAGACAAGGTCATATAGCTCCGTTACATCCTCATTATATAACCGGATACATCCATGGCTGAATGCTCTGCCGATCGAGTTGGGATTGTTGGTGCCATGAATGCCGTAGCTGCCCCAGGGTACATTTAATTTCATCCATCTGACTCCAAATGGTCCATCCGGGTTCACCTCTTTGGCGATAATTATCCAATTACCTACCGGTGAGGGAGTAGAGGGCTTGCCGACCCCCACCGGATAGATTCTGATTGTTTCCCTAAAGGTCAAAGTTAGTATGCGGGTATCCACGTGGATATGGATTTTGGGACTGCCTGGTGCTGAATAGCTATAGCTGGAAAGAAATAAGGGATCGTTTTTGTTTAGCTCCTTCCAGGTTAGCGGACCGACCAGCCCGTCTACCTTCAACCCGCGTTCATCTTGAAAGCGGCGCAAAGCATTTGCAGTACTTTCATCGTATATACCATCCGGGGTTCCTGAATCAAAGCCCAGGCGGGCCAGCTTTTTTTGAACTTCCAGCACGTCAGGGCCCTGCATCATGGGTGTATTTAATCGTATTAATCTGCTCGAATATGCCACGGTAATCATGCCTTCCATTTTACAAACCTGTTAATATATTCTATTTATTTTCCTGCAATTGGTTACGATCAGCGTGGTATATTTCACTTCGTTTAACCTCCGTTTATATTTACGTGTTACGATAAATAAACTTAAATAATTTATCAATTTTACTGCGTATAATGGGGAAAAATGAGCGGAACAGGTGATGATAATGAGTAAAATTATGATTGCAGACGATGACCCCAACATCCGTGAGCTGGTGATTGCCCTGTTGCAAAACCACGGGTTTGAGACCTGCGAAGCCGCGGACGGTCGCGACGCGCTGCAAAACATGCTAAACGAAAAACCTGATTTGGCGATCATTGATGTTATGATGCCGAACATGGACGGCTTTGAACTCTGCCGTCATTTGCGGCGCTACTACGAGAATATGCCGATCTTAATGCTGACGGCCAAAGGGGAGCTGACCAACAAGGTGAAAGGCTTCAGACTTGGCGCCGATGATTACCTGACCAAGCCTTTTGAGGGAGATGAGCTGATTGTCCGGGTTCAGGCTCTGCTGCGGCGTTATAAAATTGAGGCTTCCCAGGTGATTCAGATTGCCAATGTCATTATCGATAAAAACAGCTACAGCATCACGGTGAACGGCGAACGCGAGGATATTCCCATGAAGGAATTTGAACTGCTCTTCAAGCTGGCGGGGTTCCCCGGCAAAACATTTTCACGCAACCAGTTGATTGAGGATATATGGGGCGTTGACTTTGAGGGGAACGAACGGACGCTGGACGTCCATGTGAACCGCCTGCGCGACCGTTTCCCGGAGGAACAGGCCGGTTTTAAGATTACAACCGTCCGCGGGCTGGGTTACCGGCTGGAGGTGATGGCGTGAAACAGGGTAAAAGGCCTCCGGCTGCAATTGCAGTGACGTTGCTTTTAATTGCTTTGGGCGGATTTTTTGCCGCCGGGTATGGCATAATGTCCGTGATTTACCGGCGGACCGGAACTCCCCCGGAATTTTGGGCGCATATATTTACCGGCCTCTCGGGGATGTTTTTAGTCATATGCGCTTCCACTATTTTCAGATTATTAGCCAGCAGGTATCCTATCCGGCAGCATAAAAACATGCACAATCAATTGCTTAACGCCATGACCAGAATCTCCCGGGGGGATTTCGATGTTTTTATCGAACCGCGGGATGATTTATTCCACGACGATCTGGCGGAGGGGATCAATAAAATCGCGAAAGAATTAGGCTCGATGGAACAGCTGCGGCAGGATTTTATATCCAATGTATCCCATGAGATCCAATCGCCGTTGACCTCCATCAGTGGATTTGCCGCATTATTAAAAAACGATGGGTTGCCAGCCGCCCAGAAAAATCACTATCTCGGCATTATTGAAGCCGAAACCAAACGGCTGTCCGCGTTAAGCGATAATCTATTGAAATTGTCGGCCCTGGAAACCGGGGGCGAGTCTTTGTCCTGTAAAGATTACAGGCTCGACAAGCAGCTGGAGGAAGTCGCCCTGATGCTGGAACCGCAGTGGGGCGCCAAGCATATAGCGATGGAGGCTGATCTGGAGAAACTGACGATACCGGGCGATGAGGGTTTGCTGTCCGAGGTATGGGTGAATCTGCTGTATAATGCCGTAAAATTTACGCCGGAAGGCGGCGTGATCCGTATTGCTTTAAAAGCCGGGCAGACGGATGTATGCTGTCAGATCAGCGACACCGGTATCGGCATCGCGCCTGAAGACAGGCTCCATATATTTGAGCGGTTTTATAAAGTGGACAAATCCCGCGACCGTGCCCTGGGCGGAAATGGGCTCGGACTGCCCCTCGCCAAGAAAATTGTGGAATTGCATGGCGGGCACATTACGCTGCAAAGCGAGATAGGGAAGGGTACGACGTTTACGATAACCTTGCCCCGTTTACATTCCGTTTAAGCTGCATTTATCTTCCGTTTAATTTGCGGCAGTAAACTATCTCCGTAGTAAACCAACAGGAGGTAAACAACGTGCCGATAATCCAAGTGGAAGACCTGATAAAAAAATATGATAAAGCCCCAACACCTGCAGTGAAAGGCGTGAGCTTTGCGGTGAACGAAGGAGAATTTTTCGCCTTCCTCGGCCCCAATGGAGCCGGCAAAACCACCACCATTTCGATTCTGACCACCACCCTTGCTAAAACTTCCGGCCTCGTCACGATCGCGGGATATGACGTAGAGAAGGAAGCCAAACAGGTGCGGGAGAAGGTGGGGATTATTTTCCAGCAGCCCAGCCTTGACCTGCAGCTCTCAGCGGAAGAAAACATTCGCTTTCACGCTTGCCTGTACGGGATGTTCAGGTATCGTCCCACCTTCCGCCTTATGCCCGCCGCTTACCGCAAGCGCGTAATGGACCTGGCTGAGATTGTTGGGATTCAGGATGCCATGTTCAAGCCTGTCAAAAAGATGTCGGGGGGCATGCAGCGCAAGCTGGAAATTATCCGCAGCCTCATGCACACGCCGTCCGTTTTGTTCCTGGACGAACCGACCCAGGGGCTGGACGCGGTGAGCCGCAGAAGCCTGTGGGAATACATCAACGAGATCCGTAAAGAGCACGGCACCACGGTTTTTCTGACTACGCACTACATTGATGAGGCCGAGCATGTGGATAAGGTCTGCATTATCAATCAGGGACTGGTTGCCAGCTGCTGCCCGCCGGAGGAAATGAAAAGAAGCCTGCTGCGCCAGGAGCTTATCCTGGATGCTGACAATAGGGAAAGCCTGAGCCGAGAGCTTTCGGAATTAGGTTTGTTCCATAAAAAGGATGCCCATATCATAGTTCCTTATCAGGGCCAAACGGCGCAGGAAATTATAGCCAAGCTCGAAACCAGACTGACGGTGCTGAAGATCCACGAGCCGTCGCTGGAAGACGCTTATGTGGAATACTTGAACCAGACGGGAGGCGCAGCGGCATGAATGAAATCGCCTTACAGGAAAAACCAAGTTTGGGGCGTGAAATCAACGCCATTATAACGATCGCGGCGCGGGACATTACCCTCGCCTTAAGATCGCCCGGAACAATTATCATGAGCCTGGCCATGCCGCTGATCTTTATGGGGATGATGGGCGGCAGCCTGGCTCAGAATATGGCGGGCGGACTCGGTTTTAATTACAGTAAATTCATGTTGGTCGGCATGCTGATCAATATGCTTTTCATGGTAACGACGACGGGGATGACATCGCTGGTGGAAGATCATACCACCGACTTCACCCAGGAAATGCTGATTTCTCCCGTTTCCCGTTATGCAATCATTGTGGGCAAAATTTTCGGTTCATCCTTCGGAGCAATTGTCAGTATGGCAGGTACCTTGATTGTGGGGCTGATCATGGGAATTACTCTAAGCCTCGGGCAGCTGCTGCTGGTTCTGATGCTGTCGCCGCTTATGTGCCTTTCCGGGGGCGCGCTGGCGATGATCATCATCGGGCTGGTAAAAAGCAATAAGACGGCGAATATCGCCGTAATGCTCATAACCATGCCGCAGATGTTTCTTTCCGGCGCCATTATTCCCATCAACCACTCCAGCGGGGTTCTCTATGGATTAAGCCATGCCATGCCGATGACGTACTGCCTCGATCTGGCCCGGGCGGTGGTCTACGCGGGAACACCGGAGTACGGCAGCGTGGTGATGTTTGATCCGATGGTGAATTTTATCGCCATTGCAGCTTTGACGGTGATTTGCCTGATAATCGGGACTTATTTTTTCGCCCGTTCGGAGAAAAACCGGTAAAACAGGGCAGGCAAGGACGAACCGTCCCCTTGACAATCTTATGAGAGGCCTTCCTGTCTGAACAAGAAGGCCTTGCTGTATTATAATACAAGGACAAAGGCATTCCAGAGATACTAAACTAGAATGGAGGATCTTAAATGAAAATGGTTTGTGAATCCGACAACCTGGAAGATTATTTACTGGAATTGGATGTGGTTGATTATAACCACCCATTAATTGTTGCGAAAGTAAATCAGTTATTTTCTGATTCATTGACCGAAATAGATATAGTCAAGACCGCTTTCGAATTTGTGAGAGACAGTATCAGCCATTCCATGGATATAAACAGTTCCCGGATTACCTGCAAAGCCTCCGAAGTTCTGCATTACAAAGAAGGCATCTGCTATGCCAAATCCAATCTTCTGGCCGCCATCTTAAGAAAAAAGGGCATCCCGGCGGGCTTCTGCTACCAGCGGCTCACCATTGGTGATACACCCGACACCGGCTACTGCATTCATGCTCTTAATGCCATCTATCTGAAGACCTTGCATCGCTGGGTTAGGCTGGATGCCAGGGGAAACAAAGAAGCAGTCAATGCCCAATTCTCGATTGATGAAGAAGAACTTGCTTTCCCGGTAAGATTCCAATATGACGAACATGACTATCCCGCCATTTACAGCCGGCCCCACCCTGATACCATCAGAACCTTAAAACAGAACACGGATTGTATTGATATGGTTCTGCATCATTTGCCCACTGAATTGAAATCATAAGACCGCTCATTATATTCAAATTTGTTCCTCTCTGTTACAGAGCACCAGTTCGGCTGCTCGGATGGAAGCACGTATATTAATATTACTAAGTGTAAGATATAGTTGACTAAATGTAAGATGAATGAGTATAATGTAGTTGATAGGAGGTGAGTCCTTGAAAAATAAGAAAATGAAGATCGCCAGAGTAGAATGTGATGTATCCCAGGAACAATTAGCTGAAATTGTGGGGGTGACGAGACAGACAATTAATTTAATTGAGTCTGGCAACTATAATCCGAGTCTGAAGTTGTGTATTGAAATATGCAAAGCTCTTAATAAGACTTTAAATGATTTATTTTGGGAGGAATAAAGTATGGATACAGACAGAATTGTTAAAGAGTCCAAAATGATAATGTTTGTAACGTTGAGTGTCGGCATAGCTATTTTAGCAATCGGGGTAACATTCAGTTTAATGAATATTGATCTGATATCAAACCCCAAAGCGATCATAGGATTGTCATTTATTCCGCTCAGTGTGGCATTTGCTTATTACATTAAGTTATCGTCTATAAAGAAATCACCCCAAAAGATGTGCAACCTAATTATTACCGAGAATGATGAGAGGCTCGTAGCATTAAAAAACGAGGCGGATGCCAAAACGCTGAAGATTCTTCAAGGAGTATTGTTTTTAACCTATGTGGGCTATACCTTAATGGTCCCGGAGGATATTTTTGAGTCAACCGGCTGGTGGCTTTTAATGATCCTTTTGCTTTTTTCTCTCATGTTGCAGGGAATACTGCTTACGAGAGCAATGGGTAACGATACTTCTAAAGCTGATGGAGAATAATAGAGTTTATGGCGCTGGAAAAACCGGCTTGACCAAAGCCATAAAACCACCTGCCATCGAAAATAGCAATAAATACCATCCCTTTCCTGTAACATTCAGCATATTTTGATCGTTATTATTGGTATAAAACAACCAGCCCGGTATTGGAAACAATTTTAAGGGAGTGGGTATGACTTGCAGAAACTATTTTCAATTGGATGCATATTATTCGTAGCGCTATTTGTTAGGCTAAGTGGATTTATGACAATATTCCTGCAGGGACACCGGTATATATACATAAGTAATAAGAAGGAGATGATAATATATCAATGGCAAGCAGGGTGAAATCGATCGTTACAGTGCTAATCTTATGCCTGGTCTTCTTAACGGGTTGTGCTTCAACCAAAAATGAAACGCTGGAACAGCCTGATAAGAACGGAGAAAACAACCAAGCTGAAATAGTAAGCACCTTGAATTCCAATACAGAAGTATTTAAGACCACCTGGTCCCCAGACGGAACCATGGTTGTCTATATTCAGACCGGCAAACCGGAAAAGAACGGATTAGATGAAGCGTATATCTGGAAAGTGGGAGAACAACAGCCCCGATTCGTTCGAGATGTTGCACCGACTACCCACGGCTTCACCTGGTCGCCTGACAGCCAGTACTTCCTAATCAGCGAAAAACTAGGTGAAGGCGCTATAAGCAGTATAGTCAGAGCAGATACATTAGCCGAAGAAGCCTATAAAATAAAAAGCATTACGATCCCGGTGTGGAGTGCGGATAGCAAGGCTTTAGCCTTTGGCAATGAACAGCATGATTATGGTGAAAGCTGGGGATCTTTAGAAGTCTATCAATTGGGACAGCTTAAGGCTGATTATATTTGGTACGCCAAGAATTATCTTTATAAGGTTGATTCATGGGATGCAGAAGGAAATATTGCCTACCGGGAAATAAACGCAGAAGGCGAGGAGACCAGCAAAACAACTAAGAATATCAGACCCAGCATCTCCGGTGTACATCTGGGTGATAACCCACAGCAGGTGCGGGCAGCCCTGGGCGAAAACTATGTGGAAACTACTCTGCGAGTAGAAACCGGCCATTTTCCGGAACAGGTGCTGCGCTGGACCTATGCCAAGGGATACCAGGTCTTTATAGGTGTAAACTCCGGTCAGGTATTGCAAATTATAGCCACAGATCCCGGCGCAGAAAGCAATTTAGGAGTCAAAATCGGGGACCGGGCCGAAAAGGTATTCGCGATTTATCGGCCAGGTTATACCGAACCAGAAAGCATTCATGGCGGCAAATTGACCGGGATATTTAAGGTTGAGGGAGCGGCGGCTCTGGTATTTGGCTTTGATTTGAAGGATGGCATGACACTCCGGGACATAAGGCCTGAGAATAGGATTGTAAGCATGAATTTGACTTACCCGTCAATTTTAGACGATTCCTTTTAAAAGAGGCAAGGAGGACTTGTTTTGTCTCTCTTGCCTCCAATGGCTATACCCGTCATCCGGGAAACTACGCCAAGATTAATTCGCTTACAGTTAGTGTCGATGGGTATGGTAAGATTGAAAAAGATCATTTGCCGTATCTTTTAATGACGCCGCAGGCGGCTCGTTTTCCGGAATTTCCGGATGGCTGAGTTCGATAATCGTCAGGATTGATATGGATCATAACGCTGCGATCAACGACCTCGGAAGGTCTGAAACGATTGGTATAAAATTTCATTTTGGCTTTTCCGTTATTAGAGAAAACAACCGGAAAATCACCGGCATGATTGCCATGCGGTTGATTGGTTGGGTTCCAGTGTCCCCCAGCCGCTAGAAACGGGTCTGCAGGATCACCGATGGTACAGATGCCAAACTCATGGATATGAAACCCGTGAGGACCAATGGGGGATTCGCCATTCTGAGCGGGCGTATAAGGCGGCAACCCTTTCAGCTTGGCATATACCAGAGCCCCGTCTTTATAAGGGAAAAAGTAGACAACACCGTTAATCTCAGGAGCCACGGGACCACCATGCACATAAGCCTTAATTATGCTCCTTTTTCGCTTTTTGCATCTCAATACATAGGCCATAGTTTTCTTCCTTCTCTCCGCTTTAATAAAGAATGTCGGGATAATCCAAGCACTCTTAATAATATATGATAAATTTTTCCAGTGAGTGATTAATTAGGCTGGCAAAGGCCATCGCCATATTTTTTCGCATCACTCCTGGCTCACCCGGCAGGTCTAGGGTATATCAATATTGACAGATTTCAGAGAAGTAAGAGAGTATATAGGGAGTAAAAAGTATTTTTCGGAGGCTAAGATGAGGCAAGGGGGCTCTTGATCATCTTGGCCCCAAGCCGCTGACCGGAACCTAGTATTAGAGACGTCGAATATATGGCAGATTAGACGCTCCGGAGATAAAAAGGCAGATAGCGGTTTGGTTGGATGAAAACCTGACAATATAATAATGGAGGATATGCCACAATGAACCGAATGAAGCTCAAAGATGCCGAAGCCAGATTCCTGACGCAGTGTCCCGGGGGCTTTTCCGATCCCCTGATGCTCGAAATGGGGAAAAAGCATAAAGTTGAAAAAATGAACAAATTGACTCAGGAGAGCCTGGCCCTGGAGCAATTCGAAAATCCCGGCCGAATCGTGGAATCCATGGCTAGAATCGTAGGCCAGTCTTCCATGGTTTCCGTATTTGAAAAACCCAGGTTCAGAGATTTTACCAAGGTTCTGAACTCCGAAGAAAA
Source organism: Syntrophomonadaceae bacterium (assembly GCA_034927445.1). Taxonomy (GTDB): domain Bacteria; phylum Bacillota; class Syntrophomonadia; order Syntrophomonadales; family Syntrophomonadaceae; genus PHAA01. The sequence goes on from JAYFPZ010000005.1 coordinate 113,814, forward strand.
GGAACGCTTATCCCTGGGCTTAAAGGAATTTCTACATGGCAATCAGGGCTTCGGCTTTGAACTCATGTGCGATCTCTTAAATGAATACAAGCTGGCCAAATGGACGCTGTTGACCATATGCCCGGTGTATTTCCGGCCGGAGGCGGAGGTTTTCATCAAGCCTACTACCACCAAATGGATAATACAGCACTTTGAACTGGAAGGGCTCACCTACAGCCCCAGGCCGACTTTCGAATTCTACCGGGCCTACCGGGATCAGATCAACCGGATGAAAGCTCAGGTAGGGCCTTCATTGCAGGGGAACAACGCGGCCTTCACGGGCTTTCTCTATTTCACCTATAACGAAGATTTCGGGCATAATAAAATTCAAGCATGAATGTTACAGGGCGGATCGATCTCGCCGATAGGATAAAGGAGTGGAAAAATGTTCAACTCAGTCAGGATCGCTGTTCTGCTATTGATCATTTTATTGTTTAGCGGATGTTCATCTGATAAAACCGTAGATAAGGTTGACCCGGTTGATATTACGGGCATACTATCAAGCATTGGAGCGGTAGGGGATAATACCAATGATTTTGATACCCAAAGATTCCAATTCACGATCACTTTAAAGAATAATGAACCAACAGATATTACCATAATTTCGCTTAAACCGGTCCTATCGGAAAAATTCCTGGAAAGGGCTGCGGATAAAAACGTAATAATACCGGTAAACCAGATCATTTCCTCAGGGGGCAGCTTGGACGTATCCGGAGAGATCATATTTGATGCGAAAGGGCTTACCAAAGAGCAAATAGTGGGCATGGAGCCATTCATCCAAGAGGTCAAGCTTACTGACGAAAGAACAATCCATAAATCATTCTAAAATGTGGGTGCAAAACGGAGTGATGCAGGCTGCCGGCGGAAAAGCCTGCATACTGCTGAGGGCCGGGGTCAGACCCCGAATTGTTTGAGTTATTAAGAGCAAGCAACCGCCGGTTACCGGCCTGCAGGGCGGCAGCAGGCGGTCCCGTTGTTGTCAAAGAAGTGATGAAGCTTTTTTGGCTATGGAATTGCACAATCCAACCAGTATGCCGGTAACGAGAGCCAGCCAGAATCCCGGCGATTGCCAGCCCGGGAGCAGCCAAGCCGTCAGCATCACCATCCAGGCGTTTATGATCAGGACGAATAGACCTACGGTTATCAGATTCAGCGGCAGAGCGATAAACATAATCAGCGGCCTTAACAGCCAGTTGCAGGCGGTAAGCAGCAGGGCCGCCTCCACCAGGGTCAGATAGCCGTCCCACCGGATAGAGGGAAAAATCATGCCCGCCAGAGAGAAAGCCACAAAGTTGGAAAAAGCGATATATATAAACTTGCGCATAAATAATTTCCTCTCTTTGCCATGGTACTTACTGCAATTTCACTGTGACTTCCGCTTCCGGGGTGTTTATCTCAACCATATTTACGGGTCCCTGGGCTCTTAACTCATTAAGCATGTCTCTGACCGCATGCAACCCCCTCCAAATGACGGAAGCCCAGGAACATTCCCGTTTATAAATCCACTTCCAGAGCGCCACCCAGTCTATGGCTTCCTCCAGGGTTTCTTCCAACACCGGCAGCAGCAGCGGAAAAGTAAAACCGAACCGGGAGGGGATTTTAAGTTTTACAATCAGAAACGTACTGCGCTTGCTATTCCACATAAACCTGAACCGTCATTTTGCCTTCCTGGGGATCTTCAACTTCAACATCCACCAATTTGCCGTCCATCAGGCCCTGATCAACAAGGCTCACCAGCTCCGTAAAATCTATCTGGCTCAGATCAATCCCCTGCTTGTTCATTTCCTCCCGGGCCTGGGCGGGAATAAAGTTCATACCCTTGCCCAAGAACTTGGAGGCCACTCTGACCAGGCGCAAAGGAATATTAACGTTTACTTTGGTCTTATCGCCATTCACTTTAACCCGGAAAAATCTGTTTTCTTCACCGGGAACGGGGGTGTCCCTGGGGCTCGTATCCAGCGCCTGCAGCAGTTCCAATCCCTCGCCGGCACTTATTTTTCCTTCTTGAATCATCTCTAAAATCTTTAATTTATCTGTGCTCATGATCAGCACTCCTCTCTCCCAATTCTTAATTTTTCATCTTCTTCAGCTGTTCTATAGCTTCCCGCGGTTCAATGATTCCTTGATCCAAAGCGTCCAAGACCTCGGTACGGAGACTGGACTGGGCACTGCCGGATTCAGGGTTGGCAATTCCGTACCCCAATGCCTGAATCACTCCCTCCAGACGGTTGCGAACGGTGGGATAGGAGATGCCCAGTTCTTTTTCCACTTCTTTTATATTGCCTCTGCATTTCAGGAAGACTTCCACAAACTCTATTTGTTCCGCTGGAAGCTGACAAAATTTACAGGTATCAAATTCTCCCTCCAGTGTGCTATTGCAATGGGAGCACTTCAGACGGGTGACCTGCAGTTCTTCATTACAGATGGGACATTTGCCCGGAGCTTTATACCGAATGCGTAACACTCCTTTCCTTAACTTTATATTAATAATATAAAGTCATACATTAATAATGTCAATATACAAATTAAAAAAATTAATATTTGATCATTATGTGGTTTGGGCAAAAGACTTTTGGTTTCGGCAGCTATATTATTTGCTAAAATGTAAAAACAATTTGACATTTATGAAATTCAAGCCTATACTAAAAATGTAAAGAGAATTTTACATTAAGGAGGGAATCAATCCTATGAAAAAAGCTGATGAGATGGAGATGTACATCACTTTAAAGAGCATCAAGATTGCATGGCTGTTTACCGTCATCTATTTGCTGGTTTGGTCGGTATATGACACCCTTAAGACCTCCCAGATAGGTTTGCCGCTGATCCTGCTTCTCGCCCAAAACGTGGTCTTCTACACCTGCATATTATTTTTTAGACACAGAGTTTCAGGCAGCCATGAAGAATAAGATCAGAGAGTTAAGAAAAGAGTTGGGATTCAGGCAGGAGGATCTGGCTCTTAAGCTGGGAGTTACCCGGCAGACTATTAACGCCATCGAAAACAACAAATATAACCCCACTTTGGAATTGGCCATGAAGCTGGCCCGACTTCTTAATACCAGCGTGGAAGAACTGTTCCAAATTGATGATTGAAGCTATTGTCTCATTGGAGAAAGCCAAGGAGCCATAAAGGCGCATAAAAAAGGAAATATAGAAAACTTTCCGCGGTGTATGGATGTCGATGGTAAAATGAATAATAGTAGTTGCTTGTATAACCCTAACCTAATGACATATAATGGAAAATAGATTCAAGCCGAATGATACAAGCAGCAGCCGAAAGGAGGGGTAGAAATGAGAATTGAGATAGATTATGAGAAACTCCAGCAAATTGTGCAAACGTACCGGCTGCGACTCCTGGTGTACTATGGCAGTTATGCCCGGCAGGAAGATTATCGTCCCGAACGCAGCGATATTGATATCGCGTTTATTAGCCGCGATCCATTGAGCCCCCAGCAAACCTATGATTTAATGACAGATCTGATTCTTTTGCATAGAAAAAGCGATCTCCATCTGGTAAACCTGCAAACCGCCTCCGGTTTGCTGAAAGAAGCCGTTGCAAACGACGGGCAGGTACTTTATGAGGATGAAAAAGGCTATTTTCAATCTCTCTGTCCTTATCTCTATAAATGTTATTATGAAACCAAAAAATTCAGGCAAATCCAGCGCGAACTCTTCCAAAAAAAATTAGCGGAGGAATTGAGCCATGTCCGACAAAGATAAAATTTGCGCTAAATTAGATAGACTTTACAACTATTATGAAGAGTTGAAAAACTTATCTGTTATTTCTCTGGAAGAGTATAAATGCAACTCGATATATCGCCGGGCTATTGAAAGAACGATGCAGCTGATTGTGGAATGTGCCACCGATATCAATAACATGATATTGAGGATGAATGGATCTAAAGGAGCATCCGACTATTTTAATTCTTTTATTGATATTGCGGAATTAAATATTATTCCAGTGGAATTTGCCTTGCAAATAGCACCTTCTACCGGACTGAGAAATATATTGGTACATGAATATGAAGAGATTGATGATACCATAGTATATCGTTCGATTGACCTTTGTCTAAAACACTATCTGAAATATATGGATCTTATTAATAAATATTTAGGTTGTTAAAAGCATCCCTTGCGGGAATGAAGCGACTGCAGACCGACCGCCGGCAGAGCGAGCAATAATAATCATGGGGACACGCCTTCTGTAATGCATCCCAGATATTGGACGAAAAGTTCAATGTTTGGAGGTGCGCTTCACAGGCGTGTCCCCTAATTTTTATAGCTATGGGTCGCCTAAGTATCCCGGCCTATCCTCGTATCTCTTAGTCTGCTTTTTGTCCGTCAAAATGTTCCTTTATAAAATCGGGGACATCGGCTTCGGCAAAGCCTCCTGACATAAGATTGCCGTTCTTGAGCATAAAATACAGACGATATGTTTGCTGATCAGAATCCGTATAAGTGCGCAAACATGTTTCCAATTGGTCGGGATCAGTGATCTTAAGAATGCCCGGACTTTTCTCCAAATTTTGCATAAAAGCCTGGGGGGTTGGCATAATCCGGTTAATTTCTGCGCCTTTATCACTATCGGCAGGGATTCTATCCACAAGGGCATAGGCGATATCCTCATCGGGAATTATGCGGGCCTGATTATATAGGCCGTTCTTTTTAAGCCACTGTTCGAAATTAACGAAAGATTTATCCCAGCTCGTGTTCAAAAAGCTGTTCTTATCATCAGTAATGATAAAAAGACCGAGGGTCGCCCAGCCAGACCGGTGACTGGCGATCTCTTCATAGGTCTGATCAAGCGTATCCTGCTGCAAAGCCTCTATGGCTTGGGTAATCTGTTCCGGATTAAACAGCTTTACGTTCTTGTTGGTATTGGGCACATTAATATAGAGCTGGTTAACCATGGCAGGGTCTATGCCGAGAATTTTATAACGCATAACCTTGGATTCATGGGATTCATAAATAGGTTTTAAGATATCGGCATACATAGGGGCAGTAATAGAATATTCGCGGTATACACGCTGGCCATTTTTCAGATTATAGGCCAGACAAATTTTTTCATACTGCGGTTCCCCGTTATCAGAGAATAAGGCTCCTTTTTCCTGGGCTTTATTGGCAATTATCTTCTGGTGCAGGGAATAGATGTTGGCTATGTTATTTGCTTCTGTATAAACTATGGGTACGGGCAGATCCAGCGCCGTAACCGTAACGACGTTAGGATCAGTATTCCGGGGATACATAACCTTGGGCCGGTTTTCTTCGCATAAAGGATAATAAGTATTATTCAGGTAGACGCTTTCTACATCAGCCAATGCCGGCATACTTTTTTCGAATCTGATGAAATCGACATTCAGGCCGGCTATTAATATGATCATGACAAGCCCATAAGCTACGTAGCCTTTTAAGATTTGGATTTTAAAAACATGCAGTGATTTATTAAGCAATATTTCACTCAGCCAGTATGCCAGGAGCGAGCCCAAAAAATAGCCGATATACGTCCAGCCCATGCTTTCATTTTGGGTGCTGTAAAAATAGCTTCCGAGAGCTAGCATACTGCAAAAAGTTACTCCATATTTAAAAACCGGACTTAACAGGTCAAAGGTTATAGCATTGCCGGCGGCTTCCAGCTTACGCTGCTGATAAAAATATCTGCCGGCCCAGTACAAAACGAGGCTGACTAACAGATAAACAACTATATCGGCAGCCTGAAAGGGATAATTGTAATAATCGGTAATCCTTATCAGCGGAGAAAAATTGATATTATACGAATAATAACTATAAGCAAAGCCGTAAGTGTATATTTCCATATTGTGCAGCAGCAGCGCCAACAGGCCGCTGGGCAACAAGAGCAGGATATAGCTCAGTACCCCCTGTACGGTGGACATACCGGTAATCATGCCGGTAGCGGCGCTGGTCATAAAAAAGAGCAGATTGAAAAGCAGACTGATTCCCAGCCAGGTAAGTATATTCAGACCGGTGACGGTTTCTATACCCAATCCGGCGACTGTTGCCCAGGATACCAAGGCAGTAATAATCAGAGGTACAAACAAAAAGATGATGCCTGCCATTATATGAGTATTATAAAGGGTTGCCCGTTTGATGGGCAGAGAGTGGGCCAGATCAACCGATGGCTTGGTTTGCAAATATCGAAACAGCAGCAATCCGGTCAGGACCGGAACTGATAACAGCAACAGCAATTGCAACGGGGCTGTGTTCGAGCCAAACATAAATATGAGCAAATACGCGGACAGACCATCCATGCTGGAAACCGCCGGCTGACTATGCAGCATAAGTATCTTCAACGGTATGCACAAGAGCAAGGCCAGGAGATAAGCAGCCCCGATCCAACCGAAGCTCTTGCAATCATTGCGCAATATGCCCGGATTAATAAAGGACGTTTTTGATTTCATAACCGTTATCCCCCATTTCATAAATAAATATTTCCTCCAGGGTGAGAGGCAGCACATCCAGAATAGCCGGATTATAGCTTTGCATTTTCTGAATTATGGCGTCGTGGGCTCCCCGCACAATCAAAATCAGTACACTGCCCCGTCGCTCCTGGTAGAGCACCTGCAGGTCTTGCAGCAGAACGGGGGGAACTTCGCCGGAAAAGGCAACCTGGATCTTATTCACATCGGCTTTCAGATCGTCCAGGTCCTTCTGCATAAGCATCTTTCCCTGATGCAAAATACCGATATAATTGCAGATATCCTCTAAATCACGTAAATTGTGAGATGAAATTATCACCGTCATGGACCTGGCCGCTACATCCTGAATAATGAGATTTTTTACTTTATGACGCATTACCGGGTCCAATCCGTCGATAGGTTCATCCAATATCATAATATCAGGCATCATGGCCAGCCCCATCCACAAAGCGTACTGGCGCTGCATCCCCTTGGAAAGGGTTTTAATGCGGCGTTTTACGTCGATATTAAAAACTTCCCGCAGCTTAAGGAAGCGTTCCTGGTTCCAATTAGGATAAATGCGGGCATAGAAATCAGCCATGTCCTGAATGGTGTAATTGGGGAAGAAATATAGATTATCAGGAATAAAGGCAGTACGCGCTTTTATACCGTTATTTTCGTACACCGGTTCTGAATCAATCATCAGCAGTCCGGAATCCGGTTGGTAAATGCCTGCCAACAGCTTAAGCAGGGTGGTTTTTCCGGCTCCATTGGAACCTACCAGTCCGTAAATGGAGCCTTGGGGCACAGACAAGCAAACATCATGCAAAGCTTCTATTTCTCTGAATTGCTTACTGACCCGGTCTATTTTAATCATGTGCTTTACCTCCTTCGTCTGGGGATAATGACCTTTGCATGAGCGCAATTATCTCCTGGGAATTCATGCCCAGATAGCGCATCTCTGCTATATTTTTAAGGACCTCTCTTTGCAGTAGCTGCAAACGGGCAGTATTATTGTCAGGTACGGCAGCCCTGACAAAATTGCCCTTGCCCGGCACTGAATAGATGTATCCGCGGTTTTCCAATTCCCGGTAAGCCTTTTGGATGGTGTTGGGATTGATGGTTAATTCACTGGCTAAAACCCGAACGGTGGGTAATTGTTCATCAGGCTTCAGCACATTGTTTATGATGAGCTCCTTAATCTTATCGACCAGTTGCTCGTAAATAGGTGCACGACTACGCAAATCCAGCTCAAACATAAGCGCCCTCCTTTCTGTATGGTGCGTACTAGTTATAATAGTACAGTTGATATAGCGCAATTATATAACTATTATTTGAAAATGTAAATAGGTGGCAAAAATCTTTACCGAGTCAGAGGCATGCTCAATTTGCAAAGTGGGCGGATGTGGAGTTGGCCGTGAAGCTGGCCCGACCTCTTGATACCGGCATGGAAGAGTTGAAGATCAGGCATATGATGTCAAGTAGTACAGGGTTAGAGGCTGCCCTGATCAAACATAAAATAATTTTCAACTGGAAAATCATGCAAGTTGTTGTCTCGGTCAACGTATATATGGAAAGAACATGCATAAAATGGAAGGGATCATGATGCAAATGAATCTGATCAGTGGACAGGATGAAAATAAAGTCCCAAACCGGCGGCGATATGAGATAAAAGAGGATTTAACCCGCTTTTATTCCCGCGCCTCTATGAAGAAAACCATACCGATGGTTGCTTTTATCGTGTCAATCCTACTCTTCGCCTTGGTCACGCCGGCTTTCGGTGCCGACAGTGCAAGCTCCGGAATAAAAGTATATTACAACGGCGAGTTCCAAGGCAGCAGCGCCTATATTGATCCCGCCAGCGGGGTGGGCATGGTGCCCCTGGCCCTTTTATCCTTTCCGGGGATGCGCCTGGATATACGTGATAATCAGGCCTGGTTTGCGCTCAATGGCCGGCAGTTACACAGTACAGTAGGGAGCAATACCTACACCATGGATGGGCAGAGCAAAACCTGGCGGAGTGGGGTGCAGCGCTGGCAGTACGGATTCGCCGTGCCCGGACGCGACCTCTTTGAAGCACTGGGGGCCAGCGTCCGCTGGGACGAAAACGAGAGAGCCATTTACATCACCGCTCCGGTGACGGCACCGGCCATTCCCAATCGTCTTAGTGAAGCAAGTCTGCCGCTGCGCCTGGCCTTCATCCAGGATGAGCAGTTGTGGCTGTTGGATGCGGGTGATCCGGGAGCCCAACCTTTCCTGGTGCCCAGCCGTAATATAGAGCAGATCATAGGCTGGTCCTATGACGGAAAATGGCTGGCCTATCTGCAGAGAGCGGGCGATGACGAATATGCGGGGATTGAAAATCTATGGGTGGTATCCTCTAATGGGCAGCAGCCCCAATGCCTGAATGAAGTGCCGATTGCCTATAATAATACCCCGGTATGGTCGCCGACGGAAAATATCATCGCTTACCAGGCCCAAGGGGGAGAGCCAGCAAATTCTGATAGCCGGAGTTTGTGGATTGCCGTCCAGGAAAACAGCCAATGGCAATGCCACGAGCTCCTGCCGGCGGCGGACCGGACCTTGGGTTCGGGCCTGACCTGGTTCCCGGACGGTCAGAGCCTGGCGGTGAGCTGGGTGCACGATGAAAAAAACTTGCCCGAACTTGACCGGGTCGATTTACAGGGGAGAGCCAGCTGCCTGTTCGTACTACCGGCGGCTTTAGCCGGAGATTATCAGGACGGAATGTTCATCCGGGATATCAACGGCCTCCAGCTGTCGCCGGATGGGCGCTATTTAGCCTGTTTCCTGGGTATGAACTCCGGTTCCATCAATGCCGACGGCATGGGCTTGCAGATCATTGATCTGCAGCAAGAGACCTCATTTCAGGTGGGCTGTGCGCTGGGGTATCCGGAATGGGCGGCATGGTCCCCGGACGGCCAAAAACTGGCGGCCATACTTGGATGCGGCCGCACGGCCAGTACCGGCAAACATCTGGCCTTGGTGCAGATAGATAAAAACGGATTCAAGGTTCAGGACCTGGGGGAAACGGGCCAGGTAGACAGCCGGCCTATCTGGGACCCGAATGGCGATACATTGTATTTCACCCGCGGTCAGGAGAGTGAAGCCTGGCTGGAAGAAGGCCGGCACCAAGAAATACAAGTCCCCGGGCAGCGGATATTCTGCCGCCGGGATGAACAGGTGCAGAGCCTGAGCAAGCCGGGAGACGAGCAGGCTGATTACCCGCTGTCCTTATCCCCGGACGGCCAATACCTGGCTGTGCAGAGACTGGACTATGCCGACCTGGGGACTCTCTGCCTGATGAACCTGAAAGACGGTCAAATGCTCAAGCTCATGGATCAGGTGCAGGCCGATGCCGGCTATTACGGCAACTATTACCCGGACCGGGTCAGTATTTACTGGACTGCAACCAATCTGCCAAACTCCTAGCCCAAGGCCCTGCCGGTCGGTAATGAATGGACAGCGAAAATAAACGGTATAACGTAGTCATTTCCGATGAAGCCACCCAAATGTTGGTATCCCACGCACGATTTATCTCTGCCATAAAGACGGTGTACGACTATCACCCCATTCAAAATTCCGGACCGCTCTTCTTGAATCCCCGGCCCAGAACCTCACTCGCTTCATTGATGATGATAAAGGCATTGGGATCGATATGAAAGACAACCTCTTTTAAGCGGGGCAGCTGTATCCTGCTGACGATAACCAGAATGACTTCCCGGCCTTCGCCGGTATAGGCCCCCCGGCCCTCCAGATAGGTGCATCCGCGATGCAGATTATCCAGGATTTCCGTTGCGATAGCTTCGCAATGGGTGGAGATTATCATGGCGCTTTTGCGCACATTTGCTCCCAATTGCACCTTGTCCACCACTCTGCCGCTGATGAAGATGGATATGGCGGAAAAAAGAGTCAATTCCAGGTTGGAAGTGAACAGGAAAACCGCCAGGATGACAAGATTAACATAGAAAAAGATATTGCCGAAATTGTAGCCATAGAAATGGCTGATAATCACCGCAATGATATCCAGTCCGCCGGTAGAGCCTTTGCTGCGCAGAGTGATGCCGACCCCCAGACCGTTTATCACTCCCCCCAATATAGCCGCCAGCAAGAGATTGTTCAGATCCAGGTCAACCTGCCAGTTCTTGCAGATCCCCAGGAAAAAGGTCAGGGCCAGCATCCCCACCAGACTGTACAGCGCAAACCGTTTGCTGATGAATTTATAGCCCCCTATGAAAATGGGTATGTTTAGGACCATATACCAGATCCAGATATCCGCCCCGGTCAGAAAATTAAGGATGATGGAAATTCCGCTGACTCCGCCGGTCAGCATATGTACAGGCACCAGCACCAGCTGGATGGCCAGGGCAATAATAAACGCCCCCAGCAGGATTCCCAGTATGTCCTTGTACGACATGGTTTCTCTAAACTCTCGCAAACTGGTCGCCACTTCACCGATAGGTTTGTTCAGGTGCATAAAGCTCCCTCCTAAAATCCTTAATCCATGTCCTTATTTTAGCGCATACCATCCGAATGTGTGCTTATTTGTTGGAAGGGGAGAAAGCCCAACCGTCCATACGGAGCATCATTTCTCAAATTCAGCCTCATGTTCTTTGAAGAATTCACGGTATATCTGTATGTTGCGCAGCTCAGTCCACTTTTTCGTAACCATAGGCTTTTCATCCAAATCATAAATGACCGCGTCTTTCATTGAAATGATAAACGGCGAATGGGTTGAGATGATAAATTGACAATTATAAAACCGGGCGGAGTCCCATATAAATTGAAGCAGCTTAAGCTGAATTTCGGCGGACAGGCTGTTTTCCGGTTCATCCAGCAGATAAAGACTGTTTTCTCTGATTTCCCGGGTGAAAAACATAAAAGCGCTTTCACCATTGGATTGTCCTTTGATATTTTGCATCAGACGGTCCCGGGCATATTGTGAACCGCTTTTTCTCTGAGTATCAGTAAATCTTTTCAGTTGCTCATAATCATCCAAAGACTGTAATTGAAAATGAGAGTATTTCACCTCCGTATACTCGGAAAGCAAAGATTCTCTTTTGTTATCGATATTAGAATTAAGATAACGGAGATCAATCAGATAATCGAATACGTCATCGCTGGTAATAATCCGGCTGCTCTCCGGGAGTTGTCCCTGATAAAGCCAGTTTACATTATACCTGCACAGCTTTACATACGCCGGGAAGAAAAAACTCTTGTTATAAACTGTGCCCCTCCTGATTTTTAAAGATTCTGCAATCACATTGAGAAGCGTTGTTTTTCCGGAACCGTTACCCCCATAAAATATTGTAACCGGGGCAAATTGTATGACCTCAGGTTCCCATTGGTTAAATACCCTGAAGGGATAAAAGTCCGTATAGCAGGTTCTCTTGATCTCACCCAAAAACGAATCCTGCATATGAACAGATGGTAAAGTAAAGCTTTCAAGATACAGCATAAATGCCTTCCTTCCGGTCTGAATCAAACAAACCAAATCCCGCCTACGATATAGATAGTATATAACGTTGCTTTGCTTTTGACGAATATGCTTTCGTATGCTACTATAAAAATAATAAAAGGAGTTGCCGCTTTTTGTTCGGCGGTAGGTCCTAAAACGTGGTAGACCGCCTTCAAGGCGGTCTTGTTATTTTCTTTTATTTTTAAACACAAGGTAATAACATCCTATTTAACCCATCTGGAGGATGACTAATCTGAATTCCTCTGATAACTGAACGGTATTACTCCATGGGTATTGACCGGATTATAATAAGCGGGCTTAGCCATGGGAGCGGTATTTTCCCGTTCTCTCTGGGAGAAGTGCTTTTGCTGTTGTTCTTATTCATTTTATTGTGGCAATTGGTTAAAATACTGGTCATTCTTTTAGGGACCAAAAAATATCGTCAGTCCTGTGCCGGTCAGTATTTATTAATGCGCTGATCTTTCTCGGCATTCTTTATTTGGCCTTCATCCTGCTTTGGGGGTTGAACTACAACCGTCTCAGCTTTGCCCGCATTGCCAATTTGACTGTTCAACCTGCCACCATGAAGCACCTGCAGACAGACCGTTGGTTAAAAAACTAATAAAATTATATTTAAGAGACCATTATTATTGCTTTCCTTAAAAAAAAGAATTGAGCGGGAGATAAGTGGCTCCCCCAAGTTCAACCCCTTTTTTATGCCGATATTTACAAACTTGACAATACTGGCTTTCTTAACCCATTTGGTACATAATACATATAATGTATTAATTTGCAATATGATGTAAGGAGCATGAGGTTTGGACAATAATGTTAGTAAAGAAGTCTTGGTCACTAGGAAAAAACATTTATTATGGGGGCTACTCTCGCTTGTTATTGGCGGTATAGGTACATTTTTTTTCCTTAATTTTTATCTAGAAATCATGCCAAATGTTCCGTTTTACCACCTTTTTATACCTTTTCCAATCGGTATTATAGGCTTTATCATTGGAGCAATTGGTTTAGTAAGATATGATGATAGAATTTCATTGTATGCTGTTGTTTACAATCTGATATTAGCGGTATCACCGCTTCTTTATTGGCCCATTGGGCTTTTAATATTTGGGCCTTAATTCTTAAGTTTATGCAATTCTTTTATCTGAAGCACAAGTTTTCTCTATATGGCAGATAACCATAATGGTTTTCAGCCTGCTTTCAAATTATAATCATACATTTTATTGATGAAGTTGAAAGATGCTATGTTTTTTTAAAAGCAATCCTTTTATGTATGAACGATGCCATGATGTTCGCCTGGAAACAGACGGTTACCGCAAGGCGATAATTAATAACTATGTTCTGGTTTATAAGGTGGATGAAACAGCTAAAACAGTAATCAGTCATAGGTTCTTCAATGGTGCGCAAAACTATATTCGATTAATATAGAAAACTGAAAACAAAAATAACGGTCGTGTCATCCTGAGTGCAACGTAGGATATCCTTCGGAGAATAGCGTAATGATCAATAAGATCCTTCATTGCAGTCATCCTGAACGAAGTGATGGATCTTATCGTATATTATGCTATACTGTTAGATTCTCATAGCGGTTGTAGCCTCCGGCCATGGGTGGTTAATTAATATAGAAATAACGGATTCAGGTTAGCGTGGTGTCCCCTTGATCTTGCCAACTAATACATCTCCCCGCTAAAACTGCGATTAAACCAATTCCATAAAGCGACTTCCCCCAGGGCAGGGTGGCGTATCGCAGAGAGCTCCCTCAGTTTTAACAGTTCCTTGGATGGTCCGGTAACCACCGCTCCATATACCTTTATGCCGTTCTTTTGTATATAATCGTTTCTCTTGTCAAGCTGCAGGTTGGCCGGATTGCCGCGGCATAATTTCTGAGCAGCCGCTTGATTTTCAGCCAGGAATTGCATGCCATCCGCGAAGTATTTTTGCCTGTCCAGGGCAGGATTTTGATTAAAATCAGAGAACCCCCAAACGCCATGAAAAGCTGACAGGGGCTCACCCCTCTGATTTAGGTCTTCGCTGTCTTCCAGCCCCGTATAAACTGCATACCAGCAAATATTAAGGTCATAGCCTTTTAATATTTCCTTTATCTCCTCCATCCTGTAGGGGGCGTCAAACGAAACAGCCATTTCCGCAACCGTACCTTCGGGTAGTATGGTTAATGTTTGCCATACCTCTTCCGCAGCAGGCGAAGAGCTTTGCTTCCTTTGATCGTTTGCCGCAGAATTTGGGGTGGGATAAATAAAGTAAAGGTAATTTTTATAAGCGCCATCCTGCCAGGTCCAATCGGAATTAATGAAATTAAAGAACTGTCTGACTTGCAGATTGCCTACTGACATGGGTTCTTTACCGACTAATTTTTGGAGGACATAAGTGCCCTGAGCCGCAAAGTATGGTTTTATATCCAACCTGTTTTGACCCCAGCCCATACTTGAAAAATACCAGGGAGGGGAGGGCGCGGGTATCTCCGGTTGGGTAGAAACATTAGGGAAAGTAAACTCGATCAAGGTGGCGGCTGTTTTTTGAACCCGGTAAAGCCTGGAATTTTCAGCTCCCCGATTAAAATAGAAGCTGGATGCAAGCATGCCGGCTATGTTTAAAACAATAAATAATGCCAGTAAAAATAATGCCAGACTGAATCTGTTTTTGTATTTTGCCCGCCGTAATATCCTGGCCTGCTTGCGTTCATCCAGCGCATAGCTCACAGGTTGGGAAAAGCTGCCTTTTATTAATGGCTCGTTATTAAGAATATCTTCATCCAATAATTGACGACAGGCCGCACAACTTTCTAAATGCGATTCCATCGCCTGTTCCTCTTCCATAGTTGCATTTCCCTGAAGATACCTGTCTCTTAGCTCCTTATACTCATCACAATTCACCGGCCATCACCTCCCTGATTTTTTGACGTGCCCGCAATAAGCGTACTTTTACTGCCGAAAGACTAAGGTTCAAAATATCTGCAATCTCCTGATAAGTAAACTCATAATAATCTCTGAGGATTATTATTTGGCGGTCGTTATCCGGCAGCGAGTGCAGCATTCTTGACCATTGCCGCCAATCTTCTTTAACCATGTAATTCTGTTCAGGACTGGGGACCAGATGCGGGTTTATATTATTCAGAACCTGAGGGTCAGTCTTAATCAAACGCTTTTCTTTGCGATACCAATCTATATAAGTGTTGTATGCTACCCGAAAGAGCCATGGCCGAACTCTTTCCCCCCTGTATAATTCCAGGTTTTCATAAGCTTTCAGAAATGTATCGTGCAGCAGGTCTTCAGCTGTCTGGGGATACCCGGAAAGCTGCACCAAGTATTTGTACAGGTCATTCATATGGAATTTGTACACCTCTTCCAATGAACCGGCCTTCATTTCATACCCCTTTCATAAGAACAACGTTTAAACCAGGGAAAAAGTTACACCTGGGAGCAGACCGAAAAAGGCAGCGAAAGTCATTTTGCTTTGCTTTTGACGAATATTCCTGCGTATGCTACTATAAAAATAATAAAAGGAGTTGCCGCTTTTGGCCGGCGGTAGGTCCTAAACCGTGGAAGACCGCCTTAACGGGCGGTCTAGCTATTTCTTATGTTTCAAACACAAGGAAACAACCCCTACGATCAGAAGGCGAAAGCTTAATAATTCCGGCCAACTAACCATAGGCATCACCTCCCTTCATAGGGAAGTGACCAACCGCCAAGCGGCAACTCCAATACTTATTTTACCATATTTTATAAGCATGAGGAACATATGTTCTAAATCTGATGTTTTTTCATTAAACAATCTCTTCCATTATAGAGGAGATAAAGGAGCTGTTCTCATGTTTGCTTTCTTTCCCTGGTTACAGCCGCAGCTTAAACCAGCGCTTTTTAATTAACAATGGTATAATTATGGTATAATAATGCCATGAAGGAGTTGGTAAAAGATGCCGCGTATCATCCCAATTAAAGATTTAAAAAATACCAGCGAAATTTCAGAAATGTGCCGGGAAGCAACCGAGCCGATCTATATAACTAAAAATGGTTATGGAGATATGGTTATTATGAGTGTAAAAATGTACGAAGAAAAGTTATATATGCTCGATGTTTACAACAAACTAGCCGCAGCTGAAGCTCAGATAGCTGTAGGGAAAGTAATGGATGGAGATGCATCAATAAAAAGCATACGAGAAAAATACAATGTATAAGCTGGTAATAACTGAACTTGCGCATGAGGACTTGGATAATATCATTGTGTATATCACTATTCAGCTCGATAATCCCATCGCGGCAGCGAATTTTCTGGATGAAGTTGAAAGATGCTACGTTTTCTTAAAAAGTAATCCGTTTATATACGAAAGATGCCATGATGTCCGCTTGGAAACAGACGGTTATCGCAAGGTGGTTATTAACAACTATGTTCTGGTTTATAAGGTGGATGAAACCGCTAAAATTGTGATCATTCACAGGTTTTTCTATGGAGCCCAAAACTATATTCGATTCATATAGAAATAACTTAGTGCTTTGCTTTTGACGAATATTCCTGCGTATGCTACTATAAAAATAATAAAGGAGTTGCCGCTTTTGTCCGGCGGTAGGTCCTAAACTTGGGAAGACCGCCTTAACGGGCGGTCTAGTTATTTCTTATGTTTCAAACATAAGGAAACAACCCCTACGATCAGAAGGCAAAAGCTTAATAATTCCGGCCAACTAACCATAGGCATCACCTCCCTTCATAGGGAAGTGACCAACCGCCAAGCGGCAACTCCGATATTTATTTCACCATATTTTATCAGTATGGGGAACATACCTTCTGCCGCTGATATTTTTCAGATGATCATATCTTCGACTTCGGCTATTTGCCAGCCATTATTTAATTTTCCTTATAGTTCTAATAGAAAAGAGATTAGCTGTCAGATTATTTACGAGAGAAGTTTAACGCACCTTTTTGTGATAAATGCCGGGAGGGAGAATTATTAACAAATCTAGCATTACTAAAATATCCATATTCGTATTACTGCTGTTATTGCTGGCGGCAGCTTCAGTATATAAAATCATGAGCTCCAGAACATTTCAGTTTTTCGGAGGTATCGTAAACCGAATTGATACACAGGATAAAGTTGTAGCCCTGACTTTTGATGATGGACCATCCCCTGCAGCAGATAACATATTATCAATTCTGAACTCTGAAAACGTTAAAGCCACCTTTTTCCTGATAGGCACCGAAATTGAAAAGTACCCTGCTGAAACCGGAAAATTGATTGCAGCCGGACAGGAAATAGGCAATCACACCTATCAGCATAATCGTATGGTTTTTAAATCACCCTCAACCATGAAAGCAGAGATTGAAAAGACGGACGAATTAATCAGGAAAGCCGGGTATGAAGATCCCATTCAATTCCGGCCGCCTTATTGTAAAAAGTTAATATACCTGCCGTATTATCTTAAACTGCATAACCGAAAAACTATTTTATGGGATCTGGAACCCAATTCATACCCTGAAATCAATTCAAGCTCCGAAAAAATAGTCAAATATGTGGTCGACAATGTTAAACCGGGCTCAATCATACTCTTGCACCCTTGGAATGACGACGCGGGCACTACCACAGGTGCCCTGAAGGGAATCATTGAAGGCTTAAGAGAGAAGGGCTATGAGTTTAAAACGGTAAACGAATTGCTGGAAAACAGCTAAGGAGCGCCGGATATATACCGGTATATGGAGAATTGGCCTGAACAGGGCCGATGCCGACAAAGCCTTTGCCTATTTAATGAGCTGTCCGGCCATTTAAATTAATTTGTATTAAAATAAATGGAGAATATTATCGTTGCCTATATAGACAAACCTAAAGGAGCAAAACGTGGGAGCACCAATAGACGTAGTTGCAGCCATCTTAATAAATAATAATAAAGTCCTCATCGCCCAACGTGCCGACGATGATCCTCTGGCTGGCTTTTGGGAGTTCCCCGGTGGCAAGATCGAAGCAGGGGAGAGTACCGAGCAGAGCCTCATCCGTGAGATGCAGGAAGAGTTCTGTATTGATATTGAAGTCAACAAATTCTTTGGCAGCAGCACATTTGAATATGAGAAAGGTACGGTCAGGCTGCTGTCCTATATTTGCAGCTGGACCGGAGGGGAAATCCGTTCCACCGTTCACCATGACTATGCCTGGGTGGAAATCAGTGAAATGGATCGATACGAATTTGCTCCAGCAGATAGGCCTTTGGTTGAGAAATTACGGACAGGTCATCAAGCGAATACAGTAATAAAATCAATAACGCCGCAGTAAAATTCCGTTCAGCCTTACATAAGCCCTACACCTCTTTTACGTTTACCTTCTTCCCCTTAATCGGCATAGTCTGCAATGCATCCAGAACCAGACTTCCTTTATTCGCCAGGATATCTATATAAGCGAAATTGTCTTGTACATCAATAATTCCAATATCATCAGCATTTATGCCCTCAATATTCGTAAGTGCGCCCAGGATATCGCCGGGTCGCATTTTCTTTTTCTTGCCGGTGTTGATCCGAATCTTCATTATTTCTGCCTCTAATTCAGCACGACGGTTACGCTGAGGCGTAGATCTTTTAACTTCCCCCAGAGCCTGTTTCTGAATGAGATCTTCCCGGGAGGGGAGTGCTTTCTCCGGGATTTGATAGCCCACATAGTCTTCGATCTCGCGCAGCATTTTGATTTCACCAGCGGTAATAAAAGTAATGGCAACTCCGGCGTTATCTATTCGTCCCGTCCGACCGATGCGATGAACATATTTTTCTTTTTCGCAAGGGATGTCATAATTAACCACCAGGCCAAGCTCTTCGATGTCGATACCCCGGGCGGCGACATCAGTAGCAATGAGGAAGGGGAATTCTCCGTTTTTAAAACGCTGCATAGTCGCAAGGCGATCCTTTTGTTCCATACCCCCATGCAAACCCCAGCACCTATAGTCCTGAGCCTTCATCCGCTGCCATAATAGTTCCACTTTATCTCGAGTATGACAGAAGACCATACAACTATCCGGTCGCTGCGCCTCAATAATCTGGTTCAGGAGCGCGAATTTGCCATCCTCTGCGACGGCATAATAATATTGCTCAATTCTGTCGGTGGTTGGATTTAGGGAAGCGACTTCGATCCTCATGGGGCTCTGCATATATTGACTGCATATTTTTTCAATAGCATCAGGCATGGTAGCCGAGAATAACATCGTTACCCGATCAGGCGGCAAAACTTTTAAAATGGCCTCTACTTGATCGATAAAGCCCATATTCAGCATTTCATCCGCTTCATCCAGCACCAGGTACTTGATATCCTCGAAGCTCACATTTCCCCGCTGCAGGTGGTCTAAAATTCTTCCCGGGGTAGCCACAATGATATGAACCCGTTGTCTAAGCTGGCTTTTTTGCACATAAATGGGCTGCTGACCGTAAATAGCTGCCACCCGGATGCGATGATAGCGACCAATATTGGTAATGTCCTCCTGGACTTGGACAGCCAATTCCCGGGTGGGGGTAAGCACTAATACCTGGGGGTTCCTTTGTTCCAAAACGATCTTTTCACAGAGCGGTATCGCGAAAGCGCCAGTCTTGCCACTGCCGGTTTGAGCCTGTACGGTGAGATCCCGGCCTGCCAGGGCATGAGGGAGGACCTGCTCCTGCACATCGGTGGGGGTATCATAGCCCAATTTCTCTAAGGCTTGCAATATATCTTCAGAAAAACCATACTGCTTGAAATTGATCCTAACCATCGTATAACAACCTCATATCATCCCAAAATAGTAAACTAACAATCATTATATATTTAATTTCAGTTAAAAACCGTATTGCAGATAGGCAAGTGGATTCATCACATTTGACAAGTCGAATTCAAGGCTGTATAATTCAGGAGCCTTGACCGTTAATTATCCCTTTTGGGGAAAATGAAGTACAAGAGTAATTCCAGAAGGGAGATCAACATGTTAGAAGATAAGTATATTGTTTGCAAAGATTGCGGCAATGAATTCCCATTTACCGTATCAGAGCAAGAATTCTATGCAGAAAAAGGCTTTGAGAATGAACCCGGACGTTGCCCTGATTGCAGAAGAGCACGCAAACAGGAACGTAATGGGAACAGGGGAAACAATAGTTACGGCGGCGAACGCAGAATGTATCAAACCGTTTGTGCTGAATGTGGGCAAGAAACCACCGTGCCGTTTGAACCAAATGGCAGCAGACCTGTTTATTGCCGTGATTGTTTTCAGGCAAGACGGTAGTTACTAATTTCATAATATGGTAATGAACAAGAGGTTATCCATTTTGGATAGCCTCTTGCTATTCGTGCGCCCGGCATGGGCGTAGTCTAACGGGTGAAAGTCCCGAACACGCCCGGTGGCGGGAAGTGTATAGCTAAGGCCAAGCGCGTCCATCGCGAGATGGAGTGTGAAGGAAGGCGTCGGCAAATCTCCGGCCTGACGAACAGAAATCGCATCAGGCACAAATTGAGGATAAGGCTGCGAAACAAGCCGAAGTCCAATAGCCACACGGAGTCAGTTTGTGTAAATGCGGCAGGTAGATGGAGAGAAAGACTGCGTTCTTACCCGGGGAGGCCTCACGGACGGCAGAAGCGCATTTGCAAGAAGCCGGTTGAAACAAGATTTATCGTGAGGAGTCAGATGAAGCCATACTAGCAGTACAGTCGACGGTACTGTGAAGGGCGGAGCCCTTGGAGGTGATAGTAAATGAAGGTTACCGGGAAACAGGATGAAAGCAGAAAACACTGTAGCAACAGTGGCTGGCCGCAAAAGGATAGTGCGGAACACGAAGGATATGCGGGAGCGCTTACTGGATCCGGGATAACCGAAAACAAC
>JAYFPZ010000022.1:0-65652 GCA_034927445.1 Syntrophomonadaceae bacterium
TATTCGGGAGGTTAGATCATACCCTATGAACCAGCGATAGGCTATGTTCATATCAATCTCTTTTACGGTTTGTCTCAGTGATTTGATACCATACAAATGTTGAATCAAAACCATTTTCACCAGCACTACCGGATCGACGGCAGGTCTGCCGTTATCTTCGCAATACAGATGCTCCACTAAATCATAAATGTGGTTGAATTCAACTACCCGATCAATTTTTCTTAAAAGATGATCCTGGGGGACCATACCCTCCAGGTCAACCAGTTGCATGTTGTTTCTTAGGTTTTTCGCACGTTCCAGCATTTTTCATCACCCATTATATTTTACCATAGGCAGCACAAAACCCCCGCTATTTCTTGCGATTTAACAGGAGTTCTTTGACAGTCTGCAGCCGGGGAACTAGCCCCGGCTTTATTGTGCCTAGGCAAATAATAGTTTTTCGTTCACAAAAATCCCAACAAAAACATATATTAATCTAAATAGTAATTATTTTAAAGAATCAAGGAGGCTGAGCCGTATTGACTAAATTAAGAAGAGGCCGTGTTCCTTGTAGTTGTCCACGAGGTTTCAAGGGCCGGTATACTGTGGTTAGAGGGGATACCATGTATTTCATAGCTAAACGCTATGGTATCCGCTTGCAGAGTCTAATCAATGCCAATCCGCATATTACTAACCCGAATTGGATTTACCCAGGAGATGTACTATGTGTTCCGTCGTGTAAAACGTGTAAAAGGTAAAAGGGAGTTGAGAATTTTGGCCGGGGACTGCGCCCCGGCCGCCCGTTTTACTCTTATCAATAATGTTAAGCCTTGTAATTAAGGTTTACATCAGTTATACTTAAAAAGCTTTGGCGGAGAAGTTTGGTTTACTGTTTAAAGCTAATGGTTTCTTACCCAGGTGTTTATCAGTTAAGTTTATTTGAGTTTTTGGTGAATTCGTTTACTGGAGGTTTAAAAAAAGCTTTTTCCTTAATACCCCTATCAGGTTTTAGGGTTCGGATAAATCGGTTAATAAGTCATTGTCCAGTTTTTCAAGCGCTTCTCCGCCATTGCATATAAATTTGGCGGGGAATTTTGTATTTTCAGGCCGGGGACTAATCCCCGGCTTTTGTGTTATTCTCCCGACGCTGCTTTCCCGTCGACATAGGATTCGCCAAGAATAAAGGCGATAATCACTCCAGTGATCCAGGCATAGGCCTCAGATTCCATCTCACGATGGACACCCTTGCTCTTGGCTAACGGTTGGCACTACCAGCCCCCGTATCGGACTTTCACCGACTAGCGTGCGCCCATGCCGGGCGCACAAAAGAAAGAGGCCGCCCAAAAGTTCAGTGACTTAATGAACGGCCTCTAATATTTTTTTGTCAGAAAATGTGACTTAAATGTGACTTTTTGAAAATTCCAGTTCTTTGAATACCGGAATATAGGGGATAGAGGGCAGGCTTACATCATGCCGCCCATGCCGCCTCCCATACCGCCCATGCCGCCGCCCATGCCGGCACCCATGCCTTTGTCTTCGCCGGGCTTCTCGGAAACGATGGCTTCGGTGGTCAGTACCATGGAGGCTATACTGGCCGCATTCTGGACTGCGGAACGGGTAACCTTGGCAGGATCGATAATCCCTGCTTTAATCATGTCTTCGTAGACATTGGTCAGGGCGTTGAATCCTATTCCGGCTTGCTGAACCTGGGCTTCTTTTACTTTTTCAACCACTACGGAACCTTCGATACCAGCATTGTTGGCAATCTGGCGCAGAGGTTCTTCCATGGCTTTTTCAACCAGTTTAACGCCGGTTAATTCGTCACCTTTGGCTTCCACTTTTTCAATTGCTTTCATGGCGCTGATAAGAGCTACTCCGCCGCCGGATACGATGCCTTCCTCAACCGCTGCTTTGGTGGCTGCCAGAGCGTCTTCAATGCGGTGTTTCTTTTCTTTCAGTTCAGTTTCGGTAGCGGCGCCAACCTTAATGATGGCAACCCCGCCGGACAATTTGGCCATTCTTTCCTGCAGCTTTTCCCGGTCATATTCAGAATCGCTTTCAGCCAGCTGTTTCTTAATGTTGGCGATACGGTTCTTTACTTCTTCTTCAGTGCCGGCTCCGTCAACAATAATAGTTTCATCTTTCTTAACCACTACTTTGTTGGCCCGACCCAGCATATCCAGAGTTACACTTTCCATTTTGAGGCCGATATCTTCGGATACAACCTGACCTTTGGTCAATACCGCTATATCTTCCAACATGGCTTTTCTTCTCTCCCCAAAAGCGGGAGCTTTGACCGCAACACACATAAATGTTCCCTTTAGTTTATTTACAATTATGGTGGAAAGAGCTTCACCTTCTACATCCTCGGCAATAATAAGCAAAGGTTTACCGCTTTGAACAACTTTTTCGAGAACGGGCAGAACTTCTCCAATTGCGGCAATCTTCTTATCAGTGATTAAAATGTAGGGATTGTCCAGACTTGCTTCCATTTTATCGGTATCGGTAATCATATACATGGAGATGTAACCACGATCGAAATTCATACCTTCCACAACTTCCAGGGAAGTACCTACGGAATTGGATTCTTCTACGGTGATAACCCCGTCCCGGCCAACTTTTTCCATAGCATCAGCAATCAGGTCGCCGATCTCGGTATCACTGGCACTGATAGCGGCAACCTGGGAAATAGCTTCTTTGGACTCTACCGGTTTGCTGATTACCTGGATTTCATCAATAGCCGCCTTAACCGCTTTTTCAATGCCTTTTCTCATGATCATGGGATTGGCGCCAGCGGCGACATTTTTAAGACCTTCCTTAATCATAGCCTGAGCCAAAACGGTGGCGGTGGTAGTTCCATCACCAGCTACATCATTGGTTTTGATAGCCACTTCTTTCACCAACTGGCATCCTAGATTTTCCCAGGGATCTTCCAGATCAATATCACGGGCAATCGTAACACCATCATTGGTAATTGTGGGTGATCCGAATTTTCTATCCAGAACAACATTTCTGCCCTTGGGGCCAAGTGTCACTTTAACGGTATTGGCCAGGGTGTCAACTCCCTTTTCCAGAGCCCTTCTGGCATCTTCCCCAAATTTAATCTCTTTGGAAAACATCTATGTAACCTCCTTAATATTAATTAAACTAATTTTGCGAGAATATCCCGTTCAGATAAGATCAACACGGTTTCGTCCAGAATCTTTACTTCCATTCCGCCGTATTTGGAAAAGATGATTTTATCTCCTACAGCAATATCCATAGGTACTCTTTCACCTTTCTCGTTGAGAGGTCCGGGACCTACTGCCATAACTTCAGCTTCCTGAGGTTTTTCTTTAGCAGTGTCAGGCACAAACAGCCCGCTCTTGGTTTTCTGCTCTGCTACCTCGGTTACTTTTACAATCACCCGGTCACCTAACGGTTTAATGTTCACAGGGATGCCTCCTTTATTATTTGTTGTTAGCACTCGTCAGTTGCGAGTGCTAATATACATTTATTATAATAGGCAAGATCAGCCTAGTATACAAATCATAATACCTGCTAAATTTGCCCATTATTTTCGTTTAATATTATTCTCCTGCCATTTTCCTTTTATACCTTCAAATAGCTTTAATTTTTAAAAATTAAAACGGCGCTGACCGCAAGAAATGGGACAAAAGGTGGGACAAGGGGACAGGGGCTCTGCACCCCCAAGATTGAACGGATATCCTGGGGGACAACGGACCTGTCCCCCGGTCGGGGATTAACCCTGACCGCATTCCGTGCTGGAGCCGATGATAATATCCAGGCCATGGTCCAGCGCCGGTAAAATCGCCTCAATGGATTCCCGCACTCCCTTGATACTGCCCGGCAGATTGATAATAAGGGTCTTGCCCCTGATTCCGGCTACTGCCCGTGAGAGCATGGCCTTGGGGGTTTGCTGCAGGCCATAATAACGGATGGCTTCCGGTATACCGGGAGTAAGTTTATCCAATATTGCCAAGGTGGCCTCAGGTGTAACATCCCGGCTGGAAAATCCTGTACCCCCGGAAGTAAAAAGCACATCCAGTCCCAGCTCATCGCTGGCATATTTAAGTTTTTCCATAATTACTGCTTTTTCATCAGGGATGATGTCATAAAAGTCAAATTGAAAATTCCGGTCAGCCAGCATATCCCTAATCTGCCGACCGCTTCCGTCTTCGCGTTCACCCCGGGAACCCTTGTCGCTCATTATCAATATACCCGCTTTATACACAGACCAGCACCTCCACCGGATCTCCTTTTTTTATCATTCCTCCGGCCATTACTTTACAGAAAAGGCCTTCATAAGGTAAAAGGCTTATTCCCAGAGTTCTGGTCACCACGCTGGGATGATCTTCCTTGCCCACCTGGGTGACCTCAAGGACTGTATCAGCCCCTATCTTAAGCCTGCTTCCTACCCCCACTTGGCTCAGGTCAATTGCTTCAATCAAAAGGTTTTCGGCAAACTGCCCCGGTCCAATATTCAAACCTTGCTGCCGGTTTACTGTAAGAACGCTCTCCCAGCTGAGGCAGGTTACCTGTCTTCCCCAATCCCCGGCATGACCATCATTCTTTATGCCGAAACCGAATATCACTTCAGCCGCATCGACTTCATGCTTCAACTGGCCCCGTGAGGGACTGATGCAAATCGAATGCAGTCGGCCCATTTTATGCTGCACTTGGTTATCGGAGTTCCTAAGCAGATGCCCGCTTTTACCGCCGGATTTCTCCAGCAGCTGTATATCTATTATTTCCATCCAGCGGTCAATGGCCTTGCACATATCATAAACTGTCAAAGCTGCTACTGACGCGGCAGTTATTGCCTCCATTTCCACCCCGGTCTTGCCGGTGGTCCTGACCTGGGAGCGAATAATCAAGGCATTTCCATCTTCGTTAAACTCGTACTCTATATCCACGCTCGTGAGCATAAGCGGATGACACATGGGTATAAGGCTGGGGGTTTGTTTAGCCCCCATGATACCGGCAACCTGTGCCACTGCCAGCACGTCGCCCTTCTTTATGCCGCCCTCCCGGATAGCACTTAGGGTCTGCGGAAGCATACGAACTATTGCCTGCGCCCGTGCCACCCGGACCGTATCCGCTTTATCACTTACATCCACCATGCGGGCATAGCCATGCTCATTGATATGAGTAAGCTCCATCTGTTATCCTCCTATTTGGTACATCTTGCGCCGGTTTTCCTGGCCCCAGCCAGCATTCATATTATGCCTTGCCGGCTTGCTATTAATCGTTTGGAGGAATAAATCTCCCAGTTCCTTGTCGGTGGCGCCATTTTCCATAGCCGTCTTCAGATCGGTTTCAGTCCGGTCATAAAGACAACCCCGCAGTTTCCCTTCGGCAGTCATGCGAATCCGGTTGCATTCACTGCAAAAATGATTGCTCATGGGACTTATGAACCCTACCGAACCTTGACCGCCTTCAAATCGGTAATACTTAGCCGGGCCACAGCCGGCTACCTTGCCCTCCACCAGGGTATATTTTTGTTTTATCAGGTTTTTAGTCTCAAGACTGGTTACAATATTTTTCTCGTCCCAGAATTCCAGGTTACCAACCGGCATAAACTCAATAAACCTGACGTGTAAAGGATTATTGTAAGCCAAGTCGGCAAAATCCAAAATCTCGTTGTCATTAAAGCCTTTTATCAGTACGGTATTGATCTTAACCGGATGCATAGCCAACGCCAGTGCTTTATCTATGGCTCGGTCAACATCACCCAGTTTTCCCTCACGGGTTATATACTTATATTTTTCCTCAACCAGCGTATCCAGGCTGAAATTAACGCGGTTTAAACCCGCCGCCTGCAGTTCTTCCGCCATATCATAAAACAGAATGCCGTTGGTGGTCAGGGATAAATCGTCAATGGCGGGGATTGCGCGAATGTAGGAAATTAATTGACAGATGTTCTTTCTAACCAGCGGTTCTCCTCCGGTTAGGCGTACTTTGCGAATACCGACCCGGGCAGCTACCCGTACCAGGCGAGCAATGGCCTCCAGGGATAATATAGCGGAATGTTCCAGCTTTTCTACCCCTTCGTAGGGCATACAGTAGCGGCAACGCAGGTTGCATCGATCCGTGATGGATATACGCAGATAATCGATATTTCTGCCATTGGCATCAACCATTAATAATCATCCTCCCAGCCTTGCTTATGTATTTCATTTCGACCGGGCTTGTCCTGCCTAAGAACCGGATGCCGCCGTAAATGTCGGCAAATTCCCTAAAAACAGCCTAATTCACAGGCATATATCTTGATTTTTGCTTCGTCACAAGCCTTTCCGACCACAATATAATTAATCCCTAATTCTTCAGCCAGGCGATGAGCGTCACTGCAGCTTATTTTCCCCTGGGGGGCCAGTTCTTTCAATTTCTGCATAAGTTCTTTTTTTTCCTCCACCCTCAACACCTCCAAAAATAAACGCCCCATTAAAGGGCGCATCCCAACAATATAGCACTCCTTTCCCACTGGAGGCGTAATCGTTTCCAATCACACCCTGGCGTTCAAATACCTTAGCCAAGCCTTAGGCAACTTGAATCGGAGCTTATCTAATTGCATTTATTATACAATATGGGTCATTTCATAGCAATAATCAACATTTTTATCCAAGCTGAGCGCCCGTTCGCGGCCTGCTAAAAGAAATCCCAATCGACGGCCAGTTCTGATTTCTCCGTCACAATCCAATGTACGGCCACATCTCCGGCATGAGGGTATATATTGTCAACCACCTGAAAATCATAACCGACACCACAAATAAATGTATTTTTCGACAAACCTTTCAGGAAACGATCATAATAGCCCCTGCCATATCCCAACCGGAAACCGTGGCCATCAAATACCAGGGCCGGTACTATTACCACATCAATAGCCGGGAAAGATACCGCCGTCCCCACCGGCTCCCTGATACTGAAAACCCCGGGGCGGGTATGCTGCCAGCCGGTAAACTCAACCACAGCCAAATCTCCTTGCTCCACCCGGGGAAGGAAAATCGTTTTGCCCAGTTGGGCCTGCTCTTCCCAAAAAGCATCCAGTCCCACTTCATTGCCTATACAGGCGTAGCCCATAATGCTGCGGGCTTTATGCAGCGGCTCCAATTGGGATAATTTACGGCTTATCAAGCGGCTGTACCCGGCAACCTGGTCACTGCTAAGACCGGCTCTGCGTTCACTCATTTGTTTTCTGAGCGCTCGGCGTTTGGCACCTTGTTCCTCCATATCATGCTACCTCTTTTGCTCCACTGATGATTTTCTCCACAGGTAAAGCCCTATACCCACCAGAAGCAATACCAGCGAATATGCCTGAGATACGGGAAAGGGTCCTACGAAAACCCAGTTCTCACGGAAAAACTCAATTATAAAGCGGTAAACGGAATACCCGAGCAGGTAATAAATAAACACCTGGCCCGAGAATTGGCGGCGCGGGTAATACCACCATAAAAAAGCAAACAGCAGGAAATTGATAGCCGAACTATAAAGCTGGGTGGGATACCGGCTTAGATAATCAACGTAGGGAAAAACCACCGTGCACAGGGCATCACTGGCTTTGCCGTAGCAACAGCCGTTAAGGAAGCAGCCTATCCGTACAAGGGCATAGGCCAGGGCCAGATAGGGAGCAAAAATATCAGCTATTTTCCAGAAGGAATAACCTTTGAGGCGGATATAGATTATAGCCGCCAGAACACTGGCGGTAAAGCCTCCATACCAAACCAGGCCGCTGAATCCTCCATTACTTAAGCCAAAAAACAGGGCAGGATGCGCGAGAAAATCCTCCCACTCAAACATGGCTACATAAGCCAGTCTTGATCCCAATAGACCAGTCACCACCAACAGTATAACCATATCCAAAACATGATCGGGATCATATCCCTCTTTTTTGAATATTCTGGTAATACCGAGGACGGCCAGCAACACCGCCAGAGCCAACATAAATCCCCAAGAATAGACTTTTATTCGACCCAGGTTTAGCAAAATCGGATGCACCCATATCATTCCTTCCTTAGCGCTTATCCACAGGATTAGATATCTCTATATTCCGGCAATTCTTACTTTTCAACAGATTAAGCTTGGATTTTAGGTATTCAGAAATGCCGTTAAATTAATTATCAACAGACTTATACACATTATCCACAATTAATATCATAAGGAAAATTGGGTGGCATGTGCATTAGTGTTTAAGGGGGCAAAAAGCCCGTCATTATAGTCATGGTAGGCCTTTCCCGCAATCATGGCGGCATTGTCAGTGCACAGGGCCAGGGACGGATAATATAGGTTATAATCTCCCTGTTTGCACATTTTTGCCAAATTTTCCCTTAAAAACTTGTTGGCAGCCACCCCCCCGGCCATCATAATTGTTTTTACTTTATATTTTTCGGCCGCCCGCATTGTTTTTTCGACCAGCACATCCACCAGGGCGGCTTGGAACTCAGCCGCGATATCCCCGGGATTGTTACCTTCAGTTTTCTCAATCTTTCTCCATAAATTCATGGCGGCGGTTTTCAGGCCGGAAAAACTGAACTCATAATCGTTCCGGTCCAAAAATACCCGGGGCAAATGATAAAGGCCTGCCTGCCCCTGCCGGGCCGCCCGCTCCACCGCCGGGCCGCCCGGATAACCCAATCCCAGGAACCGGGCTACCTTGTCAAAAGCCTCGCCGGCGGCATCATCCTTGGTGGAACCGATTAACTCGTAATCACCGATTCCTTTCATATACAGCAGGCTGGTATGCCCACCGGATACCACCAGGCAAACTGCCGGAAAATCTATGTCGTCGTGCTCCAGAAAATTGGCATAGATGTGCCCGTGCAGATGATTGACGGTAATAAGGGGCAACCGCAGCCCATAAGCCAAGGCTTTGGCAAATGACAGGCCTACCAGCAGCGCCCCGATCAGTCCCGGCATATTGGTTACAGCTACCGCGTCGATATCCCGGTGGCTTAATCCCGCTTCCTGAAAGGCGCTATTGACCACGGCGGCAATATTCTCAATATGCTTGCGGGAAGCCACCTCGGGCACCACCCCGCCAAATTGCTGATGAATGGCAATCTGCGAATTAACTATGTTGGATAAAACCTCACGCCCATTCTTTACAATCGCAGCCGCGGTTTCATCACAGGAGGTTTCAATCCCTAAAATTATTACATCTTTCACCGCTTGTAACCTGCTTCCCTATTCATTAACTCATTTTCTTTAATTCTACTGGCTTCAGATATTTAGTCATAATAATCGCATCTTCCTGATTATCAGAGTAATAATGCTTGCGTAATGAGGTCGGTACATAACCCAGTTTTCTATACATGGTCTGGGCGGCAAGATTGGAAGGCCGAACCTCCAGCAGGATGCGGCTGGCTTGTTTAGCCAGAGCCAGTTTTTCCTCCTCCAGCATCAAGGCCCGTCCCATTCCCATACGGCGATAGTGCCTGGCGACTGCTACATTAGTAATGTGGGCATCCTCAAAAACGGCCCACATCCCTACATAAGCCGCTACATCCCCCTGGTAATCACAGACCAAATAATTGGCATACTGGTTCTGCAGCTCAGCCTCATAGGATTGACGCGACCAGGGCAGACTAAAAGAATCATTTTCAATCACCATTATTTCATTTAGATCTTGCAATGTCATCTTCCTGATCAGAAAAGATCGGTTCAGCATTTACAGTTCTCCTTTGCCCAGTCTGCTTTCGGCTTCGGACAAACGCACATAACTGGGCCTCATATTAACGGCTTCATCGAAATCTGCCCGAATTACCCGGGCTGCAGCCAGGCTTCCCAGGGCTGAAGCCCTTATCAGCCTTAAATGAAGAGGCGCAACTATAAGCTTATCCCCCAGACATTCTGCCAGCAAATCTTGATAAGGATAATACCCGTCACCCAGCAGGGTAATCCGGTCAGCTCCAATTTCCCCGGCTTTTGTCAGAGCCTGGGCCGCAAACTCCCGGGGCGAGCAAGCCATCTCTTTACCCAGGCGCCGGGGATACGTTCCCCGGTTTTCATAAAAAGCCGTATATACTTCCTGCTTGCGGGCATTCAGCACCGGACAGACCAAGGTATCACTGCATACGATATTATGAGCCAGGGCATCCAGGGTCGATATCCCTATTACCGGCAGGTTGGCTGCCAGGCATAGACCCTTTACCGCGGCCAGACCAATTCTGAGTCCGGTAAAAGACCCGGGCCCGATCGTAACCGCTACCGCCGTCAAGTCGTTTAAAGTCGTGTCACAACCCCGCAGCAATTCATCTATCATGGGCATAAGGGTCTCCGAATGAGTTTTCTTGTAGTTTATAAACTCTTCCCGAATTAGTTTTTCATCATCCAGCAGCGCCACCCCCGCCACCGGGGTGGAACTATCTATGGCCAGAATTAACAATCTGCCTCAACCTTTCCAGTTTATCCTGATATCTGTCACCCCGGGCGGATATATGAACCGTCCGGGCTAAATCATAATCATCGTCAGTAAGCGCAATGTCAACCCAAAGGGCTTCTCCGGGGAGCACCTCTTGCCCGATCTGCGGCCATTCAACCAGTGATATGCCGCCGTTTTCCATGAACTCTTCCAGCCCCAGATCCGCAAGATCCGCACTTTCCAAGCGGTAAAAGTCAAAATGATAAATCGTAGATGATCCGGGATAAATGTTCATGAGGGTAAAGGTCGGGCTGGTCACCCGGCCCTGGTAGCCCAGACCTCGGGCCGCGCCTCTCACCAGCACCGTCTTGCCGGCCCCCAATTCACCGCGCAGGTATACCACATCATCCTTGGCGAGAACTTGAGCCAGGCAGCCGCCCAGTACCTCCATCTCGTCTTCGCTGTTAACCTTAATCTGCATATCCGTACCTCGTTTATATAGACCCGCTCAACTTTTTGTATTGATCGCGAATCAGCTTGAAGTCCTCCCAGGTAGGACGTTTGTATTGCTCATTACGCAGTAACGCGGCCGGATGATAAGTCGCCATTATCATAATGCCGTTGCGGTTGAACCATTTACCCCGGGTCTGGGTAATTTTGGCTTTAGGATCGACAACCGTCTGACAGGCCATCGCCCCCAGGCAAACAATTATCCGGGGATTGATTATCCTGATCTGGGCTTCCAGATAATTGCGGCACTCCCTGGCCTCATCCGGATTGGGAAGCCGATTGCCGGGAGGACGGCACTTAACCACATTGGTAATATATACCTCCCTGCGTTTAAATTCGGCTGCCTCCAAAATTTTGTTCAGCAGCTGCCCCGCCCTGCCCACAAAGGGGAGGCCCTGCTCATCCTCATCCTTACCCGGACCCTCGCCCACAAATAATATGTCCGTATTTATATCGCCGTCGCCAAACACTACCTGCCGGCAGGTACTTCTTAAACGGCATTTCTGGCAGCTTACCGACATGTCCGCCAACTCATCATAGGTCTGTATCTGCGGATAACCGTCTTCCGCTTTCAGGCCAGGCAAAAACGAAGTATAGATCTTCTTCGGGGGTCCAACCGGCTGTATTGGCTCCGGAGCAGCTGCCTCCATTTCTCCAAACAAACAGGGCTGTTCTTTAGACATTCTTTCCCCTCCCGCCTGTTCTTAATCAGTTTCTCTAATAAACAGCCGCCTTTAAAGGCGGCTGTTGTTTATATTATATACCATTACTGGATTTAATTAAAATTATGGTATCAATTGCCTACTGGTGGTTTTCCAATACATCATACAGGTCGTCAAAGCCATTGCCGATTCTCCAGAAGGTGATCCCACCCAACTGGTTGTTGACCGCTACTTTCCATTTTTCCTCCAGGCTGCGCTCATTTTCCAGCCAAATCTCATGATAAACGCCATTCCCATCGGTATAGGTGTAGTAGGGGCTCATACTCTTAGTGTCAAAATGCTCAGTCACCCGGTAGGTATTTTTAAGCTGGTTCAGTTTGTTCAGGGTAACAGTGGTGCCATTCTGGCCTTCTCCCCAATTGTAGCCATAGGTGGCAACACCCAGGAGCACTTTGGCCGGTGGGATCTGGGCATTACCCAGCATATAGTCTACGACATCGTTAACCCACCATAGGGGAGCTACCGGTCCCGAGTCACTGGTCGGGTAACAGTAGTCATAAGTCATAACTACAATCCTATCGGCGATCTCTCCAATTCCCCGATAGTCATAGCCGGTAGCCCAATTGTCGGAGCTCGTCCGGGCGAACACCGCCACTGATAGTTCTTTATCTGCGCCCAATCTGGTTTTCAATTCCCGCAAAAAAGTGGTAAAGTAACCAGAATCATTCGCCGCTATAAATTCGAAGTCGATATTGACCCCATCGTAGTTGGAATTTTTAACTTCGGTACACAGCTGGTCGATTAAATTGGAACGTTTAGCGGGACTGGAAAGGAGGGTATGCAGCCCTGCCTTATCCATAAATACGACACTGGCGTGTTTTTTTATATTATTTTGACTCAGGAAATTCAGGACCTGTTGATAATTGTCCTTATATTCATAAAATAGATCACCATCCGCATCAGTCTCGAACCAGCGCAGGGCAACATCACTGAATAGGCTGGCATTAGCCTGCAATTCGGGGAAACCGCCGCTGTAATAATAGGCAAAAACGGCCGGTTCGCTCTGAGCTGACTTATTAAAGTATATGTTTACCTGCCCTAGAGCGTTGTTCCAGGTCACTGTTCCTCCCAATTTTTCAGCCAGGAACCTCAAGGGCAGATAGGTGCGGTTCTGATATATGTACGGTGCAACATCCATAGTGTAAGTGGTCCCATCAATAACAACTTTGGGGCTGCCGATCTTGAATTCAAAATTTTTGCCCCGGCATGAAACTGTAACCTGGCTGGCGCCATCCCAACCGACGCTCCCCTGCAACGCTTTATCTTCAATTACGAACCGCAAAGGGACCATGGTACGGCCATCAACAATCTGACAAGGCGGATTAAACGTTTTTAATTCTCCATCTATCCTAACCCCGGGACTCCATTCCGCCTGGGTGATTCCAGTCGTACCTACAAACATCAATAAACAAGTAATCAAAACTAATATTGCCTTCTTCAACTTTCCAACTCCTTAATTTCAATATATTTGAAT
Organism: Syntrophomonadaceae bacterium; assembly: GCA_034927445.1. GTDB lineage: Bacteria > Bacillota > Syntrophomonadia > Syntrophomonadales > Syntrophomonadaceae > PHAA01. The sequence goes on from JAYFPZ010000022.1 coordinate 13,043, forward strand.
AATTCGCATAGAGTTGGAAAATTCCTTGCGGTAAATAATAGCAATCAATGAGCGCTTGCGCAAATTGCGCGCCACCATTCCATGCGTTTTTGAATAATGTACGAACCCCTCCTTTCTCGCATATGGTATATAGAGAAAATAACATTGTTCCTCGCAACAATGTGAAAGGAGAATCGATGTGGGTTCTACATTACAAATAGAACGCTCCTTGGCGGGTTCGGTTGCGGCAGGAGCAAACGTTATATTCAATACAACTGTTCTGTCATCGGGCGGAATCGTTTACGACGATACAACCGGAATCATCACCTTGAACGAAATAGGGCAGTATTATGTCAGTTGGTGGGTGTCAACCCAATCCTCAATATTCAACGGGGTAGTATTTGCTCTTTCGTCATCACAAGGGGATATCATAGGCGCTTCACCCAGCAAAACAGGTATGGTGGAGGGAATGAGCCTTATTGAAGTAACATTGGCCCCCGTCACCCTTGCCCTGATCAATGCAAGCCCCAGTCCGTTTTATTACGCATCCTCTATCCCGCTTCAAGCATCTTTAACCGTCGTTCAGGTTTCGGATGTTACAGGATTTCCCCCACCGACATACGCAAACCGGGTTTATACGGTAAACCAGGTCGGCAATACCGTATCGGTTATCGACGGCAACAACAATACCGTAATTGCAACGGTTACAGTAGGCAATGCCCCGCAAGGAATTGCCGTCAACCCCAATATCAATCGGATTTATGTGAGGCACCAAAGCGGAATTTCGGTTATGGATGGCGATACCAACACCATCTTGCAAACAATACCAGTTACCGGGAATATTGCCGGTATTGCCATCAACAGCTTAACCAATCGGATATACGCGTTTGATTCATCGGGCAATATGCTGGTGATTGACGGGAATACAAATACCGTAGCGACAACCATCAGCGGGCTTGCCAGTCCCTATGGAGTGGCGGTAAACCCGCTTACAAACCGGATTTACGCAATAACCTCCGGGGATCTGGCGGTCATTGATGGCAACACCAACACTGTTTTAACAACTGTACCCATTGTATTCACTGCATATAATGTAGGTGTAAACCCCAAAACCAATAAGGTTTATATTTCAGGGATTGTAAGCAGCGGAAATCAGGTAACCATTATCGACGGATATTCCAATACTGAAATTACTACGTTGACGTTGAACAATGGCGTCGCAGGATTCGGAATTAATCCGTTTACCAACCTAATTTATGCCGCGATCTACGTAGCCAATGAAGTGACCATTCTGGATGGCAGCTCCGACACGGTTTTATCCACTATCGCTATGCCCTCAGGCAGCCGGCCTTATGGCGTGGCCGTGAACCCATTCAGCAATGGGGTATACGTTACCGGATACAACTCCAATATCGTTTATGCCATCAGCGGCAACACCGGCACGGTCATTGCAACAATTCCGGTCGGATCCGCACCATTTAATATAGCCGCTATGTATTAGAAACAGATTTAAGAGCGCGGCAGTTAGCCTAAGAGTAAAAATAGGACACAAGGGGACTGTTCTCTTGTGTCCTTGTGTCTCGTACGCTCCTCACATTTCCTTTGATAAGTCGAAGCAAAAAAAAAACGTCCCTTGCTTCGGGTAACAAAAAAGCCGGCACTTTTCATGCCGGCTTATTCCAATAATACTGTCCGAGTCTAATTTATATATTTCTTGCGCGGGAACAACATATTGAGATCGGTGACGGGTATATGAACCATATTATCTTGGTTTACGATTGCCAGGATCACAATTTCTTCCCCGGTGTATTCCTCATTATATGAACCCAGCACGCATATTGTCATAACGTTGCCATCCATATATACAGTAAACAAATCTCCTTTATCCAACGCTATCCCCCCATAGTTGGCCATCTACCAAGACCTTTTCGGTTTTAGAGCGAAAATCGAACGGATGCCCGTCAAAAATTACCAGATCGGCGCGCTTTCCCTCTTTAATCGTTCCCAGTTCGTGGTCAACTTTAAGCAGTTGAGCGGGAACACTGGTTATTGCCTTTAAGGCCAAATCTTCATCGAGTCCTTCTCGAACCGCCAGCGCGGCACAAACCCGCAGATGCTCTATCGGAACTACCGGGTGGTCGGTTATAAAGCTGAATTTTACTCCTCTTTGGGCCAGCAGAGCGGCGTTCTTAAATGCCACTTCTTTCATTTCCACTTTAGCCCGATTTACCAATAATGGACCCAGAAATACAGGAACATCCCTTTTCACCAGTTCATCTGCGACCAGAACCGCCTCGGTACCGTGTTGAATCAGCATTTCTATATCGAACTCGTCTTTGATGCGCAAAGCGGTAAGGATATCGTCGGCCCGGTGAACATGAAGCAACAGGGGCATTTCTTTTTTTAACACCTTAAAAATAGGCATATTATAGAATATCTCTTTGGCTTTGACATCTTCCTTATCCATAAGACTGCGAGCGGTTGCGAAGGCTTCTCGCAATAAACTGGCACTGGCCATACGAGTTTTCGGAGTCTTCTTTTGCGCCCCGTAAACCCTTTTGGGGTTTTCACCCAAAGCCGCCTTCAATCCCCAGGGATTGCGGTAAATCATTTCTCCCAGAGTGGGGGCAAGATTTTTCAGAAATACGGCCTGACCGCCTAATATGTTGGCACTGCCGGGCATGCACATGGTCCTGGTTACACCGCCCCGCAGGGCATCGGTAAAGGCCAAATCCATAAAATTAATCCCGTCTGCAGCTTGAAGTTGAGGGGTTAGGGGATCGCTGGTCTCATTTACATCATCGCCCTCTATCCTATAGATTTCTTCCTCCAAGCCAATATGGGTATGAGAATCAATAAATCCGGGGCAGATATATTTGCCCTGAGCATCTATAACTGTAGCTCCTTCAGGTATTTTAACCGTCTGACCGACTTTATGAATGAATTGACCTTCAATAAGTACGGTTCCTCCATTAATAACTCCGGCTTTATCTATGGTCAGAATTTTGCCGCCTTTTATTGCCAACACTTAGAAATCCTCCCCAATTCAGGACTGTCATCCCCTTGACGGTCCTTTATATTTTATGACCATGAGCCCTATATGGTTCTATTCCGGCGCTGCCATAATCTGCCCGGCTAACGCGGATTAGGCATTTATTCCTGGGCCTGGCCTGACGCCGCCGTCAGGGCTGCGAACAAACGCGCTGAGTAATCATCCTCCAAACATTCCGGATGCCATTGCACGCCCATAAAGAATAGACGTTCCCGGCTCTCAATCGCCTCCACGGTGCCATCCTCAGCCATAGCGCTTATGCGCAGCCCATTGCCCGGCTGTTTTACCGCCTGGTGATGAAAGCTGTTTACCCGCAGGTGTTGTTTACCCATAATATTTTCCAGACGACTGTCTTTTTCTATAAATATAGCATGAAAGGGATGATTGCGGGGAGCTTTTTGGCTGTGCGCCATGGGGCTCTTAATATCCTGCCAGAGAGTTCCCCCGGCGGCTGCGTTCAGTACCTGACAGCCCCGGCAGATACCCAGCACCGCCTTGTTCAAAAGGTAAGCCCGGCGGGCCAGTCTGATTTCAAACCAATCCCGCCGGGGATCAATTTCGCCACACCCGGGATGAGGAAATTCATCCCAATAAACCGGATCAAGATCACCCCCGCCGGAGAATACAAATCCCTGACAAACAACCAGATAATCCTCCAGCAAATCCTCATTGGTTACGGACGGAAGCAATACCGGCGTTCCTCCCGCCTTAATAACTGACTGCACATAAAAGTCTTTAAACCCGAAGGAATTGCTCTCCAGCTGATAGTTGCCAGTGATGCCGATAACCGGTTTCATCAAAATCCCCCCACTCCCAAAATTTAAAGCAGGTTCTGCTACGAACCTGCTTTAAAAAAACCATAATCCTTGAGTTATGTATTCAGATCTCACTTAATTCCAGGCTTATGGCCAAGGCTTTATTAACCTTCTCCATCATGTCGTCTTTCAAAACCGCTATCCGCTGTTTCAGGCGAGTCTTGTCTATGGTCCTGATCTGTTCGGTTAAGATGACTGAATCACGTTCCATTCCGTAGGTATCCGCTTTTAGCTCCACATGGGTAGGCAGTTTGGCTTTGTTGATCTGCGAAGTGATAGCCAACACTATTGTAGTAGGGCTGTACTGATTGCCAATATCGTTCTGCACTACCAGGACTGGCCGTATGCCCCCTTGCTCAGAGCCTACCACCGGATTAAGCTGGGCAAAATAAATCTCGCCTCGTTTAATCATATATCGAATCACTCCAGCAATTATAGATTTACAAGGTTTTAAAAATCTTCTTCCAGGCTGGAAATTTCACAGGCAATATTTAAATTAATGGGTGCCATTTCCAGGTACCCTTTTTTCATCTGCTCAATCATTAATTCTCTTTTGCGATTTTCCAGATAAAACATTATTGCTTCCCGCACGATTTCGCTGCGGTTTCTATTTTCCATGGCAGTAAAACGATCTACTTCAGAAAGGAGGATTTCAGATATAGTAATTATTATTCGTTTCGAGGCTGGCACTGCAAGCACCTCCGCAATAGATAAATATATACAATCATATATATATTATATAGACAAGGCCTCGGGCTCGCAAATCCAATAATTACTTATAAATTGTTGTCGATATATATTCTGCTTACCCTGCTGCTAGGGGCACAGACAATTTCGTAATTAATTGTCCCCATCAGCCGGGCCAGATCATCAGCCGTGATACCATCCTCCGGTCTGCCGAATAAAACAACCTCATCACCGGCTTTAACGTCGTCAATCTCACTGACATCGAACATGCATTGATCCATGCATACCGTCCCAATCAGAGGCGCCCTTTGTCCTTTCACCGAAATCCAGCTCCGGTTGGACAGCAAACGGTGGTATCCATCCCCGTAGCCAACCGGGACAGTGGCCACCTTGGTCTCTTGAGGGCAGATAAAGGTCCTTCCGTAGCTTATAGACCCGCCTGACGGCAAATTTTTCACCATGATGATTCGACTTCTGAGCCGCATGGCGGGTATCAGGTTAAGGATAGACCGGTCGACTTCATCAGAGGGATATAACCCATAGGTTATAATGCCGGCTCTAACCATGTCAAAATGCAACTCGGGCATTTCCATAATCGCAGCGCTGTTGGCCAGGTGCTTGAGCGGGATTGATATGCCGGCGTCCTTAAGCCCGGCTACAAAGCTTTGAAATACCTCGGCCTGCTGCCAAGCAAAACTTTTGTCGGCGGCATCCGCAGTAGCCAGGTGACTGAATGCTCCCTGGATTACAATTCCGGGCATTCGAGCCATTTCCTTGATTATCTCCAGGGAAGCTTCATCCGGTTTGAAGCCTATCCTACCCATACCGGTATCAATCTTAAGGTGCACCCGGGCTTCCTTATCCAGGCTGACCGCAGCCTGCGAAAGCACCAAGGCCGTATCCCGATCAAACACGGTCGCATCGATGCGGTTATCAACCATTAAGCCTGCACATTCGGGCGATACATATCCCAGAACCAGTATTTGGGCGGTAATGCCCTCTTCCCGCAGCGTGAGCGCCTCGCGGAGATTGGCCACTCCCAAATAAGTAGCCCCCTCCTCCAGACAGGTGCGGGCAACTTCCAGCATACCGTGGCCGTAAGCATTGGCCTTAACTACCGACATAAGACGCGTCTGGGGGGATAACAGTTTTTTTATGCCTGCTACATTACTTCTGATTGCCCTTAAATCTATTTCTGCCCAACTGTTCGTGCAATTATCCATCTCTTTCTACCATTGCCTTCAAAATATCATTGCGTGAAATTATACCGATGAGTTTGCCGTGTCTTAGTACCGGCACCCGATTGATGCTATGTTTCTGCATCATACTCACTACATCGGAAATGGGTGCATCCTCTTCAACTGAATATACCTTGGCGGTCATGGCTCCTTTGACATTGGAAGCGGTGTATTTCTTTAAATTATTGTTAAATCGTATGGGATTCTCCAAAAAAATAATACTGTCAAATAATGTGAGATAAAAAGGAACCTTTAGTTCACTGGCTTTAACCATTAGATCTTTTTCGGTTATTATCCCTACTACGTGATTGTGTTCGTCGACTACCGGAATTCCGCTGATTTTGTTATCCATCATTATACGGGCTGCATTTTCCACATTTTCTTCCGGCCGGACGGAAATAACATCTCGAGTCATAATATCTTTGGCTAACATTTTTACCCGCCGCCTTTCTCAGCTTTTATTAATATTTTCAAAATTTTTCAATACTGCCGGCAGCTGATCTATCAGATCCCCTGCGATCAAGCCCCTTTGACCTCGCAACTCAGCAGCTTTATCCCCGGAGCAGCCGTGGATATACACTCCGGCTACAGCTGCCTGGCGGGGTTTTAAGCCCTGGGCGATAAGGCCGGCTATGATACCGCTTAATACATCTCCGCTGCCCGCTGTGGCCATGCCGGGATTGCCGCTGGTATTTACAAACACTTCACCGGTGGGACTGGCCACCACGGTTTTATTGCCCTTCAGCACCACCGTAATACCCCAATCAACCGCATATTGGCGCGCTATCCCGAGCCGATTGCTCTGGATATCTGCTACTGGTAAGCCGGTAAGCCTTGACATTTCACCGGGATGGGGGGTAATGACCACCGGCACCTGCCGGTCTTTAAGTATCCCTGCATCCCCCTCCAGGGCATTAAGCCCGTCCGCATCGATTAAAACCGGCACCCCGGAGTTCTCCAGCACATAGCGGAGAATGGCATTGGCCTCTCTATAACGTGACATGCCGGGGCCGATGGCACATACCGACACGTTTTCAAGAAGATTGCCCAAAGCCGGCAGGGCATCGCTGGAAATACTGGCCTCCATCGTTTCTGCCAGGGGACGGCTCATAACTTCAAGGGTAGACCCCTCAAGGACGGGCACCAATGATCCCGGCAGAGCGGCCGTAACCAGCCCCGCTCCGCTGCGCAGGGCGGCACAAGATGCCATTATTACCGCACCGCTCATCCCCGCGGACCCTCCGATTACCAGAACATGGCCATAGCTGCCTTTATGGGATTCTGCCCGGCGGGGTGTAATAAACCTACCCACCAGTTCCTGGTCAATCAGGTTCAATTTTAAACTCTCATGCTCCAATAGAGAAAGAGGAATTGATATGTCCGCAATGATAAGCTTTCCCGTATAGCTCTGACCCGGCTCTAAATACTGTCCCAGTTTGGGCCGGGCAAATGTTACGGTGTAATCCGCTTTTATTGCCGTTCCGTGCACTTCGCCGGTATCAGCCTCCACCCCTGAAGCAATATCCACTGCCACTACCGGGGTACTGCTCAAGTTGACCATCTGCACCACCCGGGTCTCGAAATCATCCAGACTGCCTCGAAAGCCGATCCCGTATATAGCATCTACAATCAGGCCGGACGATAGCAGTTTGGTTACGTAGAAGTCAAAATGTTCATTGGCATTCAAGGGATATATGTTGGCTTGCATTTGTTCCAGGATAAGGTAATTGACCCGGGCATCGCGGCTCAGATTTTGAGGGTCGCCCAACAGGAAAATATCAACCGCAGCGCCGGCATTAAGCAAATGCCGACCCAGAACCAAACCATCTCCCCCATTGTTCCCCTTGCCTGCCAGTATGGTTATCCTGGCCCGGGACAAATTGCCGTATACATGCTTTATAGTTTCCAATACCTTTAAGCCCGCATTTTCCATCAGCAGCAAACTGGGTATTAAATAATCTTCAGTTGCTTTCCGGTCAATATCTTTCATTTGTTCAGCATATAATAATTTCATTCTTAAATATCACTCCTTTCGGCAATAACTACTGCGATAGCTTGCTCCCGGCTATGGGAAAGACTGAGGTCCAGATTATGTATTCGAGCTTCCCGGGCCTTTACCAGGGTTTCCCCATGAAGTACCAGCCGCGGCCTGCCCTCCGGATCAACAGCCACCTCGGAATCATGAAACCGCACTCCTTTAATAAAAACATTATCTATCTTGCGCAATGCCTCCCGGGCGGCAAACCGTGCCGCCAATGATGGAAAAGGATCTTTTTTCCTATAACAGTAGTCTAATTCCTGGGCGGTAAAGACCCGATGCAAAAAACGGGGAGTCCGGTTGATTACCTGTTTCATTCTGGCTATATCTACAATATCCACACCAATCAGCAAACTATTTTCCCCCTGACCTTTTCGGAAAATATATAACTACCCGCAGTAAAATCTAGTATGATACCTGTAAATACGGATTATAAGGTGATGACCTTGCCGGCATGCAGCATATCTTCTACTATCGAATACATATTGCCCACTGTGCCTACCTCCAGCCTGTCAGTCAAGCCGTAATATTCCAAGCAGGTCCCGCAGGATCTTATTTCCACTCCGTTTGCTTCCAGCTGCTGCAAATGCTCGATCAGCTCCGAGCCCGAGGTAGTAAGCAATACTCCGCTGTTTAAAAACAAAAGAGCTTTAAGCTCTCCCTCCATTTGGGTGAGGGTGTACATAAAGCCCTTCATCAAGACACTCCCCAATTTATCATCACCCTGGCCTAACACATTGCTTTTCACCAATATAACCGTGCTGCCCCTCATATTCTCTTTGCCCGTTTGCAGTTCGTCTTTGATAATATTGATATAATAAGAACCTTCCTGCTCCTCGATCATACTCTCAAAGTTCAGGGTTTTTGCCATTCTGGCTATGTTTTCAAGAGCAGCGCGGCTGTCAACAATTGCTAAAACCTCGTCAACCTCTTGACTGTCCAGCGCTTTTTTTGTCATTATAACCGGCTCCGGGCAAGACAAACCGCGGGCATCAACTGTTTTTTTCATTCCACCAGTCATCTCCTTTGCTCTTCTTACAGGTTTATTCTACCATAATCCCCATAATCGGCACCACTATGCCCTCTGCGGGTCACTCCTCTACTCTTTGCCAACTGACCTTAGGGAGATAGATCCCCCCTCTTTAGTTCCGCATCTCTTCTTTTGCCTTTAAAAGAGCAACGATCACTTTATTAACCGGAGTATCGACCCCGTAATTCTCACCTAATTTTACTACCGCTCCGTTTAAAGCATCTATTTCGGTTTGGCGGCCTCTCTGGATATCCTGCAGCATGGAGGCATGGTGCAAGGCGGTGGTCGGAACCATCTGGTCGTAAAATGCCTGGCGGTAGACGTCCGCATCCGGCCACAAAGTTTCCTGGCCGTGGGCCTGCAGGACTGCGAAAATCTCCTCGATAATATTATCCATCAGGGTCCGGGTGGATGAAATCTCAGCCAGCTTGCCGTAAGGCACTTCAAGTATTGCCCCCAGCGGGTTGAGGGCGGAATTATAAATAATCTTTCCCCATACGAACTTCATGACCTCGGCCGACGTACGCGTCGGTATTCCGGCTGCATTGAAAACCGTGCTGAAATCCTCCAGAACCTGCAAATCGATCAGGTTGGAGGGTGAACCAATCACCACATCATCAGCGATTACAGTTACTTTAGAGGCTCCCCATCCGGTGGTTTCGGCTCCAAATATTACTCTTCCCAAAACTAGCCGGGATGCAGGTATAAACTGGGCTGCAGCCTCAAAATTGCCATAACCGTTCTGGGCCAGCAATATATATGTACCCGGAGAGATAACCCCAGCAATTTGCCGGGCTACTTCTTCGGTCTCGTAAGATTTTACGGTTAGTACCACCAGGTCGTAATCACGCTGGGCCATTTGTTCAATCCCGGTTAACAGATCATCCAAACGGGTAGCGTGTTCACCCCATATACCGCTTACCCGCACCCCGTTCTCTTTCACCCTATTGATTACCACCTCCCGGTCCAGGCCATCGACTTGATGGCCCTGCTCTTTAAGGAGACAGGAATACACCGTTCCTAAAGCACCCAGCCCCAAAACCAATATTTTCATAATTACTGCCACCCTCCCCTAAAATAGCCCCAAATATTTTGTGAAATATTTTATATATTCTAATACATTGCGGTTATTTGTGGGGAATTTTAATGGCACAGCCCAGTACTTTAGCTGCCTAAGCTATTTAATCAATCCCAGGCTTCGGTAAGTTTCAGTGTCAGCCTTGCCGGTGGGGTCGAGGCCATGCCATATTTGGTAGTACTTCACCGCTAACCCCGTCATTTTTCCATATTTACCATCTACGTCGCCAAAAACTATACCCTTTTCTTTAAGGCGCAGCTGCAAATATACAACATCCTGGCCAATTGACTTTTCTTGCAGGGTACGGGTCTTATAATATTTAGGGATAATTTGACCGTTGTTCATAATTTTAACCGGAGTTCCTACCGGAATGAGCGGGTATAAAGCCTCCACGTCCTTGTTGCGCATCCGGATACAGCCATGGGATGAAGACCAGCCGATCGAACCGGGCTGATTGGTTCCATGAATGCCGTAAGTACCCCAGGGTACACTGAGCCTCATCCAACGGGTACCGAAAGGCCCCCCTATTTTGGTTGATTTTTGTACTATCTTCCATTCCCCCAAAGGGGACGGATCCCCGCCTTTGCCTGTTCCCACCGGAAATTTTTTAATTGGTTGGTTATCCGCAAATACAGTCAAGGTGTGTTTGGCCAGGTCAATTTCTATCCTTATATCGGGCTGTCCCGCCATTGGGGTCAGAACCGGCTCATCTGCCTCTTCATTTACCAGCTGTTCCCATACTTCCTGGGTTACTATCCCATCCGCCTTAAGGTTGTGGGCAAGCTGAAATATTTTCACAATATCACGGGTACTCTCGTTGAATACCCCATTCGGTTCTATTTCGTACCCCAGTTCGCGCAGCTGGGCCTGTACCATCCAAACTGCATCTCCCTGCAGCTCGGGATCAGCCAGGTACAGAGTCGGGAAATCAATCCGGTCTACCCGTACGGACGGCTCCGGTTCTGTTGCCTGACCAGCGGCGCCCCGGGCGGGAAAAATTGTCAAGGTAAACATCGTTAATAAAATTATTAAAAACTTTCCCATACGCAACACAGAACAATCTCCTTAAAATTTATTTGTTAAACTTGCTTACCAGATAGACCATCAGTTAATTAATCATGCCCAGACTGCGGTATAATTCCTTATCCGCTACTCCAGTGGGATTCAATCCATTCCATATCTGATAATATTTAACTGCAAAAGCGGTCATTTTCCCGTATCTGCCATCGGCGTTGTCAAACAATACGCCTTTTTCCTTTAAGCGCGATTGTAAATAAACCACATTCTGCCCATAGGATTTTTCTTTCAGGGTAGGTGCGGAAAAAGACTTGGGGAAAATTTGTCCGTTTTCCATAATCTTAACCGTAGTTCCCATAGGAATAAGAGGATACAGAACTTCTACATCCTGATTCCTCATCCGAATACAGCCATGAGATAAGTTTCCTCCCACCGAATAGGGTTTATCGGTCCCGTGAATACCATAAACACCCCAGGGCACATTTAAACCCATCCAACGAGTACCGAATCCATTGCCCCAATTCAGAGATTTTTGGACTACTTTCCATTCCCCCAGGGGGGATGGGGTTGAGCTTTTTCCTACTCCTACCTTGAACTGTTTTATGAGTTGGTTATCGGAAAACACGGTCAGGGTATGCTTGACCAGATCGATTTCCATTCTTATCCGGGGCGGCCCTGCCGGCTGGGTAAAACATGCCTCATCCGCCTCTTCATTCATCAGCTTCTCCCATACTTCCTGGGTCACCCTGCCATCCTCCTGAAGGTTGTTGGCCAGCTGAAAGATTTTAATAAAATCGCTGGTAGCTTGATTAAATACCCCATCTGGTTCAATCTCATAGCCCAACTCGCGAAGCCGGGCCTGAACCAACCATATAGCATCCCCCTGCATCTGTGGGCTGCTCAAGTACAGGAGCGGAAAATCAGTACGATCCACCCTTGGGATTGGCGGCAAAGCTTCGGCAGGAACCTGCTCGGCGGCGCCGGCGGTTTTTGCTGCAAAAGTGACAATGCTAAATAGTGTAAATAGGATAAATAAAAGCCTCTGGGCATTTGCCACAAAAAAACCTCCTCTAGTTTCATACACTATTTATATTGCCCGCAGGGATGACGGATCACTCATTCTATGTCTGCCAAAGCAGCATTTAAATTTTAACAATTTTAGAAAAGCACGATTTTTTGTCCGGTATTTTGCAGGAGAAGAGCAGCCTGCAGCCAGAAGGAATAAGCGGTGGGATTTTCATTGATAGCACCCGCAAAATGATGGAATTGCTGCCGGGCCTTTGCATCCAGTTCGGGTTCTCCCAAAATTTTGGCCAGCTGCAGAAAATTTAAAGTTGCTACGGCATTAGCGGAGGGCAGAGCTCCGTCAAAAACCTCCTGGGGCCGCATTAGCAGCTGTTCGCTGTCTTCCCCATAAAAGAACAGCCCCCCGTCCTGTTCATCCCAGAAAAATTTGAGCAGATCATGGTTCAATTCAACGGCGGTCTGCAAATATTGGCCATCGGCCCCGGCTTGGTGCAGTTCGATAAGCCCCCAGATGAAATAGGCATAGTCCGCAGCATAAGCCGGATAAAGCGCCTCACCATCCCGGTAACGGCTCAACAGCCGCCCGTCAGCCCGGCGCAGGTTGGCCAGCACGAAATCCGCCGCCCTTTGAGCTGCCTCCTTATATCTCCCTTGCTTCAATATCCTGGCCCCCATGGCCAGAGCAGCTATCATTAATCCATTCCAGGCGGTCAGAATCTTATCATCTTTCAAGGGTTTAACCCTTTGCTCCCGCAACCCATAAAGCGCCTGCCGCTCACGGTCAAACTGGCTGCGGGCTTCCCCCGCATCCGAGTTGTTGATTAGATTAGGTATGCTGCGGCCCTCGAAATTTCCGGGCTCCTTGATATCATAGGCCTCGGCGTAACTGCTCCCTTGCGGTCCCAGGGCGGCCATCACCTCGCTTAGGCTCCAGGTGTAAAATTTACCCTCTTTTCCCTCCGAATCCGCGTCTTCGGCGGAGAAAAAGCCGCCGGCGGGGGACTGCATATCCCGCATTACATAGGCAAATATATCAGCGGCCACCTGGCCGTAGAGTTCCCTCCCAGTTATCCGGAAAGCTTCCAGATAGGCCATAGCCAGGAGGGCGTTATCATAAAGCATTTTTTCGAAATGCGGCACCAGCCATTTACGATCGGTCGAGTAACGGGCAAAACCGAATCCTATGTGGTCATAAATTCCCCCCCGGTACATGGAGGCCAACGTCTTTTCCACCATTTGCAGGGCTTGGGAATCGGGGTTTTGCTCATAATACTTAAGCAGAAAAACCAGGGCATGGGGAGCCGGGAACTTGGGCGCGGGTCCAAAGCCTCCGTAAGTACGGTCAAACAGCTGCACATATTGCTGGTGAGCCTGAGTGAATATTTCCCCGGACAGGGGTTGCCCCGACTTGAACCCGGAAATTTTCCGGACCCGGCTGCTTATTTCCCGTCCGGCTTGCCAAGCCTTTTCCCGGTCATGCTTCCACAAATCCGCTAAACCCTCCAGCAATTCTATAAGTCCCATCATTCCGCCCCGGTTGTGTGGGGGCAGATAAGTGGCGGCATAAAAGGGCTGCCGCTCGGGGGTCATGATTATGGTTAAAGGCCACCCTCCACCTCCGGTAAGGGTCTGGCAGACCTGCATGTAAATATGATCAACGTCCGGTCGTTCCTCCCGGTCAACCTTGACGGCTATAAATTTTTCATTTAATAAATCCGCAACTTCCTGGTTTTCAAAGGACTCCCTGGCCATGACATGGCACCAATGGCAGGTGGAATAACCTATGCTTAGAAATATCGGTTTGTCTTCCTTACTGGCTTGCGCAAATGCTTCATCACCCCATGGATACCAGTTCACCGGGTTGTATGCGTGTTGAAGCAGATAAGGTGATTTTTGATTCACCAATCTATTGGGTATCTTTTTTTTTGATAACATGCAGAACACCTCCTTTACTTGAATGCAATTTTAATATTGATATTGTTGCCCTCGCGCTGATATAAGATACATTCGACTATTGTTCTATATAGGTCGTTCCGTTCTTTTCCCTCTGTCGTAGTAGTTATATTCAAATTTCAGATAGCGCCCAGTTGAATTGTCGGTTATCTCTAAAACTTATTAGCCACATGATGTATGAGTTCTTTATCTCAACAAAAGCATGCCGGTTATCATTCTTTAACAACGTTTTCGGCATTTTTGCACCTCTTTCCAAGCATAAGCGATATCACTTCTTTGATTACTGTTTCGGTTCCCCGGAGTACATATCCAATTTTTTTATTGCCTTATACTTGCACCATTTCATACAGTCACCGCATTTTATGCACTTTTGTTCATCGATCACATACGCTTTCCCACGTTCTCCGCTGATCGCCTCGGCCTTGCAAGCTTTTTTGCATTTGTCGCAACTCCGGCATTTTTCAGCGTTAATCTGATACCGATAGAGAGTTGTGGCCGGATTTCTTTTCGGCTTCCCATCTGCATTCTTTTTGAGACGAGACAGTATCCCCTTTAGCATTTTGCGCCTTCTTTCTTTAAGCAATCTATATATCGCACACACACATGTAGGTAAATAAAATAGAATTATTTTTCTTTTTCAATCTTATCAGCCCATTTACCGTCAAAAAGATCGTTAATTTCTGTGAAAAACCGTAATATTGCAGCTTTTTCATCATCGCTGTAGTGTTCGAAAAAGGCCAGCCACTCTTGTCTGACTTTGTTATGGATTTTTTTATGCGCTTCATAGGCAGACTGTCCGCCCTCAGTCAGCCGAAAATAAATTTCTTTTCTATTGTCCGGTTCCTGGTAACTCTCTATTAAGCCCTTACTTAGTAACCTTTTGCTGATTTTACTTATGCCTGCCCGCGTCAGGCCCATCTGTTCTGAAATTTTTGTTACATTCGGATGGTCAGTCATACCAATACAGTCAATACAGTGTACCTCCGTAAGGCTGATCTCACCCAACAGACCATCTTGTTTATGCTGAAATACGTCCGAGTGCTCTTGTATTTTTATAAAAATGTCTAAGATTTTCAGCGCTTCATTCATACGATCTCTCCCTTCTTTTTTAACTAGTTAACAAAATTAATCTATCACGTTTTTGTTAACGCGTCAACAAAAAAGATACCATGAATTGCCATGGTATCTTTAATAAGCTCATTTGTACACGATTTGAACTTCCGTTTCTTCGGGGATTAATCTATTGGATTCTCTGTCTGCATACGTGTTGCCTCTTATTCTATTAAAAGCCCGCCGGAGTAGAAAAACGGTAAACTTTGGGCCTGTGTGCCACCACTTGTCGTGAATCCCAGCACAATGGCAACTTGATCGCCAGCGGATAGCGGAATATTCAGCCCCGGGGAAGACCCTGACCTAGGTGTATAGATGGGGTATGCTGTCCCCTGAGCATATACCTGGGTGGCCGGCGTAATGGAACTGGTATTAATCGTGAAATCAAGACTATCGGAAGGAGCTGTTGCAATTGCTACATACAACGTTATATTGGTAGTCGGTGTAAATGCTGCTACTGTAGCAAAATTTGCATAAATTGCCGTCAAGGTCCCATCAGTTGGCATAGTAAAAGTATAATAGCCATCCGCTGTGTTAATTGAAAAAGTTGTTGCTGTGGTCAAAGTTAACACAGTTGCACTTTCCCCATATCCAGTTAATGAAATAGCTGACGATGCGCCCGTTGCATCTGTAGCAGGTGTTGCATTGGTAAAACCAGTGGCAAAGGGAATGAGAAATCCTACTGAAGGTCCTGCCGGTCCAGTGGCTCCGGTTGAACCCGTGTCGCCGGTTGGCCCTGTCGGTCCTGTATCTCCAGTTGGTCCGGCATCACCGGTTGAACCCGTGTCGCCGGTTGGCCCTGTCGGCCCCGTATCTCCGGTTGGTCCGGCATCACCGGTTGGACCCGTGTCGCCTGTCGGCCCTGTCGGTCCCGTATCTCCAGTTGGTCCCATGCTAGGGATATCATCTTCAACCACTACAAGCGTCGCTGTAACCGGAACAGCTGTAGAGTAATAGAAAGTACCCGTACTCGCATTAACCAATGAAACTGTTACAGGAGCGGTAACAACCTCAATAATACCTACCCCTACGACCTCTCCGGCCTTAATCGGCGAATTACCCTCCAAAAGATCATCCTGGGAAGACGACAAAGCAAATATGGCTCCAATAGCTGACGTAGATGACTGGGTCGCGACCCACCATTTAAAAACGTATCTTCCAGCCTCATTAAAAGTTATGATGCCTGTGCCGCTGTCGTAACTTATATTACCGGCAGAAAATACCGTCGTATCAAAGATCACATTGGCGGAGGCCGGCACCATCCCCGCCGCCAAACGTTCAATTTGCAGTGCGATATCGCTCATGATAAGCCTCCTCTGCTATTTGATCATTAGTGCTTCAACTTATTCTATGTTCTTAAAGGAAGGATGTTCCAATAGAAGTACCATTTAGCTGTTTGAGGCCAAAGATAGACGCTCAAATTTGAGCGCCTTAGACCGTCAAATAGATCAATAGGTGCGTTAACCTCTCCGCGAAAAGCATTATACCTTTACGTTCGGATTGACATACTGACCATGATTTTTGGTTTTGTTTCCATATTGGATCGCAAACTTCGGGCAGCGGTGCAGGCACCCCAGACAGAGCGTACACTTTTTCTTGACCCATACCGGCCTGTCCGCCTGCATCTCAATCGCCGAAGCCGGGCATTTTTTCGCACAGAGTCCACACCCGATACAGCTATCCTCCACGGTAAAATACTTCGTTTGCCGTTGCTTCTCATACTGCGGGTAATATAACTTGACCGCGACCATAGGCACCTTGCGGCGGCTAAAATCTCCAGCGAACTCCCGTTTGATCTTCTCGGACACTTCCGCGATCTGCTTTTCAGCGTTGTGATTGATTTTTTTGATTTCCTCTTTGTTGGTAAGATCAAAGATGGACGTCCATGTATCGGGCATCTGCACACTGAATTTACCATCCAAGGACAAGTCTCTTTTTTTCAGAAACTCACCGACCATATGGCTGACCTGCCCGGTGGTGGTTCCGAATGTTGCTACATGATAGATATAGGGACGGTGTGAATCCGGCATCCGCAATTCCAGTTTTTCAAAAAACTCAACTACAATGGAAGGTAAGCCCCAGAAATAGGTAGGTGTAATAAACCCGATTTTTTCATTACCCTTTACTTCAAATGTAAACTCCCGGTTTTTAATGCAATCTGCGATGGCAATGGGTTCTTCCCTTGTCTCTGCTGCAATTTTTAAAGCGACATACTTGCTGTTTCCTGTCGCTGAAAAATAAAAGATCATGCGCTTCTCCTTATTTTGATATAGCATTGATATTCAATCAGGGGAACATGACCGTAGTCTGTTCCGCATCCCCATACAACGAATTTGTTTTAGCTAATCGCGAAATAGCAGCTATTTACCAAGGTTGCTTATAGGCGGCTATGATTAAGATAAACAAAGGTTAGGACCACGGTAATCATATTGCGGAAAATTTTACGACTAGGGTATGGGGCAGTATTTTCACCAGTAAGCGGTAAAACTTATAGAAAGCACCTTGCGTATATGAAGCCCTTCCCTTTCTTGCTGCTGCAAGCGACTTAGATGCAAATTCTCTAACGTCCACTTTGGGTAAATGCTTGGTGCTACTCACACCAGCATTCATTTCCGTTTCCATCCAGCCGGGGTGGGTTGCGCAAACATTGATGCCGCGTGGTTTCAATTCCTGCCGTAAGCCGGTAGAGAAGTTCATTAAATAGGCTTTGGTTGCGCTATAGACATTTAAATGTGGATTCGGCGCAAAGGATGAAGTTGAACAAGTTTCCATAATGATACCGCCTTTTTTCATATAAGGCAGACAAAGATGGGGTACTGCCGTAGAGCCTTTAACATTAAGGTCGCACATATCTATTTGGCTCTTTAGACTTACTTCATCAAAATTACCGCGTGAGACAATACCGGAATTACTAATGAGCAGTTTAATGTCGGGTTTGTTTTCCTCCAGAATTTTACGGAGCGTTTCGAAACTATCATCCTTTGAAAGATCAAGTTCAATGGATTTGCATTTTTTCTGCGGGTATTGCCCCGCAATTTCGTTAAGGCGCTCCAATCTGCGAGCAATCATCCATATTTCATCTACTTCGGGAAATTCGTTTACTACTACGTCGACATATTCCCTGCCAAGTCCAGAGGACGAACCGGTTATTATCGCAATAGACATTTGTGGTGACTCCTTTCGTAAACCATTACCGCAATATTGATGGCGGCAGCGCCATATGGCACTCGCAAATATTTAGACGCTTGTCAATATATTGCCTTTATGATAGACTTTAATCCGAATCTTATCAAAGATCAAATATTTACTTATGTATAATTTTAGACATAAGTAAATATTTGCAAAGGAGACGTCATCGGTGAAATATGATCTTACGAAGAAAACTACTAGAGGAGCGGAGCGTACGTTGGATGCTTTTTCTACTACCATGTTCGAGCAGCTTTCGACGAAGACTTTTGAGGAAATCACTGTTAATGAGCTTTGTGAGAAAAGCAATTATCCCCGCGCAACATTTTATAATTATTTTGATGATAAGTATGATTTGTTAAATTATTGTTGGTATAGTATCGGCAGACAGATCCATCTTGAGGAATATGCAGAACTTGACTCGGAAAAAAGTCTATATATCTTTTTCGACCGCGCATATGATTTTGCATCCAATCATCTCGTGAATATTCAAAGAATTCTGAAATTTAACCCCATAGATTCTTTCCTCATGAATCATTTCCGAGGCTATTTGAATACCCAAATGCGGGATATTTTTCAACAGTGTCCAGAAAAGGAGCGTTACAAAATACCTTATGAGATTGTCGCAGACCATTACAGCAATACACTGCTTCTCATTTTGGAATGGAGCTTTTTAAGAATGAAAGACTGCTCCAAGGCACAGGCGCATCAGTACCTGAAATACCTTTTAGAAGCGTTATAAAAAAAGCTCGATTTTTATTATGTCTCAATCTTAGTATGCCCGCAGACAAAAAAAACGCCCTCGGCGGGCGTTAAAACCGTTCTTAAGCCTGGATTTTGTTATTTGATTATAAGTACCGGACAGCTAAGATTATGGCTTAAATAATCGGATACGCTTCCGAACACAACCCGGCCCACAGCACCGCGGTTGTTTGATCCCATTATAACAATATCAGCCTTTAAATCATCAGCGATTCGGGCCAGGGTTTCGCCCAGTACTTTTCCTCCGGCTTCCAATTTCTTAAAGGTGGTAAGACCTTTTTGATCCACTTTTTTGGCAGCTTCAGTTTGCAGCTTTTCCAGGTATTCACGCCTGCTGGGGTTGTCCACCGTCATATAGGCTGAAACAATATATATCTCTCCTGATGTTGCCTGGGCAAGCTCAATAGCCGCATCAAGGGCCCTGTCAGAAGCCTTGCCCTCATCATACGCAACCATTATTCTCTTAAACATAACGAAAATCCTCCCTTTAGTAATCCAAGTTATCAGACCAATTTCAAAATCCCACTATGCTAATTGATTATATGTATGGGATAAGCGTGATTCCACCGCAAAAAGTATATTTATATGTTTTATGCGTAGAGGAGACTTTAGTATCCGTTGCATATCGGCGTTTCTTTATCTAGTCGGAGACTAAAGTCTCCTCTGCGAATATGAGAACAAGGCTTTTTGCTGTGTAGTTTGGTCAGATCTACCAGCAAGCCCGCTCCGCTCTCGTTAATATCAGTTATTACCCATTTGCCCCCCTTGTCTAAATGTAGAACATATTGGAAACGGTTACCTATAGATTATATCAAACAACCACCCGAAGCCAAAATTACTTTACCAATAAGTAATTTATTTTAAGTTATCACGTGGACCACATATAAGCGTGTCCTACTTGTGTATAATTATATCAGCAGGATACATATTAAATTACATTAATGGAGCCCAAATAATGAAAAAATTGTCGTCCAATATCATTATCAATCTCGTATTATTGGGCATTTTTATAATAATTTTGGCTTATGCCAGTATCAGGTATGGTCCCTTCTTTACCCGCCTGACAAGCCAGCCTGAAATGTTCCGCCAATATATCCTGGCTTACGGTTCGGATGGGGTTTTAACTTTTCTTCTGGTACAGATGATGCAGGTGATTATTGCCGTAATTCCCGGCGAATTGGTGCAAGTGGCAGGGGGATATATTTATGGGGTATGGCTGGGCAGCCTGTATTCCCTGGCGGGAATAACATTGGGCAGCGTTATTGTTTTGTATATAGGACGTTTCCTGGGATATCCACTTCTAAAAAATTTTATTTCACCCTCCCGTTTCGAGCGTTTTTCCTTTTTTATTAACAGCCCCCGCGCAGAATTGATAGCCTGCGTATTGTTTTTGATTCCGGGCATGCCTAAAGATATTTTAACTTACCTTGCCGGTATCACTCCCATGCAGCCGCTAAGGTTTATTGTCATAATTGCCGCGGCAAGATTTCCCGGCATTTTGATATCTTCTTTTATTGGCGCCAGTATCGATGCCGGTCAGTATTTTGAGGTGGCGGTGGCAACCGGGGTGGCAGTAGCACTGTTTTTGCTCGGGTTCCTTTATAAAGATAGAATAATTAATAAAATTCAGACTAAATTCGCTAATGAAAATTCCCGTAAATAATTGTATACTTGATAAGTTATTTTAGAAATAACAGAATTCTTCTATATATATCATGCGGAAAATGTGATATTACTATAGCTAATGAAACAATATACCTCTAGTCTGATTGGGGGCAAGCAACAATAATGAAACATAAGCAATTTGCGGTAATTGGCATTGGCCGATTCGGGGGAAGCCTCATTAAGGAATTGACGCGATTGGGCCATGAAGTTCTGGCTATTGATATGGACGAAAACAGGGTAAACGATGCCGTCGATTTTAGCACTCATGCGGTCCAGGCCGATACTATGGATGAACAGGCCTTGAAATCGCTGGGCATACGCAATTTTGATGCGGTAATTGTAGCCATCGGCGACAATATCCAATCAAATATCCTAACTACCATTGTATTAAAGGAACTGGGGGCTAAAAAAGTTATTTCCAAAGCCAAAAATTCCATGCACGGCAAGGTTTTAGAGAAAATCGGCACGGATATAGTGATATACCCCGAACAGGATATGGCCATAAAATTGGCACGGTCTCTAGTTTCTCAGAATTTTTTGGAACAAATAAATCTATCCCCCGAATACAGCATAATCGAGTTAATCGTACCTCAATTGTTTATTCATAAAACTCTGAATGAGATCGGTCTCCGGCAAAAAATGGGAGTAACCGTCCTGGCCATCCGACGAGGGGCTAGTATCATTGTGTCGCCTGAACCCGATGAAAAGCTGCAGCCTCAAGACATTGTGGTTGTGCTAGGCAGCAATAATGACTTGGAGAAGATGACCAACCTGGACTAATTGAACAACGAGGAATGACCAAATGAACGCAGGCCGTATAACCCCACCCCAACTGTTGGTATTAAGTTTTGCCGGATCTATATTCATAGGAAGTCTTTTATTAACCACCCCCTGGGCTGTCAAGACCGGCCAGGTTGATTATCTGACCTCACTATTCACGGCCACTACGTCGGTGTGTGTAACGGGACTGGTAGTTGTGGACACCAGCACCCACTGGACCCTTTTCGGACAAGTAGTAATCCTGCTCCTGATCCAAATAGGGGGCTTGGGGGTAATGTCTTTTGCCACTTTTTTTGCTTTAATTTTCGGCTGGAAAATACAGCTTAGGCAAAGATTAATTATGCAGCAGTCCATGAACCAGTCCTCGGTAGGCGGTATAGTAAGAATATTTCGCTACTTGTTGATAGTCAGCTTCTCAATCGAAGCAGTCGGGGCAATTATCCTGGCTATTCATTGGATACCCTTGCTGGGCTTTAAAAAGGCACTCTGGTTCGGCGTCTTCCATTCAGTGTCAGCTTTTAATAATGCCGGGATCGACCTGTTTGGAAATTTCCAGAGTTTAACCGCCTTTACCGGTAATATTACCGTAAACCTGGTTATTTCCATCCTGATAATTCTCGGCAGTCTGGGTTTTATAGTATTGTATGAAATTACCAATTATCGGAAAAACCGCACCCTGTCTCTGCATGCCCGGGTGGTGCTGATTACATCTGCCCTTCTTATCGCTGCCGGGACAGGTATATTGTTGATCAGCGAATACCATCATGCACTTAAGGATCTACCCTGGGGCACCAAACTTATGGCCTCTTATTTTCAAGCCGTCTCCCCCCGCAGCGGGGGGTACACCACCATAAATTTAAATTCACTGTATTTATCCTCGCAATTACTTATTATTTTGCTTATGTTTATCGGGGGTTCACCCGGCTCTGCCGGGGGCGGCATAAAGACCTCCACCTTCGCCCTGCTCTGGATCGCTATTATCAGCCAACTGCGCGGTAAAAAGGATAATGAAATATTTAAGCGCCACATCCCCAACGACGACATGTTCCAAGCCTTAACCATCGCCCTGTTATATGTATTCACCCTCCTTACCATTACCTTTTTTATGTCTATGCTCCGCCAGAGTGATTTTGTCAAGATATTATTCGAGGTCGTTTCAGCTTTAGGCACCTGCGGTCTTAGTCTGGGTCTAACCCTCGATCTTATCCCGCTTGAACAGATCATTATCATCATCACCATGTTCCTGGGCCGGGTTGGCCCGCTGACTCTGGGATTTGCCCTGGCTTACCGGAGCAAAAAGCCAGACATCCATTATCCCAAAGGGAAAATTATGATCGGTTAGATCTCTTGCTTTATCTTTATTTCCTATATTAATTTAAAAATGTAAGTATATTATTTTTATTTTTTGCCACTCTATTAATGGTAAAAAATATATTTTGGAAGGAGATATTGAAGTGAATTTAAGTCAAATGGAACTGCAAAATCTTCGTCACTTGATTGGTTCACATGCAACCTCGGAGAAGAAACTCAGATTTTATGCCAGTCAATGTCAGGACTCTCAGATCAAGCAGATGTTTGAACAATCTGCTCAGTCCGCTGCCGATACCCGTAAAAAATTAATGTCCTTTTTAGGATAAAGGAGTGAAAACAATGACAAGTCAATTGCAGGACAAGGAAATGGTAAATGATACCCTGGCAATGATCAATGCCAGTCTGACCAGATATGCCGGCGTTATAACCGAGGCTTCCAATGCTCAGTTCCGGCAGACTATCCAGCAGATAAGAAATGCCGATGAACAGTTCCAGTTCCAGCTCTATCAGGTAGCAGAGCAGAAGGGTTTTTATAAGCCCGCTCAACAGGCACCCCAGTCTGATATCCAGACGGTAAAATCACAGGTCGGTCAATAACATAAATAAGGAAGGACTGAGTAATTAAGCTAAATCAGCAACTTCTTTATTATGGATGCCAATTCTTTAAAATATTAATTGGCAAATAACAGCCGATAGGAAAAGGCTATTGGAGAATTTCTGCAATAGCCTTTTATCGTGCATCTGTCACTGCCCTGTATTTGCTTATCCGGAAGAATTAAACAATTCCCAAACTGAGGACGAATTTTCATCTTGCCAAGAGACCGCCCAGGCAATACCCCCAAATTATATTCCTGTCCGGCCTACGACGGGGCCTCCCAATTTACCTGCTTGGTTTTTATGGGTTGGGACAAACTCCGCTTATGCTTATACATTTTATCCGGCTGTATTGTTTTCTGCTTCTTTTCAGATAGATCCCGTGTAGTATAGACACTTTTATCAGGTAGATCCTGTTTAGTGTAGACACTTTTAAGCCGCGGCAATCTGTTGCCTCCCTGTCTCTTACATGCTATCCCCCAATACGGCTGACAATAACCTAAATGATTGCAGTCAAGACATTTTTCATTGATGCTGTATTGTCTGTTGATCATTTCTATCCCCCCTTTCTAATCACCAAGATCGCAGGCATTTTTAGTTTTTATATTTAATGCAAGAATCGTGCCGATTTTTACAAATACGGAAATATCGGATTTTGAGATTTCAGAACTTTAAGTCACGTTATATTTATGTTTCATTTTTTGAACAACTGTTTCACAAATGATACAGTCTCAAACCGGGTATTTTTTATATTATGGAGTTCTTAAGGTTTATCCGATTACTATTAGTTTTAACCTTGGCACGATCTTTGCTTATTATTAGATTAAGCAGAGAAAAGGAGGCTGATCATGAATACCAAGATTACGGAAATGCTTCAAATT
This sequence comes from Syntrophomonadaceae bacterium, assembly GCA_034927445.1. GTDB lineage: Bacteria > Bacillota > Syntrophomonadia > Syntrophomonadales > Syntrophomonadaceae > PHAA01. Next base: position 37,245 of record JAYFPZ010000022.1, read on the forward strand.
GAACCCTATGGGAATGATGTAATCAGTTCAAACAAATGTTTATCCTGGTTTAGGCACAGCAAGGGGTTGGAAGCATTCGCATCCAACCCCTTGTATTAAGTGAGGAGGTTTTGATTGGTCTTGGTATGGGGATATATGCCAACGCGGGTTTGGCTTCAAAGCATATCTAAGACAAAACGTAATGTCCAGCTGAAGCTTCAATTAGTTTCTGCCCCATTTGTTCACTTCTGACATCATAATCCAGCAGGATTTTATTCTTCTCATATAAGGGATCGGGGACGGGAATGGCGGATAACAGTGATCTTGTATACGGATGCAGGGGATTTTCAAATAACTCTCGGGTTGGTGCCATCTCCACGAATCTTCCCCTGAGCATTACCGCCACCCGGTCGCAGATATACTTAATGATGGACAGGTCATGGGCTATAAACAGAAACGAAAACTTATGCTCGTGCTGCAAGCGTTGAAATAAATTTATTATCTGGGCCTGGATTGAAACATCCAACGAAGCGATCGGTTCATCGGCAATAATCAAATCAGGGCTTGTACTGAGACACCGGGCAATAGCTACCCGCTGACGCTGACCTCCGGAAATTTCAGCGGGATATTTCGTTTTATAGGTGCTGTCCAAACCTACTTCCAGCAGAAGGGATTCCAGTTTATCCCGGAGTTCATTTTTGTTGCTGATAATACGATTTACCTTTAGGGGTTCGGTAATTATCCGCTCAACTGTCATTCTTGGATTTAGAGCCGCCGCCGAATCTTGGAAGATTATCTGCATGTTCTTATGAATATCTTTTTTGTGCTGGTTGTATATCTTTTCTTCAGAAATCTTGTAACCCTTAAAATATACTTCGCCGCTGGTCGCCGGGTTGATTCCCATAATTGTACGAGCAACCGTTGATTTTCCCGATCCGGTTTCACCTACCAGGCCAAAGACCTCGCCCTGATTAATGTGAAAGGTTACATCTTCTACCGCCCGGATCGTTAAGTTTTTATTGATATAAAAATGCTGTTTTAAATTGTTAACCCGTAAAATATCGGCTGGGTTCACGCTCCAGCCCTTCTCTTCGGAAAGATTGGCGGTCTAATCTCGGGCGCTCTTTCGTCAAGCAGCCAGGTTGCGGCACTGTGGGTTGGAGATATTCGAAACATGGGCGGCGCTTCCTGATAATCAATCTCCAGGGCGAATTGGTTGCGAACCGCAAAGGCATCACCGGGGGGAGGGTCCAGCATGATCGGCGGCATGCCGGGAATCCCAGTCAGGGCCTCCCCTTTCCTGGCCCGGGAGGGCAAGGCTGACATGAGTCCCCACACATAGGGGTGGCGGGGGTCGTAAAAGATATCTTCAGCCATGCCGATCTCTACTATTTTCCCGGCATACATGACCGCTACCCGGTCTGCAATGCGGGCAACTACGCCTAAATCATGAGTAATAAAGACTATGGCAATTCCGGTCTTATGCCGGATATCGGACAGAAGATCAAGTATTTTGGCTTGAACGGTTACATCAAGGGCGGTAGTGGCTTCATCGGCAAACAACACCCGGGGGGTTGAAGCCAGTGCGATGGCTAATACGCACCGCTGGCGCATTCCGCCTGAAAAAAAGTGAGGCTGCAAGGCAAACATATATTCAGGGTTGTTAATGCCTACCAGATTCAGCATTTCAATCGCGCGTTTTTGGGCCTGTCCTCTGGCAACCTTCTCATGCTTTAAAATAGCCTCAGTAATCTGCTTTCCTATAGGAATTGTCGGGTTCAAGGTGGTCATGGGATCCTGAAATACCATGGATAACACCCTGCCGCGCAGCTTGCGCATTTGCTTCTCTTGGTAATTGGTTATATCCTCGCCGTCAACGATAATTTGCCCCTGCTTTATCCTCGAAGTTTTGGGAAGCAGCTTGAGAACCGCCTGACTCATCACGGTTTTCCCGCATCCGGATTCCCCCACCACGGCCAGTATTTCCCCCGGGTTCAGCGACAGGCTGACATCCCGTACGGCCTCCACTTCACCCTGGGGCGTATCGAAGCTCACTGATAAATTTATAAGCTGCAAAATCGGGTTTGTCACTGGCAACGCCTCCATTCTGGTTTGCAAACGCGTGCCGGGGGTTGGTATATCACCCGGCACGCCGCAAATGCATTTAATTCCTATAATTTAGACTGCACTTTCAATTATTTGGAGAGGCTCCACTCTTCTATGTTCCACATGACCCCAACCGCATGGTGCCCCAGGACTCTGGCGGTATTGAGTCCCTGGAGTCCGCTTATGCCTACATAATTCCCATCGAGATAGGCAATTAAGACCGAGGCAGGATCCTTGGCATATTCAGCCTCGAATTTGCCGTATAAATCTTCCCTGGCTTGAGCATCTTGGGTATGTCTGGCTTGGGTCAGCAGGTTGTCCACTGCTGCATTGGAGTATTTCATGGTATTGCCGCTGCCGTCGGTGACAAATTGTTTATAGCTTCCATCCGGATCAAACTCAACTGCGTAGCCGGCCAAGAATCCGTTATAGGGGCCCGACCAGTCAAATTTGGTAACCAGCGCCATTTCCATTTCAACCCCGGCGTCTTTAAGCTGTTTGGAAACAATGTTGGCAATGTCTACCCGCTCTTCTTCGTAATCACGTACCTGAATTTTGAAATGGAACTTTTGGCCGTTGCGTTCATAGATACCGTCATTGCCTTTGACCCAGCCGAGTTTTTTCATTTCTTCGGCAAATTTATTGAGATCGTACTTGTAGACATCGGCCTCTTTATTGCCGCCAAACGCGTTCAATTGAATGGGGCTGTAGGCTATCGCTCCCTGACTGTTCAATACGCTTTTCACCACCGCTTCTTTATCTATCGCGTAATTAAGCACGCCGATGGAATCCCGGTTCTTTTTCCAGAAGTCGCTTCTAAAATCCATGGATACGGCCCGGTAGTCCGCGGTTTTAAAATCATGATTGGTAAAGCCCGGTTTATTACGGAACTTTTCGGCATATTTGGCGTTAAGCCAGGCCAGGTCCGCTTCGCCCGATTCCAACATGAGAGCTTTGGTGCTCTCTACCGCAACCGTTTTATAGACGACTTTCTCAATATTGGGGACCTTATCATAATATTGTTCGTTTCTAGCCAGGGTTATAGCCCCGCCGGCTTTATCCCACTCAACAAACTTGTATCTCCCGGTACCGACCGGATTTTGATTGAAAGGATCTGTAGCGAGATCCTTCCCTTCCAGCAGATGCTTGGGCAGAATGCCTATCGTAAAATAATCAAGCATGGCGGCATTATATTGGGAAAGCTTAATCTCAACCGTATACTGGTCCCGGGCTTTTACGCCGGCGATATCCACATATTCGCTCAAAATACTGGCGGACAGGGTTTTGTCGGTGGTCAGCTTGTTATAGGTAAACACCACGTCGTCGGCCGTAAAGGGTTTCCCATCATGCCACGAGACCCCCTGCCTCAGAACAAAAGTATAAGTAAGGGACTTATCGTCATAGGTATAGCTTTGAGCCAGATCCACAACCGGATTGCCTTTCGCATCGTACTTCATTAAGCCGGAAAAAATTATACCCGCCAGTTCACCATGGTCATTAAGTATCGGGTTGATGGTATCAGTATTTTCGCCCGCATAAACCAGCGTATTGGAAAGATTCGAGGCACCGGTCGTCACTGATTTTTTCGAACAACCCGTCAGGCTCAAGCAAGTACCTATGAGCAAAATGATAACCGTTAAACAAGTGATTCTCTTTTTGAAATTCATCAATATTCCCCCCTCGATAAAATGATTTATATTAAGGCCGCCGCCATTATAAATTGGTTTCCCGCTTGTTGGTTTCTTTTCTGAAAAAATAAGCGATATTGGTTATGCATACCAAAGTTATGACCAGAAATAATCCGGGAATTATAATGACCCACCAGGTGTTCAACAGCAGTGCTTTATTGGCCAGAGAAAGCATGCTGCCCCAGGAAATAACATCAACCGGAAGACCCAGTCCAAGAAAGCTTAGGGTTGACTCTATGGACATACTGGAGCTTATACTGGAAACAACCACAAACATAATGGTAGAAACAAAGTTGGGTATCAAGTGCTGCCGCATGATATGCGGCAGATTTCCTCCCATGCACTGTGCCGCCAGCACGTATTCACTGCTGCGTATCTGCCTGACTTCACTGCGCACGATCCGGGCCAGGGCACACCAGCCGGTAACGCCGATAGCAAATGATATCTTCAGTATGTTCTGGGTTCCCATAACCGACGTGAGCAGGAGCAAGAGCAGCAACGCCGGAATGCTGTTGACGATCTCGGTCGCACGCATCATGACGGCATCGATCCGTGAACTGGCAGTCCCGCTGATACAGCCGTATAAAACCCCTATAGCGGTGATTATTGCCGCACCCAGCAGCCCGATAGCGATGGAGGCGCGCCCGCCATACCAGATCATGGAAAATATATCCCGTCCCAGTGAGTCGGTGCCAAAATAGAATTCTGCATTGGGGGCCTGGCTTAAGTTTTGCAAATAAAAATTGGTGGGGTCATGGTTGTAAACCTGTTCTGCAAAAATGCACCCCAAAACGATGATACTGAGGACTATAGCCGATATAATCGGCTTTCCCTTTAAACTCTGCTTAAAGGTCGGCTTTTTCAGCACTGGGGTGTATGTCCGGTAATTGGCGCCAACTATGACAAATTGGCTTCCACTTCTTCCCGCCATGTCGAAACCTCCGCTAATTTCATTCTTGGATCGATCACCTCATTTATGGTTTGGGCGATAATGCTGCTCAAAATAACCAGTATCCCAGTAATCAACACCACCAGCATCAATAGATTGTAATCATGATATTTGGCGCTTTGAACGGCCAGAGCCCCAATCCCGGGAAAATTGAATACCGACTCGGCAATATAGGTCCCGCTTAATACATGCGGGATGGAGATGGCCATAATACTGACGATAGTCGGGGCAACATTGCGGAAACAATGTTTAAATACGATTTCCGCTTTGGTACAGCCCTTGGCTTTGGCTAAAAGTACATAATCCTGCCTTACTTCATCCAAAAGCTTGTTTCTTATCATGTAGGAGTAATACCAGAGGTGACTTAATATCATAACGATGAGCGGCAAGATCATGTGGCGGATACGGTTGGCGATATCGCTTGATTTTCCTATATCATAAGCTCCGCTGCTGGGCAGCCATTGCAGATTGACGCTAAAAATCAATACCAAAACCACCCCCAGCCAAAAGGGAGGTATATAATAGGCCGCCGTACCCACCTTACAGATGATACGGTCAAATAGCGTATCTTCATGCATGGCACAAAGCAAAGCCAGCAGGGTGGCTAAAACGAAAACCAGAATATACGCTGTCCCCCCCAGAATTAAGGTGTTTCCAATCAGCGGAGAGACAACCTCCAACGCCGGCATCTTGTATTTCAGCGACAGGCCAAAATCGCCCTGAGCAGCATTACTGATCCATTTGGTATATTGAATGTAGATGGGGCCGTCCAGACCCAGGCGCTCCCGGGCGGCATCCAGTTCCGCCTGGTTCATGGATTCGACCGCATCGCCATAAAACGACTGCAGGGGATCACCCGGCGCCAGACGCGCAAAATAAAAAACGCCGACTGACAATACCAACATAGCCAGAATAAAACCGAAAATTCTTCTTATTATTTTGTTGATAATCGCTGTTTTATCGTTCAAAAGCTCTCCGCCTTCATAATTACTTTTTCGCAATAGGCCTGGATGAAGGTACTATCCCTGATCAGCAACTTTGGTTCCCATAAGCACAAACCAGGGATCATAATCATATCCCGGCCGGGTAAGACCGGGAACTTTTCTGATTCCAACATCTACCAGCCCGTTTCTTGCCAACAGGTCTATAAGTTCATCCATTCGTGCCTCTTTCACCCGCAGCTCGCGTTCGACCTCGTCATCCTCGTAAATAGCCTTGTTCAAAAACAATCCCACGCCTTCCTTCATGCGGTTGAAACACATGATTTTCCCGCCCGGTTTAAGAATGCGGCGCCATTCGATTATGGCCCGGTCGGGTTCAACCAAGGTCCAGAGCAAACGGGAGTTAATAATGTAATCAACTGTGTTATCCATGAATGGCAAGGCCAGAATATTGCCGCACATAAAAACTGCGTTGCTTTTCCGGGTCTCAGCATGCCTCACCGCATATTTGAGCATTTCCCTGGAAATATCAAGGCCTATCGTCGCATACCCCAGTTTCGCAGTCATGTTGGCCAGGAAGCCGGTCCCGGTACCCAAATCCAAAACACTTTTGTTTGGGTCGGAGCCCAAAAGCGTCTCCAATGCCCGCATCCAAGCCTGTATATCTTCCGTATCATGCTCCTGATCAAAACTGGGGGACCTGCCGTCCCAGTATTTTCCTATCTTTTCCACGACATTCGCTTTTTCCATCATTTGAAACCACCTCAAAAATACAAAAAACCACGAAGAAATTTACCCATTAGAGTAAACCTTCATGGTTTATTTGCGCAATTATAGATTTTTTAGGTTATGTATTATTTTGGGCAAGTATCTTAGGCCTTCATGACCTAATTAAGTTACATGCTTGTTTATATTATGATTTATACTTGGAAATTTGACAATATTGTTTTTTCTTGTCGCCTTTCTATACTAATATCGCAAAATACGTTAAGCATCTAGAAAGCGCCTGTCCCAAGGATTACTTGAAGCGCTATCTTTTTCCGGCATTCTCCATCCGGTCTTTGGGCGATGGTCTTTAAATAGTTTTGAAAATGCATCAGAATCCTTAGTCATGTTTCTTCGTCTTTCACCCAGATTATATATTATGTGCTCCTGTTTTCATCTGCATTAAGGTAAACGCAATAATCGTGCCATTTTGAAGAAGTGCAGAAACTATCGTTTGTTATGATATCGGGGCACGAATTAACCATATAATTGGGTTCAGTTTTGAAACACCCAATTCATAAATGACCTTTATTATCTACCAAATAGCCGATCCAAAACTTAAATCAGGCAAACTTAAAGTTTGCCTGGCTTATATGGATTTCGTATAGAATTCTTATCATATATCAAAAAGGGAGGAAGTTTTACCTTCCCCCCCAAAGCTGCTGAACAACTTAAATATCAATTAGCTTGCCGGCTGGCGGAATGCCGTTTCGAAGAAAAGCGCGGCCGTTTAGTACCTCTCAGACTGCTCTCATATTGGGTGAAAACGTCATAAACCTGATCTACAAACATCATTGGTATCTCCACCAGGGTACTGTTGCTTTGTATCTCGATATCTCCTACCTGGCGCGGGGTCATTGAAGTATGCGCGGTAAGAAATTCAACCAGGCGACGAGGGTGCAGACCCTGAAGCCTGCCCAGGGGAAGCTCCACATGGGCGGTATGGGGCTGAATATCACTTACATTGGCCGTTTCCAACTGCGGGGCTTCACAGCCGATCAGCTTCAATGCCGCTGCCAGAAGATATTCGGCTTCGTAACGTCCCAGGAGATCTTTGGCCATTTCCCGGTACATTCCCTGGTCCTGGTCGGCGCTCTCGATCAGTTTGTTGATCAGCATCTCCTGCCGCCGGTCAATGGCATCCTGCAAAGAAGGCAGTATCTGGCGGTTTATTTTCTTGCCGATATGCTTCTCAATAATCTTTAACTGTCGGATCTGCCGGGGTTCGACCAGGGTAATGGCAACGCCGTCCCGGCCCGCTCGCCCGGTTCTGCCGATCCGGTGCACATATCCATCCGGGTCTTCCGGTATGTCAAAATTAAAGACATGGGTTACCATCTCCACATCCAGACCACGGGCGGCCAGATCGGTAGCTACCAGAATTTCAATATTCCCCTGGCGGAAGCGCTCCATAACGTGGTCGCGTTCACGCTGGGACATATCCCCATGCAATGAATCAGCCATATAGCCACGGCCGTTTAATACCCGGTTAAGTTCGTCGGCGCCCTTTTTGGTCCGGCAAAATACCAAGCTGACCGGAGGCTGATCCACATCAATTACCCGGCAGATGGTTTCCACCTTCTGGCGGGGGTTTACTTCATAATAATATTGCTCGGTAAGCGATACTGTCAGCTCAGGCGAAGCAATCGCTATTACTTCCGGATTGTTCATAAAGGTCTTGCCCAATTCCTGCACTTCCGGGTCTAAAGTGGCCGAGAAAAGCAAGGTCTGCCGTTGTTCCGGACACAGCGGCAATATCTTTTCGATGTCGGGCAGAAAACCCATATCCAGCATTTCATCAGCTTCGTCAAGTACTACAAAGTCAAGTCCTGCCAGGTTTACGGTGCCCCGGTGCAAGTGGTCCAGCAGACGTCCCGGTGTTCCTACAATTATTTCGGGACGGCTCCGCAGCGCACGCAATTGGATGTCTATAGATTGGCCGCCATATATAGGAAGGGCTTTAATTCTCAAACCTTGCCCCAATGAACAAATTTCCTCAGCTACCTGCACCGCCAGCTCCCGGGTAGGACAAATTACCATGCCCTGCAGCCCTTGATGGGGTATGATTTGGTTTAACATAGGGATGCCGAAGGCGGCGGTTTTGCCGGTGCCCGTTTTGGCCTGTCCCATAATATCCCGCCCGGCCAGTCCCAGGGGTATGGATTCGGTTTGAATTGGGGTAGGTTTTTCGAAGCCTTTCTTTTCAATCATCTGTAACAGCTGGGGCTTTAGCCCCATTTCCCGAAATGTCATGGTGTGGGTCTGCAAATAATGTTCCTCCTTATTTGACTGTCCTAGAGCCTTAATTCCTTTTTTATCACTCATAAAGTATAGCACATCATAGCAAGCAAAGCATTGCTTAAGCGACGTTAGAAGCTATATTATGGATTTTACTGGCGACTTAGGAAAAACACCGCAAAGGTGCCGGCACCCACGTGGGCTCCGATTAGAGCTCCAATTTCAGAAATTACATACTCAGTGGACCCAAATCTTTCCTCTATCATGTGTTTGATTTCCAGAGCTCCTTCGAGATCCTGGGAATATGAAATACCGATGGTTTGACTCTGAAGATCGCAGCCTCTCTCCTCCATAATATCCAGCAGCCTTTTTTTCGCTTTTTTAAGCCCATGTACTTTTTCCAGCGGTACAATTTTCCCCTCTACAAAGTGAAGAATCAGCTTTATATTAAGCAAATTCCCCAGGGCCGCTACCGCCGGATTGACTCTGCCCCCGCGTTTTAACATTTCCAGACTGCCCACTATGAAAATATGCTGCATGCCTTTGATATGCTCATAAATCCCGGCAATGACTTCCGCTTTGCTTTTCCCTGCGCTGATGGCGCGGGCGGCCTCTATCACGATTAAGCCATAACCGATCGAGGCGCTTTGGGAATCAATTACGGTAATGCGTTCAGGATCTACGGCGTCCCGGGCTATGCAAGCAGTCTGGTAGGTGCCGCTCAAGCCGCTTGAAAAGGCTATATATATAATTTCGGCATCTGCTGCTTCTTGCAGCATATTTTCAAACTCAACCTGCATACTGGCTATGTTTACCTGAGAAGTGGTAGGAATAACATCGTCTTCTTCCAATAAGCGATAAAATTCCGGGGGGTCAATCGTCAGGCGGTCTATGTAGGTTACCCCCTTGATCATGGTTGTCATATAAAATAATTTTACTCCAAGTTTCTCCACGACTTCTTTATCAAGATCACAGGCGTTATCGGCGTAAAGAATTATTTTCCCCATTCAAACTCAACTCCCTGCAATTCACAATTACGCAAGCTAATCCACTATCCTGTTTCCAGTATAATGCATTTTACTATGTTTACCACTTATATACAAGCGCTCGTATCCCCGCTCAGCCCTGATTTGACGCTGCCTATCACTAGAATATTAAAACTAATTAGTATTTATACCCATTTAATAATAAGAGGAGATTACCTGTCTTCACAAGCGATGATGAAAGGTATAGAATTTAAAGATGTTATTGGAGTTTTTAGTGTAGGTGAAATTATTTGTTCAAATCGGTTAAAGCTTTCGGAGCACCGCTCCTTTTGTTTGCTGCGGCAAGCTTATTTATGGGCCTTTACTCCGGACTATACGACCCCTCTTTTAATAATTACCTGGCCCAGACCCAAGATGTCAGTCCTTTAGCCCGGGGTGCCCTGGAATTTCCCCGTGAACTACCAGGTTTTTTGGTAGTTTTTGTCTTTACTGCCCTGATATTCATGGCCGATACCAGGATCGCCGCTTTATCCTCTTTATTGGTAGCCCTGGCTCTGTGGGGGCAGGGATTTCTGGCCCCCAATCTGGCCTGGATCGTGGTCTGGATGATCCTTTGGAGCACCGGCGCTCATCTTTATATGGCGGTGTCCCCCTCCATAGGGCTTAGGCTGGCCAAGTCCGGCCAGGAGGGAATGCGCCTGGGCCAAATTGGATTTCTGGAATCACTGGGCTCTCTCATGGGCATGGCCATAGTTTATTGGGGTGCATCACATTTCCATTTCTCCTTCGGGGTGATTTTCGGACTATCCGGTTTGTTTGCTTTTATCGCTGCCCTGTGTTTATACCGGATCAAACCCCAACCTATCGTTCAGGTCTCGCGGCGCCTGGTTTTCAAGCGCAAATACTGGCTGTTCTATGCGCTTAACGTTGTTTTTGGCGCCCGCAAACAGATATTTCTGACTTTTGCCCCCTGGGTGCTTATTAAAATATTTGACAGCGGGGTGGAAACCTTTGCCCTGCTCGGTTTTATTGGCACCGTCTTAAGTTTGGCCTTCCGGCCTTTATTGGGGCGGGCTATCGATGTTCTCGGAGAGCGCGTTATCATCTCGATCGAATCCTGCCTGCTGATAATCATGAGCATTCTGTACGGATTTTCACCGACCTGGTTTCCGGGACAAGTGGCGATCATCATAATAATGGCCTGCTATATTGCCGACCAATTGCTGTTTGCGGTCAGGATAGCCCGTACGACCTATCTAAACCGTATAGCGGACAGTATCGATGACCTGGCCCCAACCCTTTCCATGGGGCTTACCCTGGACCACGCCGTATCGATGTTGATTCCCGTAGTGGGGGGGCTGCTATGGAACTATTATGGGTATACCCCGGTTTTCGTTGCCTCGGGAATTATTGCGGTCATCAACCTTATTCTGGCGGGATTTATACCCGCCCGGCAGGAACGCCGGATTTCCGCCCCTCAAGCCTAGGCTGCTTAAAAGTCGACATTACCAGAGCGAGCAAAAAAGGTCAAGAGCAAGGCAATCAGGAGACCGTGATTGAGGCGTACATGCAGGTACGTTGATTGAGCGTGTTTCCTGATTAACGCAGCTATTGGCCTTTTTTGCCGGTCTGGGTGCATACAGAATACTGCACTTCCTGTATACTTGCCCCTACCTGCTTGCCAAAATCTTGTCGGCTGGATTAAAATATAAACACTTGTTCCTGCGGTGGGAGCGCTTAAAGTCAAGCACTCACAGTCTATATATTTGTTTAAGACTTGCAGGCTATTCAGTTTAATTAAGGAGTGAGTTGATTGGGGTTTGAAAAACTGGTCTTCGGCAAAAAAGACGTCCAGGAAATAATCAGGGAATTTGGCAGTCCCGTATACATTTACGACGAAGAAATATTGCGGGAACGGTGCCGGGAGATGAAAAACCTGCTTAAATATCCGCGCTTTCGGGTGAACTATTCGGCCAAAGCCAATACCAATGTAGAGCTTTTAAAAATTGTCTGTTCTGAAGGACTTGATGTGGATGGCATGTCTCCGGGTGAAATGTATCTGGAGATGAAAGCCGGTTTCACGCCTGACCGCATCACCTTTATCGGCAATAACGTTTCCCGGCAGGAACTGCAATTTGCTGTAGACCGGGGTATCCTGATCAGTGTTGATTCATTGTCCCAGCTTAAACTGCTGGGTGAAATAAACCGGGGAGGCTCGGTATGTCTGCGCATCAATCCCGGTATTGGAGCCGGGCATCATGACAAGGTCATTACCGGCGGCAAAAAAGCCAAGTTCGGCATAGCCGTGGAAGATCTGCCCCAGGCCCAGGCAATAGCCGCCAGTTATGATATGACCATAACCGGCCTTAATCAGCATATCGGCTCGCTTTTCCTGGAATCGGAGGCCTATGTGGCAGCTGCCGCCGCCATATTAAGCCTCGCCGCCGATTATCCCAGCGTGGAAATGGTAGACCTGGGCGGAGGTTTCGGCATACCTTACCGCCACGGGGTAGAGCCGCGCCTGGACCTGGCCGAACTGGGCAGCAAACTGGATAACCTGATAAACACCTGGGTGGCCTCCTATCGTCCCATCACCATCCGCACTGAACCAGGCCGCTATATAGCTGCCGAATGCGGGGCTCTGCTGGGTACCGTTACTGCGGTCAAGGAAAATTACAATACCGTCTTTGTAGGAACAGATATTGGCTTTAACACACTGATACGCCCGGTTATGTATGACAGCTACCACGAGATCAGTGTAGTCCCAGGGCAGGAACGCCCTTATAAGGAATACGACAAGCCCGTTTATGTAGTGGGGCAAATCTGCGAAAGCGGAGATATATTGGCCCATGACCGTGCCTTTCCCTGCTGCCGGGAGGGAGATGCGCTGATTGTGCATGATGCCGGGGCTTATGGTTTTGCCATGGCCAGCACCTACAATTCCCGTCCGCTGCCGGCGGAGGTGCTGATCGAGAAAAACGGGGGAATCCGCCTGATCCGAAAAGCTCAGACGCTTGAAGATCTCTGGCGTGATTAAAAATATAAATTGCCCAATAAAATACCAATAATGCCCCAGGAACAGATTGTGTCCCCTGGGCATTCCCTTGCGGGGACAATGGAGACAATCAGCTCCGTCCCCGTTGTCCCTCAAGCTAGTAACGCTGCATATACCCTTCGATGTACTTACGCACGGCTGCCGCCGGTTGATAAATACCGAAATGTCCTTCACACAATATATCCGCTTTCAAATCCAGCAGCTTTTGCATGGACTGCCTCCATTGCCGCATGTCTGAACCCCACTCCTGATTAAAGGGTCCATGGATATCCTGCCCGAAAAGCACCCGTAAACTTCCGGCATCCCAATATACTGAAATCCCGCCGCGGGTGTGGCCGGGGGTATGAATCCAGTTTATGGCCAGATTGCCTACCTGGATAGTGCCTTGGTCTCCTTTTAAGACCTCATCTACAGTTACCGGTTGATAGTCCACCCCATACCAGCCTGCCGCCGTCAAGCGCGGGAGTCCCTCCTGTATGGCGGGCAATTCCAGCTGATGGGCAACTACCCGGGCCTGCAGCCGCTCTTGCAATTCCTGGAGTCCGCCAATGTGGTCAATATGTCCATGAGTAGCGATGATATACCTGATCGCGCCGACGTTTAAGCCGCTGTCGCTTATATTCGCCAATAGGCGGGATACGCTTCCACCGGCTCCCGTATCAATTAAAGCTGATTCCTGGTCTCCTTCTACCAGATAAATACAGCAGTCCTGCGGAGAAGACAGACTGCCTCCCCCCACCTGATAGACGCGAGGACAAATCTCCACAACCCTTTTCATATTGCACCTCCATAATCTAATTCTTTCCATTTTATTCTCTCATAACCCCGGTTTTTAATACACCCCCAGCTGTATGCCTCGAGCTAATTCTGCAGCAATGCCGGGCGGGAATATGGTAAAATAAGATAATTTACATCCTCTTGCATCACATAACCTGTTCAGCATATTTTAGGAGGTGTTTCCTATATCCTCGATTTCCGACTATGAATTTGCTGCCACCTTTGATGCCCTGATTGAAAGCCCGTACATGGCCCTGGTTATTGTCAACAAAGAAGGCTACATAACCTTGATGAACCAAACCTTTCTTGATTCGCTCGAACTAACCTTGGATGATGTTATCGGCAAACATGTCCTGGAAATTCTGCCTCATTCCGAACTCCCGCAGGTATTGGAAACCGGAAGGGTCGACAAAGCGGATATCTGGCCCATAAAGGACCAGGATACCATTGTCACCCGGGTGCCTATTATTAAGGACGGCGAAATTATCGGGGCTATCGGCCAGAGTCTTTCCCTGGATATGTCCGGCGCCAAGATATTTATGAAAAGGCTGGAAGAAAGAGAAAAAGAATTTACCGCTCTTTTTGCCGCCTTAGTGGAAAGCCCCTATATGCTTTATGTGGCAGTTGACAGCGGCGGTTATATAACCGCCATGAATCAGACCTACCTGGATATTTTGAATGTTAAAAAAAGAGATGTAATTGGTAAATATATTCTGGACATAACCCCCAATTCCGGGCTGATTGAGGTGTTGGAGACCGGTCGGATCGATGATGCCGACATTTGGTCGATTAAAGGGCATGAGATGATCGTCACCCGCCTGCCCATCATCAAAAACGGGCAAATAATCGGGGCGGTAGCTAAAAGTCTGTTTATGGACATGTCGGTAGCCAAAGTTTTGATGCGCAAGCTGCAGGAAACTGAAAAGGACTTTCAGGCTATTCTGGAAGGCCTGATTGAGAGCCCTTACATGGTCTATGTTATTGTTGATAAAGATGGATATATAACCACCATGAATCAGACTTATCTCGATATAATCGGCATGCAAAAAGAAGATGTCATGGGGAAATATATTTTGGATATCACCCCAACCTCCGAGCTTCCCCAGATATTGAAAACCGGACGGATTGACAAGGCCGATATTTTTATAATCAAAGGCCGTGAAACGATCGTCACCCGCCTGCCTATCATTAAAAACGGCGAAATCGTCGGGGCCATAGGCAAGAGCCTGTTCCTGGATATGTCGGGGGCCAAGATCCTGGTCAAAAAACTTCATGATACTGAAAAAGAACTTAACGTATATAAGGAGGAATTCAGCAAATTATACAGTGCCAAATGGCAGTTTGCTGACCTGATAGGTAAAAACCCGGTCTTCCTGGCGGTAAAATCCATGGCCGAACACGTGGCGCAAACCAATAGTACACTGCTTATAACCGGTGAAAGCGGCACCGGCAAAGAACTCTACGCCCAGGCCATCCATAATGCCAGCCCGCGAAAATCAGGCCCCTTTATACGCATAAACTGCGCGGCTTTACCTGAAAATCTGCTGGAATCAGAATTATTCGGATATGAAGACGGGGCTTTTACCGGAGCCCGGCGCGGAGGCAAACAGGGCAAATTTGAACTGGCCCGGGGCGGAACCATATTTCTTGATGAAATCGGAGATATGCCCATACCCATGCAGACCAAAATGCTGACTGTGTTGCAGGAAAGAACGGTGGAAAGAATCGGAGGCAATATCCCGATTACAGTTAATGTAAGGGTTATAGCGGCCACCAATCGTGATTTGGAGGCAATGGTGAGCAGCCAGGAATTTCGCCAGGATCTATATTATCGTTTAAACGTAGTTAGATTGACCATTCCCCCGTTGCGCAAAAGAATTGATGACGTACCCCTGATCGCCGATGCCCTTTTAGGCAGAATCAATCATGATTTGTTTACGAATATCAAAGGGATCTCAGAAAGGGCTCGCAATCTATTGATGGATTACGCCTGGCCCGGAAACGTCCGGGAATTGGAAAACCTTTTGGAGCGCGCCGTCAATATGGCTAATATGAGTCATAGCGATTATTTAAGCATCAAACATTTCCCCTCCCTGACTGAAAATAGTTCGATAAACCCTGAACTGCTGGAAGAAGACAACATCAACCTGCCCGAAGCCATGGAGAACCTGGAAAAACAAATAATAATGAAGGCTTTGGAAAGAACGGCCAATAATAAAGTTCATGCCGCTAAAATGCTGGGTATTCACAGCTCGGCCCTATACCGCAAGCTGTCCAAATACGGCCTGGATTAAAAATTTCCGGTCGTTAGTCTCCGTTTTTGAAAAAGCAATCTCCCAATTTAGGAAAGCTCGTTTGCACGCGTCACCATTACTTGTCTTGTTATAATCAAGCTTCCATTTTCCCAAATACGAAATTTAATATGTTACATTTGTCACGTTCACTTTCGGGTGGTATATTGCTGAAGCCGATATACCGCCTTTTCTTGTGATGGGGCGGCTGGTGGTTTGAGTTGGCATAACAATTGCATTGTATATATTTTTAATTTAAGGGAATTTCATGCTATTGATACTATATTTTTCATACAATGTATATTTTTCCCTCAGGGTTTAAAGGGGGTGATTGAAACTCAATTAGGAGTAAGCTGCTTATCTAATATGGAGGAGGTTTAATTTTAAGCATGGCGTATGAAAACTTAACCCTGGAAAAAGAAAACCGTATTGCCATACTGTCTATCAATCGGCCCAAGGCGCTTAACGCGCTTAATGCCGATACTTTATTGGACATCAAAAGTGCGGTGGAGGCAGTTATTTCAGACCCGGAGATCGATGTGCTGATAATAACCGGAGTAGGTGATAAAGCCTTTGTAGCAGGTGCCGACATTGCGTATATGCATAAGCTCCCAGCGTTGGAAGCCCGCGCTTTCGCCATTCTCGGGCAGCAAGTTTTTCGTTTGATTGAAACTATGGATAAACCGGTAATAGCTGCGGTCAATGGCTTTGCCTTGGGCGGCGGCTGTGAACTCGCCATGGCCTGTGACATGAGATTAGCTTCTGACAAGGCTCTGTTTGGGCAGCCTGAGGTTGGTTTGGGCATAACTCCGGGCTATGGCGGGACCCAGCGTCTGCCTCGACTTATTGGGGAAGGCAGAGCCAAAGAACTGATCTATTCCGCCAGCAATATCAATGCCGAGGAGGCCTACCGGGTAGGGCTGGTCAATCATATCTATCCGGCGGAATCATTAATGGAAGAAGCCAAGAAGCTGGCTAAAAAAATATCCAGCAAGGCCCCCCTGGCGGTCCGCTTAAGCAAGAACCAGATCACCCGGGGCATGCAGGCCGATATTGATACCGCCATGCTGATTGAGGCCGATATGTTCGGGTTGTGTTTCGCAACTGAAGATCAGCAGGAAGGTATGAGCGCATTTTTAGAAAAGCGAAAAGCAGAGTTTAAGTGTAAATAATTTATAAATTTTGGAGGTGTTTCTTTAATGGAGACTAAGGATGTCGTAATCGTAAGTTTGTGCAGAACTCCTATAGGAAGATTTCAAGGCAGTCTCAAAGACGTGTCTGTCAAAGATTTAGCCATAACCGCAGGCCAGGAAGCTATTAAAAGAGCCGGTATCCTTGCCGATACCATTGATGAATTGGTCCTGGGGCAGATTTACCCGCATTTTCAGGGATCACTTCCTTCCCGTCAGGTGGCCATGGCATTAGGACTGCCGATTAGAGCCAATGGCTGCAACGTAAATCAGAACTGCGCATCCGGCATGAGAGCTTTGGAAATAATCTGTGACCATATTGCCTTGGGCAAAATCGATATCGGCCTGGTAATAGGCGCGGAGAGCATGACCAATGCTCCTTATATGTTGGAAAAAGCCCGCATGGGCTACCGGATGGGCCCCGGAAAACTTGAGGATTCCATGCTTTATGACGGTCTGGTTGACAAACTGGTTCCCGGTCATATGGGCCTAACTGCTGAAAATGTGGCCGAAAAATATGGTATTACCCGGGAGGAATGCGATGAGTTAGCTTTGCGGAGCCACCAAAACGCCACCGCTGCTATGCAAAACGGCACATTTAGACAGGAAATCGTACCGGTTGAACTAAAAAGCAAGAAGGGCGTAAAACTTTTTGAGAATGATGAGCACATGATCCCCGATGCCAGTCTCGATGCCATGGCCAAACTTCCGGCTGCCTTCAAGAAAGGCGGAGTGGTTACCGCCGCCAATGCTTCCGGAATTAACGATGCCGCTGCCGCAGCGGTAGTCATGTCCAAGGATAAAGCCCTGGAACTGGGAATCAAGCCGCTGCTCAAGATGGTTAATATAGTAGCCGAAGGGGTCGACCCTACCGTTATGGGCCTTGGTCCCGCCGTGGCCATTCCCAAAGCGCTTAAACAGGCGGGCTTAAAATATGAAGACATAGAATACTGGGAGATCAACGAAGCCTTTGCCGCCCAATTCTTAGGGGTAGGCAGAATGCTCAAAGAAGAATTCGGAATTGACCTGGATATGTCCAAGACCAATCATAATGGTTCAGGAATCGGCCTGGGCCATCCGGTTGGAGCAACCGCTCTCCGCATTATCGTATCCCTGTATTATGAAATGGAACGGCTCGGTCTGACCTTGGGGGGAGCCGCTCTCTGCGTAGGCGGCGGCTCAGCCATGGCTTCCCTGTGGACCAGAGATATTTAACCCATAATTAGCACTCCGAATTTTTAATAAAGGAGCGAAAAAATATGAGTTATATGGATGAATACAAAAGCAAATCAGTATCTGCCGATGAAGCCGTTAAAATAGTCAAATCCGGTGATTGGGTGGAATACAGCCAGTTTGCCTGTGCTCCCCCGGTGCTGGATGAAGCCCTGTCCAAGCGCAAGGATGAACTCATCGGGGTTAAAATCCATGCGGTCACCACCCTGTTTCAACCTAAAGTTTGCCTGGTTGATCCGGAAGGGAAACACTTTGTCTATAACAGCTGGCACATGAGCGGGGCCGAGCGCAAAATGCATGATAAAGGGCTATGCACCTATGTACCTTTTACTTACACCCGCGGCCCTGAGATCTATGACCGTTATCTCAGACCCGACGTGGCCATGATGCAGGTTACTTCTATGGATAAACACGGTTATTTCAATTTCGGCACCTCTTGCTCTTTTGAGTATGCCCAATGCAAGAATGCCAAAAAGGTCATTGTGGAAGTAAATGACCAGATGCCCGTTTGTTTCGGCGGCAGCGGCGAAGGCATACACATTTCCGAGGTCGATTATATCGTGGAGGGGCTCAGCAAACCCCTGCCGCAGATCCCCAACCCGGTAATAACCGAAAATGACAATAAAATCGCCCGCTTGGTTATGGAGGAAATGGAAGACGGAGCCACTCTCCAGCTGGGGATAGGCGGAATGCCCAATGCGGTCGGCAAAATGATTGCCGAATCCGATCTTAAAGACCTCGGGGTACACACGGAAATGCTGGCGGACTCCTATGTAGATATGTACGAAGCCGGCAGAATTACCGGAGCCCGGAAGGTCACCGACCCCGGCAAGATGGTCTACACTTTTGCCATGGGTACCTCCAAGCTTTACGATTTCATGGATAAGAACCCCATGCTGGCCACTTACCCGGTTAGTTACACCAATAGTCCTTATATCATCGCGCAGAATGAAAAAGTCACTTGTATCAACAATGCCGTGGAAGTGGACCTTTATGGCCAGGTGGCATCGGAATCATCCGGCATTCGTCATATTTCCGGCACCGGCGGCCAGCTTGACTTCATATTTGCCTCCTGGTACTCCAGGGGCGGTAAAGGATTTATCTGTCTGACTTCGACCTTTAAGGATAAGGAAGGTAATCTCAAATCCCGTATCGTGCCCTATCTGTCTCCGGGCACCATCGTTACCGTTCCCCGCAGCCTCACGTATTATGTTATCACCGAAAACGGCATCTGCAATTTGAAAGGTACGTCCAACTGGGAGCGGGCTGAGGCGCTTATCAACATAGCCCACCCGGATCTGCAGGATGAACTGGTCAAAGAAGCCCAAAATATGAATATCTGGAAGTCAACCAACAAGATCCGGGACTAGCTGGGAACTTTTATTCCCGGTTAAGTTATGGCTTAATCCGGATTTGAATTAAACATGTAAGATTGAAAGGAGGTTTGATTTAATGGATTTTAATTTTACCGAAGAACAAATCATGATGAAGGATATGGCGAAAAAGTTCGCTGAAACTGAAATGTGGCCGGTTGTCGGTGATTATGATGATAAACACATCTGGCCGGAGGATATCTATAAAAAGCTGAATGAAACCGGTCTGGACTGCATTGGGGTTCCTGAAGAATACGGCGGAGCCGGCATAGACTTTTTGGGGCAGGCTCTGGTAACCGAGGAACTGGCCCGCGGCGACCTGGGTCTGGCCACTGCCGTAGTCGCCAGTACTCTGCTGGCCACAGATCCTATCCATATAGCCGCTAATGATGATCAAAAACGCCGCTGGTTCACCAAAATGCTGGAAGGCGGGAAATTGGCAGCCTTCTGTCTCACCGAGCCCGGTGCCGGTTCTGACGTAGGCGGTATGTCAACATCCTGCAAAAAGGTAGACGGAGGATATATCCTCAACGGAACCAAGTGCTTTATCACCAACGGCGGTGTTGCCAATCAATATACGGTTTTTGCCACCCTGGATAAAAAAATGGGGATTAAAGGCATATGCTGCTTCATGGTGGATCGTGAATCTGAAGGCATATCCGTCGGTAAAACCGAAAACAAGCTGGGAATTCGACTGTCCAACACCAGTGAAGTTGTCTTTGACAACGTATTCGTTCCGGAGGAGAACCGCCTCGGGGCAGAGGGCACCGGATGGATGACCTGTATGAAAACCCTGGATTATTCACGTCCCATGATTGCAGCCCTGGCTGTCGGCACGGCTCAGGGGGCCTATGATCACGCGGTGGAATACGCCAAAATGAGGGTCCAATTCGGCAAACCGATTTCCAGTTTTCAGGCCGTTCAGTTTATGCTGGCCGATGCCTGCATGGAGATCGAGGCCGGTCGCCTGTTATATCAGAAAGCCTGCTGGCTGAAAATGAATGGTCTCCCCTTCTCCCAGGCTTCATCAATCTCCAAAGGATACTGCGGTGATATGGCGATGCGGGTAACCACCGACATGGTCCAGGTATTTGGAGGCTACGGCTACACCAAAGACTACCCGGTGGAGAAATATATGCGCGATGCCAAGATCCTGCAAATCTATGAAGGAACCAGTCAGGTACAGCGGATGGTCGTCGCAGCCAACCTGCTCAAAGGCCTTAGATAACATCCTAAAAACAGCGCCGGGTGATGGTATATATGCCATCATCCGGCAATTCATCGCTTGTAATCTACGCTGGCTTTTGTATAGTGACAGGAGGTAGACCTATGAACTATATGCAGATCCTTGACCGGTTGGTAAGTATTAAAAGCAACGCTCATCAACGCGCTTTCGCAATCTCCATGGAAAATCCCGGTTCTAATCGGTATCAATCCCAGGCTGATACACTCGAAAGCGGCATCAACGGTCTGATTATGGAGATCCAAAACGCTATCCTGGCCGGCTTGTTTCTTCAAAACCAGCAAGATAAAAGATTATCTTAGCTTATGAATAAACAGCCCGCTTCTTAGTTTCGGCTCGAACCAGGTTGATTTGGGTGGCATCACTTGGCCGGCATCGGCTATATCCATCAAATCTTGAATGGTAGTGGGATACATGGAGAATGCGACTCCCATCCCCCCGTTGACCCTCTTCGCTAGTTCCCGCAGGCCCCGGATACCACCCACAAAATCAATCCGTTTGTCCGTGCGAGGGTCTTCAATCCCCAGCAAAGGCCGCAAAATGTTATCCTGCAAAATGGAGACATCCAAACGGGCGACCGGGTCGGCGGCATCATAAGTTCCTTCCCGAGCTTCCAGCACATACCACTGCCCTGCCCGATACATCCCAAATTGATGCTTCTTAAACGGTTTAAAGGGATCAGTTCCTGCATGCTTCTTTATTAAAAAGGACTGCGCCACCCGCTCCATAAATTCATCATCCGATAATCCATGCAAGTCTTGGACTACCCGGTTATAATCCATAATATACAGATCCTCATCCGGGAAAATTACCGCCAGGAAGTAATTAAACTCCTCTTCCCCGCTGTAATCGGGATGGGATTGTCTCCGCATCTGCCCCACGCGTACGGCTGAGGCCGACCGGTGGTGTCCGTCCGCGATATACAAGTATTGCACCTGCTTAAACAAGTCTACCAGCTGTTCAATTGTGTGCTCTGCATCAATGACCCAGACAATATGCCTTATCCCGTCTTCAGCCGCAATATTATACACCGGTTCCCGGGTGATCCATTGGGATATGATGTCACTGATCTCCTTCACTGCAGGATAAGTTAAAAATATGGGGCCGGTATTGGCATCACAAACGTCAACATGGCGGGTTCGGTCCAGTTCTTTATCGGCCCTGGTAAGTTCATGTTTTTTTATAATGTTGTTCAGGTAATCATCTACCGACGCACATGCCACAATTCCAGTCTGAGCTCTGTCGCCCATGACTTGCCGGTAAATATAGAGGCGGGGCTCCTGGTCCTCAAGGTAAACCTCATGGGCGATCATATTTTGCAGATTTTCACGAGCCTTCTCGTAAACCTTCGGTTCATACAAGTCAATGCCCGGGTCCAGATCAATCTCGGCCTTGTCTACATGTAAAAAAGAATAGGGATTATCCTTGACCATTGCTCTGGCTTCCTCACTGCTCATTACATCATAAGGCAGCGCGGCCACCTGGCCCGCCAGTTCCGGTACCGGTCTAACCGCTTTAAAAGGTCTGATTACCGCCATTACAAAACCTCCCAATAGTTTGGATTCTTTACAGACGCGGACAGACGCTGACTTTTATGAATTGCGCGGACTTTTTTAACTTAAGGCTTAATAGAATATTAAGGTTAATCTAGGTATAGCCTGTAAAAAGAAGCCTGCCTCAATCCGGGTTGTCAAGGGGATTGGTTCTTTTGACAACCTATCAATGATAATCGTCTCCATTAAAGGTTAAGTATATCGTCAATGTTCGCCAACAGGTCTTGTATCTCTTCCAGGGTGCAATCAGCCATGTGGGCGATGCGGAAGGTCTTATCCTTCATCTTGCCATAACCGTTGGAGATCTGGTAGCCCCTGGCCCCCAGTTCCTTGTTCAAGGCGGCTACATCAATGTCCCGGGTATTGGTGATCGTGGTAAGAGTATTGGACAGATATCTCTCATCGGCAAAAAGGTCAAAGTTTTTCCGGGCCCACTCCCTTACGAACTCAGCCATCTCAATATGACGTCTGTAACGGTTCTCCTGACCCTCTTCCATGATTCTGTCCAACTGGTAGTCCAGGGCGAACATATGGGACAAAGAAGGGGTGGACGGATATTGATAATCCTTTTTCTGAATATAATCATAGAGGGATAGCAAATCCAGGTAATAACCGCGGTGAGGCACTTTTTCAGCTCGCTCCCGGGCCTTTTGGGAAAAGGAGCATACCGCCATGCCGGGGGGCAATCCCAACGCCTTCTGGGTGGAGGTAATGCAGATATCCACCCCCAGCCGGTCGACCTCGATTTTGGTTCCGGCCATCGAACTTACTGCATCCAGGCAATAAACCACCTCGGGGTACCGCTTAACCACTTCGGCAATCTCTTCCACCGGATTCATCAGGCCGGTGGAGGTTTCATTATGGGTAATGGTTATAAGATCATATTGACCGGTAGACAATGCTTTATCAACCAGTTCCGGAGTAGTGGCAGATCCCCATTCAACTTCATACAGGTCAGCCGGTACGTTATTGCTTACCGCCATTTCGTACCATCTCTTGCCGAATGCCCCCACTGAAAAAACCGCCGCTTTTTTGAGGGTGCAGGACCGCACCGCGCCTTCCATCAGGCCGCTGCCGGATGAGGTGGAAAGCAGAATCGCTGCATTGGTATAAAAAATTTTTTGGATTTTATCGCTGATTCTATGCTGCAGAGCCGAGGCATCTTTGCTGCGGTGTCCAATCATAGGCGTAGCCATACGGTCCAGTACATCAGGTCTGACTTCAACCGGTCCGGGGATAAATAGCTTTTTATGCACAATCCATCCTTCTTTCAATTTAATGAAAAAATACTATTTTTTTATTTTATCAATTTCCCCCAACTTACTCAATCAACTGGATGCAGTAAAACGATAGACGCGTATATCCGCGTCTATCGTCCCTACTACCATAGGTAATAATGTTCGTTTTAATCATCGCCCCAGTTTCAGTGCGAGTGACAGGAGTGAAGATCAAGGCATTCCCAAATCCCATGATTGAGGCGTACCTATAGTACGTTGATTGAATGGGCTTTGGAAATAACGCAGATATTCGCTTCTGTCAGCACTCTGGGTTTATTCGCTCAAGATTTCCACCCCAGTTTCAGTAACCCGAACGGTATGCTCCCATTGGGCCGAAAGCGACCCGTCCCTAGTGACAGTCGTCCAGCCGTCCGCCAGTCGAGAGCATTTGTAACCCCCGCTATTGAGCATGGGTTCTATGGTAAATACCATATTGGGAACCAGCACCATGCCGCAGTCTCTGGCTCCATAATGCTGCACAAAGGGTTCCTCATGAAAATCAAGGCCGACGCCGTGGCCGCCGTATTCCTGCACCACTGAAAATCCGTGGCGGTTGGCATATTGTTCAATAGCATAGGCGATATCACCAATCCGGTTGAAAGGTTTGACCTGTTCAATCCCCAGATACATGCATTCCCTGGTTACCCGCACCAAGTCCCGGGCTTCCGGTGCAGGATCCCCTAGCAGGAACATACGGCTCATATCACCGTAATAACCGTTGAGGATGGAAGTAACATCAACGTTAAGGATGTCTCCATCTTTTAAAACTGTATCATCCGGTATGCCGTGGCACACTACATTATTAAGCGAAGTACATACGCTGCGGGGATACCCTTCAAAATTCAAGGTGGCTGGAACTGCCCCGTGCTCAATGGTATAGTCATACACCCATTTATCTATGTCGGCGGTAGTAATACCTATCTTGATCCTGTCTTCGAGCATATTTAGAATCTCTTTACTCAACTGGCAGGCCTGCCGGATCCCGGCAATCTGTTTTTCATTTTTGATTATCGCCCGGGGCGGAACCGGTATGCCTGCCAGCTCCATTTCCCTTAATCTAACATCCTGTTCCAAATGGCACTTTTTATACTTTCTGCCACTGCCGCACCAGCACTCATCGTTGCGTGAGAGTTTGGCACTATGTAAATCTTCCGTCATTACAAATACACCTTCTTAAATTGTTTCCGCCTGCATTTTGATGGCCAGGTCCAATAAACCTTTCAGAAGGGCAAGAAATTCCGCTTCCTGTTCCAGTACTTTCCGGTCAATTGTAATTGCCGCCATACCGTCTTCGAAGCTGACAATCTTATAGCCGTTATCCTCAATTACCTTGCGGGCACGGTCTTCCAGGACCTTCATCGAAGCCGGTTCCTTATTTTCAGCATAATATATGGAATGAACCACAAAATCGCAATAGACATATTGATCCGAAAGCGGCAGTTGGTCACAATATTCATACAAACCCAACAATTCTTTGTCCCGGCAGCGGATAGGAATATTAATAAATGGAAAAACCCGGCCTCTTACATAAGAGTTTTTAAGGGTGGTAATACAAAGGGAACTACAGGTGGATACCTGCGCATCCCCATAGCCGGCAATAAATTTTTTAACCAGGGCAAATATTTTTTCCACCCAGGCTTCCCGTTGAAAGATCGTCATTTCCCCAGCATTAAGTACGTTTACCTCCATGATCTCCTCCCCTTCTTCATCATCGACTTTGTTTATTTGGCTCAAAGCTGAACGCTTGCTGCTGACTAAACATACATCAGGTATCTGAACATTAACCAGTAGTGCCCCAGACTGCCTGCGATTACAAACAGATGGAATATCTCGTGAAAGCCGAACCAGCGCGAGTTGATTTTCGGCCATTTAAAGCCGTACACCACCGCTCCTACCGAATAAAGCAAGCCTCCGACCGCCAGCCAGGTTATACCACCGATCGGCAGGGACTGGATCAAGGGGTAGAAGGCAATGACCACCAGCCAGCCCATCAGCAGATATACTGCGGTAGTCAGCCAGCGTGGGGCTCCAAACCAGAACACCGTCATGATAATACCCATTAGCGCCAGCACCCATACGGTAATCAGCATGCTTACACCCCAAGCCCCGGTCAAACCTATCACGCAGATCGGGGTATAGGTCCCGGCAATTAAAATATAGATCATCATATGATCGATGCGTCTCAGCAGGGTATTGACCTTTTCAGGAACCTTCAGCAAATGATAAACCGCACTGGCGGTATAGAGCATGATCAGGGTGGCGCCAAAAATGGCAAAGGTTACAATGTGCTTGACCGTGGCAAAGCGCGCGGCATACCTAACCAAAACCACCAGTCCGGCGATAGATAAAAAAGCTCCCCCTAAATGGGTAAATCCGCTTACCGGATCCTTAAATTTGGTCAAAAAATTATGTAAGACAGCTCGTAAATTTGTCATCTTCAACTCAACCTCACTTTACCGCCAATTTTTTCTATAGGCTCCCCCTGGCTGTTATATCATTATACTATATTGTGTTAAATATTTAATATTACAATAGGCTGTTGCAGCCCCAAAGGGTCCTTTTGCAAAACGAAAGGAGCTCAGACCGGTTTATGTTATTCGGCTATAGCGGAAGTTTATCGGGTTAAGCTGAATGGGAAATAGCATGGACAGCCCTCAAAACCGTTTCGATTTGCGGGTTCTCGACAGTTGAATAAATAGCAATCACATTCTAGGCCGCTAAATGAGCGGTTTTTTCATGTCAAATTTTCACGAAATACATGTTGTATGAGTTGTATGTTTATGGTATAATACCCATATGAAGCTTTACTATGACAAAAGAGCCAAGGATCCCATTTACTACGTTCAGCATGGTTACCGCAACGGTAAAAAGACCACTACCAGAAACGTAGGCGTTATTGGCAGGCACTCGGAACTGCTGAAGATAACCGACGATCCGCTTGCCTATGCCAAAGAGGAGATTGCAAAGCGCAACCGAGAGTTGGGTGGCAACAAATTCAGCATGGAGGTGAAAATTGATTTTGACGAAAGGTTGAAACCTAGCAATGCCACTGTTTCATCAAGCAACCAGCTCAATGTTGGATATTTCTTTCTCCAAATGATTTATCGCGGTTTGAATCTTGATCTTTTTTTCAAAAAAGCTACGCAAGAGAGTAAAGTCACATTTGATCCAAACAAGATCAACCGCTTTCTGACATACGCAAGGATACTCGATCCAGATTCGAAACAAGGCACGTTTGACAGTCTCGGCAGTTACTATGAGCAGCCCGATTTCGAGTATGTGCATATACTTAGGACTATGGATATCCTAGAAGATAATTACGACGATTATCTGAACCACCTGTTTCGTTACAGCAATAGCATCGTCGCCCGCGACACATCCGTGTGCTATTTCGATTGCACTAACTACTATTTTGAGACTGAGACCGACGATGACGACTATGTTGACGAAGTTACAGGGGAAGTTATGAAAGGTTTGCGCAAATACGGCCCTTCAAAAGAGCACCGCCCGAACCCTTTGGTACAGATGGGCCTGTTCATGGACGCCAGGGGCATCCCCCTATCTATGTGCATCAACTCGGGTTCCGACAACGAACAAATCTGCGCAGTGCCAGCCGAAAAACGAATAGTCAAGATGTTGGATGGTAAGCGGTTCATCTACTGCGCCGATGCCGGACTTGGTTCTATAGGGATCAGGAAATTCAATTCAATGGGAGGGCGGGCATTTATTGTGACGCAGTCCGTCAAGAAGTTGTCCGACGTGCTGCAAACAGCCGTGTTCAATGATTGCGACTACAGATTTTTGTCTGACGACAGAAGCGTGAGCATTGAATGGATGAAAACTTTTGACAAGAACGATGTGAATAACCTTACCTACTACAATGGCAGCGCTTACAAAGTCATCGAAGCCGACCGCGCTGTCGATGTCGGGCTCTATGACGAAGTCGTATCGAAAAACGGAAATGTAAGACGGGTCAAGTCAAAAGCCATGCTCAAGCAGCGCCTGATTATCACGTTCTCTAGAAAAATGCTGGAATACCAAAGGTATGTAAGGAACCGCCAGATCGAGCGCGCAAGAAAGCTTCTAGAAACCTGCGATCCAGATTCCATAAAAAAAGGCCCTCATGATGTCACCAGATTCATACAGAAAACTTCGAAATCAAAGTCCGGAGAGAAAGTATCCCACACTTATTCAATCAACGAATCTCTTATCCTGAAAGAGGAAAAATACGACGGTTTTTACGCGATAGCAACGAACTTGGAAGATGACGCGAAATCAATTATTGAGATTAGCTCGAAAAGGCATAAAATCGAAGACTGCTTTCGAGTCTTGAAGACCAACTTTTCCGCAAGGCCTGTCTATCATCGCAAAAGAAAACGTATCACGGCTCATTTCATGATATGCTATACTGCCTTGCTGGTTTACCGTCTTCTTGAAGCCAAGCTGGATGATCATGGGGAGCATTTCACCATAGACACAGTATTAGAGACGCTCAAGAATATGAACGTTGCCAATGTCCACGATTTGTACTACATGGCCACGTACAACGGATCTCTGATATGCACTGCTCTTAATATTGTTTTTAATCTTGGCTTGGACAGACGTTACTACCAGCCAAAAGATATAAACAAAAAAATTAAAAATATTTTGAAGTGACCAACTACATACAACATTTTTAAGGTAGTCCAAAAGAGGCAAATAGCGCCTTATTCATGCGCTTTTTGCCTCTTCATTTTTCTTACAAGTGTCGAGAACGAGATTATA
>JAYFPZ010000019.1:0-111018 GCA_034927445.1 Syntrophomonadaceae bacterium
ACGAAGGAATGTAAGGGCATAGACCCAGTGAGTTATGACAGGGTAAGTTCTTGGATGATATCGGTGCAGATCTGACTTTATGAAATACTGTGATTGACGGAGTTATCTGTTGAGATATTTCAAAAATTGAGACAGGAGTGATTGATTTATGAAAAAGGTCCTGCTCGGGATTATAGCATCCTTCCTTTTTTTGGTTTTGCTGCTCTTTCAATTTAATATGATAAGCGCCCGGGAAGACAATCCTCTCCCTCTTGTTTCCGCAGCTATTAAGCTTGCCTGGAACAATTCCGACATTGAGGCGATAAACGGTACGCCCGAAAAATATCTGGTAAAAATCACCGATGACATAGACCCGGTTATAACCCTGATGGAAACTCGGGGATGGCATTTTAAGGAGCAGATGGAATCCGGTATCGTATTTGTCAAGCAAGGCGAATTAATGACGGTAGGGAGCCGGATGTTTACCAATAAATACATGATTATATCCGTACCTCGTCCCGATTACCCCGTTGCCGGGAAAGATGCGGAAATTATAAGCCTGGTCGCCGCCGGGGATATTTTAATGCATAATACGGTTATTGCCGCCGGCAAGCGTGGTGATATCTATAACTTTGACCAGTTTTTTGCCCCGGTCAAGCACTTGATTGAAGAGGGGGATTATGCTTCGGTTGATCTGGAAACGGCCCTGGCTGGGCCGTCCAGTGGATACACCGGATATCCCGCCTTCAACAGCCCTGACAGTATTGCCGATGCCTTAAAAAGCAACGGCTTTGATCTGGTGGTTACAGCCAACAACCATACTATGGACCGGGGTTATCAGGGCGCCTTGCGCACGCTTGATGTGCTGCGGCAGGCGGGATTGGATACCAGCGGTACCTATAAAACTGCGGAAGAAAAAAAGAATTTTCTAATCAAAGATATTCGCGGGGTCAAGGTAGGTTTTCTGACTTATAGCTACGGCACCAACGGTATTGCCCTTCCCTCCGACAAACCTTATTTTTTTAATTCACTGGACCGCGACAAGGTCATGACCGACATAACCGCATTGCGTCCCCATGTTGATCTGGTGGTGCTCATTCTTCACTGGGGGGTTGAATACAGCCCTTATCCTACCGAGCAACAGCGCAAGTTGGCAATTTCATTTTTCCAGCAAGGGGCTGATGTTATATTTGGCAGTCATCCTCATGTTATACAACCAATGGAAGTTATGCAGATTAACGGGCAGGATAAGTTTGTTATTTACTCAATGGGCAATTTCATGGGTAATCAGATTGGGGTTGAAAGAAACAGCGGAGTAATCCTTAACCTTCGTTTCACCAAAAGCCTGCCTGACGGCCCCACGGTTCTAACCAGGGTAAGTTCCACCCCCACTTTTATTCACCCGTATTATGTAAATGGGCAGCGGCTATTTCGCGTGGTTCCAATCGAAGAAACCATGAAGGCGATTAAGGAGGGCCAAGATCCGTATTTAGGAGAAGACAGCCTTCCATTACTGCAGCAGGTTTTGGATACCACCAATCAGACTTTGAACCATTCCCTGCAATAATCTGTTATATATAAAATGCATGGATAAACCCCATATTTGTTACAATAAGATTAAAATGAACCGAGGGGGCGGGCGCAATAGATAACAGTGAGATTAATATCATTAAAACTGCCATGCTTAACGAGATTGAAGGAGAGAAATTCTATTTAAAAGCAGCTCATGATACCAAAGATCAGGATACACGCAATGCTTTCCTGCACCTGGCCGAGGACGAGAAACGTCATCTGGGCATGTTAAAAGACATGCTGGCCCAGATTAAGGCTAAGAAAGAAATTGTTATCGACCAGATATCATTACAGAGTGTTCCCTCACCTGGGATATTCAATGCCGCTCGTACCATGGACACGGATAACGCCATGGAAATTTCGGTATTTCATATTGCCATCTTAATGGAGAAGGCTTCGATTGATTACTACCGCCAAGCTGCCCAGGATACCGCTATTCCTGATGCCCGGGCGTTTTATGAAAGCCTGGCGGACTGGGAGCTGCAGCATTTAAATGCCATGGAGAGTATATACGATTCCCTGACGGAAGAATGGTGGGACAAACAATCATACTCCCCCGCTTAAAAAGCAACAAAAGATTGCTCCCCATCGCCAACAATATATGTTATAATAATTTTTGCTGTGGGGGCGTGGCTCAGCTGGGAGAGCACCTCGTTCGCAACGAGGGGGTCAGGGGTTCGAATCCCCTCGTCTCCACCAAGAAGCCAACGGACCGTGCAAAGCACGGTCCTTCTTTTATGAGACGAAAAGGGGCTCGAACGGGCGGGGAAAGATAATGCGACCAACGGAAGCCTAGTATCCTGAAAAATATAGTATAATATAAATGAGGTGGTTTCCATGAGAGATTTGGAAAAACTAATTGCTGAGGTTAACGGCTCCATGTCAATGGAAGGAATGCCGCTTACGCAGTCTGATAAAGATAGGATCAGACATTGCGCCGGAAATGATAAACTGGTTGAAGAAACAATCGCTGAACTTATCAAAAAGCATACGGCTGCCCGCGACTACGGTCATGAACAACAATTATGATTATAGTTATGAATGGGATCATCGATATTGTTATCCCCATTCTAATGTGCTGATAAACAAGCTGGGGATTGAGGATGCTGAAAAGCTTCGCATAGCAGAAAGAGAAATCACCTCCTTGCGAATTGCCAATGCCAAAGTAAACGCTATACAAGGCGACTTTGATCTGCTTCATTTAAGAAAGATTCACAAGTATATATTCGGTGATATTTATGAATGGGCCGGTGAACTTCGATGTGTAAACGTGGCAAAAGGTAATCTGTTCTGCAACTATCAGTTTATTGAACCCAATGCCCATTCACTTTTTCAGAAGTTAAAAAAAGAAACCTATCTGAAAGACGCCTCCCAAGATGAAATTCCGTTCCGTCTGGCGCTCTATCTCAGTGAGATTAATGCTTTACATCCTTTTCGGGAGGGTAACGGCAGGGCACAAAGACTCTTTATCGAATACCTGGCTGAAAACGCAGGCTATCGGGTAGACTTTTCACAGGTAACCGACAAACAAATGATTGAAGCAAGTGCCGCTTCATTCCTGTGTGATTATGCAAAAATGGATGAGATTTTTACGGCGATAACCGAGCCTCTTTCTGGAAATAATATGACGCAAACTTTTCACCGGATAGATTAAAGCAAAGAATCAAACACCCTTTGTATTTGGGGGTGCTTTAGGCACGAACAGGGAGAGCGCCGCGTTCGCAACGCGGAGGCCGAGGGTTCGAGTCCTTTAGCCTTTTATGACTCCTAATGATATAATAGTTGGGTACACATTATACATATCAGGTAAAGGGAATATCCACAGGCAAAACCTCTGTGGATATTTTCTGTTGACATTATCGATATTCGATAATATACTGCAAATATAATTAACGATATTCGATAATGCCTGAAAGGAGTACTGGATATGGCCAGAGAGAAGTTTCA
Source organism: Syntrophomonadaceae bacterium (assembly GCA_034927445.1). Taxonomy (GTDB): domain Bacteria; phylum Bacillota; class Syntrophomonadia; order Syntrophomonadales; family Syntrophomonadaceae; genus PHAA01. The sequence goes on from JAYFPZ010000019.1 coordinate 3,499, forward strand.
AACATTAACCGAGCAGATGTTTTACATCCTGCTCTGCTTACAATCGGAATGCTATGGCATGGACATTATGGAAAAGGTTCGTGCCATGACCGTCGAACGGGTTTCCGTCGGCCCCGGTACGCTCTATAACCTTCTGGAGAGTTTTGTGAAAGCGGGTATGATTTGCGAAACGAAGGTCGAAGGCCGCAGGCGCAATTATCTGATTACCGATACGGGCATGCAGGCACTTGAAACGGAGTATCAGCGTCTGACGGCGTTGACTGCCGACTATCGGCAATATGTGGTAAGCAAAGGAGGTCACTCTGATGAAAATAACAAAACGCAGATTTGAACAGTTTCTGTTCTACGATTATACAGGCATTGAAACACATCTGACGAAAATGGCCGCGAAGGGATGGCAGCTCCATAAAATTACTCGCTTATATTGGGAGTACCGCAAAACAGAACCACAGAAGCTGACCTATACGGTTACTTATTTCTCCGAGGCCTCGGAGTTCAATCCTTATCCCACGGAGAATCAGCAGACCTTCCATGAATACTGTAAGGATGCCGGCTGGAATCTGGTAACAGAGTGGGCCCAAATGCAGGTTTTCTGCACAGAGAGGGAGAATCCCATCCCTATTGAAACAGACGAATCGGTCAAACTGAAAGCAATCCACAGGGCGATGAAGAAGAACTTTCTGCCCAGCAGTATGGTACTGCTGCTTATTTCCCTACTTCAGATGATTTTACAGTTTCACGCCATTATTGATAACCCGGTTTACCTGCTGTCAAACGGTACGGCGCTTTTCACGGCGACAGTCTTGAATATCCTTGCCGTCTATATACTGGTCAATCTAATCGGCTATGTAGTCTGGTATCGAAAATCCGGAAAAGCGGTTAACATGGGAGAAGTCTGCATCAGAAGCAGCGGCGGCTATAAGAAAATATCATATTTCCTGCTGTTCTTGGGGGGAATCGTAATTGCCCTGGCCGCATTTTCCGTATTATCACAACGCTTTGGCTGGATGGTGATTTTAGGGATTACGAATATAGCTGTTTTAATAACCCTGGTGCTTGCAATCAAGAACACCCTCAAACGGGTAAAGGCTTCAAGGCGTGTCAATCTGACCATTACGATGGCTTCCTGTGTTATTCTGTCCTTTGTTCTGACCGGCGCCATGGTTTGGGGCATTGTCCGGGGAGCAAATGCCGGATGGTTTGGCAACGGACCGGATGAAACCTATACTACTACACAACCGAATGGCAACACCCATACCTGGGACATTTACCATGACCCGTTGCCTTTGAAGGTTGAGGATATACAGGATGTGGATTATGACCATTACTCCCACGAATGGACGGCAAGGGAATCCCTCCTGTTAGCCCAGTTTGTCGCGCGACAGAACTCTTTCCCAGACGGTCAGAATGCTCCCAAATTGAGCTATGAGATTGTACAGGTTAAGTTGCCTGCGTTGTTTGATCTCTGCCTGAATGATTATTTAAACCAGTATAGCTATGAACGGGATTTCCCGGAAGAGGATAAAAGGTACTTCCGGAAGACGGATGACCCCGCGTGGGAGGCCGATGCGGTTTATCAGCTCTATCGTCAGGATGAGGCAATGGATAAATATATCCTCTGCTGGGACAACCGGATTGTTTATATCAATTTTGACGGGATACCCACAATAGAACAGATTGCCGTTGCAGTTGAAAAACTGAGTAAATGAATGTGTGAGCAGCCACAAATTGACCGTTGTGGCTGCTTCTACAGAAATGCACCAAATGAGTAGAACGAGAAACGTACAAAGTTCAATTTATCGGGAAAATTATGAGCATAATGCAAAGTAGAATACTGGCATCTATATTTACCTAACTTCTCAAAATTTTATTTAAGCAAATGACTTGTTGTTGAGTGAGAGAGCCCTCTTGGTTTGTTGAGTCTTTTGTTTTTTAGCTTTAAATGCTGCCAGTGATTTGGATTTATTTGATCTATATCAAGTAGTAAATGACACAAATTCAGCCAATAAAGCCATGGAAAAAGTTAATGAGGAGCTAAGAAATTATAACGAAAGCTTTGCCAAAGTGTCTAACTTTTCGTTTCTACCATAAAGCGTAATCAAAATAGATCTATGGTACAAAAGCCATAGGTTTTCGTTTTGCACAGAAAAGCAGAAAGCCAGTCGTCCAAAGTACGACCGGCTTTTTGATTTAATAAGAGGTTATTTCTCCAGCAGGTTATAGAGCACCTGGGCCATCTGGGCGCGGGTGCTGCCGCCGGTTGGATCGAGCTTGCCGCCCGAGCCGGAGACTATGCCGGCTTTCACCAGATAGGTCATGGCTTCCCGCGCATAAACCGCTATGTTGCCGCTGTCTGAAAAGTTGGAAAGCGGCTGGTCTGAATGACTGCCGGGCAGCCTATCCAGCGCCTGGAGGGCGTTATACAGCAGCGTGAACATTTGCTGACGGGTAATGGCCTGCTCCGGCGAGAATCTGTTGCCGCCCACGCCGTTTGCAATGCCAAGGCGCTTGGCCGCCGCCAGATAGCCGGTGTAGTAGGTGCCGCCCGCGTCGGAGAAATTGTCCGCCGCGTCTTTATCGGCCTCAATGCCGTAGGCCCGCAGCAGCAAGGTAATAAACTGCCCCCGGGTCAGCGTCGCATCGGGGCTGAAGGCCGTTGCCGTCGTGCCGGAGGTGATCCCCCGCGCCGCGAGGTAGCTGACCGCGTCATGGTACCATGACGCGGAGGGCACGTCAGTAAAACTTACGCCGTGATAGCCCACCGCGTAAAGGCTGAAATGGGTAGTCCGGAAAGTCACGGCACCGGTTTCCGGGTCGTAGCGCCCGTTGATCACGCAGTTGAGATTCCCGTTTCCGTCGATGTACCATATGACGATGGCGTTTTGATCCTCTCCGCTGGCCGGGGTATACGGGATGCTCACCGTGACCGGCGCGGCGGGATTGTTCCAGTCGGTTTGCTTTCCGTCGATGTAAAGCGAGAGTGAGACGACCGGCCGGTTGCCTACCGCCGCCTGCGCGCTGTCCGTCAGGCCGGAGGGATCGACCGTACCGATGCTGATGTGCGCCATGTTCCCGGAGGCCGCGCCGGTTCCCGTCAGCATATCGGAGGGGAGCGTAACGCTGCCCGCGTCCGTGTTCAGCTTGAGGGAGCCGTCCCCGCTGCCTGAGGACAGATTGAGCGTTGGAATGCCAAGGCCATAGTCTGTCACGCCCGGGATTTTCGGCATGGTAACCACAAAGTCCGCGCCGTTTTTCAACTCTTGGGAGGACAGCTCCGCCGCTGCGCGGCCCGTTTTTGTGTCCACCGTCACGGCGGTTTCGATAGATCTGCCGCCGCCGGTAACCTCGGCCTCGTATTGGGGCGCCGTTGTGCCGCCGCCCCCGCCGTCCCCGCTATCGACGGAGTCTCCGGTACCGCCTGGGCTGGCATGAACAGTGATTGCCTGCTCCGCGGATTTTCCGGAAGCTGTATGGGTAATGGCCACATTGCTGTTGCTCATCGTGAGCGCCGAGCCGTCCGCGGGGCTGACCGTGAGCCCCACGGCGCCGAAGTCGGCAAAGGACGTATCCTCCGTGGAGCCGTCGTTATAGGTCAGTGTTGCCGCCAGCCCCGCAAGGTCGAGGGCTTCTCCAGCTGTATAGGCCAGCGTTGCCGGCTGGGTTTTTACCGCGACGCCCGTTACCGCCTTCGCCGCCGTCGCGGGGAAGGTCACGGTAAAGATTAGCTTATTGCCGCCCACATCTCCGCCATTGACCGTACCGGATGCCGCGCTGCCATTATCCACCCCAGGAGTTAAACCCGACGGGAATTTAAAGCCCGATGCGGCGGTCAGCTCAATCACCGCTTTGTAAGCGGAACCAGCCTTGAATTTACCCTCCAGTGTCAACGCGGCCGCCGAGCCGTTACTGTTTTGCCAGGTCAGCCCGGTCACCGAAAAGTTAGAACCGCCTGTCAGGCTGGAGAGTGTGATCGGCAGCGCCCCAGCCGCGGGAGCGACGACGCCGTTTACTGCCGCCGAATTGATCGTTACTGTCGATACCGCCAGCGTGACTGTTTTGTTCACATTGACGGGATTGCTTTTCGCGGCGGCGGTGACGGTAAAAGTACCTTCCACGCCTCCCGGCAGCGTGAACGTCGCGCTGCCGTTTACCGTATCCGTCGGTGTGACCGTAAGGGGGCTGTTATCCGGCTTTTTCGCCGTGACGGTTACTTCCTTGTTGGTCCAGTCCGCCCAGCCCGTAATGGTTACGGTAACCGTCCGGTCGGTAGGGGACGTCATTGCGCTGTAGCTTGTGCCGCTGCCGCTGATACCGGTTCCCGATAATTCAACAGTCAGCGGGGTGGTGGAAAAGCTAATGAGATGCAGCGGCATATCAACCGCCGCGCCGAAGCCGGGAAGCTTGCCGTCTTCGACCGTCCAGCCGTTTGCAGCGGTGAACAGCCCGCCCAGCGTACCGTCCGCCGCGATTGCGCCCGCAGACGTGTCCGCTCCGTTTTGATTGTTGGCCGCGCCGCCGGAAGCGACGCTGCCGTTTACTGTCATGCCGGCAAAGGCGATGTTGCCGGAGAGGGTGGGATTTGAGGTGCTGCCCGCTATGCGGCCGGCGCTGGCGCTGCCGCCCGCCACCGAAACGTTCAGCGCGGCGCAGTTTTCCACGGTGCCATTGACATAGCCCGTCACGCCTCCGGTTTCGCTGCTTGTGGCGCTGACGCGGCCGGTGGCGTAGCAGTCTTCCACCATGCCGTTGACATGCCCCGCCACGCCGCCGACAGTACCACCGCCGGTGACATTGCCCGTCGCGTAGCAGTTATGCACCCTGCCGCCGCTGTCGACAGCCCCCGCCACGCCGCCGGCAACGCCTTGGCTGCCGGTAACACTGCCGGAGCTGTAGCAGCCTTGCACCGTGCCTCTGACCTGACCCGCCACGCCGCCGACAAGCATGTAACCGGAGATGGTGCCGGTGCTGTGGCAGTTTTCCACCGTGCCGTAGGCACGCCCCGCCATCCCGCCGACAAATTGGTTGCCGACGACACTGATGCCCGTTACGCCAAGATTTTTTACGGTGCCGCCGGTGTCAATAAAGCCGAATAGGCCCTGATCATTCGCGCTGGGGCGGTTGATGGCCAGCCCGGCGATGATATGATTATCGCCGTCAAAGCTGCCCTTGAAGCGGTTGGCATTCGTGCCAATGGGCGTCCAGCCCTTGCCGCTGTCCGCAATGGCATAGCCGGAAAGGTCGAGGCTGTTCATCAGCTGGTAGCATACGCCATTTGCGTTATAGGTTGCGTTCCCCTCGTTGATCAGCTGGGCTAGCCTGGCAAGCTGGGCGGCGGTGCTGATTTGGAAAGGGGCGTCACTTTCGCCGCTGCCAACAAAGGGCGTATCGCCCATCAGGTATACGGGCGGATCAACCGTCTGTCCGTTCAGGCCGGGCAGCTTGCCGGGCGCATAAGTCCATGGCGCGGTTTTCAGCGCATCCGGAAGCCCTGTCCCCGCCGCAATTTCATCGGCGGTTGTGTCCTCGCCGCTGTGCGCGTTGCTCGTGTCGCCGGTTACCGTCATGCCGGCAAAAGCGATATTGCCGGAGCAGCTGCCGGTCAAGGCATCTCCCGCCACGCGGCCTGCCTCATAGCCGCCGCCGACGGATGGGTTCAGCGCCGCGCAGTTTGTCAAACTGCTGTTATGAACAAGCCCCGCCACGCCGCCGGCCCTGCCGAAACCGCTCTGCGTGCCGAACACCCCGGCGGTGGTATAGCAGCCTTGCACCGCGCCGCTCACAATAGACCCCGCCACGCCGCCGACATTGTCCCTGCCGGAAACGCTGCCGGTCACATAGCAGTTTCTGACGGTGCCCGACACGATTCCCGACACGCCGCCGACCAGGTCCTGTCCGACGATACTCGCTTCGACAACACCCAGGTTTTCTACCACGCTGCCGGAACCGGTTTGCCCGAACAGCCCCTGCAACGCGACCCCGGGGCGGTTGATATACAGCCCGGTGATTTGGTTGCCGCCGCCGCTAAATTCGCCCTTAAACGGATATGGATCCTCTCTGCCGATGGGAACCCAGCCCTCGCCGGAAGCATAGCCGGAAAGGTCGAGGCTGTTTTCCAGTCGGTAACATACGCCTGCGTTCGCATAAGGCGCCGTTCCCGCGTTTACCAGCTCGGTAAGCCTGGTAAGCTGAGCGGCGGTGCTGATTCGGTAGGGATTGATGCTTGAGCCGGCTCCCTCAAAGGGCACAGTGCCCAGCAGGTACGCGGGCATATCCACCGCCGCGCCGAAGCCGGGAAGCTTGCCGTTTGCGGTTGTCCAGCCGTCAGTGGAGGTGAACAGGCCGCCCAATGAGCCGTCTGATCCAATTGTGTCGGCAGTTGTGTCTGCGCCGCTCTTATCGTTTCCCATACCGCCGGAAACGGTGCTGCCGTTTATCTTCATACCGGCAAAGGCAATGTTCCCGGAAAATCCTGATCCGCTGCCCACTACCCGGCCTATACTGGTGCCACTGCTTAGCGAAACCGAAGGGTTCAGCGCCGCGCAGTTTTGCACCGCGTCGCCATTGCCCACCACACCGCCGACATAGCCTGTGCCGCTGACGCTGCCGGTGCTGTAGCAGTTTTGCACCGTGCCGTTAATCCCTCCCGCCACGCCGCCGACATAGAATGTGCCGGTAATATTGGCGGCGGAATAGCAGCTTTGCGCCACGCCGCTGCTTCCAAGCTGCCCCACAATGCCGCCGGTTTTGGTTTTGCCGCTGATGCTTCCGGTTACATAGCAGTTTTGCACCGTGCCGTTAGCATACCCCGCCACGCCGCCGATGCCGCCGGAGTTCTCATCCCCTCCGATGATATTTACACCCACTATACCGAGATTGTGCACCATGGTGCCGCTGTCAAGATACCCGAACAAGCCCTGAAAAGTTGCCCCGGTGCGGTTGATGGTCAGCCCGGTGATGGTATGATTATCGCCGTCAAAGCTACCCTTGAATCTGTTCGTATCATTGCCGATGGGCGTCCAGCCCTTGCCGCTGTCGGCGCTGGCATAGCTTGAAAGATCAATATCGTTTTCCAGCTTTAAATATACCTGCCCGCTACCACCCGCGCCGAGAAAGAGGGTTTTCAGTTTGCCCTCGTTGACGATCCCGGCAATGGCGGCGAGCTGCGCCGCTGAGTCGATCAGGAAGGGATCGGTATCCAGCGCGCCGCCGCCACGGGCGAATATATTGAAGCGCGGCGCCTCACCCCGCACCACCACCGCGATTACGGGCAGCTCCGCACCTGCCGCAAAGTCTTCGCCCGGCACGGCGGTAAGAAGATAAAGTCCCTTGGCATATTCGTCATAGCTGGGCTCGGATGCCCATGTGACAGGAACCTCCGTCAGTCCGCCCTCCACCGTCCCGGAAAGCGTCCTGGGCAGGTTCAAATCCTCTAAAGCGGTACCGTATTCCACCGACTGCCAGCGGACATCGTCGGAAAGCGCCGCGAAAGCGGTAATCTCGCCTGCGGCTATTCCCACCGCCACGGTGATTTGGGGCGGCCGAAGGCCGTTTACAAGGGTAAAGCTTTCTATTTGCGGGGTGAAGGTGTATACCCCGGCCGCATTGCCGTCATAGTCCGGGGCGGATGCCCATGTCACCGGAATTGACTGATCGGTCTGTTCCGATTCCTGCCTTCCCGGCTCTCCGGAATCCTGTTCCAGCGCCTCCGTGTCCAAGGCTGCAGCGGCATATACTGTAGCCGTCACGGTCACGGGCAGATTCAGTTCCTCCAAGGATGTGCCGAGGGGCACAGTCTGGTTGGCCGTTTTCTCCGGCAGCGCCGCAAAGGAAATGATTTCGCCGCTTGCCTCGATGGGCGGTTCTTCCGCCGCTGCCGCAACCGGCAATATTCCCAGCGTTATGATGATGGACATCGCCATCGCTAAGATCCGCCGGTATGGTTTGTGATCACGCATATGCATTATCTCCTTCATGTTCGTTGGACCTTTTCCCAAAGCCCCCGTTATTCGCGTCTGTAAATGGCTGACTGACCGTTCACACAGTTCTACCGCAGGGCAAACAGGATTTCGTCCACGGTGATCCGCATGGGGAAAATCTCCGGTTTTTCGTCAGGAGGATCCCAATAGACAGCTTTATCCTCAAACTTGACGGATTTGAATACCTCCGGATCCTTCAGCCGGAGATAGGGAAGGGTTTCCACCATCCGCCGCATGTTAAAGCTGACCTGGTTGCCCTCCCCGAAGTCGATGAGAAGCCTGTAATCATCCGTCGTGCGGACATTCATGATTTTCATGTCTCCGCGCCTCCTTTCCGCACTGTGTGGACAAAAATTATACTCTGTTATAGAATAGAAAAAAATTGGCGTGCCGGGCATCCCCCAAAAGGGGGATTTTATCTTCAGCGCCGGGAAAACAGGCGGAGGGACGGCAGGTCCGTTAAAAGGCAAGAGGTTGGAAGAGTGAGAAATAAAAGGATTTTGAGCAGGGCGCGGATTGACGCCGCGCTGCTGGCCGCTTTTGACTATCCGCTCACCATTCTGGAAGCCCCGATGGGATACGGAAAAACGACGGCGGTAAAAATGTTTACCCGAAATCAGGGTGTCCGGGCTTTCTGGTTTACCTTTTCTGCATTAAGCTATTCCGAAACCGCCTTTTGGGACAGCTTTACCGACCATATCATGGAAATGGACGGGCAGGCGGGCGCCGTTCTCAAATCGCTTGGCCTGCCGGCGGACGCCCCGCAGATGGAACGGGTGCTGCGTACGCTGGGCAAGGTAAAATTCGCGGCACATTCTCTGCTGGTGCTGGACGACTATCACCTGGCCAGAGACGCCCGGTTGAACAGCCTGCTTCTGCGGCTTGCCCAGGAAGAGCTGGAGGATCTGTCCATCCTTCTGGTTACGAGGGATACGACCGGCCTTGATTTTGTGGAGCTGCTTTCCCGCGGGCAGTGCTGCCTTCTGCCGAGACAGTTTTTGAAATTCACGGAGGAGGAGCTGGGGGATTACTGCCGCTTGATGTGGTCGCACATTTCGGCAGCGGATTTGGATAAGGTGTGGCAGTATACCGACGGTTGGATATCCTTCGCCCACATCCTTCTGCTGGGGCTGGAAACCGGGATTCCCGTCGGTGTCAGCACGACCATTGAGAACATGATCGAGGGGGCGTTGTTTAACCGCTATGACAGCGCCATGCAGGATTTTTTGCTGCGGCTTTCCATTATGGAGGAGTTCACAGCGGAGCAGGCCGCGATCATTACACAGCATGAGGACGCGCGGCAGCGCTTGAGCCTGTTGGGCAGGGAAAACGCCTTTGTCTTTTATGAAGAAAAAACAGAACGCTATCAGATTCATCAGGTACTGCTGAATTACCTCCGGCGCAAGAGGCAGTTTTCCGGCGCGGAGCTTCAAGCGTTATACGGGCGGCTGGGAGACTGGCTGCTGGGCCGTCAGGAATTTCTGCCGGCTTATCGTTATTTGCATCAGGCCGGACGGGCGGAGGATGTCCTTGCCCACCTGAACGACCCGAAAAACATACGCAACCAATGGCTGGATTTTGACGGCGCGGATGAAATGTTCAACAGCGCTCCCCGCGCGCTTTTATTCCGTTACCCTTTCGCCTATCTGCTCTACCTGTTTTATTCCATCGTTTTGGGAAAGGATAACGCGGTTTTGGGATGGGCTGAACGGCTGGATGAGCTGGAACAGCATTACCTGGCGGCAGAGGGTTTAGATAAAACTTTTCAAAACCGGATTCTCGGCGAAATCCTGATTGTGCGTAAATTTACCCTGTTTAACGATGTGGCCGGCATGAAAGCCTCCAACCAGGAAATTGAACGGCTGCTGAATGGCCGGAATTCCTACATTACCCTTCAGGATAACGAATTCACCTTTGCGTCTCCCCACTATCTGTATCTCTATTTCCGGGACAAGGGCGGCTTTCATGAATTGGCGGAGCTGCTTTCCGAGAATGTTGGCTACGCCAAATTTTCCGGCGGCTGCGGGACAGGCAGCGACGCGCTGGCTGCCGCGGAATACGCGCTTGAAACCGGGGATTTCAAAAATGTCGCGCCCCAGTGCCGCAAGGCGATTGCCAAAGCCGAAGTGATGTCGCAGGCCGGCATTATCATTTGCGCCAATTTCGCTCTGATCCGTCTCCGCCTGACGGAAGGGAAACTTCCGGAGGCGATGAGCCTGCTGGCGCAGACAGAACGCGAGGTAGAAAAATTAAACAGTTCTGTCTACAACACCACGATGGATTTGTGTAAGGGATATGTTTTTGCCTGCCTCGGGCAGCCTGAACGGATTCCGTCATGGCTTCAGGTCGGGGAGATCAAAGCCGCCGACTTTTTTTCCCAGGGCCTGGCTTTCAATTATATTGTTTACGGGAAGACGCTTCTGGTCTTGGGAAAATATACGGAGCTGGAGAGCCGCATCGAACAGTTTGAAGAGGCTTTTTCCGTGTTCGGCAACCGGCTTGGCTTCATCCACAATCGGATATTTGAGGCCGCCGCCCGCTGTCATTTGTATGGAATGAAAGATGGCGCGGCGGTTCTGGAGACGGCATTGGCGGAAGCGGAGGAGGATTCCCTGGTCCTGCCTTTTGCGGAAAACGCGCCCCACATGATGGGCATGCTTAAAATGATTGCGCGCAAAAATCCCGGCAATGGTTTCCTAAACCGGGTCTTAATCCTCTGCCGGGAATATGAAAGCATGGCTTTAGGTCTTTCTCACCCGGCGGAAACCCTCTCGCAGCGGGAAATAGATATCCTGTCGCTGGCCGCGCAGGGTCTGAGCAGGAAAGAAGTGGCGGCACGCCTGTACATATCGGAAGAAACAGTCAAAACGCATTTTAAGAACGTTTATCAAAAGCTCGGCGTAAACAGCAAAATGGCGGCCATCAGGCTGGCGCGGGACCGCGGGTATCTGGGCAGGGCGGAAACGTGAGCGGCTGGTTTACAGGATTATCATTCTGGACGGTATCATGGTTGCGGGGAAATGGATGGAGATCGGCGAAAAATGGTATTATTTCAACGCCGACGGTTCGCTCACAAAACACTACAGTGGATGGCTATGATAGGACCGCCAACGCCACGCCCTTTGTTATGAAAATCCACGAATTTTGGGATAAAAAATGATCCCTAAAGCCTTGAGTTACAAAGCATTTGTATACTCAAGGCTTTTTGCATATTGATTTTCTAATTTGCTGACCAATTAATCGCTGAATGAATTGCGAAATTGATTAGACATTCACCCTCAAAACCTTCTCCATCGGCTTGCCTTTTGCCAATTCGTCAACCAGTTTGTCAAGCCAACGGATTTTCTGCATAAGCGGGTCTTCGATTTCCTCTACGCGAACACCGCAGACTACTCCCGTAATTTTATAGGCATTGGGGTTGATTTGCGGGGCTTCGGCAAAGAACGTCTCGAAATCAACCTCTTTCTCGATTTGCACCCGCAAGCCAGGCTCGTCATAGCCCGTCAACCAACAGGTGACCGCATCGACTTCTTCTTTTGCGCGACCCTTTTTCTCTGCTTTTTGGACGTACATAGGATAAACGCTTGAAAAAGCGGTCGTGAATATTCTCGGTTTCATAGCGTTTTCTCTCCCCGCTCTTTTTTGACTTGTTCCTTCTCAATCAGTGTCAGAGCAACTTTCAGAGCGGCGATTCGCCGTTCAAGAAGAGTCTGCTGTGACTTGCCCAGTTTCGTAGCGTCCATCTTCTCGCACTTGTGGAGCGTGGACAGCAAGGCACGATGCGCTTCCCTTAACTCTTCGGCTGTAAATTCTGCCATTCTAATCCCCCGCTTGTTTTACTCTCCACCGCACGATGTCGGTGATGAGTGCATAATCTATCGGCTTGTCGAGCGGAAGCTGAATTGCTCCTTTACTGGTCTTATATCCTGCGATCCGCTCTGCGAACTCCGTAGTAGCCTCGCCGCCGGGGTACAGCCCGATGTGCTTCTTGAACGCCGCGAAATGGATAAGGTTCTCGCCTTGCCAGAACGTCGGCATCTGCCACGAAATTTTTTCTGTGGCTGCCGGCGCGGCAGCGCGAATGGTTTCGCGAATACTTTGCAACAGCGGTCGCACGTCTTCCGGTTGTGCGGCAATGTATTCGTCAATGCTGTTGGGCTTTACGCAAAAGTGGTCTTGTTCCGTGTTCTTGAACTCACGACCGCATTTCGGACATTTCCACATTTCACTCATACTCCTTATTCGTTACTGTTACGTTGTCACCTGTTTGTTTACGATTTCGTTTAAATAGTTGTGAATATCGATGTGTTAATACCTATACCGATCCCGGTGAAACAGGTTAAAGTCCCGGTCGCCGCCAATATGTTTCCCTTTATTAAACCGAACTTTTCAGAACTGTCTGATGTATTTTCCAACCGCTTTGGCAAATATAACGCAAGTGCATTATAGCATTGGAAAACACCGCTTTCAATGTGCTGTGCCCTAAAGGCTCTCTTATAATGCTTCTTTAAAGAACAGCATTTAGAGTATCCAGCCACGGGCTTATTTACCCTTCGGTACCGGGTAGCACAATTTTAATAACTGAGTTGCCATGTGTCAGGTAAACTTGGCTTGCGTATGATCTGGCGCAATTTTTTGGCGTAACGATTGAGGTGCTATTTCTGTTCCAAGAGGACGATCGAAAATGAAGCGTATTCTCAAAATCCCGGCAATTAATGCGGTAGGATTAAGCATGTTCACCGCCTTCTACGCATTAATCTTTATCGTAACTTCCAGACATGTTGAGTTTGTAAACTTGTTATATTATTACAACCGGACAACAGACATCCATTTGTTTTGGACCGGCTGGAGCAGCTTTCTTGCTTCCGGGCGTCATGCTCTCATCGCCTATGCGCTGATCGGGATAACTGTATCGGTAGTGCTGATGCTGCTTTTGCGCCGCCGTCCCTATGATGAATATCCAGATTCGGATGGTTTACCTCGTTACTGGCACGGGTTATCCCGATGCGAATGATAGGACGGCTGGCGGCACGAATCTCTTACCGAATAAAATGACCGGGCTAACGTTGCCTGTGGCTTTTTCTAGCCCTTTACATATAAGATGAAGTATTCTGTTTTTTATGCGGAAAAGCATGATATTATATAGGCGAAGGTTATTGGGTGATGCGGATAAACCGAAATCTGAAAGGAGAAAGCGATGTTGGGAGCTGGTTGGTTGAATCTGGGAAGTCTTGTACTGGGGCTGATTGCCTGGATACTTCCGGTTGTTAATCTTATGCGACGCAATAAGACTGACCGCCAGACAAGGGTTGCCTTTTCTGTAGCAAGCGTCAGCGCTTGTGCCATCTCGCTGTGTATGCAAATCTTCTATACCGCTCATCTGGTAAAGATAGAGGATTGGTCGGCGCTTATGGATACTTCCCAAGCGGTGGCGTTGGTCTCCGCATTACTTCTTGGTGTTACAATGCTACTGAATGTGATTACATTGGTTGTATATTACGGGGAAAAGGCATAAGCCTCTCATGAAAGCTGGAAGCTGCCGGGACAGCATTCCGCATTATTATATGAGAAACGATGAGGGCGGAGATAATAACTGTCAAATAAGAGCTTGGCCTTCGCGGAGTGCAATATATGATAAAGTCAAATAGGAAATACTTTTGGTTTTTGCTGTTAACCTTACTATTGTCAGTCCCATTCTATATTCTGGGAGCATTCTTCCCGGTCCAGGGATTACCCTTTGGCTTGCCGATTAGCTTTCTCATGATTTTGGTTCCCTTCTTTTTGTCCCTGATCTATGCGTATAAGGAAAATGGAAGGAAAGCGGTCGCTTTCCTGTTTAAGAGCATTTTTGATATAAGCAGGGCGAAACGGTGGTCGCTCATTTTTGGTGGGGTGTGTATGCCGCTGGTCGCGGTCCTGACCTACCTGACCATGAAGCTGCTTTCTTTCCCGTTGCCGGCAGAGACAGTGATCCCTTATCAAGAAATTCCCTGGATGATTCTGCTTTATTTTTTAGGAGCAATCCCTGAAGAATTTGGATGGACGTCCACCCTGACTGAACCGCTGACGAAAGCATATGGCCCGGTTAAGGCTGGGGTTATGATCGGGAGCGTATGGGGCGCCTGGCATATTATCCCCTGGAGCTGGGCCCATCCAACCGAGTGGATCGTCGGCATGTGCTTTTTGAATGTTCTTATGAGGATTGCAATGATTTATGCCTATATGTATGGTGGGAAAAGCTTGTTGTCCGGATTGGTTTTTCATACTATGATCAATGTGGCGACAGGTATCTTCCCCAATTACGGATCGCACCTGAATACCTGGATTTTTAACGCTTGGATGGCTACCCTGCTCTTATCGCTAATCTGCTTCATAGAGAGAAAGAGAAAATCCTTCGGTTGGCTATAGGGCTGCTTACTGCAGGGGAGGCACAGTCTATGAAGAACAGCCAACCAGCCCCGGGGTATAGCCCGAATTCCCCCCTTTCTTAGCTGAAAACACCCGGCACCCGAAAGATATACCATCTTCCCTGCCGATCTTCCAGCGAGATCATGATATCCCCGTTTCCCGGTATAAAAGAGGCTTTATACGGTTTTTTTCAGTCATCATTGAGCTCGCCAGGCAGTTTAAGTTTGCCCCCCATATGCCAAGTTCGGCCCAAATCCATCGAAAACGCCTGAAATAATCCGTCGTAATCCCCGTTTATGTGTTTTATAACGAAAAGGCCCTTAAGTTCTCCGCCACCGGCATTTCCTGCCGCCGTCCGCGCTTTTCCCCATCAGAGACTGTTGTTATATACAATGATCACCCTATAGCTATCAGCTATGGCAAAGCATACAAATCAGGTATTACACTATGGCTCAATGATCATGGTATATTTTTATCACTAATAATGAAGAGGTGATATCTGCCATGAAGACATCAATAGTGGGCTACCCCAGGATAGGAGCTTGGAGAGAACTGAAGTTCGCAACCGAGAAATACCTCAAAGGGCTTTTGCCAATGGCGGAGCTTCAAGAAACCGCGGCCCGGCTTAGGGAAGCCCATTGGCATATCCAAAAAGAAAATTCTATTGATTTTATTCCATCGAATGATTTTTCGTTTTATGACAATATGTTGGATACGGCGGTTTTGCTTAATGCTATACCGAAGCGTTATAAAGAATTGAACCTTGATAGTATGGACATGTATTTTGCCATGGCGAGAGGCTATCAGGGTTTGAATGGTGATGTTAAAGCCTTGGCTATGAGAAAATGGTTCAATACTAACTATCATTATATGGTTCCTGAAATAGACAACGATACCGAGATTGCACTGGCCGCAACCAAGCCTTTTGACGAATACCAGGAAGCCAAAAATCTTGGGATCGAGACCAAGCCCGTTATTATTGGAGCCTTTACCTTGCTTAAACTCGCCAAATTTACTGGTCATAAATCGCCGGTTGATTGCGTAGCTGACGTTATTAAAGCATATTCGGCAATTCTTCAGCAGTTCAATATTTTAGGGGCGGAATGGGTGCAGTTGGACGAGCCGGCGCTGGTCCTGGACCTGACCGTGGATGATATCGATCTTTTCCATAATCTCTACAGCGGGATCTTAGGGGCCAAAGGCAATAGCAAAGTGCTTCTGCAGACTTATTTCGGTGACATCCGTGACTGCTATCATGAGATTATCTCTCTGGCTTTTGATGGTATAGGACTGGATTTGGTTGAAGGCAAAAAGACTCTGGAACTGGTACAAAGCCATAATTTCCCCACCGATAAGATTCTTTTCGCGGGGGTTGTTAATGGGAAAAATATCTGGCGCAACAACTATAGCAAGACGTTAGATATTATTTATGAGTTAAGGCAATTCTGCCACAATATTGTTTTAAGCACTTCCTGTTCACTGCTGCACGTCCCCTACACACTAAAAAATGAAAGCAACCTTTCCCCGGACCATACCAGGCATTTTGCTTTTGCCGAAGAAAAGCTGGGTGAACTGGTTGAGCTAAAGCGCCTGGCAACATGCCATTCCCCTGCCCAGATGCCTGAATATTTCAAAAACCAAGCTCTTTTTCAAGAAAACCGGAACTGCGAAAACGTTTCGGTTCAAGCCGCGGTTGACGCTTTTTCACCTGATGATTTTATCAGATATCCAGCCTTGGCCGAACGTGAAAAAATCCAAAAAAGTGAATTGGGCCTGCCCTTGCTCCCCACCACCACCATCGGTTCTTTTCCGCAGACGACTGAGGTCCAGACCAACCGGTCCGCTTTTAAAAGCGGAAGAATTACCTTGGAGCAATACACCGGATTTATCCGAGAGAAAATTGCGGCGTGCGTAAAGCTGCAGGAAAATATCGGACTCGATGTACTGGTACATGGCGAATTTGAGCGCAACGATATGGTCGAGTATTTTTGCGAATACCTTGAGGGGTACCTGCTCCCGGAAAAAGCATGGGTGCAATCCTACGGCACCAGGTGCGTAAAGCCGCCTATCGTGTGGGGAGATATTTCCCGTTCCCGACCAATCACCGTGGATTTTGCGGTTTATGCGCAGTCGCTCACCCCTCAAGTGGTGAAAGGGATGCTTACCGGTCCGGTTACTATTTTAAACTGGTCGTTCCCCCGTGAAGATATTTCTTTGAAGGAATCTGCCTTTCAGATCGCTCTGGCTATTAGAGCGGAAGTACTTGATCTCGAAGCGAATGGCATAAAAATCATTCAGATTGATGAGGCTGCTCTCCGGGAAAAGTTGCCGCTGCGAAAAAGCGATTGGCACAAAGATTATCTTGACTGGGCGATTCCTGCTTTCAGGCTGGTTCATAGCGCGGTTAAAGCCCGGACTCAAATTCACACCCATATGTGCTACAGCGAATTCAGCGATATTATTCGTGAAATTGATGCTATGGATGCCGATGTTATTACCTTCGAGGCTGCACGTTCGGACCTTGCGATTATCCAAACTCTGACCGAATACGGCTTTAAAACCGAGGTAGGACCTGGGGTCTATGATATCCATTCCCCCAGAATCCCGGGTATTAATGAAATTAAAGCATCAATTTTAAAGATGCTGGCAAGCATCCCCAGGGAAAAGTTGTGGGTAAATCCAGACTGCGGCCTTAAAACCAGAGGAAATGAAGAAACCGCTGCCAGTCTGGAAAATCTGGTTGCCGCCGTAAAGCAGGTGCGAGAGGGGTTGATAAAATGAAACTAGCCGAAATCTTCAAATATAAAAAAGTACTGTCACTGGAAATTTTTCCTCCCCAGCGAACAGCTCCCGTTGATACGATCTACAATACCCTTAACCAATTGAAAGGAATAAATCCCGATTTTATCAGTGTGACCTATGGCGCCGGGGGAAGCGGCTATAATGCCGCAGCCCTGGAAATTGCCGCAGCGGTTAAAAACCAATATGAGATCGAAGCCGTAGCCCATCTTCCTTGCATCAATCTTACTAAAAGCGAAGTTTTGGATATGCTGGACTATTTAAAGCAGGCCGGGATTGAAAATATTCTGGCCCTGCGCGGCGATTTAAATCCGGAATACCCGCCCCGGCAGGATTTCAAATATGCGAGTGATTTGATTGCTTTTATCAAGGAAAACGGCGACTTTAATATAATCGGCGCCTGTTATCCCGAAGGACACAGCGAGTGCTCAAGTCCGGCGGATGATATACGCCATCTTAAAACCAAGGTGGATGCCGGTACCGACCAACTTATCACGCAATTATTCTTTGATAACCACTACTTCTATTCATTCCTGGAAAAAGTACGCCATACAGGCATTAACGTCCCGGTTGAAGCGGGAATTATGCCGGTGGTAAACAAAAAGCAGATTGAAAGAATGGTATCGCTGTGCGGGGTTCAACTTCCCCAAAAATTTATAACCATGATGAAAAAATATGAAAACCGTCCTGCAGCCATGCAAGATGCGGGAATCGCCTATGCGGTCGATCAAATCGTCGATCTTATGGCAAATGAGGTTGATGGAATCCACCTGTATACCATGAACAACCCGCATATTGCCCAGAAAATCTATGCCGCGGTCAGCAGCCTGATAGCCGCCTGACCAGCCTTGGCCCCTGTTCCCTATTGCGGCTTCACAATAACCCATAACCATATTCAGCAATCAAACGTCTTAGCTCGGCCACATAGTTTAAGGCAAACGTACTCAGATGAGCTTTCTCGTGTACGATCCAGCCTACGCGCATTTTCTCATCGGTCTTCAGGGGAACTGAAATGATATTGTCACCGTTTAAATCCCGATTGAGAACGCCGGTACAGATGGTATATCCGTTTAAACCAATTACCAAATTAAACAGGGTGGCGCGGTCACTCACGTGGATGATCTTCTTGTGGGGGACGGTACTTAATATTTCCTCCGCAAAATAGAAGGAGTTGTAATCGCCTTGTTCAAAAGCCAGGATAGGATAATCAGCCAGATCTTCCAAAGTAACCTTTTTCCTTTTGGCCAGCGGGTGCATGGAACTTATGAAAACATGCGGATCTGCTTCAAAAAGCGGGTTGAAGATTAAATGATTTTCTTTCAATAGTTTGTTTAGTACTTTTTCATTAAAATCGCTGAAATATATAATGCCCAGTTCGCTGCGCAGATTTTTAACATCTTCAATGATCTCATAGGTCCTGGTTTCCCGCAGGGTGAACTCATATTCATCTGCATTCATGGCGGAGAGGAGGTTCACAAAAGCATTGACCGCGAAAGCATAATGCTGGGTTGAAACCGAGCAAAGCTGTTTTGACGGCTTTTTGCCGAGATAGCGTTGCTCCAATAATTCAGTCTGTTCCACCACCTGACGCGCGTAAGCCAGGAATTCAGTACCATCCAGCGATAAGGATATTCCCTGGGTGGTCCGGTAAAATATCTCTATCCCAAGTTCAGCTTCCAGTTCTTTGACCGCATTGGAAAGGCTGGGCTGGGATATGAAAAGCTGCTTGGCAGCTTCGGAAATAGAGCCGCATTCAACTATTTTAATAATATATTTTAATTGTTTTAGGGTCATACCTTTATCCTCTTTAAATATTATTTTTAGGGCTGGAGATCCTTGATTCCACTGCAAAAGCCTCGTTTCTCATACTCGTAGAGGATACTTTAGCAACGGAGACTAAGTCCCCTCTACACCAGGTAAAGAAACGCCGATATTCAACGGAGACCAAAGTCTCCTCTACGCCATAAAACATATAAATATACTTTTTGCGGGGGAATCATCCTTATTCAACCAGGATACCACAAACTAATGCCAGACTCGTGAAGTAAGTAAACCTGGATTTCCTTCCATTTGCTTAAAAAGTAATCAGGACTCCGCCTTCCCCTACATAGGTGCCTATGGTTGCGCCTATATCGGATATGATTATATCCCCCAACTGAGGATGGCGATCTTTGATTTCTCCGGCTAGAAATTCGGCGTCATCCAAACAATTCAGGTGGCTGATCCCGATCAGTCTTCCGGAAAAATATTCCTCCCCGTATGCATCCGCCAGTTCCAGCAATCTTTTAAGGGATCTTTTCCTGCCCCTGACCTTCTCGGTGACTACCGGCAGACCCTCAGGATTAATTGTCATTATTGGCTTTATACTGAGTAAATCTCCGGTTATTCCCTCATATTTATGGATGCGGCCGCCTTTAACCAGGTTTTCCAGGGTATCCAGGGTAAAAAGCATAGCATGTTTATTCCTGATGCCGGTCAACCGTTCCAGCAAAGCTTCCATGGTCAGACCCTGACGGGCCATCCGCGCCGCCTTGATCACCATCAGCCCGGTGCCCAAAGAAGCGGATAATGAATCAAAAATATTGATACGGTCCAAACCAATTATATCCCGGGCTAAATGGGCATTCTGGCAGGTACTGCTCAGAGGCGAGGAAAGACTTATAAATAAAACCTCCTCGGCGTCAGCCAATCCCTTGGCGAACGCTTTTATTATGACGGCCGGATCCGGGGAAGCGGTTTTAGGCAGGGATTGCGAGGCACGCAGTTTGGAAGCAAATATCGCCGGAGTGAGTTCATAGCGGTCCAGGAAGTCCTCCCCGTCTTCAAAAATGACCCGTAACGGTACTATATCAATATCATTTTCTTTTACGATAGAATCCGGTAAATCACAAGAAGTGTCAGTTATAATTTTTATGTTCATAAGTGCTGCTTATCCTTTCCCGGTCTTTTTTGTCATTATAATCTAACCACTATTATATAAAACTCTTCCAGATTTGTTGATAGTTTATATTCCTCTTATTGCGAAGTAAACAGTTAAAATTTTTCTGGCGGTTATTATCATTGCGGCGGTACAGTTGGTGTAAAATAGCGGGTCTGCTATAATGAAGACATTCGTTAGGAATTTGAGAGGTAAAGCTATGTACAAGTCGTCCTGGGCGGGATTAAAAAGGTTTATTAAAGTTGTAAGCCTTTTCATTTCAATATTTTGGTCATTTTATTCAATTAAATATAAAAAGCTTTGGCATACTCACTCATGGGCTGAATTGAGGCGCCAGGAACTTTATGCGGCGGAAGCCAGGCGTTTTCGCCAAACTGCCATTGAACTGGGCGGATTGCTGATCAAACTGGGTCAATTTTTCAGTACCCGGGTCGACATCCTTCCCCAATCGGCAATTGCGGAATTATCCGGCCTGCAGGACGAGGTCGAGCCTGTATCTTTTAAAGATATTCGCCTGGTGGCTGAAGAAGACTTCTCGCATCCATTGTCCGAGATTTATGCCGAAGTAAATGAGATGCCGCTGGCTTCCGCCTCCTTGGGCCAGGTACATCGCGGGGTCCTGGTTGGCGGTGAAACTGTAGCCATCAAAATTCTGCGCCCGGGGATTGAAGATTTGGTCCGGATCGATCTAAAAGCAGTGCGCAAGGTTATTGACATTTTGAAAATAATGACTGACTGGGAACAATATATCGATATAGATGCTATTTTTAACGAGTTTGCTGATACTCTGCTGGCTGAACTGAACTATTTACAGGAAGGTAAAAATGCGGAGACCATCGCCGCCAACTCTCAAGATCCTGATTTGTTAATCCCGGCTATTTTTTGGGAATATACAACTCATCGAGTTCTGACCATGGAATTTATGGATGGTATTAAGATATCCGACTACCCAACCATTACCGGGGCAGGGGTAGACCGTCAAGCCATCGCCCAAAAATTACTGCAGACTTATGTCAAACAGGTATTGGTGGATGGATTTTTTCATGCTGATCCCCATCCGGGCAACCTTTTTGTAACTGAAAATGGCAGAATCATCATGATAGATTTCGGCATGGTGGGCACTATCTCCCCTGCCCTTAGGGACGTTTTGGTTGATCTGGTATTTGCTCTGGTGAAACGCGACAACCTGCAGGTAGTCAGCTATCTTAAACGGATAGGTTTTTTGCGCTACGATGCCGATAATGAGCTGGTTGCGCGAGCGGTGGGGGTTTTTCTGGAAGAGGCTCTGGGAGCCGGCGTCGACCTCTATTCCGCCGATTTCAGCGGCCTTTTGAATGATCTGGAGCAGCTGCTTTATGAACAGCCTTTTCAGATACCTGCTAAATTTACCTTCCTGGGCCGTGCTTTAGGAACTTTATACGGCTTGTGCATAGGTTTGGATCCGAATATTAATTTCCTCGATGAATCCAAGCCCTATCTGGAAGGTCTGGCCAAAGGCGAAAAAAGTATTTGGAATACGGTCAAAGATAAAGCTGCCTTGTGGGGGAGCTCATTGGTCGAAATACCTCCCCTGGCCGAAAAGGTGCTGAGCCGCATGGAGCGCGGAGAACTCAGCCTGAAGCTGCCTCTGTCCTCGCTCGATGACTCTATAAACACCAACACCCGGGCGAAGAAAGGTACATCCTGGGCTATTATTTTTGGCTTTACTATCTTAACTTCCGCTTACCTGCAAGTAAATCATTATGCCACCGAGGCTGCCTATGCCTTTTACTTTTCAATTCTGGCCTTTCTCTTGATGCTACGCCAAAACCGTACTATTAAACACCGCCGTTTGAAAGCCCCCCACCCCCACATGCTCAGGCGTCGTGATAAAAATTCCTAATCAATGAGCGTTTACGTGAATTGCGCGCCAAAACGCGGGCGCTATAGCACCTTCCCTTCGCGTTTTGTGTGCATCGCGCCGCGAGCGTTTTTTTATCAAACCCTCCTCCGGCATAGGAGGAGGGTTTGATAAAAAAAATCAGCCGTCCCAACATTTAAGGACGACTGTGCTCATATAAATTATGAGGGTGAGTATTAAATACTTAGCTTCAGAATAACCATGTCTTAAAGTTATTAATATTATGAGCAAAAAAAGAGGGAAAAGTATCAGGCTAACAATAAGGTTGTTAATCAGGTTAACAAACTGTTCAGTCAAAATCACCGCTTAATAGATCTTTGTTAAGTTAATGAAGAGCAATTTGATTACCTTTTCAGCCTTATCGGCTCACCTGATAACAATTTATGAAGTGGGGGGAGGAAAAGTTACAAAATGTCTGAGGTATTTTATAAAATTGGAGAAGTCGCTGAGATGTTGGGTATTGAGCAACATACCCTGCGCTACCTGGAACATGCACTCAGATTGAAAATAAAGCGGGATGAACGCAGTGACCGCCTTTATAGTGAAGCAGATTTAGATACCTTGCGCTTGATTATTAAGTTAAAAACTGAAAAGGGGCTCAATACGACCGCTATTAGAATGGCCCTGGGAAACCTGGAAGAATCTCAGGAAACTGCTGTGGCTCAGCCCTTTGGCAGCAATAATATTGATATCTATGAATTGACTGCCAACATCCGCAGAATTGTAGAACAAAATGATGAACTTTTGCAGCAAAACCAAGCCCTTCAGCAACGCATCGAGGAATTGGAATATAAGATTAATAAAAGGGATGAAAAACGAGAGGAAAGAATTGACGAACTTATAAAAATATGGCGCAAGGAACAAGAAGACCGTAATAAGTCCTGGTTGTCCAAACTAACCCGCAAATAATAAATTTTATTATATTTTTTTGCCAACTTTTCATCCAAATATGTTATGATTTTTTATATGTTCAAACTTGGCAGCCCTCCCCGGCAGTTGTGTAGGATAGGAGTTACAGGGCGGGCGGAATTGAACCCCGGATCAACAAAATAGGTAGGATAGGAGGATGGTTTTTCCATGGATGTACTACTCACATTAGTACCAATTGTTGCTGTGTTAATTTTTCTGATCTTGTTAAAATGGCCGGCAGATCTCAGCGGCTTGTTGGGATGGATTTTATCGGTAGTTGTCGCACTTGTCTTTTTCCACACTTCGTTACAGGTGGGCTTAACTTCGAGCCTCGCTGGTATCGTAGCCTCATTTCCCGTTTCCTTAATGGTGGCGACCTCAATTTTTCAAATTACCTTCCTGGAGAGCACCGGTGCCCTAAAACGAATTGTGGTATTTGTTAAAACACTTGCCAAAAACGATCATACTGTACAAATAATGATTATTAACATGGGTATAGGCACCCTGCTGGTAGCTGTTGGCGCTACCCCGGTCTCTATTCTTCCCCCGATAATGGTAGCTCTGGGCTATTCGACCTTTGTCGCGGTCGCATTGCCGGCCCTCGGATTCGATTCACTTTGCACCTATGCTCTATTGGGTGCTCCTTTGGTGGTATTCTCCGATATGACTGGCACCTCGCTGACCGATTCAGCCCTTGTCTTTTCCAAGTTTATGCCCATTATTTCAACCATGATTGGATTTGGTATGTTGTACATAGTGGGCGGTTGGCCAAAAATCAAGGAAGGCTTCTTCCCCTGCCTTCTCGCCGGGATTAGCATGGGACTGACGGCCATGGCAGTTGCCCACAGCGGAACCGGTATAGTCCTAACCGGCGTAATGGGCGGAGCCGTGACAATTATTGTAATGCTGTTTTATCTTAAACTGACTGGCAGAAATATTATTGACCGCTCTGAGGTTTCCGAAGCGGACCTGAAAATTGAACATAATATGTCATTGCTTAAAGCCCTGGGGCCATGGACGATTCTGATCGGCTGCTGCCTTTTGATCAATTTCTATATCCCCATCTACAATTACCTGTCCAAAGACCTGGCTATGCCCCTGTCAATCATTCCCGGCGGCAAACCGATCATGACCAGGATGTTATGGAACGCATATACATGGGTTATCATCAGTACCCTGCTGGCTGTACCTTTTGTTAAGCCCACTTCCGCACAATGGAAGACTATAATGAAGAAATGGATCACCCGGGCGCCCCGGCCTACTTTTTCAGCGGCCATATTTTTTGCGATTGCTTATGTCATGATGTACTCCGGTTATGCTCCTGCACCGGTAAACTGGCAGCTTCCTGACCCTGCCTTTAATATGATATCAATTTTGGCAACCAGCTCGGCCGACTTCTTCCAGGGTTTATATCCGATAGCAGCTACCTATCTGGGACTGCTGGGAGGTTTTATCAGCGGCAGCGAGGCCTCTACCATCGCCCTATTCACTAAATACAATATTATGACCTCTAAATTACTGAATATAGATCCTTTGGTAGTTACTGCCG
Organism: Syntrophomonadaceae bacterium; assembly: GCA_034927445.1. Lineage (GTDB taxonomy): Bacteria > Bacillota > Syntrophomonadia > Syntrophomonadales > Syntrophomonadaceae > PHAA01. The sequence continues at coordinate 27,978 of JAYFPZ010000019.1, forward strand.
GAGCTGCCATAGCCGGCGGCCTGGCCAGCGTTATATCGCCAGCCAAGCTTCAGAATGCCGCTGCCACTATCGATGCGCTGGGGATAGAATCGCAGGTAATCAAGACAGCGGTGGTCATATCAATCATCTTTACCGCCGTCGCTGCGGTATTAACATTCATCTGGGCCTAAAGACTTGAAGCAAAAGGCCTGGGATACGGAGTATATCTGTCCCAGGCCCTTTATTATTTTATGTATATAAACTAAGGTCAGCTGACAATCTTAACCGATGGCGCGTCTTGATTTACCTTAATGCTCCCGTCCCGAACCAACTTAATAAATATATTGGCAATCAAGGGATCGAATTGGGTGCCCATATTTTTCTCAATTTCATTAAGAGCTGTGTTAACACTAAGAGATGATCTATAGGGGCGGCTGGAAGTCATAGCATCGAATGCATCAGTTATAGCGAGGCACCTGGCTGCCAGGGGTATGTTCTCACCCTTCAACCCGCGTGGATAGCCTTTACCGTCCCATCTTTCATGATGCCCGATAACTGCTGGAATCACATGGTTCATGGAGGGTAAATGCTTGATAATTGTAATTGACATCTCCACATGCTGTTTTACCACTTCGAATTCTTCATTGGTCAGACGTCCGGTTTTAGTCAATATACTCTCCGGTATTCCGATCTTGCCGATATCATGGAGCAGAGCGGCCTCCCTGATAATCTCGACATGAGACTTGTCCAAGGCCAATTTGCTTGCCAGGGAAGTGGCATACTGGGCAACTTTTTGCGAATGCCCGAAAGTATAATGATCCTTGGCATCAATGGCGGCGGTCAGGGCATAGATTGTAGCGGCAAAAGTCGGCTTGGTGCTTGTCCGATCGTCACTATCACCGTAGGCTGAATCAATCGATATAACTTCGGGAGTATAGATAACAGTCTGATTTTTACCTGAGTTTTTAGCAGTATACATGGCCAAGTCTGCCCGTTTCAGTAATTCTTCGGCATTGGGAGCGGCATGCGGGTAAGTGCATACACCGATACTGGCAGTTAAAAATCTTTGAGTTACATCATTCATATTGAAGAATGATCTTTCGATATCCAGCCTAATCTTCTCTGCAATATCAAAAGCCATTTTGGTGTCATAATAGGGCAGCAAGACTGTAAATTCCTCACCGCCATAACGGCAGACAACACCTTTTTGCCCCACATTTCTTACCAGAATGGAAGCGACCATTTCCAAAGCTTTATCCCCTTCAACATGCCCGTAAAGATCGTTAAATAATTTGAACAGATCCAAATCGATCATAAGCAGTGACAACTCCGAGGACCCGATTGAAGTCATTTGTTCATTCAGCGATTTGAAAAAATATCTATGATTATGGAGTTTGGTCAGGCTGTCGGTTAGAGCTTCGTTTTGTGAGCGCGTAAACAGCCGGGCATTATCAAAGGCAACCGCCGTAGAAGCCCCCAGATAAGAAAGCAGATCCAGGTCGTCCAAAGTATAGGCCGTATTGTTCTGTTTGCGGGTCATCATCAACATGCCGATTAATTCGCTGCGGCTTTTTATGGGAATAATAACTTCTATACCCAGATCATATATTTCTCTCTTTTCTTTTTCCCACATTGATTTAAAGAACGGCAAAGAAGATAATTCATCTCTTGAAAGACTATTATGATCGGCTAAAAACCACGCAACAACTGGATTGTCGTTGGCAAGCCTCAAATCAGGTTTGAATATCTTGGAGGAAGTTTGAAATACATAATAATGTTCATCATTTTCATGCTTCGTTAAAATTAATACTTGATTAGATCTGATTGCCAATTGGACTGCTTCAATCAATTCCTGGGCAATATTGTTTAAATCAAGATTATTGGAAATTACCGTACTGAAATTGCGTAATGCCTGACGTTGGGAGTATTCCGCCCGGTAAAACATCTTATCCACTAATTTGTTGGTAAACCTGAACAAGGGCTGAAAGACCAAGGCGACCAATAGAGCCGTAAAGATGGTAAAGTAGGGCAAAGCATTCTGATATACGTTGCCGGCCGTATTTTGGATATATAAAACACAATACACATATGCAGTTGTTATCAGGGCGGCCAAAATCGAATATACAATACCCCTGGTGAGCATAAAGCGCAGTTCCAGCATACGATATTTGTATATAGCTATTATCATTAAAATAGCATTGACAAGACTAGCCAATATCGCAATGGGATATTTATGCATACCTGCCGCATTTAGCAACGTTCCAATGAACATAATTGAAATACCGACAATGATTAGTCCAATTTGGTCATATAAAACATTTCCACTTTTGACGCTCTTCCATGCTTTGACTATAATAGCCAGAATCATGATGAATATAAATAAAAACAATAGGTTTGCCATGGGGCTTACTGTATAAATAAACTCCACTCCATTAAAATGGTGTCCGTTCACGATAATATCATAATTTACCACCGTTGAGTCAACGATCACGTAACCGAGGAGATCTGTAACTATTGAACCAACTGCAACCAATCCCCAGAAAACAATACTATAAATGTTTATGCTTGCTGTATAAACCGATACAAAAAGGAAGAGAAGGAAAGGAGTTGCCGCCATTCCGGCAATCATTATCCGATGCCAAAACAATACTCCTGGATAAAATTGAACCTGCATTAGTACCCCCGGGGCAGTCCATACAATGAGGGCAACTAATACCGCCATAAACATGCGTATGTATTTATCCTTTTGGGACAGAGTAAAAAACAGCAACAACAAACAATAGCTCATTAAGGCTATTAATGGTACTGCTGTAAACAACAATTGTAAAAGCGGCATTAACCCACCTCTTTTCTGCTCTCTCCCCTTGCAATCTTCAAAATTTCAATAACATCGTAATGGGATGGATTCATTTTTCGCATAGGTCTTCCGAATCTATTGGCAAATTCACTGATGGTGCCCTGAGGAATTATGGATACTACCAGAGGATCAATGCCTAGTATAGCTTTTAAATCCTTAAAATCACCATCCACATAGCGAAGATAGATTGAAAGGTGCTCGTTTATTATATCCTGGGTGATCCCTCCCCTGACTGCACTGGGACCTACTTCAACATATAAATGAAGATATGCCCTTTTAAGTTCATCAAATTGTTTAATGGCAAACCAATTATTTATATCAAGTTTGGATATACTCAGGGCATTACTGATGGTATTTTCTGTAATCCGAGTAAATCCGGCTATGTCAATCACCATGGGATTGCGATCAATGTATGAAAACTGCGGTAATTCGATGCCGTCTTCTTCATTCCGCAAAGACAAACATTTGAAAATGTCGCCGGTTCTGTATCGGGCAAACGCCCCTCCTTTGAAACTTGTGATTACCAATTCATATTGATTCCCGGGAACCAATTCATCAATTAAATATGTATTTGGTATATAGGATTTATTATCATAACTCTTTTCCATTTCCAAGATAGGGATAAACTCATAAAAGTCAACGTCAGGGAAAAATACCAACCCGTTTTTGCTCCAGGTTTCCGTAGCTATACATGCAGATTCAGTACCGCCGAATATTTCTAAGGGCTTTACTCCCCAGAAATGCTCGATTCTTTTTCTGAGACCGGCGGTATCGGTTCCGGAACAAATCAAGCCTTTCAGTTCCCATATATCTTTGGGCATTATGGGTACGTTTTCTTTCTTGCTTTTAAGCCAGGCCTTCAGTAAACGATAATTCATTTTAGGAGAATTTTTAATAAAATCAAGTCCGCCGCTAGAATTGCCGCCGGAAGTAAAAGTATCCCCTATTCTGACAATAATGCTGCTTAGCCCGAAAAACAGATCGATGCCATGCTGCATCCCCATTTTAAATCCAACTTTATTTCTTTCGCTGAATCTCATTGACTCGGCTGCCTGCATTGAAGGCAAGAAATTAACCGATATCTCACTGGAAATAAGGTACGGAATCATTCCTGTAAGATATGGCAAAGGGGCCATGCCGTATAAAAAATTTTCCCCGCCTTTCAAGGTAAAGCTGCCTCTTTGGTTACTGGTTGCCAGCATGATGATAGTAATGCTGGTGTTTTTCTGACAGTTAACCATTCTCTCCGTATATGGAGCCACCTTAATCGGATTATTGCCGCCCTCCCAGGTCGTTTCTATCCAAAGTAAAGGTTTGGCCGGCAAAGCTGATTCAACCTTGGCCAGCAGCAAGTCGGCATAATCCTCATACGTGGTGAGTGGAACCATATTCCTGAATTCCTCAACACTTTTGGGCTTTTTCCCTTTCATTATTCGTCGGCCCAGTTCGCACTGAGAATACAATTCGATTTGCTCCATCAACAAGCGCCTTTGAATGTCCATATATTCCGCCATGGACAGATCCAGAAATCCGCAATATTCCTGCCATATCTGATCATATTGTTTATTCTGAAGTTTTTCACTTAGGTTCATATGTCTCCCCCAATTAGTGAGCATCTATTATTTTCAATGATTACGTATGTCGATGAGCATGATGGCCTTTTATAGCCCCACTCGACCATTTCTCAACTTCTATTCGCTTATACCCTTCCGTATTCCTGAAATTGGCCCATACCACAAATAATATGTCCATTAAACACAATTTAACGATATTTATATAAAAATAGCATATTACATAAATACATTTTTCACAACAAAATATTATATTATTTTCCATTTATTTCGGGGTTTTGGTATATAACACAATTAGAAAATTAGTAACGGAATGTATCCAGACATCTGCGAATGCTTTTTCTGGTCGGAATAAGGAAAGGAACTTCTTTCTTGTAGCGATAATATCCTGGCAGAGTATGTGGGAATATCCAGCGGTCTTGGATATACACGTGGATTACATTAAAGACGGTCCATATCACTCCAGCATAAAACATCATCATTTTGCCCGATGCAAGCCAACAGAATATGTACAAAAATACAAACCATACCACCCAGACATGCCTGCAAAGAGCCCACATGCCAGTGTCTATCAGCTCTACCGGGCCCATATCAACATAGGTTTTCTTGAATGGGAGCGCGAAGAAAAGTGAGTATATCATGATTACAAACGAGATAATTGCCAAAATGCTGAAGAGGATCTGCAGAACGATAGGGGGATGGAATCCTGGACCATTGCTAACCAATATGCCGATGGTAGCTGCTGCTACCAACAAATTGCCTATAGCGAAAAAGATATTGAAGGATCGGTGGATATTGAACAATTTGTTCAAATCAAAAATATACTGAAAAACAAACGCTATGCAACCAATTATTATATAATCCATATACATTGTCCCCAGTCTAAATTTCCTTCAATGTTATCATGTATTTTCCCTCAATACCATCTTACAAAAAAAAACCCCTGAAATTCAGGAGTTTTATTAGCAATGGTGCGGTAGAAGGGACTTGAACCCCCACGAACTTGCGTCCACATGGACCTGAACCATGCGCGTCTGCCAATTCCGCCACTACCGCAGATGCTGGAGTTGTTCTCAGCAAGGAAAATTATATTACATGGTTGTTTGTATTGTCAAGCCAAGCTGTACGAATATTTCCCATTTATGCTGGTTACGCCAATGGCCGCCTTCCTGCAGGGATTGACCAACGATCTGCTTTTAAGATGCCAAAATTTGCCTACGTGGTGGGGACGGACAGGATCGAATCGTTGACCTCCTGAATGCCTTCAGTAAATTTTCCCAATATCGGGGGGACAATTTTTAGAGTATTTCTTGCTTCATTTGCATAAGCATATTTTTGAATTCTTGGCGAAGATCCGGACAATCATTGAATTAACCCCAGTTCTCTGGCGCGAAGAACCGCGTCCGTCGCATTGTTGACTTCCAGCTTTTGATAGGCGACCCTGGTGTGAACCCGGATCGTGTTGATGGAAAGGCCGGTCAGTTTCACGATCTCTGCGTTTTTGTACCCCTTGGCCAAAAGTTCCAACACATATTTTTGCTGCCGGGACAGCTTTATAGGTCTCAGCTCGACGGCGCAGGCAATGCCTTTATAACGCTTTGACTGCTCATAAACAGCTAAATATACCTCCTGCAGATACTCGCAACCGGGCATGGTTGGATCATCCCTTCTATCCGGCCGTTTCAGGAGCTTTTTCAGTACGGGCAGGACTGCCCTCCCCTCATCCGCAAACACTCTGACGAAACGATACGGCTCTAAGTCGTAAAGCGTCCTTTGCAGAAGCGCAGCCGCTTCTTGTTTTTCGCCTGCCAGCCACATTAAAACCGTGAGCAGTACTGCAGCTTCGGCAGCATCAAGCAGTCTGCAGAAATCTTCGGCCAGCTTTTTGAGTTTCTCGCACAGCCTCCGCGCTTTTTCAAACTCCCCTAAAAGGATATACGCTCTTGCCGTGGTGAAATGCAGAAAGATCTTATTCAACTGCGGGCTTTCCTCTTCGGTGACAAAGTAGTTTTCAAGCCAAGCCGCCGCTGCTTTTGGGTTGCCCTTCATCATCTCGATTCTTGCATCGAGGGCAGAGATAACAGGGCGCAGATGCAGAAGGTTTTCCCGTTGGATCAAAGTTCTGATCTCGGCCCTGTACCGTGCGGCGTCTTTTTCCCTGCCCATGGCAAAAGCATAAAGCGTCCAATGCATCTTCGATAAGAATTTAAGTTCGGCGGAATCCGTTTCCGGGTTCTGGTCTAAAAGCACCTCCGCTTCTTTCAAGAGATTTTTTTCATATAAAAGCCCCGATCGCACCCCGGACGCGATGAGCTCGTAATCGCCACCCAGAAGCTCGAGAAAAATAAGGCGAAACTCACTGAACTCCGCCTCCATGTCCAGAGCGTAATGGGAAAAATCCCTATAGGTCCGATGAAAAAAAGGAAGGTTGTGGTTGAGCGATTTGAGCGACTTTGGAGGCCCGTTTTCGACCTTCGGCACGTTCCCAACCTGAAATTTCGCCGCTTGCTCCGAAAACGAGTAACGGGGATCCAGGGTGACCAAGATGAGGATGCCTTCCAAAAAGGCCTTATGCTGCCCTAAAATGTCTGGGAGTTTCTCATAGATCCGGTCCAGATAAAAAAACATGCCTTTCGCGTCTCCGAGCAAAAACGCGCCGTAGGCACAGACGACGTATAAAAACGGATTTTCTTCTAAAACGTTTGCGGGAAGCCGGCTGACGAAATGGAGCTGTGAAATTTCCGAGTGTGAGTGCCCGCTGTTTTTCAAAAAGCCAAACAAAGCGGCGGCCATTCTTCTGCCGTCCCCGGATTTCACGAAATATCGCAGCGCGTTGAAATAATCCCCGTGCTCCATGTAATAATTCGCCGCTCTTTGGTTTAAGGTATTCTGCTCAGCTTTATCTCCTTTTGCCGCCTGTGCCTTCAGGAAATCCAAAAACAGATGGTGATAGCGGTAAGCGCCGTTCTGCCTGCTGATGAAAAGGTTGCCGCCGCACAGCATATCAAGGATTTTCCTGGTATTGGGATTTCCCGTAATCCACCCGACGAGCTCCGGGGAAAATTCATCCACGACAGAGGTTTGCATCAAAAAATGCCGCAGTTCCGCGTCAAAGCTGTCCCATATCTGAGTTTCAATATATTGACCCAATAATCCGCCCTTCATTTTCCCATCCACCGCTGTATCTCCGCTTAAGGCCAAAGCGCCGACCGCGATGGCCCAGCCTTCGGTGAGCGAAAAGACCTCTTCAGCTTCCTTCACGGTAATAAAACGGCCGAAGCTCGCAAAATGCCGGCGTATTTCATTGCTCTGAAAGGCAAGTTCGGCAGCGCCGATAAAAGCCAATTTTCCGCTTTCTTTTAAAGGTGAAAAGGTACGGGGCGGTTCGCCGCGGCTTAAAATCAATACAGTTATGGAAAGGGGAAGCCGCTTGATTATATAAAGCAACGATTTGGTGATTTCTTCGCTCGTTATGTAATGAAAATCATCCAGAACCAGTACATATCTGCCATCGTCAAAGGAAAGCCGCGATATAACCTCAATCGTGTATTCAACCGGCGAGACGCCAAAAGCCGAAGATTTGACAATCCTTATGAGGCTTTCGTCCGGCGGAATCATAGAAAAAAGTGCGGCGCAGAGAAAGCGGTAAAAAGCGGCGGGGGGGTTGTCATATTCGTCCAGCCCAAGCCAGATAGGCCTATAACCTGACCTCTGTATCCATAAAAGGGCGGACACGGTTTTTCCGCAACCGGCGGGAGCGCTTATGTAAATGCACCGTTTTGCGGCAGCTTGGTCAAGTAGGCCAAGCAACTCCGGGCGCGGGGCGCAGATTTCAGGAAGCTCGGCCGGTACAAGCTTATCGTTCTGCATGCTCTGTGTATTCATAAGGCACCTCCCTGATACACTACCGATTACAGAATACCTCTAATTGAATATTTTTACAATTGCTCGTCATCAATGCGAGCCTTTTATCTTAAATACAGCCTATATTAAGGAATGTTCAGAAAAATCTCACATCAGCCTTATAGGATGAAAAAATAAATTTCCAAACCCTCACATCAGGGTAATTGTTCGCTTCGGTGCGGCTTCTTACAATGAAATACAAAAGAATGATTAGAGGGAGGCCCAAAAAGTGGATCAGTTCCTTAACAAAAGCTTTGATTTTTCCATACGTATCATGGAGCTCGCCAAATACCTGGATGAGGAGCGGAAACTCTACCCCTCTAAGCAGTCGGTTGCTTACCTGTGCGGTCGGAATCGGAGTAAATCTACGGGTTTCGGCATTTATCCACGGGGGGCGGATGAATGGTACAGGCAGGCTTTGTCATGTGCGGTGGAATCCGAATACCTGCTGGAGACCATGGTGAAAATGGACTGCCTGCAGGAAAAGCAAAGTGTACCTATTTTGAGTGATTGCCGCTCTCTAAAAGAATTGATTGCGGAACAGCTTTTACTCAAAAAACAAAATAATTAGAAGGGAGAATTATTATGTTGAGAAAATCCCAAATTTTCACGCTGGTTATGGCATTATTCCTAACATTCCTTCCCCAAGGAGTTCTCGCCGCCCCGTCGGATCATACCCCCTACGAGCTGCAGACATCGCTCATCACCCCCGATGAAACACACCCTTACGGCAGTGCGCTGCTCACTTTTAAAATTGATAGCCTGCCCCGGTCCGACTCCGCAGCAAACCGTTATATCGTCATTGAGAAGAAGATCGGAGCGTCAGGCACATGGACCGGAGTCACGGAAACGAGCGCCGACGAGTTTCTTGATTATTACCAAACGAGTCCAGGTGTTTTCAAATATGAGCAGCTCTGGAACGAGGATTATGCCTGGGAAGCCGGCACATCTATTTCTTTCAGAGTAAAAGTCGCTCTTTATGACGAAACTTTCAGTTTGGCCGGCGAATCGGGCTGGTCTAACATTGCAACCATAGGCGTACAGGGCAGCGGCTGGGCGATGCAGGAGTTGGAAAAGGCGATGGACCTCGGTCTGATTCCCGTCATATTATCCGGCCAGGACTTGGCCCAGCCCATTACTCGCGAGGAATTCTGCGAGCTCACGCTTCTGCTTTATGAAAAGACCACCAACAAAACCCTGGAGCCCTATTCTCCCAATCCTTTTGTCGATACGTCAAATCCACAAATCCTCAAGGCTTATGCGCTTGGCATCACCCAGGGTACGTCACCAACTACCTTTACGCCTAACAAAACCATCAGCCGACAGGAGTGCGCCACCATGCTGTTTCAAACTATAAAAGCCATCGCACCCAAGGGAGACTATTCCATCAGCGGCGTGCCCGATTTCCCGGATCAGAAGGACATCGACTCCTGGGCTGTGGAGGGCACCAGATACATGTCGAAGCTCGGAATTATCAATGGCGACGAAAGAGGTTATTTTATGCCGAAGGCGACGACCACAGCGCAGCAGGCCGCTGGTTACGGCACGGCCACAAGGGAAGCGGCAATCATCATGAGCATACGGACTTATAATGTGCTGCACTGAATCGCTCCCCTGAAAAACCCAAGCGGGAGGAGGGGGTATCAAACCTGAAGAAGGGAGGGATCATTCATATGAGACTCAAGCTTTATAAATTATTGTCCGTCCTGCTGGCGGTATGCCTCGTTGTGGCTTTTATCCCCGCAACCGCGCGGGCGGCGGAGGTGCTCTGCGATACCGAGGAGGAATTCCGCCGCGCCGTTGCCAATGCGGACATTGGCGATACGATTGTCATTACCGACGATATTACGTTTACGTCACAGGGCTCGTATACAGCGGACAGTCAATTACAAATTACGAACCCTAACCCGTTTACCATCACAACGGAGAACGAGGCCGTATACGATATCCACTGTATGGAATGGAATATCATGATCGGTTCAAACTCGGACGTCACCCTAGCCGGCGGAGTGAAAATCAGAGGGGGCGGTGTTCCGGATAACGGCACGATTACCGTCTCGGGCACGCTTACTCTGGAAGACAGCGCTTCCGTGGACAGGTGGGGCTGGATCGGGAGTCCTGACATCCCCTGTATCTACATTGCGGACGACGGTACAGTGAACATGAAAGGTGGCAACCTGATAGAAGGCAGGGAATTGGGACGGGGTGTCTATGTGGCGGGCGGTACGTTGAATATGGAAGCCGGTAATGTATATATCGAAGGCCCCGACGCGGTCGGCATAGATATGGCCAGCGGCGCGGTCGATATCTCCGGTGGCGTAATCAATTCGTCCGACGATGCCAGAGGCGTTAATGCCCAAGGCGGCGATCTGACCGTCCGCGGCCAGGTGGAGATCAACGGCGCCGTCCGCATCATGGGGGAGGCCTTGGCCGAGATTAGTGGCGGCGCTATTGTTAATGAATCTTGCGGCGTTGATATTCAAGGGGATGGTGGCGCCTATGCCGAGATCAGCGGTGAAGCTGATATCAGTGGCGGCGAATATGGCGTCTATATCCATGATCACGGCCGGGCGGATATTATTGGCGGCGCCATTGAAGGCGGTGAGTACGGCGTTGGTGTTTATATAGATGATTACGGCGATGCAGCAATTTCCGGGGAAGCGCATATCTCATCGGGAGGCGCAAACGTAGGCGTTCAGGTCTATAAAGGTGGCATAGCAAAGATCAATGTTTCTGATAATCTGACAATAGAAAACGGTATTTGCGCTGATGGCGTTCCTGATCCGGCATTTTTCCTTACTGAACTGCCTCCGCCGATTACCTTGCCGGTGGGTTCCGGTTTTGAGTTTACGCTTACCGGCGCACAGACTGAATACGAAATTGGCGAGGATACGCCGGAATGGCTTGGAGTAAGCCTCAGCGCCGATACGCATACGGTAACGCTGAATCCCACCTATGGGGGAACGGATCATTTGGTGCTGGAATCGAAGCATTATTGCGAGGAAATGAAGGAATACGGCTATCTGACGCTTTACATCCCCGTCACAGGCGAAATACCTGTCTGTGAAATCGTCAACGGAGAACAATACACTACCTTGGACGAGGCGCTGGATAACGTAGGTCACGGAGATACCATCCGGCTGCTGAGTGACATTGACTTCAACGGCGGCATTGTAATCGAAAACATGACCATTACCTTTGATTTGAACGGACATACGCTGGAGCTTGTCAATACCGCCGGCGAAGGGCTGCGGGTGCAAACCGGCGCGGTAAATCTGGCCGGATCCGGTGAATTCAACGTCACCGGCACGACAATAGGAGTTATTGCCGCAAACGGCTCGGCTGTTGTGTCGAATGCAAACGCAACGGTCGGAAACGGCGCCCTCGCTCTCACCGACGGAAGTGTTACGGTAACTGGCGATGCCGAAGGCGCAAACTTTGGTGTCTGCGCCGAGGGAAGCGGAAGCAGCGTGAGTGTTGGAGATGACGTACATGCAAACCGGGGCGCACGTGTCATTCAGGGCGGGACCATCACCATTGACGGCAGCATTTACGCGGATAGTATTTATCTATGGATTGGGGACGGAGACGTGGATGAAGACGGCTACGCAGACTCTACTACCAAGCCGGGCTACCGCACCTACACCGACGGTACAAGCACCGTCTGGGTCAAAATTTCCGGCGATGACACTGTACCTGATGACGCAAATTCTGGGATCACAAACCAGACGCGGGGAGCATACGGCAGCAGGCAGGTTACTCTGACCATCACAGTGCAGAATGCGGAGGGAAACCCCTTGGCCGGTATCGGTCCGGAATATTTTGAAGTACTAATAAACGGTGATCCCCAGCGGTTTGACACCAGTTCTTTGCTCTCAGGCTTCGCGGACAACGGGGACGGCACCTACACGATGGTCTTTACGGGGGCCGCCGACAGCGCGATATATCCCTTTACGAACTTTAAAGTGAAGGATGTTCTCATTGAGGCCGGTCCGACGATGGTCACGACTCCCCGACCGGCGGATGACTATGCCTGTGAAATCGTCGGCGGCGGACAGCACGCCGCACTGGGCACGGCGCTGGAGGCCGCGTCCAGCGGAGATACCATCAGGCTGCTCCAGGATATCGATTATGAGGGCGGCCTTGTTATTAACAGCAAACACATTACCTTTGACGTGAACGGATACACATTGAATATTAACAACGAAGCAGGGACCGGACTGGTCGTGGAAAACGGCGGCAGCGTTGATTTGGCAGATACTTCTCCGGAGGGTGGCGGTAAATGCAATGTCACCGGCAAAATATACGGGGTCAAGGCGGATCACGCTTCGGTCACCGTTACAGGCGTAGCGACAACAGGCCCCGGGAGCATCGGCGTTTTTGCCAATAACAACAGCAGTATCAATACAGGAAGCGTCCGTGGCGTGCAGTTTGCCGCTTATGCCTGCGGAGGCAGCTCTATCGAGGTTGGAGGCGATGTAACGGCCGTTGCCTCCAACGGCAAAGGCACATATGCGGACGATAATAGCGAGATCAGCGTTTCAGGCAATGTAACGGCGACCGGCGGTGCCGCAAGCATCGGTGCGCATGCCATCAGAAGCAGCGAGATTACCGTTGACGGTGTTATCACGGCAACGACTTATATCAAGATCGGCGACGTATCTGTACTTGAAGAAAATCATACGGGCATTGACGGCAGCTACTATGTTTATACCGATGCGGCAAGCCCCGGCAACACCGTCCGGGTCAGGATACTTCCGCTCACCATCATCACCGGAAGCCTGCCTGACGGCAAGGCAGGTATAGCCTACAGCCACGCCGTTACAGCAACAGGCGTAGGGGCCATCACCTTCTCGCTGCTGAACGGAAGCCTGCCTGCGGGGTTGAGCCTTGACCCTGTTACCGGGCTTATCTCCGGTACGCCCGTTGCCTTCGGTACATATACATTTACTGTCCGAGCTGAAAACAGCGCCGGAGTATTCAATAAAGAGTTCACCATTACGATAGCTGCAACTTCCTCGGGCGGCGGCGGGACGTTCTCCCCACCCGCACCGGAACACAGCGCCATGGTCGAAGGTGCAGGCATATCGGATATGACCTTGCCGGTTGATGTCGATACCGCCGGGGGGAGTGCGTCGGTCAAACTGGAAGCATTGGCTGAGGAACCGTTTGTTGTCACCATGCCTTTGATTCCAGGGATAAACGCGTATACCCTGGGAATTACCGCCGCTTTGCTTTCGGGCTCCGAGGCGGGTGATGCGCTGACCTTCGTAACCGGCATCGGCAGCCTGACATTACCGGGCAACATGCTCTCCGGCACAGGGCTCACGGGCAGCGCCGGTATCACCATCGGCGAGGGTGACAAAGAGATCCTGCCTGACGATGTGAAGTCTGCGATAGGTGACAAGCCGCTCATCCAGCTCACGCTGTCCATCGACGGCAGGCAGACCGACTGGCGCAATCCCGCTGCCCCGGTAACGGTATCCATACCCTATACGCCGACGGAGGAGGAGCTGGCAAATCCTGAAAGCATCATCGTCTGGTACATCGACGGCGCGGGGAATGTCGTTACGATTCCCAACGGACATTACAATCCTGCGACAGGAATGATCACCTTCGAAACCACACACTTCAGCGACTATGCGGCAGCGTATAAAAAGGTAAGCTTCAACGATGTGGCGACGGGCACATGGTACTACAACGCCGTGAGCTTCATCGCGGCGCGCGAAATCACCACAGGCACGGGCAGCGGTAATTACAGCCCCGACGCCAAACTGACGCGCGAAGACTTTCTCGTCATGATGATGCGGGCATATAACATCGTTCCGGATACGAACCCGAATGATAATTTCTCCGACGCGGGCAGCACTTATTACACTAACTATCTCGCGGCGGCAAAACGGCTGGGCATCTCCGCAGGTGTTGGCAATAACATGTACGCACCGGGCAAAGAGATCACCCGGCAGGAGATGTTTACCCTCCTGTATAACATCCTTAAGGTCATCGGGCAGTTGCCGAAGGGCAATTCCGGCAAAACATTGAGCGACTTTTCAGACGTTGGGGCCATTGCCTCCTATGCACAGGAGGCAATGGCGTATCTGACGGAAGCCGGCGTCATCAGTGGCAGCAACAGTCTGCTGACGCCCGTAGCCACCACCACCCGAGCCCAAATGGCTCAGGTGCTATATAACCTGATGGCAAAGTAAAAAGTAATGGGCGATATAAAAAGATAAAGAAGCAGCCAGTCGCCTCAAATGACTGGCCGCTTCTTTGTGCCTCGTGCCGGTTACACCCTCCATCTTTCCCAAAGTTATTTTACACTAGCTGTATATTTGTGATTAAGGAACTTTTTAATTCTTTCCCTAGCGCTATCGATTTTTATAAATTATCTTTATAATAGAATCTAATCAATTCGTATACTCTATAGCTTAAATTCCGTTTTTAGGAGGAACATTTAGGTGAGAGCAAGTGATAAGAAAGAATATATCGTGGTGGCAGTTATTTTTATATTCGCTGTGGTCATATTTTCTTATATTTCCCAAAATCACCCGGATATTATCAGAGAGAATCCCGAACAGGCAATGGTTTTGCATCAAAGCGACATGACCGTTGCAACTTCCTCAGGCATCCTTATGGTCGGAAAAACTACCCGTGCAGAAGCAATGCTGGTCTTCCCGGAGGGGGAGAATCTCGGCAGAAGCGGCTTGTATCGGCCCAAAGACCTGGATTGTTTACTTTCATTTTCGAAAAAAGAGGATGTTCTCATCAGGATTGATCTGGGGCAATGTGATTTGTCCACTTCACGGGGAATCAAGGTTAATGACTCTTTTGATAAAGTTTTGGCCCAATATGGAAATGGTTTTACCAAGGCTTACGACAAAACCACTCCCCAGATATTTGATGCTTATTATGGGGCTGATCAATACATACTGTTTAAAATCGAAAATAATATGGTCAAACAAATATATATCGGCAGTCCGGTTCTCTAGCGGATTTAGGATAAATCAAAACGATGCTTTCAAAATTATCCCTGGGCAACCTGCTCGAATTACAAGTCCTATCGCAGCTTAAACATGATATCTTTTAATATACTAAGGATTCCATTGCCAAAAGTCTCGTTTTCATACTCGTAGAGGAGACTTTAGTCTCCGACCAAAAATAAAGAAACGCCGCTACGCCATAAAACATATAAATATACTTTTTGCAGCGGAATCACTAATATATTACCTTATCGACATAAATAAACCCTCCATTTGATGATATATTTTCATCTTTTGAAGGGTTCATTTTACCAAGGCAAATTAAAAATAGATTAAAATATCCCCATTGTAATTATTTATATCTCGTTCAAGAGATTGACCATCTCGATGGCTGTAATAGCTGCATCTGAGCCCTTATTGCCCGCTTTGGTTCCCGCTCTTTCAATTGCCTGTTCAATGGTATCCGAGGTAATTACCCCGTATATAACCGGCACTCCGGTGCTCAGGCCCACCTGGGCTATGCCCTTGGTAACCTCATTGGATACATATTCAAAATGGGGGGTCGCTCCCCTGATAACCGCACCCAGGCAAATTACTGCATTATAGCCTCTGGCGACCATCTTTTGCGCGGCCAGGGGCATTTCAAAAGCTCCGGGCACCCAAGCTATATCAATATTGTCACGGTCTACCCCATGTCTGGTTAGAGTGTCCAGACAGCCTGACAGCAGTTTGTTGGTAATAAATTCATTAAATCTGGCTACTACAATTCCAAAACGCTGATTGTCACCAATAAGTTTGCCTTCAAAAACCTTTGCCATTTAAAATTACCTCCCCGGTTTCATTTGTACTTAACTATTCTTTTACTTCATACTGGCCAGCCAATGGCCCATCTTTTCTTTCTTGGTTTGCATATAACGGCGGTTCTCATCCTTAACCGGCATCTCTATCGGTACTCTTTCCACTACTTCCAGGCCGTACCCTTCAAGTCCTTTAATCTTTTTGGGATTATTGGTCATCATCCGCATTTTTCTGACTCCCAGGTCCACCAGTATCTGGGCTCCAATCCCATAGTCGCGCAAATCCGGGGGAAAGCCAAGATCCAGGTTGGCCTGTACGGTATCCCTGCCATTGTCCTGGAGCTTATAGGCTTTGATTTTGTTGATCAAACCGATTCCCCGGCCTTCCTGGCGCATATACAGGAATACCCCCTTACCTTCCTTTTCAATCATGGCAAGGGCGGTTTGAAGCTGTTCCCCACAATCACAACGATTGGAGCCAAAAACATCTCCGGTTAGACATTCTGAATGGACTCTGACCAGAATAGGTTCGTTTTCCTTCCATTGCCCTTTTACCAGAGCCATGTGTTCCTTGCCATCCAGCAAGGATTCGTAACCTATGGCGGTAAAATCCCCATAGCGGGTAGGCAGCCGGGTATCCTCCACTCTGACCACCAGTTTTTCATTGCGGCGTCTATATTGAATCAGATCCGCAATGGTTACAATTTTGATCTGGTGTTCTTGCGCAAAATCCATTAATTCCGGTACCCGGGCCATAGTGCCGTCATTACTCATAATCTCACAGATAACGGTAGCCGGGTACAACCCCGCTAATTTAGCCAGGTCGATCGATCCTTCAGTATGTCCGGTTCTTTTCAGCACCCCTCCCTCTCGATAACGCAGAGGGAAGATGTGGCCCGGTCTTCTAAAATCAACCGGTTTACTGTCAGGATTTATTAGAGCTTGAATCGTATCCGCTCTTTCATGAGCGGATATCCCGGTTCTGGTTGTTGCAAAATCGACTGATACGGTAAAGGCAGTCTGATGATTGTCAGTGTTCTCCAAAACCATGGGCTGGATATCCAGCTCGTCCAGACGCTCTCCGGTCATCGGCATGCAAATAAGGCCTTTGGCCTGGCTGGCCATGAAATTGACTATTTCAGGGGTGCTCTTCTCTGCGGCTATTACTATGTCTCCTTCGTTTTCGCGGTCCTCATCATCGACGATGATAAGCATTTTCCCTTCTTTCATGTCTTGAATTGCTTCGTCTATTGTGTTAAACATTGCCATACCTCCCCTTTATTATAAAAAGCCATGCTCGGCTAAAAACTCCGGACTCAGGGCGGATTTACCCTTTCCCTGGCTCTTATTCAGTAGTTTTTCCACATACCTGCCGATTATATCAGCTTCCAGATTAACTGTGTCTCCAGGCTTCTTAAAGCCCAAGGTAGTCATTTTGGCAGTGTGGGGTATTATCGATACGGTAAAGCTATCCGGCCCTACTTTAACCACCGTAAGGCTGATGCCGTCAATAGCAACCGAACCTTTATCAACCAGATAATGCAGTATTTCCTCTGGCGCCTTTATTTTTAATACCAGGGCAATATCTACTTTTTGTTGTTCGACGATGGTCCCCACCGCATCGACATGACCCTGAACCAGGTGCCCCCCCATTCTATCTCCCAGACGCGCCGCCCTCTCCAGATTGATTTTTTGACCGCTGCTCAGATCCTTAAGATTGGTTTTGGCCAGAGTTTCCGCCATCATATCCGCCGTAAAATGCTCTTGGTCAAAACTGGTGACGGTCAGGCAAACACCATTGATCGCAATACTATCCCCGAGTTTAACGTCTTCCAACACCTTACTGGCCTGGATCCTGATCTGGCAGGAATTACTGCCCCTATCCAGTCTCAGTACGGTCCCCAGTTCTTCAATAATACCTGTGAACATAACTAAAACCACTCCTTGATATATCCGGTAATTAAAACATCTTCCGCTAATCTCCGCACTTCTACCGAGGTAAGGGTAAGCGCGTCTTGCATTTGTTCTATCCCCTGCCCGCCTACCGGCGAGGGAGCCGTACGCCCGCCTATAATCTTGGGCGCAACGAACCAATACACTTTGTCTACCAGTCCTTCTTCAAGTAATGAAGCGTTTATTTCTCCCCCGCCCTCGATCAAAAGGCTGTATATCTTGAATTCTCCCAGCTTTTCGATTACCCTGACGAGGGGAATGCATTCAGGATCACATTTCAGGCTGTGTATCTCTATTCCCCGGCTTTCTAATTCGAGCTTCCTGTTTAAATCAGCACTCTCCGAGCAGAAAACCATCGTTGGCTGCTCTTCAGCGGTTCTACCAATGTTGCTCTCCAGAGGCAAATCCAGATTTCCGTCAATAATAATTCTGATGGGATCACGGAGGTTGGCTTCATCCAACCTGGTATTCAGCCGGGGATCATCTTTCAGGACCGTCCCTATACCAACCATAATACCATCATAGATGTTTCTTAATTTATGCACATAATGGCGGGCGGTATCACTGGTTACCCATTTTGAATCCCCGTTATAGGTGGCTATTTTGCCGTCCAAGCTCATGGCGGTTTTTAAAGATACAAACGGAAGCCCGGTTTTTATATATTTAAAAAAGACCTCGTTTAATCGCTGGGCTGCGCCTTCCATCAGACCGACTTCAACCTCGATCCCCGCTGCTTGCAGCTTGCGTATCCCCTCTCCGGCTACCTTGGGATTGGGATCAACTGTGGCGATAACGACCCGTTTAATTCCGGCTGCTATTACCGCATCGGCACAGGGAGGGGTTCGCCCAAAATGGCTGCAGGGTTCCAGGGTAACGTATAAAGTTGAACCGGCAGCATTTTTTCCTGCTGCGTTTAAGGCATGCACTTCGGCATGGGGAGTACCTGCCTTATGGTGATAGCCTTCACCAATTATCCGGCCCTCCCTGACAATAACCGCTCCCACCATGGGATTGGGGTTTGTCCTGCCTTGTGCTTGAGCGGCCAGTTCCAAAGCTTTTTGCATAAATGTTCTATCCGCGGCTATAATAATTATCACCCTTTGGCAAATTCATTATATGAGTCAACAAAAAAACCCCGGTTTGAATCGGGGTTTTCGGAAAAACGTGCAAAGACCAGAGAACGTCAGTCTATTCAGACACGTTCCCACAGCCCTTCTTCTCCTATCCAGACTGTTACTGTCGGCCCCGGAGTTTCACCGAGTCCTGCCCTAAGGCTCGCGGGCTTTACCGCCGATAGGGAATTCCACCCATCCCCGAAGAAAGTATACATTGATTAAATTTTAATTAATATTAGCACCAACTGTCTAAACGGTCAACACCTAGCCATTAATTGGCTTTATCGTTTAACGTTTCCTCAATCAGCTGTTTAATTTCCGGGGTCATAATGCCGCCGGCAAATTTCGGCTGACCGTTGATAAGGGTGATAGGATAGGGATAACCCATCTGCAACACTTGCTTCATTATAGGATATTTATCAAGCCCTGCCTGGTCTACATCAACATATTGAACCTCAACCTTCTCGCCATATACCTCTTTCAGTTCCTTGGTCATCTGAGCTGTTAGGTCGGCATAATCGGTGTCGGCAGCTGGTCCGCAGCTATCCGCCGACGCGCACCCGCTTGAACAACAGCTGCAGCCTCCCATATTTACTTGGGCGCCGTTCAGCACTTCAACCAAGATCGCTTTACTCTCTTCCGGCATAAATATTCTCCTCTCATTATCTGGTTGGTATTAGTGATCCTTTTACATTAAATATCAGTTTCAATCTTTGCTTATTTTATCCGTTTGATCACGTTACAATACTATTATAACGCAGCCTCTTTTTATTTCTATAGCTTCTGAGGTTCGGGATAATCAAGGCCGAAGGTTTCCACCGTGACCTTTTGTATGCGTTGATCCTCCAAGGGACGGTCCATCCGGTTGCGGGCGGCATTTACGATTTTATCGGCCGTATCCATCCCTGCAGAGACCTTGCCAAAAGCGGCATACTGCCCATCCAAATGAGGAGCGTCGGAAGTCATTATAAAAAACTGGGAACCAGCCGTGTCGGGCATCGCCGTTCTGGCCATGGATATTACCCCGCGGCTATGCTTCAAATCGTTGGGGAATCCATTCTGGGAAAACTCTCCTTTAATACTGTAGCCGGGGCCGCCCATACCAGTTCCCTGGGGATCTCCGCCCTGGATCATAAAACCTGGTATTACCCGGTGAAAAATAGTTCCGTCATAAAATCCACGGTTAACCAGATTTATAAAGTTATTAACCGTATTCGGCGCTGTTTCCGGAAAGAGTTCGATAACCACTTTGCCGCCGTTTTCCATCTCTATCGTTACCATCGGATTTTGGGCCATTCCAATCTTCCTTTCTTATGTCGTTGCCAACGTTATGGGGTTGTAAAATTCATCCTGTTTCATACTCTTAAGATTTTACTAATTTTAGTATACCTTTGTCTATTTGTTTTCATTTATTAATTTAGCATTCATTTGGATTGTTAGCCCATTGACAAAAAAAGCCCATGCATTTATAATACACAGACTTACTTATATAAGTTTTTATGATATCATACTTATTATGTTTTGTCAAGGTTTATTCAGCGAGGTGAATTTATATGGCTTTACTTGACATTTATAGTCTGACTGATCTTAATCCATATTTATCGGTTGATGAATTGCTTGAAATCAACAAATTCTCTGCCCCTTGGGGCTTGCTGTTATCACCCCGGGATGCTAAGTTAATTATAGAGGGCAGAAATCTGTCTCTGCAAAACTATCACCGGGTCGAACTGAGTACGGGGGTTCTAAAACATATAATAACCGAGTTTTGCAGTTCCCCCTATCTCAACCAGCCGGATTATGCAGAAACTTTAAATGAATTGGTAGACATATTTTACTTCATGAAAAACGAGACCGAAGACAGGATCGGTGACAGCGATTTGATAGATTTGATGAAATACTATTTCAATAATTCCTGCCAGGGTTCCACCGACCTGCTTAGAAATAGAGAGCTTGCTTTGATCGTCCGGATCTTGAAAAAATCATGGGAACTCACCAGGGGGGATGATAATGGCCCAAAATAACATTGATAAGACCGCGGCCTTTATGAAGATTGATTCCAGTCAATATACCCTCTCCCTTTTACAGGCGGGGGTAAATTCCGGCCTGATTGACGAGTCTGCGCTTGCCCGGATACGAACCGCTATTATGCAGCTTGGTCAGGAAACCATTCTCAAGTATACCCGCGGTGAAAGTACGTCAGTGAAAACGGAGACAGCCGCAAGCATCCTGACCTCAATTCTGTATACGATTGATGCCTGTTTATTGAACCTGGCTGACCACGATCAGGCTTTGCAGCATTTAGGTTCCGGGGATATAAAGAATATCTATCAAGCAGGTTATGACTTGATAAATTCATGTATTGAAGAAGCCCAGGCATTATACCATGAGGTTGCTCATAGCCAATTACAGGTGGAAATCTATGCTTATAATACTACTATTGAAGAAGCACTACCCGAATTTTTTACCTTATACGACCCGGTCTACAATGCTCACGATACCTGGGCAAGCATAGATTATCCCCTGCTGTTTAACGATATATCTACCCAGGGAATATTTTATATTCGACAATACCTGGAAAATCTAAAAATTGAAAATTGGTTATGCAGCCGGTTTGACCCGGAAGACATTAATATTCTGCTGAATAATTTTGGCCGGGTTTACCGGCTTGATTACCGTGAAGCCTTGATTAATATACTCGAAATCGTGCTAACCAACTCGATTTTTTCGGTTATGTCAGGCGGCAGCGCCCTTAATTTAAATATCTCCCCTTCCCAACTAGAATTCCTGGACGCGAGTATTAAAGAGCTAAGCCCCCCTCTTTGCCTTGCTTTAATAAACCAGGCAATAAATACAGTATTGGATGAGCTGCGGATAGAAGACAGGGAAATTCGTAATTATGTCGGTAAATACGCTTCATCGCTGCTTCCGCGCCTCATATCCGCCCGGGAAAACAATAATTTAACGAATATCATTATAGTAAATTGTGATAATACCCAAATTTCCAATATTGTTTGGAACGAAGGGCGCAGGCTGAGTGATGGGGAGTTTAGAAAAATAACCGATGAAATATTAACCTGCCCTGACGGGGCAGCCAAGGCAGATATAATACATTCCGAGGTCAATTCGCTAAGCGATTTTATTGACTTACTTGAAGCCGATTGTTTATTTGAATCGGAATTCAGCGACCTTTTCCGGACTTTGGGTGATCTGGAGCTCTCTATGCTCATACAAATTGTGTATATTGAGGAACTGCGGATCAGGGAAGCAGCCCCATTAGGCAGAATATTCGAGGCCAAGCCCTTGGATGTACCCTGGCAGAAGGAACTGGCGAGTTTCTTGCTTGGCCTGGATAAAGCCAGAATAGAGGCCATTGAAAATCTCCTGTCTTTATATATACCTGATATAAATAAATCGAAGAACTCCCCCGAGGGACCAAGTTGATTCTGGTATTTTTCTTGGCCATCCGGTTAGGTCATAGTCAATTCCATATTTCCTTTTCATTATGATAAAATAATTATTTGGAGGTCATCATTCATAAACCATGACCTAAATATTATATTTTGGGGGGTAAAATATGCCACAACGGAGTGACATCAACAAAATCCTCATTATCGGTTCAGGCCCGATTGTAATTGGACAGGCCTGCGAATTCGACTATTCCGGGACCCAGGCCTGCAAAGCCTTACGAAAATTGGGCTATCAGATCGTATTGGTGAATTCCAATCCTGCCACTATTATGACCGACCCGGGAATCGCAGATATAACCTACATTGAGCCGCTAAATTTACAAAGCCTGACCAACATAATAGCCAAGGAGAGGCCTGACGCCCTGCTACCTAACCTGGGAGGACAGTCAGGCTTAAATTTGAGTTCAGAGCTTTACAAGGCCGGCGTTCTTGATAAATATGGAGTCAAGGTTATAGGCGTGCAGGTCGATGCCATCGAACGGGGCGAAGACCGGATTGCCTTTAAAGAGACTATGAACCGGCTGGGCATTGAGATGCCTCGCAGCAAGCCCGCCTATTCGGTGGATGAAGCCGAACAGACCGCTCAGGAACTGGGTTATCCGGTGGTAATTCGTCCTGCTTACACCATGGGCGGCACTGGCGGAGGTCTGGTTTATAATGTTGAAGAACTGAAAGTGGTTGCCAGCCGGGGAATCGCCGCCAGTCTGGTAGGTCAGATACTAGTCGAGGAGTCAGTGCTCGGCTGGGAAGAACTGGAGCTGGAAGTAGTCCGCGATGCCAAGAATCAAAAGATTACCGTATGTTTTATCGAAAATATAGACGCCATGGGCGTACATACCGGAGATTCCTTCTGTGCCGCCCCGATGCTGACCATCAGCCCGGAACTGCAGCAAAGACTGCAGAAATACTCCTATGACGTGGTTGATGCCATTGAAGTAGTCGGCGGTACCAATATTCAGTTTGCCCACGACCCCAAGACCGGACGGGTGGTAATAATCGAAATAAATCCCCGCACCTCCCGTTCATCTGCCTTGGCCTCCAAAGCCACCGGTTTTCCCATCGCTTTGATTTCCACCATGCTGGCTGCAGGTTTGACTCTGGACGAAATCCCCTACTGGCGCGATGGGACTCTGGACAAATACACCCCTTCCGGCGATTATGTGGTTATTAAATTTGCCCGCTGGGCTTTTGAGAAATTCCCGGGTTCAATTGATAGGTTGGGCACCCAGATGCGGGCGGTGGGAGAAGTTATGAGTATCGGCAAGAACTATAAGGAAGCCATGCAGAAGGCCATCCGCTCCTTGGAGATCAACCGTTACGGTCTGGGGTTTGCCAAGGACTTCAACCAGAAATCCCTGGAAGAACTGCTGGCTCTGCTGGCTGAACCCTCCAGCGAACGTCAATTTATAATGTACGAGGCTTTACGCAAAGGGGCTGAAGTTGAGCAGCTTCACCGTTTAACCTTTATTAAGCCCTGGTTCATTCAAAACATGAAGGAACTGGTGCAGCTGGAGGAGGAATTGCTCCAATACAAAGGCCGGCAGCTTCCCGCTGAACTGCTGATTAAAGCCAAAAAAGACGGCTTTGCCGATCGCTACCTGGCCCTGCTGCTGAACCTTGCCGAAGCCGATATTCGCCGGCAGCGTACAGCATTGGGAATAGTTGAAGGCTGGGAAGCAGTTCCGGTAAGCGGGGTTGAAAATGCCGCCTATTATTTTTCAACCTATAACGCTCCCGACCAAACCTCATCCAGTGACAGGCCCAAGGTGATGATTCTGGGCGGAGGGCCCAACCGTATCGGCCAAGGAATCGAGTTTGACTACTGCTGCGTTCATACCGCTTTCGCTCTCCGGGATTTGGGTTATGAAACGGTAATTGTCAACTGCAATCCGGAAACAGTTTCAACCGATTATGACACCTCTGACAAACTCTATTTTGAACCGCTTACCGTCGAGGATGTTTTGAGCATTTATCAAAAAGAAAAACCGCTGGGAGTTATTGTACAATTCGGCGGTCAGACTCCGCTCAATATAGCCGGCGAACTGACTAAGGCGGGGGTAAGAATCCTGGGCACAACTCCCGAGACGATCGATCTGGCCGAAGACCGTGACCGCTTCCGCCACATTATGGAACAGTTGTCCATCCCCATGCCCGAATCAGGCATGGCGAGCAACCTGCAGGAAGCCCTTGCTATCGCCAACCGGATCGGTTACCCCTTAATGGTCCGCCCGTCCTATGTGCTGGGGGGCCGGGGCATGGAAGTGGTTCATGATGAAGAAATGCTGCGCCAGTACCTGGCTGCAGCCGTAGGCGTGACTCCAGCCAGACCCATCTTGATAGATAAATTCTTAAGCAATGCTATTGAAGCTGAAGCCGACGCCATCGCTGACGGAAAAAATGCATTCGTACCCACAGTTATGGAACATATAGAGCTGGCCGGTATTCACTCGGGCGACTCGGCCTGCGTGATTCCGCCTATCAGTATTACGCCTCGGCATGTGGCTACGATTGTTGCCTATACCCAGAAGATCGCCCAAAAATTAAACGTGGTCGGACTTATGAATATGCAATACGCTATTGCCGACGACCGGGTTTATGTTCTGGAAGCCAATCCCCGCGCCTCCCGGACTGTTCCCCTGGTATCCAAGGTCTGTAATATCTCCATGGCCCGGATTGCCACGGAGATTATGATGGCTGATGCTGACGGCGGCAGTCATGCCTTTTCCGCATTGGTCAATAAACCTATCCCTCATTTCGGAGTAAAGGAAGCAGTCTTCCCTTTTAATATGTTTCAGGAAGTAGACCCCATATTAGGGCCGGAGATGCGTTCCACCGGCGAGGTATTGGGAATTGCCGATTCATTCGGGCTGGCCTACTTTAAGGCTCAGGAAGCCACTCAGTCTCCCCTGCCCCCTAACGGGACGGTCCTGCTCAGTGTAAACGATCAGGATAAACCGGCTGCTCTGCAAACCGCCCGGGAATTTATTAAAGTTGGTTTTAAAATCAAGGCTACCGCAGGGACTTACAAATTTCTGCATGAAAACGGGATTGCCTGCGAACCCATTAAAAAGCTCTACGAAGGCCGCCCCAACATAGTGGATGCCATTACCAATCATGAGATTAATCTGGTAATTAACACTCCCTCCGGAAAACGCAGCCAGAGCGATGA
This sequence comes from Syntrophomonadaceae bacterium, assembly GCA_034927445.1. Classification (GTDB taxonomy): domain Bacteria; phylum Bacillota; class Syntrophomonadia; order Syntrophomonadales; family Syntrophomonadaceae; genus PHAA01. The sequence continues at coordinate 53,769 of JAYFPZ010000019.1, forward strand.
TTCCTATATCCGTAAGACCGCTATCAGGCAAAAAGTACCTTATATTACCACCATGGCCGCCGCCCTGGCAAGTGCCAAGGGAATCGCCGCTTATAAAGGGAACCACTCCCCTGAGTCCAAATTAAAATCTTTGCAGGAATATCATACTGAAATAAGGCTGCCAATCCAGGCCGAATAAAAAAGACTTTCCCGGTAAACTACGCCAATCCAGCCAAGGGGACGTTGACATTCCTCTTGGCTTTTTTCATTTAATCGCAGCATTATCCCGCCTCCTGCGAAATCCCCGATTATTGGCTTCAAGTTTTCCTCAGCATGCGGCTTATATATAGAATTTTTATATAAACAGCCTGATTTCCCTACAGACTATTTATATGCCGGGGTAATATACTGTATTTCTGATAGAGATAGTGATAATGCCTGTTTACAGCTTCATTACAACCGGCCAGGTTCCATCTCTATGATGAAGAGGAAGAAGGTATTCCAGTGTTTTTTAGAAAGTTGGGCAGGTTCATTTTTGGAAAAAGTATGGCCACCAGCCAGCTGGGTGAGGAAAAGCTTAACGTATTTTGGGGGATGCCGATTTTATCCAGTGACTCAATCTCATCAGTAGCTTATGCAGTTGAAGAAATCCTGCTGGTATTGGTCCCGGCAATTGGGGTTGCATCGTTTCTATGGATGCCGCGGATAGCACTGGCCATCATTGCCTTGCTTATGATCCTGGTTTTTTCCTACCGCCACGTGGTAGATGCCTATCCTAACGGCGGTGGTGCTTATGTAGTAGCCAAGGAAAATTTGGGCCCCATGTATAGCCTAATCGCCGGCGCCTCTCTGTCAGTTGACTATGTTTTGACCGTATCCGTTAGTATCGCTGCCGCCACCGCAGCTGTAGCCTCAGCTTTTCCATATGTTTACGGCCACCGGGTGGCGCTCTCATTAATTATGGTATTTCTGCTGGCGGTGGGAAATTTGCGTGGTATCAGGGAATCATCCCGGCTTTTCAGTCTGCCCACCTATGCTTTTATTTTATCAGTTGTGATTTTAATAGGAGCTGGTGTGATTAAACATCTTACAGGTGCTGCTGTGACTGGTATTCCCCCATTACCTGAAGCTGCGGTCAGTTTTGGAGCTCAAGGGGTAACCATCATGGTACTTATTCGTGCTTTTGCTTCCGGCTGCAGTGCGGTTACCGGGGTGGAAGCGGTAAGCAACGCCGTACCCAACTTTAAGACGCCAGCCGCCAAAAATGCTAAACTGGTCTATTTACTGCTGGCTGCTGCCATTATAGTTTGCTTTGGCGGCGTGGCTTATCTCGCTCAGGTTTATCAAATAACCCCCAATTCACGACAGACCGTTATTTCCCAGCTGGCGCTGAGCGTCTTCGGTCAAGGTTTAATGTTTTATGTTATTACCGCCGCCACCACCCTTATTCTGGCCTTAGCGGCAAATACCGCCTATTCCGGCTTTCCGACCCTGTTGTCAGTAATTGCCCGGGATGGATATGTTCCCCGTCAATTATCCCTGCGGGGTCATCGCCTCAATTTTAACAACGGAATAATTATGTTAAGCTTGGCCGCAGCCATCCTGCTGATTGTATTCCGAGCTGATACGCACCTGCTGATTAACCTTTATGCTGTGGGCGTATTTACCTCCTTTACCCTATCGCAAACCGGCATGGTGGTGCACTGGTGGAAAGAACATGCCCGGGGATGGCGTTTCCGGGCTGCGATTAATGGGATGGGGGCATTAGTAACCGGAATAGCGGTAAGTGTCATCGGTTTTACCAAGTTTGCCGAGGGTGCCTGGATCGTTTTGATAGTGGTACCGCTGCTCATCTTTTTCATGCTCAGAATTAAACGGCATTATATGATGGTAGCCCAACAATTAGATATACCAAATGAGTATATAGCTGACATTAAATTCGCCGCCAATTATTCGCATCATGTTATCGTTCCGATTGACAGTTTAAACGTTATGGTGGTGAAGGCTTTGCGCTATGCCCGCAGTATAACCCCCAATGTCGAAGCCTTTCATGTAGAGCTATACGAGGGCGAAGCCGACAAACTCAGGCACAAGTGGGAACTGCTCAATACAGATATTCCCTTGGTTATCAAGTATTCGCCTTACCGTGAAGTGGTTAATTTGCTGACTGAATATATCGATTCAGAAGAACACGCCTCCCACCCCGGTGATTTGATTTCGGTTCTGCTGCCCCAATTTTTTGTATCCCACCGCTGGCAAATGGCTTTGCACAACAATACCAGTCTGTTCATCGCCAATGCCATGTTAAAAAAACGCAATATTATTGTCTCCATCATTCCATTTTACCTGGATGATATTAAGTTTTGCCATACTGCCAAGGAGGAGTTGAAAAAACCTCAGTCAAAAGCACATCCGGCTTGATATACCACCGTGAACTATTTAGAATGAAAGACGGAGGAAAGCTTGGCTAATGGCGATTTTCTCTATTCACCCGCCGGATTTTAGGGTAATTATGAAAGGAGCACTTATGAACGAGGAATATCCTTGTCATATGAATACAGATTTTGACCAATCGCGCGGAAATTTGACCATCTTTTTAGGCATGGCTGACGGAGTCGGCAAGACGTGCAGCATGCTGCAGGCGGCCCGTGAACAAATATCTGAAGGGATCGATGTCACGATAGGACTGGTTGAAACCCATGGGCACCAGGGCCCCGAGAAATTATTGGGAGGCATGGAGCAAATCCCTCCTCGCCGAATTGAATATAACGGAATCATAGTTGAGGAAATGGACCTTGATGCTATACTCCAGCGCCATCCGCAAATTGTTTTAATTGATGAATTGGCCCATAAAAATATTCAGGCGATACGCCACCAGTATCGCTATCTGGACATTGAAGAGTTGTTGGAAAGCGGAATTGATGTCTATACCACTTTAAATATACAAAACGTGGACAGCCTTAACGATACGGTTTTACAGATTACCGGCACTCATATTACTGAAAGCGTTCCTGATCGTTTTTTGGATAGGGCCGGCCAGATAAAACTTATTGACACTCCCGCTGAAGAATTAATACGGCGTTTCAACGCGGGCAAAATATATGCCGCCGGGGAAATTGAACCGGGACTGGGTAATTTCTTTCAGCCTGAAACGATCAATGCCCTGCGAGAATTGGCTTTGCACTATACTTCCCAATGGGTTGAGCATCAAAGCGAAAAATACCGTAATCAAAGCAGTATAAACCAGCCCCCCCCTGTGTTGGAAAAGGTCATGGCCTGCATCAGCAGCAGTCCCTTTGCGGTTCATGTTTTACGACAGGCCCGTCAAATTGCTGATGAAATGAAGGCTGAATTCTATGTGGTTTATGTGGAGCCGCCTTTTTCCAAACTTTCTGCCCGGTCGCTTTCCAATTTAAGAGCTAATTTACAGCTGGCAGAGGATCTGGGAGCCAAAGTCATTACCTTGAACTCTCAAAATGTATCTGCCGGCGTGCTTAACCTGGCCCGGAAGTTAAATATCTCTCAAATAATTCTGGGGAAACCTCTCCGCCCTCGCTGGCGGGATATTATGCATGGTTCAGTGGTGGATGATATTATCCGGGGAGCATCGGGGATCGGGGTGTTCGTAATTCCGGGTTCACCTGTGCCTTTAGAATCTGAGGCGGTGATTACGGAAGAGACATTTGCACACCGCCACACCGGCCGGTCTTGGGTTTTATCCTTGTGCATGACCGCAGTGGTTACACTGCTGGGATCTCTCTATGGCAAGTATCTCGGTTTTACCAACCTGGGCATGATGTATCTGCTTCCGGTTGTATATACCTCGGCTCGTATTGGAACCATACCTTCAATAGTAGTCGCTCTGGTCAATGTCTTTCTGCTGGATGTATTTTTTATTCCCCCGATCTTGAATTTAACCGTATATGACATCAGGCACCTGATCACTTTTGCGGTTTTCATGATTGTTGCGTTTACAACCGGTAATATAGCCGATAGACTGCGTTTAAGGATGAAAGAGGCCATTTACCGCGAAACCAGAACCCGGGCATTATACGACCTGGCTCGAAGCTTGTCGGCAGTCTCTGACCTCAAACTGCTGGGTACGGAAGTGGTTCACCATATTTCCAATACGATGGACGCCGAGGTGGTACTCTACCTATCTGACAACAACAGCAGTCCCAGCATTGTTGCTGCCAGTAAAGCCTTCAGCGATTTGGTGCAGGGACCCAACGAAATGAATGCGGCCGAATGGTCGTTCCGGCATTCACAGCGCAGCGGACTAGGTACCAATACCATCCCCGGAGCCAAAGGATTTTATATACCGGTTAAGACTGAAGAAAAGATCTTTGGAGTGCTGGGGGTCAAACCGGTAAAAGAATTTTTCACGGCGGAACAAATAAATATTTTGGAAGCCCTAGCCGGTCTGACCGCTTTAGCCGTGGCCCGGCTGGAGTTGGCCGCAGAGGCTCAAAAAATCAGTTCCCTGGAAGATAGTGAGCGTCTCCGGGCGGCCTTGTTAAACTCAGTTTCCCATGATATGAAAACCCCTCTGGCCTCTATTCTCGGAGCAGTAACCAGTCTGGTTGATGAGGACGATTTATATGATGCCGATCAAAAAGCCGCTCTGCTTCTCAGCATTAGACGCGGGGCCCTGCGGATGAGTCGGTTGATTAATAACCTGCTTAATTTGGCCCGCCTGGAAAGCGGGTATATGAGCCTCCACCCCGATTGGTGCGATATTCAGGATATTATCGGGGTTACCCTCAGAGAAAACCAGGACCTTCTGCAGGAACATCAGGTAAGGGTTGAAACCGCTGATAAAATAGGATTGATAAAAGCTGATTATGGTTTAATCGAACAGGTACTGACCAATCTCTTGCATAACGCAGTTAAATATTCTCCGGTGCAGAGTGATATTGTAATCAGGGTAGTGGTGGAACAGTCCGAACTAAAGGTATCGGTAATTGACAACGGTATGGGCATTGCACCCGGGGATGCGGAGAAAATCTTCGAGAAGTTTTACCGGCTTCAATCCCCGCAGAATGTTAGCGGAACCGGTTTAGGACTCTCCATCTGCCGGGGAATTATTGAAGCGCACGGAGGCAGGATATGGGCCCAGAACCGGCCTGACGGCGGCTCGGAATTCATTTTTACTTTGCCGGTGGATAAGGCAGCCCGCTCCGGTGAAATGGATGCAAAGGTGGTTTAAACCAGCAATGGGAGCTAAAATACTTGTTATTGATGATGAGGTTGAGATTCGCCGCTTATTAAAAGTGGGGTTGACTGCCCACGGCTATGATTTTTTGGAAGCAGCCACCGGTCAGGACGGTATTTACTTGACTGCCGTGGCCCGTCCCGATATTGTGTTATTGGACATGGGGCTGCCGGATTTGGATGGCTTGAGTGTAGTCAAGCAAATTCGAGAATGGAGTCAAATACCCATAATAATTTTATCGGTTCGAGGCCAGGATCAAGATAAAGTCAATGCCTTGGACCTGGGGGCGGATGACTATTTAACCAAACCCTTCAGTATGAGTGAATTGATGGCTCGTATAAGAGTGGCAATGCGTCATCAAGGCAACCTTAAAGACGAACCGACCATTCAAATCGCCGACCTGTGGATAGATCTGGCCAGACGCCAGGTAAAGGTCGGGGGAACCGAGGTGCATCTCACCCCCACTGAATATGACCTGTTGAAGATTTTGATCTCCAATGCCGGCAAGGTGGTAACCCACCGCTACCTGTTAACCAATATATGGGGAAACAACGGGCAGGAGTACGCCCAATATCTCCGGATTTACATAAGCCAGCTGAGAAAAAAGATAGAAAAGGACCCGAACCAACCCAAATATATTTTGACCGAACCGGGGGTAGGTTACCGCTTGGCGGTTATGGAGTAAAACCAAGACGGCAAAACTAGATTTTTATGAGACTTCCGCTCTTTTCATCAATGCTATAGCATCCCTCAATAATAACACTATTTTTTTGTCAAAATGGGCGCCGCATTCTTTAAACATAAGCTCAATAGCTTCTTTGGCAGTTATACCTTTACGGTAAACCCGATCTGAAACCAGGGCGTCATAGACATCAGCCACGGCTAATATCTGCGCCTCCAGCATGATTTCATCACCCTTTAAACCATAGGGATAACCGTTGCCGTCAATTTTTTCATGGTGCTGTAGGATTATATCGGCAACATCATCCAAAAAGCCAAGCTCGCTTATGATTTCCATGCCGTACACCGGGTGCTTTCTCATGGAAACAACATCCATATTATTTAACGGACCTTGTTTGAATAGAATCTTGTCACGAATCGCTATCTTGCCTATATCATGAAATAAACTGGCATGGGCCAGATTATTGGCCTGCTGTTCCGGCAAGCCCGCCCGGATTGCGATCTGTCTCGCATATGCTTCGACCCGGAGACTATGCTGATAAAGTTCAATATCCTTTATTTTTACGGTTTTGAGCAGGGCTTTGATGGCGCCCTTCATACTGTTATCCAGCCGGAGATTCATCTGATCAATCGTTCTTTTCCAATCCTCTTTCTCGGTGAGGAAGGAATTAAGAATTATTTCTTTTTTCACAGTCTCGCCGCGATATTCAATTGCCTTTTCGACCACCTGAATAAGTTCCTCATCCTGCCATGGCTTGGTAATATAGCGAAAGATCTGCCCGTCATTAATGGCAGCAATCGTGCTTTCCATATCGGCATAACCGGTTATAAGAATTCTTACAATATTCGGATGATACTGCCGGGCATATTGTAAAACTTCATTGCCCTTCATCTCCGGCATTCTCTGATCACAGATAAGTACCGCAATACTATTGGAATCCATGATTTGAGTGGCTTCCCGGGGGTTGGTCGTACCTTGAACCGTATAGCCATTGAATAGCAAGGTACGGGTCAGCGCCCTGATTATTGAGGCTTCATCATCCACCAGCAAAATAGTTTCCTTCTGCAAAACTGTTACCCTCCTGCCAGGCCAAGACTAATAATGAACCTTCCATTTCGCAAAATGCTTTCACTTACAGATCTTGCTCGATCGGCAATTTGATGGTAAAGGCAGTTCCTTTATCGACAATACTGTCAACCTGTATGTCTCCATGATGTTCATTCACAATAATATCATAAGAAACACTCAACCCGAGACCGGTTCCTTCTCCTACTGCTTTAGTGGTAAAGAATGGGTTGAATATGTTTTTCAGGTTTTCCTCGGTTATACCGATACCGTTATCCTCAATCCGGCAATATACGAACTTATCGTCAGCGCTGGTGGTTATCCGGATCAATCCCAGGTTCTCGCTGTCTCTGGTCTTGATGGCATGCACGGCGTTTATGATAATGTTCAGCAAAACCTGGTCTACCTCACTGCATCTGGCTAAAATCTCCGGTATATCAGCCAGGCATTTTTCCACCCGGGCATAGTATTTTATCTCATTCTGGGCTATCAGCAGGCTGTCTTCGAGGCCCTGGTTCAAATTGTAGGTCTCATATACGATTTCAGGCTTTATCCAGGAGAATACCCTCAGGCTTTTCACTATCTTGCTTACCCTGCCCAAGCCCTCATTAACGTCGGCAAACAGTTCGTCCAGGTCAGCCAGCATGTAGTCTATCGATTTTTCGGCTTCATAAGCCGCTATTTCCTTGATTAATGCCTGGACTTCTTCATCATTTCCATTGGCTGTCGCTGCACCTAGCTTTTTGTACATATTCAATAAACTTACGAAGTTATTAACATACAACTCCAGGCTGGATATATTGCTGGTGATAAATCCCAGCGGATTATTGATTTCATGGGCTACTCCGGCTGCCAATTGCCCGATGCCGGCCAGCTTTTCCCTTTGAATCAGCTGGTCTTGGGTAGCTTTAAGTTTCTCCAGGGTTTCCTGTATTTCTGCGGTTTGTTGGGCGAGTTTGGCTTCGACGGTTTTGCGTTTGGCAATGTAACTTCGCTTCTTCATATTTTATTTTTAGTAATAACCTTTATATCAATAATGTGGTTAGTTTCGACCGGTATATTATTCAACCGGTCCAAGGCATATTTAACGCCCATATATCCCTGAACCCCCGGCTGTCGGTCGATTGTAACCATCAACTGCCCATTCCGGACAGCGTCCTGCGCTTCCGCCAGGGCGTCAAATCCGGCTACCAGCACATTATTTCTGTGGCTGTCTTTAAGATATTTAATGGTCCCCAAAGCCATCATATCATTGGCACAGAAAATTGCCCCGATATCTGGATATTGCGCAAACAACTTTTTGGTAACCTCATATGATTCATCCATCTTCCAATTGGCAGTTTCCATAGCAATGGAGATAACATAGCGGTTCTCTTGAAATGCCTTAAAAGCTCCTATTTTTCTGTCCTGTGAGTTCTGGGCCGAGATAATTCCCTCTATTACCACTACCCGGGTGGGCTTGGTAAGCTTATCACTTATGTATTTGGCTGATAAATAAGCACCCTGAACATTATTCACACCAATAAAGGGAACGTCGTTTAGTCCCAATTTGACCGACTGTTCCTTATCAAGCCTATTGTCCACATTTACTACCACTATATGCGCGTCCTGGGCCTTTTTCAAAACTGGAATCAACTCGGTGGATCCACCCGGGGCAATAACGATCGCATCTACTTTTTCTTTGATCAATGCTTCCACTATATTGATTTGTTGATCAACAGAGGTTTCCTGATCTCCAGTCTTAACGATTAAATTGATATTGAAATCTTTTTCCGCCTGCCTAGCGCCTTTCTCCATCTCAACAAAAAAGGGGTTGGTTAAATTCTTCATTACCAGGGCTATATTCTTTTTGTCCTGACTTGCATTATCGTTTGCAGATGCAGAACTTACTGAATTTGATTCCAGCAGCCGGGACTCGGCTTCCTTCTTACTGCATCCACCCGCTACAATTAATAAGCTGAGGCAAACCAGTAAAACCGTTACTTTTTTAAGCATCGGCTTCCCCCTCCATAAATAATCAGCCCTCGTATTTCCAGTCTGCCAAACCTTCATCAATGAGGCTTTCGCAAATGTTCTGGTCAACGCCCATAGCCTGGAATACTCTCTGATCAAGTTTGACCAAGTCTTTTTTGCCCAAATAATCCCAGGCATAATAATCAGCCAGGTGAACCGCACAAACTAATTGTCGATTTATGGTACTGCTTAAAGGGTCATGATGGAATAAAGAGCTTTCTACAATGGGATAAGGTATTCCCCACCATTCAAGCAGGTAGCCGCCAATTTCCTGGTGGTTAACCGCAAACATTTCACTCTCGGCTTCATAAAAAGCAAACTCCGGAGTACATTCTTCTTTAAAAATATTAATATACTTACCCTTGAATTGCTGCTGCATAATCACCAGCCCGATGTCATGCAGAAGTCCGGCCGTCATATAGTTCTCCGGCAGTCTTTTCTTGTATGACGTTTTATAAACCAATTCCAGGATTTTATTGGTCAGAATTGACTGTTGCGAGAAAAGATTATTAAAGCAAGATGACGAATTGGCAGCTACATAATTAAATATGCTGGTACTTAAAACCATATCTTTAATGACATTAAGTCCAAAATATATGACAGCTTGCTTAACCGAGCCAATTTTTTTATTATAGTAAGCTGAATTTATCAACTGCAAAATTTTGGCGGCGATAGTAGCATCTTCTTCGATTATTGCCGATATTTCAGTAATACTGGCATCTTTTTCCACCAGTTTGCATAGTCTGGTATATATATCGGTAACCGCAGGCAATTGATCAATTTTCTCAATAAAATCAAGTATGTTTTTGGATGCCAGCATATCTTTAAATTTAAAGAGATGACGGACAACGTCCAGCAAATGAAGCGGTTCCCAGGGTTTAAGCAAATATATTTTGGCCGAGCCGTCCAGAACTGCTTTATAGATCTCCTGTTCATCCGAAAACCCACTTAAAATAATTCTTATCGTGTCAGGATATAACATCTGTAACTCTTTCAAGAGTTTATGGCCGTTCATTTTCGGCATTCGCATGTCGCTGACTACCATCTCAATGTTATTCTCATACATTATTTTTAAAGCTTCTTTTCCATCCTGGGCAAAATAGAGCTTAAAATCATCATCAATAAATAATCTCTGCAATGATTTCAGGATAGCTTTTTCATCATCAACAAAAAGAATACTATGCATTAACTTCCTCCCATCTAATCTACATGGCAAATTATTTAGTTTAATAATTTACTTTTTTTGAGATAGAACCCCAGGCTGGCATGATATGAAACAGATACAAATGTTTAATATTATTTATCGGCTTTTTAAGCATCAAATTTTACAAAGATTTTTCTAAATTTATACTTTCGCGGCTGTACCGATAAAAACTAATATTAGCGTAAGGCGAATAACGCCCGCCTAATCAAAATCAGGCGGGCAATTTAATCTTTTTTCGTTTTGGGCCCATCAATTTTTATTCGTTTATATTGCCTTCGGTATAGGCGATTAAATCATACAAATTTCCTGAATTCCGATTACCTGTGGTTCCGTTAATATCATCTTCGGTATAGGCAACAATCTGCCCGGTCTGTTTAACCCAATTCATTATCTCGCTGTTGGTACCGCTCCGGCCGTCATTTCCCCCTGCAAGAACATACCGTACCTCGCCGCTTTTAACCAATTGCTTAAACTGCTCCAAACTCATAACCGTCTCATTGCCCATAAATCCACTTAGTGAACCTATATATAAATCTGAGTTCAGGGTCAGAGTTTCAGCCGTGTTGGCTGAACTTACTACAAGCTGACTCTTGCCGTTAACGGGATGCTCATGCAAAAAGGTAATTAAATCGCTGGTATTGGTATTTTGTACTGCGGTTCCGCTGCCGTCATTTCTATTCATATTGGCCGATCCACTATTTTCACGATTCTGGGTTGAAGCGGACAGCAATTCCAATCCGGCCCCCGGCATTGAACCGTTTACAGGGTTGAACATTGCCGCCCCGGAACCGACTGCCGGTGTCACCAACAGTCCGGCTAAAGCCAAACCGGCTAGTACCCTCCGGACTTTGGAATTGACCGGCTTATTCTTAGGGGAGATGTTTCTCCAGGCCGGAACATTCATCATCAGCAATATCAGACCGGGTATAAAACATAGGAGAATAAGCAGGCCCATTAATAATTTGATCAGGTTGGAGGTATTGAGGAAATAATACAACATCAAAAATTGCACCGCCCCATTCAGCATCAAGGCAACCGGTAACAGCCAGGCTTTCCATCCGCCTTCCCGGTGCATCTTCACCATGGCTGTAATTCCGATTCCGGCCAAAGCGGCTATCGGCGGGGCCAGCATAGTCAAATAATAGCTGTGAAACAATCCCGTATTATAGCTGAAATAAACGAATGCGGGCAAGAACCACATAAACCACAGGACCAAGGCCTGTTTTCTGCGCGTATCCAAATTAAATCCGAGTTTTTCCCGGTAGGCTGCGGCCAGGAATCCCAATACCGCCAAGGGAATAAACCATACAATCTGATCGGCCAGAACATTTTTGGCAAACAGCCGGGTTATGCCGGCTGGTGTCTGGTTGCCAAAAGTACCTGCCAATCCGCCGCCAAAATTTTCTCCCGGACCATTGCCGTTAGGAACCTGCATACTATTTCCGCCGGGGATTGAGCCGCCAGGGCCGCCTCCGTCCGGCCTCTGCCTATTGTTCCCGTCCGTACCCGAACTGTCCGGAACCCTGGCGGGCGGATTATTTCCTGCCCCGGTTTCACTATCGGCGGGGGTATTCTGAGCCATATTATAGCCGGCAGAACCCTCGTTTCTATCGTTCAGGCCGCCCGGGGCGCGGTCATAGGCCCGGTTTTGCGGCGCTTCACCTCCCGGCCCTCGATTAAAAGAGCCGTCCCTCCCCTGACCTGCCCCGAATAAATTGAATATCCCCCCCAGCCTTTCGGCGCCGTTATGGCCTATTATCAGCTCCATCACCGTATTGTTCGTACTGCTGCCAACATACGGCCGGTCGGCAGCCGGGGTGAAATCAACCGCCAAGGCCCAGGCCAGGGAAACCGCCAGCAGAACAGCCGTCCCGGCCAATAGATGAACAATTCTTTTCTTTATGGATATGGTGGAGCTGAACAGGTATAAAATATAAAAAGCCGGTAAAATCATATAGGCCTGCAGCATCTTAATATTGAACCCTATCCCGACCAGCCCCATACTTAAAATCAGATATTTAAGCTTTCCCTTTTCAGCCGCAATGGAAATCGCCCAACATGCCAGCAGCAAGGTCAGAACCAGTAAATTATCAACCGTGTTGTTTCGGCTGACTGCGACAAAGACCGGAGTTACCGCCAGGCATAGGGCCGCAATCAGGCCTGCCCCCGTTCCGAACGATTTCTTTACCAGATGATAGATAAGCAAGACGGAAAACACCCCGGCCAATGCCTGCGGCAGCAATATACTCCAGCCGCTGAAGCCAAATAGTTTGGCCGCAATGGCCTGCAGCCAATAACCCAGAGGCGGTTTGTCAACCGCAACAAACCCCGCCGGGTCCAGGGCTACAAAAAAGAAATTTTTCCAGCTAAGGGTCATGCTCTTTACGGCAGCCGCGTAATATTGGTTGGAATATCCCTCCATACCCAGGTTTACAAAATTAAAAAGGGCTGCAAACACAACGATGCCAACCAGGGCTGCTTTCTCCTTGGTTGCTTTTATGGTCATATTAATAACATTCCTTTCGCAAAAGCTTAGGCATATATTAATATACTCCATATTGATAAATATCCCCTGAAAAGCACCTGAGTTTTTACTGAATGCGATTAAAACCCGGCCGCATTTAAAGCCAGGCAAAAAATAACCGGCACCCATGCGGATGCCGGTTATATATCCAACTGATCTTACCAAGTATAATTTGCAGCCTTGTGGATTGCTGCTTGATGGGCCGCATCTACCCGGTTGGTTCCGTGCGTACGGCTATTGAGGAAATGAATGCAGAATTGTCCGTCAAAGTTATTGTCATAATAATCCTGGCCTCCGTGCGGCATGCCGTTCATGGAGCCCGCGAAAACACGCCCGTTGACACTGACCAATACAGCTCTCCGGCTCCAGCTCCACTGTCCCCCGTAAGCTTTCAGCATTTTAGCGGTGTCAGCGGCCGTAATCGGTTCAACATCAGCATGATTGGTTCCGCCATAACGGTGGATTGCAAATGTTATACCGGTATCAATATCCTTAACTATCGCATTTGCTTTTCTGGGGAAAGCCTTGTCAACGACTGTCCACCAGTCTGCCATTTCAGTACGACTAGTAGTCACTGAAGGGGTTGAAGGTGTAGTCGATGTAGGAATAGTAAGTACAACCCCGGCATTTATTACCCATGATTTTAATCCATTAGCCTGCATTAGATCATCAACACTGATGCCGAATTTTTTGGCTATTCCGTTTAAACTATCCCCTGATTGAACCGTGTAAGTTTTTTTGTCCTGCAAAGAATTGGCTAAAGCGCTTTTGGTTTGAGGTCCAACCAGCCCGTCCACTCCGATTCCGGCTGCTTTTTGAAAAGCCACCACCGCATTTTGAGTTTTTATTCCAAATATACTATCAATACCATATGTATTGTACCCCAGGGCGGTCAGATCCTGCTGCAGACTGGCTACCTCCGCTCCCCTGCTTCCATATCGCAAAAGGGTTGTGCCGTAATCGCCAGCATAAGCTTGAACGGGAAAAGCAGATACAGCCATAAACATTAGGAGTAAAGCTAATTGAATTAAACTAGTCTTCCTTATTGTCACTCACATACCACTTCCTTTCAAGTTTTCTGATAAATTACCCTTTCTTCCTTCTTTCTCATAGCTTTAGCATCGGCATCCAAAACAGGTACAAGTTGATTCTAGCGGTTTAACCATTTGGCCTCAAACCGGTTCAGCCACATAGATCATATATGAGCGGACAATAATGCTTTCAAACATTAGGGAAGGGTTTTTTCCGGCCCTTTCTACCCTGTTGTTACGATTTACCATATATCTTCTTCATAGTTAGATAAAGATCACAAGCCCTATACTGCCGCATAAATTTTAAATATTTGCCATTTTTAAGAAATTGTTTATTATTCTTTAAGTTTTTTTATCTACCATTTAAAGGGGTATCCCATAAATAGCAATACCCCATTAGAATATTTATTTATTGGAAAATATCTGCCAGACTGGATTGTCAACCAAATCCCGGACCAGTTTTCCATTCCCCTTTGTATTCAGGCAGGTTATGGTTTTAAAGCCATAATTTACATAGATTTGCCGTACCATATTGCAGTATTATATCCAGAAAATGCAAACGTACCATAGCACTTCATTATAAATGGCATACTACGGTACGCTGCCTTCCTAGTGTTGATCTGTTATTCTCGCGGCGGTTTGTTGTAACCCTTGGCCCCGAATGGCTGCAATTTCTCCAGCCACTCTTTTTCTAATTGTTTGAGTTCCCAGCGTTTATCAGTCACTTTATCGGCTTCCTTTTCCTGCAGCACTTCATAGGTAAAAGACCCCGACCCCAACTCCTTCCAGTCTTTTTGCAACTGAGCATTCACATGCATTCCCATATCCAGCTGTCTCTTAATAGTCAGCCATTTGTTTTTCAGATTGGGATAAGCGGCAATGTAAATCTTGCCGTTAACCTGGTTGGTTATCAGAATAACACCCATATAGGTTTTGATCTGTTTATATGCTTCCAACAGTTCTTTGCGCCTGCTTTTTTCCAATATTGATCCCTCCCTATCAATCAGTCTTTTATATTTCTAATATCCCATTTCTTTCAAGACTCTGGCCAGGATATGTAAACGTTCTCCCAGAATCTCGTCATCATAACTAAGAGCCTGTCTGAATAGTTTCATGTCCTCGTCTATTTTTTCATTATCGGTGCAAACAGCCACGGTCATTGCATCGCCTTGAAGCCCTATGCGATCAATTACGGGTTTATCGGGGTCATACAATTTTTCATAACGATAGGCTTCCTGGAAATGCTGTTTGGCTCTGCACACTAGTATGGCCAAATCCAAAACCCGGTGCAGCGGTAGTTCCTCCGACTGTCTGGACCATTTTTCACCGGTATATCTCCACACCTTGGCAGACACATCCACCTTGCCCCGGTCGTTCCATTGCGCCAATCCCAGGGAAAGGCCCTTGGCATCTGAATTATAGGCATATCTTCCGTCAACATTTTCATAATTATCAGAAACAATGACCGGTTTATGTTTCAAAGTGGTCGGTATTTTCATTTAACAACCTCCTTTTGTTTTACTAATTTACTAATTTAGTAATTTAGTCATTAACTAATATTTATTATAATCAGGTTATGCATGAATGTAAATACAAAGTATATGTAAGTCTGCGAACAGGCCGCTCAAGCGCTTATATATAGAAACCAAGCCGGGCCCCTCTTTACCCAGAGGAGCCCGACTTCTAATATCTCATCACAGCAATGCAGTTGTTTTTCCATCCTAATAAGCTTTTAAAGGATGACTCGCTATTATATTTTCCACTTCTTCAAATCCTGTGGGGAAGGCATAATTATAACGAGCCGGCAGGGCGAAAACATAGGTGCGGTTGCGGCCCAGTTCAGTAGGTCCTATGGGTGCCGCTCCCACACTGAGTTTTTCCTGCTGCACCAGGTTCCATTGATTAAGGGTGAATATCATTACCGGTATATCCTGCCGTGGATTCGAAGAAGTCCATTGGGGATGCCGGATAGAAACAAGCGGGCCGGTTTCAGTAATTTTTCCCGATTGCACTTCATTTCCCTGCCAATCGCTGGTTATAATCGAGTAGCCCTGCCAGCCGGCCGGCAGGCTGAACTCAAACCCATATTGCGTATTTTTATAAACCAGTGAACTGGCCGGGGCCGAGTTGGAGGTATTGACAGTACCGGTATTCGCATCCGGCTGATTAGAGCCGGCCGTATCATGGTTGGAAGCGGCGGTATCTGTAATGGGCTGATTCGTACCCTGACCGGTGGTTTTACCCGGGGCATTCAAGCTGGAGCAGCCTACAAGCAAGAGCGCTGCCAGGGCTGCAACAACCCACTTTACCGATGTTTTTTTATTACTGGAAATCATAACAATCCTCCTTTTATTAAATTTACTTACATAACCCAAGGTGCCCGGAGCCCAATGAGGCTTAGCCAGCAGTTGCAGCAGACTGATAATGGTCTGGCCGTAGGGCTTGCGGTCCTGAGGCTTTAAATGATTTAAGACCGTTGCATCACAGGCTATTTCACAGTCCCGTTTCATCTGCCGCAGCGCATACCAGATAAGCGGATTAAACCAATAAACAGCTTGAATGATCAATAATAAGCCATTGACCAACAGGTCATGCCGCTTTAAATGACTGAGTTCATGCAAGAAAATATAGCGTAATTCTTGCGGCGATAAATTTCTGATTACCTCCGGCGCGATAATAATACGGGGGTTGAATATCCCAAATAGGGCCGGCGAGCCCAAGGAACGATCATATACCACCTTGACCTCGTTCTTTATATTCAGATTGGCTTTACATTCGTCCAGCAGGTTTAAAATATCCTGGGCGGCACACCGGGGGAGCTTCTTTATCTTGTAATACATCGCGGTATTTACGGCCAGGAGATAAAGCAGAATCGCACCCAGCCCGACTAGCCAGACTAGAGCTGCAGTTTCCCAATTAATCGGCGATTCATTGGCACCTGCAGTCGGGGAAAGATCTCCGGTCTTAATCCAGGACTCGGGGACGGCATCGTTGGCGCTCCCATTCCCCGGGTCTATGTTTACGGCAGATAATTCATCTGCCGCTGTAGTTGGCCAGACTGGCAGTTCCATCGTCTGCTGGTATGGGATTAAATTTAAGATACTGAAAGAACTGGTCACGGAAAAGAGCAGACACAGCCTTAAAATCAGGACAAACCAGACAGCATAATGCCAATTGGCATTTAATTTCCACCCCCATAAGGCTTTAATAATGAATATACCCAGAGCCAAAAAACTGCCCAGTAATGAAACCACCGCCAGATTTTGAAAAAGTTGCGGCCAAGGCATAGATCCACCCCCTCTTATGAATTACTCTTCTCATCGAGAAGAGCTTTCAGTTCTTGAATCTCCCGGGGTGATAAAGTCTCGTTCGCTACGAAATTTGCCAGCAGGGAATGAATTGAACCGTCATATACTTTTTGCAGGAATGATCTGGTTTCTCCCTGCCTGCACTCTTCCTGGGAAAGCAGAGGGTAATAGAGATAAACGTTCGTATCCTTATCTACTCCCAAAGCTCCTTTTTTTACTAAACGGCCAATCATAGTCTGTATGGTTTTGGGACTCCAATCCGTTTCCGGTCTCAGGCGTTCGACTATCCCCGCAGCGGATAAAGGTGAAGTGTGCCAAACCACTTTCATAACTAACCATTCAGCGTCTGATATTTTGGTTGAGATATTGTTCATAGGAAATAAATGCTCCTTACAATTGTAATCTATAGTTAGATTACAACTGTAAGGAGCGTTTGTCTAACGGTAAATATTACCTGATTCAATCACGAAAATATTTATAATTGATTTAGGCTGCTTTTGACACTCCATTGCATACTCATGCGGTTCAACGCCAGTGATAAAATGTAAATATCCCTTCTCAAATTGGTTTATCCTTTGGCGCTAAGGTCAAAAAGGATCCAGTCCGCGCCCTGCACAGCGTCGATGTAATAACATTGCCGCTGTCGGTTACAGTATAGTGGTAAAGGGCAGTGAACTTCTGTTCGTCGGCAGGTTTTTCGCCGACCGAAGAGATCAGCGCAAACTCGCCTTCAATGGTTTCTTCCCCGTCAGGAACAAACGCCGTGGCTGCTTCTCCGCGAGCGGACATGGCTGTCTGTATCAGCATTATTGCTTCTTCCTCGGTAATAGGTTCTTACTCAATGAGGTCTCCCCGGCCCTCGCCCATGACGTTGTCTTTGCCCGTGCCGTCCGCGTGGGCAAAGTAAAAATTGCTGCCCATGTAGGGCAGATCGGCTGGGAATTCACTAATGGGGTCGAGCGCCTCAAAAACAAGATCCTTGCCGCCGTTCATTGTGTAATAGACGTTTTCGGGCGCCAGATTATCGTTGATGGTCAGCAAAAGGCTATCCATCATGAACCAGCGCATGGAGTCGGCATCGTAAAAGTGAAATTCTTTCTTCTGCTCGCGGTCGGCCAAATTGGCGACCAGGGTGGAGTCATTTGCCCAGTCTACCGAAATGCCGTCTTCAACCTTCTTCGCGGTGACAAAATAATTCAGACCCGTCGTCTGTGAAAGGCCCTCAGCCAGCGTTTCTACCGTCAGCCCACCCGTGTATTCCCACGGCCGCGTCTCAAAAAAGGACAAAAGGCTGTCATTTACCGTGCCGGGCCACAACTTGGCGGTTTTGGTTTCCGCAAGGGCGCTGCTTTCAGAAACGCGCTCCGCCACACTGGATCCCGGTTCACTTTGCGGGGTGGAAGCCGCCATATTCTGGGAGGACCCATCGCTACAGCCTGCTGACACAAGACTCAGCGTCAATATTAAAGCAATAAGAAGCGTACTTTTCTTCATGATAACTTTCTCCTTTTTAAAATTGTGTTTATGAAATGCCACCCAAAAGCAAGACAGCAGCCACCAGGTATAGTGCGGACAACACCGACACCACACCGAAAATAGCTGCGGCATATACCACCGCACCAGTTCCAACGTTGCTTTTTTTGCGTCTGGCCGCCTTGACCAGGCAGAACACAGTCCCCACTATTCCCATTAAAAATATTACCGCCGACAGCCAAACAAGCATGAGCACACCCTCTCTTCGCCAGAATCAAACGTCTACCTAATGCTGACATCCTGCCGCTTATGCTCTTCTATTTCCAAGAACTCTTTAGGCGTCATATCGCCCCGCGCGGCGGTTTTATCCTTCGGCACATAATACTGCTCAACATCATCGGATTATAGCAGACGGTGATCACCTGCCCTCTTTTAAACTGCTTATTATCGCTCCCTGCGGAAGAGGTTTTTGTGATATCTTTACCGTCCACCGTGTATGCTTCTGTATTCCCCCACCATCAGGGTGTGTTGGGAGCAGCTAGCCCATATGGCCGTTGCCGGAATCGTCTTACGGCAATGCCGCAAACTGACCGCCGAACATGTCACCATAAGGGAGGGGTTCCCAGCCATCGCCGCCTGCGTCGCTGAAAACATCGCCGCTGTAATTCACGCCAACACGAAAAATCGGCTCGGCGCCAGCGCCATAGTCTAATTCGACACTGTAGGAGTAGAGGTCTTCATCGGCGAAAGTTTCCACGCCCATAAAGCGAAAAATGATATTTCGACCCGGAGCCCCGGTTGGCGCACCGTGTTTTTTCATCGCGTCCCAAGCGACCTTTGCGCTGTCCAGCGCGGAGGGGTTTTCCCCAGAGTCGCCCTCTGGCACCGCGCCTTCCACATAGAAAACGCCTGTGTCAATTTCCACAGCGGGATTCCAAGGTTCCCATACGCCGGCATCATCGGGCATTGAATAAATGTTCCCGCTATAGTCTACGGCAAGGTAAAACAGGTTAGCGTAGTCTTGCGGGTCAAATTCCGAACCTAACGAAACCGCGAACGTGTGGACGTCCGCATCCTTAACGGATTCAAGGCCGGTGAAGGAGATATAGATATTACGCCCCCCCGCGATATTGGGTACATCGCTCCGAAGCAGGGCAGTCCCGAGTTTTTTTGCGGAATCAAGGGCGGTCGGGTGATTGCCGGAGGGACTTTCAGGGGTGGAGATTTCCACATAGTACACACTTAAGTCGTCCAACTCATCAAGCTGCCGGGCAGGATAGCCCCCGATGGTAAGACTGTCAAACATGGACACGCTGCCTGTCTCATGGTCCGAACCGTCGTCGGATAACGCTATAGCTTTGCTGGACTCCGCTCCCGGCGAATCCGGTGCCGTTTCCGCGCCGCAGCCCGCGAGTAAAAAGGCTAACATAACCGAACAAAATACCGCCAGCGTCATTGGCTTGATCTTTTTCATGATGATTCCTCCCTGATTTTGGTTTATGCCAGAATATAAGCCCCGCCTTCCTTGGTTTTGTTCACAAGGCAAATTACCTTCTGGTGCAGATCGTGTTTAAGCAACTCCGCACAATCGGCCCGGCATCGTCACCCATCGGGTTGAAGCAGCAAAAAAGACCGATCTACCCCTGTATTGCCTGCACACAGAAAATCTGAAATCAAACTGTCCGGCAACGCCTGGCAGCCAGAATCAGATTCGCCAGCGTGAACTGCATAGGAAGTTGGCTTCCTGTTTTCATCGGTTCTTGTATCGCTCTTCCACATGGCGTACAAGTACGCTGGTTGTATCAACGCCGATATGCGCCTTCCAGCTTATGGGGTTTGTTGCCGCTCTCTCCCTCTAAATTCATTTTCTTTCTTCATTTTCTTTCATTACCTCCTCATTCTTTGCTTGGTTGCACGGACAGCCACTGCAAGATATCCTTCAGCGCAATCCGTGGGCCGTCCTGCCAGAATACGCTGTCCCCGTCCGTGCGAGGGCGGGGCAAGCCCTCCAGCGCCCGCAGGCTGTCGTAGGTGTGGTTGCTTTGGGGCAGACGCTGGGTATCAAACAGGATCAGATGTCCGTTATTGAGCTGAATATCCAGCGTCTGACCGTCCAGAATATCCACCCGGGTTATTTGCAGCATAAATTATCACCTCATTTTGTACTTTCACCATTGCGCCTCCTGCCTTTAGCACTTTTTCATCGTAACGAAAAATTTTGCCCCGGTGCGTACGGTAAAGAAATCTTTACCGTTTGTGAAAAAATTTTTTCGCCGTTTCTTTTTTACATAAAATATGCTAAAACAATAGGGATAAAAAAGGGGGCTAACCCATGAAGCAAGCCACACTTTTACTCATTGAGGATGAAGAGGATGTGCTGGAAATCAACCGGGAATATTTTGAGAGCAAGGGGTACCGGGCCGTTTGTGCGCCCACGCTTTCGCAGGCACGCTTTCAGTTGGAGGAGCAAGCCCCCGACCTGATTTTGCTGGATGTAGTGATGCCGGACGGCAGCGGCTTTGACTTCTGCGCCGAGCTGCGGCAAAAAACAAACGCCCCCATCATTTTCCTGACCTGCAGGGATGAAAATGAGAGCGTTGTAAAGGGCCTTTTAAAGGGCGGTGACGATTATGTCACCAAGCCCTATGATCTGGATATTTTAAGCGCGCGGGTAACGGCGCAGCTTCGCCGCAGGGGGAATACGGCTGCCGGAATCCTTGAGCTTCCCCCGCTGACGGTGGATTTTCTGGCAGGAGAAGCCGTGCTGGACGGAATCCACACCGCCCTGACCTTGAAAGAATTGCAGCTTTTAGGCTGCTTTGTCATCTATGCGGGACAACGGCTCACCTTTGAGAAAATCTACCGCCGTGCCTGGGGAGAACCCACCCCCGGCGCCTCCGACACGGTCAAGGCACATGTGTCCAACCTGCGCAAAAAAATGAAGTTTGACGACGGCAGCTGGTTTGAGCTGACCAGCCCCCGAAAAAACGAGTATATGTTCAGCAAGGTGCGGTATTAGTCCTGCCGGGCAAGGTGAAGCATACCGAGGTTCCGCGCCCTTCTTCGCTTTCGAGCCAGATGGCTCCGCCGTGCTGCTCTACAATGTGTTTACAAATATACAGTCCCAATCCGGTGCCGGTATCCTGACCGCCGCCGGTTTTTTGTTTTTTGCCGTAGCGTTCAAAAACCCGGGGCATCCGCTCCGCTTCAATGCCGCAGCCGGTGTCCGACACACAGATAAGAACGCCGCTGTCCTTTCTTTTGGCAGAGATGGTAATCACACCATCCGCCGTAAAGCGCACCGCGTTTGAAATCAGGTTGACGATGACCTGCGAAAGCCGCACGGGGTCGGCATAGACGGCAGGCAGTCCGCTTTCTATGCGGATGTCCAGCCGGTTCCGGTTCTTGTTCAGAATGGGATAATGGGTTCTTACGGCGGCGTGGATGCTTTCCTCCGCATAGCAGCGCACCGGCTCCATCACCATGCGCCCCTCTTCCATGCGGGTGACATCCAGCACCTGGCTGACCATGAGGGAAAGCCGCTCCGCTTCGGAGGAAATCAGGGTCATGCGGCGAGAAACCTCCGAACCGTTGAGGGGCGCTGTCTTTTCGGAAAGATGCTTTACCGTCTGCGCATAGCCGGATATGACGGTCAGGGGCGTTTTCAGCTCGTGGGAGGCATTGCCTAAAAATTCGGTTTTTAGCCGGTTCAGCTCCTCCAGCGCCGCCTTTTCTATGGTCAGCTTCTGCTCCGCCTCTTTCGTTTCCATAAGCACCCGGTTATTCATCATATACAGGGAAAAAGCCTGTGCCACCGCAAAAATCAGCATACACGCTTCACTAACCGGCAGATTGGTTTCCGTCTCTCCGAAAACATCAAGATACATGAAAATATCCGCCACAGCGGAAAGAAAGAACACCGCAATACCGTAAAGCGCCGCCGCCTGTTCTCGATTGGGACTGCGCATCTTGTAAAACAGACCGGCAACGCTTGGGACAATGCACAGAAGCAGCAGAACCTGATAAAAGGTCAGCACCGAGGTGTAGAAAAGCGAATCTCCAAACAGGACGCACAGGCCGTAAAGAGTGGAACCGGCGAGGGCTAAAAGCCGGGTGCTTTTCAGCAGCCGGTTATCCGCATATTGCCCAAGATACAGGGTGAGAAAAACGGTCAGCAGCACCACGCTGAAATATTCCAGCAGAAAGGAGACGTTCCCGGAAAGGGGGAAGTATGTCCACGCCTGACTTTGTATCGCCTCGCGCAGGGCCATGGCAACGCAGGCAAGAGCAAAATACAGGGTTGCCTTGGTACGCGCCAGCATGAGGTAAATCCCCAGCAGGGATACGGCCGCACTGAGAAGTCCGCCCATGACCAGCAGCCCCTTGGTGCGATCGGAGGCAAAGGGGGCGGTAGCCATACCCTGTCTGCCGATGTTCAGCTTGGCAAGGGATGCGCCGCGCTTGGCGTGATAAAACTGTGCACTTTGGAGGATAATATCCATTTTTCCGTCCTTCGGGGCAGCGCTGACGGTCAGGTTGTTTTCCCAAACCTCTGTATCCTGCTTGTTTGTGCCAAGCCGTCCGGTTTCGCCGATCAGTTCCCCGTTCACATAGACACGCATGGCGTGTCGGCCGGAAAGCCGAAAGGTCATGTCATACACCCCATCGTCTGGCAAAAGCACGACAAACCGCTGGGAAAGATAGTCTGCACGGATTTCGTCATAGCGGCGGGTACTTTCGGGAACGGCTGTATTGGCGGTTTCCGGGGTCAAGTAGGTATTTGGATAGTAGGTTTCCGTCGGGGTAAGGAGAAGCTGTGTTCCGGCCAAATCTGCAATGCCGGATAGGTCGTATAAACCGTTTTGCTCCGTAAGCGCGGCGGCTTCAGGAGTCTCCGGCAGGCGAACCAGCGCCATCATTGAGATAACAGTGAGAAGTGCCGCCACGAGAATAGACAGCAGTTTATGTTTATGCAGTACCCTTGAAAAGCGGCGTTGCATTTTTATTTTATCCGGCATGGCGGTTTCCTCCTCACACGATTTTGACAAAAATATACCATGTTTTTATAAAACCCCTTTGGACTGTCGCTTTAACAACCGGGAAAGAGGTGTAAAATGAAGCCCTATACTACCGTTCAACTCAATATGAAAGTAATGGATACCAGCGCCAACCAAATCAAGCGGCTGGCCGTCTTTAACCAGATTACCGTTGCCGAGCGGCTCCGCCGCTTCATTAAAGAAGGGCTGGCGGTGAACAGCAACGCGCAGCATATCGATATGATTGCCAGCCTCATTCGTCAGGAGCTAATGGCCATTTACCACCCCGCTGACATTCAGCGTTGGGTGGCCGGACAGCTGGAGGAAACACTGAAAAAGTTTGAGCATACCCAGCGCAAAAACGGCAAGGCAGTTACAGTCAAGCGAGAAGATTACGCACTCTATTGCCGTTTAAGCCAAGAGGACGAGCTTGCGGGCGAATCCGGCAACCATAATCCCAATGGGTACGTTGATATAAAAAATCCAGCGCCAGGAAAAATGATGCAATCATGGCCAAGGTACCCATTTTACGCGGCGGCGTTTTCTCCATTAACCGGAATTCCCCTTTTTTTCATGGTTCGGATAGATTCATTAAAACGAATTATACCATGGTTTCACCTGAATAGAGCCCCGGTTATAAAACTCTCCAGTATCAAATCTCTATAAATTCTCATATAATTAACTACTATGGTGGAAGAAGGTGGTAAAATGTCCAACCAGGATTTTATCGAATCGGTTCTTAATGCGGCCGTGCAGATACAAAAAGATCATAATCTTTCCGCCCCGGCTATTACCGCCCAGGCTTGTTTGGAAACAGGATACGGCAAAAACGTTATTTCAGATGTGAATACCGGCCAATACAGTTACAACCTCTTCAATATAAAAGGCCAGGGACCGGCTGGAAGTGTGCTGGTGGATACTATTGAGTATTACAACGGGGTCAGGAAGGAAATTCGGGATCATTTCAGAGCGTATAATAATTTCCAGGAGAGTTTCGAGGATCTGGTCAAATTAATGTCCAACGATCGTTATGCACCCTGCCGCAATGCGGCCGGCGATCCCTGCGAATATGCCCGTCAATTGCAAAAGTGCGGCTACGCAACCGATCCCCAATATGCAGCCAAGCTTATTAAAATCATGCAGATGTATGATTTGATAAAACAGGCTAATGATAAGCTGCAGGAATTATAATCATTTAATAGTGGGGGTTTGTAATTTTAAACCCTCATTATTTATTTAAGGTATTTATTTATTAATTCCCTGGTATTTTCCAACCATGCGGCAGCCTCTCAGCTTTAAGCCGTTTTTTCATTTTCATCCAGCCGCAGACCTTTGCCTAATATCTGTTCTATCTCACTGGCGGTCATAGGCTTGAAATATAAGAATCCCTGGGCTTCTTCACACATTATTTGATCCAGGAATTCCACCTGTTCCTGGGTTTCAACCCCCTCCGCAATTACCGGAATCCCCAGGTTTTTGGCCAAACTGATTATGATTTTGACGATCGCCCGGTCCTTTTCACTGCCATCGATACCGCGCACAAATTGCCTGTCCATTTTAATACGATCCACCGGCAGCAGCTTTAATCTGCTCAGGGAGGAGTATTCAGTCCCAAAATCATCAATTGACAACGATACTCCCAAACGTTTAAGGTTATCGAGGACATTGATTATGTAATTATTTTCTTTATTGGCAACGCTCTCGGTAATTTCAAGCTCCAAAAATTCCGGGTTCAATCCGGTCTCAGCCAAAATATTTTCTACTTGTTGGGTTAGATTCGGATTTCTAATTTGGATAAACGAGAGATTAACTGCTATCCGAACCGCCGGCAGACCTTTATCCTGCCATTTCTTGTTTTGCTGACAGGCTGTCTTTAAAACCCATTCGCCGATAGGATTGATCAGTCCGGTTCTTTCCGCCAAAGGAATAAAAATATTGGGAGCTATCATTCCCATATCTGGGTGCTTCCACCGCAGCAGCGCTTCCAGACCAACGATCTTATGTGATTGAATACTAACCTGGGGCTGGTAATATAAAACCAGTTCATTTCTTTCCAGAGCCCGATACAGGCTATTGGTAAATTCCACGGTTTGATATAAATTATTCTTCATATCCGCGGTGCAGAAGGCATATTGATTCTTGCCCCGGTCTTTGGCGTGATACATGGCCATATCTGCGTTTTTGATCAGAATGTCCACTTCTTCCCCATCATGCGGATAAATTGATATACCGGCACTGGCCGTAATAAAAAACTCTTGCTCTTTAATCATAAACGGCTGTTTGAATATATCTAAGATGTCCTCCGCAATTTTGATCAGATCTGCGCCCGTTTTGATGTTGTTAAGCAGTACCAGAAACTCGTCGCCTCCAAACCGGGCCACCAAATCAGTCTCACGAATCTGACCGGCTATCTTCTGGGATACGCTTACCAATAGGTCGTCCCCGCCTCCATGGCCGATTATATCATTGACAGTTTTAAAGGAATCCAGATCCACAAACATCACTCCCAGCATCTCGTTGGTGCCATTTACCCTGGTTATGAGCTGGGCGGCTTTATCCCTGAACAAACTACGATTGGGCAGATCAGTCAATTGATCATAATAGGCTATATATGCTTGTAGTTGCTCGGTTTTTACTTTATCCAAGGCATCGGAAACAACATTAGCCGCTATTTTTAAAAAGGCCAGACGTTCACTGCTCCATTTTCTGGCCTGCTTGATCGAATGAAACCCTAAGATTCCTTGAACAACTCCCTGCCCGGCTACGGGTATAGAGATCAATGACTTGATTTGGTGCTGTTCCAGATATCTTTTTTCTTCCTCGGCTGCAACCGGCACCTTGGCTATATCTGAAATCTGGATTAGATGGTTATTCAATATTTGTTCCCGGGCCCAGGAAAAATGACTGACGGGCAGGCCTGTAAGCGTGTCTGCCGCCGGCCTGATCCCATCATTGTGCCACTCATAAGTATGGGTAATCTTGTCTTCATCCGGATCGGTCAACACCAAAAAGCAACTATCCACTTGAAAGTGATTTCCTATTTTTAACAGCATGTCATTCATTTTCTGATCTATATTGTCCAGACTGACAGTTACCAGGTCAGACGAGATGTCGGCAACCAGTTTTTGAATGCGTATCTGATCAACATTTTCCTGTAATTTTGTTCGATAGATGCGGTTAACATAAAACCCAAGCCAAATTGTAAAACAAAATAGCGCCACCCGGACGATGTGATCCGATCCGTCCACCACTACCTGAACCCTGGGTGCAAGCTTCCATACCAGTATTTGCGTGGCTAAAATAGATAACGATAAGACCATAAGCATTTTTTGATTTTGAAACATCGTGAAAACAAGGATTAAGGCAAAGGGAAACGCCCATACTGAAATGCTGGCATACTCTATATAATGGAGAGTAACCACTGGAACCAGAAGAGCAACAAATAACAAAATTAAACTGTCTTTCATATTCTCGGATAATTTCAGATAATAAATTATTTGTATGACTATACCGAATAAAAATAATCCAACACTGAATGCCAGGGTTTGCTCTAATTGCAAACCGGAAAAGAAATACGTGGAGATTAAATTTAATATCCCTCCAGCCATCAGCAAAATTCCAATAAGGTGATAAAGTCCCGCTCGCGTAGCGTTGTCCAGTATCATTTCTTTTTGCAAAACAGGGGGTGTTTTCCTTGTCCTCCATCGCTTCGGTATATTTTCCATATATGCACTCCTCTATCCGGCAAAATAATACCTGATATCATATATCGGCCATAAAAGCATTTTTATTAAGGCCTAAACCAGATATCCAAACCTATAATTAATAGAGTGCGGAATGCCGGCCTATGAGATGGCAGGTTGTCTCAAACCCTTGATCTAAATCAGAATTGGATTGCATCCGGAACAGCTCTTGAATTTTATTATACTTTTGCAATAGAAGCAATTGAGAAGAGATAGGCTGATAGCTATTTAAATTATATCCGTTGGATATCATGTGCAGCCTTAAGCGATATCAACGTGGGTATTAATGTATATAACGCGTCCTTGTTTCCTATTTAACTGACAATTATTTATAGTGTTATTAAGCTCGTCAAACTATATACTACATACTGCAATTTCCTTGCAGCGGTCCAATCAACTGCAAGCCGCTTGTTACATGTTTTTTGGATATTACCCTTGCGCTTATATGAAAAAATTTCTTATACTGCATTAAATACATATGCAGATTTTAAATTCCTAATTGAAAGAGGTGAATTTTCTGATTATCATGTTAAGCATGAAATCGGAACCGGCTTATGTTGGATCAATCCAGGAAAATTGTTATCATAGGCGCGGGTCATGTAGGCTCTCATTGCGCCTTCAGTCTTATGACCCAGGGAGATGCCAGCGAGATTGTTTTTATCGATATAGATGCACCCAAAGCGGCCGCCCAGGCTGGTGACATAGCCGATACGGCCTGTTTTATGCCCCATCCGGTGCGGGTAAGATCCGGTGATTACAGCGACTGCCAAACTGCCGCCATCGTTGTACTGGCCGCGGGAGTACCGCGCCAACCCGGGCAAACCAGACTGGATACCATGGGGGATTCGGTACGGGTAATGCAGGATATTATTGATCCCCTAAAAAATTCGGGGTTTGAAGGTATTTTGATCTGTATTTCCAATCCCGCCGATGTCATCGCCGACTACATGAGAAAACACACGGGCTGGCCCAAGCATAGAGTTTTCAGCACCGGAACCTCTCTTGATACTGCCAGGCTAAAACGGGTATTTCAAGAAGAAACCGGAATAGACGCCAGGAGCATTCAATGTTTCTCTTTGGGAGAACACGGGGATTCGAGTATGATTCCATTCTCCCAGGTAACCATCAGCGGAAAACCATTGTTTGAATTAATGCAGGAAAAGCCATCTGTTTACGGGCAGTTGAATTTGGAGCATATTTTATACCGCACCCGCACCATTGGTATGGATATTATCAACGGCAAAAACTCCACTGAGTTTGGTATCGGCTTCGTACTGGCCGATATGGTCAAAGCCATTTTCCACGATGAATACCGGGTTATGCCGGTATCAGCTTTATTGGAGGGAGAATATGGACAAACCGGTCTGCACGTTGGGGTGCCTGCCGTCATAGGTAAAAATGGAATAGAGGATATAATTGAACTCCATTTAAACCCGGAGGAACAAAGGATGTTCGCAGCGTCCTGCGAGGTGATCCGCCAACATATTGCTCTGGCAGCGGAGATATAAACAGGCTTAAAAAAGGCCGGTCGGGACAAGTCTGCCGCCCCGGCCGGCCCTATTGCCATAATCATGCCAATAGTATTCTATCGTCGGTCAGTTGTTTCTTTCTTTCCTTGGAGTAATAGGTTAACAATTCTTCTATGGTCATACTGCTCCGCTCTGCGCCGGCGATATCCAGGATAATCTCGCCTTCATCCATCATTATGGTGCGGTTGCCCAGAGCCAGAGCAGCCTTAATATCATGGGTAATCATCAAGGTGGTTATCTTGGATGCGGCCACAATATCCACCGTAATTTTCAATATCTTTTGAGCGGTGGCAGGGTCCAGGGCGGCAGTATGTTCATCCAGCAGCAGTAATTTAGGCTGGGCGATGGTGCACATCAACAGGGTAACCGCCTGTCTCTGCCCTCCGGATAAATTACCCACCTTGGTTTTCATCCGGTCTTCCAGCCCCAGATCAAGATGAGCCAACAATCCTTTGAAGTATTCCGAATCCCTCCGGTTCAGCGCAAAAAGGCTTTGGTGGGCTTTGCGGCTGTAAGCCAGGGCCAGGTTCTCTTCAATCGTCAGCGTAGGAGCAGTCCCCTTCAAGGGGTCCTGCATGAGCCGGCCGATGTCATAAGCCCTTTTATAGTCCGGCATCACGGTAATATTCACTTGGTCCAGAACGATAGCGCCGCTATCGATTAAAAACACCCCGGCAATGGCATTGAACAACGAGGACTTGCCGGCGCCATTGGAACCTATTATGGTAACAAAATCTCCGGGGTCCAGGTGGAGGTTGATTGCATTTAACGCTCTTTTTTCACTTAAAGTTCCGGCATAGAAGGTCTTGCTGACATTTATCAAATCCAACATATAATTCACAACCTATTTATGGTTTAAATGGTTGTTAACCTCCTTTCTGAACCGGTTCTGTTGTATAGAGGCCTTAATCGAAGGCCCGGACAAAGCAAGTATGACAATGACAGTGGAAATCAGCTTTAAGGCATAGGCGGGGAATATGTCTATTTTCAGGGCAAAGGCCAGGATGATTCGGTACAGGATGGAACCAAACGCGGCCGAGACCAGGCCGATGGTTACCGAACGCCGACCCCATACCGTTTCACCGATAATAACCGATGCCAGTCCGATTATAACCATACCGCTCCCCGAGCCTACATCCGAGAAAAGCTGGTATTGGCAGATCAAAGCACCGGACAAAGCTACACAGGCATTGCCGATAGCCAACCCTGCACATTTCGTAACGTTGGCATTTATCGAAGACGAACGGACCATATCCTCATTGTCCCCGGTCGCGCGAATGGCCAGCCCGAATCGGGTTTTGAATGATACTGCCAGAATAACAATCAGGATCAGGCATATCGATAAGGCGAGAAGGGTTTTCGCCATCCCGCCTGCCGTTCCCAACATCAATTCTGCCAGCGAAAAAACGGTCTCCTTGCCAACTATGGATAAATTGGCTTTTCCTCCCATAACACCGAGGTTTACCGTATATAAGCCGGTCATAACCAGAATTCCCGCCAGTATGGGGTGAATATTCAATTTGGTATGCAGCAGCCCGGTTGCCAGGCCGGCTAAGGCTCCGGCCAAAATGGCAAAAATCAGAGCCAGCCAAGGATGCCCGGTTGCAGTCGCCACCGCCGCACCCGCCATACCCAGGGAAAAGCTCCCGTCAACCGTCAGGTCTGGCAGATTCAAGATGCGGAATGTTATATAGATTCCCAGGGCCATAGCCGCATATAATAAACCCAGCTGTACCGAACCAATTAAAAGTGTCATATTACATCCTTTTCCCGCTAGTTCAGTTCTTATTATTTACCGAGAATAACAAACTTTTGCTTCAGCTCGTCGGAAATGATAAGTCCAAGTTTATCGGCCGTATTCATATTGATCATGTTGGCATACTCCGCCACTTGTTCCACATGGGTGTCTTTAATAGTCTGGCCGTTAATAATACGTATAATCATGGCCGCGGTCTGTTTCCCCAATTTGGTATAGTCGATGCCGACCGTTGCCAGAGCTCCGTCATTAACCATGGAATCGGCGCCTGCATAAATAGGAAGTTTGGCATCAGTTGCCACCTTGACATAAGTAGCCATGGCTGAGGCCACCGTATTGTCATTGGGAGTGAAAAAAGCGTCGATCTGGCCCACCAATGAAGTAGCAGCCTGCTGTACATCGGCGGTACTGGTTATAGCAGCTTCCTTGTATTTCAGGCCGTTCTTGTCACAATAAGCCTTGGCTTTGGCAATGCCGCTGGTCGAATTTATTTCACTGCTGTTATAGACCAAACCAAATACCTTGGCATCGGGGGTTATGGTTGCTGCCAGTTTAAAGATATCTTCAATGGGAATGGAATTGGAAACACCGGTTATATTGCCTGTGGTTGCGTCAAAAGAAGTAACCAGTCCCGCTTCTACCGGATTGCTCACTGCCGAAAATACAATCGGAACCGTAGTGGTGGCAGCCCGGGCAGCCTGAGCCGCAGGGGTGGCAATGGGAACGATCAGGTCGACCTTGTCATTCAGCAGGTCCTGCATAATGGAAGGCAGCAAGCTCATATCGCCATTGGCGTTCTTTTCTATAATTTCTATTTTATCTCCCATCCCTTGGGCTTGCAGCTCGGCAATAATAGTCTCCCGGATTTGATTCAGGGAAGGATGATCCATGGGCTGTACTATACCAATTTTGAGCTTTTTATCGGCGGTTTCATTTTTACTGGCACACCCGCTTAAAGTGGTCAGTCCCATTAATAGAACGAGTAAATATACAATCAATTTCTTCATAATGAATTGCCCCTTTTAATTAAAATTTTAAACTCCCGGCCGGACCTTGATGGCCGTCGGCATACCCTGAGGAAAATGATTTCACCCTCGCCAGCCAAGCAATAATAAATCTGCTCCAACCTGGACAGACATCATCTTGATTATTTAGATTCCTTTCCCCATGATAGAAATAATATGGGAATACGTATGTAACTTAAGATAGGGATTAAGGGTCGACTTACGTCTGAAAAGCGCGATATGATACCATTAGCTCACCTCATCTCATCTAATTCCCAGGAAACTGCGGCACGGCCAGTTTCGCCAGGGCTCTGCTCTTCTCCGCTCCGCCCGGTTAAATACCAGGGTGATATTAACCGAGCATGTCTATAACGATTTAATTATAGTTTAAGGGTTTAGATAAGGCAAGGGTATATAATTAGGGAGATTCTCGTCCAAATGTCGGCCAATTAAAAGGAATTCGCCGGATTTTGCAGAAATATTAAGCAGAATCAGGCGGGGAGTTGATGTCAACTGGAAACAGTAACCGGCAATAAGGCTGGGCGATTGAGATCCAGGTTCGGCCTCTGGGCAATATTTCTGGTAATTAATATATTCTTATTCCCGGCTCAGGTTTATTCGGCCCATGATGCCGCATTTTTTCCTGATGTTTCCGAAAAGTGGCAGCAGGAGGCAATCCAAGCGACCCTTGACCAGGGTGTAGTTAAGGAATATCCGGACGGGACCTTCAGGCCCAACCAAAAAGTGACTGAAGCGGAGTTTGCGGAAATGATCACCAAATTTGCTGCTGATGGAAGTACGGTTGACGCCCTGCCGGGAGATCACTGGGCTCAACCCTATTATGACGCCCTGGCCCCGTATGAAATGCCTCTCGGGGGTTATGCCGATATTCTCTGCCGGGATAGGCCCATAACCAGAGGTCTCGCCGCCAGAATTACCGCCCGCATATATGGCTATGACCTGAATGTTGCGGACGCGGTTGCTTTCATGTATGCCAATAATCTCGCTTCGGGCAGGAATAAAGTTAAGGATTTTGAGAGCTACGGCGCCTTCAATTTGCTGACCAGAGTGGAGGCTGCCGTTATTTTTAATGCCATGGAGGAGAATAAGAAGGCGGTCTTTAAAGGCATAGACTCCGACCTAAGCCGGGGCCCTATAGAAAAATCAGCCTTGTACCATTCCCCGGCGTTGCCGGTGGTGGCCGCGCCTGCTATAAACGGCAGATACGCTCTATTTCAAGGCCAGACCTACATCGGTTCCGGGGATGACGCCTCCGCGGCAGAACAATTTGCCCGCCAGTTCGCCGGTACCTATTTAATTGATCAAGCAGACCAAAAATTAGTATGGGCCAATTTTGATAAAGCTACGGAGTTTACGGATGATACGAAACACGGCAGTCTATTTCTGGTCAATGGCTATTACCCGGTTGCCGCAGAATACCAGGCCAGCCATATGGTTAACCTGGCGGCCAACACCTCTTATAAATTAAGGGTGTCCAACAATAATATGTACATTGATGAAGCAGTTTTAGCCCCCCTGCAAAATATGCTGAATGATATCTATTATGCCGGTGCCAATCAACTATTGCTGATCAGCGCCTATCGTTCTTATCAAACCCAGACTATGCTTTTTCAGAGCCGGGTGAACAAATTGCTTTACTCCCTGGGACTTGAAGAGGCTCGGAAACAGGTAGCCATGTCTACCGCCATACCGGGAACCAGTGAACACCAAATTGGATTGGCCCTTGATTTTTCCACCTTAAGCAGCATGACTACCACCCAATCTTTTGCAGCCACCAGGGAAGGACAATGGCTGAATAACAATTCATGGAAGTACGGTTTCGTAATCAGATATAGGGCCGATAAATCCTTCATTACCGGCATCATCAACGAACCCTGGCACCTGCGCTATGTAGGCCGGCCTCATGCTGAGTTTATGTATAGGTCGGGAATGTGCCTGGAGGAATACCTGGAATATATCTATCGCGAAAGGGTTATAAATTTCAGCGATTATACGGGACACCTGCATGGAATATACTATTTTGATTCAGGAAATGCAGAAGATCTTTTAAATTTGCTATATCTCAGTGATAATATATCCGCCCTATCCGGCGACGGCAAGGGCGGAATAATAGTAACTACCAACCAATAGGTATAAAAAGAGATTCACCATTAATCGTTATTCTTCGCCATTCTCGATATCGGCAAAGTCCATAGCAATACGCTGGAAACAATCCTCATACCGCAGAAACACCTTTACGATCTCAGGATCAAAAGCTGTACCGCTGCCGTCCCTGATTATGGTAACGGCCTCATGATGAGGGTACGCAGGCTTATATACGCGCCGGGTAATCAAGGCATCATATACATCAGCCACTGCCATCAGCCGTCCGGAAACCGGTATTTTATCGCCCTTAAGGCCCTGGGGGTATCCGGTTCCATCCCATTTTTCATGATGGGTGTAAGCCATTTCCTGGGCAATCTTGAGAAACGAATTGGGTCCCAGTTTGGATGCATGATTCGTCAGGGCATCGCGGCCAAAGGTAGTATGTCTCTGCATGGCGGAAAACTCTTCCGTCGTCAGCCTGCCCGGTTTCATCAGAATGCAATCAGGCACCCCCACCTTGCCGATGTCATGTAACGGCGCGGATTTCCATAAATGTTCTATGATTTCATCGGTCAGAAAATCTTTAAAATTCGGGTGGTCCCGGAGTTTTTCGGCCAATAGGCGGACATAGTTCATGGTGCGTTTGATGTGGCTGCCGGTTTCCAGATGACGGTATTCCGCCAAAGACCCCAGAGTTTCGATCGCAACGTCACGTGTAATCATCAGTTCCCTGGTTTTCTCCTTCACCATTTCTTCCAGTTTATCTCGATAATTTTTAAGTTCCAGATGGTTTTTTACCCTGGCCTTGACCAAAGCCGGAGTAAACGGTTTGGCGATATAATCCACCGCTCCCAGTTCCAAACCCTTGGCTTCGCTCTCATCGGCGTTCAGGGCGGTAACAAATATAACCGGAATACCGGCTGTTTTTTCGTTGGTTTTCAGCCGGACAAATACTTCATAGCCATCCATTTCCGGCATCATGATATCAAGCAGGATCAGGTCAATCGCTGGCTCCATCGCCGCTATCTTCAGCGCCTTTTTCCCGTTTTTAGCCACCGACACATCATACTGGTCTTTTAGGATTTCCATCAAGATATAGATATTTTCCGGCGAATCATCTACAATTAGTATTTTATGTTGTTCTGCCAAATAATTCATGTTCCCGCCTGCCTATAAAGAAATATTTAAATCTGATGCAATTACTTTTAACTTGTCCAAGGCATTATCCATCTCAAACATCTCCACATCTTTTCTAAGTTGGTAATACTGCTTTTTGACAATGGTTTTAGATAAATAAACCTCCAACAGATCCATCTGATCGGCGCATTTTATCGAACCGCTCTCCAGCATTTGCGCCAGATTGATCAAGAGGGGTCTTACCCTATCCGTATCGACGGATGCTGTCATTTCATCCTCGGCGGCCTCTATAACCGCCGTCGCCTCTTTAAATGCGTTTATTCCACTGGTCACTGTTGCCAGGGAGTGGCCGAATTTTGTGAATAAGGCATCGTCAACCGCACAGCCCTGCTGCAGGGCTGTTTCCAATTCGGCCGCGGCAGCCGCCAGTTCTACGGCCCCTATATTGGCGGCCACCCCTTTCACGGTATGCAAAAGTCTGCCGGCGGTTTTCTCATCACCAATGGACAGGGCGTTTTTAATGCTATTCAGGGTGTCAATATTACCCTCGCAAAATTGGAAGAGCAGTTTCTGGTAGAGTGACCGGTTGCCGTCTACCCGTTCCAAACCCTCACTGACCATAATCCCGGGGATTTCAGGGCAAGGCCGATCTTCCGCATAACCAATATCCTCGTCAGTTTTCCTAGCCCCAAAGGTCGATATGCTGCCGATCCTCACATATTTGGCAATAGCCGCCCAAAGCTCGGTTGGATCAATAGGTTTGTTAACCTGATCATTCATTCCGGCGTGGAAGCTCTTTTCCCGGTCTTCTCTCAAGGCATGAGCGGTCATGGCAATAACCGGGAGATTGGCCCAACGCCGGCTGCTCCTAATTCTCCCGGTGGCTTCATACCCATCCATAACCGGCATTTGCACATCCATCAACACCAGGTCGTAATCAGCTTCCTCAAGCATTTTCAAGGCCTCTAATCCGTTGGCGGCAATATCAACCTCTAATCCCATTTGATTCAATATTTCCCGGGCTACCTGCTGGTTTATTTCGTTATCCTCAGCCAGCAATATTTTGACCCCCTTAATCCCCGCAAGCTGTTGTAAATTGGGGTGCTCGTTGCTGTAAGCAACTCCAGCAGCCTTGTCGCCGGCTTCACCAAATACCTCCAGCACAATATCCAACAACTGGGATTGGGTTATAGGTTTCGTCAAATATTTGCTTATTCCGATGGCCCGGGCTTCATCAAACATTTCAGACAGGTTGTGGGCTGAAATCATAATAATTTCAGGTTTGAAGCCTATATCATCC
Organism: Syntrophomonadaceae bacterium; assembly: GCA_034927445.1. GTDB lineage: Bacteria > Bacillota > Syntrophomonadia > Syntrophomonadales > Syntrophomonadaceae > PHAA01. Next base: position 89,874 of record JAYFPZ010000019.1, read on the forward strand.
GCAGCCATAATGCGGCGGGCGGTTTCCAACCCATCCATACCGGGCATCTGCCAGTCCATGAGCACAGCATCGAACCGGCTGGCTGTATTTTGGAGCATTGCCAGCCCTTTCTCTCCCGACTCAGCTCCCACCGCCGCAAAACTCATGGAGCTAAGCATATTGACCAGTATTTCAACTGTAATCGGGTTGTCGTCGATAACCAAAAACTTGATATTGCTTTTCTGCAGATAGGCCGGCGCCATGGTACTGCTCTCTAAAGGCAGAATACAGCCAAAAACAGCGGTAAATATGAAAGTGCTGCCTCGACCGGGTTCACTCTCCAGCCAGATCCTGCCCCCCATAAGCTTTACCAGCCTTTCACAAATAGCCAGTCCCAATCCGGTTCCACCATATTTGCGGGTGGTGGAAGCATCCACCTGGCTAAAGGCTTGAAATAATTTGCTTTGGTGCTCCTTAGCTATACCGATACCGGTGTCACTAACCGAAAACTGCAAGGTAACTTCTTGCTTTTGTATCCTTTCAAACTCAATTTTAACCACAATCTGGCCCTGGTCGGTAAATTTGATGGCGTTATTAATCAGGTTGGTTAAAACCTGCCCTAGGCGGAGCGGGTCGCCTTTTAACTGCTGAGGTATATAGGCCGGGTATTGAAAGAGCAGTTCAATGCCCTTCTGGCTGGCGTCCATACTGAATAGATGGGCTAATTTGTTCAAGGTTTCATCTAAATTGAAATCCACTACTTCAATATCCATTTTGCCAGCTTCAACCTTGGAGAAATCCAGGATATCATTTATGACCCCCAGCAACGTCTGGGCCGAGGATTGAATTATCCCCAAATAATCCCGTTGCCGAGGGTTCAAATCTGTCTGCAGGGCCAAATGAGCCATTCCCATGATAGCGTTTAACGGTGTGCGGATTTCATGGCTCATATTGGCCAGAAACTCGCTTTTGGCCCGGGTGGCCGCCTCAGCCAATTGCTGCTGCTGGATAATTATCTTGTTCTGATAAAACATTTTTCGGTTGGCCCGTTCCAGAATATTACCGCCGACGATGCAGGTCACTTCGATCAGCCACACGATTACCGAGAGCAGGGCAACATCACTGTCAGGATCAACTGATGGCTGCATCATCGCCGCCTCATAGGCAATAACATAAATAAGGGTAGTAAGTACGGCAATTTTAAACCTGAGATGGAGAATGAAAAAAGCAAACAAAATAACCCCGATTATTCCGCAGATAGTAAGAATGTCGTTGTTCCATTCAAAATGGCCCACATAAATAAACACCAATCCCGCCAGGCCATTGGCCAGGGCCGACAACAGCTGATAATATTCAACATAGCGCTGAGAGGAGGTTATTAACAGGATAATGGTGAAAAGAGGATACAAAAAGATGAAAATGGCCAGGGTCATGTGCCAGAAACTTTGCGGGAAATAAAAATAACAGTATATATTTAATACAAACCAAGCAAGGAAAGAAAGCGAAATACCAATTTGGTTAAACACCCTGGTTTCGTAATCGTAGTAAGGTTTAAATTCCGCTTCCAATAGTGGGTCCCTGAAACTTAAGCTGAATGGGTGCAGCTGCATTTTAGCCCCCTGTTATATGTAAATATTATTCTCAGATCCTGCAGCCCTAACCATAAATTGGTTACTAAATTATCTCGTATTTTTTACAAATTCTCTCTAGGTTATCAACCGTATAATCGATCTGAGCCTTGGTATGGGCATAATTTAAGATCAGTCGTATTCTTCCTTCTTTGGTGCTGACTGCGGGAAAAACAATCGGGGTCGAATAAATACCTGTCTCATAAAGTTCATTTACAACCATTCTTAATTTATGCTGATCTTCAATCATAATTGGAATTATTGGACTTTTACTATGGCCCAGATTGAATTTCTTAGATTCCAACAAATCTCGCATATATTTATTCTTGGCATGAAGCTCCCTGATCATCTCGGGATTATTTTCAATTTCATCAAGACAGGCGAGTATTACAGCCGCATCTGCCGGGGTCAAGCAGGCCTGAAACATATAGGGATCCGACCATCTGAGCAGGGAACAGTATTTATGTTTGGCAGCAAAGAAACCGCCGATGGAGGATGTAGCTTTAGATAAGGTTGACATAATGAAATCCACTTCATCAGTTACGCCCTGTTCATGGCAATAGCCTTGTCCTTTTTCACCGTAAAAACCAAAGGTGTGAGCCTCATCAATATATAAATAAAAGTTGTATAACTTTTTTAAACTGATGATTTCTTTTAAAGGAGATAAATCCCCGCTCATTGAATAAGCAGATTCAAGCACAACAAAAATATTTTCATAGGAACCTTTATATTTTGTCAGCTTCTTTTCCAAATCCTCTATATTATTGTGTTTGAATGAAATCCATTTGGCCTTGGATAATCTAATCCCGTTTATTATGGAGGAATGGGCTTCTCTATCAAAAATAATTAAATCCTTATTGCTGACTATGTAAGAAATTGATCCCAGATTGGCGGTAAACCCGGTAGAAAAAAGAACAGCATCTTCTTTTCCTACAAATTCTGCCACTCGCTTTTCGATTTGTTTATGCAACGAACTCATCCCACATGATACTGCCGAGGTGCCGCAACCGGTTCCATATTGATGTAAAGCCGCACAGGCTTTTTCGATGACATTGGGATTTCTATTTAAACTAAGATAGTGATTAACACACCATAGAATGCATTCTTTCTTGGTTCCGGAATGTTCGGTGATAACATTCATAAAAGATGCTGGTCCATTTTCAAGATAACGGTCATGCGCATTTCCATCGCCTGAATTCTCTTTAGCGACAAAGTCTTCAATGACATTGGCTCTGTCCTCAATGTTGGTAATATCATGGCTTTTCAAATAGACCAGTAATTCTCCGATAGAATTGAAACTATTAATTGTAAAACACCTCCTTTAATATTTCAAAATTAACAGTATCTAATGTTATATCGGTTAAATAGTCAAAGAATATAGCTTAAACCACAAGTTTTTTATCATTTTCTCGAATTACTGTATATATAATTTATATCTTGACCATTATTCGACATTGTTTTTAATTTTCCTTTATATTTTTACAATAATAGCATAATTTTCTTCTAGCCACAGTTTTTTGGTTATTTTATGTCTACTAATAATACGTAAAAATTATGGTGATATTAAGACAGATTCTAAAAAAAATCAAAAAAATATGATTTCTCGGTTTTTTACCTTATTAAAGACCCAATTCTGGTCAGCCGGGTATGAATTTGGCTTAAGAGGCGTTTATTAATTCAATGAGTCCTCTAATTCATATTAATTATAATGCTCTGCCTGCCCGGGTCCCAAGACGCAGTTCCTCCAAAAGCTTTGACTACAAAGGCTACCGGCAGACATGTACGCCCATGGACAGCTTCCGGGGCAGTATCCATAACTACAGGGGTTCCGTTTAAATATATAATATTATTGTTAATGGTCAATTTTACAACCTTGTAATCCTTTTTCAGGGTCACGGTTTGACTGCCCTGGTTCCATGAAATGTCCGCATCCGTTAAACCCAGGGCATAAGCTATCGTACGAATAGGTAAAAATGATCGGTTTTTCTTTATATAGGGAGCTACATCCCCGGTTTGCAGTACACCTCTTAAATAATAGCGGTTGGAATTAATATAGAATATACTTGGATTTCCCCAATCCCCAATAAAACCGGCATTATCTGCATTAAATCTCAGGGTGCTTCCGTAGGAAGTCCCGTTTTCATTGGTGGCAAAGGCTTTGACATAATAATTGATTCCTCGTTTTAAGCCGGACAGTCGATAACTGAAAGTGTCATTTTCATCTATATCGTCATAGCCTGCCACTATTTTGATGGCAGGTGAACTGCTGGTTCCGTAATAGAAGCCATAAGATTCTATATCAGCGTCTCCATTTGATGTAACCACCCCGCGCAGGGTTGCATAATTTCCTGCAACACTCGGGGTTTTGGTGGCTACCGAAGGTTTATATCCCCAATCGTCCTCATCGGTAACAAAAGATCTTACCTGGCCATAATCCGTACCCTCACTGTTTTTGGCATAAGCCTTAAAGTAGTATTTGGTATCATCAGCCAGACCAGTGAGTTTGTATTTGAAACTATCGTTTTCATCAATATGGGTCCCTACTCTTTTCTTGGCCATGCCGAAACTGTTGCTGCCATAATAAAAACCGTATTCAATAATAGCACTCCCACCGTCCGAATCTATTTCTCCGTTTAAAATGGCATAGTTATCACCGATGCTGCTGGCATTATCTGTCGTAACCTCCGGGACATCATCGTCTTCATCTTCATCGCTAATAAAGTATTTTAAGTTGCCATAATCCGTATACTTGCTGTTTTTGACATAGGCTTTGAAATAATACTTGGTGTCTGGTTTAAGCCCGGTGAGAGTAAAATCATAACTGTCTCCTCCATCGGCGCCGAAGCCTACTTTCATTTTGATCGCGCAGGAACTGGAAGTCCCATAATAAAAACCGTATTCGACAACTTCATCACCGCCATCCGATTCTATCCTGGCATTGAGTGTAGCTTCATCTCCCGTTACATCAGTAGCATTGTTGGTTACAACCGTAGGGGCATAAGTTTTAGCCATGGCCTGGGATGGCCAGTAAAGTCCCGGAACCAGCAAAGCAATAGCAAAAATCAATATCAGTCCGGTTGCCCAAGGTCGGCTTCTCGACGGCATTTTTCCTCCCTCCAATCATTTCCCTTAACCCTGAAATCCGCCAACACATAAAACTACCTGTCTTCAAATCAATATATTCCCGGTAATAAACTGCCATACTTAATAATAACTGAATTTTATCTTTAATTCCATATTTTGTATTTTACCTGGATCAAAAAAGGTGTACTTCCTGGAGACCCCAATCAAATGGCACCATTATTTGGCATGGTATTGGCTCGGGTGATGCCAATCAGCACAGATGATATAATAGAGGTCATTGGGAGCCGGGGCTCCCCTGACCAATTGGTAAGGAGAAGGACAATGTTAACGATAAGTCCATGTAATCTCTGCCCACGGGAGTGCGGAGTCGATCGTAATAACCAGGCCGGATTCTGCCGCAGCGGTCCCAGGCCTAAATTAGCACGAGCTGCCTTGCATTTCGGGGAAGAGCCCTGTATTAGCGGGATCAGGGGCAGCGGAACCATATTTTTCAGCGGCTGCAACCTGCGTTGCTGCTACTGCCAGAATTATCAGATCAGCCGTGAAGGCCGCGGAAAAACGGTTACCACCGAGCGTCTGGCCGAAATCTATTTGGAATTGCAAACCCAAGGTGCGCATAACCTTAATCTGGTAACCGCTACCCCATATTTGCCGTCGGTACTCAAGGCGATTGAATTAGCCCGCCCCAAGCTCCAAATACCGGTGGTGTATAATACCAGCGGGTATGAGAAAGTGGAAACTATCCGGGAACTGGAAGGCTATGTCGACGTCTACCTGCCTGATTTCAAGTATTATAATAATGAACTGGCCTGGAAATACTCCCACATCAATAATTATTTGGAGGCAGCCACGGCAGCGATTGCAGAAATGATCCGGCAGATCCGGGAGCTTCGGTTTGATGACCAGGGAATCATGCAAAAAGGCATCATTATCAGGCATCTGGTACTGCCCGGGTCCAGAAAAGACTCGCTGGCAATTCTGCGGTGGGTAGGTGAAAACCTGCCGTTGGGCCGGTACTGGCTAAGCCTGATGAGTCAATACACCCCTGCCTCTAAAAGCCCGGATCACCCTGAAATCAACCGCCGCATTACTACCTTTGAATATGCGTCGGTGGTGGAGGAAGCGCTGCGCTTGGGGCTTATCAACGGCTATATACAGAACCGCAGCAGCGCCCGGAAGGAATACACCCCTCCCTTCGATTTGGAGGGAATCTAGGTAAACCACATAGAGGAAATAGCTCCCCCTGTTTATCCGGCCTAAAATTTAGGCGAGGTCGGTTCCGTCTGGTCATAGCCTCCTCTTTTCCTATAGTTTGTGCTCTCACCAATTGATTCCGACCTCATGGATGTGGTACTAGTTCACCTTTTTTCCTCGTGTTCCATATTATGTGGTAAGGAGGTGAAGACATGATATGTCGTAGCGTACGATCAACAAATTGTAACAGAAATACGATGGGAGGAATTCCTGTGGGAAACGAACGAATTGAAAATCCGGTAAAAACAAACTTGGGATTATTTGATAATTATCCATTAGGAACCTTGCTGGCCGTAGCTTGGGAAGGAGGAGGAGCTATTGGCACTCTTGCCTCTATTTCCAAAGGAATAGTTACACTTGGGGGCCCTGGCCTCATTACCTTAGGCACTCTTTCAGTACCGGTCTTAGCCGGTAGTTTTATCACCATTAGACTGGAGGAAATCGTAGCGGTCGCTCCTATTGCTGCCGTACCAGTCATTTAGCGTTTGCAGTAGAGAGACTATAACGGCAGTTGGAATGACCTAAGTAAAAATATGTTTAAACCAGACCACTTTGGCGTTCTCTGCGGAGAACGCCATAACTTATTTAGATTGTGCCGGCTTACAAGACAGTTCACTTCTGCAAAATCAGCCAGTCTGTTATCATAATAATATATAACTCCAATTGCAGCGGAGTAAAGCAACCTCCGCTTTAAGAGTCAAGCTTAATATGGGGGCGGGTAATTACGCCAGGCGGCAAGGGCTGACTTACCGCCTGGGACAAGGCTGTTTTTGAAGATATTGACTGATTGGGTGGGGTTCCGTAAAGATGAGCAGTATATTGGATGGGCTTAATGAACAGCAGCGGCAGGCGGTAACCGCTACCGAGGGTTTCATTCGCGTGATTGCCGGGGCGGGTTCCGGCAAAACCCGGGCGCTGTCGCACCGCTTTGCCTATCTGGTCAATGAGATCGGCATCATGCCTGCCAACATCCTCTGTGTTACATTTACCAATAAATCCGCCAATGAGATGAAACAACGCATACGCCGTCTTACCGGGGACAATAATTCTGGCTATATCGGCACTTTCCACAGCTTTTGCATATCCGTTTTACAGGAGGATATCAACGCCGTGCAGTATCCCAAGAGCTTTCTGGTACTGGACAACGCCGATATAGATTCCATGCTGAAGATTATCTATGAAGAGCGCGATCTGACCCTCCGCCATATGACCTTCTCCCAAGCGCGGGACATGATTGAAATTCGCAAGGTCTTTAAAATACCGGAATATCACGAGTATATGATAGCCTTGCCCTTGGCTGAGCTGCAGCAAATTTATTTAAACGCGGTGGAAGTGGAGGATATCATTTTCTGGGGATATCTCTATCAGGAAAAGAAATGCTTCGGCCTCGATTATAACGACCTGATCAAATATGTCCTGCATATCTTCAACGTTAACGAGGAAATCAGGTTAAAATGGCAGCAGCGGTTGGAATACATTATGATCGACGAATATCAGGACATTGACGAACTGCAGTACCGCCTGATGAAGGTATTGTGCGCCTACCATAAAAACCTGTTTATTGTCGGGGATCCGGATCAGACCATCTACACCTGGCGGGGAGCCAAGATCCGTTATTTATTGGACTTCGACCAGGAGTTCCCCCAGGTCCGCACGATCATGATGATGCAAAACTACCGGTCCACCCCGCAGATTGTGGCTGTAGCCAATTCCCTGATCGCCAACAACCAGAACCGCATCAAAAAGGATTTATTCTCAATGCAGCCGGAGGGGCCATCCGTTGTTTATCATCACTCCCCCACCTCGGAGATGGAGGCCCAATGGATCGCAGGGCAAATCAAAGAACTAGCTGGTCAGGGGGTAAAGCTCAGCGATATTGCCATACTTTATCGCGCCCACTATATTACCCGTAAATTGGAAGAGATTTTTTTGAAGGCGGAATTGCCCTATAAAATATACAGCGGCGTGCAGTTTTTCGGAAGAAGGGAGATCAAGGACACCCTGTCCTATCTGCGGATGATCGTTTATAAGGACGATTTGTCCTTCCTGCGGGTGGTTAATACGCCGAAGCGTAATATCGGGGAGCGGCGCCTAAAATTTCTGCAGGACTACGCGGCCCGGAATCAGTGTTCGCTCTATATCGCTCTCAAACGAACAATCGATGACGAAATTTTCAAAGGCACTCGGGCGAAAAGGTTTATCGGTTTAATCGAGCGCTTTTCCTCTGATTATCATTCTGTGCCAATTTCAGATTTTTTAAGCGCAGTCCTTGATCAGAGTGGTTATGAGGCTATGCTGCGGACGGAGGGCAGTCAGGAGCGGCTGGACAATTTGGCCGAACTCAAACAATCAGTTTATGAATATGAGACCTCCTGTGGCGAAGAATGTACCTTGGAAGATTATCTGGCCCGGGTGGCGTTGCTGACTAACACAGATGCGGCATCTGATAAAAACGCGGCGAAGATGATGACCGTGCATGCGGCCAAGGGGTTGGAATTCTCCTATGTGTTTCTCTGCAGCCTGGAGGAAGGCGTGTTTCCATCTAAAAAAACGGCGACCCTGGAGGGTATGGAGGAGGAACGCAGACTTGCCTTCGTCGCCATCACCCGCGCGGAAAAGGGATTGTTTCTCACTGATGCGGAAGGGCGTAATCTGGATGGCTCGTTTCGTTATCCCTCACGTTTCATCTTTAATATCGATAAAACTTTGCTGGCTTACACGGATCAATTGGATGACAATCTCATATATGTGGCAAATTGTAATATTACCAGCAGCGAAAAAATATTAAAGTCCTTGGCCTCCGGACCCTCATTCCAACCGGGTGACCGTATTGTCCACAGCATAATGGGTGCCGGGGCAGTGAAAGATATCGACCGCAATCAAGCTTTCTATCTGATCAAGTTCGATGATCTGGAGACACCGCGAAAAATCAGCTTCAAAGTAAAGCTGGCGGCAGCAGGGGGCAGAGAACCAATGTAATTCCCCAAGTATCCTTTGAAGGAGTTCTGCCTTTTACAGGATTAAGAATACCTTACGTGGCAATCATACACTGGTTTCTGCCCGCCATTTTGCCTTGATAAAGGGCCTTATCTGCATTGGCGATTATGGTGTCAACAGATTTGCTCTCCAGATATCGACATAATCCAATCGTAACAGAAATATTTTTACCAATATCTTCATGCCAGTATTGCTCTACCGCCATTCGTATCTCATTTATCTTTCCAAGAATCGTATCAGGTTCATCCGTCTCCAGTACAATTAAGAATTCCTCGCCGCCCCAACGTCCGACAAATCCGCTGCTGCCGACTGCTGCACTTAATATAGCTGACAACCGTACAAGAATCTCATCTCCTTTAACATGGCCAAACCTGTCGTTGATGTCTTTAAAATGATCAATATCGGCTATGGCGATATAAAAGTTCTTTTTTTGTTCAATAAGCTGCTTAATTTTTGTACGTACCATCCGTCTGTTTGGTAATTTGGTTAAATAATCGGTTTTAGACATGACTTCCATTTCTTCAAGAGCCTTCTGCAAATCGGAAGTCCGTTCCTGAACCAGGGATTCAAGATTACTGTTCATAAGCTTTAACTCTGATAAAATTGATTCATTTTCTTTAGAAAGCTGCTCCGCCCGGGTAAAGGCATTGGAAAATCTGGCAGACAAGGTATATGCTTGCGTAAAGGTAAAGATTGAAACACCAAGGGGAATGAGCGAAGGGGTATTGGCAAGTGTGATTTGATAAATTAAATCATTGACAAACGTTATCAGTAAAAAAGCGAAACCGAATAAAACAATGTTTGCAAAGGGATAGCTTGTCAGTACGCCGATAACCAGCCGTACAACGGCATAGCCCAATAATATGAATGCAAAAACAGCATAAATCATCAATATGCTGTCAGCCGAACTATATGGAATCCATAAGATGAGAAAACCAAACAATATTCCAAGGGCGACACTGAAATTGATAAACCATTTAGCCAATAAGCCGTCTAGAGCATGGTATAAGAATCCGCATAAAGCTGCAAATCCGATAAACGCACATAGATAAGCCACTCGTCCATAAACAAAGTAATTAAGCGTTAAATGGCTTGGCAAAAAGCGTTCTCCCACGAATAGCATGCGAAGTGAAAACAAGAGACAGAAAACCGCAAAATAGGCAGGTGCGCGATCTTTTGGCCGCATAAAATACAGACCAAAATGATAGATTCCCATAATAAACAACATACCAAAAAGAAATAGATCCCTGCCAAGCCCAGACTGCTCTTCCCGGGCAATTTGCGCGGCTAATCCGATTTTTGGCGCCGCAATTGAACAATCTTCAGCCGAAAAATCTGCTGTATGATAAATTAACTCCACTTCATTGCTTTGTGGATTGAAATAGCTGGTTAGTATATTGTAGTAAGGTACACTGCTCTCCCGGCTCGTTCCGGCTTTTCCCACCTCACCCGCTAGATTTCCGTCAATATAAAGCTTAAAGGATGTCAATATAATGTCTGACCTCAGTCCATAAATCTTCGTATTATCAGGCAGTTTTATAACCAGCCTCATCGTACCGTAGAATTTATTTTCAGCAAATGGCTTGATGGATGCCATGCTCCTTTTGGTGCTGGGTATCTCAAGGGGAGTTGGTTTAATGTCAACCCCCTTCACAAAGTCTTCATGGGTCAGGAACTTATTGAAGTAGAATGACCATGTACCCGCCAAGTTTACAGTTCCATTCTTCTCGAATGACCAATTGCTCAAATCCAAAACACCGTCTATTGGTTTGGGGGGTTGTGGTGCAGTTGGTCTATCAAAAAATAATAGAATTGCGAAAGCGAGGAGTATAAATGTAAATATGAATACTGGGGCCGTTTTCCTTCTCATAATCATCCCTATTTATTCAATCTGGCCCCTTCAATGAAGTAAAAAGGTTGTAAAATGGGCAGATTATCGCCTTTATTAAAGTCGTCCGGGCAATATCCATTGGGCACATATTCTGTAGATATAAATCCCATTGCTATCAAGGTTTCTGCTGTCAATTCGCTGCAAAACACATCCGTATCGGGCGCTGCTATATTGTAAGATTTACCTTCTACGTAAAATTTCAACACCTTTTCAGCGCTTGGAAATCCGCGGTCATGGGCTTTATAAATGAAATCCTTAAGCTGCTGAAGCTCCTGTTCCTGCAGTGGGCGATTTAAATACTTCACCAAAAAATGCGTATCGTAGTGTTGACTCAAATCCACTTGGATACGCTCACCAAGAGACACGAGCATAGGGCCGCTTTCCTTAGGCTTACCTGTCAGTTGATCAATGATACCGTCACCGGAGGCAGTCGACTCCCAAAAAAGGGGTTCTTCGCCGGACAGGCCGATATCCTTTGGCAGAACAACCATACCAATATGTGACCAGTATGACCACTCAATAAGTTCAATCAACTCACTTGTAGTTTCAATACCATGGAATAAAACAAGATCCCCGGTCTTGAGGCTGCCTTTTACCTCATTGTAAGCTATTTCTCTAATCATAAATCACAATCACCCTTTACAAAGTCTGGGTATAATTCCCTAATAAGTCTTAATTTTATATATCGGATATTTTATTAAAATTTCGATAATATTTTGATGGTTTCTCAGAAAATGCACAGTAAAGTCACTAAAATAAAGATATTCCATAAGATATTAAAAAAGATAGCCGTTTCTTGGCCTCCTCTGTCCTTGTGCCATTATATTAAGGCTTTCTTTTTGATCTATTGCCTTCTGAATTGCCACATAGGGCCGTGTCACAAATTTATTCTCTGATTATCAAATCCATCACATCGCGCCGCATGCTTGGTGGGACTTCTTTTGTGGGCTTGCCCAAACGAACAAGCATTTGAATGGTACCTCCATCTGAAGCGTAATCGCGGTGAATGCTGCTGTATGGCTCTTTCATTTCAGGATATTCTTCCAAAACCTGGCTAAGAGGCTGCATAACTAATCCCCAACTATGAGCTGTCAGTATCAATCTGCTATAAAGCATACCGCCTTTAACCTGGCTTGAACGATTATTATCATTCGTAATAATCATGGCATAGGCCGCTGTATTGTCTACCGATGTCCGGGTGGACTGCATAAACATATCAGACGCTGCTTGCCCACGGTTCAATGAAGGAAAGACCGTGACCAAGCCTTGTATAATATGCCGCATGATACCTGAAGTACCTTGTCCTTCGACAGAAAAACCATAACGATATTTGTTTTTTTGATACTCATTAGCGCGAAAAATGGTTTCCGTTTCCTGCATCACTCGGCTCACGCCCGCTTCGATAGTTGCACCATTAATTGCATAACTGCCTAATTTTTCTATGTTTTCTTTGTCCTGAAGAACCTTTATCGACATATTGACATCAGTATTGATGTCTTCCAACTGATTTATCTGCTCAGAGGTTAACTTATCTGACTGGTATGCCACCCTGTTAGTATCAGGCAAAAACATGGAATCATAAAGAGGATTGTTTTGAGGCTGGTCTTTCGTAAGCATAATTTTGGCCACCGGTTTGGTTTTCATGCTCTCCTGCAGATTTTGTTCATCATAGTCGCCATCTGGAAATAACTCCACTGCAGCTTTATACCCCAGCTCATCTCCAGCGATTTTGGCATACTCCAAAAATGTACCTTGCGTAATCATCATTTGCCGAGCGAAAGGGTCCACCTCATTTGTCAAGCGTTCACTATCGGCGTATAAATAAAATACCATGGGATCATCTTTGTCGAGCTGTATTTTCCATGGCTGCATGTTATGCCCATTTGCAGCCAACAGTCCGTGAGCCACGAGTTGGATTCTTGGATCATCAAATTTTTGCGAATAAGTTTTTTGCCAGGGCTCCAAGTACTTTGACGACTCAAAAACCCCACTTATGATAAATAGTGATGCAAAAGTTATGATCAGTAAAGCAGCAAGGCTTGAAATAATAATGGTCATTGTTTTCTTCACCGTCCTCTTGCTCATCTAAAATCCCCCCCATTTTCAGTTTGTATTGACCTGATGATAAGTTGAAAGGCTGCTGATACCAATTCCTCCGGTGTAATCCTGTGATAGTTTTTAATATAGTTTTCCTTTTTCTTTGCGGTATTAAATACGCCAATCATGCAAGCCCATAAAACCAGAGCTGTTTTTATAGCATCCAAATCACTAGGGATGGAATCTTCTGCCATGCCCTTTTCCAATGCTCCGATCAAATTCCCCAGTATTTCCTCTCCAAGGGCATAGCACTCATCTCTTGATTGATCCGGAATCCCTTTTTGAAAATCAAGTTCACCATTTTCATACTCCATAATTACTTTAAAATATTCCGGATAATCCTTGCTGAACCGGTAGAGTGTCAAAGCAATCTGTCTTATTTCCTCAATCGCATTACAGGCCTTTTCCTTTTGTAAATCATCCTTCAGCATACCGATTAACATCCTGTATCCCTTTATCATAATTTCAAAATAGATCTGCTCCTTGCTATTAAAATAGACATATACCGTTCTCTTGCTAAACTCTGCCTCTTTCGCCACATCATCCATCGTGGCATTATTATATCCCTTTGTAAAAAAGATCCTTTCCGCAGCATCAATAATATCATTTCTGCGGATTTCCCTTTCTTTTTCCTTACGTTCATTGATTCCCAAAAGATCCACCGCTTTCATTTCACTATAGTGTTGTAAAGTAAACTATTAGTTTACTCAATTCTAAGATATATCATCTTTTCTGTCAATCCCATTCACAAGTACGTCAACATAATGAGTATGCGCGTTATCTATCTCGATAAAAATGATAATTTTCTAATTATTTACAAGTGATTTCACTAATCTAATTTTATTTTTTGCTCGGCGTCAGGAAGACACTTCATTCTTACCTGCATATGAAAAAAATAAGGGCATCAGGATTTGCTGTCCGATGCCTTCAGATTTTCTGCATGAAATTGTTATTTTAGAGGTTGTATCTCCGTTATCCTTTATCATATTGTTCCCGAAGCTATCACCAGATCTATCGGGCAGGAACAGCTTAATATGACGCACCCGAATATCCAGATGAAGGGATTCCCTTGTTTCCTTACATCAGAAATGCCTTGTGGTAAGTCTTCTTGCCTTTGCGTACTTTAACCCCAGTTTTCAATTGTTCCGCAGTAATATAAGTATCAATGGAGTCAACTTTTACATCGTCAATAAACACGCCGCCCTGTTGAATCAGGCGTCTGGCTTCACTCTTGGAAGGGGTCAGCCCGCTTGCCACCATCAAATCAACCATACCGATAACGCCATCCGTCAGCTGTCCGGCTGTTATTTCTGTAGCCGGCATGTTGGTATCGGTTCCCCCGGTGAAAAGGGCATGGGCTGTGTCCTTGGCCTTCCCGGCTTCATCTTCGCCGTGAATCATCTTGGTCAGTTCATAGGCCAGTATTTCTTTGGCTTGGTTCAGTTGACTGCCCTCCCATTGGTCCATGGCGTCAATCTGTTCCAGCGGTATGAAGGTAAGCATACGTATGCACTTGAGAACATCTGCATCATCAATATTGCGCCAGTATTGATAAAATTCATACGGCGTAGTTTTAGCCGGGTCAAGCCAAACCGCGCCCTTGGCGGTCTTCCCCATCTTGTTTCCTTCGGAGTTCAACAGCAGGGTTATGGTCATGGCATAGGAATCTTTCCCTAATTTGCGGCGAATCAGTTCCGTGCCGAACAGCATGTTGGACCACTGGTCGTCCCCGCCGAATTGCATATTGCAGCCATAATGCTGAAACAGATGATAGAAATCATAGGACTGCATAATCATGTAGTTGAACTCCAGGAAAGATAACCCTTTTTCCATTCTCTGCTTGTAACACTCAGCCCGCAGCATATTGTTTACCGAAAAACAAGTTCCGACCTCGCGCAGCAATTCAACATAATTCAGTTTCAGGAGCCAGTCCGCATTGTTAACCATGATCGCCTTGCCTTCACCAAAATCGATAAACTTTTCCATCTGCTTCTTGAAACAATTACTGTTATGTTCGATTATTTCCGGGGTCATCATGGAACGCAAGTCGCTGCGGCCGGAAGGGTCGCCAACATAGGCGGTCCCGCCCCCTATAAGCACTACCGGTTTGTTGCCTGCCATTTGCAGACGTTTCATAAGACATAGAGCCATAAAGTGGCCAACATGCAGGGAATCAGCGGTTGGATCAAAACCAATATAAAAAGTTGCTCTACCGTTATTAATAAGTTGCTTTATTTCCTCTTCATCCGTAACTTGGGCAATCAAGCCGCGCGCTACCAGTTCATCGTAAATTTTCATTCCTACCACTCCTTCTATTAATTGAGCACTTGCGCGCCAAAAGGCGGGCGCTACAGCGCCTTCCCTTCGCGTTTTGTGTGCATCGCGCCGCGAGCGTTTTTTGTCAAACGCCTCCTACGTCAGAGGAGGCGTTTGATAAAAAATGCCCCCTGCTCCATAAATGGAATAGAGGGCAAAAATTGCGGTACCACCTCTGACTCGAAAATTCCTCACGGAATTCCCCTTAGCAAGTGCAATCACACTCTGGCGCTGTATCGGGCGCACCCGTCAAACCCTACTGTCAGTTCAGGCAGCGGCTCCGGGATGTATTCGCATCAGTGCATCTGTAGCCTTCCACCTGCCGGCTACTCTCTGTAAGATGTGATACTGATCTACTTGTTCCCTTCATAGCTTATTTAAAATCAATTTAATTAGATTTTAGTTGAGGCAGCAGTAAAAGTAAAGGGACAAAACCTATCTAAATTCGATAGGTTTCTACCTGATGTTTTTTGACATCGACCCGTCTCCAGTTCAGCAACACCCGCCTGAATCGCCGGAACAATCGCATCTGGGTTCAGTTCCTGTAAGTTTGCCTATAATAATTGCATACGCGCACCCAACCCCTGATCTTACTTCAATAGCAGAAAACGCGCAGTTTTTAGCGCAGGCCCCGCACTCCATACAACTGTCTTTATCTGCTATTATAGCTTTGTCATCTTGCATCAATAGAACTCCGTGCGGGCATACATCAATACACATCCCGCAGCCTTTACATTTTTCCTCATCCAGTTTTAAGGTGGCAACATTTTTCAAATATTTATGCTCCATATGATATGTTCCCCTTTATACCTTTGGAATTATGACGGACAGTAGCAGCAAGACCGTGCCCAGGGCTGTACTGGCGGCGATAGCCGGAACTGCCGTTTTCATTTCTTTTAAAACCCCTGAGAAGGAGGTATAGGTCGATGATCCGGTAAAATTCATGGCATAAAATGCAGATACCGCAGGCAGAATCAGCATATAGGAGATTGCTCTTAACAACCCATAGCTCGGGGCCGTAGGCCATCCGTTTATTATATTTACAGATGCAGCCCAAATGATACCCATAAACCAGCCTTTCCAGGCAAAGGCATTCCCGGGTATCCAGGGCAAGAGTACGGGAACGATAAAACAGCCGGTCAGCAATGCTCCTATATAACCGTAAAAATCAACCGTCCCAAATGAACCAATCTTCAATAAATTTAAGATAAAGAGCACTCCAAAAATCATCAGAGATACCTTAAAAGTACCGACCAATTCCATTGGGGTCAAAACCAGCCGGTCAATCAGGTTAAATCTTACTTTCCGCATTGCCGGGGTTGCTCTCATTCCCGCTTGGAGAAACTCTTTAATATCCTTGGCTCGGACCGGCCCAAAAGTAACTTTGAATCCGGACCGGCGCTGTACCTCATAGGCTGAAACGCCTGAGGCGCTCAATTGGGGTAGTATAATATTTTTATGAGAAACAATCCGGGCAAGATTAACAATTTTTAGCCGGCGCACTAATTCATCAGTCCCAAAAGTTCCTTTTCCGGCAGCGCACCATACATTGATCCCTTTGGTGTCAAGCACCAAAATCCAGGCATTTAGTCCGGACAACTCTGTTCTTAACACGTCAAAGCTCATTTTATAATTCGCGGTCACCAGGACAGGAGACATCTTATCCGCCTCCCCCACCCGGTAAAGGCCGGGACTTACTTTAAAATTCATCCGGTTGATGCCCCACCGGGCTTTCCATGACCCGATTCTATCTTTGCGGGTGAGCTTGGTTGATATTTGCTGGAATTTAGGCAAACTTACTATGCTATTAAGCAGAAACTCATCGTCCGTCAAAATGGTTTCGGGGGTTCGGCTGGGGCAGCAGGGGGAAGAGGCACTTGATTCTTCGCCGCAGCATTCCTGTCTATTTTCAAACATATTAACCTCCATCTCGCCGCATACGGCGATACAAATAGTAATTAAAACTGGGCGTCAATCACCCCGGATAAGATACAATGGGTCTACGAGAAGGCAAACTACAGAGCACGGTGGAGCGAGTAGTAGACCGCTCTTCTTTGACCTAAAACCGTATATTAACTAGTGTAAGGACTGCCATACAAGCACAAATGAGTGGTTCTTCGAGACCGTACGCTAATCATTGTTTTAACTCCTTGTTAAATGTGCGGCAGCCCAGTCCCTGCCTTCTCCACACCATTTTTTTTTAAGAGGAGGTACTAGTGTGAAAGTCGTTTACCCAATCTGCTGTGGCGTAGATGTCCACAAAACATTTTTTGTCGCCACTATCATCACGTCTGAGGGAATTACCCCTCACTACCAGAAGAAACGCTTCTCCACCTTCAACAACTCCATCCTTCAATTTAAACGCTGGTTGTTGGACAAGAATTGTAGAGACGTCTGCATGGAATCTACCGGGAAGTATTGGGTTCCCGTGTTCAATTTACTTGAAGATTCCATCAACGTCACTGTTGCCAATCCCAAATGGGTCAGGGCCATAAAAGGCAATAAGGACGACACTAAAGATTCCAAATGGATCGGCGACCTGTTTCGTCTGGGTCTTGTTCCGGGCAGTTTCATCCCTAACAAGCCAATTCGGATTCTGCAGGAATACACTCGCTACCGGTACAAATTGGTCTCCTGCAAATCCAGTGAAAAAAACCGTTTTCAAAATGCCCTCACGGTCTGCAATGTAGCCCTTGATGCTGTCGTTTCCGACATGTTTGGCAAGTCTGCCTCATCCATCACTGACTATCTTGTAAATTCTGATTCCTTCGACCCACAATACTGCGTATCTCTTCTACAAAAGTCCCTTAAGAAAAAGGCTGATGCGGTGATTGAATCCATTGATGGATTTCAAATGATGCCAGAACAAAAATTCGTGTTCGCATGATTCGCAACCACTTGGAATACATCAATAACTCCATCAATGAACTGGATGATATGCTCACTATTTTGGCCACTCCCTTTGAAAGCGCGATTCAACTTATTTGTACCATTCCCAGAGTTGACCGTACTTCTGCTATCACAGTCATCTCCGAGATTGGTACCGACATGTCTCATTTCTCGTCCTCAAAACGGCTTTGCTGCTGGGCGGGGCTAACGCCCGGCAACAATGAATCTGCTGGCAAGAAAAAGTCTGTCCGGATCACTAGAGCCGGTGTTTATCTTAAGCCTGCTCTGGTTCAAGTCGCTCATGCTGCGGTCAAATCCAAGGACGATTCTTACTATCGCATCAAGTATGAGCGACTTGCTAAGAGAAGAGGCAAGAAACGAGCCATTATCGCTATCGCCAGGATGATTCTCACTGCCATTTATCACATGCTTTCTACCGGTGAGACCTTCAATCCATGTCATCTCTACAAGGTAGATATGCCTTTTGAACTCCGTGATAAACAGAAGGAGAAAGCTTTAAAGAAGGCTGCTAAGCTTCTAATTGCTCAAGGCCTTATTAAGAAATCCGATATACCAAGCTTATTTTTGCAACCTGCTTAAAATTTTTACTTGTTTATCCAAGGGGGTTGTATGCCCTTTTTTAGCTCCTACCTATATTATTCGGTGGTCGTGTTGTTTTCACGCTAACCGCTCCGTTTCAAAATGCAGTTTAATTTATTAACCCGGATAATCTATTTTTTAGCGCCTGTACCTTTTCCTCAATTATTTTGGCTGTGTTAATAAATTCCTCATCGCTTTTTCCGGTTGGATCCTCCAGGCCCCAATCCTCTCTGTATTTACAGGGTAAGAAAGGACACTCCACATTACAGCCCATAGTAATTACAATATCAGGCTGCGGGATATCCGAAATCAATTTGGGGAATTGTTCTTTTTCCATGTCAACATCATATAACTTTTTGATAACCCTGACTGCATCCTGGTTAATTTGAGGTTTTTTTTCAGTACCGGCTGAATAGGCTTCAATACGATCGGCCGCTAGTAATTTAGATATGGCTTCCGCCATTTGCGAACGGCATGAGTTATGCACGCACACAAATGCAACCTTAATTTTTTCTTTCATCGGTTATCCTCTCATAATCGTTAATTAATATCAATTTTGCTTAAAAACTTTACCGCATCTTTTCCGACTGCCTGCCTTTAGCCATTTAGCTCCTATACCTCCTTAAAATCAGGTTTAATATTCTCATTTTTCTTTTCCATGTTTTTGAATTATTTTGACATATTTTTTATACCGTATTACTATATGACTATATTATCATATAATCATAAAAGGTGGTGACTTTTTATGGATATTGTACAAGTGCTCAAAGCACTGGCCGATGAAAATAGAATTAGAATCCTTAATCTTTTAAAAACCGGTGAATTATGTGTTTGCGATATTGAAAGGACTCTGGGACTGCAGCAGTCCAATACTTCCCGCCACCTGAACAAGCTTAAGCTGGCGGGAATCATTGATTCCAGAAAGAAATCCCAATGGGTCTATTTTCGCTTGAATGATGAAACGTTTCTTAAGTTTCCGTTTCTCTCCATGATTATCAATGAAGAAATTGAAAAACTCCCGGTCTGCCAAGCTGATTCAGCTCTATTAAAAATGCATAAATGCACAGGTATAACTTGCTAAATAATCGCACTTAAGATTAAGCCATATTCACTTACTCTACTCTATTTTAATAAGGAGTGTTTAGGTTGGAAAACAATTCAGTTGTAACGAAATTATCATTTCTGGATCGTTACCTGACTCTGTGGATTTTTCTCGCAATGTTTATAGGGGTTGGCCTCGGTTTTGTTTTTCCGGGGGTCGATGATTTTTTGAAAAGTTTGTCGGTGGGCACAACCTCTATTCCTATTGCCCTTGGTCTTATCATAATGATGTACCCTCCTTTGGCCCGGGTAAAATATGAGGAACTGGGCAATGTTTTTAAAAATCGCAAAGTATTAGGCTTATCATTATTGCAAAACTGGATCATTGGCCCAATTCTTATGTTCGTCCTGGCAATTCTAATTCTCCCCCGATATCCGGAGTATATGGCAGGTGTTATTATCATCGGTCTGGCCCGGTGCATCGCCATGGTAATTGTGTGGAACTCACTGGCCGAGGGAGATAATGAATATGCTGCCGCCCTGGTAGCTTTCAACTCTATCTTCCAGGTTCTCTTTTTCTCACTCTACGCCTATATTTTTGTTACGGTTATTCCCGGGTGGCTGGGTATGAGCAGCATGGCAGTCAAGGTCTCTATGGTTGAGGTCGCCCAAAGTGTGGCAACTTATCTGGGGATTCCTTTTGCCGCCGGCTTTTTAACCCGTTATTTCCTTCGTCCTTTAAAGGGAGCCGAATGGTATGACGGCAAATTCGTGCCTAAATCAGGCCCGCTTGCATTGTATGCCCTCTTGTTTACCATCGTGGTAATGTTTTCTTTAAAGGGTGAATATATTGTTACATTGCCGTTGGACGTCGTAAGAATTGCTATCCCGTTATTGATCTATTTTGCGGTTATGTTCGGTGTGTCTTTCTTTATCTCAAGAAAAATGGGAGTCAATTACGAACAAACTACTTCCCTTTCGTTCACGGCTGCCAGCAACAATTTTGAGCTGGCCATCGCCGTATCGGTAGCGGTCTTCGGTATTAATTCCGGGCAGGCTTTTGCGGCAGTGGTAGGCCCTCTGGTAGAAGTGCCGGTCATGATCGGATTGGTTAATGTAGCACTTTACTGGAGAAAAAAATATTTTATAAAAGCTAAAATGCAGACTTAATAATCATAATAGTCAGCCCTTACATTTAAAGCCCCTGAGCCTATCATGGCCAGGGGCTCGTGACTTTTGCAGCTAAAACAGAATAATGAACACATTAAAATACCCTGTGGGCCTAGGCTCGAAGGGATAATTTTTTTGTCAAATTATTGTATATTTTGGTTGCGTTTTGTTGAGGTTTGTGGTATGATTTGTATATATT
>JAYFPZ010000033.1:0-61715 GCA_034927445.1 Syntrophomonadaceae bacterium
CTGCCAGCCTCGGTAGCTCAGTTGGTAGAGCAGCGGACTGAAAATCCGCGTGTCGGTGGTTCAAGTCCGCCCCGAGGCACCATTCGCGGAAGTGGCTCAGTGGTAGAGCATCGCCTTGCCAAGGCGAGGGTCGCGAGTTCGAATCTCGTCTTCCGCTCCATTGGAATGATAAGCGTTACATCGGGTAACGCTTTTCTTTTGCTTGCCAAGCCGGCATAAAGTTGATATAATAACTTTTGCGCGTACGGCATATTCAAAGATTGGATATATGTTTTAGGCGCAGTATCTGGGCGGGTGGCGAAGAGGCTAACGCTGTGGTCTGCAAAATCACCATTCACCGGTTCGAATCCGGTCCCGCCCTCCATTAGAGCATAAAGCTCCTTTAGTTTTAAACGACTGAAGGAGTTTTTTACTTTTAGTGATAATAATTGCAATAAGGTCTATAATACAGACATAAATAATGAAAGATCGGGGTGTTAGCGTATGGATACGGCTTACTTCAACGAAATAGCCAGTAAATATGACAGCTGGTACGAGACACCGATGGGTAAATTCGTCGACGGAGTTGAAACCAGTTTGGCTTTTGAGCTTTTTTCACCTGAAAAAGGCATGAAGATCCTGGATGCCGGCTGCGGCACCGGCAACTTCAGTATCAAGCTGGCTGAAAGAGGAGCTCAGGTTACCGGAATTGACCTCTCTACCGAAATGATGGCGGTTGCCCGGGAAAAGGCGCGCCGACGCGACCTGAACCTTGAGTTTTTGGAGATGAACATATACAACCTGGCATTCCCGGACAATTATTTCGATGGAGTTTTTTCCATGGCGGTATTTGAAACCCTCTTAGAATCCCAAAAGGCCTTTCGGGAACTGATGCGAGTACTGAAACCGGGCAGATTCTTAATGATTGGCACCATACGCAAAGACAGCGCTTGGGGGAGATCATATGAGAAGCGGATACAGGAAGATCCCAATACGATTTATAGATATTCCGTATTTAAGAGTCTTCAGGAATTTGAGGATGTGGACCGGGCCAACCTGATCAAGACGGGACAATGCCTGTTTATACCCCCCGACGCTCCGGCGGAGCAATTCAACCAGGCCGAAGAAGAGCGCCTGTCAAAAACCGAAGCGGGGGGATTTATGGCGGGACTATGGCGCAAACCGGCCTGATCCTGATAACCATATAGCACAGCTCGGGTCTTGCAAAATAAAGCCGGATTTGATACACTGATAAAGCTGAAAACTTGCCCGGGTGGCGGAATAGGCAGACGCACGGGACTTAAAATCCCGCGCCCCCAAAGGGCGTGCCGGTTCGACCCCGGCCTCGGGCACCAATATCAAGCTTGAAAATACCGAAGGTTTAATCACCTTCGGTGTTTTTGTTTCTGGGGTTATTTATCAACGTATTAGTTTTGCCTACATGCTGGTAATGGGTAATTAAACCGGATGTGGAACTGAAAGAAGAAGTCAGGCCCGTCCTAGCACTTTCAATTCAAGATTTAATTATTCCGCACCCAAAGGACGTATCAAAAAACGAGGATCCGTTTCGAAATAGGACAGTGTTCCAATTTGTAACATATAATTTCGATAATTGCTGTTCTATAAAAGAACAATTTTTAAAAAAATACTGATTGCCTTTGAATACCTCCGTATTTGTGGGAGGTTTTTTGTTGGCACAAATATTGCATATCAGAAAGCTATCAAATAGATAATTTTCGATATGTTGGTTAAACTATCCTAATCTTAAAAAATGAAAGGAGTCACCTATGGCAAATGAATATATCCGCGTATTCCGTGCTTTTACGGACGAAAACCGGGTTCGCGTCCTCGAAATGCTCTGCGAGGGTGAGCAATGCGCCTGTTTTTTGCTGGATGACTTAAAAATCAGTCAGCCGACGCTCTCATATCATATGAAAGTCCTCTGCGATTCCGGCATTGTCAAGAGCCGCCCCGTGGGCAAGTGGAATTATTATTCCATCAACACGGACGGTTGCGATTACGCCAGCCATTTATTAAACACGGTCGTAAATCGCAATATGGAACCTACGCTCCGGGTTACAAGTTTCGTGCACCGTTGCTTGCGTCCGGTCAGGGCATTGAGATTGAAGACGACGCCCGGAATAAACGATGCCTGCACCTGTTATTGCATACCACAATTAATAATAAAGGAATGATGAGAGTATGGATCAGAAAGTAACAGGGATTTTAAACCGCGCGCTTCTCAACACACCACCCTCGA
The DNA here is from genome assembly GCA_034927445.1 of Syntrophomonadaceae bacterium. Classification (GTDB taxonomy): domain Bacteria; phylum Bacillota; class Syntrophomonadia; order Syntrophomonadales; family Syntrophomonadaceae; genus PHAA01. Next base: position 2,240 of record JAYFPZ010000033.1, read on the forward strand.
GAGAGGAATGTATTTACCTGCTTGGTTTTCAGGAGTCGACGCCGGAGGCGACATTTACCCGGGGCGTGGCCAATGATATCATGCGCCGCAACAATGGAAATACAGGACTGCTCTTCGGGCAGATTGGACTTGAACTGTACCCTTGCGAGGTAAACTGCAAATTCTGCGCATTTGGAAAATCGCACACGAGCTTTAAAGAGAAAATCACCCTCGACAACGAGACAATCCGGCAGAAGGTACACGATTTCACCAAGGATGGCGACCTGTATTGTCTGTGGCTCATGACCATGGCCAAATTTGACCTGGACTACTACATCAACGCCCTGAAAATTGCCAGAGAGGTCGCACCGCCGCAGACGCTGCTGTACACCAACATAGGCGACACCGATTACGACACGTTTGTCAAGCTGAAAGAAGTCGGAGCGGACGGTGCGTACCACGTTATACGGCTGGGCGAGGGTACCTATACGACTATAAACCCTAAACGCCGTCAAGAGACGATTGACAATGCCTTGAGAGCAGGACTCAAGCTTCAGGACTGCCTGGAGCCAATTGGCACCGAGCACACACCGGAGGAGTTGGTAGATCACATTTTCAAGACCATCGAGAATGGCTTTGATACCGCCGGGGTCATGAAGCGCACCCCGGTCCCGGGTACTTCTTTCACTGACGAAATTACAAACGCCCGTTTGGCGCAGGTTGTTGCTGTCAACGCTCTGGCGGTCACGGCAGTTGATCCGTACCCCTGGATTCCGGTGCACGAAGCAGACTATATCAGCCTCGTCAGTGGTGCCAACAGCATTTGCGCGGAAACTGGCGTAAATCCACGCGACACCGCAGCGGACACCTCGAACGGACGCGGTCTGGACGTCACTGCATGCCGGAAGATGCTCTGGCAGGCGGGTTTCAAACACATCGCCAGGGGCGACGGCAGCCGCATTGAGCTCACCCCGGAATATATCGCCAAGTGTGAGGCGAACGTGTAAAATGATGTCTCCCTGTCGGGCCTGAGCATTACATCCGCCCCCTATGTATTCATCTTTTATACAATAGGAAACAGGAGCATTTGAAAACGGGGCTGTCGCACTAACAGCTCATAGGGAAACGCAAAAGACGGTGACTGGCAAATGCCAGAAGCCGTCTTTTGGCGTAAAATATAGTTGATGCAAAATATTTTACGGCCAGATTATACAACAAGCGGGAAAGTATATCAACTGGTAATCCCCATGGATATTAGCGACCTGATCCCGGCGGATGATTCGGTGAGACTGCTCAGCTCCGCACTTGAAAGGATGGATTACAGGAAATTGCATGCGGCGTACTCCCGATGGGGAGAATCGAGACATCACCGGAAAGTCTATTCAAAATACTGGTATACGGATACATGAACGGCATCTATTCCAGCCGGAAATTGGAGCAGGCCTGCCGGCGAGATGTAAACTTCATGTACCTGCTAGACCGCGCTAAAGCTCCCGACCACGCCACCATCGCCCGCTTTCGGAGTAAGCGCTTGACTAATGCAGTGGAAGATTTGTTTTCACAACTGGTAAATATCCTGGCAGAGATGGGAGAACTATCGCTTAGCAGTGTGTTCATCGATGGCACGAAACTGGAGGCCGATGCGAACCGGTATAGCTTCGTGTGGAAGAAATCCACCCAAAAGAACGAAGCCAAAATGCAGGAAAAGATGAAAAAGGAACTGCCGAAGCTGGCGGCTGAATTTAACCTGCGCTTCCATGTGGGAGAAAAGATCCATGCCAAGGAACTGAAAAAGCTAAGGAAACGACTGTATGCTCTCAAAGGGGATATTCAATTCGTCCGGGGCAAGGGCAAGCGAAAGTCTCCGTTGCAAAAAGCCCTTGAAACCGTAGAGGATTATCTTACCCGCCAGAAAAAATTTGATGACTACAACCACAGCTTCGGCAACAGAAACAGCTTTTCCAAGACAGACAGAGATGCGACATTCATGCGGATGAAAGAAGACCACATGAAAAACGGCCAGCTCAAGCCAGCCTACAACGCCACACTGGCAGTAGATGCAGAGTATCTTGTGGGTGCAATGATCTCGCAGGAGCGCAGCGATACCGGCACCTTTATCCCCATGATGAAAAAGCTTCATTCTCTTGGTTACACAAAACCAGTGGCAGATGCAGGTTTCGAGAGCGAAGAAAACTACACCTGGTGTGAGGAGAACGGCCAACTAGCATTCATCAAACCCGCTAATCACGACCAGTCCAAGACAAAAAAGTACAAAAGCGACATCGGCAAGCGGGAAAATATGCCCTACGATGCAGAAAACGACGCCTACATCTGCCACGCAGGCCATAAGATTCAAGCAGCATATGCGAAGAAAAGCAAGTCGCAGACAGGCTATTCCATCGTAATCACCGTATATTCCTGTACTCATTGCGACGGCCCGCACAAAGCGAGGTGCATCAAAGGCGCCAGCAAAAAACCGTTGGAGGAGAGAAATAAGAATCTCCAGGTGTCTAAGAAATTTCAAAGGCAGCGGACGGAGATGGAGGCCCGCATCAATACTGACGAAGGTATTTTATTGCGCGTGAACCGCTCAATTCAGGTCGAGGGTGCTTTCGGCGTGCTTAAACAGGACATGGCTTTTCGTCGTTTTCTCTTGCGTGGCCAGATAAAAGTGCAGACAGAATTCTTGCTTCTGGCTACAGCTTTTAACATAAAAAAACTCCATAATAAGATTCAATCTAAGCGCTGTGGAACATATTTACACATCTTAAAAGCAGCATAATTAAAAAAATGGAAGTTTGCCATAGGGGAAGGTCCATCCCTTGTTTTGCTGTGCCTAAAATAGGGCTCAAATAATGAAATACTCCTGCATAAATGTAATTGCTTTTCAGCACCAAATAAAAAGGAGCGTACCGCCCTACGTTTTTCAATAAACGTTTTGCGACACGCCCTTTACCGTAAATTATTCTAAGGTTGGATATAGAGATTCAAGTACAGCAGCAATTTCTACCCGCAAAGCGTACAAAAAATTAGGAACATTGAATAATTTTATCATTGACAAGGGGACGAAAGAAGTCTATTTTAATAATGAACGGAGGTTCATTTATGCAATACCTCAAAGACGAAATTAAAAACAGCATAATAAGTGCCGCCCTCAATGAATTTGAGGAAAAGGGGTTTAACAATGCGTCCATCAGGACCATAGCCAGCAATGCCGGCATAGCCACAGGTAATCTGTACCGGTATTTTGATGGCAAAGAAGAATTGTTTAACTACATTATGGCACCTGTATCCGAGCGATTCACCGCGCTTATTTTCAGTGATTTTAAGGCCGATTCCAATAATTTACCGGTTTTAGCCGACGTGGTTGACAAAATCATGAGTTTCTATGAGAGATACAGCCGGGAATTTATGATTTTGCTGGACAAAAGCGAAGGTTCCGTCTACCAGAATCTAAAAGAGGATTTGATCATTATGATCGAAAAACGGGTAAAAGAAGAGCTTATGCCTAAACTGAAGGATGAAAAGGTTGTCATTGCCGACGAATTTATTTTTCATGTGCTCGCCTCGATGTTGATCGAAGGTATCCTGAGAATATTAAAGCAATGTAAAGGGGATGACAGCAGAATAAGGAAACTGATTGGTCAGATGCTGGCTTTAAATATAGATTATTTAGAAATTATGAAAAAAGACCCGGTTTTCAGATAATAAAATTCGATGAGGCCCGGTTTTTTATACCTCAATAATGAACAAGGATTCATTATACAATGGAAAAGGAGCAAATAGATGAAAGAAATATTAGAGAAGCTGAAAACGAAAAAAATGATTTCCTATTTGGCCATCATATTGATATTTATTATAGGACTCATTTTTTCCCGTAATATGGACTCCTGGGGAATAATGCGGAATGACCGGCAGGTTAACGCCGACAGCAAAGTCACGGTTGAGGTCCGGAAAGCGGAAGTTATGTCAGTAGTGCCGACCAGCACCTATGATGCCACGCTTTTGGCCGGGGAAGAAGGCGTGGTCGGAGCTGACCTTCCGGGCAGAGTTGCCCGGGTTTTGTTCGAAGAAGGGGATACGGTGAAAAAGGGAAGTTCTTTGATCGTACTGGATAGTCAGGATCTGAACGACCAGCTGAAAGCCGCCCAAAACCAGCTGACTGCGGTAAAGGCTTCTTTGCCCAAAGCGGAAGCCAACCTTGAAATCTCCCAGCGCAATTACAATAATGCCAAAGCGCTTTATGATGCCGGAGCAGTATCAGCCAACGATTTAGGCGACGCTGAAGCCGGGCTTAAGGTGGCCCAGGCGGATCTGGCCGCTTTGAATGCCAACATCGGAGCGGCCCAGAGCGGGGTCGAACGGCTGCGGCATTCGCTGGACAATATGGTAATCAAAGCTCCCGTTGACGGCGTTGTGGAAGAAAAAAATGTGGCAGTGGGACAGTATGTTACCCCCGGAGTACCCTTAGCCATGGTAAAAAATATTTCAACCATTCAGGCCGTAATCAAAATAGCCCAGGAGGATGTCGGCCAAATCCGGACCGGTCAAAAGGCTGAGGTTAGAGTCAGCGGTGATAATCAGGTCTATGAGGGCACTGTGAGTTATGTGAGCGCGGCGGCCAATATGGCTTCCAGAACTTTTCAGGCCAAAGTGGAAGTGCCGAATAAGGACAACCGGCTGAAGCCCGGTATTTATGCCCAAGCGGATATTGCCGGCAGCAGTGCGGTATCCGCGCTGGTTATCCCCCTGCAAGCGGTAGCGGGAAGCGAAGGCAGCTATTATGTTTTCACGGATGAAAACGGGGTGGCGTGCCGCACCGAGGTGACGCTGGGCGCCACCTATAATGATATGATCGAAGTGAAATCAGGCCTTAGCGAGGGTGCCGGCGTGATCTGCACCAATATCAATTCGCTCCAGGATGGGGATCTGATTGCAGCAGCCACAGAGCAGGGGGAATAGCAATGTTTCTGACCGATTTAAGCTTGAAGCGCCCGATTTTTACCATTGTTATTATTATTGCCCTGCTGGTAACCGGAGCGGCGTCGTTTCTCGGACTTCCCATCAATGATTTGACCGAAGTCGATACGCCGGTGGTTTCAATTACGGTGATTCAGCCGGGAGTTACGCCGGATCAGATCGAAACCAAAGTGACCCGGAAAGTAGAGGATACGGTAGGACAGATTGCGGGAGTAGATCATATCAGTTCTATAGTCAGGGACAGCGCTTCCGTTACGGTGGTGCAGTTCATTCTGGAAAAACCGGCGGACGAAGCGGTTCAGGAGGTACGGGACAAAATGGGGGCCATTCGCGGCGAGCTTCCCCAGGATATCCAGGAACCTGTTATTGCCAAATACGATATGACCGCCCAGCCGATTATTTCACTGGCAATCACCGGTACGGTTGGAGACAAAAGGCTGTCGGAGATTGTTGACCAGACCATCAGCAAGCAGCTGAGTACGGTGAAAGGCGTAGGCGCCGTAAATGTCTATGGTGAGCAGCAGCGGGAAATTCAGATTCTGCTGGATAAAGAAAAAATGAATGCTTTCAATGTAACGGCGGCTGAGGTGGCAAACAGCCTGGGAACAGACAATTTGGATATTCCGGGCGGAAAAGTCTCCGATGGCAGCCGTGACATTACCCTGCAAACCACCGCCAGCATCAAAAACTGGGAAGATTTCGGCCAAATATTGGTGGGAAAACGCGGGGAAGATGAGATTCATGTAAGTGATATCGCTGAAGTGGTGGACGGCAGCAAAGAGATGGATAGTATATCGCTCTATAACGGGCAAAAAGCCATTGGCATTGATGTGGTCAAACAATCCGGGGCCAATACGGTGGAAGTAGCCGAGGCCATCAAGCAGGAGATTGCAAACATAAGCCAGAGCCTGCCCCAGGGTGTAACCATCAACATCGTCCGGGACAATTCGGTGATGATTCACGAGCAGGTCACGAACGTGGAGAAGACCCTCTTGGAAGGCTGTGTGATCGCAGTCCTGATCATTTTCCTGTTTCTGGGTAATGCTGCCAGCACCATCATCAGTGCTCTGGCGCTTCCCACCTCGATTGTGGCCACCTTTATCATTATGAAGCTGATGGGGTTTACCCTCAATCTGGTTACCCTGGTGGCCCTGTCGCTATCCATCGGCTTATTGGTCGATGATGCCATTGTCGTTATTGAAAATATCGTCCGGCAGATGAAGATGGGGAAAACGCCGTTTCAGGCCGCCAAAGAGGCGACTGTGGAAATTGGCCTGGCGGTTCTGGCTACAACCCTGACCATTGTAGCGGTATTCCTGCCGGTCGCTATGATGAACGGCATTATAGCCAGCTACCTGCGGGAATTTGGACTCACCGTATCTTTCAGTGTTCTGATATCTCTGTTTGTATCCTTTACTCTGGTTCCCATGCTTGCTTCCAAATATTTAAACGGCAGTGGAGAGGACGGCTTAAAACATACGGGGACAGTGGGAAGATTTTTAGCCTGGTTTAACCAATTGTTTGATCAACTGGGCCGGAGCTATGCCAGGCTGTTAAAACTGGCCTTGCACCACCGGCTGGGTGTCATGCTCATCGCCGGAGTTTTTTTGGCTGTCAGCATCGCCGTCATGCCGTGGCTGGGAATGACTTTTTTACCCTCCGAGGACAAAGGGGAAATCAATATCACTGCAGCCCTGGATGCGGGCATGTCTTTGGAAAAAGCCGGTTCAACCGCCCGGGCAATGGAAGCAGCGGTGCAGGAGTACCCGGAGGTGCTTTATACCTACGCCGTCGTGGAAGCGGATCAGGTATCCATGTATGTTAAAGTCACCGGCCGGGACAGCCGGCAGGAGCCGATCGAAGGTATTGTGGCCGGAATGAGAAGCAGCCTGCAACAAATACCCGGGATCGATATTTCCATCAGCGGCAACAGTTCGGTGGCCAATATCGGTAGCGCCTCCAGCAAAGATTTTGTTTACCATATCACCGGCGGCGATTTTGCGGAACTGCAGCAATATACCCTGACGCTGAAGCAAATTGTGAAGAATTTGCCGGGGGCTCAGGATGTGAGCTTAAGCTATCGGGCGGGCAACCCGGAGGCACATCTCCAGGTTGACCGTGCCAAGGCGGAAGACCTGGGAGTCAGCCCGGCGACAGCGGGAAGCACGCTCAGGATTTTATACAACGGCACCACCGTCGGCCAGTATGAGAGTAACGGCGACCGCTATGATGTAACGGTGAAGCTGAACCCCGGGGACCGCAAAGACCTCGGGAGTTTCAATGGGATTTATGTCCCAAGTACCAATACGGAATATGACCAGCCTATCCTGGTACCGCTCACCCAGGTAACCAACCAGGTATTTACAACCTCCGCGGCGACCATCGACCGCTACGACAAGGAAAGAGAGATACAGATTTCCGCCAATGTTACGGGGGTTTCCACCGGGGACTTCGACAAGGCCTTTCAACAGGAGATTGAAAAAGCCGGCCGGCCGGAAGGTATCAGCCTGACCGCCGGAGGGACCAATTCGCTCCTGGCCGATGTTTCCGGCGGGATGGTCCTGGCTCTGATCTTGGGCGCGTTGTTCATCTTCCTGATTTTGGCGGCCCAATACGAGAGCTTTATTGATCCCTTATCCATCATGTTCTCACTGCCCCTGGCCCTCATCGGCGCCGTTTTTGGACTTATGGCCGGACAAAAAGAACTCAGCTTTGCCGCCATGATCGGTATTGTTCTGCTGATGGGGCTGGTAACCAAAAACGCCATTCTGCTGATCGACTTTACCCGGCAGCGCAGGCGTGAAGGACGGGAACGCCAAGCTGCCATCCTGGAAGCGGCTTCCATCCGTCTAAGGCCGATTATGATGACAACCTTGGCCATGATCTGCAGCATGATCCCGGTTATTGCCGAAGGGGGGGCCGGGGCGTCCTTCCGTTCCCCCATGGCCTATGCGGTTATCGGCGGATTAATTACCTCAACCCTTTTGACCCTGGTGGTAGTTCCGGTTATGTACACGTTTTTCGATGATTTAAGGAACCGGTTTAGCAGGAAACCCCCAAAAACCAAGTCTACTTCTATTTAATAATTATCAAGGGATTTCAGGGCGCAGCTCAGATTGGCTGCGCTATTTTTTTGGATAAGGTTGGTGACTTGAGGTTAAACATAATTTTGAATATTGAATTTTCCCTGTGATATAATACATGGAAATGAGGTTCTTGAGTGTAAAATAATGGAAGATATCATGGAGATTGTTGATAAGGAGCAAGAGTTTTATGCAGGTCATTGACGAGCCGTTTTTTACTTTAATAAAATCAACCGAATTTCGGGCCAGAAGAGGACGAATAGTAACCGCCCATGGTTGCATTGAAACCCCCACTTTTATGCCCGTGGCCACTTTTGGTACAATACGACTTCTCGACTTTGAAGATGTCCGGCGTCTTGGCGCTCAAATTGTACTTGGCAACACCCTGCATTTAGAATCTACGGTGGGTTCCGCCCGCATTAAGCAATTCGGCGGATTGGCTAAATTTACAGGATGGAATGGGCCAACCCTGACTGATAGCGGCGGATATCAGGTTTCCTATATGTGGAAATCGGGAACTCATTCTGCCGATGGCGGGAATCGCACGCATAACAGTACCTCGCCTATCCAGAAAATCAATGACAAAGGGGTAATGGTAAAAAACACTTGGACAGGCCAAACTATGAGAATTACCCCGCAAATAGCTATGGAATGGCAGGCTGACATCGGTGCCGATATGGTTATGGCTTTTGATCAGCCGACATTTGATACCGACTCACTTGATGATGCCCGAATAAGTCTGGCCCGGTCGCATGATTGGACTATTGCCTCCTACCAACATTGGCTAAAGCTTCAAAACGAAGGCCGGGCCCCGGCTTGTCAGGTATTCTTCCCGATTATTCAAGGGGGGAGGTTCCGCGAGCTTAGACGTGAATCAGCCGAGAAAATGTGTTCGCTTGATACGGCAGGCATCGCCATTGCGGGAGAATCTATCGGGATTAATCCCGATATTTCAGCTGAGACCCTGAGTTGGGTTGCGGATATTATACCGCCGGATAAGCCCCTTTATGGTATGGGGCTTGGCGGTGGCCCGGAAGGCTTTTTGAAAGCTGTGCGAGAGGGACTGGATATGTTTGATAACACTTCGCCTACACGGTTGGGGCGCTGCGGGCTTGCGTTCATTTCGCCCTCAAGCGGAGGAAATACTGCGAATAAGTTTAGGGTATCGCTTAAAAAAGGGATAAATCGGGACAGTGATTCCCCGGTCGACTCATTATGTGATTGCTTCGTATGCAAGCATTATAGTCGTGGCTATATAAAACATTTATTTAATATCGGCGAGGGTACCGGGGCCAGATTGTTAACCTATCACAACCTTTACTTTATGGAATCATTGGGGGCCTTGGTGAGACATGCGATTGAAACGGATTCCTTTGGAGATCTATATGAATCGTGGATCGAGGATAGAGGTTGATAGACGAAAGAGATCTATGCTACAATAAATCTGCTGAGAGGGAGTAGTTAAATATACAAAGTCAACATACTGGCAATATTTGCCTGGCTTTGTAGCCAATTTTGGTAACGAGACTTTTAGCATAACCACATTATTATGTGGATTATGCTGAAAGTCTTTTTTATTTATATAAGGAGATGATAGAAATGTATTTCGATTACATAACTTTTGCTTTTTCGGCTGGAGCGGTCGTATTAGCGGAAATGGGAGACAAGACCCAACTTTTAGCTATGGCGTTTGCTACCAAGTATAAAGCTTCCAAAGTTCTGATTGGGGTATTTCTGGCGACTGTTTTTAATCATGCCCTCGCAGTAGCCGTAGGCAATTATGTTACTCATTTTGAATCTTCACAAGTCTGGATTCAAGGGATAGCATCATTATCTTTCGTAATCTTCGGTTTGTGGACCATAAGGGGAGACAAGCTGGAGGGAGAAGAGAACCGAACCACCAAGTACGGGGCAGTAGCAACTGTAGCATTAGCTTTTTTTATTGCAGAGATGGGTGATAAAACCCAGCTGGCAACCATAGCCCTGGCCACAAAATTTCCGGCTGACCCTCTAGCAATTTTGATGGGCACAACTACGGGGATGTTAATTGCTGACGGTATAGGCATTATAGTCGGGGTAGTGATGAGCAAAAAAATACCTGATAGGATGATTAAATTGGTTTCAGCCAGCTTGTTTATTTTGTTCGGCTTGGTTGGGAGTTATCAGGTTGCAGTTACAATGCTCAAGCTTCACGCTAATACTGTTTTCGTATTAATGTCAGGGTTATTCGTTTTAACCTTGACAGCAGGTTATTATCTGTTAAAGAACAATAATAATAAAGAGAATATTGCGTCTTCACGCAAGTATTCTGAAAAATAAAAAGAGTGCGGCCTCGCTATTTAATAAAAAAATATTGACAGAAAAATAAAGCGTAATATACAATAGAAACAATATTCAAAAATGATGATGACAGGAAATAGTAAGCTGATCCTTGGGCTTACAGAGAACCGCTGTTGGGTGTGAAGCGGTCGAAGAGGCCAGCCGAACTCATCCTGGAGTTGCCGACCGAAATCATTCAAGATAGTAGGCTCGGACGGAACTTCCACCGTTGCAGGGAAGAGGGTATAAGATCTTAAAATCTTGCATCCTGATGGAGTGAACGGTGTTAGCCGTTAATTTGAGTGGTACCGCGGAGTTAAACCCTTCGTCTCAGAATTATGAGACGAAGGGTTCATTTTTTTGGGAATGGAGGAAAGATATGTTAGAATTGCGAATCAACGGATTTGGCGGGCAGGGGTCCGTCACTCTGGCTCACTTGCTGGCCCAGGCGGCGCTGGAAAATGGTGAGCAAGGCCAGGCCCTGCCCTTCTTTGGGGTGGAACGCCGAGGGGCGCCGGTGCGGGCAGCAGTACGCATGTCCCCCACCACCATCCATGCCCACAGTCAATGCGAGCTGCCGGATTATGTGGTAGTGATGAGCGAAAAGCTTACGGAAACAGCAGTCAGTGAAGGCATTACTGAGATCGGCACCGTGATCATCAATGCTCCCCACGCCGTTGCCGTGGCGAAGCACCCTACCTGGCAGGTGGACGCCAACACCATCGCCCGCGAAGCCGAATTATTTTCCGCCGACGGACCGGCAATTAATATTCCTCTGTTTGGCGCGGTCTGCCGGGTGCTAAACATCCCGCAAAATATTATGGAACAAACCATCCTGAATAAATGGCCGGGCACTAATGGCGAACGCAATTTGGACGCCGCCGGCAAGGCATATAATACCGTAACGCAGATTAGCGTATAGTGGACTTTTAAGCATCGGCAGAAACTGCGAGCAGTTTCAACCCACCGCTGCGACCAGGAGAAAGATGGGAACCCGCAGCGGCTTATTAAATAGGAACCCGATGGCTTAAAGCAGCGGGAGGCATTTTCTGGCCTCGTTATATTTGGATTAGCGAAAGGAATGGAAATAGATGAAATCAGTTACGAAAGCCTACCGGCCCATTTCCTGGCCGATGCAAGGAGCCGGCGGTGAAACCGGTTCCTGGCGGGCGTACCGTCCGGTCCTTGACACTCAGAAATGCACTAAATGCCAATTTTGCTGGGTATACTGTCCGGAAGCGGTTATTGACCGCCATGAAATTACAATTGATTACCGCTACTGCAAAGGCTGCGGCGTGTGTGCCGTAGAATGCCCCACCGGCGCAATCAGCATGGAAAAGGAGGAGTAGCCGTATGAAAGCAACGCAAGTTATAATGGATACCGGTGCCCATGCCGCCGCGCTGGCCGTAAAAAGCGCCCGGGTGGACGTAGTGCCCGGCTACCCCATTACACCTCAGACCAGCATTATGGAAGCGGTGGCCGCCATGGTTGAAAACGGCGAAATGGACGCCCGCTTCATTCCGGTGGAAGGCGAACACAGCGCCATGGCCGCAGCCGTAGCCGCTGCCGCCGCCGGTGCCCGGGTTTTTACCGCCACCTCGGCCAACGGCCTGCTGTATATGCACGAAGTTTTACATATGGCTGCCGGCGGACGTTTGCCGGTGGTAATGTGCAACGTCAACCGGGGTATTTTTGCCCCCTGGACCCTGTGGGCCGATCACCAGGACTCATTTGCCCAGCGCGATACGGGCTGGATTCAATATCACTGCTCCTCCAACCAGGAGGTGTTCAATACTATTTTGCAGGCCTTCCGCGTGGCCGAACAGATCAATATCCCGGTGATGGTCAATTTTGACGGTTTTGCCATCTCCCATTGTCTGATGCCCCTGACCCTGCCTCCTCAGGAGGATATCGACCGTTTTCTGCCCCCGCCTGCACCGGAATGGCGGCTCGACCCGGCTCATCCCTCTTCCTTCAGCAACGTAACCATGGCGGCTGAATACGCCCCCTTCCGCCAGATGCTGTCCGACGATATCAGGGCGTCTATCCCGCTGGTAAAGCAGGTGGCGCAGGAATATAGGGATATCACCGGCATGTGGGACGGCGACACCATCGACACCTATCGGCTGGAAGACGCCGAAGTGGTAGCTTTTGCGGTCAACAGCATGGCAGCGGAACTAAAGCTTTCCGTCGATATCCTGCGCGAGCAGGGCATCAAGGCCGGCCTGCTGCGGCCGCGCCTGTATCTGCCCTTCCCGGCCGAGGATATCATCAAGGCCCTGCCGCCAAAGGCTCGGGTGATGGTGCTGGACCGCAACTATAATTTCGGCCACCCCGGCGGCATTTTGGCTTCAGAGTTGAAAAGCGTGCTCTTTGGCCGGCGCCATGACATTACGGTTAAAAACCGGGTAATAGGCATTGGGGGCATCGATCTGACCCGCCGCTTCATGGCTGCCGAGATTCGCGCCATGATGGATGAATAAGGATGGACCATGAAAGGAATGGATGAGATATGACTACCAGTATTAAACAATTACCGGATATTGAGCAGGTTTTAAGCGGCAACGGCGCCTGCGGCGGCTGCCCCGCCACCATGGCCCTGCGGATCGTGGGCAAGGCTTTGGGTTCAAACGCCATCATGCTGCTGACCCCATCCTGCTCGGTAGCCAGCATGGGCATGACCCCCAAGCTGGGATACAACTGGCCTTGTATTAATATCTGCTTTGCGACCGCCGGCTCCTCGGCCTCCGGTATTACCCACGCAGTTGAAATAATGAAGGAAAAAGGCCGCCTGCAAGGCGAACTGCCCACCATATTCAGTTGGGTGGGCGATGGGGGCACCTATGACATCGGCTTCCAGGCACTTTCGGCCGCAGCCGAGCGCAACGATAATATCATTCATTTTTGCTATAACAACGAAGCTTACAGTAATACCGGCGTACAGCGCAGCGGCGCCACCCCCCGCGGCAGCTTTACCACTACCACCCCCACCGGCAAGCGCCAGCCCAAGAAAAACATGGCCCTGTTGATGCTGGAACACAATATTCCCTACGTGGCTACCGCCACCGTGGCTTACCCCGGTGACCTGTACGACAAGGTGGTAAAAGCCAAAAACATCCCGGGTATGAAATATATCGAAATTCTGGCCCCCTGTTATTTAGGCTGGCAGTTCGATATGCCCGAGACCGTGCAGATGAGCCGTATGGCTGTGGGCAGCGGGGCCTGGCTGTTATGGGAAGCGGAAAATGGCAGGATCAGCTTCAACAAGCCCAGTTCGTTCATCATCAGCGGCAAGAAAGACGCCGCTCCGGTGGACGAATACCTAATGAAGCAGGGGCGCTTCAACCGCCTGCTTAAAGGCCCTGACGCTGAGCATCGCATCGCCGAAATTCAAGGCGATATCGATCGCGAGATCGCTTTTATGCGGGAACGGGCGAAGATTACGATTTAGTTTTAACTGGTACACCCGGTAAATTGGACCTTCGAGACCACTGAAAAAGTCTCTTAAATCGTCATGCTGAGTGTTAGCGAAGCATCTTGCAATCATATAAATGCCAACTATACGGTATTGTTGATAAGATCCTTCGTCGCCTTCGGCTCCTCAGGATGACAAAACATGTACTTTATCAATGGTCTCGGACCTTCTTCGGGCCAAGGGCCGGACCGCCTTATAAAATTGCATTCCCGCGGGGATTAAAAAGCAGGGTCGGAACCTTATTACAGTTCCGACCTGTTCATCGCCTGGGTTTAGCTCCTGCTGAAAAGGCTGAATAGCGGCTATTTAAAGTAATTCACGCCGGCTTCAAACAGAAGCTGGTCTTTTTCATGGGGAATATTAATATAAAGATTGTGGCCGATCCTTTCCGAGTGTCCCATTTTACCCAATATCCTGCCGTCAGGGCTGGTAATTGCCTCTACTGCGTAATCAGATCCATTGGGGTTGAACCTGATATCATAGGAGGGCTGCCCCTCATTATCCACATATTGAGCGGCAATCTGACCGTTGGCGATCATTTGCCTGATATCCTCCTCACCGGCTACAAAGCGGCCTTCACCGTGGGAAATGGCGATTTGATGAACATCCCCCACCTGGACGTTGGCCAACCAGGGGGATAAAACTGAAGCTATTCTGGTTTTGACCATGCATGACATGTGACGGCCGATCCGGTTATAGGTCAGGGTGGGCTGGGTTTCGTCCATTTCCCGAATCTCACCATAGGGAACCAGACCCAGTTTGATCAGGGCCTGAAAACCGTTGCAGATGCCCAACATCAGACCATCCCGGTTTTGCAACAGATCCATGACCGCGTCCCGTATGCGCGGGTTGCGGAAGAAGGTGGCTATAAATTTGCCGGAACCTTCAGGTTCGTCACCGGCGCTGAATCCACCCGGAAGCATGATGATCTGGGATTCTTTGATTTTTCCGGCCATGACTTTAATGGAATCTTCGATAGCTGCAGGCGTAAGGTTTTTGATTATGAACAGGTCGGATTCGGCTCCGGCCAGCTCAAACCTCTTTTTCGTATCATATTCGCAGTTGGTGCCGGGAAATACGGGAATAAATACCCGGGGCCGGGCCAACGTTATTTTCGATTTAGCCGGTCCGCGCCGGTTGCATGATAGGGCCGGGGGCGGCGGCAATTCAATCTTGACCGTGTCCGTGGGGAATACCTTTTCCAGGGGGGCTTCCCAATGATCCTGGGCTTCCTGCAGGCTGATGACCGTGCCGCCGATAGCAATGACTTCCTCAGCTTGGGTATTTCCCAGCAGTTTGTAGGGGAGAGAGGCCAGGGCGGTCTCTATATCCACCTCCTGGGCTATCTCCACCACCAGGCTGCCGTAATCGGGAGAGAACCACAGGGTATTCATTTCGCCCGGGGTTAATGGCTGGCCTGCCCAGGAGAAGCCGATCCGGTTGCCGAAAGCCATTTTGCTGATCGCCTCGGCGATGCCGCCTCCGCGTACGGGATAGGCAGCCAGTATCTGACCGTCATGGATCAATTGCGTAACCCTTTGATAGGTTTTGCCTAACCCTGCAAAATCGGGCAATTCGTATTCATCCCGACTGACCGGAATATATACCACTTGGCTGTTGGGGCGTTTAAATTCCGGCGAAACCAAGGCCCAGGCATCAGCCGTATCTACGGCGAAAGCTACCAGGGTAGGGGGGACGTTCATATCCTTGAAGGTGCCGGACATGCTGTCTTTCCCGCCAATGGCCGGAATGCCCAGTTCCATTTGGGCATGGTAGGCCCCCAGCAGGGCGGCGAAAGGTTTGCCCCATTTGACCTCGTCCGTACCCAGCTTTTCAAAATATTCCTGCAGGCTTAGGCGTACAGTCTGATAATTGCCGCCCATGGCGACGATTTTGGCCACAGCTTCGACCACCGCATAAAGGGCGCCATGGAAAGGACTCCATTTCGCCATTTGCGCATTATAGCCGTAGGCCATGAGGGTCGCCGTATTGGTATTCCCGGATTCCAGCGGTAGTTTTGCGGCCATGCCGATAGCTGGAGTCGCCTGGTATTTACCGCCAAAGGGCATGATAACCGTACCGGCTCCGATAGTACTGTCAAAACGTTCCACCAAACCCCGCTGGGAACACACATTCAAATCCTGTAGATTGTCGAGCCAGGCCTTTTTTAGATCCGGAGCAAGGTTGGCCGCCTTTTGGGTGAAGAAACTATCTCCGGCGGCGGGATTTTGCACCCGGACTTGGGTATGCTGTTTTACTCCGTTGGTGTTCAAAAAGTCCCGGGCAATATCCACGATGACCCGGTTGCGCCAGACCATTTTCAGCCGCCGGTCCGCGGTCACTGCGGCTACCTCAACCGCCTCCAGATTTTCTGATTCCGCCAGGCTCTTAAAAAGACCGGCATGCTCTACAGCAACAACTACCGCCATTCTTTCCTGGGATTCGGAAATAGCCAGTTCGGTTCCATCCAGACCTTCATATTTTTTGGGGACGGCATCCAGCTGAATGACCAATCCGTCGGTTAATTCCCCGATAGCTACAGATACACCGCCCGCCCCGAAGTCATTGCATCTTTTGATCAGCCGGCTGGCTTGAGGATTTCTGAATAGACGCTGTATCTTTCTTTCCGTAGGGGGATTGCCTTTTTGGACTTCAGCGCCGCAGGTAAGGATGGATGCTTCCGTATGCTCCACCGAAGAACCGGTGGCTCCGCCCAGACCGTCCCGGCCGGTTCTGCCCCCCAAGAGAATAACCACATCTCCGGGAGCCGGAGCCGCTCTGACAACGTTAACTTTAGGGGCGGCGCCGATAACGGCTCCGACTTCCATGCGCTTGGCGACAAAGTCTGCATCGTAAACTTCCGCCACCTGTCCGGTGGCCAGTCCGATCTGGTTGCCGTAGGAACTGTAGCCGTGGGCGGCGCTGGTGGTTATTTTGCGCTGAGGCAGCTTGCCCGGCAAGGTCTCTGCTATATTGACCCTGGGGTCGGCACTGCCGGTTACTCTCATGGCCTGGTAAACATAGACCCTCCCGGAAAGCGGATCTCTGATGGCTCCCCCCAGACAGGTGGCCGCCCCTCCAAAAGGCTCGATTTCAGTGGGGTGATTATGGGTTTCGTTCTTAAACATCACCAACCAGTCTTCTTTTTTGCCGTCAATATCCGCTTTCACTACGATGCTGCAGGCGTTGATCTCGTCAGACAGGTCAAGATCCGGCAGTTTGCCTTCCTTTTTCAGCTTTTTCATCCCCAGCACCGCGATATCCATGAGGCAGACGTCTCTTTCCCCGGAACCGTACACCAAGCTGCGGTCTTTTAAATATCTTTCGTAGGCCTTTTTTATGGGCAAGCCCAGTCCGTCAGGTTCAATGGCTACTTTATCTATGCTGGTTAAGAAAGTGGTATGCCGGCAATGATCCGACCAATAGGTGTCGATTACTTTTATTTCAGTCAAGCTGGGATCTCTTTTTTCTTTATCTCTGAAATACGACTGGCAAAACTTAAAATCTTCGAAGCTCATTACCAGCCCGAGTTCTTCTTGATAGGGGGCCAATTCCGCTTCCTCCATGCTGATAAAACCATGCAGAATGGCGACATCTTCCGGAACAACCGTTTCCAATTCCAGTGCAGCGGGTTTCTCCAGGGAGGCCTCCCTGGAGTCGACCGGATTAATGCAATAGGTCTTGATTGTCTGCAGATCCGCTTCGGATATGTCTCCGTAAAGCAAAATCAATTTTGAAGAGATAATCGTCGGTGGTTCTTCCTGGGTTAAAATCTGAATGCATTGGGCGGCGGAATCTGCCCGCTGGTCATACTGGCCGGGCAGATACTCCATGGCAAAGCATTTCAGGCCGGGTTCTATTTCCATTTTTTCGTCATAGGTAAAGTCTACGTTGGGTTCAGCAAATATAGTTTGCTTGGCTTGCTGATAGGCTTCATCGGAGAAACCGGAAATATCATAGCGATTGACGATTCTGACCCGTTCAAGCTGAGCTATGCCAAGATTCTCCCTTAAATCATGGTGCAAATGCCGGGCTTCAACGTCATAGCCGGGTTTTTTCTCTACCAGGATGCGTTTTACAGTACTATTCATTAATTCAAGCCTCATTTCTCAGGTTGTCCCTATATGTGTATTATAATATGGTTCGGCGGGTGAAAGAAAGTAATGAAGCATGACAATAGAAAGAATCGCGCGTGGGTGAAAATTTTTTCAATGCGGGTGCGGATGTAATTGCCAATAAAGTATGAGAACAATAATTTCTAGTGATGCCTCAAACAGGGACGTTCAGGTGTTTTTACGGCTAAAAACGGTTGTCTTCTATTTGAAAATGAACTGCCGGACTAAAATATTTCAGGTGTTATACGATAAAAATTTAAAAGAGATAGTATGGGGAGGTGTTATCCATGAGCGTAGCAGGTATAAGTTCGCTCAACAGTTTTACATCATTAAATAGCAGCTCAGCCACCGGCAGCAATTCATCAGCCGGCAGTTCCGGCAACACCCGGGAGCTGGAAAATGAGATAAAAAGAATTGAGGGGGAAATACGCGCCGAACAGCAGAGCAATGATGAACCTCAGGTAAAGGCACAGAAAATAATGGCGCTGCAGACAGAACTGCAACAAATCCAGGCCAAGCTTCTCCAAAACAGTACCGCTTCAACTGCCTCGACCCCAAACTCTTCTAATTTAGTTGACGTAACGGTCTGAGGCAGATGGTGCCGGACAAAGTGTAAGGTTTGCGGGCAGGGTCAAATCAGGACCCTGCTTTTTCTTTGGGGTTATCTTCAGTCACCGGAAAACAAGGGAAATCTATTTTCGGGGCTACATAATTACGCCATAATTATGTATTATAGTTTTGAAATCTCATTATAGCATGGAGGGTAAATTTGATAAGGCTTTGATTGCTTATTGATAGCCTTATTGAAGATAATGGATGAAAGAGGAGAATGTAGAAAACCAGAGAATCGATCAAGAGTTTTTTGATTATTTATGTAACGGATACCGGGACCTCCACCCTATGACCAGAACTTTAGGTATAAAAACTGTGTACATGGGGAAGGGGACAGCTGGCCTTAAAATGAGCCCTGAACCGCAATATTCGTCAGCCAACGGCAGGGTACACGGCGGAATCATTTCTACTTTGGCGGATACGGCCATGGGCAGAGCTGCGGCCACCGCCACCGGTTGGGTCTGCCGGACGGTGGAAATGAACCTGAATTATTTGGCCCCGGCTTTTGAAGAAACTGAAATTTCAGCCGAGGGTTTTGTGATCCACGCCGGTAACACCATAATCGTAACTGGATGCAACGTTTATAACTGCGATGGCAAGCTGATGGCCAATAGCCGAGGAACCTATATCAGAGACCGGAAACATCAGCTTCATCCGGCCAAGTAGTTTTAGCGACAGTTCAAGCCGCCAATATTGAGCCGCAGTTATCAGCGCGGCGAAACCGCAATGTCGTCATTCCTGACCGCGGCTTTTTTGTGGCTCAGGCTGCCATTGATACCTCTGCTCACTTGGAGATTCTCTGATCTTCAGGTTTTTGGTGATTGGAGCGCCGGTCCAAAAAGCCGGAAATAATTCCATGCTTCACCGGTTAACCCCATTTTATACAATATTGTTACTGCAAAACCGATAAAGTATATAAGGTGTAAGATATTGGTCGAAAGATACGTAGTATATTACAGCCAGCCGAACCTATGTAGTATTTTTAAAAAAATGAAAGGTTAAAAAATGTATCATTTTCACGGATTCTGCAAACATGTTTTAAGTACGGTGTTGATTATGATGATCTGCCTTTTGGCCCTGGCAGATACGGCGGGGGCGGCAGGAAGCGGGGTGATTAACGGCAGCGTGGTCAATGTACGCTCCGGTCCCGGCACTGATTATGCTATCGCCGGGACGCTTTTGCGAGACACCCAGGTACAGATTATCCAGACTCAGGGAAGCTGGTATAAAATCCAGTTCGGCTCATTGACCGGCTGGGTCAGCAGTTCGCTTATAACCGCCGGTCAGTCGGCGGCAACGTCAAATACGGTGGCACCGGTCCCCAACTCAGCCATTTCTCCTGCAGTTCCTCCCCGGGTGCTGCTTGATGGTAAAGTAATGAGTTTCGAAGTACCTCCTATTATTCGTAACAACCGTACCTTGGTGCCTGTACGCGCGATTTTCGAGGCTCTGGGAGCAACGGTGCAATGGAATGAGGCTGCGCAGACGGTCACCGCCGTAAAGGGAAGCAAGATGGTGGTGCTGCCTTTGAATTCAACCAGCCCCACTATCAATGGAGTGGTTTACCCGATTGATACCCCGGCTCAGATTATAAATAACCGCACTCTGGCACCCCTGTATTTTGTGGGGAGGGCATTTGACGCTACGGTCAGCTGGGATGCTGCGACCCAAACCGTATACCTAAGCAGTTCCCTCATTGGCACCCAGCCGGACGATCCCACGCCTATTCCAACTCAGCCGGCCCAGCCGGACAGCAGTATTAAACTGAGCAGCAGCCGGGATGAAAATGGTTTAAGAATCATCATGCAGTCGGATGTAGCCTTAACCCCGGAAGTCAACCAGTCCAGCGGCCAGGTGGCATATAGATTTGATGGGCGTCAGGTGACCGGTACGAACTTTCTGAAGCAAGCCTTAGGCTCAGAGGCCATGACGGCTCAAGCTGTCAGTGATACGGATGGGACTACCATTACTTTTAAGCTGCCGGCCCAGGTCAAATATGAAACCTTGAGTCAGAATGAGGGCAAAACCTTGATATTTTCCATACCCAATTACATAATAAGCCTGCAAACTGCCGACTATGGCGATGGCGGCAAAAAGATAATACTTTCCACCCTCTGCCCGGTCAAATACACCAGCCGCCAGAACGGTACTCAGGTACAAGTTACGCTTATGAATATCCTCCAGGGCAAAGCCAGCAGCAGTTATTATATAAATAATAAATACCTGGACAGCATAAAACTAACCGCCGCCAAAGCCTCCCCGCGGGAACTGGTTTTAAATATTGCCGCCCGCACTTCGGGTAAAGTTTCATTTGAGACCAGCGGAACCAACAGCAATACCCTGAATATAATTTTAAGCGGGGAATCAGATCAGCCGGGCGGAAACACCGGCGGGACGACTCCTCCCGCCGAATACCCGGTGATTCAGCAATATATAGTCAACAACCGGCCGGGCATGCCGTTGGAAGCGATCGGACAAGTTGTCCATTCAACCGCCGATCCGGGAGCGACAGCCCAAAATATTCGGGATTACTTCAGCAACCATTATGCCGCGGAAGCCAGTGCCCACGCGGTGATCGACTGGAATACCATTATTGAAATGATACCGGAAAACGAAGTTGCCTGGCACGCAGGGCCGACCGCCAACAGCCAGTTCCTAGGCTTTGAAATGTGCGAACCGGATACCGGCGATCCCGACCGGAACCGCAAATTTGAGGAAGTATGGAAGCGGGCGGTCTGGTATTGTGCCCAAACCTGCGTAAAATACGGTTGGAATACCGGCAGTAATATATTCAGCCATTACGGCGTTTCCCTGATGTACAAGGAAACTAACCACACCGACCCCTATGGCTATTTTGCCTCTTATGGCAAAAGCTGGGACCAGTTCCTGGCTGCTGTCGATGCGAAGATCGTCCAGCTGAGCCAATAACTTTGATAATGATTATTGCCCCCGGCTTGTGCCTATCAGGCTGAAAAGAATGGCGCGAGGCAAGCTCCCACCGGAGCCTTACCCATAATGTCCGCCCGCGGAGCCGGCAAGGCGGCCGGAGTTGCGGACGGTAATCCAATTATATTTACGATCCATCGGGGCTCCGATGGATTTTTTCTGTCCTGACGGGTACTACCGAACATTTTTCCGGTAAAGCGATTTGCCCTCAATACTGCTGAGATTATAGGCACAGAACGGAATAATCTTACCCTCGGGACTTAATACATGCAGGCTGCACTCATGCAGCCTTTCAAGATCAATGTTCCAGCAATCCTGAAAAACCATGCCGGTGATAGTAAAACCATGGGTTTTGAGCCGGGCCATAAAGATATCCAATTCATCTATTATATAGCCCGGTTTATGCAAGTCCTGATGATTTTCAGGAATTTCTCTTACCCATCTTCGGGCTACAAAATTCCTGTTTTTTTCAACCCCCGAAGAACCGTTCTGGGGGCCGCAGCAGCATCCGCCCTCGGTTTTTAGAGTTAAGGGTTTTACACTTCCATCCGGCATTAGCACAAAATCCCCGTGAAAACCGCAGCGGGCGTGGTCACAACCCGAGGGGGCGAAATGTTCGACCCTAAATTTATTTTCAGTCTGATTTTCAATTGCCCTTAATATTTCGGGTAAAGTTATACGCTGACGGTTCAGAGGGGGGGCCGGATATCTGCCGAAATAACTTACCGGCTGAAAATGGATTCCCCTGACATCAGGAACTTGGGACAATCCGAAACGTATTATCGCGCCGATATTATCGGCGTTAATTCCCGGAACTATTGTAGGTACCAGCACGATGCCCAGATTATTGTCACCGCAGTTTTTTATGGCCTTTGCTTTTTCAGCCAGGAGACTGCGTCCCCGCAGCTGTTGATATATCTCGTCTTTGGTCCCGTCAAACTGCATAAAGACAGCAGATAAGCCAGCTTCTTGCAGTTCTTTGACATAGTCGGGTTTTTGGGCCAAACGCAGCCCGTTGGTATTCAATTGTATATAAGGAAAGCCCATCTCCTTGGCCATTTTGATTATCTCAGGCAAATCATCCCGTACGGTTGGCTCTCCGCCGGAAATATGAATAAAAGGTCGGCCGGCGTCGACCAGGATTTCAAGCCATTCCCTTATCCGGGCTAAGGATGGGTCCGCCCTATCCCCTCCGCTGCTGGCAAAGCAAAAATTACAATGCTGATTACAACGCTGGGTTACCTCCAGCAAGGCGCAGCACGTTTGCTGTCTATGTTCAGCACATAAGCCGCAGTCATAAGGGCATCCCTTTTCTACCTCGGTAAGACACTTTTGCAGGTGTACCGGCCATTTCTTTTTGTCCCAGGAGGTATAATGCGGTTCGCTTTGCCCCCGCCAGATGACGGTGGAAAAATCTCCGTGCTTTTCGCATGTTTTCTGCATATAAATATCTTCATTTACCAAAACATGCCAGGCAGGAATTTTTTCCAAACACACCGGACACAAACTTTCCGTGGTATGGATTACGTTCGCAGATTTATTCATCATGGCTCCTTGTACCTTTGTAATTAATTAGCATTCTTCCATCATGCCAAAACATTCAGTAAAAGATTTAATAATCAAGCTCTTGTATGGCTGCAGTCTCATCAAGAGCTTCATCCGGCCGCCTTGCCAATATTTTTATTGATATATTCGGCAAAAGCAATCATGCCGGTTGCTTTTCCAGCTCCCCCAAAGCCACTTACAACCATAAATTTGCTTTTTTTCATTTTTATTGTCCTTTCTAAATTTATAGTATTTTTATAAACTGGAATTGCTAAGTCCTAATGAATTCTCTTGCAAGATAATTGCCAAATTGGACCAGGTTGATACAAGATTCATCCTGATTTACTTAAAATTAAGTTATTCCCCCTTGGCGATAATTTTATAGGTCTTGCATATGATAATTCATTGCGTCAACATATTGAAACAACTGTACCAATAAATGAAACAGGTGTTAACCATATGTGAACCCTATGTTAAACTAGTGTTCCATAAAATTCAGCCAACAATTATTGAATATGGGATGCGAAGACTTGAGTAATTGCTGGTTTTGCGGGTATGGCAGGATGTAAGGCTTGCATTGATGTAAACTGGCACAATAATTGCTATGAATTATAGTTGTAACAATCAAATAGGAATCTCGCGGACTTGTCAGCCTATGGTAATGGACTATGGCTTTCAAGCCCCATTGGTTTATCCGGGAAATGGATAAGGTTTCAAAACATGAAACCATTTTTAGTATGGAGGGAATTTGATGAGTAGTTTAGAAGTGGCTGTGAAGAAGGACTATGTTATAAATTCCCATGAAAGATGCCGCAGATATAAAGTTGAATTGGATCGTATATACAGCCGCAAGATAATTTGCGGCCAGGAGCTGTCCAGGAAGCTGGATGAAAAAAGAGAACTAATGGTTACCGCCGAGCTCTATATGAACCAATTATATAATTTTGTTAAAGGATCAAATTTCTTTGCCATCCTGACCGATGAGGAAGGCTGTATTTTAAGTGTAATAGGCGACGATAAGATTCTAGCCGAAGCCTTTTCCTTGAAAATGGTGCCGGGAGCGTATATGGATGAACGCAGTATTGGGACAAATTCCATGGGTACGGCTCTGGTCGAGGGCAAGCCGGTACAGGTATCAGGCCAGGAGCATTATATCAGGGAGTATCAGCGTTGGACCTGCTCGGCTTCGCCTATACGAAATACCCAGGGTGAAGTCATCGGGTGCATTGATTTGACCGGTTACAGTGAACAAGTCAACTCCCATACTCTGGGTATGGTAGTGGCGGCTGCCAATGCCATCGAAAAAATGCTGGATATAAAGAGATATACCGAAGAATTGTCCCTGGCCAAGAAGTTTACCGAGACTATCATTGATTCTATTGAAGCGGGGATATTAACGGCTGACCTGGAGGGAAATATAATAACCGTCAATCGTTATGTGGCGAACATGTTGGGCTATCACCCCAATGAACTGAAATTCATGAAAATGTGGGACCTGCTTGAGGATTGGGATAATGTGAAAACCTCAGTCATTTGCAGCCAAAGCTTTACCGATGAGGATGTATTTGTAAATTCCGGGAGAAACAGGCTGCAATTCAACTTAAGTGCTTATCCCCATCTTGACTGTGAGCGCAATTCAATCAATATAGTCTTGGTTTTCAGGGAAGTCAAAAAGGTTAGAAAGCTGGCCAAAAATATCATGGGGCACCATGCTATATATACTTTTGACAAAATCATCGGCAAGGACAAGAATTTTGTTCGTCTCATTGATTATTCCAAAAAAATTGCGAACAGCAAATCCAATGTTTTGATTATGGGTGAAAGTGGTACGGGCAAGGAACTCTTTTCCCAGGCAATTCATAATTACAGCAACAGAAGGGACGAGCCCTTCGTAGCCTTAAACTGCGGTGCCATACCAAGGAATCTGATCGAATCTGAATTGTTTGGCTACGAGGGGGGGGCTTTTACCGGGGCCAAAAGCACCGGGCAGCCTGGAAAATTCGAAATAGCAGACGGCGGTACGATCTTTTTGGATGAGATCGGTGAAATGCCGTTGGATATGCAGACCAGGCTGTTGAGAGTCCTGGAGGAAGGGATAGTAAGCAGGATTGGCAGCATCAAGGAGATTGTCGTAGATGTAAGGGTGATTGCAGCTACCAACAAAGATCTGAATGAAGAGGTCAAAAAAGGCAATTTCCGCAAGGATTTGTACTACCGGCTGAATGTTCTTCCCCTAAAGCTGCCGCCCTTAAGGCAAAGAAAAGCGGACATACCCCTTTTGAGCCAGTTTTTTATGCAAAGAATATCAAGGAAGCTTGACAAAAAAAGCGTAACCATTAACGAAAAAACCATGAAATCCTTTTTGGCATACGAATGGCCGGGAAATGTAAGAGAGCTGGAAAATATCATAGAACAAATAGTGAATACTGACTCGATTCCCGACATCTTTGTGAAGGCAGACCACTATACCGATGCCAATGCTGATATAAACCTGCCTGAATCAAAACATGCGGCTGCCAGGAAAGGGATGGAGGAAAACCTGAAACTTGAGGTTGTGGAAGTACAGCATATAATGAAGGTTCTGGATTTATACAAGGGGAACGTCACTTTGGCCGCCAAGGCGTTAGGGATTGGGAGAAACACCCTTTATAGAAAAATGGAAAACATCAGGATGATCTGTTTCGAAATAGAGCAGTATTCCAATTTTAATTGATCCATAGCTTGGCGAATACCTCCGTATTTGACGGGGGTCTTTTTATCGGCCTGAGCTAAAGCGATTGCAAAGCGCAAATGTTCCGAAACAGAGCAGTGCTCCAGTTTGTAACAGATAATTGCTGTTCCATAACGGAACAATTTTTGAAAAATATTGATCATACCGGATGCCTCGGCCCTTTAACGGTTATTGGCACGAAATTTGCTTTATTAAATCGCAGGAGCTATTTTTTCAGTGTGCCATTAAGAACGGGAAGTTCCAGGGAATTATTTGTCCTGCAACTTCAATAGATTCTAAACTCTAACGAGCCTGTTCTCATTAAATTGTTACCTGGCCTTTCCTGGTTCTTATGGCCCTAAATAAACCTTCTTAATATATTTCCGTGGATTTGGGATTATGCCTCGTTTTTAGTTGCGGGTTATTTTATTTTCAATGGCAAATAAAGCAAATATGCAAATAGGGGTAATGCGACATGAATATGATAGCGGTAGAAGAGTCGGTGGGAATGGTGCTGGCGCACGATATGACGGAAATTATTCCGGGTAAATCTAAAGGCGCGGCATTCAAAAAAGGTCATATCATAAAAAAAGAGGATATTCCCCGCTTACTGAACATGGGCAAAGAACACATTTTTGTTATGGAGTATAAAGACGGCGAGGTTCACGAAAATGAAGCGGCCCTCAGGATGGCAAGAGCGGCAGCCGGACAAGGCGTCATACTTTCGGAGCCATCCGAAGGGAAGGTAAACCTTGTGGCAAACCGTAGGGGACTCCTGAAAGTAAATACCGAAGCGCTGTGCGGGATTAATTCCATCGAGGAGATCATACTCGCCACCCTGCATACAGACAGATTAGTAGATGAAAATGCTGTTGTCGCTTCCGCCAAAATCATACCTTTAAAAATAGATGAAAAAAAGCTGGCCGCAATGGAAAGAATAGGGACAGAGAATTTTCCCGTAATCCAGGTAGTGCCCCTACACCAATTAAAAGCCGGGATCGTAACTACCGGCAATGAAATATATTATAAAAGGATTCCCGACCAATTTGGCCCGGTTCTTACGGAAAAATTCAGAGAATTGGGATCTGAAGTCATGGAGCAGATCTTTTCCAAAGATGATCCCAAAATGATAGCGGCCTCTATCAAGACCTTAATCAAAGCGGGGGCAGATATTATCCTGGTCACAGGAGGAATGTCGGTTGATCCTGATGATGTGACCCCCACCGGAGTAAAAATGGCCGGCGCCCAAATATTGTCATACGGTGCCCCCACCATGCCGGGAGCCATGTTCCTGCTTTCGTATATAAATGATATTCCGGTATTAGGGCTGCCGGGATGTGTCATGTATAACAAAAGAACGATTTTTGATCTGGTGGTCCCCAGACTGGCAGCAGGAGAAAGGGTCGAAAGAAAAGATCTTGTAAGGTATGCGCACGGAGGCTTATGTTCAAACTGCAAGGCTTGCCAGTACCCGAACTGTGGATTTGGCATAGCCTAAATCCCTCATTTGATATGGATGGGGATCAATTTTGGTGAAATGCCGGCGGGAACCAGGAAATATCAGGGGAAAAGTAAAATGCCGGTTTCCCGCAAGACAAGTCTTAAAAGAATTATGAGGTGAACAACCTGAATAATCCAACCGGGCCCAACCGATTCAATTTGATCATTGCGCCGGAAATATGGGGTGACCTGGAAAAAAGGGGCATCCTCTGGGAAGACGTTGAAAAAGTAGTGGCACATTCCCAAACCACCGGACAACGCTTTTTCAATCCCGAAGATTCCAGTTATCTGGCTAATTTGCGGCTGGACAATGTTACTTGCTGGGTACGTTATAAAGAAAGGGAAGACGGGGTTCAGATAATTACGGTATACAGCCATAGAATGGCAATAGTGAAGGAGTAGCGCATGAAAGAGGAAAATCAACTTGACCTGCCCTGGGTCTGCGATAAATGTAAAGAAAAATTGGTGCTGCGCAAGGTAAAGGTATCCTATCTGGGAGGCAATTTTGAAGTGGAGCTGATGAAGTGCCCTCAGTGCAATAATGTTTTTATCGGAGAGGACCTGGCCCTGGGCAAGATGTTAGAGGTTGAAAAAGGGCTGGAGGATAAGTGATTTAAATTTGGCAAACCCGGGTAATGAATCCGGGTTTTTTATAATGATTGTCCGCAAGGGAGGGGTGGAGTATGGACGAAATGGCTTTTGAGATGTTTAAGTTATTCAATGCCGGCTATTGCTGTACTCAAATTATGCTGAAAATGGCTCTGGATGAAGAAGAAAAAGAAAATGCAGATTTATTGAGAGTTTTTAATGGTTTTTGTATAGGTATCGGCAGCAGTCCCAAAATATGCGGGGTGCTCACCGCGGGAATTGCAGTCCTGGGCCTTTACGCAGGCAAGGGGAAGGACACTGAATATTCAAAACCAGGGTATTCCGAGATGGTTGATGAATATACCGAATGGTTTGAAACCGAGTTTGGAGGTACCGAATGCCGAGAGCTTATAGGCGTAGTTAGTTTTACAGACTGGAGCACCAGTCAGGAATATAAATTAAAATGCGGTAATGTGCTGATGCAGAGTTATGAGAAGATACAGGAAATACTTGTTAATCATGATTATGAATTCGGCAATAGGGAGTAAACCTGGTTATTGATAAAAGGAGTCGATTATGAGGGTGACACCGCTTGAAGACTGGATTGTCAATAAATCCGGCATTAAGGCAAGAAATCCGAAGCTGCTGGAGGATTACCAACTGAACCAGGTCAGAGAGTCCCTATATTATGTTAAGCAAAACAGCCGGTTTTATAGAGAAAAATTAAGCAGCGTTAATGAGAATAAAATAAATACCTGGGATGATTTTAATAAGATTTCCTTTACGTATCCCTGCCATATAAGCCGGAATCCCCTAGAATTCTTGTGTGTACCCTTGCGAGACATAAAAAGAATCGTTACGATTAGAAGTTCAGGAACCAGCGGAGCAGAAAAAAGAATCTATTTCACCGCAGCCGATCTTGAGCTTACCGTGGATTTTTTCAAATTTGGTTTTAAACCAATGGCTGCCAAGACCGACCGGGTTTTGGTTCTTTTTCCGGGAAGCTCCTATGGGAGTGTGGGGGATGTAATCCAAAGAGCATTGGATCTTTCCGGCGTCGAGAACTATGTAGCGGGAGTTATGGTCAATCCTGACGAAACCGCCAACTTTATAATTGACAACCAAATAAACGCAATTGTCGGCCTACCCATGCAAGTGTTGCATTTAACCCGGGTGCATGGTGAGATCTTCTCCCACCATATAGAAAAGGTGCTCTTAAGTGCAGACTATGTCCCGGAAGTTTTGATACGCGAATTAAGCAGCCAATATGGCTGCCAGGTCTTTACCCATTACGGGTCTTCCGAGATGGGTTACGGCGGAGGGGTTGAATGCTCAGCCGGGAACGGTTACCACTTGCGGGAGGCGGATATATATTTTGAAATTATTGATCCTGATACGGGTAAGCCGGTCGAAGCCGGACAATACGGGGAAATAGTATTTACCACCTTAACGCGGCAGGCCATGCCTTTAATTCGATACAGAACCGGCGACATCGCTTCATTTTCCACAGCTCAATGTGATTGCGGCACATTTCTGCGAACTATGACAAGAGCGCTGGGGAGGGCGGACAACCGTGCGGACCTGGGGAAAAAACGCTTCCTATATCTGCGGGACTTGGATGAAACGATATTAAAGTTCAAAGAAGTTTTGGATTATAAAGCCTGGGTCACAGATGTAAACTCTCTCAAAGTAGAAATTATAGCCAAAAATAATTCCATCCGGAACGAGGTTGAGCAGAGTATTCAAACCCTTTGGCAGCAAAAGCTTGGGGGAACCATGAATTTTACGGTTATTGTCAATACTGGCGGCAAGCCGGAAAAAATAAACAACAGTATGGTAAAAAGAAAGATCCAGGATTTTAAGGGAGCTGGAATATGAAAGACACCACTCTGGCAGCCATTATTATATCCGGGGGCTATTCCTCCAGAATGGGGAGTTTTAAGCCGTTTCTGCAATTTGGGGAAAGATCGGCTCTCGAAATAATAATTGCTGCTTATAAAAGCGCGGGAATTAATAACATCATTGTAGTAGCAGGCTACCAGGGCGGTGAAGTCGCAAAAAAATTGCAGGAGTCGGATGTAACCTGCGTGCAAAACGAAAATTTTGCCGCAGGCATGTTTACCTCCGTCAAAAAAGGGGTTGAAGCTTTGGATGCCAGCGTTTCCGCTTTCTTTATGCAGCCGGTGGACATACCGCTGGTAAAAGAATATACGCTCGAATCGCTGCAAAACCAGTATCAAGCCGGCGGAAAAGGCATTATTTACCCCGGTTTTGGCGGCAGGAGGGGACATCCCCCGCTGATAGACTGCAAGTACCGGGAGGCAATTTTAAGGAGCGGCGGGGAGGGCGGACTGAAGAGGATTTTAGAGGATTTTGCGGGTGATTCAATTGATGTACCGGTTTTTGACAAGGCCGTACTGATGGATATGGATACCCCGGAGGATTTTGAAAAAATGCTGGCCTACTTTAAGGCTGCCGCCCCTGACCTGGAAGAGTGCCGCCGCATTCTGGAGATATTTCAGGTACCGGAAAATATTGTAAGCCACTGCCGGAAAGTTGAAGAGGTATCGGCGGCAATCCGGCGCAGTCTGCCCGCAGACTGCGAGCTTGACGAATGTGCCTTGCAGGCTGCGGCCATGCTCCATGATATTGCCCGGCAGGAAAAAAACCATGCCCGGACCGGAGCCAAGATTTTGCAGGAGCTGGGGTATGGCCAGGTAGGTTCGATCATAGGCAGTCATACCGATATTGAGGTAGATGGCCAGGGGGGAATTACCGAAAGCGAAATACTGTATCTCGCTGATAAACTGGTTCAAGAAGATAAAGTAATATCCCTTAACCAGAGGTTCAATCACTCCCTCCACAAATATGAAGACAGCCCTGAAGCTTTGAACAAGATAAAAAACCGAAAGGATGCCGCTTATAAAATTATTAAAAAAATTGAGGCAGCCACCGGCAAAGGGTTTATATATGGGTAGAAAAATATACCTGCTAAGACATGGACAAATTAATTATGGGAATGAAAAACGGTATATAGGGGTAACTGATCTGCCCTTAAGCGAGGCCGGCATTGGACAAGCGACCAGACTGAAGGAGTATTTTGCCGGCATCGAGATTGAAAGGGCCTTTACCAGTCCGCTAAAAAGATGCAGGCAAACTGCGGAGATCCTGCTGGCGGGCAGCAGCGTCAACCGGGAAGTAATTGACGAATTAAGGGAAATCAATATGGGGGAATGGGAAAACCAGACCATAGCTCATATTAAAGACCACTTTCCCGCAATGTATGAAAAAAGGGGGGCCAATATTGATACCTTTATTCCGCCGGGAGGGGAGAGTTTTACTCAACTGCAAGAAAGGGTCATGCCGGCCTTTGACCACATTGCTGCCAATACTTCGGGCAATGCTCTTATTATCAGCCATGCCGGGGTAAACCGGGTGATTTTAAGCAAACTGCTGGATGTTCCTTGGCAGGATATATTCAAAATAAGTCAGCCTTATGGCTGCATAAACCGGCTTAGCTGGGATATAACCCGCCACCACTGGCAGTGGGAGCAACTCAATTACGAAGAGTAAAAGAATAAAAAGGGGATAAAGAAGATGAGTTCAGATATTTACCAGAGTTTAAAAAGTGCATTGGATAGTGGGAAGAAAGCCGTAGTGGTTACATTTATGAACGATGGCGGTAGCGCGGGAGATTTCGCCCATAAAAAAATTATGCTTACGGATGAGCAGCTGCACCATGCCAATACTATACCGGACTTGGATGAAACGATTGCCGATAAGGCACAATGGGCTTTGGCTTCCGGAGAACTTCAATACTTTCAGACCCCGGACGGTGCAGGTATTTTAATTGAGCCCTATTTCCCGGAAGCCCGCCTCATAATTTTGGGCGGGGGGCATATTGCCAAGCCTCTGGTTGAATTCGGCTCTAAAGTCGGATTTTTAGTCACGGTTGTTGACGACCGGCCCATGTTCGCCAACCGGGATAGGTTCCCGGAGGCGGAAAAGGTAATTTGCGAGAGCTTCAGCCGTTGCTTTGACCAACTTAATCTGAATGAATCTGCTTACGTAGTTATTGTGACCAGGGGACATCGGCATGATTTTGACTGTCTGCAACAGGTATTGCATTATAAAACGGCTTACACCGGTATGATTGGCTCTAAACGCCGGGTGAAAATGGTTAAAGAACAACTTGTCAATGAAGGCTATCCCGCCGAACTCATAGACAGCGTTAATGCTCCCATTGGTCTTAAAATAGGAGCGGTTACCCCTGAAGAAATTGCCATATCGATAATAGCACAGGTCATTAGCTATAGAAGGCTGGCGAACGCCTCAACCCGGGATTCCGCTGCGGTTAAGGTAAATTGGCCGGAATTCGACCGGCCGGTACTGGAAGAATTGTGCCAGGACACGCTGGATCCCAAGGCCCTTATAACCATAGTTGCGACCAAGGGTTCAGCGCCGCGCAAAGCGGGAGCTAAAATGCTGGTATGGCCCTTTGGCAAGATTATGGGCAGCATCGGCGGCGGATGCGCTGAAGGAGAAGTAATCGTTACGGCCCGGCAGCTTATAGGGAGCGGCGGGTCAAAGCTCCAGGATGTGGACCTGACCGGTCAAATGGCCGAGGAGGAAGGTATGGTTTGCGGCGGTATTATGAAAGTTTTGATAGAAGACTACCATGGATAAGCTGGGAATTTTCCCGGGAGCGATTTTAATGCGACGGGATTCGATTCCCTTATGTTTAATCGCCTTAAAATAAAGCCGTTCCGAAACAGAGCAGTGTTCCAATTTGTAACAGATAAACGGCGATTATTCCTGTTCCATAACGGAACATTCTTTGAAAGCAATTATTATATCCGAATACTCCGCACTTTGACGGGGTTTTGTTTTTGGCATGAATCTTGCAAATTATATGGTTATTGAGAGCAGTCCTAAATGCCACAAAATTTATCAATTATATTTGAGGAGGTGCGACTGGTATCGCAAAGGCGGTAACCAGGGTTATCATGAGCAAAATTTTAATGATTTCTCCTAAGAAATGCAACAGTTGCAAAACCTGTGAGGCGGTTTGCCCCAATGCTGCAGTAAGCGTAATTACTTTTGAAGAAGCGGCGATCTCGGTACCTATTATGTGTATGCAGTGTGAGTATGCGGCGTGTATGAATGTATGTCCCAATGGGGCTATTGCCCGAGATAAATACAACGCCGTTGCCGTAGATCCGAATAAATGTCTGGGATGCAAAATGTGTATCAGCGCTTGCTCCATGGGCAATATTCACTACAGCACCAAGGAAAAGAGAATAATGAAGTGCAACCTGTGTTTAGGCGAGGCCCAATGCGCGAAATACTGTCCGACCAGGGCGATAGAGTATGTAGATAATACTGTTTCCAACGTAATCAAGAAGAGGGCAATTGCCTCCAAATTTAAAGAGTTGTTTGAAGACGTGCCCTTGCAATAAATGGTTGAATTGAGAGATGGCGCAGCCTTCTGATGCGGTTGCGGACGATGCTGCAATCCAAACATAGATTAGGTTCGGCAGTGAAAAATAAGGAAGGAGCTAAGGACATGATTAAGAAAACTTTGTTTATTAATGGAGTTAAAACAAGCATAACGGCTAATCCTGAAGATACCCTCGCCAGTGTATTAAGGAATCAGCTTTTACTTACCGGAACCAAGATCGGCTGCGGTGGTGAGGGAGAATGCGGTGCATGTACGGTCATATGGGACGGAATGCCGGTGAGATCCTGCCTCTACACTATGGAGAGAATCCCGGATAAGGCTGATATTATTACGATTGAAGGCGTAGGCACGCAAGACAACCTGCACCCGCTGCAACTGGCCTGGATGGTTCACGGTTCGGCCCAGTGCGGTTTCTGTACTCCGGGATTTATTGTTTCGGCCAAGGCTTTGCTGGATAAAAATTTGAATCCTACCCGAGAAGATGTAAGAGAATGGTTCCAAAAAAACAGGAATCTTTGCCGCTGTACAGGCTACAAACCCCTGGTGGATGCAGTTATGGATGCCGCCCGGCTGATGCGGGGCGAAATTAAAAAAGAAGATTTGTGGTTTAAGCTAAAGGACGGCGAAAGTATCCTGGGATCAAAAGTAATCCGTCCCTCTGCCGCCGCCAAGGTCACGGGAACCTGGAACTTCGGAGCGGATCTGCAAATAAAAGAACTGCCTAAAAACACTCTGCATATCAAGTTGGTGCAAGCCAACGTGTCTCATGCCAATATTCTTTCCATAGATACTAAAGAAGCGGAGAAAATGCCGGGAGTATTCAAGGTTATAACCTATAAGGACGTTCCTGGAACCAACCGGATTAATGGTTTGGCGTTCCCCCAGAACAAAGGGGACGGTAAAGAAAGACCGATTCTTAACGACAAAAAAGTATTCCAATTTGGTGATGCCATTGCCATGGTACTTGCAGATACTCCTTACCAGGCGGAGCGGGCAGCCGCCAAAGTCAAGGTGGAATTGGAAGAACTGCCGGCTTATATGAGCGCTCCTGCCGCTATGGCTGAAGATGCCATTGAAATACACCCCGGCACCCCCAACGTATATTTCGAAACCCAGTTGGTTAAAGGTAAGGACACCGCACCTTTAATGAATAAACTGCCCTATGTGGTGGAAGACGATTTTTATGTGGGCAGACAGCCGCACCTTCCGCTGGAACCGGATGTGGGGTTTGCCTACCTGGATGAAAAAGGCAAGTTAATTATCCATTCCAAGAGCATCGGCATCCATCTGCACGCTTTGATGGTGGCGGAAGGTATAGGCGTACCTCTCGAAGACTTATTTATCGTTCAGAATAATGCGGGTGGAACCTTTGGCTATAAATTCAGTCCGACCATGGAAGGTCTGCTGGGGGTAGCGGCCCTGGTTACCAAGAGACCGGTATACCTCGAACTCAGCATGTACCAGCAGATAACTTATACCGGCAAGAGATCACCGTTCTTTATGAACGTCAAGTTTGGGGCTGACAAGGATGGAAAATTGGTGGCCATGGAATCAGACTGGACGGTAGACCATGGTCCCTACTGTGAATTTGGCGACCTGCTTACCATGAGGGGGACCCAGTTCATAGGGGCAGGTTATAATATCCCCAATATCAGGGGTGAAGGCAGAACAGTCGCCACCAACCACGCCTGGGGATCAGCTTTCAGGGGATACGGTTCTCCCCAGAGTCTGTTTGCCTCGGAAGTATTGATAGATGAACTGGCAGTCAAAATTGGAGTGGATCCCCTGGAGTTAAGATACAAAAATGTATATAGAGAAGGCGATACTACGCCGACCGGTTGTGCCCCCGACGTAATTGCTTTCCCGGGCCTGCTTGATAAAATAAGACCTCTCTACCTGGAGGCTAAACAAAAAGCTGCCGCCAAGAATGCAGCAGGCGGAGATATCAAATACGGGGCCGGCATATCCCTGCTGGAGTATGGCTGCGGTCTTGACGGGGCCGACTCTTCGGCGGCCTGGGCCGAGATAACCCCCGAGGGAGTTACCGTAGGAAATTCGTGGGAAGACCATGGCCAGGGCGCCGATATGGGAGCCCTGAGCATTGCCTATGAGACCCTGAGACCCCTGGGAATAAGGCCTGAACAAATAAAACTGGTTATGAATGATATGAGATATACCCCCGATAGCGGGCCTGCAGGCGGAAGCCGTTCCAACGTCATGACCGGAAATGCTACCACCGTTGCCTGCAACAATCTCTTGGAGGCTCTGAAAAAACCGGATGGTACTTTCAGAACCTACGATGAAATGATGGCTGAAAAACTGCCGACCAAATATGAGGGCAAATGGACCGCGCCATGTACCGCCTGTGATGTGGAAACAGGACAAGGAAATCCCTTCCCGGTCTACATGTATGGCGTACTTCTGGCAGAAGTTGCGGTAGATACCACCAACGGTGAGACCAAAGTTGAAAAACTTACTTTGGGCTCCGACTGCGGTACCATCATTAATAAATTGGTTCTCGAAGGTCAGCTTTACGGTGGTCTGGTACAGGGAATCGGCCTGGCCCTCAGCGAAGACTTTGAAGACCTGAAAAAGCATACGACCCTTATAGGCTGTGGCATTCCGGAAATTAAGGATGTTCCTGACGATATAATTCTCATTCATCAAGAGACTCCGAGACCGCTTACCTATTATGGTCATGCCGGTTCCGGCGAAATGCCATTGTCAGCTCCGCATGCAGCCATTGTCAATGCCATCTACGATGCTACCGGAGTACGTATAACCAAGCTGCCGGCATATCCGGAAAAGGTGCTGGAGGGCTTGAAAGACCTGTAAAAAATATTTCATCAGGTTAAACGAACTAAACTACGAAGGTTGTCAAGGGGACAGTTCTTTTGACAACCAGATTGGGACAGGGGACAGGTCCCCTGTTCCCCCTGTCCCATCTTAATAATGGAGGTATTCCCCATGGACAATGAAAAGCTGCTGAAAACGGGTGACAGATGTATTTACGATGAACCTGCCGCATGTACAGCAGTGTGTCCTATTCACGTGGATGTGGCCGCATTGGTGGCGGAGACGGAAAAAGGAAATTTTACCAAGGCTTATAAAATACTGGAAAAACGAATGCCCTGGGCAAGAATGCTGGGCATGATTTGCGACCATCCTTGTGAAAGCGCCTGTGTCAGAGGTTCTGCCGGCGGTGCGATAAGAATATCGGAGTTGGAGAAGGCAGTAATAGAGCATGGGTACGCTTCTCCTAAAAAAGCCCTGCCCATTCCCAAGAAAGCCGGTCCGGCGGCTGTGATAGGGGGAGGTTTGAGCGGGCTTACCGCTGCCCTGGAGCTTGACCGCAAGGGTTTTAAGGTCACAATCTACGAAAAAACGGATAAACTGGGCGGCAGCTTATGGGATTACGCAGGTACCAACCTGGACCGGGCGGTTATAGAAGAAGAGCTTAAAATATTGGACAAGCTGAATATTGAGATAATTTTAAACCGGCCTATCGGCCCCCAGGAACTTAAAGAGATTGTGGCCGGGAACAAAGCGGTTTTCCTGGGTACGGGCACATGGGAGGAGAATCTGCAGGTTAATCCCGAGACTTTTCAAGTACAGCATTCATCCCTCTTTGCCGGCGGAAGGCTTTATTACCGGGATGGTTCGGTTATTGGGGCGGTAAGCTCAGCCAGAAGAGCCGCAGCTTCTATAGAAAGATACGTTAAAGGAATTTCCATGACCGCGGTCCGGGAAAGGGAAGGGTCCTTTGCCACCCCGCTTAAATATGAAGTGGATGGTATTCAGCCGGCGGCGCCGGTTGCCAAGACTGCCGGTATATACAGTGAAGCTGAGGCTGTAAATGAAGCCGGGCGCTGCTTTAAATGCAGATGCACCAAATGCATTGATTCCTGCAGTCACATGCAGAAGTTCAATATGAACCCGAAACATTACACCAGGCAAATCAACAATAACGAAAATGTAATCATGGGTACCCGGTACGCCAATAAAATGATAAATTCATGCACCATGTGCGGATTATGCGGGGAACAATGTCATGTGGGCATCAACCTGAAGGATATAATCCAGGAGACCCGGGAAAGTATGGTCACTAAAGGGAAAATGCCGGTTTCCGCCCATGACTTCGCTTTAAAAGATATGGAATTCAGCAACAGCAGTCAGTTTTTTATGGTAAAATCGCCTCCTCCTATTCCCGAAGAACAGATCGAGACGAGAAAAAAAGAATTGTTCACCTATCCGCGGATTACCTTTTCCAATTATGCCCAGTCCATATTTAAAGGGGATGCCCCCGGTACGGAAAAGGTGGATTATCTGTTTTATCCCGGATGCCAGCTGTCAGCGTCCTATCCCGAATATGTAGAAAAAACCTATGTATACCTTTTATCCAGGATAAAAGAAGGCGTCGGCATTATGCTGGGCTGCTGCGGTGCCCCCGCCGACTGGGCCGGCAGACAGGATTTGATGAAAAATAGTATGCAAAGCTTAAGCGACGCCTGGGCGGCAATGGGCAAACCCACTTTTATTCTGGCCTGCTCAAGCTGCTGCGGCATTTTTGAGAAATATCTTCCGGAGGTACCTTTTGTATCCCTGTGGGAAATCTTTGAACGTTATGGACTGCCCGCAACGTCGCCAAATGGCAGGAACCATATTCTGAATGTCCATGATGCCTGTGCGACCAGACACAATAAAAATATCCACGCCAGTCTGCGTAACATCGCGTTTAAGCTTGATTATGAAATACGGGAACTGAAGTATGCCCAAGAAAAGACCAAATGCTGCGGCTACGGCGGGCTGGTCTATTTTGCCAACCGTGAACAGACCCGGGATTTTGTGCGGGACCGGATCAGCGAAAGCGACGACGATATGCTGGTTTACTGTGCCATGTGCAAGGACTTGCTGGTGGAAGGCGGTAAAAGGACCTATCATATTCTGGACCTGATTTGGGGAGAGGATTTGGAGGAACTGGCGCTTAAGCCCATGCCCAACCTTTCACAAAGACATGCCAACCGGGCCCAGCTTAAAAAGAAATTGCTGCAAGAATTATGGCATGAAGATCCCGAGACCGAATCAACCCCCATGGAGAATTTAATCATTCCCGAAGAAGTATGGCGGATTATGGATGAACGCTATATTCTGCGGGAAAACATTGAAAAAGTTATAAAAGATTCGCAGGAATCCGGCGAACGCTTTTTTAATCCTGAAGATTCAAGCTTCTTAGCCCATCAGCGCATTGCCGAGGTTACCTACTGGGTGCGATATCTTGAAAAAGACGGAGCCATTCAGGTAGTCACCGTTTACAGCCATAGAATGGAAGTCAAAAAAGATTAGGAATGAAAGCATAAATTAACCGAGGGCAATGCTCTATTCTGCCGGTGGAGCTAGCTTTTAGTAAAATGCTGCCGGTGGAAAAAGTTTGGAGGGTAAATGAAGTGGAAACTCACAATGCGTATGAAAGCCCCTGTATGCAGGAAATAATGGGGGAAACCCTGAGACCGGGAGGATTCAGTTTAACCGATGCCGGGGTTCAGTATTGCCGCATTACCTCCGGAGACACCGTGCTTGACCTGGGCTGCGGACGCGGAGCCACGGTAAATTACCTGCGCACCAAGTACCACCTTACCGCGGTGGGAATTGATCCTTCCGCCAAATTGATTGAGGCCGCCCAAGACAATTACGGATATGCCGGCTTCTTCTTGGGCCAAGGCGAAGCGCTGCCTTTTGAAGATGCCAGCTTTAACTGCGTACTGGCTGAGTGCACCCTGTCGCTGACGGACAGTCCGGACGCCGTTATAAACCAGGTATACCGGGTGTTAAAGGAGAATGGATGGTTTGTTGTCAGCGATGTCTATGCCAGAAACCCTAAAGCCCTGATCAATCTTTCTCCTAATTCAGTCAACAGCTGTATGAGAGGAATGCATGACCTGGGTCAGCTCAAAAAAAGATTGGAACAGGCCGGCTTTATTATTATTTCTTCTGAAGATTACAGCCAATATCTCAAAGAATTAATGGTTAAAATAGGGTTCTCCTATGGTTCGATGGGCGAATTCTGGAATGCGGCGGCAGCAGAGTGCGGCAGCGGAGATGAGTTCCATAAAACAATCAAGAAATGTAAACCAGGTTATTTTCTGATGGTTGCGAAAAAGCCAGGGAAAGACAACCAATAATATAGATTTTAAGGATTTAAACCCGTAAATTGCGGGAATCGCTGCTCTCAAAAAGAAGGGAAAGACAACCAGAAGCCGCCAGCTTTCGAGAGGAAAGATGGCAACTGTTATTGCAGAGGAGGTAAGTCATTTATGACTGTAAATGCTCAAGAACTTGACCACCAGAAAATAGCCCGGATTGTTAGTGCCTATCCCAGTGAAAAACGATTCATATTAGCGATGATGCAGGATGTACAGAAGCATTTTAATTACCTGCCCCGGGAAGCTATGGAGCTTATTGCCGGACATGTCGATGCTCCCTTCAGCCGGATTTATAGTATGGCTACTTTTTACAAAGCCTTTAGTTTAGTCCCCAAGGGGCGTTATAATATAAAGGTTTGCGACGGCACCGCCTGTCACATTAAGGGTTCCAACGTACTGCTGGATCAGGTTCGCAAGCTTTTAGGCATTAAACCGGGCGAGACCACCGAAGATGGTCTGTTCTCCATAGAAACCGTAAATTGCCTGGGGGCGTGTGCGATTGCCCCCGTAATGGTGGTTAATGAACGGGTTCATCCCAAAGTGACCTCATCCAGCATTGTCGAAATTATCAAAGGATACGGGGGTGAAGCAAATGAGCCCGCTGAGTAATTTTGACGGTAAAATGATCCTGGTCTGTTGCGGTACCGGATGTCAGGCCAGCGGCAGCATGGATATATATCATGCTTTTCAGCAGCAATTAGCTGACAATCAAGCGGTTGAAGTAAAAACCTATACCAAGTCCACCGGCTGTAACGGATGGTGTGAAAAGGGGCCCCTGGTTAAAATAATGCCCGACGATGTTACCTATCTCCACGTCAGCCCGGCGGACGTACCGGAGATAATCAGCCAAACGGTCGTAGACCATAAATTAGTGGAGCGGTTGTTATACAAAGACCCGGCCACCAAAAAACGGGTTCAATCCCATCATCAGATCGACTTTTACAAAAAACAGCACAAAGTCGCTTTGCGCAACATTGGTGAAATTGACCCGGCCTCTATTGATGATTATCAGGCCGTAGGCGGATATGTCAACCTGGACAAGATATTAAAGCATATGACGCCTGACCAGGTAGTGCAGGAAATTTTGGCTTCCGGTCTGCGGGGCCGCGGCGGCGGAGGATTCCCCACCGGTCTCAAATGGCAGGCGTGTGCGGCGGTAGACCGTTATCCCAAATACGTTATCTGCAACGGGGACGAAGGTGACCCGGGTGCTTTCATGGACCGCAGTATTATGGAAGGTGATCCCCATACCGTACTCGAGGGTATGATAACCTGCGCGTACGCGGTGGGGGCCTCATCCGGTTATATATATGTCCGGGACGAGTATGGCCTTGCTATCAAAAATTTGACCAAGGCTATCGATGATGCCAGAGCCAGAGGCTATCTGGGCCAGAACATTTTAGGCAGCAGCCTGTCTTTTGACATTGAAATCGTAAGAGGCGGAGGAGCCTTTGTCTGCGGTGAAGAAACCGCCCTTATGGCCTCCATTGAAGGCAACATCGGCGAGCCCCGGGATAAATATGTCTTCCCCACGGAAAAAGGATTATGGGGGCAGCCAACTATTATAAATAATGTTGAAACCTGGGCCAATGTCCCGGTAATTATAGCTGAGGGAGCGGAAAAATTCGCTTCTCTGGGCACCGCCGGCAGCAAAGGCACCAAGGTATTTTCCCTGGTTGGTAAAGTGGTTAACACCGGTCTGGTTGAAGTCCCCATGGGTACTTCCCTGCGGGAGATAATCTACGGCATCGGCGGCGGCATACCGGGCGGCAGAAAATTCAAAGCCGTTCAAACCGGCGGACCCTCCGGGGGATGTATCCCCGAGCACCTGTTGGATCTGGAAGTGGATTTTGACTCGCTTACCCAGGCGGGTTCCATGATGGGTTCCGGCGGGTTAATCGTAATGGACGACCGTACCTGTATGGTAGAGGTTGCCCGTTATTATCTCAACTTCCTGGCCGGCGAATCCTGCGGCAAGTGTTATCCTTGCCGGGAAGGCATTAAACGTCTGTTGGAGATAGTTACCCGGATAGGTGAAGGCCAGGGTCAAATGGAAGATCTGGAGCTATTGGAGGATATAAGTGCAACCCTGGTTTCAGCTTCGCTCTGTGCTCTGGGAAAAACCGCGGCCAACCCGGTCTTATCCACGCTTAAATATTTCCGGGATGAATATATCGCGCATATCGTCGACCATAAATGCCCGGCCGGTATTTGCCCGGCTTTAACCGAGTTTTATATCGACGCCGAGCTGTGCAAGGGCTGCACCTTATGCGTGAAGAACTGTCCGGCTGACGCAATTACCGGGGAGAAGAAAAAGGTTCATGTGATCGATCAGGAAAAATGCATTAAGTGCGGTCAGTGTATAGACAATTGTAAACTCATGGCTGTCAAGGTTAGATAGGAGGGTATAAAAATGATAATAAAAATTGACGGCTCGGAAATCGAGGTTACCCCCGGCGAAACCATATTAGAGGCAGCCAAAAAATCGGGCATAAACATCCCCACCCTTTGCTACAGTCCCGCCCTGGGCGGTAAAGGACACTGCCGCATGTGCATGGTGGAAGTAAAGAGCGGCCATGCAACCCGCCTGGTGGCATCATGCACTTATCCCATAACCGGTGAAATTGAGGTAAGGACTTCAACTCCGGCTATCGAAAAGATAAGGCGCAATATCGTCATGCTGATAGCCAAGCGGGCCGAGGGCAGTGAGGTCATGCAAAAAATGTATAAGGAATATGGCTGTCCGGAGAACTCTCTGACCGGCGATCCCAATGAGCGTTGTATTCTATGCCGCTTATGCACCTACGCCTGCGAAGTGATTGGGACCAGTGCCATCTCAGCTATAATGCGGGGAACCGAAAAACGGATTGCCACCCCTTATGACGAAGCTTCGGCGGCTTGCACCGGCTGCGGCGCCTGTGCCGAGATTTGCCCCACCGGGGCCATAGATATGATAGACAAGGGCAGCCAGCGCACCATCTGGAACAAGACCTTCGAACTGGTAAGGTGCGAGAAATGCGGCAAACCTGTGGCTACTATCGAACAATTAGAGTATGTCAAAGAAAAGTCCGGCTCGGATCCGGCTGCCAGACTATGTGAGAACTGCCGTAAAAAAGAAGTGGCCAATAGATTCAGCAGTTTAATGTGATATCAATCCTTTATAAATCTCAATGCCCGTAAATAAAACATAAAACTGTTTACGGGTTTTTAAAAAGCCATACAGGAGAGAAAGGGAATTGTAATTATAAATTTTGAATAATAGAGTGAAACGGAATGAGGATATCTGATCAGGTTATGGATGGGCTGTTTGCCGCATTTCCTCTTCCCGCCTGAAATATGTCCAGGTAGTATAGAATACGGGTATGGCGAGCAGTTGCATGGATACTGAGAATACTACCAGCCAGTTAGGGGCTATATCGTAAAGGGCTCCCATAAGCCAGCTGCCCAGGAACCAGAATATGCCAAAGGCCGTCTCGAATACTCCGAATCCCGTCGCCCGGCTTTCTTTGGGGACGATGTTACTGACTACCGATTTTAGAATGGATTCCTGAGCACCCATTCCTATACCCCACATGACAATCCCGATAATAGCGGCGTAAAGGGAATTCAGAGTGAAAATAAACACCGCAAATGAAGCCGAAATGGCGGTGGAAATCATTAACACCCTGATTCCCCACTTATCATATAGCCATCCAAAGAAGAGAGCCGCTACAGCGTCAGCCAGCATGGCCCCCGCATACAGCAACGGCAGCAGATCCGAGGCTACCAGTTCTTTGCGGAAAACGTGCATAGTAATTAAAGGGAAGTCGGCAAAGCCCAGGGCAAGTAAACTGGCGGCTGCCATATAAATGATAAAAGACATGCGCAATTTCTTACTGCCCCGGGTTTCGGGTGAAACGTCAAAACTCTCCGGGGCAGGATATTTCCACTTGGACACTAACAACGCGACCAAGGTCAGGAAGGCCGGAATCCCTAAGATCGCAAAACATAAGGCATAGGCTGAAAAGGTATTTTCTCCCTTTTTGAGGTAAAGGGTGATAAAAAGAATAACAGGCCCCAGAAAAGCACCTAATTGGTCAAGAAACTCCTGGATGGCAAAGCTTTTGCCGTGACCTACCTGGGTGGCAGCAAATGAGACCAGGGTGTTCTTGGCCGGATAGCGGATCGCCTTGCCCATTCGTTCAATGATAATCAGGGCGCAGGCGAGTATCCAGCCATTTTCCGGGATCAGGGCCAAGGCAGGTATAGCAGCCATATTAAATAGGTAGCCCACAATGGTCATAAACCAGTAATTCTTTTTACGGTCGGTTATATATCCAGCCACCAACCGAAATGCGTAACCCACGAACTCTCCGAAGCCAGCTGCAAATCCAATCGCAGCCGCGGATGCTCCCGCCAGGGAGAGATAGACCCCATAGATACTTCTGGCCCCTTCATGAGTCATATCCGAAAACATACTGACGATGCCCATCAGAAAGATAAATGCCAAGGCAGGTTTCAGTTGTTTGCCCAACTTGTTCTGATCCATTAGTACTCCACCCAATACAAATTTAAGATAATTCTATTTGCTACTAAGAATTGTAACATAATTATAGACGGCTAAAATGTGCTCTTGGAAAAATTGCACTTTTAATTAAATGCTAGGTACTCTTATCAATTTTTAAAAATTTAAATTTGAAAAAGCCTTGTTCACGCAAATGAAACGAGGCCTTTGGGCAGTTGGCATTTAACTTGGCAATACCGGTATTCATAACCGGTTCATTCTTTAATCCCCACATAACGGTCAAGTTCTTCATAACAGGCGGGGAAAGCGGGCTTGGTGGTTATGGCGTAAAAAGGGGTGGGTATCCGGGCCACGCCGCTGTCATGGGTTCCCTTGATACCTTCTACTACGTTCTGGATTTTTTCCTTGGGGATGGCAAAAGCCAACTCGTCGTCACCGGTAAGCGCAAAGACCCTTTCGCCGCCGCCGGGGATGACAACATTGCACTTCTTCAGCTTGTAAGGTATGGTAATATACGCACCGCAGGCACAGCGCCCCATAAAGCTGGACTGGACAGCCCCTCCCCCATTAAACAGTTCACCCTGGATGCAGCGCACGATCTGAGCCGCATTGCCATATATAATGATTATGTCGGGCTCAAAGTCAGCCCGTTGAAGCGGTGCTACGATGAGATGCTTAAAGGTTTGGGGATC
Organism: Syntrophomonadaceae bacterium; assembly: GCA_034927445.1. GTDB lineage: Bacteria > Bacillota > Syntrophomonadia > Syntrophomonadales > Syntrophomonadaceae > PHAA01. The sequence continues at coordinate 46,950 of JAYFPZ010000033.1, forward strand.
AAGATGAACCTCGGCGGCGGCTGTAACCGACCCGGCGGCTACATCTTTGGTATAGAGCGGGTGGACGAACTCTCCGCGCTCGTATGGTTCATTGGGCTCTTTGTGTCCCAGATAGATATGGGCCAGACCACAGGCGTGATCTTCAGCCGAGAAGGCCACCATAAAATATATAGTTAAACTAGGTAATAAATTTGCAATATTCAGGTTTTTTCCTGGGGTTGGGTAAAAAGCCTGCTTTTTTCCAGGTTTATAGGAATAATTACTGCAAATTATTCATAAAATACAGCAAATATTTGATTTAGTTGATTATAACGGGGGTTGGATATGCTCAAATGGAAGGTTCGCTTCAAGATGAAGCGGTACCAATGCTTCATCTTGAAGCCTTGGATCCGTGTTAGTTTATTAATTGTGGGATAATGATGATGGTTCGAGGAAACAAGGATAAACACCGAAGGATTTACGGTCTTCGGTGTTTTATTTTGGCTGCGCTTTATAAGCGGATTGTTATCGGTCCGGCGGTTGGGGCCCTAATTTCAAGCCCCCATGGATTGAGACACCGGAGAGCAGGCTACGGCTCAAGTTGTAAGTTCCTGTCAGCAGGCGGGATTCGTTGTAGCAACCGTTGGAAATTTTAATGGTAACTTAATGGTAATTTAATGCTTTGTTAATTTTTGTTTTAGGGAATTTTAACCTTTATCAACCATAATTAACTCATAATTATGGAACGAGGAGGAATATCATGAATATTGCCCAAGCTGCCAAAACTTCATATATGGCTGCGGCAAGGTTTATTCTGGCAAATTCTGAACCACTACCAGCCCGGATTGACGATCAAACCCGAACGGTACATAATTACTGCAATAAGGCTGCGCTTGAGATATTGGCCAATGATGGATGGAAGACTCAATCCCAGATGTTGTCGGCCTATTTGCCCCAGATCAATGCCGGTTCTGCCTGGGCGGATACAGGCTGGAAAAACGTTTCCCACTTTTATGATCCGGTTACCCGCCAGGGGTTGCGCGGATGGAATAATGCGGTTGAGGAATTCACCGGTTACTTTACCCGGGCCCGCTCTTGTTTGCGGCAGCATAATTTTGATCAGGCGTTTTTCTACCTGGGAGCGGCGGTTCATTTGGTTCAGGATATGTGTGTTCCTTTTCATTCCCGCAAGGTGGTTTTGACCGGCCACCACAACTATGAGAAGTGGGCGGAAGGGCATGTAGAAGACTACTTGGTGTTCAGTAACGGCATATATAACGACAACACAAATAATCCTGGAGACTGGATAACCACAAATGCGCAGGCCTCTTATGATTTATTTTCGCTCGTAAAAAGCCACTCCAACAAAGGCTATCAACTGGTGACTGCGGCTATGCTGCCTTATACTCAGCGGACCAGTGCCGGGTTTTTTCATTATTTCCTGCAGCACCAGGTTTAGCCGGATGGTTGGGGTAAAGTTAATTCGGTTTAATTACTAAGAAATTCAGGAGCGTTGGTTATGAAGAATCCTCGGATATTGATCTTCTCGGCCTCTTTCGGGGCGGGACACGTTCGGGCGGCTGAAGCTCTGATTGAAGCTATTCGTCAAAGTTGTCCCTATGCGGAAATATGCCACTTGGACTGTTGGGCTATTGTAAGCAAACATCTCAATTCGCTTACTAAAAGTTTTTACATCGGTATGCTGAAACACACCCCCAATCTCTGGGGTGGGTTTTATTACGGAACCGCCAAAATTTCCTCAGATTCAATCCTGCAGAAATTTTTGGACAACGCCGGGCTGCGCACCTATCTGGACCGGATTAACTTATTCAAGCCCGATCTGATTGTCTGTACTTATCCTACCGTGGCCGGGGCCATAGCTTTACTGCGTAAGCAAAAAGCCATAGATGTTCCCGTAGCCGTAGTAATTACAGACTATACCGTGCATAACCAGTGGATCCATGATGGGGTGGACCTGTACATCGTGGGTTCGGCCGATATCTATAATGATTTTGTGGCCCGGGGTATAGATCCGGAAAAAGTAAAATTCACCGGCATACCGGTAAGTCCCCGGTTTGAAAATGATTTGAACCGGGACCAGATCAGGGATCGCCTGGGCTTGCTGCCTGACCGTCCCACCTGTTTAATCATGGGAGGGGCTTATGGCGTACTGAGTGAATTAAAAAAGTTATGTATAACTTTGGCCCAGACCCCTGTCCCGGCCCAGTCTATAGTAGTATGCGGCCGGGATCAGCGCCTTTACAAATCTCTCGAAGATGTATTGAATAATACCCGCAATCCCATAGCCCGTTTTGGTTTTGTAAGTAATGTTGAGGAGTTAATGAGTGCCGCCGACATAATTATTACCAAGGCCGGCGGGCTGACAATTTCGGAGGCCTTGACCAAAGGGCTGCCTATAATTATTTATAAGCCGATTCCCGGCCAGGAACAGGAAAACGCCGCATTTGTACAGAAAATAGGGGCCGGCAAGGCCGCCCATTCCCAGCCCCAGTTGGAAGAATTATTGCTTTCTCTCCTGGATCACCCTCAGGAATTGCATACTATGGCCCGGGCAGCAGCCCAGGCTTTGCCGGGACACGCTGCGAAAGAGGCCATTCAGTACATGTTAAGCCTGATTAATTACTCATAACCGCAGTCGTTTATGGCTAAATTAAACCGTAGGAGGAAGGCAAAATGCTTTGGGTATATACTGCTCTGGCGTTTTTAATCGCGGCGGCATTTATATATATGTTAATCCCCGATTTGTTTCTGCATTATGGGGGGATAGGGAGTTGGAAACGCCAGTATACTCCCGGAGTGGCCCTTACTTTCGACGACGGCCCGGACCCTGTTATTACCCCCCTGATACTTGATGTCCTGGACCGCTACCAGGTCAAGGCCACCTTTTTTGTGGTAGGTCAGCAAGCGGAACGATATCCTGATATTATAAGATTAATCCGCAGCCGGGGGCACGCTTTGGGGGTTCATTCCCAGCATCACCGTTTTGCCTGGGGGTTGCCGCCCCGGACCACCTGGCAGGAATGGGATGAGGGTGTTGCCACTCTGGAGCGGCTGACCGGGGAAGAGGTGAAATGGATGCGGCCGCCCTGGGGGACTTTTAATCTATCGACCTGGTTGTGGCTTAAAAACCGGCATAAGCAAGCGGTGCTATGGGATGTGGAGGGCCATGACTGGCAGGTTCGCAGAAGCCCCGAAGATATTGTGGAACGGATCCTTAAAAGGGTCCGGGAGGGGTCTATTGTGCTTCTGCACGATTCCGGCGGCGATAAAGGCGCCCCGGTAAATACTCTCAACGCGTTGGATTCACTCTGCCGTCGGATCATTGATGATTTAAAGCTGCCTCTGGTAGCGCTGGAATTGCCGGCCTGGTCGGGGCGGCATAGATTATTTATCCGCCTCTGGACCAAATGGGAACAGCTCTTTGCCAAATTGTTTAAAATCGAGCGAGTCAGCTCAACCAGCGTATTCCGAATATCAAGGAGCCGTTACAGCGGACCGGCCCTGTATTCTCCCAACGGGCAATTGCTGGCTCAAAAAGGAGATCTGGTGGGTGAAATTCATTTCGACAACGGCCGCCTGCAGCATGAGGGATCAACTCCCGGGGAGAAAGGGGTGCATTTATTACGTCAAGTTCGCCGGTCTTTGCCGGCCCTCGCCCAATTTGTGGCCGACAACCCTGATTATCAGAATGTTTCGGTCTTGGTGGGACTGACCTTGCTAAATCAAGGCGCCCAACATTTAGGCTTTCAGGTTCAGGAATTACCACCTACCCTGTTTGTGCGTTTGATGGGCTTTTGGCAAAGAGGGATCATGTTGGTGTACAAATCAAAACCGTCAAAAACTACAGCGGTCAAACCTAAGCGCAGTAATCCTCGCCTGGTTTGGATGAGTAAACAACAGCTGCTGGAAAACTGGCTTTAATGATCAACCGGAAAGAACCTTATGATTCGGTTGGAGTGGGGTTGAATGCTTGAATCAACTAGATGTAAAAGAAAACAATAATACCTGGTTAATTTTAATGGTAGTATTCCTAATCGCTCTGATTATTCTCTTTTTCTATCTCGACCGGCACAACCAGCTGTCTCAGTCCATCCAGGCCTTGGGACTGGCCGGTATAATTCTGTCGGTTCTCTTTATGGCAGTTCTGGGCATGACCCCCATCCCCTCAGAAGGGCTCTTGGTTCTCCTGCTGAAAATCTACGGAATTTATGAGGGAACTCTATATGCCTGGCTGGGTTCGTTTATTAGTTCATGGGTGATCTTTTATCTGGCCCGCTATCATGGACAACAATTTTTTCGCCAAATGATTACTCCCCGGCGCTTCGAGATGGTAGATCATTGGGTGAGGCAAAAAGGCACATCAGGATTATTCATAGCCCGGCTTCTGCCCCTCCCGGCATTTGTAATCAACTATATAACCGGGGTTATGCCTTCCGTGGGATTCTGGCCTTACACCTGGACCGCCGCCGTAACCATAATCCCTTATTATGTAGGGACCGCGCTGGTTTATGCGGGAGCAGTGGGGAAAACCAAAATATGGCTGGTGGTTGGCGGAGGCACGGTGATAATTTTATGGGCGGCCAGTTTCCTACTGAGTCGGGAGAGCAAGACGCGCTTTTCCGGGGAGGATTCAAATTGAAAAACCAAGATAAAATCTGCGGGAAATCTAAAAGGAATTACCCGGCAATATCCTTTACCAGGGATGAAGCGGATGGTATATAATGGTTTCATATCCTGAAGCAAAATCAATGGAGGATCGAGTGCAATGAACAACTATCTGATTATTGCAGCAGCTGTCCTGGGTTTGATCCTGCTGGCAATCTGGCATGCCAAAAATTATGCTTATATCTGTAAAAGCTGCAGCCACAAATTTAGCCTGTCAGCTGTCCAGGATTTTTACAGCCCGCAAGGATTAACGGCGAAATATGCCAAATGTCCTAATTGCCATCAATGGACCTGGGCTGAAGTAGTTGATAAATAAGAGAACCTGCCTAATATCCTATTGGCTTGACCAGCATATCGGAATGAACTGCCTGCAGGGTCGTTGGACAAAAGTCTGGATATAGCTCATGCTTTACTGCCCCCCACTTTCAGCTTTAGTCCTCTTCTATCAGTATTTGGGCTGCCTCTTCGGAGCGCAGGGCAATGACCGCACCGCGGATTTCGTAAGCAACCGGGTCGCCGGAAGGGCTCTTTTGCAGAGCTGCTACCCTGGTACCGCAGATCAGACCCAAATCAAGCATGCGCCGTCGTATATTGCCGTCAGAGGTTAATTCTCTTACCTTGCCGGTATTACCCAGGGCCAAATGATGCAGAGGAATAAGTCTGCCCATTATCTAAACACCTCGATACTCATACTTTAAAATAAGCCAACATAAGTTAGACCAGGGAAAAATACTTGCACACGTCTCATTCTATGAAAAACGGAGCAGATCGGTTACATGAGAAACTGGCCCAGGCTGCCAGAATCGTAAGCCGGGGTTGACGGAAGCGAGGAGAGCATGGATAAGCAGCAATTCCATACTGGCCTACGAAAAATACGGAATCATAAAATTGCCCCCTGAAGGGGAACTGATGGGAGCTTTTCTTTTGGACCGGCATGACACAGTCGAGTTGTTTTTAAAAAATATTGGGGGTGATAATAACGTTTTGATGAGACCGAACTCATTGAACACTATCTCAGCCTGGAATTTTGCAAAATATTAAAATGTTTAATAGCTTTTTAGCGGCTCAGCATTTTAAAAAGGAATATGCCGAACCCGAATAGGACGGCACATGCATCCAATTGTCCAAGGCTATCGCATAAACGTCAGGCCAAGTACGGCCAGACCTAAAATAATCCGATAATACCCAAAGGGTTTGAAATCCCTCTTGCGGATGTAATTCATGAAAGCTGCTATTACGGCCCAGGCCACCAGAAATGAGACTATAAATCCAACCGCCAGGATCTGCCACTCTACCGCACTTAAACTTACATTGAATTTAAGAAAGGAATAAGCCGAAGCGGCTGCCATAGTGGGAATCGCCAAAAAGAAAGAGTATTCCGCCGCTACGTTCCGGGAAGCCCCCAACAGCATGGCCCCGATGATGGTGGCGGCTGACCGGGAAGTTCCGGGAATCATGGCCAGACATTGAATCAGACCGATGGCAAAAGCGGTTTTGTAACTCAATGACGCGATTGAATTAATGCTGCTGGATTTGGTGCGATTCTCAATTATAATAATTATAATCCCGCCTATTACCAGGGCTATGGCCACGGTAAGAGGGTTAAAAAGAGCCTCCTCCACATGCTTGCCGATGGTACCGCCTATCAGCAAAGCCGGAACTACGCCGGCAATTGTTTTTTTCCACAGATCCCAGGTAGTACTTCTCTCCAAATAGGTCTTACTACGGCTGAAGGGGTTGATCCGGTGCCAGAAATACACTACGACTGATAAAATTGCCCCCAGTTGTATGATTACATCGAACATGTTGGCAAAACTTCCGGTGAAACCAACCAGACGGTTTACCAGTATAAGGTGACCAGTTGAGGAAATGGGTAAAAACTCGGTTATGCCTTCAACAACTCCCAGAATCACTGCGATTAAATAACTGCTCATAGTTACCTCCTGTGAATGAGTATGGTTATATTCTATGCGGGTGGGGTCTTTGAAATTCTGACTGCAATGAATACAGCTTATACCTTTTATCGCATAAGGTCCAGCCCTTAATGTCCATTACCGCATTTACCCGAAGCTCAACCTGCCAGACCGTTCCGCCCTGGCTTTAAATGTAAAAAGTGGCCAGGCATAATGATAGGGCTCACCTTTATCAAGCTTAAAAGGTGAGCCGTTTATTACAAATATGGAAAAGTGGCGGATAAAAGCAACTTTAAGTTACAGGACAGCCAAACCCTGCGCCCCGACTTCCGGCAATCCCGTATTTTTGAGGACCTGTATCCGGGTAAGCCGGCCTTGTCTTCTGATATTGAATACGGAAATGGAACCTTGATTTCCGTTGAGGGCATAGAAATTGCGGCCGTCCCGGCTTACCCCGTTATCGATCGGTGCGCCTTGAGCCCTGAACGTACTGTAGACAATATCGGCTATTGAAAGGGTGCCGCCTCTGCCAATGCGGTATAGAGTAATGGTATGGCTGCCGGTATTGGACACATAGGCAAAACGCTCATACCTGGACTTGGATACCCAGCAGGATGCGGCTTGATAGTTAAGGACCGAGGGACTGATAAACGCAAGAACCCCATTGGTACCCAATTGATAGGAAGACAATGCATTGGTGCCTGACTCCACATTGAGCAGAGGTCCGGATGAGAGAAAAACTGAACCAAAGGGTCCGGTGCCGAAGGAGTCGTTGATGGTTGGACCGGTCAAGGTACCATCGCTGTTGACCCTGAACACACTAAGACGGTTGGTGTCTCTTTCGGAAACAACTACTTGGCTGCCAGTAGGATTAAAGACGACACATGCGGGTTGAGCAGTAGTTATACTCAAGGCATGGGTGGAACCGGCGATCAAAGTCAGACTGCCGTTCAGTTCTATGCGGAAACCGGTAATGTTGGAAGTGTTATTGATATCACCCGCATTGGTAACATAAAGAAGATTACCAAAGACGGCCAGGCTGTTGGGCCTCACCCCGCCTGACGGTGCCACATCCACCAGTGACAGTTCACCGCGCGGGCCAACCCGGAAACTGCTTATGCTGTTGCTGCCGGCATTTACGGCCAGGAGGAAACGCCGCCCCCAATTGGTTAAAATAATGGAGCCCTGAGAGGCGAGAGGATCCACTATGGCCTCACCGGTACCACTTCCACCGGTTTGATAAGCATTGATGCGGGTGAGTATCCCATTGCGCCTGCGACGAAAAGCAATAATTTCATTAGTCGGTGCTGTATTGGTCATGCTATAAACAGCGCCCCAGCGCCGTCTCTTTTTTTCACAGCCCATATCATCAGCCTCCTTATATAATTTGCAGCTTAGCTGTGATACATATTATTCATTTACTGCAAATTTGGTCTCAATTGAGGTTGATAATGATAATTATGCTAAGATTAAAACTAATTGGACGATTTTTTCTCAAATACCAAAATCATAATTTGGCATAATAATATAGAAAGATTTTGGGGCCGAAGATGAGCCCACCTAATTTAGGGTTATTGACGAGGGGGAATTGCAATTATGGGAAAACCAATCTACTACTTGTTGGCGGCCATTCCGTTCAGTATATATTTTAGAATCAGCGGCAGTGATCTGGCTATGTTTTTTGCTGCTTGTATCGCTATTATTCCTCTGGCGGGAATCATGGGTGAAGCCACCGAAAGTCTGGCCTGCCATACCGGTGAAAGGGTGGGGGGACTTTTAAATGCTACTTTTGGCAATGCCACCGAGCTGCTGATAACTATTTTTGCCCTTAAAGCAGGTCTCTTTGATGTAGTCAAAGCCTCAATCGCAGGAAGTATACTGGGCAATATATTGCTGGTCCTGGGATTGGCCATCCTGGTAGGGGGGGTGAAAAACGGCGAGCAGACCTTTGACCGGGTGCATTTCAGCAATCAGACCAGTTTAATGTTCCTGGGCATCATCGCCCTTATAATTCCGGCGGTATTTTTTCAGGCTGAAAGTCAGCATCATGCCCTGGAAGGGTTTAGTTTGGCGGTTGTGTCAATATTGCTCATTTTATACTTCGCCGGTTTGTTTTTTGCCATGGGCCGCACCCAAGAGATGTGTGAAACCGGGTCGGCACGCTGGAGCCGTTCCCAGGCGATACTGGTCTTGGGCTTGAGTACTCTGTTGATCGCTCTTGAAAGTGAATTCTTAGTGGGAGGAATCGAACCGGTAACTGAGGCCTTGGGATGGTCGCAGTTTTTTATCGGGATCATAATAATTCCTGTCATTGGCAATGCGGCCGAACATTTTACGGCAGTTACCATGGCTCATAGAAATAAAATGGATCTGTCTTTTGAGATTGCCATGGGCTCCAGTACCCAGATTGCGATGCTGGTTACCCCGGTCCTGGTTTTTTTGAGCTTTGCCATGGGCACTCCCATGACTATGATGTTTAATTTCCATGAGATAGTGGTGGTTGCCCTGGCGGTTCTGATTGCTCAGTTTATAAGCCTGGATGGCGAGTCCAACTGGCTGGAAGGCGCTCTTTTGGTCTCGGCTTATTTGATTATTGCCATTGCATTTTACTTCTTATAAATAAGAACTATCTTGATTGGACCACTTTGGTACCCAAATCACGGCACTTCGCGAATCCTATACTTTATGCCATATTTCCCCCAGGTTAACTTATTGTAAAAAAACCTGTAATTTCCAGCTATTCCTCCGATATATAACAATAGCAGCCCAATAACAGGCGGTTAATTTGTTAAGCAGGTTTGAGGGAGGATTTAGTTTGGATAGGGATAGCGGCAGAGAGCCGATGCTGGAGATGTTTATTTTTGAAACATTACAGTTATCGGATCAACTCGAACAACTGGTTCTTGATAGTGAAAAAAGCAACTCCTTTGAAGAGGCAGAAATCAATGAAATATTCCGCATCATGCATACCATCAAAGGATCGGCGGCTATGATGTTTTTTGAGAATATTTCCGGGGTTGCCCATGCCATGGAAGATCTGTTTGATTTTCTGCGGGAATCTAAAACAGTAGTACTTGATTATTCTAAATTATGTGACTTGATTCTAAGAGGCATAGATTTCATCAAACGGGAAATTGCCAAGATCGAATCCGATCAGGAGGCTGATGGCAATCCTGCCGAACTTCTGCAAGAGATTAACGTTTATTTGAATTCGCTAAAACAAAACAACATAACCCCTTTAACAATTGACGCCAATACTGAAGCGGCCGCTTGTATAGATTTGGATTGGGTCCCAGGCGGGGAAGCCGGCCTGGGATGGACCGGCCTGGGAGGAGAAAGACTTTACCAAGCGGTGGTAACCTTTGAAGAAGACTGCGGCATGGAGAATATCCGTGCGTTTAACGTGGTTTACAAACTGAGTGAAATGGCAGAGCTGCTTCAGCAGAATCCGGAAAATATTGATGATAACGAGTGCAGTGCGTTAATTCGGGAAAAGGGATTCGAGGTGCTGTTTTCGGCGGCAAGCAGCCGGGAAGAACTTGAAAATTTCTTTTGCACCTTGGCTTTTGTTGACAGCTTTGAACTGACGGAAATATCAATGCAGGCAGAACCGCCCCGTAAGCCGGCTGATGGTCAGCCTGACGAAACAGATATGAAAACACCTGTGAATAAGAAGCTTAAGACGGATAAAGAATTGGATAATGCCGCTTCCCCGGCGGTCAAACAAAGCTTGATCAACGTGCAATTGAGCAAGCTTGATAAGCTGTTGGATCTGGTTGGCGAATTAGTGATTTCGGAAACGATGGTTACCAACAACCCTGATCTCCTGGCCTTAAGCGAACGTGAGAATTTCAACAAAGCCACCCGCCAACACCGCAAGGTAATTAATGAACTGCAGGATATCGTAATGTCAATCCGGATGGTGCCCTTGGCCGGAACCTTCCAAAAAATGAACCGGATTGTAAGAGACATGAGCAAAAAGCTGGGCAAACCGGTTGACTTGGTTATTCGCGGGGAGGAGACCGAGGTTGACAAAAACATCATTGAACATCTGTCCGACCCGCTTATGCACTTAATCAGAAATGCCATAGATCATGGGATTGAGGAAGCAGACGTACGCACAGCCCGACAGAAACCGGCTGCCGGTTCAATATATCTGGAGGCCAAAAACGAAGGGGGCGATGTATGGATTACGATCAGAGATGACGGCGGCGGTCTGGACAAGGAAAAAATTCTAAAAAGAGCGCAGGAACACGGACTTGTTAACAAACCTGAAAGTGAACTGACTGATCAGGAGATTTATTCTTTCATATTGCTGCCGGGATTTTCCACCAATTCCGAGGTAACCGAGTTTTCAGGCAGAGGCGTGGGCATGGATGTGGTCGCCCAGAATATTGAGGATATCGGGGGCTCGGTACATATAGACAGTAAATTTAACCTGGGGACGACGGTTGCGCTGAAGATCCCGCTTACCCTGGCCATTATTGATGGCATGGGCATAAGGGTGGGCAATTCCATATACACCGTCCCCATAACCTCCATCCGCGAATCTTTCAAGGCCAAGGAGAACGAAGCTTTTACTGATCCTGACGGCCAAGAAATGATAATGGTCCGGGGAGAATGCCTGCCTATCCTGCGTTTACACGAAATGTACGATATTCGGAATGCGGTTGAGGAGATCCATAACGGCATTATTATGATCGCTGAAACCGACAACCGCAATATATGTCTGTTTGCGGATGAGTTGATCGGGGAACAGCAGGTAGTGGTAAAAGCCCTGCCCAAATATCTCAAGAAGATCAAGGGAATTGGAGGTTGTACGCTTTTGGGAGACGGCAGATCCAGCCTGATCCTCGACATAGCGGGTCTGGTAAGTTATTAGGCGTGCGTTCTGGCTTGTTTACGGTATTTGCAATTTATTAAAAACAAGGGAGTTGATAATATGTCGGAGGTTATGGAACAGATGCTTGAACTGACTGAGGATACTCAAAAAGGTAAATTTCTAACATTTTTAATCGGACGCGAGGAATATGCCATTGAAATCAAATACGTTACCGAAATTATAGGCGGAATTCAGGCAATTACTGAAGTGCCGGAGGTACCGGATTATATTAGAGGTATTATCAATCTGCGCGGCAAGATAATTCCGGTCATGGATGTAAATATCCGCTTCAAGATGGAACCCAAGCCCTATGGTGACAGAACCTGCATTACGGTAATTGATATCGATGATCTATCGGTGGGATTAATCGTTGATAATGTTGCGGAAGTCTTGTCAATTGCTGATGAAAATATCGTGCCGCCGCCGGATGTTAAAGCGGGTTTCAGCAACCACTATATAAAAGGTATTGGCAAGGTGGGCAATACCGTTAAATTAATTCTGGATTGCAGGATTTTATTAGGCGACGAAGACCTGGCCATTTATACTGAAGCCTCATAATTGTATCCGGTACCTGAGACTAAAGGAGAAAAAATGGCTTTTACCTATTTTTTTCGCGATGTTCAATCACTGGAAATGGTCCGTGACCACGCCTTGCCTTTCCTAAAAACCCGCCGGTATATAAACATTTGGGATGCAGGCTGTGCCATGGGGCCGGAACCATATACCCTGGCTATCATCTTACGGGAAAGTATGGGACGGATGTACTTCCGCAATATTCGTATTACCGCTACCGATATTGACGCAAGCAATCTTTTTGAAAATATTATCAAGGAGGGTTTATACCCGCAAGAGCAGTTGAAGAGGATACCCCGGGATATGTTTAAGAGCTATTTTGAAAAGGATGAAAAAGCAGGCTGCTACCGGGTCGTTGAAGAACTGCGCAAGGCTATAACCTTTCAAAAGCATGATTTGCTTTCCCTGCAAGCGCCCCGCCAGGATTTTGGCTTAATAATATGCAAAAATGTACTCTTGCATTTCCGGGAAGAACAAAGGATTCAAGTAATTAAGATGTTCCATGATTCACTGATGGAAGGCGGGTTCATGGTTTTTGAGCAGACCCAGATGCTTCCCCCGGAAGTCTCGCGTTTATTTGAACCGGTGGTGTCAAATGCCCAGTTGTTTCGTAAATGCAGTTAAGGACTATACCGCACTTCCGCCGGGCTTGGTAAACCCAAAGCGGAGCCGGTAATAGTTGCACATAATCATTATGATCACATCGGCTGGCTGCCGAATATTAATAATTTATTTAATCTGCCTATTTTGGCTTATTTCAGCCATCTGAACGGAGTTGGCGGATCTGGGAAAGGGGGAGAGAAGTAATAAAAGTTGATGACCGCATGGACGGGATAATAGCGGTCTTATTTAATTAATAAGGAGGTATCGAAACGATGTCATGGTTGAATGAGAAAATCAATATGAGCATTAAAACTAAAATTATAGTTAGTCTCATGGCAGTTCTAATCTTGTTGAGCGCTGGTTTGTCAATATCTAACTATACCAAGGCCAGTAACAGTATGCAGGATCTGGCTACGTCCCTTTTGGAAAATAATCTCCAGCATAATATGACCATAGCAAGTACATATTTGGATAAATACTATGGGAATGTAGCCTATCAAAATGGCGTGCTGACAGACAAAAACGGTAAAGACATAACCGGGGACACCCAAATGGTAGATGCACTGTCTAAGGATGCTGGAGTGGTAGCTACTGTTTTCGCCAAAAAAGGCGATGATTTTGTAAGAATATCTACCAATATATTAAATGATAAAGGCGAAAGAGCAGTAGGGACCATGTTAGGCAAGGAATCGCTTGCCTATGCCGATGTAGTTAAGGGCAATGAGTATATAGGACAGGCCAATATCCTCAATAAACCTTACCTGACTGCTTACAAACCTTTGCTGGATCAAACCGGGCAGGTTATTGGCTTATTGTTTGTCGGGTTGTCACAGACAGAATCTGCCGCCCAGATTCAAGGATATTTGGATCAAAATCGTAATTCAGCCATGATGATGGTTGTTCTGGCTTTACTTTTATCGTTGCTATTAGCTTATCTGATAGGCAAAAGCATATCCAAACCAATTGTCGCCGTTGCAGGTCAAATGCGAAAACTGGCCTCAGGTGATTTGACAGTGGAAATAGAAGATAAAACTAAGAAGAGAAAAGATGAAATAGGCTTGCTTTCAACGTCCTTGGCCCAAGTTGTTCAAAGCATTAAAGGCCTTGCTAATGAGACCAATATTCTGGTCATGGCCGCGACGGATGGCAAGCTTGATGTGAGAGGAAATGCAAGCGAACATCAGGGAGAATACCGGAAGGTTGTGGAAGGAATTAATGATGTCCTTGATGCGGTAATAGGACCGCTGAACATGGCAGCGGAATATGTTGAGCGGATCAGCCAAGGAGACATTCCCCCTAAAGTTACCGAGGAATACAATGGAGACTTCAACGAAATTAAAAACAACCTCAATCACTGTATTGACGGGTTGGGTGGTCTGGTAGAAAGCAGCGCGGTGCTCAAGAGAATGGCTCAAAATGACTTCACCAAAAAAGTTGAAGGAGAATATAAAGGCGTATTTGCAGAAATTGCTAAAACAGTAAATAGGGTCAGAGTTGCATTACTTGCTACTGAAAAAGCATACGAAAACATAGCTAGCGGAAATATAATGGAAGAGATAGAAACATATAGAAAGATTGGTAAGCTCAGTGAACAAGACAGGTTAATCCCATTATATTTAACGGCACTTGAGAATATACAGAGATTGGTGGATGATGCCGGGATAATGGCGGAAGCGGCTGTTGCCGGCAGGTTGGATGCCAGAGTTGACGTTACTCAGCACCAGGGGGATTACCGGCAGGTTGTAGAAGGTATCAACGCTACTTTGGATGCTATCGTAGGACCGCTGAACATGGCAGCGGAATATGTTGAGCGGATCAGCCAAGGAGACATTCCCCCTAAAGTTACCGAGGAATACAATGGAGACTTCAACGAAATCAAAAACAACCTTAATCACTGTATTGACGGGTTGGGTGGTCTGGTTGAAAGCAGCAATGTCCTCGCCTATATGGCCAACAATGACTACGCCTATAAAGTTGAAGGAAAATATGAGGGGATTTTTGCCGGGACCGCCGAGGCGGTAAACACGGTAAGAGAAAGACTGCTGCGGGTGGTTGAGGTTAATGCCAATATTGCCAAGGGCGACTTTGCCCATGAGCTTAAATTGTTCAAGCAGATAGGCCGCCGTTGTG
>JAYFPZ010000003.1:0-257788 GCA_034927445.1 Syntrophomonadaceae bacterium
AAAGATACAGGTCCGGCAGTCGCAGGCCACGCATACCTGACGGCAGGCATAGCAGCGTATGCAGGCTGACAGGGTGTCCTCCCAGAACTGGTAGCGCTCGTCGGCTGACATCTGTTCAATTTCTTTTACCCGGGCAAAACGGTCTCCCTGCTGCCGGGGGGTCTGTTCGGGACCCGCCAGCTCGTCATAGATGACCGGATTGGGCTGGATGCAGTCCAGGCATTTTTTAGCCAGTCCTTCTTCCTGATTCTTGGCAAAACCGCTGGAGTTGCGGGCGGCTGCCAGGGGATCTTTCAGCCCGGGGCAGGGAATCCCCACGATATACAATCGCTCTCTTTTAATCTGCAGGTCTTCCAATAGTCTGACCACTCCGCGGGAATCACAGCCTTTGACCGCTATCCCGATTCGCTCGGAACCATCCCTGAATTTCAGCAGGACATTGGCCACGTTATAGATGCTGTATTCGTTGAACACGATATTCTTTACGTCGTCTGCATTTCTGGCCACATAGGCTCGGGTTTGAAAGTCCTGGTCTCCCTTTTCCCAGGCCAGGAAAACATCGATCTTGTCTTCTGCAAAAAGCCTGGTCGCAATTGCTTGTAACGTATTGGTTATTTCTTTCATTGCGCATCCCTCAGCTTTCGGTTCGGTCCCAGTCGGCGTATGTCATCGACCAACTTGATCATTACTTCCTGGAATTTATTCGCTTCTGAACCTGAGATCCAGGAAGTCTGAAAACGCTCAGCTTCAATGCCCATGAACTGCATCAGGTTTTTCGTAATCGTCTGGCGCCGGCGGTTGTAGTAATTGCCGGTTCCATAGTGGCAGTCGCCGGGGTGGCAGCCCGACAGCAATACCCCGTCCGCCCCCTGGTTAAAGGCACGCATAACCCACATGGGATCAAAACGGCCCGAGCAGGGCGTACGTATGATTCGCACATCCGGCGGATATTCATAATGATTGAAGCCGGCCATGTCGGCACCGGCATAGGTGCACCAGTTACATGTGAATACGATAATTTTGGGTCTCCATTCATTATTGGCTGCTAACGACATAATGCATCTACCTCCGCGGCTATTTGTTCATCGTTAAATCCTTTCAGGTTCAGGGCCTTGGTGCGGCAGGCCGGTATACAGGCACCGCATCCCTGACACAATGCTTCATTGATCTGCACTACATTGCGGGTAATGCTTTTACCCCGCACCCGGTCGCTGCAGCTATACAAGGACAGGGCGCCATAAGGGCAGATGGGTACGCAAAAACCGCAGCCGGAACAACGCCCGGGGCTCACTTCAGAAATCATCGGCTCAGTATTCAGCTCGCTATTGGATAATAAAGCGCCCACTTTGGCTGCGGTAGCGCTGGCCTGGGCTACGGTATCCGGAATATCCTTGGGTCCCTGACAGGTTCCGGCTAAATATACTCCGGCGGTAAAGGTTTCCACCGGCTGCAGTTTGGGGTGGGCTTCCTGGAACCAGCCGTCTTTGTCCACGGAAAAGCCTATCGTACGGGCCAGGCTTTCATGTCCGGACGCAGGAACCATAGCCGTAGCCAGCACCACCATATCAACTTCAACTTCTAAAGCCCGGCCCAGTAGGGTATCCTCTGTCTTTAAAAGCAGCGCGTCGCCCCGGGGGTAGATCTTGCTGACCCGGCCGCGGATATATTTGGCCCCGGCATCCAAGGCCCGCTGATAAAACTCTTCGTAGTTCTTGCCGGCGGTACGGACATCCATATAGAAGACGTAGGCTTCGCTGTCTTCAATCTTGGTCTTCGCCTGATAGGCGTGCTTGGCGGTATACATGCAGCAGGCCCGGGAGCAGTATCCTTTGCCTTTGGTATCATCCCTCGATCCTACGCATTTGATAAAAGCAATCCGTTTAGGCTCCCTGCCGTCTGAGGGCCGCTGTATATGCCCTCCGGTCGGCCCGCCGGCATTAACCAGGCGTTCAAATTCCAACCCGCTGATGACATCGGGATACTTGCCATAGCCATACTCGCCATAGGCTTCTTTCCAGTCGAAAAGATCGTAGCCGGTCGCCAGGACGATTGCCCCCACATCATATTCAGCGAATTCGTCCTTATCCTGGTAACGGATCGCCTGGGTGGGACATACCTTTTCACAGACCCCGCATTTGTCTTTGGTCAGCTTCAGACAGTTCTCAGCATCTATGCGAGGTTTGCTGGGAACTGCCTGGGGAAACTCTTTATAAATGGCGGTACGATTGCTCATGCCCAGATCAAACTCATTGGGGATTTTTTTGCTCGGGCACTTTTCCAGACAGGTGCCGCAGCCGGTACATAAGTCCCAATCTACATATCTGGCTTTTTTCTTAATCGTTACATGAAAGTTGCCTACATAACCGGTTACTTTAACTACCTCGGCATAAGTGATGGTTTCAATATTCGGGTGCTGGGCCACCGCTACCATCTTGGGCGAACAAATGCAGGCGGAACAGTCCATGGTGGGAAAGGTCTTATCCAGTTGAGCCATTTTGCCTCCTATAGACATGGCCCGCTCAACCAGAATGACGGGATACTTATTGTCAGCAATATCCAAAGCCGCCTGCATACCCGCAATCCCTCCGCCTATTACCAGCGCCCTTCTGGTTACCGGAATAGTCGAACTGCTGAGGGGCTGATTGCGAACGACTTTGGCTACACCGGCGCGGACCAGGTCGATTGCCTTCTGCGTCGCCGCTTCCATGTCGTGGTGTACCCATGATACCTGCTCCCGCAGATTAATCTGCTCGAACATATAACCATTCAGTCCGCCTTCTTCGACCGCTTTGCGGAATACTTTCTCATGCATGCGCGGCGAACAGGAGGCCACCACCACCTGCTCTAACTGATAATCCTTAATAGCCTGTTTGATAAGTTCCTGGCCGGGATCGGAGCAGGTATATTTATTGTTGGCGGCATAGACAACGCCAGGCATATTTTTGGCTGCTTCAGTTACTTGAACGGTGTTTACAGTGGCCGCAATATTGGCTCCGCAATCACAAACGAAAACACCGACTCGCTTTTTCATACCGAAATTCTCCCTTCATTACTTTATTTTTGAGTGCATAATAGGCAACGTTAGCCGGCCGTATTTGCGGCTTACATAATCCATCAGCCGCAAAAGCCGATATGATACTTGCTAGTTGTGCGATACAAGCTATTGAAGGGTAAAGCTATATTTTCATACAAGGGGAAAAGGAGCAAGGCCAGACGCGGCCTTTTATGCAGGAAGGAATCGCCGGGAAGGATCAGGATTAACGGTACACTGTAATCAATATTCCCAAACGGGATTCAGGTGAAAAAAGGCTTCCTCATACTTTAAGAACCAGTTCCGCCATTGTACAAAAGAACCTAAATGAACCAACGGTCCATTTGCCAATATTCAAATAAACAGGTTCACTGCTTGCTTAAACCTTGAGCTTGACAGCACTTTTCTCACCTCCATTGAAATATTTAAAGTAGGCTGATTGCAAATCATCGAACGATTACTGGCTGCAATCGTCGGCATAGATCACCACAGCCAAAAATATATCAGTATCAGTCCATATTATAACTCAAATTTGTTGGGGAGAACACTCTTATTCGCCCCAAAGCCAAGCGCCCGGTCTCAGCCGGGGGTTCAGACGGCAGCAAGGCAGGCGAGCAAAAAAAAAGCACCCAAAGTTGTCAAAAGAACTGTCCCCTCGACAACCCGGGCAATCTGCCCGGGCAAAATAAATCGGGGATACGACCATAGGCAGAAGGCCGGTCCCCGGTGAAATATCTATTTAAAATGTTGTTCCCAAGTGTTATCGGACAACCGCTGGCTGGGATGATTATATAATAATGCAGATTAGTCCGCCGCTGCCTTCATTGACAATTCTCTGCAGGGTATCCTGCAGTTTAATCTGAGCGTTCTCGGGCATACGATGGAGTTTGTTCTGAATACCCTCTCTTACCAGATCATGCAGGGATTTGCCGAAGATATTGGACTCCCAAATCTTGGTGGGGTCTTCTTCAAACTCATCCAGCATATAACGGACCAATTCCTCACATTGCTTCTCAGTGCCGATTATCGGGGTTATCTCAGTAGTTATATCAGCCTTGATTATATGCAGGGAAGGCGCTTTGGCTTTCAATTTAACTCCGAAACGATTACCCTGTTTAATCAGCTCAGGTTCCTCCAGGATCATTTCCTCCAGGCGGGGAGTAACCACGCCATACCCTGATTCCCTGACTTCCGCCAAGGCCGAGGCCACTTTGTCAAACTCGCGTTTGGCCACGCTCAGGTCTTTCATAATCCGAATAATATCCTGATTACCCTCTACGTCAAAACCGCTTACTTCACTCAAAGAGGTATAGAACAGCTCTTCGGGTACGGAGACGTCGATTGCAGCAGTTCCTGTTCCCAGGTCAATTTCCTCCAGACTGACAAAACTAATATTGATTACATCAGAAAGTTTTTCAATAGCCTTGTCAATGTCCCGCACCTTTTTGATATCTTTAAGAATTTCGCGGATGGCGCCTTCCAGATCAGCCCTGAGCCAGAAATCTTCGTCCAATTCATCCACCCACAAAGGCAGTTTAATGTTAACTTCCTGTACCGGGAATTCATACAGCACTTCTTCCAAAACGCTCAGAATTTGATCATCGGTCATGGTGGCACTGTCAATCGGAATAATAGTTACTCCGTACTTGTCAGCCAACTCATCCGCCAAGGCCATGGTTTCTTTATCGTAGGGATGAGTGGAATTCAGAAGAACGATAAACGGTTTGTTCAGTTCCTTCAATTCACGGATAACTCTCTCTTCCGCATCCAGATAGTTGCCGCGGGGAATATCACTGATACTGCCGTCGGTGATCATTACGATACCGATGGTAGAGTGGTCGGTAATAACTTTTCTGGTGCCTATTTCGGCCGCTTCTTCGAAGGGAACCTCATAGTCAAACCAGGGAGTTCTTACCATGCGAGGTTCTTCATCTTCTTCGTAACCCAGGGCCCCATCGACTGCATATCCAACACAATCAATCAGTCTCACCTTTAAGGATATGCCGTTTTTGGTAAAAATCTCGACCGCTTCATTGGGTACGAATTTTGGTTCGGTAGTAGTGATAGTTTTCCCGGCGCCGCTCTGAGGCAGTTCGTCTTTGGCACGCTCCCTCTCGTATAGGTCTTTGATATTGGGTAGCACCATAATTTCCATGAATCTTTTTACGAATGTTGATTTGCCTGTTCTAACCGGACCTACTACTCCCAGGTAAATATCGCCGCCAGTTCTTTCGGCGATATCATCTAAAATATTAGTTCCTTCCACTTCTCTTTTTCCCTCCCTTGGATAAACTTTTATAAGGCATCCTCCCTCCGTATCTGGACACCCCTTTGAAATGGGCAATTCGGTTTATAACACTATAAATATATTGTTGTACAATCGGTAATATAACCAGAAAAGAAAAAAAGTGTGATATTTACCACACTTTTTACCAATCTCGTACCCCCGCTGCCAGATCTTCCGTCTCATTCTTTTTCTGCCTCTGCATCAGACCCCATACTGCATCCCGCGGGTCTCGGCCCTCAAACAACACCTGATAACAGGCTCGGGTTATAGGCATCTCTATACCCATTTGCAAGGCCAGTCGGTTTACCACCCTGCAGGTATGGGCCCCTTCAACGACCATGCCTATACGCTGCAAAGTTTCCTCCAGGCTTAATCCCTGGCCGATCATTTCTCCCGCCCTCCGGTTGCGGGAATGCCGGCTTCCGCAGGTCACAACCAGGTCGCCGATTCCGCTTAATCCGCTGAAGGTGCGAGGGTCGCCGCCCATAGCCGCACCCATCCTGACTAATTCAGTCAAGGCCCGGGTCAGCAATGCTGCCATGGTATTGTCTCCATAGCCTAAACCGTAGGCAATTCCCGTAGCCAGAGCGATGATGTTTTTCAGGGCTCCCCCCAATTCAACCCCGGCTACATCCGGGTTGGTATAAACTCGGAAAGTTGGGGACATAAACTTATCCTGGGCTAACGTTGCGATGTCGCTCCGGGCGGCGGCCACCGATACCGCGGTGGGTATCTCCCGGGCTACTTCTTCGGCATGGCTGGGCCCTGATAATACGATATAGCGGTTCCGGATATCAGGCCCCAAGATTGCTTCGGCCACCTGACTCATCCGCATACCGGTGGCAATCTCCAGACCCTTGGCGGTATTTACTATATGCATACCAGGTGTAATGTAGATTTTTGCCCTCTCCAGGACCTCACGCAATGCCTGGGAAGGTACTGACAGAACCAACCAGTCAGCACCTTCCATGGCAGCAGCCATATCCATACCCGGCCTGACTTCATCCGGAATGGTTACACCCGGTAAAAACCGGCGGTTTTCCCGGCATTCTGCCATAACCTCAATATCATCCTCAGGCCTTCCCCAAAGAAAAACCTGATTATTGTTTTTAGCCAGTAAAGCGGCCAGAGCGGTTCCCCAACTGCCGGCTCCAAGAACGCATACCTTATTCATATTTCCTCCCTCTATTCCTATTTATATTATACCGCTTTCTCAGTAATCTTTTTTTCAGTTCCATGGCGCAGACGCTCTATATTGGTTCTATGCCGGAATATAATCATAACGGCAATCAACAGGCTCATAGCGGCATAGATCTTGGGATGATATACCAGCCCAGCCAGTATTGGCAGCGAAGCTGCCGCACAAATTGAACCGAGGGATACATATCTGGTGACACCAATTATAACTACAAAAATAACTGCCAGCAGCAGGAATACTTTGGGCATCAGAACCAATACCACACCTGCCGCGGTAGCAACCCCCTTACCCCCGCGAAATCCTAGAAAGATGGGCCAGCAGTGCCCCATTACCGCTATAGTTGCACAAATTGCGGCCAGGTTCATTCCTCCGAAATGCAAACCTAACCAGGCTGAAACTGCTCCCTTGGAAAGGTCGCCCAGTAAAGAAAGCACAGCTATCTTTATTCCCAGAGTCCGCAGCACATTAGTGGCCCCTACATTTCCTGTCCCCCTGGCTCTGATGTCGACCCCGCCCAATGCCCGGCTGAAAATATAGGAAAAGGGAATTGCCCCTATAAGGTAGCATAATAAGACCAGCAAAATTTCTTTCATGATAACCTCCCATCACCTTATTCTTTAGCATCCCGTTTACGAACCGTCAGCTTTATGGGAGTGCCTTCAAAGCCAAAGTTTTTACGCAGGACATTATCCAAATAACGCAGGTAGGAAAAATGAACCTTCTCCGGATAATTGGCGAAAAAAATAAAATGGGGCGGAGCTGTACCGACCTGGGTAGTATAATAGATTTTTATTTTCCTGCCGCCTCCTCCGGGTAGCGGATTTAATAATAAGGCTTCATTGATTACTTCGTTTAGTTCGCTGGTTTTAATTCTTCGATTATGCTGTCCTGATACAAAGTCAACCAGTTCCAGAATCTTGAATATCCTTTGCCGGGTATGGGCGGAAACATATAATATCGGGCAATAGGCCAGGAATTTTAAGTCCTCGCGAATGTCTTGGTCAAACCGGTTCATGGTTTGTCCATCTTTTTTGATCAAATCCCATTTATTTACAACTATTATACTAGCTTTTCCCTGTTCATGAACATATCCCGCTATCCTTTTATCCTGTTCAATCACTCCCTCGCTGGCATCCAGCATTATCAAGACTATATCAGCCCGTTCCACACTTTTCAGGGCTCTTATTACGCTATATCTCTCCGTAGATTCTTTTATGCGGGATTTCTTTCTGATGCCGGCAGTATCAATCAAGATATATTTATTACCTTCATATTCAAAGGGCGTGTCAATCGCATCACGGGTGGTACCTGGCACATTGCTGACGATAACTCTTTCCTCGCCCAGGAACGCATTCACCAGGGAGGACTTGCCTACGTTCGGCCTTCCTACAATGGCGATTTTAATTGCATCCTCATCCTCTTCATATTCAGAGGCGGGGGCAAATCGTTCTACTACTGCATCCAGCAGTTCGTTAATATTCCGGCCGTGCATAGCCGATACGGGAATGGGTTCTCCCAAGCCCAGCTGGTAAAACTCATAATAATCCAGCTGGCGATCAAAATTTTCCACCTTATTGGCAGCCAGGATTACCGGTTTTTTGCTTTTGCGCAGCAGATTGGCCACCTGCTCATCCTCGTGGCTGACTCCATCCTGTGCATCCACCACCAAAATGATGACATCCGCTTCTTCTACCGCCAATTCTGCTTGCAGCTTGATCTCGCGTGTAAAAATATCTCCGTCATCAAAGCGAATGCCGCCCGTATCTATAATGATAAACTCCCGTCCCTCCCAGTCCGAACTGTCATAGAGGCGGTCACGGGTAACGCCGGGTATATCCTCAACGATAGCTTTGCGCGACCCTGCCAGCCGATTAAACAGGGTTGACTTTCCTACATTGGGACGCCCTACAATGGCAACTACCGGTTTTGACATACCTACCTCCAAAAAATTAATAGACGCATAATGACGCTGACTTATATGAACTTCGCAGACTTATTTAATGATTATTATGAATAACATTAAGTTAGATTTAACTTTTTAAAACCATTACTTAATTAATTTCACTCTGTCTGTTTCCTTTTAAGGCTTATTATTTATTAAATCCGCGCAGGTCATAATTATCCGCGCCTGTCCGCGTCCTATTTCTCCATTATTTAATCTGTGATAATCATTGTCATCAGCAATATCATTGGCTATTCCGCCTTTTGTCCTTCATGGTTCTGTCGGCGCTGTTCATAATAGTCCGCGTCTAATCTGCCAGGATGGCATCAATCAAGCCCCGGGCGCTGCCATCAGTCACTCTGAGGTCAGCCTGGGTTTTATTTTTGATATCGGCCAAACTAACATCATCCAGCAGGATGTCCTGCCCCTCCCTCAAGATTACATCCGACAGAATCACTCTTTGCCCCTGATATTTGCTGTCCAAAGCCCTAATAATATCGGTGCCGGTCAATAAACCGGTCACGGTTACGCCGCCGCCAAAGAATCGGTTGGGAACCGGTACTAAATTAACTGTCAACCCTTCAATCTGGTTGAGCCGGTCTATCACTGACCGCAGAACCGGTTCAGCCGATTGGCCTGAAATAATGAAAACCTGGCGTCGCTTGATACTGCCTGGCAAATTTGGGACCTCTTCCTGGAACTCATCCAGCAGGATGCGGGCCAGCCCGATCCCGTTTTCAATCTGACAATAGTCATCATAATACTCAGCAGGTGGCACCTCCAGAGAGGCACGCAGATAGAACTCGTCTGCCAGATACACAAAGCCTGTGCCCCAGTCCCGGCGGAAACGTTCCTGTAATGATTCCACGGTGCGGATGACATCAAGCGCCATGGTCTTGGTTACCGGGTCAAGTTGAGGCAACTGCTGGCGGTATCCGGTCAAACCCACTGGAACTATTCCCACTGATGCCACTTCGGGATATAAACGGGCAAGTTCTTCTATGGTTTCAGTTAAGGCCACCCCGTCATTCCAGCCCGGACAAAGTACGATCTGAGTATGCATCTCAATTCCGGCAGCTTTTAAACGCTCCAGATCCTGCTTTATATTACCGGCCCGGGAGTTCTTCAGCATTTGTCGGCGTAAATCGCCCTGAATGCAATGGACCGATATGTAAAGCGGGCTAAGCCGCATTTCCTCTATTTTCGCCCAATCAGCTTCGGATAGATTGGTGAGGGTTATAAAATTACCATAAATAAAGGAATGACGAAAATCATCGTCCTTAACATACAGGGTTTTACGCAGGTTGGGCGGTAATTGATCTACAAAACAAAAAACACAACGGTTTTTACAACATTTCATTCGGTCGAAAACCAATTCGGAAAAATCAAGGCCCATATCCTCGTCGTACTCTTTCTCGATCTCCAGCGACCATATTTCTTGATTAACTTTTTCAATTTCAATTTTTAGATAATCATCCTGGGTATAGAACTGGTAATCCAAAATATCATTTATAGGATGCCCGTTTATTGATACCAGCAGGTCACCGGGAGCTATTTCCATTTCATCCGCAATACTCCCGCTTCTAACCATAGCAATGCGCCCGGCCAAATAATTTCACCATCCTGCTAAAATGCAATCTTTAGTAATTATGCTTCAAAATAACTCTATTCGCAAGAAAATCAACCAGGGTCAAATTTGTCTTATCCAAATCTGACCCTGGTTCTAAAATTTTCCACCTGGTTCTGAATGGCTGAAATTTCTTTTTGCAGGAAGTAGGCGACCAGCATCCGCACCGGTAGTCTTGACCATCTGAAGCGTCCCCATCGGTGCAGCAGTAATAGAACTCTTTCACGCTTTATAAATATAGGTTCGATCATTATATTGGCTTGTTCTTTATTTAACAGCTGATCCAGTTGTTCCAGGGTCCTTTTCGCCATTACAACTTCCCAGCCTACACCCAGGACATACACCTTATTGCCCCTGTCATCACTGCCCAGGAACAAAGGCAGCCCTGTGGCTTCCCGATACCGGTCGTCCCAAAATTCCAATTCATTGAAACTTTGCCCGTCTAACCGGTTCAAATACAGATAGGCGGCGATAAGGGTATGGTGAACCCCGGTAGTCCCGATAAACAATATATTCATAATTATATCGCCTGTAATCTATGGTTTTCTCGCATCGCCTTAATCCTGGTTATTTCAACCAGGTTGACCAACTGCGCAAAGGCTCTCCTGGTCCCCCAGCTTACTACCGGTCTCCCCAAGGCAACCAGCCCCAGCCGCCTTGAAGCAAAACCGCCTAGCTTCATACTCCAATTTACCAGACCCATACAATTGACCACCAGCAATTCATCCTGTTTTTCCAGAATTTCAGCCACTCCCATAAGTATGGAACCAAACCGGTTGCCCAGGCTTTTTTTGCCCAGGACATAAATGTCATTACCGAATTCATCCGTACCCATGTATCTTATTGACCCGAAATCGGACTTGCTGGTTTTGTCATAATAAGGGACCCGGATCAAGTCGTCCGGGGTAGGAATTTTATTTTTTTTAAGCATGCCCAGATGCAGGGCGGCGGCAGTCACCGATGAATGCGATCCTCCAAAACAATGGTAAATTATTTTCATGCTTTTAACCTGCCGTCCCCTGCCTTTGCCCTTAAGATTTTTTTGAAAGCGAGCCTTTATTCAACAGATAAAAGCCCCCAATGGCTGCCGCTACTACCACCAGCATGATTACTATTGTAGTTCCTGCCTTTTGATTGGAACCCAAGGGTTTGGCAGCAGGTGCGTTCTGATCTGAACCCCCGCTGGTATCAGTGGATACTCCCAGGACCGTCGGCAAAATTGAGGCAAATGCCTTGACTCCTTGTTCAGCGGCGGTTTTGTCGTTGGTGTCAGATCCCACTTCAATCAGCATCGCCCGGGGGCTTAAATCCTGGTTGTAAGAACCTTTGCCTATGAAAATGCCATTGGATAAACCCGGTAACTTTGAATCCATGGCCGCTTTCAGGTTTTTGGCAAACTCCATGTTGGTCTTCATGTTGGGATTGGAACGCCCCACCACCAGTTTAATCTTGGTCGCGTTCTGTCCGTTTACCTGGGTCTGATATTCACCCGCCGGAACCGCATCGCGATGTACGTCGATAATGGCATCCGGCCCTGATTTTAGCAAAGCTGAGGCCGTCTTGCGGGAACGATTGTAGGCATTGACGTCGTGGGGATTGTGATTTTCGGTATTATACTCCACATTAAAGCCCATCGACTTCAACTGCTCCACAAAAGCCGCTCCCACATCATATATTCCGCCTTTGCCGTCGATACTCTCTTTACCGTCGTTAGGCACGTAAGATTCGTCGCTATGGGTATGATAGACCGCAATAGTAGGTTTGTCGCCCTGTTTTAATATTGGCACCGTGCTATTGAGCAGGTTTGATTGTATCTGTGGATCCGCACTTATAGTAGGCATGGCTTCCTGGCCCTGATAAACACAGCGGGCCGTGCTGCCATTGATTTCTACTACCACATATTTCGAATTGTCAGCGGCGATATAGATATCTCCTACAAAGACCTCCAGGGCAGTCTGGTGGATTATATTATTCTCTTCATTAACCAGGGTGAAGTACTCTCCCGCAGGCGCCTCCATTTCACCCAGGGCTGTACCGCTGCAGCTCAGGAGCAAAAAGGCGGTCAATAAAATACACGTCAGGCGTTTAAGCATTGCCTTCATCCCCCTCTTTCTTCTCCTCTTCCTGGAGGGGTTTGGGCGCCGGCTCCGGTTCGCGCAGATTTTCAATCAACTCCCGCGGACGGTCATTGGTATCCGGTCCGCCCTGTATTCTTTCCAGGCTTTCACCAACCAGCTCCGCCAGCAGCACCGCCAATATACCGGCGACGATCAACGAATCGAAAGCGCCCGCTCCGCCTATATGCACCGTACCCGGCAGGCCCGTTCGGATTAAGTAAATATACTGGGTTACGTCCAAAGACAAAACGCCTATAACCGCTGCAAAAAAGGCTCCCCGGCGGGAACGTCCGGCCAGATAACCCACTATACCTGCAATCAAAGGGTAAATGTAAATTGGATCTATAAATATCGCTTCAGGCTCTGCTCCCAAATATCTCCCGGCCAAATACAAGGCCAGTCCTACCACGGCAGCAGCTATCAGGGACCGAAGTTTTTCAAAGGCCGTTCCTGCTCCCAGCCATACATAAAGGGCCAGGATTACGGCTATAACCCCGCCGGCATTAACAGTGACCCGGCCGCCCAAGGGAATGTCAATAAAACTGCCAATAATAATAGCCACAATTACAGCCAGGGCCGACTTGTCATTAAGTCTTAGCCGGTCCAGGACACGATGGGCTACCCCAAAATAGATTAAGATAGTTACTACTACCAGGCTGATTAGTCCTATAGGAAAATTTCGCATCTTATTTTCTTCATCCCTTCCTAAATGTTCTTAACCGATGGCACAGCTCTATTTGTGAACGGTGCCACCGCGGTTTTTTAATATATTTCCCGTTTAGGCGGTTATTATGTAATAATGATTCGCCTGCAAAAAGTATATGTTTTATGGCGTAGAGGAGGCTTTAGCCTCCGTTGCTAAAGTCTCCTACGAGTATGAGAACGAGGCTTTTTACAGTGGAATAATAAATTTAGGCAAAAAAAAGAGAGCCTCTCGACTCTCAGGCCGTCAAAAAAGCCCAATAGCGTCATTAATTCGTGAGCGGCGCGAACATAGGTTGTGCCCTTTGGGTGCGTCATTAATTCGTGAGCAAAGCGAACATAGGTTGTGCCCTCTGGGTGCGGCGTTATTAACAAAAGCCTGTTCAATCAACGTACCTTATGTACGCCTCAATCACAGGCTTTCGTTAATGCCTTGTTCTTGCAACCTTAATAGTACCGTTTACGGTACATCAGTAGTGCCCTTGGGTGAACCTTTTTGCTCGGCCTGACTTTATCAACACTCTTTTTTATAATAATTTGTACGGAGGATTCGGATTCAACGAATTTACCGGTCAGACCAGATTTGGGGATCAATATCGCGCGCCCGCAGCCATTCAGCCGTATGGTTCAAGATTATGACCGGTTTGGTGCGAAGCTGTTCACAATCACGGGCGCCGCTCATCAGCAATACTGATTTAAGCTGATAAAACAAATTCTCAAGGTGCCGGTCAAGTTCCTCTGCTCCCCGGCAGTCCAAAATTTTATGAAACAGACCGGTAATACCGGCTACTTCTGCACCCATGGCTATAGCTTTAGCTATTTCACCAGCGTTTCTGATGCCTCCGGAAGCAACTATATGTATTGGCAGCTGCAGGGCTACAATCTCAGCCAGACTAGCTGCGGTTGGAATTCCCCAGTCATCCAGCTCATGATTAAACTTACCCTGGCGTTGATCCTCTATCATCAGGAAATTGGTTCCGCCGCAGCCGGCGTTGTCAAATATTCTTATTCCGGCGGCAAAGAGCTTGGTGGTTGTTTCCCGGGAAAAACCAAAACCAACTTCTTTGGCAATTACCGGAACCGGGCACATATCGACTATCCGCTGGACATTGTCAATAATTCCTCTAAAATCCCGGTCGCCCTCGGTCATGGCCAATTCCTGCGGCACATTGAAATGCAGCTGCAGGCCGTCCGCCTGCAGCATTTCAACAGTCTCGCAGGCGAGCCTGGGGTCCAGGTTGGCCCCGCAATTGGCTATAATTACGCCATCCGGGTTTATCTCCCGGACAATGGTAAAGGTATCCCTCAGTTCCGGTCTTTCCAGGGCAATAGTCATTGAGCCGACGGCCATGGCCAGCCCGTACTTATTGGCAAGCTGGGCCAAAGTGCGGTTGATTTGCCTGCCCTCCTGGGTGCCGCCGGTTAAGGCGTTAATTAACAGGGGATAGCGCAGAGTTTTATGTAAGAAAGTAGTGGTAAGGTCAATATCTGATAGAGCCAGATCCGGGATCGAATCATGCAAAAGACGTACGTCCCCAAACCCATTACTGCAGGGACCTTCGGCGGTAATCGCCGCCAAGGCCAGATGCTCGGTTTTACGTTTGTCCCTAATGCCTAATACCTCCCTGCTATTTGAATAGCCAAGTTAAGTGCCTCGATGTCGTTAAGATTTAAAAAGATTTCTTCCACATTCCCGAACTTTTCCAGTTCATCACGCCCCATGACCAGAGCATTCAATTCCTCAAAAATACGGATTAATTTGACCCTGTCTTCTTTCAGGCAGGCGGTTAATACCGGCAGACAGCGGCGGCTGTATACTGCGGCCAGAGGCTGCAGGTAAGTATCAATCTCCGGCACCACACTGTCATAGTCGCCGAGATTGTCAGCCATATATGCAACCAGTTTCATATTTATGAAAGGTACGTCACAACCCAGTATGAAGGCTTTGTCATAACTGGCATGATAGAGGCCGGAATGAATCCCGCTGACCGGTCCCATGCGGGGGTAAATATCAGTAAAGACAGGCAGCCCGAAAGGAGTGAACAGTTCCGGTTCATTGCTTATAATAATTGTCTCCGCAAATAATCCGGCGAACTTGTCAATTATTAGGTTTATAACCGGTTGCCCGGAAATCTCAGCAAAAGCTTTATTAAACTTCATGCGTGAACTTTTTCCGCCGGCCAGGATTACCCCGGTAGCCTCAATCATAATCATCGCTCACCTTCGTGCCCATAAACGCTATGATCAAAAAAAGGCTGTATAACCACAGCCTTAGAGTGTCGATACAGTCAGCCCGAGCAAAAAAGTTCACCCATCGGCACTCCTGATGTACCGTAAACGGTACTATTAAGGTTGCAAGAACAAGGCATTAATGAAAGTCAGTGATTGAGGCGGAGTAAGTATGGGGACACACCCCTCGGGGGAATGTCCCCGTAACAAGTACGTTGATTGAACTGGCTTTCGTTAATAAAGCAGCACCCAGAGGGCACAACCTATGTTCGCTTTGCTCACGAATTAATGACGCTATTGGGCTTTTTTGACGGTATGGGGCTGTCAACCGACAGCCTAAAACCTCATTCCGCATCCGCCGCTACCAGCGGCACCGCATCCCGAGCAGGCCTCTGGAATTTGTCCCGCCCGGGCAGGGCTGGCAGTACTAAAAGATGACAACAACTGCTTCAAATTCATTGCACCGCATTGAGGGCACTTGGCTTTATCTTTTTCCGAATTGGAAATCATGAGATCAAATTTATGTCCGCATTTCCGGCATTCAAAGTCAAAAATTGGCATGACTGCTCCTCCTTTTTTCTTTTCCCACCGTACGCCCTTGCCTTATTCAGTTTGATCCCCGTCATCCGCGGGGCCTTGCTCCTGTTGCTCCAGGTACTCCTGAACTTCAGTCTGATCAATGTTTTCGGCTGCGTCCTTGATGGACAGACCGATTCTTTTTTCCTTGGGATCAATACTCAGGATCTTGACTTTAACCGGTTGGTCTACCTTAACCACGTCCTGAGGTTTCTCCACCCGGCGATTAGCCAGCTGGGATATATGCACCAGGCCGTCGACCCCGGGTTCAATTTCAACAAAGGCTCCAAAGGATGCAATTCTGACGACCTTTCCATCGATAATATCGCCCTCTTTATACTTCTCCGTAACGATCTCCCACGGGCTCTTGAGAAGCTTTTTACGGCTGAGCGACACTCTTTGTTTTTCGCGATCCAGAGCTAAAATATAGACTTCAATCTCGTCACCTTCACTGAGAATGTTGGAAGGATGGCTGATTCTTACGTGATCCATTTCGGAAACATGCAGCAAACCTTCAAAACCGCCCAGGTCGATGAAGGCTCCGTAATCAACGATTCGTTTTACCCGGCCTTTGACGGTTTGGCCCTCTTCAATACTGGCCCAGAACCGCTCTTTTTGTTGAGCCTTTTCTCCCTCCACCAGTTGTTTGCGGGATAAAACGATTTGGGAGCCCCGTTTTTTATGACGGTTGAATTCAATAACATTAAATTTGTAGGTCTTGCCGATATAATCATCCAGATTTTTAACATAACCGTCCTCAACATGTGATGCCGGCAGAAACGCTACTACTCCCACATCAACCAGTAAACCGCCCTTGACGCTGCCCACAACGGTGCCTTCCAACGGTCTTCCTTCCTTAAAGTCTTCTTCCAATTTATCCATGGCGCGTTTGGAATCAACTTTTTTCTTGGATAATAAAATGGTTCCGTCATCATCCCATTTCAATACCAATACTTCAAGTTCATCACCTATTTTAACCAGGTCCTTGGCTGAATCAACATCTTTAAATGACATCTCGCGTAATGGAATTATGCCCTCTGATTTGCCGCCGACATCGACCATTACTTCATCATCAAGAACTTGGATTACGGTTCCCTTTACTATGTCTCCTTTATTGGGGGTGGCAAGATCGGCCATTTCAGCCTCCATGCGGGCAAAGTTTTCTTCACCGGCTGAATTTTCCTGTACCTGGTTCTCCTGGTTTTGCTCCTGGGGAGCGCCGTCGTCAAACTGCGTCATCCTATCTAATACCTCCTTAATAATCCAGTCCGGTGTAGAAGCCCCCGCGGTAATTCCCACCTTATTCACACCCGCAAGATTTTCCCGGTTAATGTCAGCAGCGGACTGTATCTGCCAGGTTTTTACTCCGGTTTTTAGACATTCCTGGGTCAGCGTCCTGGTATTGGAACTGGTCTGGTCGCCTAAAACCAGCATTAAATCAACTTCTTGCGCCAGCTCGCGGGCAGCTTCCTGTCTTTGCCGAGTTGCCGAACACAGGGTATCAAATACCCTTAACTCCTTGGCCTTAGGCAGCAAAGCAGCTGCTATCGCATAAAGTTCTTGCTCATCCTTAGTGGTCTGGGATATTAAGCCCAGTTTCCGGCACTCACCAATTTCTCGGGCTTCATCAGCATTGGCTACTACCGTGGCATCATTATTGCACCAGCCCAGTATTCCCTTAATCTCGGGATGGTCTATATCGCCATAGATAATTATATCATATCCATCATCTTTTAGTAATTCAGCCACCTCGTGAACCCGTTTGACCAACGGACAGGTAGCGTCCTGGATAAGAAAGTCCAACCGGGCTGCCTGCTGAATTACCTCGGGTGATACACCATGCGACCGGATGATTACCCCGTCACAATTTATCTCTTCTATAGTATTTACAGGTTCGACGCCTTTATCTATAAAATAACGTACAACTTCATCATTATGAACCAGAGGTCCCAATGTACACCATTTGCCCTCTTCCCGGCTGGCCTGTTCGGTTAATTTAAAAGCCCTTCTGACCCCGGAACAGAATCCGGCTTTTTTAGCCAGCATAATATGCAAATCATTACACCTCATATCTATTTCGTATTAGAGCTTTAAAATCCTTCTTTATTTGTCCAAAAGGATTCTAATTTTATTCATTATTTTCTCGCTGAACAGTTCCATACGCGATGATTTAGCCACTGGTTCAGGTATTTCATTACTATAAATAGGCTTTCCTATCCTCACCCGCAGAGGATCAAACCAACCGCAGGGGAGAGTATGGCTGGTGCCCAGGCAGGCTACCGGAACCACGGGCGCACCTGATTTCAGGGCTATCATGCCTACACCGGCCAGAGCTTTCAGATCTCCGGTTTTGTTCCTGGCTCCCTCGGGAAAAATTCCGAGTACCTTACCTTCCTCCAGCACCAGCAAGGCCTGGCGGATTGCCTGGCGGTCAGGAACACCCCGTTTTACGGGAAAGGCATGTAATAATCTGAATATTTTATCCATAATCTTAAATTTAAATAATGACGCCTTGGCCATAAAGTGAATGGGCCGGCTAACCACCAGGGCCACCACCACCGGGTCCCAATTGCTGACATGATTGGATGCTATAATAACCGGTCCGGACCTAGGAATATTTTCCAACCCCTCAGCCCTCAGACCTAAAAAATAGAATATAAAACGGAGTAATGCTCTTACAATAGAATACAGCATTTTATCCCTGCCTAATCATAGAGAGTATTTGCGCCAGCACTTCATCCGCACTGCGCCGGCTGGTGTCAATTACAATGGATTCGGGCAGTATCTTCAAGGCTCCGACATCTCTCTCCGAATCCATGCGATCCCGGCTTTGAATATCCTGTTTAATGGAATTCCCGTTAATTTGGTATCCCTGTCTTTTCATCTCCAGGGTTCTTCTTTGCGCTCGTTCTTCCAGGCTGGCAGTCAAAAAAAACTTGAAATCAGCATCAGGCAAAACCAGCTCCCCGATGTCACGGCCATCCATTATAACGTTGCTGGTCTGAGCCAGCATTTGCTGCTTGGCCACCATAATGGCACGCACCGCTTTAAAGGAAGCAGTTTGAGAAACTTTACCACTTACCTGCGGAGAACGAATTACCTCGTTGACATTTTCACCGTCGCAATACAGGCGCTGAACTCCGCCGCTGGCGGCAAAATGCATTTCAGTTGAAGCTGCGAGTTCGGTCAGCGCGGCTTCGTCATCCAAATCTATACCCTGCTGCAGGGCTTTCCAGGTTAACGCCCGGTACATGGCCCCGGTGTCGATATATACAAAGCCCAGTTGCCGGGCGAGAGCTTTAGCCAGAGTACTCTTGCCTGCACCCGCCGGACCATCAATTGCAATCTTCATTAATCTACCCACCTTGAAATATTCTCATATATTCTAGCATAATGCCTTTCCATGTTAAAGCCGCTGCCAAAACCGTCTGCTCTGACCGGAACCTGTATTGACTCGTTTCCCCCCAAATTTTCAAAACAAATTCTTCCTTATATTTGAAATATATTGACGGATGGGGGATAATAAAATAAAAACAAAGAATCTAATCCTGCAGAGCAAATGCACTTTTACCCGACACCGTATTTAAATGGGACAACAGTTCAATGAGCGCTTGCGCGAATTGCGCGCCAAAACGCGGGCGCTACAGCGCCTTCTCTTCGCGTTTTGTGTGCATCGCGCCGCGAGCGTTTTTTATCAAACGCCTCCTCAGTCGGTGATCGACCCCATTACTGAGGAAAAATCGGTTTGTCCCCCACCTATAGAGGAGGGGAGGCTTAAGAGGAGTTTGATAAAACAAATTTATTACCTGAAGGAGTGATATTAAATGGCGGTGCCCAACCATTTTAAATTGGATTTCATCAGGGAAGAACAGCATCTTATGCTTCCAACCATCACCAGTATTAAGTTGACGCAAAACCTCTATGACGTTCTTTTTCAATATGTAATCACCGAGGAAAGAGAAGAGCTTTTAAAAAAGTTTATCGGTATGATGGAGGATCATATTAAACGCAAAGACCAGGCCCCGTTTTCGACGCCCATCGCCGATTTGGAATTCCTGGACGAAGGCCTGGAAGAACTGCGCCTGCTTAACTGGATAGAGATCCCCGTAGCAATCTTCCAGGTTACTCTGGATCCTGATATCAAAGATGAGGATCAGGCTGAAGAGTTGGAAAAAATTACGACCTGGCTGGAGGGTTTAATGGTGTTCAGTTGGTCTGCAGACAGCAGGCAAATCCGGGTTTATCCTTATACCCTGGTAAGATAAGCCATAGAGTAGGGCCCCCATTTGATACCAAATAAAATTAAGGAGGTTAGTTATCATGGATTTAAAAGGTTCCAAGACTGAACAAAACTTGATGCAGGCGTTTGCCGGCGAATCTCAAGCCCGAAACCGGTATGATTATTTCGCCAGTCAGGCCAAAAAGGAAGGCTACGAACAAATTTCGGGATTCTTTTCCGAAACCGCCCTCAATGAAAAGGAACATGCCAAACGCTTTTTTAAGCTGCTGGCCGGAGGATACATCCCCCCTACCGAAGAAAATCTTTTGACGGCGGCTTTAGGAGAAAATGAGGAGCATACCGTTATGTACCCCGAGTTTGAAAAGGTGGCTCGTGAGGAAGGCTTTACGGAAATTGCCGATATTTTTAAGGAAATATCCGAAGTTGAAGAAGAACACGAGAAAAGATACCGCAAGCTTTTGGACAACATAAAACGGGATACTGTTTTCCGGCGGCCGGCCCCGGTAAAATGGAAATGCAGAAATTGCGGATACGTTCACGAAGGAGTGGAACCCCCGGAAGTATGTCCGGCCTGCGCCCATCCCAAAGCTTATTATGAAGAACTGGCAGAAAACTATTAGAAATTTAAATTATAAATAACAAACACAAAAGGAGACTGCAACGTCTCCTTTTGCTATGTTCTATTTATGGTCCCGAATGATATGGTTTACAAAACCGGGTAGTTTAAAAGCAGCCTGGTGTACTCCGGCATTGTAATATTTCAAATCACCAGCCCCTTGGTTTACTATCTCCTCGGGGTTATGCCGCTTGGAGCCGATGGTGAAACTCCATAAACCGCTGGGATAGGTTGGAATGTTGACCAGGTACAGTTTGGTAAGCGGAAAGGCTTGATTTATTCCACCATAAGCCATTTTAATAACATCCGCATTGAAAAAAGGCGATTCACTCTGGGCTACCAGCATGCCGTCTTCTTTTAAGGCCGCAAAACACTCCCGGTAGAAATCGGCTGAGAACAGCTGTACCGCAGGACCGACCGGTTCAGTTGAATCGATCATGATTATATCAAATTCATTTTTCCTCTGTTTGATATATTCAATCCCGTCTGCTACTACCACCACCGACTTGGGGTCGTCAAAAGAACATGCCAGTTGCGGAAAAAACTCGCGTGACGCGGCAATAACCCTTTCGTCAATCTCCACCAGAGTCGCCTGTTTTACCAGAGGGTGTTTAACCACTTCCCGCAGCGCCCCCCCGTCACCTCCACCGATTATCAGTACCTTGGCCGGAGCCGGGTGTGAATTTAAGGCGATATTGGATATCATTTCATGGTACACATACTCGTCGACATCGGTGGTCATAACCATGCCGTCCAGCAAAAGCATTTTGCCGAACTGCTCGGTATTAACCACCGCCAGATGCTGAAAATCAGTCTGTTCAACTTTCAAAGTCTCGGTAATCTTACAGGTAAACCCCAGAGCCGGGGTCTGATATTCCGTAACCCACAGTTCCAATCACTTTTCCCCCTTTATAGTTATAGACGCGGACAACGCAGACTTAATAGGACTTCCGCGGATGTATTTATTTGAGGATTTTGCATAATTCAAAAATACAACAAAGTCACTTTATGTCGTCATTGTGAACGAAGTGAAGCGACCTTAATAGTGCCCGGTTACGGCACATGTGTAGTCCCCGTAGGGGGAATCTAGATCCTTCGGTTTTACCTCAGGATGACATTTATAAATTACTGAGCTGATTTGGTCAATAATTTGGGGGCAGACCCCAAGTTATTTTAACTATTCTCTCCGCGTCAGTCATACAAGTCCGCGCCTGTCCGCGTCTGTTTTTCCCCATTTTTTTATCAGCGATATCATGAACTATTCTGCTTATTATCTTTCACGGTTCTTTCTGGGTTAGTCATACGAGTCCGCGTTGTCCGCGTCTCGTTTCCACCGTTAGTACCAGAGAGGCACGGCGGCGAAGGCACAGCCGATATTCTCCACCACATGTTCGGTCGCGGCAACTTTTATCTCATCCAGCGTCAATCCCCGAATTTTAAAGGCTTCCTCTACCATTTTGATCACCTGGGCTTCAGCCTCATGCTTGCTGCACTTGCCCGAAAACTCCATAATAACCCCGAAACTGCCATGCTGTACCCCTACTGCCACGGCGGCGGATATAATATCGCCCTTTTCAGAACTGGTTATGGAGCCGTAAGCGATGGGTAGCAGCGAACCTGGAGGGATGATTAAATCGGGAACATATTCACAATCCGGCGGCAAAATACTGCTTACTCTGAGCAAATTGGTATTGCCAACTCTCGCAGCCAATAATGCGCCATCAAAAGCAGTAAGTGAAGTTTCCCCCTCTGCCGCAGCAGCTGTCACAAAATATTTTTTAGGCAAGGGCAACAATTACAAACACCTCCCAAGATATTTATCCACAATAGCAATATTATATACAAACAGGATGGGAAAATAAATGAAAAAATATTAAAGCCGGTGAATCTTTATTCCCCGGCCTTAATAACTTAATTCTGGCTCGAATCTTTTAGAACTTTAAGATATTCCAGAAAGTTGGTGACCGATTTACGGCGTACTTTTTGCCGGGGGTAGATCACATATAATGCTCTGCTGGTATTGGGATCATCCAGCTTGATCGCTTTAAGCTTACGATGTTCAATCCGTTTGATCGCCCAACGGGATACGATTGAAATACCCATTCCGGATTCGACCATAGCCAATACTGCTTCAGTGCTCCCGGCCTCCATATAAATATTCAGCTCTTCTTTGCGAATCCCCTGGGCGGCAAGCAGACTTTCAACCGCTTTTCTGGTACCGGAACCTTTTTCGCGGAATATCCATCTTTCGTTCACCAGGCTGTTCGCTTTGATTTCCTGGCTTTTGGCCAGTTTATGGCTCTCCGGCACAACAACCACCAGTTCATCTTCCAGCCATTGAAAGCCGTCTACCTTGCGGTTGCTTAACCAGCCACCGACTATTCCCAAGTCCAACTCCCGCTCCGCAACTTTATTAAATATCTTTTCAGTGTCGGCAATATCCATACTTATACTGGTACTGAAATATTTATCTTTATATATTTTGATCAGATAAGGCAGTATATACTGCCCCGGAATGGTACTGGCGCCAATGAACAGGCTTCCTTTGCGGCTCTCGGAAAGTTCTTCCATGGCTCTTTGCGTCTTCTCCACTACTTTAATAATTTCCCGGGCGTAATTGTATAGTATCTCCCCGGCTTCAGTGGGTTTTAATTTGCGGCCCGACCTCTCCAAAAGCAGCACTCCAAAAGTATCCTCCAGGCTCTGAATCTGTTTGGTAACCGCAGGCTGCGATATACCATAATCCTCAGCTGTTTTAGACAGGTTCTGGGTTTCAACCACCTTGACATATGTTTTAAAAAGGTTTAGGTTCATCGTAAAAAGCCCTCCAAAATAGTATCTACTGCCTCTTTTTCCGTCAGTCCCAAAGACATCAGTTTAACCAGCTGTTCCCCGGCTATTTTTCCGATTGCTGCTTCGTGGGTCAATACCGCTTCCGCGTTCTCCGCTTGTATTTCAGGAATAGACCTTATCCTGGCGTTATCCATAAGGATAGCGTCACATTCAACATGGCCCAGGGCGGCTGCCTGTCCTATTAGTGCGGCCCGAAAAAGTTGATAGGAATGGCCTTGAGCAACTCCCCGGGACAAGACCTGAGCCCCTCCGCCGGCTCCCTCCAAATGTATTTCTATGTCAGATTCGGCTTTTTGATCATCCTGGGTCAGTAGACGTTCCATAATTTTCAGACTCCCTTTTTCATGAACGTGGGCCACCGTTGATCGTACCGTATCGTTTACCCCCTTTATTTGTATCATTTCCAACTCGGCGCTGGCACCAGCTTCAACCGTTATAACCGTGGTGGGATTTAAAACTCTTTTACCCTCTGGGCTGCCCTCGCCATAGTGCTTTTCCAGATACCTCAATTTGGCACCCTGCTTTACAATAATTTCATGAATGCCATCATGCCGGGATTCAGCATGACTTTCATTATGTATTCCGCATCCGGCAATAATGGTAGCATCCGCTTCTTCCCCCACTATAAAGGTGTTGTAAACCTTGTCCCGCAGCCCGGCCTGGGTAAGCACGACCGGAACGTGCACGGTCTCGTTCTGGGTCCCCGGTTTGATTTCAACCAGCAGCCCGGTTCCGTCGGCATTAGGTCCGACTGCTATGTTGGGTGAAGACTGTCTAATAACTGCCTTGCCGTTGAGGCGAATATTCAATGCCCCTTGGGGTACTTCTTTTAAATCGGCAATGGTGTTAAGCAGATCCAGATCAAGCTTGTTTAATTTCATAGGTTAAATCCCCCTGACATTGATTGCGTACTTTGCATTCTATATCATCCTTGATTAAATGCCAGATCTCTTGGGGAGGTCCCTGGGCCGTAATGACCCCGCCGTCCACCACTAATATTTCATCACAGATAGGTATGATTTTTTCGTTATGGGTAATAACCACTGCAGTTTTTTGGGGATCATTTTTATATTTGGCAACTATAAGCCCGAGCAGCTTCTGTATAGTCCACAGATCTACTCCCGCCTCAGGTTCGTCAAAAATACTGATTATGGGATCCCGCAGCAGCAGTTGAGCCATTTCTATGCGCTTAATTTCTCCGCCGCTTAAACCTGCCCCCAAGTCACGTTCCAGATAATCCTCGGGACACAACCCCACATCCCGCAGGTAGCTTCTGATCTTCACCAGGTCGGCCCCGGGGGAGGATATGTTTAGTATGTCCTGTATAGTCAGTCCTTTAAAACGGGGAGGCTGCTGGAAAGCATAACCTATTCCCCTTTTGGCTCTCTCGGTAATTGAAAGCTCGCTTATGTCCTCTCCCTCCAAATAAATATGACCACTGCTCTGTTTGTAGATACCCATAATCACCTTGGCGATAGAGGTCTTGCCTCCGCCGTTGGGTCCGGTTACGGCATAGACTTTTCCCTGATCGAACTCAATATTCAAGCCTTTGAGTATTTCGATCTTTTCTCCGCTATCATTATCAACTTGCATATGGATATCTTCCAGTTTCAACATTTGAGCCACCTCCATTTGCGCTTAACAAGCTTTATTTTAGCATAACCAATAATTATAAGTAATAATTGTACTTTTAATAGCAAGCGTATGCCGAGGTTAAGCCCGCCGCCGAGGAGAAATTCGGTTTATAGATGCAGGATTCTTACGAGGCGTTTGATAAAAGGACGGGGCAACTTACAACCTTGCCGTTGTTTGCCACCCCGTCCCCTTTAACGTATGCAATCCATACGAAAATTTCTTTATTCCTGGATTTCATTTATCCTGAAATCTTCCAATTTTTCTTAAGCGTCCATAACGCAACTTGATCAAACTTTCTATATCCTGCGAGCATACCTCATCCAAATGACTTTTTATCCTTTGTTCAAGTGACTGGACAAAGGCCGGCGACTCAAGCAGAGCTTCATTTGCCGGTTCATCGATTATCTCATCTATTAGGTCCAGTTCTTTTAGAGATTGGGCATTGAGCTTTAACAGGGCAGCCATTTCATCTGCCCGTTTGGCATCCCGCAGTAATATGGAGGCGCATGTCTCCGGCGAAGCTACCGAGAATACGGCATTAGCCAGCATAAGTATCCGGTCTGCGACGGTTAGGGCCAAGGCTCCGCCGCTGCCTCCTTCCCCGGTAATTACCGAAACAACCGGTACTTGGAGCAAGCTCAAATAAAGCAGCAGCTGAGATATGGCCCAGGCCTGCCCGCGTTCTTCCGCTCCCATACCCGGATCGGCCCCCGGGGTATTGATAAAGGTCAATACCGGCCGGCCGAATTTCTCGGCATCATGCAGCAGTCGATAGGCTTTGCGGTATCCTTCCGGCCGGGGCATGCCAAAATTATGTTCTATGTTTTCGCGAGTGTCTTTACCCTTCTGATGTCCTATAACGGTAACCGCCCGGCCGTCAAATAGGCCAATCCCGCCTACAATGGCCGGATCATCTCCATATAACCGGTCACCATGCAATTCAATAAACTCCGTAAAGAGCAAGTCGATATAATCTCGGGTCATCGGTCTTTCCAGGTCGCGGGAAAGCAGCACCTGCTCCCAGGGAGTTAAATGTTTGTAGCGCTCTTGTTTGAGCTCGTTAATTCTTTTTTCTACGTTGGCAATCTCGGCACTGAAATCACAGTTCAAATTAACCGACAATTCTTTTAGTTCGTCCAGCTTGGTTTCCAAAAGCCGATAGGCTGATTCGAACTCGAACTTACTCTTGACCATGTCTTCCTCCTTGGTGAACGTTCAGCAGCCGTATAAGCAGAGAACGCATCTCCAAACGGGGTTGGATGATGTCAATCATTCCATGTTTCAATAAAAACTCCGAGCGTTGAAATCCCGCCGGAAGTTTCTGCCCCGTTGTCTGTTCAATAACTCGAGGCCCGGTAAAACCGATTAAAGCACCCGGTTCGGCAATAATAATATCTGCCAGGGAGGCAAAGCTGGCAGTTACGCCTCCCGTGGTCGGGTGGGTCAATATGGAGATGAAAAGCAATCCCTTCTCGTTTAAACGCCCCACCGCCGCGCTGGTTTTGGCCATTTGCATCAGGGAAAGCATCCCTTCCTGCATGCGCGCTCCGCCTGAACAGCAGGAAATAATAAAGGGCAGGGAGTATTGAATAGCCCCCTCTATGGCACGGCAAATCTTTTCTCCTACGACCGACCCCATACTGGCCATCATAAAACGGGAATCCATGACCCCCAGAACCGTACCAAATCCACCGATACTGGCTCTTCCGGTAATTATGGCTTCCTGCATCAGAGTATTCTCTTGAGCGCCAGCTATCTTTTCGGCATAGTTGGGAAAATCCAGGGGATTAACCGAAGTCAGGCGGGCGTCCCACTCCTCGAAGCTGTCTTCATCGCAGAGGGAATAGATCCGTTCCCAGGCGCCTACCGAAAAATGATGGGAGCAACGGGGGCAGCAGTCATTATTCTGCAGTTTCTCAGCTTCGGATATCCAGGCCGAACAGGCAGGACATGAAAAATTGCCTTCTCTGGCGTCAAAGGCATGCAGATTCTTTTTTACCCCAGAGAGATCAATATAGGCCTTTTTCTTGTTAAACATAATTAATCATCCTTCCGAGATGACTTATCCAGTCCAAACATCAACTCACCCCGGCAGACCAGTTCATTGTCAACCTGTATCTCACTTTTGAACCATCCAAAACTACCCTTAATTTTCAAAACTTCACTGGTAATTACCAGAGTATCTCCCGGTATGGCCTGACGCTTGAAACGCATCTTATCAATCCCGGCCAGTATACCCAACTGCCCCCTGTATTTATCCAGACTGAAAAGGGCGCAGGCACCCACCTGGGCCATGGCTTCTATCATCAATACCCCGGGCATTATGGGACGACCTGGGAAATGCCCCATAAACTGGGGCTCATTTATAGTCAAATTCTTAAGCCCTACTGCCCGTTTTCCCGGTTCCAGCTCAATAATACGGTCGACCAGGAGAAACGGATAGCGGTGGGGCAAAACCTTCAATATTTCATTTATATCCATTGTTAACCTCTATTATTTATATTTAGTTATAACCAGCACGGCATTATGCCCGCCAAAACCCAATGACTCCGAGGCGGCGATATTTACCGTTTTTTTTCGGGCTTCGCCCCTGACATAATCCAGATCACACTCGGGGTCCGGATTATCCAGATTTATATTGGCGGGTATCAAGTCTTTGGTACAGATCAGGGTTGTGGCGATAAGTTCGACGGCACCAGCCGCCCCCAGCATATGGCCTGTAGCTGATTTGGTGGAGGTAATCGCCAAATTCCCCGGGTCTGCTCCCAACACCCGCTTTAGGGCCTTGGTTTCCACCCGGTCGTTAAAACCGGTACCGGTACCGTGAGCATTCATATAATCCAACTGACCGGCTTTAATACCGATTTCACTCAACGCCGCATTCAGTGCCCGGACTGCTCCGTCACCCTCAGGGTCAGGCTGTACTATATGGTAAGCATCGGAACTGCTGCCGTAACCTATCAATTCCGCATAAATTTTAGCTCCGCGGTTCAGGGCGTGCTCAAGCCCTTCCAGAATAAGGACGCCTGACCCTTCACCCATAACGAATCCGTCCCGATCAATATCAAAGGGGCGGCAGGCCTGTTGAGGCTTGTCATTGTGGGTCGACAGGGCTTTCATGGCACAGAACCCGGCAATACTCAATGGGGTTATGGGGGCTTCTGTACCTCCGCTGATCATTATATCCGCCGAGCCATGCTGGATCATGCGAAAAGCGTCACCAATCGAATTGGTAGCGGTGGCGCAGGCTGTGACCGAGCAACTGCTTGGCCCCTTGGCTCCAAACATAATTGACACATGTCCGGCAGCCATGTTGGGTATCAGCATGGGAATAAAAAATGGGTTTATGCCGCCTACTCCGCGCTTTTGCAAAACCAGGCACTGTTTTTCAAATATATCCAACCCGCCTATCCCAGTCCCGATAAGAACTCCCGCCCGATCGGGATTGTGCTGGCTTAATTCCAGACCCGCATCCTCCAAGGCTATACGGGTGGCCGCACAGGCATATTGGATAAACGGATCCATCCGGCGGGCCTCGGTTCGCGGCATATAGTCCTGGGCGTTAA
Source organism: Syntrophomonadaceae bacterium (assembly GCA_034927445.1). Lineage (GTDB taxonomy): Bacteria > Bacillota > Syntrophomonadia > Syntrophomonadales > Syntrophomonadaceae > PHAA01. The sequence continues at coordinate 28,620 of JAYFPZ010000003.1, forward strand.
AGCCCTTGACCTGAGCGGCTATCTTGGTTGGAAAATCGGTGGGATCAAAACGGTCAATCATATCAATACCGCTTTGTCCTGCCATCAGGTTATCCCAAAACTCCTTAATAGTATTACCGATAGGACAGATTGCTCCCATACCGGTGATTACAACTCTGCGTGGCACCAAAATTTCACCTCATTTGCCGACTATTCAGCCAAGTTCTTTTCGATATAATCAACTACGTCCTTGACTGTTTTAAGGTTCTCGGCAACCTCTTCCGGAATTTCGAATTCATATTCTTCTTCCAACAGCATAATCATTTCCACTACATCCAGGGAATCCGCCTCCAGGTCTTCCTCAAAGCGCGATTCCAGCTGAATATCGTCCCCCGAGATGTCCTTGACTTCCATAATGATTTTTTTCACCGTTTCAAATACTGACATTGTTTACCCTCCTAAATTAATTTAATTGGAACTATATTGACATACCGCCATCAACCCGAATAACCTGCCCGTTTATGTAGGCAGCTGCCGGGGAAGCCAAAAAGGCCACCACAGCTGCTATATCCTCGGGCTTACCCAGTCTGCCCGCCGGGATCTGTTCAACCATCCTGGCCCCAACCTCGGGGGGAAGATTTGAAGTCATATCACTTTCTATGTAACCTGGAGCCACTGCATTAGCGGTGATACCACGAGGTCCATATTCTTTGGCAACCGAGTAGGTAAAACCAAGCAGGCCGGCTTTGGATGCCGCATAATGCGCCTGCCCGGCATTGCCTGCCATGCCAACCACAGAAGATATATTTATTATTCTCCCCTGTTTCTTTTTCATCATATACTTCAGAGCTGCTTTGGAACAATAGAAAGCTGACGACAAATTTGTGTTTATTACATCATGCCATTGGGCGTCGGTCATGCGAATCAACAGTTGATCTTTGTTGATCCCGGCATTGTTCACCAACACATCCAGGCGTCCCAGGCCGGTAATAGTTTTTTCCACCAGGCCGGCGGCCCCCTCGGGGGTTGATACATCCGCGCCCAAGATGATGCCGGTTCCGCCCTGGCCGGCAATTGCGCTTAAAACTTCCTCGGCCTGTTCTCGGTTGCGGGCTGCATCGCCCTGGTTGTAATAGTTTATCGCTACCTGAAATCCATCCTGGGCCAGTTTTATGGCAATAGCCCGGCCGATGCCACGTGAACTGCCCGTAACCAGTGCTGCTGGTTGGCTCATATTTCCTTCACCTTCTCAAGTAATTTTTGGAGGGATTTGATATCCTCAACCTGACCCAGGACCCGGGTACGGTCTATTTTCCTGATCAATCCCGACAGACTTGAACCAGGTCCCAACTCCACAAAATAGTCTACCCGATCCATCATATAGTTTACACTTTGTTCCCATCGAACCGGAGAATACAATTGTTCAACCAATAATCCGGGAAACTCGGAGGCATTATTGGCCATGGCGTTGACATTGGAAACAACCCCCAGGGCAGGTTCCTTAAACTGAACCGCCCCGACCTCCCGGGCGAATTTTTGTGAGCATTCCTGCATCAAAGGGCTATGGGAGGGAACGCTTATAGCCAGCAGCCTGGTTTTGCCGCCGTGTTCTTTAAGCTTGGCGGCCGCAATTTCTACCGCTTCCTTCTCCCCGGAGATAACCAACTGGCCGGGGCAATTGTAATTGGCTACTTTTACAACTCCCTCCACCCGGCAGCAAACATCTTCCACCAATCGGTCGTCCAGGCCCAGCACCGCAGCCATGGCTCCTCTTCCTAAGGGAACCGCGTCCTGCATTAATTGGGCTCTTTTCATCACCAGCGGCAGGGCTTGTTCCATCCCCAGAGCCCCCGCCGCTACCAGAGCCGTATACTCGCCGAGACTCAAGCCGCTGACGATTTGAGCAGACAGCCCATGGGCTTGAGCCACTGCCAGACAGGCCAGGCTGGTCACTAAAATAGCAGGCTGGGCATATACAGTCTGATCCAATAATTCACGGGCACCATTAAAGCAAATTGAACTCAACTCATAGCCGCATATGGCGTCGGCGTCAGCAAAGATCCGGGCGGCAGCTTCATAAGAATCAGCCAGTTCCCGGCCCATCCCCACATACTGCGAACCTTGTCCGGGAAATACAAAAGCTAGCCTTGACATGGCAAATCCCCCATTTTCTTCAGGATCGCCCGGGCTTCAGCCATGATTTCATCCACTATTTCCGAGGATTTTTCCACCTTTTTAACCAATCCGGAGATTTGTCCGGCCAAAATACTGCCGTTTTCCATATCACCATCTACGGCTGCCAGAGGATAGCGCCCTGAACCCAGTTTATTGAGGCTTTCCTTATCTGCGCCCTCTTTCTCGAATTTCAAATACTCGCGGGTAAAACTGTTTTGAATAGCCCTAACCGGATGGCCGGTGGTGATTCCACATACAACCGTAGACCGGTCCCGGGTTTTAATAACCTTGGCCTGATAAGCGGGATGAACATTGGCTTCCTCCGCACAGATAAAACGAGTTCCTAATTGAGCTCCCTGCGCACCCAAGGCAAAAGCAGCCGCAACCCCCCTGCCGTCTGCAATTCCCCCGGCAGCCACAATGGGGATTCCAACCTCATCGGCAATCATGGGGACAATACACATGGTTGTCATTTCCCCTACATGCCCGCCGGATTCCACCCCTTCGACCACCAGCGCATCGGCTCCCAAACGTTCCAGACGTTTTGCCAGGGCAACTGAAGCCACTACCGGCATAACTTTTATCCCGGCCTCCTTAAACCGGGCCATGAAAGGTCCGGGATTTCCTCCGCCGGTGGCCACTACCGGAATTTTTTCTTTAATAATCAACTCTAGATTTTCGGCCAGATAGGGCGAAGTCAAAACCAAATTTACCGCAAAGTTACGGGAGGTTACCTCTCGGGCCAAGCCAATCTGTTCACGCAGCCAGGAAGCGGGGGAATTGCCGCTGCCAATCGTACCCATGCCCCCTGCCTCAGAAACCGCCGCCGCCAGACGACCACCGGCAATCCAAGCCATACCGCCTTGAATAATTGGATATCGGATTCCAAATAAATCACAAATGCCTGTGTTAATCAGCATACCAAATCTCCCCCTCTCTAATCTCTGCCCCAGCGCAGTATCGCCCCTCCATAAGTGAGACCGGTCCCAAAAGCCACCATAAGTATATTGGTTCCCCTGGCGAGAGGGTGTTTTTCATTGTACTGGCACAGGGCTACCGGAATGGAGCCGGCTGAAATATTCCCGCAAACATCAAGATTTATGGCTGCTTTCTCCGGAGGCAGCTTCATACGCCGCATCGCGCTTTGGATAATACGCCAATTAGCCTGATGCGGCACAAAAAGATCAATATCCTCATAGGTCAGACCTGCTTTGCGCAGCAGCTCGGCTGTAGTCTCCGCCACGATTTTGGTGGCGAACTTAAATATCTCGTTACCATTCATTTTCAGATAATGCAAACGCTGGTCCACGGTTGCATGGGTGGCAGGCAGAGCCGAACCACCGGCCGGCATGTAAAGCAGTCCGGCCCCGTTTCCATCCGAACCGATGCATGTACTGAGGATACCGCAGTCGCCTTCCGACTTGCCCAGTACCATGGCCCCGGCCCCGTCACCAAAGAGGATGCAGGTATTACGGTCAGTATAGTCAACAACCGAGGAAGGAATATCACACCCCACAATTAAAATATGATTGTATTCAGGGGCCAGGAGAAGTTTCTCCGCCACCGACATGGCGTAGATAAAACCGGTACAGCCTGCAGCCAGATCAAACGCCGCCGCCTTGGCTGCTCCCAGTTCGGCTTGCAATATGCAAGCCGTAGCCGGAAATGGCATATCCGGCGTTACGGTACCCACAATAATCAGGTCCAGTTGCAGCGGATCAATTTGAGCGTCCTGCAGGGCTCTGCGGGCTGCTACTACTGAGATATCTGAATTTTTCCCCTCCGGTCCCAATATCCGGCGTTCTTTTATTCCAGTTCTCTCTACTATCCAGGCATCGTTGGTATCAACCATTTTTTCCAGGTCCTGGTTGCTGAGAACCCTTTCAGGTAAACAATAACCAATCCCCAGGGCTTTAACTCTCATATTGGAATTACCTTTCTATGTATTGTTATAGATTATAATACGCAGCTAATAATATCCTAATAGTAAAATACTTGGGATAAGTTTAAACAGTGTTAGCCTATCTTGTCAATAAAGTATCGAAATCTTCTGATCATTCTGATATATTTATGGTATAATGCATTCGTTATTTTACTTTTGTTATAAAATGGTGAATAATAATAGCTGATCGAATTTATGAGCGCGTGCGCGAATTGTGCGCCAAAACGCGGGTGCTATAGCGCCTGCCTTTCGCGTTTTGGTTTTATCGCGCCGCGAGCGTATTTATTAAACTCCTCCGCAGCCGGGGACCCTACCGCCACTGAGGAAAAAAAATCGGTTTATTCCCCACCTATAGAAGAGGGACCTTAAGAGGAGTTTGATATACGCCTACAGTCAATGATAGCATATACATCCATCAGTTTTATCATTCCCGTCTCATTGCAATTGAAATTCTTAATATTAGGGAATAGGGAGATGAACATGAAAACAGAGTACTTGAAAGAACTGCATATCGGTGATTTAATAGCCAGGATCCCAATCATCCAAGGCGGAATGGGAGTCGGCATATCCCTGTCGGGACTGGCCGCTGCCGTAGCCAGCGAGGGAGGCATCGGCGTGATTGCTGCTGCCGGAATTGGAATGCTGGAACCCGATGGCTTCTCCAATTATCTGGAAGCCAGCAAACGTCGTTTGGCCCTGGAAATTCGCAAGGCCCGGGCTGCTACCGACGGCATTCTGGGGGTAAATATTATGGTGGCTCTTTCCAATTTTGCCGATTTGGTTACAACCTCCATCGAAGAAGGCATAGATGTTATATTCTCCGGTGCAGGTCTGCCTCTGAATCTTCCCAAGTACCTTAAAGAAAAAAGCCGGACCAAATTAGTGCCCATCGTATCCAATGGACGCGGGGCCGCCCTTATCGCTAAACGCTGGCTGGAAAAGTACAACTATCTGCCGGATGCCTTTGTGGTAGAGGGGCCCATGGCCGGCGGCCATCTTGGCTTTAAACCGGAACAGTTGCAAAAGCCTGAATTTTCCCTGGAAAAATTGATTCCGGAAGTAATAAAAGCTGTAAAACCCCTCTCCGCCAACAACCACAAAGAAATTCCCGTTATCGCGGCCGGCGGGGTTTTTACCGGTCATGACATCTATAAATATATAGAGCTGGGCGCAGCCGGGGTACAGATGGCCACGCGCTTTGTAAGCACCCACGAATGCGATGCCTCCATAAAATTTAAAGAGGCATATCTTAACGCGTCGCAAGCGGATACGGTTATTATCAAAAGTCCGGTGGGAATGCCCGGACGGGCATTGCGCAACGAATTCATAGATGATGTGGAGGCAGGCAGAAAGAAGCCCTTTAAATGCCCCTATCACTGCATAACTACCTGCGATTATCAAAACAGTCCTTATTGCATTGCGGTGGCCTTAATGAATGCCCAAAAGGGAAACCTGAAAAATGGATTGGAATTTGCAGGCGAAAACGTATACCGTTGCCGGGAGATCGTTAGTGTAAAAGAACTGATGAATACTCTGGCTGAAGAGTATGCAAGCGCAGCTTCTGCCGGCCGGTAGCCCGAACGCAACTGTATACCGGTATACTTGCCGATTGGCCCCCGTCAGCGGCCCTGGGACTCTTGACAAAGGGTATTATGCATGGAGTAAAATGAATACAACGATTCCTGTTATTACAGTTTCATAATATTTGAATTGGCATGGTCTAGAAGGGTAATGAGGTCCTTTTCCATTAGCGGAAAGGGCCTTTTTTGTTGTCTTGGAATAACTGATATTCCTTTTTACCGTACAAATCTTTAGTATCGCGGTGCAGCCGAAAGATGAAGGGGGGGGACGAACCGTTACAAGTCTCCTGGCAGAAGGAGCCTCTATAGCCCAATATTCAGATTTAAGGAGGAAAGACACTATGACACCGGAACAAGTTTTATCCTTTATTAAGGAAAATGGTATTCAATTTGTCGATTTAAAGTTTAACGACCTGCCTGGATTATGGCAGCATTTCAGTGTTCCCACCACGCAGCTTCAAACTGCCGATGATTTGACCGCTTTTTTCCAGGAAGGGGTCGGATTCGACGGCTCCAGTATCCGCGGTTTCCAGGAAATTCAGGAAAGTGATATGCTGCTTATTCCCGATGCCACTACCGCTATAATCGACCCGGTATGCAAAGCTCCCACCCTGTCAATAATCTGTGATATTCTGGATCCCCTGAGCCGGCAGCCGTACACCCGCGATCCCCGCTTTATTGCCAAAAAAGCCGAACAGTATTTAAGCTCTACCGGAATTGCCGATACCAGCTTCTGGGGTCCGGAGATGGAATTCTTTATCTTTGATGATGTCCGTTTTGATCAATCAGTAAACTACGGTTATTACTACCTGGATTCAGTTGAAGGCGAATGGAACACCGGCCGCGATGAAAAGCCCAATCTGGGTTATAAAAATCGTTATAAAGAAGGCTATTTCCCGGTGCCGCCCCATGACTCCCAGCAAGACCTTCGCAGCGACATGGTAAATGCCCTTATCGCAGCGGGAATAGACATTGAGGTACATCACCATGAAGTTGCCAGCGGCGGCCAGGCTGAGATTGACATGCGTTTCGACCGCCTTACCACCATGGCCGATAAATGCATGCTATATAAATACGTGGTTAAAAATGTGGGGCGGAAAAACAACAAGGTGGTTACCTTTATGCCCAAGCCTTTGTTCCAGGACAACGGTTCCGGTATGCACACCCATCAATCCCTGTGGAAGGATGGAGTCAACCTGTTCTATGATGCCAATGGTTATGGGTTGTTAAGCCAAACCGCCAAGTACTATATCGGCGGATTGCTGGCTCACGCCCAAGCTTTAATGGCTTTTTGCGCTCCTACCGTAAATTCTTATAAACGGCTGGTTCCCGGATTTGAGGCTCCGGTCAACCTGGCTTATTCCTGCCGCAACCGCAGCGCGGCAGTCCGTATTCCCATGTATAGCGACAGTCCCAAGGCCAAACGGATTGAATTCCGTCCCCCTGACTGCACCTGCAATCCCTACCTGTCATTTGCCGCTCTCCTGATGGCGGGGCTTGACGGTATTGCCAACCAGATCGATCCCGGTAATCCGGTTGACAAAAATATTTATGAATTAAGCCCGGAAGACGCTGCCAAAATCAAAACCGTTCCCGGTTCTTTGGACGAATCCCTGGCCGCTCTGGAAAAAGACCATGACTTCCTGCTCCAGGGCGGCGTCTTTACTCCCGATTTGCTTGACGTCTGGATCAGGTATAAGCGGGACCGGGAGATTGATCCTATTCGCCTGCGTCCTCATCCCTATGAATATTCTCTTTATTTTGATCTTTAAAAATCCCTCTTTTTATTAAAAAGTTGCCCCCCCGCAGCCCGCTTGCCTCAGGGGGGCAACCTATTTAATCAGACCAGCCGCTTAACACATGGTTAAATGATCAAGGCCTTGCAAGTCCCCGACCTGCTTTCTCAAGAAATTGATTTGATCTGCTTCGGCCCCATTAATCACCAAAATATATTTACCTTCCTTCAGCCACTGGTCCAGTAATGCCTTACCTTCATCGCGGATACCCATGTCGCTGCAAAACTCATCAAGGCCTCCTTCCGGCGATTGGGCGGTATCGGCCCAAAATCCGTAAGCCGGGCCAATTGAGGCTACCATCCCCAGATCAGGTATATTAACGATACCGGCGTCATAGGGGGTCCTGTCAACATTCTGACCATCAGGGTCAGAGGCCAGGTTGTCCAGCCAACTTACTTTTTCCTCATCGCCGGCGAATATCAGGGAGGCATGTTCTTCATAACCGCGGTTTCTTAAATCAGTCAGCACCGATTTGGCCATTCGAAGGTGATCAGTAGTGCCTATCATGTTTACTGCCAATCTTTTCACCCCTTGCAAAGCAAAATAAAAGTGGTTACAGGTTTATAGTTGGCAATAATTGATATTCTATTCATAACGCTTCAACCTTGATCTGCCCAAAAAGGAACAAGGGGACGGTTCTTCCGTTCCAATTTCTCCGTTTCAGAAACTGGAAGGAAGAATCGTCCCCTTGTTCTCGGGTAAATTACGCCTTTCTGACCATGGCCATAAACTCATCGAAAAGATAGGCTGAATCTCGTGGTCCCGGAGTTGCCTCCGGGTGGAACTGAACCGACATTAAGGGCAGGCGGTTGTGCACCAAACCTTCAACCGTATTATCGATCAGGTTGATGAAACTGATGCTGACATCGTCCGGCAGTGAATCTGCATTTACCGCATAACCATGGTTTTGCGAGCTGATTAAACACTTATCGGTGCGTATGTCTTTTACGGTATGATTACCGCCACGATGGCCGAAATCAAGCTTAAAGGTGGTTCCTCCCAAAGCCAGGGCCAGTAACTGATGACCCAGGCATATGCCAAAGACGGGCACTTTTTTCAGCAGTTTGCTGATTTCTCTGACCGCGTAATCACAAGACTCGGGATTGCCCGGCCCATTGGACAGCACTATTCCGTCCGGCTGCCGGGCCAGGATTTCTTCAGCCGTACTTTCCGCCGGCATGGTTACCACCCGGCAATCTCTCGCCACCAATGATCTGATGATGTTCCGCTTCGTTCCGAAATCCATCAGGACTATATTGGTACTGCCTGAACCGTACACTTCACTCTTCCGGCAGCTTACCTGTTTTACCAGATCGGTATCCAGTAATTCCTTGCCTTTGCGGGCAATCTCCACCAGTTTATCCTCCTGCTCCAGGTCAGAAGTAATTATGGCCCCCATAGTACCATTCATTCGCAATATCCTGGTGATAGCCCGGGTATCAACCCCCGTAAGGCAGGTAATGTCATATTTTTCCACAAAGTTGCTAAAATTATATTGGCTTTCGTAATGGCCGGTCAGCTCTGCTATTTCTTTAACGATCAGCCCTCTTAAAGCCGGCTTGTCGGATTCGAATCCGTAGTCACCACAGCCATAATTACCAATAGTAGGGTAGGTCAAGGTCAGTATTTGACCAGCATAGGACGGATCGGTGATAATCTCCTGATATCCGTTCATACTAGTATTAAAAACGGCTTCTCCCGCAATCGGAACATTCCGCCCATAAAGTTGTCCTTCGAAAACAGTCCCATTTTCCAGAACTAAATATCCTTTCGGCATGTTTTAGCTCTCCTCTACTAAATAAATTAATGCTCCTTAACCCATTCAACAGTATAACTGTTTTATTTTTATATACCAACATAATTTTCGAAAAGATTAAGCATTTTTACGCAAGCCCAGGCGGGACAGGTGCCTTGTCCCCCTCTCCCGCCATTTATTTGATCACACTCGAACCCATCAGATATTTATCAACCTCACGGGCGGCCAGTTTTCCCTCCTGAATTGCCCATACTATCAAACTCTGGCCTCTTCTCATGTCACCGGCGCTAAATACCTTGTCGGCGCTGGTCGCAAATATATTATAGTCCGCTTTTACATTACCATGCGCATCCCGCTCCAGCTTAAGTTCGTCCACGATTAGATCTTCGGTACCGGCAAACCCCATAGCGAGCAGGACGAGATCCGCCTCCCACACTTTTTCACTACCCGGCACCTCTTGCACAATCAGCCGGCCTGATGCGTCGCGGTCCCAGGTGATCCTTATCGTGTGCACCGCTGTAACCTCGCCGGCAGCATTGCCTGCTATCTTCTGGGTGGAGATCAGGTAATGTCTGGGATCTTCGCCAAACCGGCTGATGGCTTCCTCCTGGCCATAGTCTACCTTAAGTTGCTTGGGCCATTCCGGCCAGGGGTTGGGTTCCTCCACTCGCTTACGGGGTGGTTCCGGCAATATTTCAAACTGAAAAACACTCTTGCAGCCATGTCTTAGGGCGGTGGCCACGCAGTCCGTTCCCGTATCCCCACCGCCGATTATGATTACGTTTTTATCTTTGGCACTTATATAATTGCCATCGGTCAGGTTGGAATCAAGCAGGCTCCGGGTGTTGTTTTTGAGAAAATCCAGGGCGAAATAGACTCCCTTAAGGTCTTTGCCTTCTACCTCAAGCCCCCTCGCTTTGCCCGCACCTGCGCATAACACCACCGCATCATAATTGTCAACCAATTCCCTGGCCTTGATATCTTTGCCGATCTCGGTATCAAGCATAAATTTAATCCCCGCAGCTTCCATCAATTCCACCCGTCTTCTAATGAAACGTTTATCGAGTTTCATGTTGGGAATCCCATACATCATTAGTCCGCCCGCACGGTCGTCGCGTTCGAATACGGTCACCTCGTGCCCCACCATATTCAGGTAATGAGCGGCAGCTAAACCAGCCGGTCCGGAGCCAACCACAGCGACTTTCTTGCCGGTGGCCCCGGCCTGTTTGACCGTTACCCAGCCTTCTGCAAAAGCCTTCTCAATTATTTCATACTCAAGACTATTGATTGTAACCGGCTCCATAATGTATCCTTCGGTGCATGCCCCCTCACAGGGGGCCGGGCATACCCTTCCGGTAAATTCGGGGAAAGGATTCGTCCGGATAAGCCTTTGGTAGGCTTCTTCCCACTGTCCGTTATAAACCAGTTCATTCCACTCGGGAATAAGGTTATGCAACGGACAACCCGACACCATTCCATTTAAAAGCACTCCCCCATGGCAAAAGGGCACCCCGCAGCTCATGCACCTGGCTCCCTGATTTCGTACAATTTCAGGATCTTGAGGCAGCCTTATTTCATCCCAGTCTTTGATCCTTGCTTGAGGGGGTCTTTTCCCGGGATCAATTCTTTCATACTCTAAAAATCCGGTCGCTTTACCCATCATCTTCCCACCTTAATCACTGAAATAGTTAGTATTGTCCGGCAAATGCTGCCATCAGAGCTTCCAGGCCGCTTAAACCGGCCTGGTGAGCCCGATCAATACTCTCGATCATGCGTTTGTATTCGGTTGGTATTACTTTGGTAAACCTTGGGGAATAACGGCTCCAGCCGGCGAGAATGTTTTTGCCTTGGGGACTGCCGGTATACTCCACATGCTTCTCGATCATAGCTTTGATTTCAGCCAATTCCCCCGCTGAAGCAATTTTTTCCAACCGCACCATGCTGTGATTGCAATAAACCTCGTTAAAATCAAGAATATAGGCAATCCCGCCTGACATCCCGGCCGCAAAATTCCGGCCGGTTTTACCCAGGATGACTACCTTGCCCCCGGTCATATACTCACAGCCATGATCGCCTACGCCTTCGACTACGGCTTTTACTCCGCTGTTCCGTACGCAAAATCTCTCTCCGGCTATTCCGTTGATATAGGCCTCTCCCGAGGTTGCTCCGTAGAAAGCCACATTACCAATGAGAATATTTTCCTCGGGTTTAAAATCAGAGGCTTTGGGGGGGTAGACAATAATTTTACCTCCGGACAGTCCCTTGCCGATATAATCATTGGCATCCCCTTCCAACTCCAGGGACATTCCCCGGGGCGAGAAGGCCCCAAAGCTTTGTCCGGCCGAACCTACGAAGGTAAGTTTAATTGTATCCTCCGGCAGTCCTTCTTCCCCATAGCGCTTGGAAATTTCGCTGCCAATGATAGTGCCCACGACCCGGTCTACATTATTTATCTTCAGCTTGGCTCTGATTGACTTTTTGTACTCCAGCGCCGGCTGGCACATTCTGAGCAACTTTCTCATATCCAGTGATTTTTCCAGCATATGATTCTGGGGCTGGGTCTTGTATCTGCCCACATCAGCCCCGGCATAAGGCTGGTATAATATCTGGGAGAGGTCCAGGTTGGATGCTTTCCAATGCTTGATGTTTTCCTTGGTTTTAAGTTTGTCAGTACGCCCTACCATCTCATTGACCGTCCTGAATCCCATTCTGGCCATTATTTCACGCATTTCCTGCGCTACAAACCTCATAAAGTTTTCAACATGTTCAGGTTTGCCGGTGAAATTTTTTCTTAACCTCTCATCCTGGGTAGCTATCCCCACCGGACAGGTATTGAGGTTGCAGACCCGCATCATCACACATCCCAGGGCAATCAGTGGAGTGGTCGCGAATCCGAATTCTTCAGCGCCAAGCATGGCGGCTATGACAACATCCCGGCCAGACAACAGTTTACCGTCAGTTTCCAATATCACCCGGTCTCTCAGCCGGTTCAAAACCAGGGTCTGGTGCGTTTCCGCCAAACCAAGTTCCCAGGGGAGTCCGGCATTTTTTATGCTGGTTCGCGGTGATGCTCCGGTCCCCCCATCATAGCCGCTTATTAATATCACATCCGCTTTGCCTTTGGCTACCCCGGCGGCTATGGTACCCACGCCAATTTCTGAAACCAGCTTGACATTGATATTGGCTTCCCGGTTGGCATTTTTCAGGTCATAGATGAGCTCCGCCAAATCCTCAATTGAATATATGTCATGATGCGGGGGTGGGGATATCAGGTCCACTCCCGGAGTTGAATGCCTTACGCGGGCGATTTCAGGATATACTTTTCGTCCGGGCAGCTGTCCGCCTTCACCGGGTTTGGCCCCTTGCGCCATTTTGATTTGAATCTCACGGGCATTTACCAGGTAGTTGCTGGTAACGCCAAACCGTCCGGAAGCTACCTGCTTGATGGCACTGTTTTTAGTATCACCGTTGTCCATCACCTTGAACCGATCATAGTCCTCTCCGCCTTCACCGCTATTGCTTTTGCCCCCCAGCCTGTTCATGGCGATTGCCAGACACTCGTGAGCCTCTTTGCTGATGGACCCATAGGACATGGCTCCGGTTTTAAATCTTTTGACAATGGACTCAACCGGTTCGACTTCTTCAATCGGAATAGTATCGTCGCCCGCTTTGTAATTAAAATCAAGCAGATTCCTCAGGGTAAATATTTCTTCGTCATTTATCTTTTTGGAATAGTCCTTGTAAAGACTGTAGTCCCCTTCCCGGCAGGCTCTCTGTAAGAGATATATGGTTTCCGGGTTGTACAGATGGATCTCCCCATCATCTTTGCACTGGAAGTACCCTCCGATTTCAAGCGTATCGGTATAAGGCGACCTTTCATTATAGGCACTCGCATGTCTCATCTGGTTTTCAGCCGCTATTTCTTCCAGTCCGATACCTTCCAACCGGGACGGCGTCATGGTGAAGTATTTATCGATGACATCTTTTTTGATGCCAACCGCTTCAAATATTTGAGCACCATGATAGCTGCGCATGGTAGAAATGCCCATTTTGGTCAGTACTTTAAGCATCCCTTTTACCGAAGCTTTAATATAGTTCTTTTGGCTGGTTTCATAGTCAAGTCCGTTTAAGACCCCTTTATCAGCCAGGTCTTTTATCGTTTCATAGGCAATATACGGATTAATGGCAGTTACCCCATAACCAATCAGGGTACAGAAGTGATGAACCTCACGTGGTTCGCCTGATTCCAGCACTATGCCCAGATTGGTCCTGATCTCTCTTCTGATCAGGTGATGATGAAGCCCTGAAGAAGCCAACAGGGCGGGAATCGCCGCCAGATGCTCATTTACCCCCCGATCGGATAGTATTATAATATTGGCGCCTTCATTAATAGCTTGATCAGCCTCACGGCATATTCTGTCCAAGGCCTTTTCCATGGCTCTAAATCCATTGCCTACCGGATACAGAATGGAAATGGTAGCGGTCTTGAATCTACCGTTATTTAAATTTTTTATGGTATTAAGCTGTTCATCGGTAAGTATCGGGGATTCCAGAAATACACTGGTCGTATTTTTCCGGTCCGGTTCTAATAAATTACCGTTGTTACCTAAGAGCATTGAGCTTGAAGTTATAATTTCTTCCCTTATGCCATCAATCGGAGGGTTGGTGACCTGGGCAAAAAGCTGTTTAAAATAGACATACAGCAGCTGCGGTTTTTCAGACAAAACTGCCAGGGGGGAATCCATACCCATGGCGCCAATAGGATCACTTCCCGCAATAGCCATAGGTTTAATAATTTGGCTGATATCCTCAAAGGTATAGCCAAAAGCCTTCTGCTGTTTGATCAGATCCTTGATTACTTTTTGCGGTTCCAGCACCACCGGAATATCACTTAATTTGACAATATGTCTCCGGTTCATCTCCTCATAAGGCTGAAGCTTCGCTACATTTTTCTTTATTTCCTCATCTGCAATTATTCTCTGGGCAGCCGTATCAATAAGCAGCATTTTGCCTGGTTCCAGCCTGCCTTTATATTTAATATTTTCAGGTTTGATATCAATAACACCGACCTCTGAGGCCAGTATAACCCGGTCATCCTTGGTTACATAATACCTGGAAGGCCTCAGTCCATTCCGGTCCAGTACTCCGCCTATGACTACACCATTCGTAAATCCCATGGCAGCCGGGCCGTCCCAAGGCTCCATTATTAAATTGTTGAATTCGTAGAAATCCCTTTTTTCCTGAGATATTAGTTTATTCTTTTCCCAGGGCTCGGGAATCATCATCATCACCGCATGAGGAAGCGATCTTCCGGTAAGGTAAAGGAACTCCAGGCTATTGTCAAACATCGCCGAGTCACTGCCTGATTCATCGACAATAGGATATACTTTGGAAATATCGTCAAAAAGCGGTGAATCAATACATTTCTGTCTTGCTTTCATCCAATTCACATTGCCTCTGATCGTATTTATTTCACCATTATGCACGATATATCGATTGGGATGTGCTCTCTCCCAGCTCGGGAATGTGTTGGTGGAAAACCTTGAATGGACCATCGCCAGGGCAGACACACAATCAAGATCGGATAGGTCAAGGTAGAAACTCCTAAGCTGTTCTGCAGTAAGCATCCCTTTATAAACGATTGTCTTTGAGGATAGGCTGGCGACATAGAATGTGCCTCCTTCTTTTTCAGACATTGGGACAATGACCTTTTCTGCTCTTTTTCTTATGGTATAGAGCTTTCGTTCAAAATCCATGGGATCGGTTATTTTCTCATCCTTGCCGATGAAAACCTGGATAAATCTTGGCATAACTGCCTTGGCACCTTCACCGATGCCGGTTTTATCTATAGGTACTTCCCGCCAGCCCAGGATGGTCTGACCCTCTTCCCCTACGATCCTTTCAAATGTCTCCATCTGGGTTTTTCTGAAATCATCATATTTGTGGGCAAACATCATACCTACCCCATAGCTTCCCTGTTCCGGCAAGCTAAAACCCAATACTTCACATTCCCGTTTAAAGAAATCATGGGGTATCTGGACTAAAATGCCTGCACCATCACCGGTATTTTCATCAGCGCCGCTGGCTCCGCGGTGATTGAGGTTCTCCAGCACCGTCAAAGCTTCATCTATAATGTCGTGAGACCTCTCCCCCTTGATGTTTACCACAAACCCCATGCCGCAGGCGTCGTGTTCCCAGGCTGGATCGTAAAGCCCCTGTTTTGCTGGTAGATTGTAATTCTGCATATTCCCCACCCTCTATCGGAATTAATAACTGCGTTGGACTGACAACGAATAATTACTTAACCCATTTTATAGTAATAAAAAAGTCCCCAATACCTAAACGGTCTGAGGACCCCTATGTCCCAAATACAATGCCGAATTATTTATTTAGAGACTAACTTAGGCACGCCATTGTGCCATGTATCGTTATTGTAAGTGCACCCGGGAATAAATACAATACATAGGGGCCAAATATTATGTATACATGAATGGCCAAATTATGGGTTTGTTGGGACAACTGCTCTTTCTATCTGCCATTATTACGACATTATTAAAAACCTTATGATGCAAAATTATGGGGCTGAACTGATCGCAAATGGATATCTGGATGCTACCAAGCCTAAATAGGCAGATGGACTATTTGAATTGCTTCTGTGCGTACAATATCATATCATAGTATTAAAAAGAACGAGAACGGAAGTGGGTTTCATGCCAAAATCATCAAATCTTTATGTGCGTATTGAACCAGATGTAAAAGAACAGGCGGAAAAGGTGTTTGACAGTCTGGGAATCTCAATGTCAACTGCTGTAGGTCTTTTCTTAAAGCAAGTGGTTATTAATCAGGCGATACCTTTCGAATTAAGATTAGCACCGGCTAAAATTAAATCTGTCGCTACGATGACCGAGGTAGAATTTAATGCAGAATTAGAGAAAGGGTTTGCTGATTATTTGGCCGGCAAAGGCCGTCCTACTGAAGAAGTATTTTCTAATATTCGAAAAGGACTGAATGCATGAGACAGTACGCGATAATTATTACACCTGCTGCAGAAAATGATCTGCAGCAGGCTTTTTCTTATATTGCTACTGAATTATTAGAACCGCAAACAGCTGTAAACCTGTGTGATAGGATTGAACAGGAAATCTTAAAATTGTGCACTATGCCAAACAGACATGCACCATACAAGAAAGAACCTTGGTCCTCAAAAGGAGTGCGATTCTTCCCCATTGGTAATTTTCTTATTTTTTACATTACACGAGAATCCGATTGTACGGTACACGTTCTTCGTGTGATGTATGGCGGAAGAAATGTGGAAAAACAATTATAAGTTAAAACATTTAACATATGTTGATAAGTTGGTGTCATATACAGAACCCCTGCATTAATAAAATTATTGGTTTTAAATAGTATTCTAATCAACTATGAAGAAATTATGTTTAAACCTGAACAATATGTCGGAATATACCGGCACGGCCATACGGCGGCAGGGATTTTCGGCTCAGTCTCGTCGATAACTGCATGAGCGGCCTCCATGGCTGCCACTACTCTTTCTCTGTAGTTCATGGCGGTGTCAAGCGGGCAGTTCCCCCTTATTGGGAATAGACAAGTCTGACCAGCCAGTCCAGCGCCGTAAAGCTTTCCCGAATGCTGCTGTTTTTCCCTTTGTAGATTACTCTAGCTATGCCATCGGGTACCTCAGATGAAGGTATATAAAGTAGTCTTTCCTGCGAGAGGGGGGCTCTGATAATATATTGGGCCAGTTTCTCCAGCACTCCACGCTCCCATGGCCTAATGGCCGGTCCGCAATATATATTGAAGCCGCTGTGATGCCAGTTACATTTATACTATCATCATTTTAAAATGTTATACTTTCTAATAGTATGACAAAAGCGCCCCTTTAGGGCGCCTTCTTCAAAACAGCTGCTACGATGATCGGTCAGGGGGTATAACCTTCTAATCCGATCATTTTTCAAATCCCGCTGAGCTTGCACCCGGGGGGTGTCCTTATTGTGAAACAAAAGGTTCCCGGGACCCGCAAGCAATCTTTGATTGCGTAAGCGGGTGGGGGTTCTTATTTACAGGGTCTCACTCAGGCCGTCGTCATTTTTTACAGGCGCGGCAGCCTTTTGAGGCATTATCTTACGATAGACTTCTTGGGGGGATTTCCTTTGGTTCCCCACAGTAAGAAGTCGATCTATACTGATCGCAAAGAGTTTTTCATTTTCTTCCAGGTACGGTAGAATGAGATCCCAGTCTGCATCGCTGAGTTCATAAAATTCACCTCCGTTAAGCTGTTCTTCAACCAGCTTTTTCTGCGGATCACGGACATAAATCGCACCGCCGGATGCAAGCGAGAATATGTTAGAGCCCGGGTAGGGTGAGTCATATTCCCGGATAGAGCCGTCCTCATCATTAAAGCCGATGCCGTTTAAGACGACAAACCCACCGCCGTTAAGCGGATCGCCGGCCATAAAAGATTCTGCCAGATAGTCCAGGGCCGTACCGTTAATAACCACGCGCGGTCTGCCGACAGCATTGATCAGCGGCCGTCCGGCAGCATTGCCCATAATATAGGCGGTCCCGCCTTTGGCGCCGTACATGAAGGTCTGGCCGACATCGCCGTAGACCACCAGCTTACCGTCTTTCATAATCTGGCAGAGCTGATCCTGGGCATTGCCGTGTACGTAGATTTCCATGCCGTCAAGGCCGGAGGCCAGATAATCGCCGGAAGAGCCATAGACATCTATCCGTATGCCTTGCGTAGCCGGGCCGAAGCCGCACCCGGTAAACCGCTGGCCGCGGTACTTGTAAACAATAAAGCGCTTCCAGCCCAGTTGGTAGGCTTTGACAATCAGCACTGCGTCGCACAGATCGCCTTCCGGTTCAAAGGCTTCTGCATCAATAACCAGGATCTTCTCGCCTTTCTGCGGGGCGCGGATTTCTCCTCGCGTGGCAAAATCAATCCGGCTGAAGCAGGAGCCCAATTTCCCGGTAATCATAGAGGTTTCATCAAAAATCCTATCCAGAGCGAGCTTGATGACATGCTGGACCGAGCTTCTTTTTATCTTGCCGGTATTATAGCGCAAGTCGCTCAAAAGAGTCAGACTGTCAATCGCGATTTGCTTGCAGTTATCATTTTCATCCGCATGTTTTTTTATCGTTGCGATAGCGAACCTAAGGCTGTTGGCATCGAATCCAACCATATTTTCCTGAATATAGGCCACTATTTGACCGGTGGCGGTGGCCGGATCTTTTTCAGCAAAAAAGGCTTTAATCTCTTTCAGGGTTTCCTCGCAGGCAGCATTGGATTCAACCGGCTGAGCAACATCACAGACTTCTTTATCCCTGGGCGTTTCAATTACCCGGCCGAATTTATCGGTACAGACCAGCTTTTTATTGTCGTCACCGCTGTCCTTCAGACTGAAGATAAAGGAGCCGCCGTCCGTATAGCTGCCGCCGCGGGCATTCCAATACTTGTCGGCAATGGGCCGGAAGCGGGCATCTTCACGGACCAGCGAAATCAGGGTAGCATCAATGGCCTGCTTTTCCGAACAGATCAGTCCCACCTGCACTTCGCCTTCCTGCAGGGCAAATACCTGAGGACGCAACATGGCGGTATCGGTAATGCCGATCAGCTGGAACTGGTTATCCCGCACGTCATTTCGAGCGATGATGAAGAACCAAGGACCGTCGGGTGAGGCGCCCACATGATGCGTCTGAATAGCTTTGTATATCTCCTGCTTTGCAGGAGGCAGCATATCGAAGTCCATTTCGGAGGTCGGCGCCATGGTTTCAATCATATATTCAAGCGGATATTGGTATACGCGGCTGCACAGGTCAAGCAGCAAGGCTGCTTCCTCGGTATCGGTCAGGAACAGGGGCTGGTAATTCCTCTGCTTCAGGTATTCATAGATAGACTGGTAGTTGGCGAAATCGCCGTTGTGTACCAACGCCTCGTTAAGTGCGCTGAAAGGATGACAGCCGCCTGGATGCCAGACCCGTCCGCGGGTAGGATAGCGCTGGTGAGCCAGCCAGACATGCGCCTTGAAATCATCCAGCTTGTAATAACGCACCACATTCTCGGCATACCCTACAATTTTTAAGATCATCATGTTGCGGCCATGCGACATGACAAAAGCTTTTTTTTCGCCCAGCGAGGCATAATAGTGCGTATTGATCTGGAAGCTGTTCTGATACACAAATTCATCTTCGGCATCGCGCCGTTCCATGAAGGTCAGGCCCTTTTCCTGAATGAAGGCATCCAGGACATCGTCCTTGACGCGTACAAAATAGCGCATAATATCCGGCGGTCTTACTTCCAGGCCGATGGACTCATAATCATCGAGGGTGTCAAGCTTTTCGGATTTATCTATGGTAAAGTTCGGTTTGATATACGTCTCTTCGATCTCTGCTGCCACGCTGTTATCAAGCAGGGCAATGTGGAGCATGTAGTCATCATCCAGGACCTGGCGGGAAACGCCCAGAGCTTCCGGTACAAAACCGACTGCGCCGATGCCGCCGCCTTTACCGTTGCCGCGGTTGTGCATCTGTACCGATGGCTCAAAGATGTTCTTTCCGGTAACCGGAATTGAACTGATAAATCCGGTAACTCCGCAGCCGCCTTCTTCTTCCGGGTTAGGGGCCAGCGGCGGTACTTGACGTAAAAGCTCGGTGCGCGATTCTAATATTTTGTCAACTTTATCCATGTTAATCCAACTCCGTTTATTTGCTGTAGTCGATATGTTCCAGCAGGTCTGTACGGCCTACCAGTTCTTTGACACTCTTCATGCCGAATTTCTGCAGGATTTCTACCAATTGTACATTCCAGGCATGATACATATTGGTTAAACGCTGGGTAGCCCATTCTTCGTTAAACAGATCCGCCAGTTCCGAGTCGGTTGAGGCGATCCCGCGGGAGCAGCCACGACCGGATTCACAGTTGCCGCAGCGCACACATTCCAAAGAGACCATTTCCGCCGTGCCGATTACCGCACCATCAGCACCCAAACATATGGCCTTGGCCAGGTCGTGCGCAGTGCGGATGCCGCCCGAGGCGATCAGGGTTACCACATCTCTTGCGCCTTCGGCCTTTAAGAAATTGTGTACCTTGACAATGGCATACTCAATGGGCATGGCAATGTTTTTCTTGGCTATATCCGGCGCAGCACCGGTGCCACCGTAACCGCCATCGATATGGATGATATGGGCGCCGGCATAGTACGATCCAACCGCCACCATATCCACATCATTGGGCGTGGATACTTTGACTGAAACGAGGGCATTGGGGTTCATCTCCTTGATCCAGTCGATATGCTTCTTGTGGTCTTCAATGGAATATACCGAGTGGAAAGGAAACGGTGAAAAGAGGGAGGTACCTTGGACTGCCTCACGCATTTTGGCAACGCTCTCCGTATTCTTTTCGCCCAGAAGGTGGCCGCCCAAACCGGGTTTAGCGCCCTGGGCATATTTAAATTCAACGATTTTAACGCGCTGGATGGTTTCTTCCCGCACGCCGAACAGACCGGTAGCAACCTGGGTTATGACATGATCATCATAAGGCTTTAAAATATCGGGGAAGCCGCCTTCTCCGGTGCAGGTAAAGGTGTTCCATATAGCCGCGTTGTGGGCCTTGGAAACCATGGTCGCTAGGCTGACGGATCCAAATGACATACCACCGCCGTAGACTGGAGTGGAAATGACCACGGTTGCTCTGCCGTCATTGCGGCGGTTGAGTGGAATTTCAGTCGAAATCTCGGACTTATCCACCTTGGGTGGATTGGCCGGAAATTTGAAACGCAATTTATCAAAGCCGCCACCGGAGTTGCCCACATTATATTCAAGGTCGGTACGCTCTGGCGGGTAGCCGGTCTCAGCCATGATCCAGGTGCCGGTAATCATGTCGGCCGTCCAGCGGGGATCACCCAACGCTTCATACATGGGATTGAGCGATAGGCTCAAAGCCTGGCGCGGACATTGGGTAATGCAGCAGAATTCCTTGGACTCGCATTCAAAGCCAATGCATTTGTAATTGATAGGCGGATTAACCCGGTTATGTCCTTCCGGCCGTTCATGCACGCCATGGGGACAGGTCTTGGCGCAGGTACCGCAGTTGATGCAGTCCTCTGACCGGGTAACCTTGTACTTGGGCACCCCGTGTTTAAATCGGGAAGGCATGTTTTTAATTTTTACGGTTGATGGTTTCATATCTATTCACCCATTTTTTAATTTTGTTTAAACAATTTGCCGAATGTTTCCTGGTCGATCTCTTCAAAGAAGATGGCCCGACCGGTCTCTCCGCGCAACCGTCTGGCTTCGCGGATACCCATGGCGCCCATCATCTCAAGAATCTGGGAATGCCACGCGCCCATCAGGTTGACGATGCGCTGGGTAATGATATTCACTGATAATTTTTCGAGGCCGTCAGGCAACAGCAGCAGCTTTTCCGGCACTTCGTATAACCGGGCGCCCAAGGCGATGAACAGCGGCATATCTATCGCCGTCAGATCGCCGCCGCAGAGCATTGATTTAGGCACGTGCTCGGCCATGGCCATACCACCGGAGAAGATCAGGGTAACCTCATCGCGGATTCTCTCCTCGACCAGCTGCAAATGGACAGAGCGGATGATGTCTTTCATCAAGCGCGGTTTAAAGTTTGCTTCCTTGTCTTTGTTTATCTCCAGGCCGCGATAATCCGCCACGATATGGATTACCTCCGCGCCGCTGTTTACCAGCTTGGAGACGATGCCTTCAATGCCGCTGATGGCCGGAACGCGGATAATGGTTACCGCTTTGCTGATATTTTTGATGCGCTCTTTTATGCCTGCCAGTTTATCCGGCAGGGCATCGGTATAATCAATGGCTACCAGACGGGCGTTCTTCAGTATGTCTGCATACTTGTCAATTTCACCCTCAGTAAGGAACGGAATGATATTGGCGCTGTATGTGTTAAACTCCGGCTTAATATCCGCCGCCGGCAAAATAACGCAGGTGTTGATTTCGCTGGCAGCCTTGACCAGAGCAAGCATAACATTCGGGCTTAATTGCACCGGTGGTATATCAAAGAGAATAGGAATAGGGATATCAACAGTCGGATGCGGCAGCGTCAACAGGCGGCCTTCAGCGTCAAAAGCCAAATGGTTGTGTTTGCGGCCCAGCTCCACGCCGGTGTTGATATATTCCCGTCCATGAATTCCGTCACGCGTGGGGCGCACAATTTCCGACATGTCGGTCCACATGCTGTCAAAGCCTGCCCCGGTAAACGGCCCGCGGTATCCGGCGCCGGTCACGGGCACCTTGCCGTCTTCAGCCTGCTTCCAGAGCGTAAGGAACATGTCCGCTTTCCAGTAGGAGCCGCTGATGTTCACAAAATCCTGTTGCAGGGATTTTTCCAGCGCTCCGCGCGGGCATTCCTGAATGCACCTGAAGCAGTTGCGGCACACTACTGTATGGGGCTCCGCCATTATGCGCTGATCGTCTGCTCTGCGCTTATGGGCTTCATAGATACAGACCTTGGTGCACCTTCCGCAGTTAATACAGTTTTCTCCCCGGGTGATTTTGAACTTATAGATATATTCCATCTCCAGCGGGGTAACTTTTGGATGAATATGATATTTCTTCGGCATAATCTCTTCCATCTCTTCTTTATAGTTTTTTACTTTAGACAATTATAGCTCTTAACCCTTCCTGTCCACCATTTCCCAATATTCCTTGCTTTGGTCAACATTTTTCAGGAAATCGGCAATCTGTGCCTCCGGACGTCCGTATGTTCCTTCAAGCCTCTTTTCCAGGGCATCCCAAAGCATCATGAGCTCAAGGTTGGTCTGGCATATCTCTTCACAGGCCTTGCAGTGCATGCATTGGAAAGCCAGGGCTGCTTCTTCCGGGGTTACGTTTTTGCCTTCCAGCAGTTTCTTGCCCAAAGCCAACTTACCCCGGGCTGTTATCGCTTCATTGCCGGTTACCAGATAGGCCGGACATACGGCTATACAGTTGCCGCATTTGGCGCAGGCGTGGGTGCTGAGTTCGGCATCAAGGCGGTCGAGCTTCTGATCTTTACCGAAGATCAATTTGACCACCCTGCCGGTGAC
Organism: Syntrophomonadaceae bacterium; assembly: GCA_034927445.1. Lineage (GTDB taxonomy): Bacteria > Bacillota > Syntrophomonadia > Syntrophomonadales > Syntrophomonadaceae > PHAA01. The sequence continues at coordinate 51,935 of JAYFPZ010000003.1, forward strand.
CGGTGCCAGGAAGATCATCACCTGCATGCTTATACCCAAGATGAAGGGATTAAAGATCTGGGCCGGAATGTTAAAGAATTTAGATTTTATCGCAAAGAACTTGCCGGGATTCATGATATTGTTCGGGTCAATCTTGGCTTTATAGGCCCGGAGTTCTTTCTGTTTGTCTTTGCTGTATAAATGATTGATAAATGAGGCACTCCAGATGCCCAGACCATACGGCTCAGCACCGAAGTTTAAAGCCGTCTGGGTCAGCATCGGGACCAAGGCCATATTGAGAGAGTATTTCAATTTTCTGGAGTCGCACAGATAAGGGGTCATCACGAGGGCGCGTTTTTCGTCCAGGATGTAGGAATCAACACACACTTCCACGCCGAAAGCCGTTCCCATTTTCTGGGCCTTCTCAATAAAGGGGGCAACATTCTGGATGGGAATAATTGTTTCACTGGTCAGGATGCTCGGCCCCAGGCGTTTGGCCTTGGCGCCAAAGAGACGCTCGTTCCATAAATAGCTGGCTACATAACCCGGTGCTTCATCAATGCCGGTCATTTTCGATAAATAGGTTATAAATTTCTGATCATCTTCCGCGCTGCTCAATTCAACCAGAACAGCGGGACTCTTCTTAAATACATTATCGTGCATGACTTCATTGGTATCGCTCATATGGTTTTCATCCAGGAAACGGATGACATTCACGCTGATGTTTCCTCTCTCTTTAACAAAGCGATTGATAAAGTCAAAGGCCGCATACGCATTTTTATAATAGAGCAGGTGCGAAAAAGACGCAGGCGGTGTTGGTCTAAGGGTAAGGGTTACTTCCACGATGATGCCAAAGACGCCCTCGGTAGAAATATAATAGTCAAATTCGTCACCCGGAGTCAGCGTTTTGGATTCACCCGAGGCGGTCACCACGGTCATGGACTGGATTTGTTTTGACAGGTGGCCATAGCGGAAACTGTTGATGCTGTAGCCGCCGGTTGCAATCCATCCCGCCACGGTGGAAAATTTGCTTGATGGATAGGTCATCAGGGACAGTCCCTGCTCTTTGGCCACGATGTCTATATCGCTCCAGCGCGCACCCGCTTCAACCCGGGCGGTCTTTTGTTCCGGGTTGATTTCGATGATTTTTCTGAAAGGGGACAGATCAACCACGATTCCCGCCTTGGTGGGGATGACCCCGCCAAATCCCCATGAAGCGGCTCCACGTACGATAACCGGGATCTTCTTCTCATTGGCAAAGGCTAAAACCTTTTTGATTTCTGTGACGTCTTTAGGCTGCACCACGAAGGATGGTTGTGTATTAAACAACAGTTTGGTCATGAAAGAGGGTACGTCGCCGATGTCATGGCTGTACATCTCTTTCTCTTCCGGTTTGTCGATAATTTTTATATCGCCTGCAACTCTTCTAAACTCTTCTATTATTTGCATATTGTACCCATCTCCCACGCTGGCCCCACCTATCCTTAGTACCAGTACTCTATTAACCCTAATTGTGTATATTATTCATCGAGTAAAATTCATGTATGACAAGGCGGAGGATTGAGCAATACCGGGTGTATTGTGATTGACGACAACACAGTCATACGTGAATTTTACCGATGAGAAGATATAGAATTAGGGTTAACAGAGTACTAGTTATTATGTTCCATAAAAAGCCATAAAAAAAAGCGCCCTAAGATATAGTTTAAGCATGATCATTGCTACAACCTAACTTAAGGACGCCGTTGTCCATAAGATATTCATTTAATCCAAGTCAATTGATCAATCTAGCATTCGACTTTATTTTACACGTACAACTATTTTACATGGATAACATTGCTAATACAATAGCCACTATGAAGAAATATTGTATACACTTTTTTAATGGATACCAATGCGCAAAGTACCTGTAACAAGATTTTGCCGCCCTGCTGGACCTATGCAACTGCCGGTTATTAAAAGGCCTCAGGCAATTATTACCCGGTATTCCCGTATCCAATGATTCAACCTGCCATTATTGCGGCATTGATCAATAAAATTATTGATCATAGTAAACCAAAGGGCTGAATCGATGAATTTCGATACAGCCCTTAATAAACTATAAATGTAATTATTGTACTTTCTGATTTTTAGAATTTAATCAGGTATTGAGCAACCTCCCAAGGTGATACCTGCATGTTATATTCCCGCCATTCTGCCATTTTGCCTTCCATGAATTTCTCATAGATGTGCTTGCCCAAGGCTCCCTTGATCAGTTCGCTCTTTTGCAGCTCCTGCAGGGCTTCCAGCAGGCTGCCGGGCATACTCTCGATTCCCAGAGTCTTTCTTTCTGCATCGTCCATTTTATAGATGTTGCGGTCTACAGCCTCCGGGCAGGCCAATTTGTTTTTAATTCCATCCAGACCGGCTACAAGCATTACCGCCATGGCCAGGTAGGGGTTGCAGCTCGGATCGGGGTTTCTAACTTCAATCCTGGTGCTCAGACCGCGTTTGGCCGGTACTCTGACCAGGCAACTGCGGTTGGCGCCGGACCAGGCAATGTTTACCGGTGCTTCAAAACCGGGAACCAATCTCTTGTAAGAGTTTACGGTGGGATTGGTAATCGCGGCAAAGGCACGGGCATTTTTAATGATACCAGCCATGTAGTTCCGGGCAGCTTCACTTAATTGATCCGGACCATTGGGATCATAGAAGCAGTTTTCGCTGCCCTTAAAGAGGGACTGGTGGGTATGCATTCCGGAGCCATTGATGCCGAAAATAGGCTTGGGCATGAAGGAGGCATGAAGGCCGTGTCTTTGGGCAATGGACCTTACTACCAATTTGAAGGTCATAATTGCATCGGCCACATGGAGCGCATCACCGTACTTAAAGTCAATCTCATGCTGGCCCGGGGCTACTTCATGGTGGGAAGCCTCAATCTCAAAGCCCATTTCCTCCAGGGTGGTGTCCATATCCCGGCGGGCATTTTCACCCAGGTCGAGGGGAGCCAGATCGAAATAACCGGCTTCATCCTGGGTTCTGGTGGTGGCATGGCCGTTTTCATCAGCCAGGAACAGGAAGAATTCCGCTTCCGGTCCTGCATTCATGGTATATCCCAAATCCTGGGCTTCCTTAAGCACCCGTTTCAGGTTATTGCGGGGGCAGCCGGCAAACGGAGTGCCGTCGGGATTGTAATTGTCACAGATAAAACGGGCTACTTTGCCATTGGAAGAACGCCAGGGAAAAATAACGAAAGTATCAAGATCCGGTACCAGATACATATCCGATTCAGATATATCTAAAAAACCATCTATGGAGGAACCGTCAAACATGATTTCCCCGTCCATAACCTTATCCAACTGGCTGACGGGTACGGCTATGTTTTTCATCACACCCATAACATCGGTAAATTGTAGCCTAATAAACCTTACATCGTTGGCTTTGACTTTTTCAATAATGTCTTGCTTACTGTTTTTGCTCATCCTTATCTCTCCTTAATATTTTTTTCGTTTTCATCGGCGGCTATTATCGCCCGGGCCAGGTCCTTCATGGAGATTCCCCTGTTCATGCTCTCTTTTTGCATTGAACGATAGGCCTCCGCTTCATCAATTCCGTGTTTTTTCATCAGAATACCTTTGGCTTTTTCGATGCCCTTGCGTACCGTCAGGCTTTCCCGCAGTTTGTCAACCTCGCTTTTCATTGAGTTGAATCGGGTTTGATAAAGCAGACAGATATCAATCACGGAAAGCAGAGTTTCTTCAGAATATGGTTTTATGATATGAGGGATATTATCCAATTTGCGCCAATGAGGACCGTCAACTAAAACCAAAACATTGCTGAGTTCGTCGCCTGTAATTATGTCAGCTATCTCCTGAATACCCCCGCCTTCCAGGCCCGAATCCATAATGACTATATCTGGGAATACGGTTCGGGCTTTTCTCAATAAATCAGGTGCATTGTGTGCCTCAGCCTGAACCAGGTAGCCAGAACGGGTTAGTAGTTCCTTCAATGCTTTTCTGCTGCTTGCTTTTCCATCAGCTATTACTATGGTTGCTTTAGGCACGTTTCCTCGTCACCTGCCTCAAAATAAAATAGGTGCCACATGAAATGATCATCACCGATGCAATAACCACCGCACGGACACCCTCGCCCAACTGAATTATTATTTTGCACATTGTAATTATATAATATACAATTCATTTGGCAAGAGGTTAGCCATGAAAATACTGTATACCTCTCCCCGCTCTTATACCTTATTTTTGCCGCAAATCATTTATATTAGCATTATTCTTCAGTTGCTCCAGATAGTTGTTAAAGGTTTGGGTTTTCCGGTCATTGGCCAATTCCAGTTTAAGCTGGTCCTTGACCTGGGCAAAGGTCAGCTGGGCAGCTGCTTTTTTATCGCCGGCTTTAATGATGTGATAACCATAAGTGGTTTTTACCGGTTGTTGATATAACTGGCCGGGCTGTAAAGTCAGGGCAACCTGTTTAAACTCCGCTACAAAATTGGTATTTTCATTGACCGCGCCTACATCACCGCCCTGATCTTTGCTGCCGGAATCGATTGAATATTGTTGGGCTAAAGCCGCAAAATCACCGCCCTGTTTAAGCTGGTCCAGGATTTCATTGGCCTTCGGTTCGGTGTCAACCAATATATGATATATCTGGATTCCACCTTCATCCTGGAACAAGGCCGGATTTTCATCGTAATATTTTTGGGCTTCCTCATCACTTATTTCAATATTGTTTACTACTTTATCCTGCAGTTTATCATAGAGCTGGCTGATTTCAACCTGAGCCCGCAAATCCTTCTCGGTCATCTTTACCTGATCAAGGAAATTTTTGTACCCATCCGCTTCAGCGCTATCCTTGCTTTGTTTAAACTCGTTCAAAATACTGTCTACTTCCGCCGGGTCGATTTCAATACCCTGCTTTTGGGCATCCTGGCGCACCAATTTCTGCAGAACCAGATCATCAAAGGCAGCACTTTTTATCCTGGCAATCAAATCGCTGTCCTGGGTTTCATCCAGAACTGCTCCCTGTCTGCTTTCGTAGTCATTTTTGATCAGGTTGTAATGCTGGTCAAATTCGCTTTGGGTTATTTTTTCACCATTTACGGTAGCGATTTCCGGATCACTTTTGGCTTGCAAATTGCAGCCGGAAATTAGAATAACCAAAGCGAAAATCAATGTCAAAACTAGTTTCTTATTCAAAATGAGCCTCCTTAAACCTTTTATAATTTTTAAATTATACAACAATTCAGATAATAACACTAAATTGCATCAAAATTAAGACCGATATCCGGTTCTTCATTATTTATAATCTGTACATTGATCTGATGATTTTCCATCTTGTACCGGTTAACCGTATTATTTAAAATATTTGATTTCCCATAGTCATTAAAACCGTTAATTGAAGCAAAATCCAGTTTTAAAGATCTGGATTCCCTTTTGAATTCAATATTGACAATATAGATGCTTTCTTCCGTCCACAGTTTCAATGAACTGATAAATCGCAACATAGAGCTTATCTGATCTTCGGGGGTATAACCTATCAGGGCATCATCACGGGAGTCCGTAATCATAATCAGCCGATAAGACCGAATCTTACTATGAATCAAGGTCCAGAACTTATGATATATGCTTTCAATACACCTGGTCGCCACCGGTTCGCTCATGTCGGCATAGCTTTCGATTATATCATGAATCTCTTCCAATTCTTTGGAAATGATATCGAAATATTCTTTATTAACATCTTCGCCTTCTTGAATTAGCCGGCAAAAACCCATGGCACTGGTTAAAGGGTTGCGTATTTCCATTAGGGAGCCAATCGCCAGGTATCCGATTACGGAGAGCTTTTCGGCTTTAAGGATAATCTGTTCCAGTTTGCTGTAACTGGTTTTATCTTCGATAATAACCAAAATGCGGAGTGAGGGCGACTGAATAATTTCAGTCCTGACGTTCCATATGAAAAACTGATTATAATCGCAGCATCTGACAACCTTCTGGTTTGATTTTTGTTCTGCCAGGGTGATTGTTACTATATCTTTAATTACTTCCAGTAAATAACTGCTGGTCTTATTTATAAATTCATTGCCCCAATCGTTGATTGATATGATATCATTGCTTTCATCAAATATCATTATTCCTAAAGGTATTCTGTCCAAAAGGTCGTTCACATACAAATTAGACTCTCCCTTCATGATTTACATACTATCCCAACTGGTATATTCAGTCAGCTGCATCCTCCCAACGGTCAAGCGTCGGTCAATTACCTGTCAGTCCATGGGATTATGGCTTGCTGAGGTTGAATCCAAGTCCTTGCTAGGTTAGATGCTCCTCCAGGGTGGCATAGGATATTTTTAATCTATATATTGATTTGTCGTTATCTCCGCTCTTTTCAACAATCCCTAAGGATATTAATTCTTCCATGGCTTCATATATTAAGTGATGATTAATGAACAGGCGCCGGGCAAATCCATTAAGTGTATCCCGCGTATGGGGGTTGGCCAAAAAAAATGCTAGGATTTCTATTTTTATCATGGCACAGTCTAGGTTTTGAGTTTCACTACTGACTATGGGCATTTAATATGACTCCTTTTATTTCGGTATGTTATCCAGACCTTTAGGCAAAAGCACGAATTCGCAATGTTCGTCGCCGAAGGCTTCACACTTCATCTCTTCGCATATAATATCTTCGCCCCAGGCTTTGGTAAAATAGGCTGCCAGCCTCCCCCGTCCTGAGGCACACGATGTCTTGGGAGTTGTAAACAGCTTATTGTCAACAAATATCTCAGCCATATAGGAGCCATAGGCTTTGACCACCGCACGTTTGTTCAGCTCATCGTACTCAACTATTTCATAGCGGATATTGCCCAGGCGTCTGATTGTATTAAGCAAATGTTCAATGACTTCCCGCTTGCTCTTATAATAGGACTCAATTTTGTCATATTCCAACAAACTGGAGTAATAAGTTGATTCATACAGCACCCGCTCTAAAAGGTGGGGGGCATAATTATAAATAGTTTTCAGCAATATCCCATAGGCGTTGGTGGATAAAACTATCGCCCGTTCTCCGGCAATGGAAATTTTATCACCGTCCCGGGATAAAATTTCGCTGACCATTTCCCGGGGATAGAGGGCACCCCGACATGTATCCGTCAAACCAAATGGTTCGAGTTGCATCTGGTATTGGGGCCCGATAAAGTTGGTCACGATCCATTTACAGATGATCATGCGGGGGCAGATCACCGGAAGACCTTCGTTGTTTACGGCCTCACAATATTCATAATAAGTGCAATTGTGTGAATTGACCTGGAAATATAGGCTATCACCCATATCTTCCAATTGGTAATCATTTTTGTCCAGAAACCCTTCACTATCCATGATTTCGATCCAGGACTGACACAAGTCTATAACCCTGTTGGAGGCGGGATTAAATTTATGTTTTACATATTCGTTAAACATTCTTTCCGTATAGTAGTCACAGGCCATTTCCACATAATTCTTGCCCCCCATCGGCACTCTTTCCGCCAGTTGGCTTATTCCCCAAAATAAATTGTTCAATGATTTAAATAAAAAACGATCTTTATTAAACTTCATGTCATCCATTGTGTAAGCCTCCTAATCCACCAAATTCTGCATTATTATAAGGCCAATGTTAGGATCAATGGTAAAAAACATCTGCGAAGAATCAAATTTGCCGCTCTTCATTTTTCCCATATGCAATGCCCGGATTGGCCTTTCCAGAGAGCCGGTATAATACATGTTAATAATTACATCGTACAGATGAGCCGACAGCTTAAACATAGACTCCTCCAATACCTCATCAACCATTAAATCCATGGCAATAATACCGGATTTTTTAAGGAGTTTAAGCCGATAACGGTGGAATTCCATGATTTCCTGGTCGTCCCGGCCCAAAAACAAGGTTGACAGGCTGTCAATGATTATACGGGTCGGACTATTGCCCATACCATTAATAACCTCTTTTTCCAGGGAGAGATATTTCTCCAGTCCATCCTCACTGGGAAAATAGTTTTTACCGGTTGATTCCAGGCTGTAGGCATCCACAAATACGAGACGCCCGGCCTCCTCAAACGGCATGGGATGTATGCCGTATTGTTTTAAATATTCCCGCATTTCCTGAGGCGACTCGTCACAGCAGACATAAATGCAATTATCCCTGCAAGCCAGGGTCTCTTTCACAAATTGAGCCGCCAAAACTGATTTGCCCAGGCCGCTTTTGCCTTTGATCATTATCTGGGAACCATAGGTCAGACCCTCCCCGATAAGATTATCTATACCATTGATGCCAAAAAACGCCGTTTTGTGGTTCATTGTCATATCCCTCCCAATCGTTTGAAAACAGCCATGCCAGCAGTATTTATTTCTGCCGGATGAACCCCGGAGATATATCTCTGCCCTTTCATCTTTTTGATTTCAAGGGATCTGATTAATTTACCTTTGCGAATATTGGAGGATAAATAAATCTCGCCCTGGACTAATGATGATATTGTGGTTTTGAGGGGTGACATGATGGCCCCATGGTCTTCATTCAATATCAGGATGGTGGTGCACCCCATGGCATTAAGACAATTCTGCAGGTTCCTTAATTGACTCTTGAGCACCAAAAGATTATCGCTAAACTCGATGAAAGTATTTACAAAATCGATGACCACCCGTTGGATTAAATTAACCTTTACCTTATTTATTACGGCGTTGATTACCTCTTCAAGACTCGTGCTGGAGAATACACGATCAATCAGGAAAAATTCCTTTTCATATTCTAAATTATCAATACTTATATCAAACGAATGGATATACTTGCTTATAAAACTGGCGCTTTCTTCGGTAATTACCAGCAATCCCTTTTCCTTTCGTCTTAAACCCTCCAATAAATAATGGAGCCCCAGGACCGACTTGCCTGTACCCGAAGCACCTTCAACCATAATGGTAGTGCCTTTCAGGAAGCCTCCGCCCAAAATGGCGTCCAATCCTTCAACTCCGCTGGAAAGCTGTTCCGCCATGTTACTGATCGGCAATTCACGTAAATCACCCTTTTGCGGAACCCCAACTATTTCCAACCCATTCGTTCCAAACTTAAAGGGGTATTTACCCGATATGAAATCTTGCCCTCGGGATTTGAGCACTTCGATATACCGTCTTCTGAAACGGTAGGATTCTTCAAAATGAAGTCGTATCACCGTATCCACTAAATACTCTTCAAAGGTTGAAATTTGAGACCCGTAATCATTAACCTCTTTTGTTAATATGGTTGTCAGCCCTATTCTCCTGAAGCCGCTGCATAAACCGTAAACTGACTTGCGAAGTTCGCTGGGGTTGTTGAATTCCATGTTTAATTGGGTAACACTATCCAATAATAACCTTTGGGCTGATATTTCTTTGACCACATCTTCAAGAAAACCGATAGAATCATCCAGGATGATTTCCGGAGAAGTGCATATGACCCGGAGCAGGTCCTTTTCCTCCAACTGGCGCAAATCCCAGCCATAATTGGCGGCGTCTCTATACAGTTGTTCCGGGAACTCTTCAAAGGTAATAACGATACCGGGCTCATTCATTTCTATAATACCTTTATAGATAAATTCAAGCCCCATGGTTGTTTTACCGGCTCCCGGAACTCCTTCGACCAGAATAGCACTATTCTTAATAAAACCACCAAATAATAAATCATTAAAGCCAACAATGCCGGAATTTATCAACATTTTATACGCTCCTTCTTCTGGTGCTATTCAAATATATAATAATCCATCAAAAAAGGGCTTTCGCCGAGCTTCAACCCCACAATGTCGCTTAAAACAGGGATCTATTAATAATCAGAAATTATCCGGTTTAAATTTTCACAACCAAGTTATGACAATTCAACGTTATACAACTTCATTCCTTTATAAATCGCCAAGTTTATTAATACAAATTGCCAATATATTTTACATATACTTACTTTTATCGACATTTTTTCACAGGTATTTGGGAGTTGCTGGTGACAATATTAATAAAATTAAGTGATATTGGCATATATTGTGCACTAATAACTATTTTCGTGAAAAACCGCCCTTTTAGCCCTGCAGTTCACCCAGATTCTTAAAATAGAAGCGCCTCGTAATAAAATCTAGACTTTGGGCCAGCTTGACTAAGAAAAAAGGATTATATATTATAAAACATAGTGAAGAACTATAATTAATCACGGGGCTTACCAGATAACTGGAGGCCTGGCGGCATTATAAATGCTGACTGGGTCTTTATTTATTCCATATGGATACAAGCATGGACCACAGGCGGTTACCGTCTGCCAAAAGTAAGTGAACCGGTCGTTAAAGTAAGGAAATGAACCGGATTAAGGACAGTCGGCGAAACGTACAGATTGAGTAGATCCGGTGGAAGACATTGTCCGCCGGTCTATTAAATAAAGAAGCAAAATATATCTCCCTCCTTCTATCAAATCAATTCTGCCATAAGATTGAAAATAAAACACGAACGAGGTAAGCAAATGGATTGGGAAAAACACGCACACCGAGGCAAGCTATACATATTTGTCAGCTATTATAAAAAACACCTGGGCCTGTTTGGGCTGGACATGCTGTGCGCATTGGGTATCGCGCTGGTGGATATTTCCTTTCCGCTGGTGAGCAAGCACGCGCTGGAAAGCTTATTGCCCGGTCGTTTGTATATTATGTTTTTCACCGTGATGGGGATCTTGATTGCCGCCTATGGGCTGCGTTCGGTATTTTACTACATCGTCACCTATTGGGGGCACACGCTGGGGGTACGGATGGAGGCGGATATCCGCAGCGATCTGTTCTCCCACCTGCAGAAGCTGTCTTTTCGGTTTTATGATAAAAACCGCACCGGCCAGCTCATGAGCCGCGTTACCAATGACCTCTTTGACATCACCGAGCTGGCTCATCACGGGCCAGAGGATCTGTTTATCGCTCTTTTAACCCTCCTGGGGGCTTTCATGGTTATGCTGCAGATCCAATGGCGGCTGGCCCTCGTACTTCTGTTAATGGTGCCGATCATCATAGGTTTTGTCTTGTTGCAGCGACGGAGCATGGCGCGGGCTTCCCGGGCCGTAAAAGAACGTGTAGCCGGCATCAACGCAGATCTTGAATCGAGCATCTCCGGCGCGCGGGTGGCCAAGGCCTTTGCCAACGAGGATTATGAGATCACAAAATTTGAACACGGCAATGAGCGCTTTAAAACCTCCAAGAGCTTTTTCTACCGGCGCATGGCGGTTCTGCAGTCAGGGCTTGAGTTTATGACCAGCCTGCTGAGCGTACTGGTTATTCTGGTCGGCGGCACCCTGATCATGCAGGGGCGTTTTACTTACCCCGAACTCATTACTTTCACCTTGTATGTAGGGATTTTCCTGCAGCCCATCCGGCGGCTGTCCAATTTTATCGAGCAATATTCTATCGGCATGGCCGGCTTCGAACGTTTTGTGGAACTCATGCGTATCCGCCCTGATATTGAAGACAGCCCCGACGCCCGGCCGCTGCAAAATGTACGCGGACATATCGAATTGCGTGATGTGTCTTTTTCCTATGATGAAGGGCGGACGGTGCTGTCCCACATCAATCTTACCGCTGCCCCCGGAAAAAAACTGGCCATTGTCGGCGCGTCCGGAGGCGGCAAAACTACCCTTTGCCATCTTATACCCCGTTTTTATGAACCGACCGGAGGTGACATCTTGATTGACGGTGTGAACATTCGCCAGGTGACCCTAACGTCGCTGCGGGCCAATATCGGCATCGTACAGCAGGAGGTCTTTCTCTTTGCCGGTACCATGCGCGAGAATATTGCCTACGGCCGGGTCGGCGCCAGCGACGAAGAAATCATAGCTGCAGCCAAGCTGGCGCATATCCACGCCGACATCATGGCGATGCCGGATGGGTACCACACTATGGCGGGGGAACGGGGCATCCTGCTTTCCGGCGGGCAAAAGCAGCGGATCAGCATCGCGCGGATTTTCCTGAAAAACCCGCCTATTCTAATATTGGACGAAGCCACCAGCGCTCTGGACACCCAGACCGAGGCGGAAGTGCAGCATGCTTTCGACCGGCTCGCCAAAGGCCGCACCACTCTCATTATTGCGCATCGGCTCTCCACCATCCAAAATGCCGACGAGATCATCGTCCTCGAGGAGAAGGGTATCGCCGCACGCGGCACCCATGCGCAGCTTATCGCTCAAAATGGCCTTTATACCGAACTGTACCGCGCTTTCCAGCGGGAGGAGCAACCAGGTGAAAGGTCGTAAAACCCGGACTTTTAGCGTTCAGACCAAGCATGCCCAGCTGGGCGCGCAAAGCTAAAAGGTACCCAAAGGGTTGGACACCCCTGGATACCTTTATATTCGGTCTTTAGTGCTTCCCGTGGAGAAGCTTCCTGATATTATTCTAATAATTTAGACGTTGCCCTGGGCGGTCATAGCATCCGCTACCTTCAGGAAGCCGGCGATGTTGGCACCTGCCACCAGGTTGTCGCCAAATCCGTATTCTTGGGCAGCTTCGCTGGATTTTTTGTAGATGTTGACCATTATATCTTTCAATTTGGCATCAACTTCTTCGAAGGTCCAGGCATATCTCATACTGTTTTGGGACATCTCCAGAGCGGATACGGCAACGCCACCGGCATTGGCCGCTTTAGCCGGTCCAAACAGAACCCCGTTGCTATGGAATACAGAGATGGCTTCAGGAGTCGAGGGCATGTTGGCGCCTTCTCCCACGGCAATACAGCCACTGGCTACCAGGGCCTTAGCCGCCTTCTCATCCAGTTCATTCTGAGTAGCACTGGGCAGGACGATGTCACAAGGAACGGTCCAGATGCCTTCGCCTTCAAAATACTTGGCCGTACCGCACTCTGTACAATAATCACTGCATCTCTTTCTTTCAACTTCTTTAATCCGTTTAATCAGATCCAGATTGATTCCGGCTTCATCCACAAAATATCCGTTGGAATCACTCATCGCCACCACTTTGGCCCCCAGTTCCATAGCCTTTTGGGCGGCATAGATAGAAACATTGCCGGAACCGGATATAACTACCCTCTTGCCGGCAAAAGATTGTCCCTTGGATTTAAGCATCTCGTCCACAAAGTAAACCAGCCCATACCCGGTTGCCTCAGTTCTGGCCAAACTTCCGCCCCAGGTCAGACCTTTACCGGTTAATACCCCTTCATAGAGATTTCTGATACGTTTATATTGGCCATACATGTATCCTATCTCCCGGCCTCCTACGCCTATGTCGCCGGCGGGTACATCGGTGTCAGCTCCTATATGTCTGCATAATTCAGTCATAAAGCTCTGACAGAACTTCATTATTTCATTATCTGATTTTCCTTTGGGATCAAAGTCACTGCCGCCTTTCCCGCCTCCAATCGGCAGGCCGGTGAGGGAGTTTTTGAAGATTTGCTCAAACCCGAGGAATTTGATTATCGACAGGTTTACTGAAGGATGCAATCTTAATCCACCCTTATAAGGTCCGATGGCGCTGTTGAATTGAACTCTGAAGCCTCGGTTCACCTGCACCTTGCCATTGTCATCCAACCAGGGTACTCTGAATATTACCTGGCGTTCCGGTTCGACGATTCTTTCCAGAACCCCTGCTTTTGCATATTCGGGATGCCTTTCCACTACCGGGTCCAATGATTCCAGAACTTCTCTTACCGCTTGTAAAAATTCGGGTTCATGGGCATTTCGCTGCATTACCTTTTCCAACACACTACTGGCATAAGACATTTCCCTGCATTCCTCCTTCGGAATTTTTTTATTAACTTATAGCGTTGCACGGACTATGCAAAATTATAGATTATATAATTACAATGTAAATAGAATTTGGTCAGATATACTGTATGCATGATTTCGTTAAGCGCTTTCCTAATATTGCCTACTGCGGGCTCCAATAATAGAAACACCCATTACCGGCTTGCTTTAAAGCCCGCGTTATTGGATATATGGGGGCTTAGGCCTTATTGAATGATTGTAAAGCCCGTTATGAGAAATATATTGTATACAAAAAAAAAGAGGGCCCAGCCCTCCTCATACCGTCAAAAAAGCCCAATAGCGTCATTAATTTGTGAGCGATGCGAAGATAGGTTGTGCCCTTGGGTAAATTTTTTTGCTCGATCTGCCTATATTATTTAGTCATCCAGGTATCTTTGAGCAATTGTTTGAATATCCCTGAATCTGCATAAACAGGCCGTTCGGTTTTAAAGCAACTGCAGCCCTTTCTTCCGGTTCATTATTACATATTTCCAGGTTTAATATTACGATATAACTCCGTTAAATACGGCAAAGAGGAATATTCCGTAAAAGAACCCGCACAGCAAAAGCATGGGGGCGGTAACATGTTTTTGCCGGATCAGCTGCGTGAACAGCAGGGCGGCTGAAGCTAAAGTCAAAACGGCTGATACAAAAGCACCCGAGTTCAAGTGCCAATCAGTCAGGAATATTCCCAGGGCCGGAATGAGCGAACTCTGGAAAACCATGGCGCCGGTAATATTGCCCAGAGCCAGGGTATCCTTTTCTCGTGATATCCAGATTACACTGTTAAATTTCTCCGGCAGTTCGGTGGCAATGGGAGTAATGATCAAAGCCAGTACAAAGGCAGGCACCCCGTAAGTCTGGGCTACAACCTTGATGGAATGAACAAACAGGTCCGCACCCAATACTATACATAAAAGCGCCACTAAAACCTGGAGCAAAACCGAAATGGTTGGCGGCGGGCAATGGCGCCTGGCAAAATAACAGGGCGGGATTTCCGTATCCGACTCCAAGTCTCTTTCTTGGGAAAGCATGGCGAACACGTACCAAATATAAGCAACAACCAAGGCTACTGCAATCAACAACTGCCAGATTCTTAAATCCGCCGGGATTGCCCCCGCCAATACGGCCAAAGTGTATACGATCATAAAGAACCCCAGGTCACGGCTCATACTGGAATAATCGCCCGTTACTTTGGTTCCGGTTCTGCGCCTGTTTTTAAAGACAATCACGGCAATACCGGTAACAAACATGGCCAAGGTGGACAGCATCAAAGGTGCTCCCAAAATTGCTCCAATTCCTATTTCTTTGCCCTCTGTCCCCCGGGTAAATACGATAGCAATCACGGGGATAATAGTTTCAGGCAGAGCGGTGCCTACGGCAGCAAGAACACTCCCCACCGCTCCTTCCGACAGGTTAAATAATTTACCCAGCCATTCAACCCCGTTAACAAATAGTTCCGCCCCGGCCAGTACGATGCCCAGGCTTATGATTAATAAAGCAATATCACTCATAGTTTAATCAGTCTTCTCCTTATTCTAGTATTATAAAGCCGTTGTTATTTTATTATGTTGATTAAATCTTACCAGATACCGGTATCCGGCTTTCCGGGCGGATTGATAAGCTTCCGCCAAACCCTCCCCGATTTGATCGGGATGGTGGGCATCCGACCCGAAAGTAATCGGAATATCATAACTAAACATCCGGTTTACCAAGGCCTCTTCCGGATAAAGTTCAGCGACTTTTTTCCTCAGGCCGGCACTGTTGATTTCAACTGCCATATTACTTTTCCTGACCGCTTCCAAAACCGGGTCCAGATAATCCAGCGAAGATCGCCGCCGGGGGCGGTGGCCCCATATTTTAACCAGGTCAATATGCCCGACCACATCAAAGCAGCCGGATTGCACCATTTGCATAAGTATATGGGCATACTGGCCATATATATCGTCAATATCGCGTTCGTCGAAACCGCCCTGAAAATCGGGATGGTCAAACCCCCATCCATCTATGTAATGTACGGAACCAATAATATAATCATAGGGTTTTTGCCTGATTATCTCATTTATAGTCTGCTCTTGGCCGGGAATATAATCCATCTCAATTCCAAGTTTTATCTCTATATTATGGCGGCGGGCATTCTGCACAACCTGGAATGTATTGAAATCAACCAAGTGAATAAACTCGTCATGTTCACTGAAACCAATCTCCTGGATTCCCCGCCGCGAAGCGCTATCCAGAAATTGGTTGGCCCAATCCTGACTATAACCATACTCGCCATGCGCCACGGCGTGAACATGATAATCAACCAGCATTTGCCTTTCCTCCCTTGCCTTACCGTAATCCATTTAAACACTCTTGTATTAAGAAATCAAGGCGGCTGTTATTAATCGTACTCGAATAGGCATCCGTAATGAGGATATAAAAAGAGGACCCTTAAGCCTTTTTTATACATCAGAGCACTAAAAATTCAAATTATTTAGAAATATCGTCTGAAATTCCGGCTCATGGGCCAATTCAACATACTGCACCCTGGTTTTTATATCAACCGCGGCTTGAAGCTGAGCCGGCGATAGCAAGGTCATAATCGCTCCCTCAGCCGCGGCATTGCCTATGTTTCTAATTTTACCTTCCTTACCGGCAGGCAGGAGCCCTATGTTAATAACATTGTTCGGATCCAGATAGCTTCCAAAAGCACCCGCCATAAAAATGTGGTCGATTCTGGATGCAGTGATATTCGCTTTTTGGATCAGTATATCAATTGCGGTTCGGACTGCCGCTTTCGCCAATTGCACTTGTCTGACGTCATCCTGGTTCAGGACCAGAGGGGCACCCGACCCGCGTTTCTCTCCTTCAGCCAGTATTAGTTCCGCACCATGGTCGCCGCTTCTCATATTAAGACTAGCCTGGGCCTGCTCTGTAAAAATACCGTTTTGATCCAGCCAGTGGTTTTGCAGCAGTACGGATACCAGGTCAATTATGCCTGAACCGCAGATACCCCGGGGGGCTCCTCCTCCTATTACCCTGAAACTTAATTTATCCTGGTGCATAAACACTTTGTCAATCGCACCACTGCCGGCCCTCATCCCGCAACTGAGCGCTCCTCCTTCGAATGCCGGCCCGGCCGCGGCTGAAGCCGCCCACATTTGGCCTTGATGGCACAAGACAATCTCGCTGTTGGTGCCGATATCAATCAATAAAAAGGCCCGATCCCGGTATGGCGTCAAGGTCAGCAGGCACGCAGTGGTATCCGCTCCTACAAATCCCCCCAGTTGAGGAGGTATAACCATCCGGCTTAAGGGGTTGGTTTTTAAACCCAGACCAGCCGCCGGAACTTCCATAGTACCGGAAAATATACCGGTATATGGCGCCGAACCAAAACCATTGGTACACAGCCCGGTAAGTAAATGAAGCATCACCGGATTTCCCACTGCCGCTACTTTATAGATATTATCCGGTTCTGCTCCGGTTTCCGCCAGCATTTCTTCAATCATGCTGTTCAGGTTATTTATCAGGATAAGGTGCAGGGCCCGCGCACCATCTTCGTTGGCAATGGCATAGTTAACCCGTGAAATAATATCTTCTCCATATATCCGCTGCATGTTGCTGTGGGTTGCCAGGGCCGCCGTTTCCCCGGTCACCATATCCAGTAAAGCCGCCCAGAGGCTGGTACTGCCGATATCCAAAGCCAACCCCAGCAGTCGTTCCTGTTTACGTCCGACATATTGCACCTTTTCTTCATCTATTATAACAGCGTCCATTTCCAGGGTAGGGCGCCCGGCACGATCAAAAGCGGCCAGGTAGTTTAGATTTTCGATGCTTAGTTCCAGGCGATACCCGGGCAGAGCCTTTTTAATCCGATCATAAATAGGGACTGGCGATCCTTCCAGCGAACCCGGGATAAAGAACCTTTTATGGCTGACCCCGCCTGGCTTGACCGTGCCCGGACGGTACCTTAACAAGCTGGCTTTGGCCCGGGCATCCGTTTGCCAGTAATCCAGGCGGAGAATAAAGTCCCCTTCGATAATGGTTAAACAGGCCAGCCTCTGCCCATTTCTGGTTTCTTCGGACATAAGATGCTCTCGTTCACCGGGAGAGATCTCACTAATTGCTCCAGTCATGCGAAACTTGCACTTCCCGCACGTGCCTGCTCCCCCGCAGGCACCAACCGTATCCCAGCCTATAACTTCCAGGGCTTCCCAAACTGTTTTGCCGTTCATCGTCCATAGGCTGTACTCGTTTCCGTCCGGATCCACAATTGTCATTTTTACCTGGTCTGGCATATTTTCACCTGCTATTCCTGGAATATCTGCTGCCCGGCAGCCATTTCCATATTGCCCGTGCCGGGCTGGCTTTTATATTATAACTAAATATTAGCAAAAAAGGCGGTTTCCAGCCACCTCATCCATGTTTTTAGCACCTTTAAATTATCGTTCAAGCGAAATGGGGACGAATCTTCCGTTAAAGAGAAGATACGCCCCCATTTATTCATCTTTGATTGATTCCACTGTGAGCTTACCACAGCTTTTTTCGCATATCAGCAATGTTGTTTTTGCCTTTATTATTCCGCCGGTTTGGTCTCCGCCATTAATACAAAAGCAAATACGATCGTCCATGCCAATGAAGCTAATAAAGCAATAGTCGCGCCGCTCCAATCTCCGTTCATAGAAACTTTCGAATTTCCCATACTATAGAGTACATTAAAGACTACCACGCCAACACCGGTAAGAATAAATACCCACTTTTTCAATTGACCCGGAAGTTGAAATTTCTTGGCCCAGGCGCAGAATTTAAAGAAAATGTAGATAGCTACTAATACTAATACGATCAGTACCAGAGGATTATAAAACAACCCTTCGCCTCCACCATGCCCTCCTTCAGCTGCGGCCGAAGCTAATATTGCCAACACTTGTTCACCCCCCTCATTTTATAAATACTCCATCCTTTAATTCTATTACCCAGAATGGTGTAAAACAACCCCATTTTTAGAATTAACTATTTACATCCATCCATGTCCACTTGATTCTAATAAATTATTCTCCAATGCCTAACAATATCCTGCAATGTTTTTTATTTTTTTGAAGAAAAATAGTAAATTATTCAGATATAGAGAGATAAAACATCTGGCTGTTGCTGATTTAATCATGTATAATAAGGAACGCAAGTAAATCAGATAGTCGCGGGTATTTATACCTGAGGAAAGTCGGAGCTCCGCAGGGCAAGGTGCTGGATAACGTCCAGTGGGGGCGACCCCAAGGAAAGTGCCACAGAAATAAACCGCCGGAGAAAGAAGCTGAGCCTCGTCCTCCGGCAAGGGTGGAACGGTGAGGTAAGAGCCCACCAGCAGACAGGTGACTGCCTGGCTAGGTAAACCCCACCTGGAGCAAGACCGAATAGGGGAGCTATGAGGTTGCCCGCCCCGCTCCCGGGTTAGGTCGCTTGAGGTGCCAGGTAACTGGCATCCTAGATAGATGACTATCGAATACAGAACTCCGCTTATAGATTTACTTGCGCAAGCAGGGACAGGGGGACAGTTCCCTTGTCTCCCTGTCTTCTCCTGTCTCAGAACGTCTTCTTGCCTTCCTTTATTCAATTATTTAATGTTGCCTGCTTATATATTTATTTTTATCCGGTATTTCAGCAGCCAGCGATTGACTTGCAGCAAGTAAGCCATAAACTGTACATCTCCCATCAACTGACCGAAAAACGGAAGTTCAAGAAAAGGTTTATCCGAATTCATTACCGCTTTAAGCGCCTTAAGATTGATTAATTCCAATAAAGGAGATGATTTGTCTTCGAGCACATTTTGAAGCTCTTTTCTTACTGCGTCTGCATAAATGGGATGATGAGATTTGGGATAGGGACTCTTTTGGCGGTATAGTACTTCTTCCGGCAGTATACCCTGCAAGGCCAGGCGTAATATGCCTTTGCTCATTCCCTGGAGGTTTTTCATTTCCCAGGGTATATTCCATATATATTCCAACAGGCGATGATCACTGAAAGGCACTCTGACTTCAAGTCCCCAGGCCATGCTCATCCGGTCTTTGCGGTCAAGCAGGGTAGGCATAAAACGGGTTATATTCAGGTAAAACAGCTCGCGAATCTTATCCTCATCCGGGCTCTCTCCCTCCAAACGCGGAACTTCGGCTAAAGCTTCCCGGTATCTTGACCGATGGTATTCCTCCGGTTTGATTTTATGCACCAATTCCGGGGAAAAATAGGCAGTTCTCTCCTTTAACATTCTGATCCAGGGGAAGGAATCAAATCCTTTTTGTCTGAACCAGGGATAGCCCCCCAGGATCTCATCCGCACACTCACCGGACAAAGCCACCACCACATGTTTGCGTATCTCCCTGCAGAATAAATATAAAGACGAGTCTATATCAGTCATTCCGGGCAGATCGTTGGCTGCCAGGGCCGGAATCAGAGCATCTGACAGTTCACGGTTGTTAATAAGCACGGCATGATGCTCCGTTCCCCAGAAATCGGAGACACGCCTGGCATAAGGAGCATCCGCACTGGTCTCAAAAGAGTTGGGCCGGTAATATTTATCATCATCCACATAATCCACGGAAAAGGTCTTAAGCGGCGGCAATCCACGGTCCTTGAATTCCTGTGCCGCTATTGCGGTGATGGCGCTGGAGTCAAGTCCCCCGGAAAGCAGGGTGCTGATTGTAACATCAGCAACCAACTGGCGCTTGACCGTATCAATAAATAGTTCCCGTAGATGTTGACTGGTAGCAGCCAAATCTTCCCGATGAGGAAGGCTTTGCAGATTCCAATAGCGTTTGATCCGCATTCCCTGTTGGTCAAGGGTCAGGGTATGACCGGGGCGGAGTTCGAATATAGCCTTAAACACTCCCAGTCCGGGGGTCCGCGAAGGACCCATAACCAGTATTTCCGCCAGGCCTTTCTCATCAATTTCCGCCTCTACCTCCGGATGAATCAAAATGGCTTTTAATTCTGAGGCAAAGAGAAATTGACTGCCCTTTTTCATGTAAAAAAGAGGCTTTACCCCCACCCGATCGCGAGCCATGAATAATTGTTCCTTTTCATGATTCCATATGGCAAACGCAAAAATTCCATTAAGCCGGTTGACACATGCTTCGCCCCATTCAATATAAGCAGTTAGCAAAACCTCGGTATCCGAATTGCGGGTTTTGAAATTATAGCCGCAACTCTCCAAAGTTCTGCGAATCTCCAGGGTATTATACAATTCTCCATTATATACGATGGTATAATTACTGCCTCTGCCGCTGCGGGTCATGGGCTGGGCGCCGCCGACGGGATCGACCACTACCAGGCGGCGGTGTCCCAGCAGAGCATGAGGTGCCGACCAAATCCCCTCGGCATCCGGGCCTCGGGGGATCAAAGTTTTTACCATTGACTGAATTAGGTTTTGCCGCTCTATAATATTATCTTTAAAATCAATCCAACCGGCTATTCCACACATTTGATTTCACTCCCAACCGTATAATTCAATGAGCCCTGGGGCAATTGCGCGCCCCAATACGGGCGCTATAACGCCTTCCTGTCGTGCTTTGGGTGCATCGCAATCCGAGCGTTTTAGCAAGCGCCTCCTCAGCTGGGGACGAACCCGCCGCTAAGAGAAATTTTGGTTTATCCCCTGCCTATAGAGGTAGGTTTACGAGGCGTTTGAAAAAAAATACGCGCAGAGAATTATCTCCCTGCGGCGCCGTTGCCTATGTTAAAAATATGCTCAGAGCAGCCAGGAAGTGATTGGTATATATAGGCAAGAGAGCAAGGACCGTCCCCATTGTTCAAGCCAATCCAAATCTGTCAAGGAGACGGCTCTTCTGATAATGTTCCTTTTTTCGCTCGGTTTTTTGGTTGGAATCAGGCCAATCCAAATAGGTAATAATACTCGTATAGCATTGGTTATAAGAGGTGTTTGGGATGAATGAAGGCATAGTGGTATTGGTTCGCAGTATAATCGGCTTTTTTACTCTGCTGATAATAGCCCGGATACTGGGTAAACAGCAAATCAGCCAGCTTACATTCTTTGATTATGTCCTGGGTATTACCATCGGTTCGATCGCTGCCACCCTTTCAGTAGATTTGAGCAGCCGCGCCTGGCCTCATTGGGTCGGACTCATGACATGGGGATTGATCGTATGGGCTTTACAATTGATTACCTTGAAATACCGTTCTGCTGGCAAATATATTGTCGGAGAACCGACTGTGGTAATCATGAACGGTCAAATTTTGGAAAACGCCATGCGTAGTATACGTTATACCTTATCCGACGTATTGGAACAATTGCGCGATAAAGGGGTATTTGATCTAAAACAGGTCGGTTTTGCGGTAGTTGAGACCAATGGCAAGGTTTCTGTATTGTTAAAACCCGAGTTCATTCCGGCCACTCCCCGCGATTTAAACCTTCCCGCCCAGGAGGCCGGACTCAGTACCGAACTGGTTTACGACGGGGTAATAGTTGAAGAAAATCTCAAACGGGCCAACGTAGATCAACTATGGCTGAAGCAAGAGCTAAAAAAACAGGGCATCAATCATGTATCCGAGGTATTCCTGGCCTCCCTGGACAGCTCGGGTGGTTTATACGTGGACACCTACAAAGAAAAACCCCAATAAAAATGAGGTTGATAATCATTTACCAGATCGGAGGTTGTGCTTATGCGAAAATGGACGTCCTATTTGGGTCCATTCACTGTATTGATCATATTTGTTTTCATTATGGAGGGCGGCTTATATTTTATGTTTCCCCGTTCAACCAAAGACGCAGTCCCCCAGTATATCAGCCAGATTGAAACCGATTTGAAAGCGGAGCAATGGGATGCTGCTCGGCAGAACTTGCAGAACCTGAATCTATCCTGGAAAAAAGTTGTGCCTATTATCCAGTTCCATGCGGAAATGGATGAAATCGATGATATTAAAGCGGATATCGCCCGTTTAAATGGTTCGATTGAGGCTGAGGACCTGGGATTGGCTTTATCCGAGCTGGACGAGCTCGCCGAGCATTGGCGGAATTTAAAGAATTAAAAATCAGCTAATTCCGCAAAAAAAGGAGGTATACTCGATAGTATACCCCCCTCTAAATTTCGCTGCTTATTTCTTTTTCTTAGCGGCCTTCTTGGAGCCTTTTGCCGATGCGGCTACCTTAGGCAGAGCAACCGCTTCTTTCAGGGATTTGCCGGGCTTAAATGCAGGAACCTTAGTAGCTGGAACCGTAATCTCTTGTCCTGTAGCTGGACTAATAACTTTTCTTTCTTTACGGTCGCGTACTTCAAAGCTACCAAACCCGATAATCTGTACCTTGTCTCCCTTTGCAAGAGCCTGCTGAATTGTTCCTACCAATGCTTCCAGGGCTTTTGCAGCATCTTTCTGCGTGAATCCTGCTTTTTCAGCTAGAGATTTCACAAGTTCCGATTTGTTCACGACATAATCCTCCCTTATTAATTTTTTACCTTTTTTTACATTCCCCATAAAATCGGCAAATCCTGCTAAAAAACTAAAATATTTTATATTTTTTTTATATTTTTTTAAAAACCAATATAAATTTTAATTTTTAACGTATAGAATGCCAAATTTTAATTGTTTTGTTTATTTTAATTTTACCAATATTCTTCGGATTTTATACATCACCCCAGTAATTAATGCCTATTTTTCGGTATTCATTCACAATCAGGCCAAATATCCGTAACTCTATGGTCCAATTTAAGTAATTTATGCCTTAAATAACAACCATGCAATCCTGGTTCAAAAAAGAAATGGCCTCCACTTGAAGCTCCATTTGCCGGGCTGCGTCTTGCAGCAGTGAACATATATAGCTGCTCATTATCTGCTCCGTTCCCTGGTGCCCGGCATCAATTACAGCCAACCCCAAATCAAGGGCCTCTCTGGCTTCATGATATTTCAAATCTCCGGTAACCAGGGCATCGCAGCCCCGATTGCGCGCTGTCTTGATAAAGCCGGCCCCCGCCCCGCTGACTACCGCGACTTTTTTTATTGACTGGCTCATATCTCCGGCAATACGCAGATTCCTCAATCCGAGTCTGGTTTTGACCTGTTCCCCCAGTTCCTTAAGGCTGACGGCTTCAGTCAGCTGGCCAATACGTCCCAGGCTGAATACCTGGCCGGTTCTTTCCAGGCGAAAGATATCATAGGCTGCCTCCTCGTAAGGATGAGCCCGGAGCATGGATGACAATACCTGATCAAGCCGGGCTTGGGGCAAAAGCGTCTCCAGGCGGTATTCTTCCACTTCCTGCAAAATTCCTTCCTGCCCGATAAAGGGGGTGCTACCGGTTAAAGGCCTGAAACTGCCGGTTCCCTTCACCCGGAAACTACAGTCGCTGTATTTTCCGATATGGCCGGCACCGGCTTCCATCATAGCACACCTGACCGTTTTCTCATGGTCAGACGGAACATAGACCACCAATTTATAAAGCGCTTCAGTGCGGCCCTGATCCAGAGGTTTAATATTGCCCAGCCCGATTCTTTCAGCCAGGATCTGATTCAACCCCCGCTCTCCCGCATCCAGGTTGGTATGGGCGGCATAAACGGTTATTCCGGCCTCAACAATTCCTTTAATCAAACTTCCGGCAGCTTGATCATAGTTTATGGACTTGAGGCCATTGAACAACAGCGGATGATGAGTTATAACCATATCGGCCTCATGTTCGCGGGCATACCTCAGCACTTCCTGGTCCATATCCAGAGCTACCAGTACCCTGCGCACCGGATATTGCAGGGATCCAACCTGCAGTCCGGCGTTATCCCATTTTTCTGCCAGGCGTAGCGGGAAATGCCCCTCTATAATTTCAACCATATCTTTAACTCTCGCTAACATTCAGCACCTCCTCCAATGCTATAATCTTCTGCCGGTATCGATCCGCCCGAGAGCGGTTGCGGTCCAGGCGCGACTGCAACAGGGCTTGATATATTCGCTGCCATTTTTGCCGGCACCGGGTTATATAGAACTTTTTTATTTCACTGTCCGCCTTAAGTATAACCGGTCCTATTTCTAATTCTAAAGGAGTAAGGTGATAGGGGCAATGGCCGGGCCGGCTGGTTATAACCAAATATATTTTGCCCTGCTCCCGCACCAGTCTTTCATCCGCAATAGTCCATCCCTGACGGGACAAATGCTGCCTTAAAACCTCCGGTTTGCTCATCGGCTGAAAAACATACTCCGGGAAGCTGGAGGCTTTAGGCCAATCGTAGGCTAGAATATCAACGATGGTCTCTCCCCCCATACCCGCCAGGACCACACAGTCCACCTCACCCCGGGCCAGAATTTGCAGACCGCTGCCCTGCCTTACTTCAATTGCATCCGCAGCCGGACTGGCACTTACCGCAGTCCGGGCCCGGTTGTACGGTCCATCCGGCAATTCTCCAATAATAACCCGCGAAGCTATTTGGTTTTCAGCCAGATAAAGCGCCAGCTGGGCATGATCCGCACCTATATCAGCCACCCTTTTACCCGGTGGTATCATTGCTGCCACCAGGGCCAAACGTTTATACAGACTGGTCATGTTTACTCTCCTTGTACCTAAACAAATCCCGGGTACCACTGCGATACCCGGGACTCAATTTCACTAACTATTTATTTATACAGTCGGCAGGTTCTTTAAACTCGCCTGGATTTGCGCATCGTTCGGAGCAACATCCTCCATTGCTCCAGAGGTATAGTTTTCATAAGCATTAAGGTCAAGGTGCCCGTGACCGCTAAGGTTGAATACTATCGACCGTGCTGCTCCTTCTTCCTTGCCCTTCAAGGCTTCATCGATGGCGGTTCGGATGGCGTGGGAAGACTCGGGTGCCGGCACTATACCCTCGGTCTGGGCGAACAACAGGGCGGCCTCAAAAACGCCTTTCTGCATGACCGATGTAGCTTCGAAAAGGCCGTCATGGTAAAGCTGGCTGATCAGCGGGGAATCCCCGTGATATCTCAATCCTCCTGCATGAATGCCGGCCGGGGTAAAATCATGCCCCAGGGTATACATCTTCAACAGGGGGGTAAAGCCTGCTACATCCCCAAAATCGTAGGCGAACACGCCGCGGGTAAGGGTCGGACAGGCAGCCGGCTCAACCGCCACCAGGCGTACCGGCTTGCCGGCCAGTTTATCCGGAACGAACGGCAGGGCAATACCGGCAAAGTTACTGCCGCCGCCGCAGCAGCCAATCACAATATCCGGATAGTCATCAACCATTTCCATCTGCAGTTTTACTTCCTGGCCAATGATAGTCTGATGCAGACAAACATGATTCAATACACTGCCCAAAGCATAGTGGGTGTCGTCCCGCTGAACCGCATCCTCCACCGCTTCACTGATAGCAATTGCCAGAGTACCTGGAGTATCAGGATTTTTGGCCAGCGCATCCCGCCCGCTTTGCGTAAGGTTGCTGGGGCTGGGTACGCAATCAGCTCCATATACCCCCATAATGATGCGGCGATATGGTTTCTGATCATAACTAACCCGCACCATGTAGACCATGCATTCAAGATCAAAAAGCTTGCAGGCCAGCGCTAAGGCAGTTCCCCACTGTCCCGCTCCAGTCTCGGTAGTAAGGCGTTTGATGCCCTCGGCCTTGTTATAATAAGCCTGGGCCAGAGCCGAATTCAGCTTGTGGCTGCCCACCGGGCTGACTCCTTCGTATTTATAATAAATGCGGCAGGGAGTAGCCAAGGCCTTTTCCAGGCCATGAGCCCTGAACAAGGGAGCTGGTCTCCATTTTTTATAAAGTTCTCTCACTTCGGGAGGGATCTCAATGTATCTCTCGGTAGATACCTCCTGGGCAATCAACCCCATGGGAAACAGCGGGGCCAAATCAGCAGGTCCGAGGGGCTCTTTGGTGCCGGGATGCAGACCCGGGGACAACGGGGTAGGCATATCAGCTTGAACATTGTACCAGAACTTGGGGATCTTGTCCTCGGGAAGTATAATTTTGGTCAGATCGTCTCTACTCATCTCAATCATTCTCCTCTCATCTAAAAAAAGTGATATACAGCCTTGATTCTATCATAGCCACAGGCAGGCAACAAGCGAAAATATTATTATACCACCTTCACGCCGGAAGATTGCTTTGCGCTTAAACTGTTTTCCCACTTTTTGCAGCGGTCACCCCAGTAGGCCAGGGTGTCACGGCCGCGTTTAATACATACAACTTCACAGATATTGGGACATCCCTGGCACTCATGGCTGCTGGTCTTAAAATCCCCCTCCAGAATGAAGGCATCACCCTTGAACTGACTCATACTCCGGCTGCGCTGCATATACTCCGCCGCCAGTATGGCAGCCCCGATAGCTCCCATAACATCGTAATGCTGAGGAATATTGACTGGCATGTTCAATACCTTCTCAAAGGCTTTCCTAAGACCGGCATTGGCGGCTACACCGCCCTGGAATACTATGGGTTCCTCAATTTTCTTGCCTTTGCCGACGTTATTTAAATAATTCCGCACCAGCGCCTCACATAAACCCATAATTATGTCTTCCATCGGATAGCCCATCTGCTGTTTGTGGATCATGTCCGACTCGGCAAATACCCCGCAGCGTCCGGCTATCCTCACCGCCTGGCGGGAAAGGGCCGCCATCCGCCCGAAATCCTGGATTTTCATGTTCAGCCGTGATGCCTGCTGGTCCAGGAAAGAGCCAGTGCCGGCGGCACAGACTGTGTTCATGGCAAAGTCATTTACGATACCATCGCGCAGCAGGATGATTTTCGAATCCTGACCCCCGATTTCAATTATGGTTTTGACATCGGGGTACAGATGAGCCGCGGCCACCGCGTGAGCCGTAATTTCGTTTTTTATTACATCCGCTCCGATTAAAACCGCAGCCAGATAGCGGCCGCTTCCGGTTGTTCCCACCCCTTTAATACGCCAATGCCTCTTTTTGGTATTATCCGCAATCAGGGCGAACCCCTCCCGAATAGCTCTGACCGGATTTCCCTGGGTACGCAGGTAAATCTTCTGCAGCAAATTGTAGCTGCTGTCCACTAAAACCAGGTTGCTGCTGACAGAGCCGATATCGACTCCCAGATAACAATCCACTTTTATGCCTCCTTCATAGGTAAGAGCCTATTTGATTTTTGCCTTTGCACCATATCCACAAATGCTTCCAGCCGGGTAGTAAGTCCGGCCGTACCCGAAAGCTCGTCAAACCACAAAGTCATGCTGGGTATACCTTCCTTTTGACTGATGGAGGGCAGAATAGACTGGGCCACGATCTCGGGCATACAGGTCAAGGGTCCAATTTGGATAATCCCGTCCAGATGCAGGCGGGCAAAATGCACCGAATGCCCTACTGTTTCCAAGCCATGTCCACCTACGGTATAATTCAAATAAGGCTTGGCCTGTTTGACCAATCCCTTGCGTACGGATTTTTTAACCAAACCGTGGAGGAGATTATCATTAAGCCAGTCAGTCAGGTAAGTGGAACGGCATACTTCCACCCCCATTCTGCCCAGAAGACGGCAGAAATCATAATTGGCGGCCGGTTCCAACACGGTATATATCTCTCCTACCAAACCGATTTTCATAGGCACCTCCGCCCTATAATCCAGAATACTCATAGCCTGAATTGCTTCCCGGGCGGCGGCCCCGGCTTCTTCCCTGCTTTGCGCCTGGTCGATGGCCGCCGCCGCGTCATCGTATATCTTTTCAACCCGGTCTTTATCCAGCGCCCGCGGCAGGCAATGATCCAAATGCCGCTCCACTGCTTCCAGAGCGTTTAACTTGCTCCAACCGTATCTGATAGCTTTTATTGCTTCCCATAACGACACATTTTCTCCCAGGGCTTTAAGCTGCTGCACCAGCTCATAGATCCTTGAATCGGGTGCTTCCAATACAATCATTTTGAATTGGTAGCCCAGACTTTCCAGGATGTCTCTTTCTACCTGGGCATAATAGCCAAACCGGCAAGGCCCCCATCCCCCGGCCATGACTATGGTATCAGCGCCTTGCTCCAAAGCTTCAATAAAATTGCCCAGATTGATTTTAAGAGGCAGGCAGGCAAATTCAGGCGAATTCTTAATCCCCAGCTCGAAGGTGCGTTTGGTTATGGGGGGCGGGGGTATGAAATCCAGTTTAAGGCCGGTCATTAATGCCTTAATGGCTATATGCACGTCGCCCATGTGCGGAAATGTAACTTTCACTACTGACCTCCCTCTTTCTTAAAAGCATGTCGCAAAAAGCCTCCAACCTTGTAACCATTCCAGCTTCACCGGTGTGTTCATCTATAGTCATCATCATGAAGGGCTTGGTCTTTACCTTGCGTTCAATTATCTCGCCTACCATGGAATCTGGTCCGCAGCCAAAACAGGCCAGGTATATTATGCCGTCTATCTCAGGCCGCTGCTCCATCAGCAGAGCACTGCCCACCATCTTGCGGCCCAGGGTCCAGAATACCCGTTTGGGAATTTGGGCGGCGTTGACTTCAATCGCGTTTCGATCCAAGGTTTCTACTACCTGAACCCGGCAGCCCATGCGGCGCAGCCTGGCAATCAGGTTCATGCTGATGGTCTGATCATAGAGCGAGTAACCGTGCCCTAAAACCCCCAGATTTAATGCGTAGTCAGACGGAAGTAAGATTTCTTCACCCTCCCAGATTTTAATGGCCTCAGCCATGTTGTAACCGGCCCGGCACAACTCTTGGCATTGGCGCAGTTCCTGCCGGCCATGCTGGTAGGCAGCTTGAATCTTTTTTTTATGAGCCGTGAACATCTGCCCAACCGTAATAATATCCTGTTGGAGACTACGCTCCGTTCTGCTGATATCAACCGTTATATTAATCACGGGAGGCAAATCCGGCATAACCGCCTTTATCATATCCGGCAGACCCATGAATTTCGGGCAAATGAAAGAGCGGGGCTCCACACTTACCAGCCGGGGAATAAATATGTAGTCAAGCGATTGTCCGCATAGCTCCCGTACGTGCCCGTAATATACCTTAATGGGAAAACATGCCTCATCGACTGCGGATTCAACTCCTTTTTCAATGGTTTGCCGGTTGGTGGGTAAAGAGGTAACCACCTCCGCTCCCAGATCCTGAAAAAATGTTTTCCACAACGGATAGTAATAAAAGAAGAAAAGTCCCTGAGGAATACCTACCTTCACGATGTTTAACCTCCCTTTGGTTAGTAAGATATAGACGCAGACTTATATGACATACGCTGATTAATAATTTTAAATAATTAAAAGTGTACGATAATCCTTTTTAAATCAGCGAGCGAGCTTAACTCGCCATTGGCTATTCTATCCGGCAGTCTGCTAATACGAAATGGTCTGTGCAAGTCATATGGGTCCGCGCCCTATTTCTCCCTTTTTTCAATCTGCGATTATCATGTGCATCACCCTTCGGGTACTCCTGATGTTTGCAGGGCTCACCAACTAAAGTTGCAGCGATATCATTTGTCTATTCCGCTTTTTGTCTTTCATTATTCTGTTTGCGCTGTTCATAATAGTCCGCGCTGTCCGCGTCTATTTCTTCCCCTTTTAATCTTTGGGATTAAAAAATACCGCCGCCAGATATCCAAAAACAATGGCTGCGGTAATGCCGCCGGCCGTAGCTGCGACTCCACCGCTGAAAGCTCCCAGGATACCCTGTTCCTGCACTCCTTTTATGGCCCCCTGGGCCAGACTGTGCCCGAATCCGCTTAGCGGGATGGTTGCCCCCGCGCCGCCTAGGTTGATCAGGGGTTGGTACAAACCGAGAGCACTCAGCACTGCCCCCCCGAGTATATAGCCTACTAATATATGTCCGGGAGTGATCCCCGGTTTGGTTAGATCCATAAACAATTGACCTATCAGACAGAGAGCACCGCCCACCAGAAAAGCCATTAGCAGCGACATCCGACTCAATCTCCTCTTAATTTATTGGCAGGTTCGCCCGTATGCTGGTTTAAACCGTTTATATATTCTCAATGGCTACAGCATGGGCTATACCAGGAATACTCTCACCTTGAAAGGTGCTGATGGGGCTCATCAAAGCACCGGTTGCCACCAAAAGCAAGCGGTTAATTTCGCCGCCTTTTATCTTCCGGAGCAAAGGTCCGGTAAACATACAACCGGCGCAGCCGCAGCCGCTTCCCCCGGAATCAACTCCCTGCAAGCCGTCATAGAGCAATACCCCGCAATCACTGTAGTTAGGACTGGGCAGCAGCCCCTCTTTGATAAACAGTTCCCGGGCCAGAGCCGCTCCCACAGCTCCCAGATCTCCCGTGACAATTAAATCGTAATAATCAGGCGTGCGACCCGTATCCCGGAAATGAGTAACAATCGTATCAACTGCGGCCGGAGCCATAGCCCCGCCCATGTTAGCCGCATCGGTTTGTCCCAGGTCAACTACTCTGCCGACCGTGGCACAGGTAATCCGGGGGCCGGCCCCGCTTGCCTGCAAAACCACGGCCCCGGCCGCGGTCGCTGTCCATTGGGAACTCGGCACCCTTTGCACTCCTTGCTCGATCGGGGAACGGAACTGCCTTTCGGCCGTATAGTGATGACTGGAGGTGGCTGCAACCACTCTTTCAAAAAATCCTCCGTCAATCATAATCGCCCCCAGCAGCAATGATTCCGACATGGTTGAACAGGCGCCGTACAACCCCAGGAAGGGAATATTTATTTCCCGCGCCGCGTAACTGGAAGAAATAATCTGATTCAGCAGGTCTCCCGCCAGCATTAGTTCGGCATCGCCATTTTGCAGGCCCTGTTTACTCAGAGCCTTGCTGATTGCATCCCGCAGCATTTTGGTCTCCGCCTTTTCCCAACTGGCTTCGCCCCATAAATAATCAGGAAGAACTATATCAAAATCTGCTCCCCAGGGTCCTTCACCTTCCTTCGGCCCCACCAGCGAAGCCCAGGAAGTGATATAGGGAGGATTCGTAAACATCAAGGATTGCTGACCTTTTTTCTTGGCTGCCGGCATATTGTCCCTACCTCTTCTATCAGTGAATTAGCCAGAGTTTGATAAGACCTATGACTACGGAGGCTACAAAACCAAATACCAGGGTCGGTCCGGCTATGCTGAATATTTTGGCACCGACTCCGAAAATGTAGCCTTCCTTTTTGAACTCCATGGCTGAAGCCACAATAACATTGGCAAAACCAGTTATCGGTACAATTGAACCGGCTCCCGCCTTTTGTCCGAGATTGTCATATAGCCCCAGGCCGGTGAATAGCGCGCCCAGGAATACCATTATTATGGAGTCCAGCGATCCGGCATCCTGCTTGCTGTAACCAAATCCCAGCAGGTAGTTGAGGATAAGCTGGCCCACGACACAGATTAAGCCGCCCACCACAAAAGCCCAAATACAATGCTGCACTATAGGGGGTTTAGGTTTGACCCGGTTAACCAGATGATGGTATTCTTCCTGCTCGGCCGTTTTTAACAGTTCATTGCTGTCTGTCATGTGCAATCCCCCTTAGTAGCTTATTGTTGGCTATAGCCTGAGCGTTTATACATAAAAATCGGTTCTCCATCCGGGACTTGGCAGGTCCCTTGGCGCAGAAAAAAGGTACCGGAAAGTCCGATACCTTTTTTAAAACTCCTATTCTATGGGGGCGCTATTCCCGCGCCTAAACCAGTACCCTGACGCCGGGTACCAGGTGAAATCTATCCTGTCGGCGGCCAGGCGTCATTTGTTTACATACTGGGCAATATCCTTGTCCGCTTTACTAATGTGATTTATCAGCCAGGCGGATATTAAATTGTTGATTTTAATTACCATGGGAACACTGGTGCCTTCTGCAATCAGTTCTTTTTTCAGAGCGGCAACCTGCTTTAAAAAATCCGTATGCAGCTTTTTATGCTCCATATATTTAGGATATTTTAATTTAATCTGATATTTTTCCTCATCGGAGAAATGCTCAATCGTATATGATTCCAGGAAATCAAGCGTATTCTTAATCTCACTGCGCCCTTTGCCCTGCGAACAGGCGGCAAAAAGATCATCGATCTTCTCGCATAATTTTTTATGTTGTTTATCGATTTCAGGTATACCAATTGCCAGATTATCTTTCCAGGTTGCAGCCACAATTAACCACTCCTATTAATTTCGTTAACCACTATATCGTCATTTTCCCGTATCATTACACTGCATTGATAATTTATTTTGCCGTCGGCATTGATCCCGCGCAGTAATAGCTCGAAAACTTCCGGCAAGATCAGCCGGATCAGCACAAGTCATGGCTTCGGACATAATGCATATACCATGGGCCCCGGCTTGCAGAACCTCATTTGCTCTATCCCGGGTGATTCCGCCAATGGCATAAACAGGTATCCTGACTGAGGCGCAGACTTCTTTTAAAAAGGGAAGTCCCCGGGGGGCAATCCCTTCTTTGCAAGCGGTGGCATATATATGGCCGGCAATCAGGTAGGCTGCACCCAAAGCCTGGGCTTCCCGCGCCTCGGCGGCCGAATGGACGGAAACGCCGATTATAAACCTGCCGGCTGCATTTATATTGCTTCTGAGGTCGGGCATGGATAAATGAATGCTGGCTAGTTTTAGTCTGGCGGCGGCTGTAATATTCTGATTGATAATCAGGGGAATTTCATGCAAGCCGCAGATTTCCCTGACTTTAAAAGCCAGGGACTCATACTCGGCCAGGCTTAAGTCTTTTTCCCGCAGTATGACGGCATGAGGTTTCCCCTGGGCCAATTGGTTTATGCGCCCTAGAAAATCATCTTCACAAAGTTTACGGTTGGTTACGTAAATTACCATTGGCCATCCCCCCAGCCTTTACGCTTCTAGACTCTGATATAATCTGTATAAACCGGTTGTAATCCTCTATTGATAAGCATATGGTGCACCTCGGCAACACTGCGCGGATCGGCAATCTCAAACTGTTCGTCACCTTTTTCCGCTTCAATGTGTCCGCCTACACCCACACTCACCCCGGCTGATATTTTGGTCGCCGCCATTCCGATTACATTATCCCTGAATCCGGCCCGCTCCCGGGTGGAGATGGTGATGCCCGCAAACGGCATAAACAGGCGATAGGCCAGCATCACCTGCAGCAATTGTTTTTCATGGACATCATTGGGATTGTTGGCCTGGTTATTGATATAAGGCCGCAAACGCGGAACCGAAAAAGAAATCTCGGCATGGGGGTATTTCTGCTGAATAAAATAGGCATGCAAGCCGGTGGCCAAAGCATCATGGCGGAAGTCCCCCAGTCCCAGCAGGGCCCCGAAGGCAACCCCTCTCATTCCGCCCAGCAAAGCCCGTTCCTGGGCGTTAAAGCGGTAGGGATATATTCTTTTGGGACCGGCCAAATGCACCTCTTCATATTTGCCGGTATTGTAGGTTTCCTGGTAAACGCACACAAAATCATCCCCGCAATCCTTTAAATAGGCATATTCATCAATATTTAAGGGATATATTTCAATACCGATGGTAGAAAAATATTTGGTCGCCGCTTGGACTGCCGCACCGATATACTCCACGCCGGATTTGTGCCGGGATTCGCCGGTTAAGATCAAGATCTCCTTTAGACCGGTCCCCGCTATTTCTTTTAGCTCACTTTCAATTTCACTCAAAGAGAGCATGCCTCTTTTAATCTTGTTTTTACAGTTAAATCCGCAGTAAATACAATTATTTTTGCAATAATTGGCAATATACAACGGAGTAAACATGCAAACTGAATTGCCGAAATGCTTTTTGGTTTCCCGGACGGCCTTATGGGCCATTGCCTCCAGATAGGGCACAGCCGCAGGGGAGAGTAAGGCGGCATAATCTTCCAGGGTGAGCTGGTTGTGCGTTAATGCCCTTTTAACATCGGCATCCGTATATTGTCCGGCTTTATAATCATCAACCAGGGCCAGAACCCGGTCCATGATATCTGAAGCGATGGCATCCATTCCCTTCAGGTATTGCATATGATTTTTTATATTTTGTGATTTCATATTAATCCTCCAAAAAACCGGTTAAAGGACTGGAAGCCTCGGCTTGGTCGTATAATACCCGTCCAAGGCCCGCCAGATAGGCGGCCCGGCCGGCCTCGATCGCTTGTTTAAACGCTTGGGCCATTAAGGCGATGTTATTGGCCGTAGCAATGGCGGTATTGCACATTATGGCGTCAACCCCCATTTCCATGGCTTCACAGGCCTGGGAAGGACGGCCGATCCCGGCGTCCACAATGATCGGCAGGTTGATTTCATCCACCAGGATTTTAATGAAATCTTTGGTGCATAAGCCTTTGTTGCTGCCAATAGGGGCACCCAGCGGCATGATTGAGGCGGCGCCGGCCTCGGCCAGAGAGCGGGCCGCATTCAGATCCGGATACATATAGGGCATGACGATAAATCCCTCTTGGGCCAGGATTTCGGTGGCTTTGACGGTCTCGTAGTTGTCCGGCAGCAGGTATTTGGATTCGTGAATTACCTCCAGTTTGATAAAATCGCCGCAGCCGATTTCCCGGGCCAGACGTGCGATTCTTACTGCCTCCCCGGCATTTCTGGCTCCCGACGTATTGGGCAATAAGGTGATACCCGGGGGTATGTAGTCCAAAATATTCTCCTGACCGCCTAAATTGGCACGGCGCAAGGCCAAGGTCACGATTTCAGTTCCGCCGTTGGCAATAACCGTCTTGGTTAAATCAAGTGAAAATTTGCCTGACCCGAGTATAAATCTGGAGTTAAATTCATGTCCTGCAATCGTTAATTTGTCACTCATATTAAACAGCCTTTCTTAAATATCTTCGATTCCCAACAATAAACGCAGCGCCATATTGGCTTGATGCCCGGCGCAGATTTGAACGCGGGGCGCCATTAAACCGCTGCCGATTTTGGCTCCGTTGACCAGATCGCCGCATAGATACAAACGCTGCATGGGCCTTGTGGTCCGAATCGAGTTGGAACTCTCATAACCAGCCAGGCCGGAAGCTGACACGATTTTGGCAGCGGGCAGCTGATTCAGTATTCCATTTACCAGCATCGATTTCGCTTCGGGCCGGTCAAATGCCTCACAGACGATGTCATATCCCCGGAAAAGTTCAATAATATTATTTTCTGAGACTTTCACATTACGGGTTTCAATCGTAATATAGGGATTGATCTCCTCAAGCTGTTGTTGCAAGGCGGTCGTTTTAGGCATTCCTAAATGGCTTATATAATAACTCTGCCGATTTAGATTGCTGGGCTCAACCACATCAAAATCGACCAGCAGCAGCCGGCCCACCCCGGTTCTCGCAAGCATAACGGCAATATTGGAACCGAGTCCCCCTAATCCGGCTATGGCAACCTTGCTTTTTTTTACTTTCTTATATACATTGGGGGTGTGCCTTGCCATCATCATGCTTTCGAGTTCTTCCCGCTCAGGCATTGAGCTCTTGCCTATAATCGTTAAAACATCGTTATCGGATAATCTGCAGTCATTTTCCAGCTGAAAACCATTTAAAATTACAATATCGGTCGCGCTGCCAATTTGTTCCCGTACTGCAAACGCCGTCTCCCCGGGAAAATCCATCCGTTTGCCGTTTACTTCTATTAACATTAATTTAGCCTCCGCCGACGAAATGAACTATTTCCAGGACATCTTCATCATTAAGCCTGGTCTTGGCATAGGTTTCCTTGAGAATGATATCGCCGTTGAGTTCTACCGCGATGGTATCAATATTAAGGTTCTGAGACTGCAGATAACTTAACAGCGTTTGCTCCCGGTCCAACCGAACCCAATCACCATTTACCCTCACGTTGTCACCTCCATTAAAGCTGTTAAAAAAAAAGCACAAAATGGATTTACACCCTTTTGGTGGTGCACCCCATTTTGTGCTTTTTAGTTGAAATTATTTTATGTAATACCGCAGGTATAGTCAAGGCCTATTTTTATCAATTGCCCTTAGTCTACTGTATGGTAAGACTTTAGCCGAAAGGCGATGGTCAGGTTTATAGTAAGGAACGTTCTCCCGCTCCATTGCAAGGAGAACGCTCCCAGGCTCAACGGATTAAGTTGTTTAGCTACTTTATAAAGGGCACACCTATTCGGTATAGGCTATTTTAATGTTGGCTTTATAGTCCACGATTTTGCTGCCCTGGACACTGGCGGTCCAATTTTGTACTTCGACTCCGGAAATATTTTTAAAGGTTTTGGATGCATCACTAATGGCGTTGTTAACGGCATCCTGCCAATCCTTATGGGACTCTCCTACAAATTCCGCGACTCTTACCTGCAATTTAACTGCTCCTTTCAAACGTATTTAGGCTTATTATGACGTTTGCAAGGTTTTTTTATTCAAGCACCTTTTTCAGCTTCAGTAAAGCTCCTTTTTCTATGCGCGAAACTTGCACCTGGGAAACTCCAATGTCATCGGCAATGGCTGATTGGGTCTCATCGCGGAAAAACCTGCGCAGAATGATCTCCCGTTCCCTGGGCTCCAGCTTGCTTAAGGCCTCGCGCAGGGCCAGCTTTTCCAGCATCATGATATTGCCTTCATCGTTGGCCAGCCGGTCAATCAGAGATATTTGCTCTTTTTCGTCACCCTGAAAGGTGTCGTAGATGTAAGCCGGAGATTGACAGGCTTCCAGAGCCATTACTATTTCCTCTTTATCCATGGCCAGCAACCCGGATATTTCAGCGATGGTCGGCTCCCGGCCCAGGCTTCCGCGCAGTTTTTCCTGGGCCCAGCGTATCTTGCTGTAGTTCTCTTTCAAACCTCTTTGAACTTTGACGATACCGTCATCCCTGAGAAACTTCTTTATTTCGCCAATAATCATCGGCACCGCATAGGTTGAAAACCGGACCTGAAATGAAAAATCAAATTTGTCAATTGCCTTAATAAGTCCGATAGAACCGACCTGAAACAGATCATCATAATCATAGGAAGTATTTTTAAAGCGCTCCAGCACCATATACACCAGCCCCAGGTTAGCCTCATAGAATTTGTCTCTGGCCTCGGCATCACCGCTCTGAGCCTTTAAGAGAAGGTTGTCATTTTCCTGGTATTTATCCGGGGGCATATAACAACCCCCTTTTAAGCCAAGGCTTCTTTGTTTTTAAGCGCGAAACAACGTTTTAGCCTAAGGCTCGTCCCCTGTCCGGGCTGACTGACAACCTCGAGTTCATCCATAAACGACCTCATTAACGTAAAACCCAATCCGGTCCGGTTGGGGTCGCTGGAAAAGCTCGGTTCCATGGCCTGTTCGATATTGTCTATCCCTTTGCCATAATCCTCTATCATAATTTCCAGGATGCTGTCATCCAGAATAGTGGCCATTACCACTACCTTTTCGGTAGGCCGGTTTTCGTAACCGTGGATGATACAGTTGGATACCGCTTCTGACACTACCAGTTTTATTTCCTCTATTTCCTCCAGCGTACAATTGATTTGAGCGGCAAAAGCTCCTACACATGAGCGCGCAAAGGAAACATTGGCAGGCAAACTCTGGAATTCGAAACGTACATAATTTTTCATATTCATGGCCTGTCCAGCCGGGGAATGCATCCCCGCAGTGCTGGTATTCACCTCCTCTTATATATTGATGATATCCTGCTCATTGCTATACATGGAAACTAATTTGTTGATGCCCGAGAACTTTAATATTTTATGGACTGACGGACTAGCTCCGACAATGAACATCCTCCCGTTCAAACCGGCAATTTTTTTATAACGGCCAATTAAAACCCCCAATCCCGAGCTGTCAATAAAGCTTACTTTTTCCAGATTAATGATCAAATTGCTTATTTTTTTGGTTTCCAGCTTCCTGTCTATCTCATGGCGGAACTTTTCTGCCACCACCATGTCCATCTCTCCCTGGATCCTTACTAAAAGTGTATTTCTAATCTGTTTAAATTCTAGATCCACGCAAAAGTCCCCTCCTTGCAAATCTTAAAGCCAGGGAATAACAAAACAATAGCTATGCATATATCCGGGTTATATTGTTTTATTTTCCTGGATAAGAATTCTACAAAGAAGGGACAAGTCCTTCCACAAAATTCCAATTATAAAAGAAAAGTTTCGGCATACATTTTCAGGATTTCTTTAATAATGCCTCCCCGGCTGATCTCTTTTGCCGAAACAAGGTCTACGGTTTTCTGGAGATTGCCATCTTTATAGATTTGTATCTCTCCTAATTTCTGACCCTGGGCAACCGGCGCATTTATATACTCAGGCAGTATCTTGGTGTTGGTGATATTGTCTTTTTCTCCTTTAAGATAGATTGAGCCCACATCTTCCGAGGCCAGCGCTTCAACTTCCTCCTCCGTTCCTTTGCCGACCTTTACCAGGCCGCATACACTGTCACGGGTAAAGAAAGATTTATAGGCATATTTGGCAAAACCGTAATTGAAAAGTTCCATGGAATCCCGGAAGTGGCCGCGCACCTCGGGAGAAGCCATAACCACCGCTATTAATCGCAAGCCATCCCGTTTTACCGTGGAAGTCAGACAATATTTAGCCTCCTCGGTCCATCCGGTTTTAAAGCCGTCCGCCCCCTGGTACCACCAGAGCAGTTTATTGGTGTTATATAGTTTAAAGGCACCCTGACGCAGGTTGTATTCCTTGATTGAGGTATACTCGAGCACCCGGGGATGAGACAAAGCATAACGGGCGATTACGGCCATATCATAGGCCGAGGTATAGTGACCTTCGGCGGGCAAACCATAGGAGTTGATAAAATGGGTATTCTCCAAGCCCAATTCATTTACTCTGGCATTCATCTTATCTACAAAATTTTGGTGGGTCCCTTCCAAAAACTCGGCCAGGGCAACACAGGCATCATTAGCCGAACCTGCGGCTATAGCGATCATCATCTCTTCATACGTCATCGTCTCGCCTGGTTCCAGATAGATCTGAGATCCTCCCATTTTCCAGGCATTCTCGCTGGCTACAACCTTGTCGCTAAGGTTTGCTTTCCCTTGCTCCAGGGCTTCTACGCCCAATGTCAGAGTCATTAATTTGGTCATACTGGCTGGAGCCAAACGTTTGTTTTCGTTGTATGCCGCTAGAATTTGGCCGGAATCGGCATCCATCAATACATAAGCTTCAGCCTTTACATTTTCCATCTTCGGCTCAGCCGCCGCCGTCCCAATAAACGAGAACACAAATAGAATCAAGATCAACCCAACTGCGTTAGCTTTAAGTCTACCTCTCATCCCGCATGTACCTCCCCCTATCGTATAACTATTTATTAATTATATTGAGATAATGCTGGTATTATGTCACGCAGTTGGCTTAGGCATAAGGGCCTCACCTCAGTAACCGGGTGGTCAAGGCATCCCGCAAGTACGCTATTTTGAAATTGGCCTATAATATTTTAAGTTCTGTTCAGGGCAAAAAAGATAAGCAGCCGTCAAACACGGCTGTCTTTAAAGAGGCAGGCTCTAATTCTGAATGGTTAGTGACCTATTGAACAACCTCATAAATGTAATTCGATTTTCCGGGCTCCCGGCATGACATATGGTAGGCTTCATGCGCCTTGGCTTCTGCCTCGCTGCAGTCAGTCATATTGGTATGCAGGATGCAAAGGGTGTCCCCCGCCGCTACCTGGTCCCCCACCTTTTTAACCAGCGTGATCCCTGCGGCCGGATCAATTATATCTTCTTTGGTTTTTCGGCCGGCCCCCAATAACATGGCGGCTATGCCTATGCTCTCAGCTGCAATCGACTCGACATAACCTCCGGCCAAGGCTTTGATTGCTTTATGCCGCCGAGCTTGGGGAAGGTTTTCGGGATGTTCAATCATTTGGGTATTGCCGCCTTGAATTTCCACCAGCAGTTTCAGCTGGTCCAGGGCTTTACCGGACTGAACCACCGCCTTCAGTTCACGGCAAGCCGTATCAAAATTGTCAAAGGCACCGCCCAGAACGGACATATAGGAAGCTATGGACAGGGAAACGGAGGTCAAATCATCGGCGCCCCCACCCTTCAGCACATCGATCGCTTCCTTGACTTCATTGGCGTTGCCGACTTCATATCCCAAGGGCTGGTTCATATCCGAAATAATAGCGATCGTCTTCCTATTTAAGGAATTGCCGAGTTCGACCATGGTTCGGGCCAGGCTCCGGGCGTCCTCCAAAGATTTCATAAAAGCCCCCGACCCCATTTTCACATCCAAAACAATTGCATCCGCACCCGCCGCCAATTTTTTGCTCATTACCGAGGCGGCTATCAAAGGAATGCTGTCCACGGTGGCGGTTACATCTCTCAGCGCATATATCTTCTTGTCAGCCGGGGTTAAATTGGCGGTTTGAGCTACCAGTGCCATTTTATACCGGTTTACATTGGCAATAAACTGCTCTTTACTTAATTCGGTCCTGAAGCCTTCGATTGATTCCAATTTATCAATGGTCCCACCGGTATGCCCTAAACCTCTGCCGCTCATTTTGGCGACCGGAACCCCCACCCGGGCCAGCAGGGGCAAAACGATCAGGCTGACCTTGTCCCCTACCCCGCCGGTGGAATGCTTGTCAACTTTGATGCCGGCAATCGCAGACAAATCAATAACATCGCCGGAATTGACATAAGCCTGGGTCAAATCTGCTATTTCTTGCTTAACCATCCCTTTAAAGTATATGGCCATAAGCAGCGCGGACATCTGATAATCCGGGATAGAGCCGTTGGTATAGCCCGCTACTGCCAGGTCTATTTCTTCCTTGGTCAGTATGCCGCCGTTTTTTTTCTTTTGGATGACATCCACCATTCGCATGGGCAAATCGACTCCTTTGATTATTAGTGCTTTCTATAACGTTGTCCCGCCGGCAAGGGCATGTTCAAGGCATAAACCATGCCTTCACCCCTGGTCTTCGCCTAGACAACGGTTATCTGCGGATGAGCCCGTAAAAACTCTGCCCCACTGCGACCCCGGTCTCAACCCCCAGGTATTCGGCAATGGTCCGGCCCAAATCCGCAAAGGTAGTACGCGTACCCAGATCAAGCCCGGCTTTTATTTGCCTGCCATAAACCAGCAGCGGAACCTGTTCGCGGGTATGATCGGTGCCGGCGGTGGTAGGGTCGCAGCCGTGGTCAGCCGAAATAAACAATATGTCTTCAGGCTGCATGGCCTGCATTAATTCCGGCAGCCAGCGGTCAAAATCCTCCAGGGCCTGCGCATACCCCTCAGCGTCATTGCGATGTCCGTAAAGCTGATCAAAGTCAATCAGGTTGGCAAAAAGCAGTCCCTCAAAGTTACTTTTTAAGATATTAATAATCTTCTGCATACCGTCATGGTTGTTCTCCGTGGGGTGGGTTTCCGTAATTCCCCGGCCGCCAAATATATCTTTTATTTTTCCCACCCCGATAATTTGCTGTCGGGCCGCAATAATACTGTCCAATATATTCTGATCCGGCTCCAAAGAATAATCATGGCGGTGCGGGGTGCGAATAAAATTTCCTGCCTTACCGATAAAAGGACGGGCTATCACCCGGCCTACCCCATAATCTCCGGTCATTAATTCACGCGCCACCCGGCAGATGTGATAGAGTTCTTCCAAGGGGATGACTTCTTCATGGGCGGCAATCTGCAGAACGCTGTCAGCCGAGGTATAAACGATAGGGCAGCCGGTTTCAACATGCTCCTGCCCCAGCCGGGCAATGATTTCCGTACCGGATGCTGCTATATTGCCGATAGTCTTGCGGCCGATACGATTTTCCAGTGCTTGGATAAGCTCAGGGGGAAAACCATGGGGAAAAGTAGGGAAAGGCTTATTCAGGATAATTCCCATCATCTCCCAATGCCCGGTGGTCGTATCCTTGCCTTGGGATTGTTCGGTCATTTTACCAAAATTGCCGATGGGTAAAACGGATGCCGCAACCCCCTCCAGTTCTTCCAGATTGCCCAGGCCTAATGCCTGCATATTGGGTAGATTTAACCCCCCCACGGCGCAGGCGGTATGTTTAAAGGTGTTGCAGCCCTCGTCTCCATAAAGGCAGCTATCCGCGGCAGCTCCAATTCCCACGCTATCCAATACTATTAATATGGCTCTTTTACCCACTGTAATTTCCTCCTCCGATGATCATTGAGATTAGTTTGCCCGTTTTTGTAATGTCAGGCCCGGGGGTGGCATTGATGATAGACTTCCCGCAATCGGCTTTTGGTCAGATGCGTATATATCTGGGTGGTAGAAATATCGGAATGGCCAAGCATTTCCTGCACCGCACGCAAATCCGCGCCATTTTCCAGAAGATGAGTAGCAAAGGAATGCCGCAGGGTATGCGGGGTCAATTCCTTATCCACGCCTATTTTTTCCCCGTAACCGGCTAATATTTTAAAGAACCCCTGGCGGCTCAGCTTGTTGCCATGAGCATTGAGAAACAAGGTACGGTCATTTTTCCCCTTTAACAGGGAATTGCGAGCCCGGGCCAAGTATCGTTCCAGCCAAAAGACGGAAGTCTGATTGACCGGGACAATGCGTTCCTTTCTTCCCTTGCCCAGGCACCGGAGAAATCCCGCCATGGTATTGATGTCTTCCAGCTGCAGGTCCAGCAGCTCGGAAACCCTGATCCCGGTGCCATACATCAGTTCCATCATGGCTCTGTCCCTCAACCCGAGAGGAAGCAGTACATTGGGCTGTTCCATCAGTTTGTCCACTTCTTCTATAGTCAAAACCTGCGGCAGCTTCCGCTTGATTTTAGGCGTCTCCAGATCAGTGGTAGGATTCAATCCCATATACTCTTCCAGCACCAGGAACTTAAAAAATCCTCTTATACTGGAAAAGCTGCGGGCCACGCTGGAGTTGGCCGCCTCCTTATCCATTTCCCAGGCCAGGAAGTTGACAATATGGCGTTTACTCACATCCTCCCAGCGCTCTACCTGAGCTTGCTTCCGCAGATACTCCGCAAATTTGTCGAGGTCGCGGCGGTAAGCAGCCTGGGTATTGGATGATAGACCCTTATCATACTGAATATAATCCATGAAGGCAGCAATGTATCTATCCACAGCCTTCCTCCTGTTTTTCTTTTTTCAATTAGACAAAACCGCCCATTATTCCTGCCTGGATCACACGAAAAATAGACTTGCCTTTTTATTTGCCCTGATTTAAAGGAAGTTTATTCTTTTTCTTCCTGGTAAAAATTCTGCACCTTTAT
The DNA here is from genome assembly GCA_034927445.1 of Syntrophomonadaceae bacterium. Classification (GTDB taxonomy): domain Bacteria; phylum Bacillota; class Syntrophomonadia; order Syntrophomonadales; family Syntrophomonadaceae; genus PHAA01. The sequence continues at coordinate 95,666 of JAYFPZ010000003.1, forward strand.
AACAAACTGGTCAACCTTTTGGCTGAAATCAGTGGATGGCGGGGTACTTTCCACCCGCATGGGATTGCCGGTCGGGGTTTCGTCTTTCATCCAGCCGCTGAAAACCGGTACCTTTTCGTAGAATATACCTGATACCAAGGGTATGGCGGCAGCGAACAAGGCTATCACGATTGCGATCGTGGCCAGGCGGATGACTTTTTGTTTCCATTTTCCCACTACAATTATCATTCTGACTAACCTCCCTTTATTTAAATTAAATAAACAGACTCAAAAACCAGGGGGATAGGTAAGCCTCCATAAGAGAACCAATCAACACTATTACCAATGAAACCAGCAGCAGTACGGTGTAGCTTATGAAACCCTTGCCCAGGGGCATTCCCCCTATCGACCTGCCCTTGGCAATATAGATCGTAAAATTGATGCCGACCACTGACCAGATGATGAGCAGAGGTATAAAAACCAGGTTTTGCGGCAGAATGGACAATATGCTGATCAGAACCCCGGACACAGCTTTTTCCTTAACCAAAAAACTGACGGTAAAGCCCAGGGAAAACCCTTTCAAAAATACCACGCCCAAAATGATAGGCATCCCAATTATAGTCAATCCCAGAAACCAGACCGCTATTATGCTCTTGGCCTGGTTCAGAAATGAATTTAACAATATGACCTGTTTATCCAGGCCGACGTTCACCCCTCCCCTCAGATAATCATCAATAAGAGTAAGCAAATGGTTCTTAACCCCGCTGGTCAAACCCGCAGTTTTATAATCGCCCATTATTACCCCCAGGAAGAATATCAATGTAATAAGTAAATACTGCCATCGATTTTCACTTATATGTTGTTGCAGACGGTGCTTTGGTCTCATGGCTTTTCCTTTCCGGCAAATAATTCGGTACTGACTTCTCTTTCCAATAATATTTTAGGCTTGGCAACTTTATGCAAAAAAGAAAAGCCTAGTACCCTGCCGGGCTTGCAGTCATTGACAAACGGACGGTTTAATTTATATAATTTAAGCAGAAACATGAGATTGTAAGCTAGTAGTTCGTCCTGGAAGGCAGTTTTGGCGACCAGCCCAAAACAAGCAGGCACAAAGCCAAAAGGGGGTACGTTGGAGCCGGAACTCGATGGAGGATGATGAAGGGAGTGGTTTACAACTTGACTCCACCAAAAAAACATAAAGTGGATTAGCATGATGTCGAAACATTATTGCTAATCCACTTTTTATTTAATACGAAAAATAGATGTGGACGACGCGGACTTATATGTGGTTGCGGCCTCCGGCCATAGGTGGTTAAGTTATATTGGATTTTAGCCTTTAGACCAGGTTTTCTTTGCGCAGCATCTGATAAATCACCGGAACTACCTGTTTTTTACGCGACAAAATGCCTTGCAGGAATATCCCGCCATTAACCCGCTCATGCTGGAAAGCCTGCTCTACCATGGTGCTTTTCCTGCCGGCCACAATCATCTCGGTTCCTTCCTCAAATATATTGGTTACCATCAGGCACATGAAGTCATAGTTGCGGCGTTCGCACATAGCCTCCATAATATTTATCATATCAGCGCGGCGCGCGGTGAAGGAATTAAGATCTACCGTTTCCACCTGGCTTATGGCGAAAACAATATCGCCGCTGACATATTCCTTCAAATCTTCGCTGATGACCTCTAAATCAGTCTGTTTATCCACCCGGCTGGTTTCGGCAAACAATCGCTTGCCCCAGGTCAAGGCTGAAAAACCTGATATAAGTTCCAGTTCATGAGCTATTCTTTTATCCTTAGCGGTGGTGGTGGGTGATCTAAATATCATGGTATCGGACATTATTCCGGATAAGAGCAAGGCTGCCAGGCTGCTGTTCATACTGACCTGATTTTGCATAAACAGTTCGGCTACCAGGGTGGAGGTTGAGCCCACCGGCTCATTGTGAAAGTAAATAGGCCACAAAGTCTGCAGGTCGCCCACGCGATGGTGGTCGATAATTTCCAGGATCTCTGCTTCCTCAATGCCGTCCACCGCTTGCTTCTTCTCGTTGTGGTCAACCAGGATGACCTGCTTGCGTCTCATCTGCAGTAAATTGTAACGGGAGATCATGCCCAGGTAACGGTTCTCATCATTTACCACCGGATAATTGCGATAGCGGCTGGCCAGCATGTTTTTTCGAGCCTCGTCCACCTTTTCACCGGGCTCGAACAGTATCAGATCCCTGGTCTTCATTATGTCGGCTGCTTTTCGTCCCAATAGATTCCGCAATATCTCAGGACTGCGTTCGATGTCATGCCCGCTCCCGAAAGCGTCCATAAACAACACGGCGATGTCGCCTACCGTTATCAATCCCAAAAATTTCTGGTTTTCATCCAAAACCGGCATAGTCTTTAGTTTATTGGCCCGCATCATATTTCCCAGTTCGGCCAGGGCCGTATCCGCACCGGTATATATTAACGGCTCTTCATCCAGCAAATCCTCCACTTTGGCCCCGACATCGCTGACCAGCACCGGGGGCCCCAGGTTTAGGTACTGCAATAGCCAGTTCAGTTCTTCATTCAGTTCACTGGCCGCTGCGGCTACAAACAGACCGTCTGCAGTGCTGGCTTTAAATGCCTGGTAAGCCGTAGCCGCCGCAATACTGTCAATATCCGGATTCTTATGTCCAATTATGTAAATCGGTTTCAAACTTATCCCTCCGCCAGATTTTTATTTTCGGCAGCACCAGCCGCTATTCCGATTCGTTGTTAATTATAACCTTCCCATATTTTCCCCCGCCTCCCGGAGTAATACTTAATTCACCGCAGCGCATGCGGCGGATAGCTGCCGCTGCTTTCTTCCCGGCGATTCGGGCGATATCCTCCAGAGGGGTTTGTTCCATAACCTCGATTTCATTGGGAAAGTTCTGTAGCAGAGCATTATAGAGCTTGGGTCCAATCCCGGGCAAATTTTGCAAAGGTATCCGATAGTAATAGGGAGGGCGTTCCGGCGGATGGTGGGCCTGATCGTAGTCTTGAATCGCAGTAATGCGGTCATAGACACCCATGATTACTTTAGAGTTGCCGCAGTCCGGACACGAGAAAACCGGAGGTTCTTCAGTACTGATCCTGCCGCACAGGGGGCACGAGGTGCGATGATATTTACCCAAGCGGGGATGCAGTCCATAATTGGCCAGTACCCTGCGTCCATCCATTTTTTCGATACACCATTGAACCTCTTCAAAATTTTTGGCCCGGATCTGCAAAAGATTATACTCACGACCCACATTGGCCGAAGAATGAGCATCGGAATTGGAAAGGCAGGTAAACCTGCCCGTCTCCTGCAGCCGGTCCGCCATTTCAGTATCGGCGCTCAGCCCGATTTCCAGCGCCTGCACCCGGTCTACCTGACTGCCTATAGTATTAACCAGCTTATCCGTCCACATCCCGTATATCCCTTTATGGGGGGTGAAAGCATGAGCCGGACAAAATATTCCTCCCAGCTCCCGGCTTAAATCCATAATATCCAGAAAACCGGCGTCAACTCTCTGAGTTGACAACTGCAGGTTGTGTACCCGGGACCGGAAATATTTTTGCCATTGCTTAATAGCATCCAAATTGGGAAGGTAGCTGATTAAGTGCACTCCCTCCCGGCTCTCCACCTCGCAGGCGGGGACCAGTAAAACATCGTTGCTGGCCAGCAAGCCGCCCTGCTCCAGCTCCTTAAGCTTCCCAGCCGAAATCATCTCTCCTATTTCAGCGGCAACCAGGGTGCTGCCGGCATCAACAACACCTACAATATCAAGGCCTTTGCGGGGTGCGTCTTCAAAAATGACCGTATTTAAATCCAGGCGGCGCGAAGCCGTGATTTTTACGGCTTTCCCGCCGGCACTGCCGATGTGAATATGCAGATCGGCAAAATAATGGTCCAACGACTTGCTATCATATCCAAATTCTTCATTTACTCTATCATTAGATGTCACATAATGCCTCCTGTTCTCAGACTTTTATGTATTCTTGGAACTCCTTTCTATTAATCTAATATTTCCCGTTACAGGAAATTATTATTGGTCCTTTTAGTTTTAAGACATTTTCTATGTATTTTCTAATGAAAGCATACGGTAACGATTCTTTTTTCGCAAGGCAAGAATCGTTCACACCTGCTCCCAGCTTATAGTTGGGGAAAATCAGAGGTATTTTGCCTGCCGGCATAAATGATTCTCTTCTATTGCACCGGAGACCTGTGAGAAAATGATTATTGACTCCTACCTTGGGTAGGGGTTTATACTTGCAGTAGCAAGGGGGGATGATATTGAGTATCCGTCTAAAAATTGGCGATTTTGCCCAACTGAATGGAATCACAGTTAAAACCGTACTCTACTACCACAAGATTGGGTTGTTGGGCGAGCCCGAACGTACCCCCGCTGGCTACCGTATTTACGGGATAGAAGAATTGAAACGGGTTGTAGCCATCAAACGTTTGAAAGACCTCGGTTTAGGCCTGGCCACCATTAAAGGAATATTGGGGTGTGCTGAAGAACGCTCCTCAATGCGCTCAATACTACTTTCGTTAGAAGCAGAATTAGAAACCCAGATACAAGTGCTGCAAGCCAGGGTTGATCGAATTCATAAGCTAATCGAGGAAGAAGATGCAACTCTCAATGACTTGTCCAACGAATCTCAAGCTTTTAAATCGTTTTTGGATTTGCTTGGCTCAGAGGCCGAAGCAGCCTATCAAACCCGCTGTCCGGAATTGTTTAATCAGGAAAAACAACTTTATGATCTTATTGATGATCTTCAATGGGGAGTTAATTACCAGGAAACATTGTTTGAGATAGCTGAATACTTCAAAGACCATCCTGATCAATACCAGCTCTCATTGGATTATGGCACTCAAATTACAGCTATAGCCAATATGCCCCCAGACTCTCCGGTTATTGAGGAACTTGCCCGAAGCTATGGACAATACCTTACCCACCTGCCTATATTTAATAAGTTACATGCCCAACCATCGAATCATAATGCTGCTTTTGAGCCAGTACTTAGAGAAATGTTTGGAGAGGTCCTTACTCCTGCACAGATGAGGTTTATAGAACTGCTTGAACAATTTATTAAATTGGACCAATAGACCGGCAGGGGTTGGTCTATTTTTTAAGGGAGGGTTTCTAATGAATTGGCATGAAATAATTCGGCGTTATTCAACGCTTATCCTGCTAGTTGCAGTCCTGTTGGCCGTATTCGGTGTAAAATCAGGATTGATGCCGGTGGAAACCATGAAATACGGTCTTATTGTACCGGCGGTGTTGGAGATGCTGATAATTACCATAATTCTAATCAATATATCGAAAATACTTAAAAGCTATAAAATACTCAGAAATAAAGGCGAAGAGGCTATTGATGCCTGGCAAAAATCTTTGGAGGTTGTGGTATCACCGCGAATTGCGCGGCTGGCTACTATGGAACCACGCCTTTATTATGCGCTTTACCAGTCCTACAAGAGAAAGCCTGATGATATGGATCAAGAATGCTGTTCTACCCGCCGCAAATCATACTCATTTCTCGTTCAAGTTTTAATTTTTTTATGTTTGCTGGAGATAGTGGCGGTAACTCTGCTTCTTCCCAATCGCTGGATATCATGGAAGGTATTGCACCTGGTGCTGGGATTATGGGCAGTTCTTTGGTTATGGGCAGATTACCGTTCTTTGGGCTTATACAACCATCGGGTTACTCCTTCTGGTATTAAGTTCAGGTTGGGATTACGCTATGGCCAGTTTATTCCCTGGGATAAAATAATGACGATACGGCCGATATCCCTGGCCCCTCCAGGCGGTACCATGGCACCTCTTGTCCCCAAAGATCATCCTGGAGTATTCTATATGGGAATAGGAGAAGTATGTAATATAGAAATAACCTTGAAAGAACCACAATCATTTCAAGGAATGATAAAGGAAATAAAAGCAGTTAATCGGCTGTTGCTATCCCTCGAGAAGCCTGATCAGTTTCTCGCAGCTATTCGCGCTCTAAACCCGGGGTTTACCGCTTAGACTGAAATTGGTATCAGAAATGGTCTTTACCTAGGGCTTGCTAACCAAATCCTAAAATTTTTGTTATTAGTAAGAGACTGTCTCAAATTGTTGTAAAGATAACCTGATCCAAATTTGCAGAAAGAGAACTCTGAGCTTGTGCTCCAAGTTCATCACCAAAAACTGCATAGCAATCATGCATTCTGCTGTTTCTTTCAGCCTGGCAACCACACACGCCAGGCTGTATTTGCGTTTTCCTTCTCCAAATTTCCCTTCAACCGCATTACGTTGCTTTGCATCCAGCCTTTCCAGATGTTTTTCTGCTTTTCGCAGTGAGCTGCTTGCCGGCGGCCTTCCCAATTGTGGCCCACTTAGACGGATGCGGTGTTTCTTGCAGTACAACAGGTTAGCTCGATTCCGGTAGATCTTATCCGCTAAAACCGCTTCCGGGTAACATCCATGACGCTCCCGGTAGCGCTCCACTGTATCCTCTAAGGTTCCGGCTTCGTTAAAAGGGTCCCACGAGAGCTTCTCTATCCGGCTATATCCGTCTTCCAGGCTGATCGCTACCTTGGCCCCAAATTCTACCGCTGCTCCTGCCTTACCTCTCACTATCGGACGCACATGCGACTGGTATATGTTTACGATACGGTCGCTTATTCGGTGGCTGCGATTCTTGTACATAGTTGATTGCTGCTCATACAGCTGGCGTATTACGGTAAGCAGCTTCTCCTGCCTTTGACTTAGGGGATTTCGTTCATTCTGTTCTACTACCTTAATCAGCATCTGATCTACGATCCGAAGGTTGCGTTTTACATACTGCAGCTGTTTCTTGACCGCTTTGCGGATCTGGTTCTTTCTAGGATTGCGCTGCTTGGACAGGCTAAGATAATCTTTCCTGGCTTTTTGCCTGTATGTCCGAGGTCTTCGTGTTCCTTTCCCCTCGGTTTGATGCAGCGTATCTATCATTCTGTCCAGTTGTTCTCTGGCTTCGTTTATTAGTCTATGGTCGGTCGGAAAGCTGATGTCTGCCGGCGTACAGGTCGCGTCAAGTATCAACCTACCTTGATTTGGTCTGGCATCTGCTTCAGCTATTTTATCCCTCTCAGACCTCTCGCTCTTTTCTTCCAGGTTTCCTGAACTTCCGGAGTCAATGTCATTATGATCATCATCCTGTTCAATCTCCAGCTCTTGCTTTGATTTCTCTGCTTGTATGATCTTCTCATTGATGTCTGCCATACGTTTGGCGTTAAAGCGTTTCCTAAACTTGACCATGGCTGCTGGCGTAAAAGGCCTGGTCAGTTGATATTCCTTTAAGCCGATGAAGTACTGCAAATACGGATTCTCTGTAATCTGCTGACCGGTCTCCCGATCAGTAAATCCGCATCGTGCTTGTATGATAAGTGCTCCCAATGCCATACGTACGGGCTTTGCCACATTACCCCGATCACTGGGGAACATGAACGCATATCGCTTTTCGATCTCATCCCACGGTATGATCGCCACCAATTTAACCCACCGGTTATCTGCTGCGAGTTTACCGGCAAAGGGAAGGATAAAATCATCTATAGTCATTTGTGGGCTTTGTTTTCGGTACATATTTGCCTCCATGTGCATGGTTTTTTGGCTAAAATCGCCATTTCTTATGCACATTTATTCGACATCTATGCCTGTTTTACCTGGTTTTTAAGCTCTTTTTCTTTTGGTTAGCAAGCCCTACCTACCTTCAATACGCTTAAATCTTCTGATTGGTATATTCCAGGTATTTATAAATTCTCCAGCTTAATCAGTCATTCGCCTGGTTCATACATATTGCATACTGAATCCCGATGATGCTCTTCCCATCGGCAATTTTTCCGTTGAAGATCATGTTATAGGCTTCGGCCAGGGGCAAATGCACCGTCTCCACGAACTCGTCCTCATCCGGCGCTATTTCTCCTCCGGTCAAACCTGAGGCCAGATACAGATGCAGGTACTCATCGGTAAAACCCGGGGCACTGTAGTAGGATAAAATTTTAGTCCAGTGTTCGGCGGTAAAGCCGGTTTCCTCCTTCAATTCCCGCCGGGCGCATTCCAGCGGATCTTCGTCAGCTTCCATGGTTCCCGCCGGTATCTCAAGCAGGACCGCTTCCACCGGTTTGCGATACTGCCTGACCATTACGATATTATCATCCTGATCCAACGCTACGACCGCCACCGCCCCGGCATGTTCCACTATTTCACGGGTGCTCTGGCCGCCGCCGGGCAGGCTGACTGTATCCACCCGCACTTTTATTATCCGGCCGGAAAATATATCCCGACTCTGGAGGGTTTTCTCGTTTAAGTCCATTTTTTATATTCCCCCTGCATAATTTTTCCATTTACTACATAAGCTTAGTCTGAGGTGATACGATTTGAAGTTTAGAGTAAACCAAAATGGTTTTTATTTTTATGGCCCCATCCAGGAGTTGTTGCATATTCTGGCCAACTATCCCCCGCAAACTACGCTGCTGGAATTTGTCCGCCTGAACTTAAATTAAAACTACAGCCGGACTGCCTCTTCAATAATGCCGAGAACCAGCCGGGCATCGTTGACCAGATCTTCAACCCGGATAAATTCATCCGAGGTATGGACAGCGTTCATGCCAATTCCCAGATTGGCGCAACGAATGTTATTGCCGTTGATAATACTGGCATCACTTCCGCCCCCGGTACTCAGCAGTTCGGTACGCAGACCGATATTGCCGGCTGCCTGGACCGCCAGGCGAACCACCTCTTCTTCGGGGTTAAGAGCTGTTTCAGGATATAGCAGTATTACCTCCGTCTCAGCCACTCCGCCGTTTTTCTCAACCTCAGCTCTGAAAATCCGCAGCAGTTCTGCGGTCAAACTCTCGAGTTGGCGGCGTTGCAGACTCCGCACCTCTCCTTTGACCCGGCAATTTTCCGCAACTATATTACGAGCCCTGCCTCCCTCGATTATGCCGAAATTACAGGTTGTTTCCTCATCCATGCGACCGCAGGGCATAACCGCTAAAGCCTTGGCCATTATCTGAATCGCGTTTATCCCGTCTTCGGGGTTGATCCCGGCGTGGGCCGCCTTGCCCCGTACCCGGTACTCTATTTCATTCTGACAAGGTGATTGCACTACTATGGTTCCCGGCTCGCCGCCGCTGTCCAGTACATAACCGTAGCGGGATTGCAGGCAGGAAAAATCAAAGTTTTTTATACCCAGCAGTCCCTGTTCTTCACTGACGGTAAACAATATTTCCAGCGGAGGATGGTCCAGCCCCTTTTCCAGGATCACCTGCACTGCTTCCAAGATGGCCGCAATCCCCGCTTTATCATCAGAGGCAAGAATTGTATCGCCTTCGCTTCTAATCACATCATCGCCACCGCGGACGGGGTTGATACCTGTTCCCGGCACTACGGTGTCCATGTGGGCCGCCAACAGCAAAGGGGGGCGGTCAACCGAACCCTGCAATCTAAACAGAAGATTGCCTGAATCCCCATGGAGAATTTCCCCCGCCCGGTCTTCTTCCGCGGCCAGGCCAAGCGCAGCAAACTCACCTATGAGCAGATCACGGAAAGCACCTTCCTGACCAGATAAGGATGATACCTTAACCATTTTCATGAAATTATCTATCAGTCTTTTTTGGTTTACCATGGAAAACCTCCTCTATTAAATAAACAACTTACTGCAGCTCAACCAGGCATCCGCACTTTATTAAAATCTTTTTTAAAACTACTATAATACAGTTATTCCCTTATCCGGTTAATTAATTCAATGAACGCTTGCGCGGATTGAGCGCCAAAACGCGGGGGCTATAGCGCCTTCCTTTCGCGTTTTGGTGTATTGCGCCGCGAGCGTTATCAAACGCCTCCTCAGTCGGGGACGAGCCCTCCGCTGAGGAAAAATTCTGTTTATCCCTCACCTGTAGATGTAGAGGGAGAAGGCGTTTGATTAATATTATCACATCTTCCCCGCTTGGGGGCAGGAAAACAGGGCCCTGGCTATATTTTGCCGCCATAAAGGGGAAAAAAAATACCTCCCAACCCAGGTTCAACAGCATTATGGTTAGGAAGTATTTATTCGTTTATGGTGTTATATGCTCTAAGAGGCTTATTAAGCATAATTTTTGTCATGGTTAGTGAACAGCTTAGGGCATTTTAACACAGGAGGAGGGCGATAGAATGAAGAACAAGATCATACCGCTGTACGAGCGGCTATCCCGTGACGATGATTACGCTAAAAGCGCAGGCCGAGGAAATCATTTTATTGGAATGATCTATCTCTATTTATAAAATCAGCGGTTTTTTACAAGTTGTAAAAAATCATTGACTTTATCCCCTCATAGATGTAGATTTCAAGAAAGACAAGTTGTAAAAAATGGTTCGAGGGGAAGTTAAGTATGCGAATTTCGTCGGCTGAATACGAGATTATGGAAGTTATTTGGAAAACCAATAAAACGGTAACAAGTGCTGATGTGATGAACGCGCTTGCGGATAAGCGCAGCTGGAAACAGCCCACCGTGCTGACTTTTCTGAATCGCTTATGTGAAAAGGGGCTGCTTAAAACAGAAAAGCATGGCAAAATTCGTAGCTATACGCCGGCAGTAAGCGAAAGGGGTTATAAAAAGCAGGAGACGCAGGTTTTTCTGAATGAATTATATGAGGGCAGTATCAGTAATCTCATCGCCTGCATGGGCAGCAACGACGGTTTAACCGCCGAAGATATTGCGGATTTGCGAAGATGGTTGGAATCGAGGCGATCTCATGAGTGAATGGATTTTGACACTTATGATACCGCTGACATTAACCGGCAGCATAGCAGCGTTGACCTTATGGCTTGTTGATCGTGCAACAAAAAATCGGATAGATCATCAAAGCCCATTACTCTCTGTTACGATTGTCGTATTGCTATTTCTCATACCGATTCCAATTACGTCAATCAAAAAGCTGATCCATATGATTCAAAATGTCCTGTTTATTTTTACCACTCAAACGGCAACAAATCAACCCGTGTCAGGGATATCTTCTTCTGAGGAAGTCCTTACTCATGATGCATTAATAGGAAATGGAATGCTCTTTCCGGTATCTGATCTTTTTTGGATATGTACGAAGGTGCTTGTTACTATTTGGCTGGTTGGTGTCATCCTATTTTTTACATGGAATACATGGCGTTATTTGCGTTTTTACCGGACTCTCCGGCATAACAGCACCCTTTCAAGCGATAAGGAAATCCGGAGAGCATATGAAAAGGCAAACTCTGCTATCCATTTGAGCAAAAGCGTACCTGTTTATGAGAGCAATATCATCAAAACGCCAATGACTGTCGGTATATTAAGACCGGCTATATATCTGCCGAAAAAACTGCCTGCCGAAGATCAACTGATTTATATTTTCCGCCACGAGCTTGCCCACATTAAATATGGTCATGTATTGTTGAAACTGATCGCACAACTGGCAGCAATTCTGCATTGGTTCAATCCAGTCATATGGAATATTCAGCATAAATTGGCCTGTGCCTGCGAGTTTGCCTGCGACGCAAAAGCAACCAGTGGCTTTTCAGAAAATGAGTGCAAAGCCTACGGCTTTACACTCTTAGATATGCTGGAAGCCGCTTCGGTTAAAACTCCATATATTGTAAGTACGTTTGGAGATTCAAAGGAACAAGTCCGGCATCGTCTGCAGCTTTTGTTCGCCCCCAAAGAAAGCAAAAAAAGGATTTGCGCCGCTTTCCTTATGTTGGCCATTTTATTTATCAGTACTGGTTCCGTCACCGCATATGCTTCTCAAAATGCGGTAGAATCTATAAGCTGGGCGGCAAACCTGTTGAGTAAATCAGCGCAAGAACCTGAATTGTTTTTCATCAGCCTTTCTGAGAATACGGAAAGGGACATCAGTCAGGAAGAATTAGCAGCGCTTTCTTCCATGCATTGGAAATGGCCTGTCCCGGATTATCGTCACCTTATCAGAAAACCTGCACAGTTTGAACAGAATGATTTTGATCTGTCTGCGTCAACAGGCACTAACATAGTAGCTGCGGAGGACGGTATGGTGATTGCCGCTTCATCGGGAAGAAACAGTACGGACGAGGCTGAAAAAGTATACGGTACATATCTGATTATTGCCCACAATGGAGAGCCTGCTGTCACGACGATGTATGCTCATTGCGATACGCTTTATGTCAAAGAGGGCGACATGGTAAAAGCGGGACAGAAAATTGCCGCCGTAGGTAACAGCGGGAACAGCACCGGGCCTCATTGCCATTTTGAATTACGAATCAACGGAACTGCGGTTGATCCTAATACCATATATGCGGTTAAAACGAAATAAAAATAAGCAGAAAGGAATTTCTCCATGAAGAAAATATCGGTTTTTTTGGTACTTACCATCTTGGCATGTACCTTAGCAGGTTGCGGCCAAAATGAAAATCAGGAAAGTGTTCCGGACAAAAAAATGAACCTCAATATCGTTTTAGAGGAAGCGGATACGGAAGGGCGTCCACTGGAAGAAGCCATTCAAGCATATCAAGAACAGCATCCGGAAATCAACATTCAGATTGAAACGATCGTGAATTCCTATCCTAAGCCCGGAACATCGGAAGAAGAAGCAAAAAAGCTGGCAGAAAAACGTGCTTCTCAGGTTCAGCGGATTCGCACGGAAGTGATGAGCGGTAAAGGCGCAGACTTGTTTCTTCTGCGAACCTCTTATATCTGGAGCGACAATCTGTTTCAGGATGTGGACAAGGCTATGCGCTCCGGGGTATTTTGTGATCTGAATTCCTATTTGGAGCAAGATCAATCTTTTCATATAGACGATTTTTTTGAGCCTGTCATTCAGGCCGGCAGTTGCAACAACAAACAGTATCTTGTTCCATTGAGCTTCAAAATGCCGATGCTGATTTCTACAGAGGACAGTATTGCTTCTATGAATTTTGACGTTGCAAAAGCAGAGGCAAATATGGACAACTTTGTTGCTGAGATTAAAAACAGCTTGCCAGAGGGACAATGGCCCAGTATTTCCGTTATTGATTTTCTCGGCATTTTGGATCAACATCTTTTAGACTATGATAACTCTAAAGTCTTATTGGATACCCTGGCGGTCCGAAATGCGATCAAGTGGTCAAGAGAGCTCGACTATGTAAATGTTTACGATGAGAATATTAATCTATCACCACAGCCGGACGGTGACTTGGATCGTGCCACGAAATTATCGGCAGGTACTCTTAAAATGTTCGGATGTGAATTGTTTATTGGCGGCTCAATCCCCGGTCACGCTCAGATTATGCAAAAGCAGGGTGCAAAGCCGGTTTTTCTGGCTGTCCCGAATGAAAAAGGCGGGGTAACGGCAATTGCGGACAGTTATGCCGCAATCCGCGCCAACAGCAGCAATAAGGACGCCGCTTACGGATTAATCAGCTATTTGTTGGGAAAGGAATGTCAGGAGTCCAAGGCTTATCCCGGCGTTTCCTTTCCGGTAAGAAAAGACAGCTTACGAAACGCGGTTGAATTAGGACGTCTTGAATATTGGTCAACGTCTGACTTTGCTGATAAAAATTCAGTGGCGTTAAATGACGAAAACTATGAGGCTTTTTATAACGCTGTGAACAGAATGACAACGGCGCACTTGCAAATTATTCTGCTAAGTGGCGAAATGGACTATGGAGATGTTCTGGACGGTCCTGTTGATTCAAATGCCGCCATTAACGAGGCTATTAGAAACTCGACGGAAGATTTGCAAAGATATCTTGAAGAATAATGATGAGAACGCAAAATAAAAGAACACCATTTTTACTTGTATTACCCATAATTTCCGGCGTTTTCGTATTTTTCTTTATCCCACTTCTGATAACTGCGTGGTATTCCTTTACCTTCGGGGTTGGGGGAACCGAGTGGGTTGGGTTCGCTAATTATGCTAAAGTTCTGCAAAGCGGCGCATTTCAGCTTGCTGCTTGGAATACACTGCGTTTCCTGCTGGTGTCAATTCCTTTACTAATGGCATCATCGCTGCTGTTTGCTCTGTGTCTGCAAAAAAAGTTTTTTGGCTCCCGCTTGTCAAAATCTGTGCTGCTTTTTCCCATGATACTTCCGGCGGCCTCTATGGTTATGGTGATTGACGTGTTTTTCAGCAAGGCGGGGATTACAAACGAGTTGTTAGTGAAGCTTGGATTTCCGGTGATAGATTGGCTGCACAGTTCAGCTGCATTCTGGATTTTAATTGCTCTATATCTTTGGAAAAATATCGGCTTCTGTACTCTTATTATGCTGGTGGGCCTAAATGAGATCGAAAATGATCTTTATGAAGCTGCAAAAATGGATGGCGCCGACGCCCTGGCACGATTCCGGTTTATCACTTTGCCCCTGCTGAAACCAACGATGCTTTTTGTTTCCGTACTGTCCATTATCAATTGCTTTAAAGTGTATCGGGAAGCCTTTCTGCTGGGAGGCCCTCACCCGGATGAATCCATATACATGCTTCAACATTTTTTGAATAATAATCTCCAAAACTTCAATTATCAGCGTCTTTCTGTTGCGGCAATTGTTCTGTTTGTGTTCATCCTTACGATCATGTGTATGATGCTGATATTCCGAAGCAGAAAGGAGGAATGACGTTGCTGAGGCGATCAAAATACTCACTTTACAAAAGAAGCCGACATATCGTGTTAAGCGTATTGTTTTCATTGGTTTCGGTCATGATGCTTTTCCCGTTTGCTTACATGCTGTGCAATTCCTTTATGTCACCGGCAGAAATCCTGCGATATTATCAGCCCGACGGCACAGCCCAGTTTCATGTGATACCCGATTCATTTTCACTTACTGGCTGGAGCGAGTTATTGCAACAGGATTTTTTATTTAAGAAATTCGTAAGCAGTGTCATTCTCAGCGTCATAATCGTTTTCGGTCAGATGCTAGTATCCTGTCTCGGCGGTTTTGCTTTCGCCAAGTATAAGTTCAAAGGAGATAAATGGATACTATCGGCACTTGTTCTTTTAGCAATGATGCCAATACAAGTGGTATTAGTCCCCAATTATATCGTGCTGGACAAAATGAACCTTATTGACAGCTGGTGGACTTTGATTCTGCCATCAGTTTTTTTACCCTTCGGCACATTATTGATGACGGTGACATTTCAGAAAATACCAAACGAATTGATTGAAGCGGCAAGAATAGATGGTGCCGGCACATGGACAATTTTATGGAGAATTCTTGTTCCGGTTGGAAAAGGCGGTTTTATCAGCTTATTACTGCTTTCGTTTATTGACGCATGGAATATGGTAGAACAGCCTATGACCTTTTTACATGACATTTCCGCTTATCCGCTTTCCGTTTTTCTTGCGACCGCGAAAGAAAATATCTTTCCAATTGCCTTTGCCTGCGGAGCGTTGGCCGCTCTGCCGGTATTACTGCTCTTTTTTCTATGTAACAAGCAGCTTTCTAAGGGGATCGAAATCTCTGATATAAAATAATGAACACGCATTTAGCGCCGAGGTATAACGAATGTCTAACATATCATTAAAAAACATTACAAAAATCTATGATGACCAGACAGTGGCAGTACATGATCTTACTCTCGATATCGAGAGTAAGGAATTTGTCGTATTGGTTGGTCCTTCCGGCTGCGGAAAGTCCACTACGCTGCGTATGATTGCCGGTTTAGAGCAGGCTACATCAGGTTGGATTTATATAGATCGCTGTGATGTTACCGATATTGATCCCCAAGATAGGGATATCGCGATGGTGTTTCAAAACTACGCCTTATACCCCCATATGACAATATATGAAAACATGGCTTTTGCCCTTAAACTTCATAAAATCAGCAAGAGTGAAATTGACAAAAGAATACAAGCAGCGGCCGGTATGCTTCAAATTACAAATTTGCTTAAAAAATCCCCTAAAGTGCTGTCGGGAGGGCAGCGGCAAAGGGTTGCCATCGGACGCGCCATTGTGCGAAAGCCCAAGGTGTTTTTGATGGATGAGCCATTATCCAACCTTGATGCGAAATTAAGGAATCAAATGCATTTGGAAATGATCAGCCTGCGAAAATGCATTGATTCTACTTTCGTATATGTGACACACGATCAAATTGAAGCTATGACGTTAGGTGATCGTATCGTTGTAATGAATGAGGGGCGTGTACAGCAGATAGGCACGCCGAGCCAAGTGTTCAACCAGCCTGCCAACTTATTTGTAGCGGGATTTATTGGAACGCCGCAGATGAATTTTTTCCCTGCAACGCTTGACGTTTGCAACAAAAAATATGTCGTTCGCTTTCATAAATTAGAGACTTCGGTATCCGATGAAGCGCAAAACTTACTGAGCTTAAAAAAGCAAAGGCCATGTGAGATTGTGCTTGGTGTTCGGCCGGAGCATTTCATCATTGCGGAAAATGCTTCTGTAAATAGTATCAGCGCCAATATACGCGCATCGGAAATGTTGGGTAGCGAAGTATATATCCATGCCGATGTTTATGGCTGCTCCCTTACTCTTCGGTTAAAGATTGAAGAACTTCCCGAAAACAACTGGTTCAACTGCAATAAGCCGGAAAACATCAGCTTTTCATTTTGCAATAAGAATATGCAGTTATTCGATGCAATAAACGGAAAAAATCTCATCTATGATTATGAGATAGGGCCCTCAGAATAACTGCCTATTATTGGTCACCTAATTCAATATGCCGTGTGGGACGGCCCCCACGAAACGTAATTTTCGGACTAACCAAAAAAGGGCATTTTGCCCTATCACACAGACAAGATGGACAGGAGGCTTATGCTTCCGGTTCCCTCTTGCTATCTGGAGATTTCCGCCCATGCCAATCATCAATCTGCGCAAGCACTATCCGTTTCTAAATGAGGACTGTTTCGTCAAGGTTAGCGACGAGGTAGCTTAAGTTTTCCTATGGAGATTCAAGCATTCTTTCAGAACAGCTCATCATGTCGATAAAGTTCCCGCTGGGAATGTTTGGTGGTAACAAATCCACCCGGGCGCCCATATTTAACCGCTTGAATTTCTGCCACGGCCGCCAGGGCTATTTCTGCGGCCAAGTTTCCTCCCAAATCAAGGCCTATGGGAATATGAACCCGGTCCAGCAGCTCCTCGGTAATCCCCAGCGATCTTAGCTTGCTAAAATAGGCGGTAATTTTTCGTTTGTTACCCAGCACCCCTATGTATCTTGCCGGGGATTCGATCACAGTCTCCAAGGCCGGCAAGTCAAATTCATGGTTATAACTGACTAAAACTATACTGGTAGTCTCGGTAATTTTACAGGCTCCCAGCAATTTGATTACATCACCTAATTGAAGTTCAGAGGCATCCGGGAATCTTTTGCGGGTAAGAGTCTCCGCCCTATTGTCAATTACGATAATATTGTAGCCCAAAACTGAGGCAATTTTATAAATGTTGTAAGCAACATTACCCGAGCCGACTATGATTAAACGATCATTGTTGGAAAAGTTCCGGTTAAAGAGTTCTATGGTGCTTTCTCCCAACTGCCAACCCCCCCTTGTTTTTCTGACTCCAGTGCCTAAAACACTCTTTTTCTAAAACCTGAATTAAGGAAGGGGGGCCTCAATGGTATCCTTGCGGAATCGAGAGTTTATTTCTGCCATTGCTGCCAGGGCCGTATCCGTACCCCGCCCCTCGCTAAGACCGAGGCCAACCGGAATATGCACCCGCTCGATCAGCTTATCCTCCAACCCCGTTGCTTTAAGCTTGATCAAACTGTCGGTTGTCTTCCGGCTGTTACCCAGAACTCCTATATACCGAGCCTTGGATTGGATAGCAACTTGCAATAACCCTTCATCGAGTTCACGGTTGTGGTTGACTATAATTATACTGGTTCTTGCAGTAATATCATAATCCCGTAGCAGTTGAACCACATCCCCCCGCAGCCGCTCCCCGGCCTTGGGGAATCTTTTGCGGGTAAGGTTTTCACCCCTATTGTCCATAACGGTTATATTGTAACCGAAAATGACAGCTATTTTATATAGTTTTAAAGCAGTACTCCCCGAACCAATTATTATCAAACGATCATTATCAGAGCTACTCCCATTTTCCAGGCTTTGCGCATTATCCAAAATTAACCCCTCCCTTTGGCGATAATAATCAAATTTTTTATCATTGGTTCAGCGGAAGCTTAAGCTTCCCGTTTAGAATTACGATCTAAATCTAAAAAATACGAGGTATACACATATCGCATCGGTAGTACGGTATATGTACACCCCAAAGAGTGATGGCGAGAATTTTGATCGGGTTGAATTACGCAGGGACCAAGTTCCTGATCACCGTTTACTCCCGATAATCGAAAAGTTTATAAAAACATACATAACAATATATTTTAAAATGTTATTTCTTGCCTCCGAATGCTATTATAAACAAAACATTACAAAAAATAACGCTAACGAACTAACAACAATATAATTAATAATGCCTCAGGTGTCAATATGGTTTTACCGCCAAAAACCTGTTTAATGATTAAAATCAATAAACAGGCAACAGTACAGTTATTTTTTTGGCAAGTTATATCCTAGTAGTCTATAACACCTAAAATTTTAGTTCCCGCCGGCCAAATTTCCGCAGGGCTTTGTTGTCGTCAATTACAATACGTCCAGTATTCCTCTTTCCTCCGACGCCCATGGACGGGCTAGTGCAGCGGTGCCAGGAAGGCAAGGAGCTGCCGCCTCGCCCTACCAAAATTTTTCTCGACGGATAACCGAAACTTTTAGATGTTACAGACTACTAGCAACAAATGGTCAAATCAACCAGCCGCCCATGATCAAACGTAAATTCATAAAAAGTTCCCATTCCGCTGTTGGGGATAAAGCTGCCCCAGTACTCTATGGTGCCGTTCCAATCTCCCGGATAATTGAGGGTCGGTTCAGGGCTCCGCGGCACCCCGTATACCTGCAGAACGTCCCAGATCGAACTGTCAAGGCCGATTCCTCCAGGGGTTTTGCCTCCGCTTTGGAGCTTGAAATATATAAAGCCATTATTGTCAGTTAGTTTAATAAAATTAACCCCGTTTACCTGGGCCAATTCCGAATCACTAATTAAATTATAGGGAGTTATATATATTTGCTCGAGGTTATCCCACTGGCTGCTGGTCATAACATGGTAACCCATTGACTCGGAGATAAATTTTACCGGAATCATAATATTGTCCCCGACAGCATACGGTGCTGCCGGCATATCAACCGGGACCTGATTTACCAGGGCTGCTCGATTTTCTGTCTGCAATTGAATCATGTTGCCGTTTCCCTGTACCGATATTATGGACGTATTAACATCCCAGGCGGTCGCCCAGCCCATTTCACGGGCAAGGTCCTGGAGAGAAACCATAATGATCTCCTCTTTGCTTTCAGGGTCTATGTGCGTATTTAAATAATGCGGGTATTCATCTCCGCATCCCTCCACCACTATCATCATTGCAGCCGCCGCCGAATTTATTATCCCGAACGTGAAAAACAGGCAAAACCAAACCAGCAAAACTTTTTTTCGCAAAGGTATCCCTCCGAACTTTCATTCCACTATTCACAGATATATTATGAAATCCAGGCCGCTGATATGATTAATAGGCATTTTTTTAACCGCATTATTTAGCAAAAAAAAACCCTATTTAATGAAGATAATAAATTAAATAGGGTAAAGATTTTGCTTGTTGTATAAAAATGATAGATTGTCAATAGTTGGAATCCAAAATTCTCATTTTAACTGACTTTGCTGGCCAATCTCAGCTTATCCGCAATAATCGCAATAAATTCGGAGTTGGTAGGCTTGCCTTTCTCCCCGTTGATAGTATAGCCGAAGAATTTATTGATCCGGTCAATATCGCCCCTATCCCAGGCCAGCTCGATGGCATGACGAATAGCCCTTTCTACCCGGCTGGGAGTGGTGTCATATTTTTTGGCGATAGTGGGATATAATTCTTTGGTTACCGCACCCAAATAGTTTATCTCTTCGGTAACCAGCATAATGGCTGCCCGCAGATATTGATATCCTTTGACATGGGCAGGCACACCTATCTCGTGAATTATACGGGTGACTTCCAGCTCCAGGTTTTTGGGAACCGGCATAGGCATAATCACAGAGGCCGATCCTCCTCGCTTTTCCACTGACGGTCTGATATCTCTTGCAACCTGTCTGACTCTATCACCCAGAACCTGGAGGTTAAATGGCTTCAGTATGTAATAATCGGCCCCCAGTTTTTCTGCTTTCTGCGTAATATTTTCCTGGCCGAAGGCAGTCAGGATAATAATTTTAGGGCGAGGCTCCAGATTTAAGTCAGCTATCTTTTCCAGCACACCTATGCCATCCATATAAGGCATTATCAGGTCCAGAATCAAGACCTCTACTTCTTTCTTGCCTAGTACATCCAGAACTTCCATACCATTGGAGCAGACATCGACGATCTCGAAATCTGATTCATTCGTAAAATAATCCTTTAATATGCTGCAAAATTCTCGATTATCATCTGCCACCAGGACTTTGATTTGCTCCCTTTCACCAATCATTAAGATTAAACCCCCCTCATCCCTTTCATAGTGCGTACATTGTAAATTATATTATCGCTTTTCGACGATAGGTCAAAATTTACCTCTTTTTTTAATCCACTAAATTACACATTTATCTGGCATTCATTGTCATAATGATACAACTTAATACATTTCTGAGCGTGTTCAAATTTCAGGGGTTTTGCATGAAAGGGTTACTCCAGCAGCCAAAGATGGGGGATCAATTTCTGCAAAAATTGTCGAAACTTTCTTTTCGGCTGGGGGCAGATTAGCCATTTCCGACAGGATATTATCCATATAAATGCCATAACCGGTTTGAGGATCATTTAGGAATACATGAGTAACTGCTCCCACCAGGCGGTCATCTTGAATAATGGGGCTGCCGCTCATCCCTTGAATAATACCGCCAGTCAAGCTGAGCAAACGCGGGTCGGTAACCCGGATGACCATATCTTTGCCGTTTTGGCGCAGGGAATTTACTTTCGTTATTTCTATATCGAATCTCTCAATGTCTTCACCGTTGACAACCGTCATTATCTGCGCTTTACCGGGTTTAACCTGATGGGCATAGGCAACTTCCAGGTTAAATTGTTCGAGCGGATTTTTTATTTCCTGGTCCAATTGTCCAAATATTCCAAAGGTTGAGTTCTTGATAATATTTCCGTTAATTGTCCCCTTCTCATCAAAAACCCCAATTTTTTCTCCCGGCCATCCCGGCCTGCCCGGTTTTACCGTCTGAATGGAGGCGCTGACGATCTTGCCTTGGGCAACATCGATGCCCTGATGAGTATCGGCATCAACGATAATATGCCCCAGGGCAGCATATTGTCTGCTGGCAGGGTCATAAAATGTCAGCGTGCCTACGCCTACCACGCCGTCCCGTACATACAGACCGATTCGGTAGCGGTCCGTCTCCGCACAGTGTACCGGGGTTATGGGAATAACTATTTCCTTACCCCTGCGGTTAATCGTAAACTGCATGGGGGTTTGCCCTTTATTGTCTATGATTGAGGCCAGATCGGTTTCGGTTGAAACCGGCTGGCTGTCCACCGCCATAATCAAATCACCGATTTCAACCCCTTGTTCGCGGCCGGGGTAAAGTTTATCCCCATTGGTGTTGGTTATCGGTGCAAATCCCACCACCATAATACCCCGGGAGTGCAAAAATATTCCTATGGAATGGCCTCCGACCACGACCCGGCGGGGCGGTACCGCCTCAATCTGCATAGATTTTATCGGTATATAACCCCAGAGATTGAGCATTACATTAACCTTGCCGGGTTTCAAAGCCATAATCTCATAGCCATTGGATTGACGTGTTATTGTAACCTCAGGATCTTCCTGCGCCGCAAAAACACTGTGGGCCGGACCTGTAACCTTCATTTCAATATTATTCTGGATTTTAGCCGGGAGGTTGATATTTATCAGATTGGCTTCTCCAACCACCATTATCTGGCTGGCCGGTAGCAGGATTATGGTCTTAACTTGAGGATTCAAACACAGGGCTACAAATAAAATGGATAATACTATCCCTATAAGCGGACGTATCTTGGGCAAGTTATTTCCCTCCCGAAAATTAGTACAGTATATTTTCTCCTTGACCCAGCTAAATATACTGGTTGTTTCGGAAGGTAAAAATATTGGTCGGCTGCCAATTCATTCTAAGTAAACAGGGGGGTCATGACTCTCTCCTCATTTTTTGGGCGCCGGCTATCATCTCACGGGCATGTTCCAGGGTCAGCTCCGAGTAGTCTTCCCCATCCAGCATCCGCGCAATCTCTGATTCCTTGGCCGGGGCGTCCAAATTTCTGACCCGGGTAAAGGTTTTATCGCCTTCAACATACTTCCCAATATTAAAGTTTTTATGACCATAACTGGCTACCTGGGGAGAATGAGTGACCAGTATCAGCTGATGGCTCTGGGATAATTCTGCCAGTTTGCGCGCCACGGAGTTTAAGGCTGTTCCCCCCAGTCCCACATCTATTTCATCAAAAATAAGGGTGGGAATACTATAGACCCCAGCCAGAGCTGTTTTCAGCGCCAATATGAATCGTGAAACTTCCCCCCCCGATGCAATCCGGGCAACCGGTTTCAATTCCTCACCCGGGTTGGCCGAGAAAAGAAAATCAACCTTATCCATCCCGTTAATACTCGGAACCTCTTTATTCTCCACCGAAACTTCGAAATTAATATCGGGCATATGGAGATCAAGCATCTCCTGCAGAACTTTTTCCTTAAGGCGCCTGGCGCCAAGGGCGCGCTGGCTGCTCAGTTCAGCCGCCAGGCGCATATACTCCGCATTGAGCTGGGCCAGTTCGGCCTCGATTTTATCCTGTTGTTCTTCGTTTTCCTCCAGGTTTTTCCTTTCAATTTGAGCCTTTTCCAGATAGCTTAAAATATCCTTTATAGTATCTCCATATTTATTTTTTAACTTGCTGATAAGGTAAAGACGATTTTCTGCCTCTTCCAGCTCACCCGGTTCAAATTCAAGCTTGGCTTTAAAGTCGGCAATGCGCTGCGCCAGGTCCTGCAGGGCATAATAGACTGTTTCCAAGGGTTCAATCAACTCTCCGAAAAAGCTGTCCTTTTTAAGTTCAGCCGCCACATCCATGGCGCTGGATACCTGATCGCAGGCACTGGCGGCTTCATCTGAATTATAGAGCAGTTGTAGAACCCGCTGGCTGCCCTCCAACAATCTGCCGGCGTTTTTAATTCTGTCCCTTAACTCCTTCAATTCTCCTTCTTCATTTTCACAGAGCCGGCTGTCTTCAATCTCTTTGATCTGATAATTCAGGAAATCCAAACGCTGCACACGGTTTTGCATGTTCAGCTTCAATTCCTGCAGCTGTTTTTGCTTCGCTGCCAGCAAGCGGTACAGTGAAGCCAGTTTTTGCCTTAATTCCTCGGCTTGCCCGCCAAAACCGTCTATATAATTCAGGTAGTTGCCGGGTCTTAAAATATTTTGGCGTTCATTTTGCAGATGCATATCAACCAAAAAAGTACTCAAGGACTTTAAAGCGGCGGCGGTAACCGGGCGCCCGTTGATACGCGCGCCGGTCTTGCCGTTCGGGTTGATTTCCCGGCTGACAATCAGCCCCTCATCCTCGTCAACCTCGTCTATCAGTCCCTGTTCCCATAAAAAAATGCGGGCGTCATTATTGCCGCTCACATCAAATACTCCTTCAACCAGAGCCTTACGGCTCTTATCCCTGATAAAATCGCTGTTTATTCTATCTCCCATCAACAAGCCCAGAGCATCGATAATGATTGATTTTCCCGCTCCGGTTTCGCCGCTTAAAATGTTTAAACCGGCCGCAAATTCCATTCTAAGTTCTTCAATCAAGACAAAGTTGCTGATATAGATCTCCTGTAGCATAATATACCCCTCTATAATCCCGTCGGCTAAGGCGTAAGGGAGTCGACTCTCTTATGCCTAAGGCAAAAGCATACGGAAAACGTCCAATACTTCTTCAATTGCTTCGCTGGGTTTAACTACCATAAATATAGTATCGTCTCCGGCTACCGTCCCTAGTATATGGCCGTTGTCCATGGCATCAATCAGGGAGGCTATGGATTGGGCCGCTCCCGGAACTGTTTTTATTACCACAATGTTCTCACTATGGTCGCAATGAACAACCGATTCCTGAAATATGCGCTTCATGCGAGCCATGGAACTTTTCGGACCGCGGGCATCAGGCCAGGCATAATAATACCCTTGATCATCCGGGATCTTGATCAGGCTTAGCTCTTTAATATCGCGGGAAACGGTAGCTTGAGTAACATCATACCCCCGGTTCCTCAATTCCTCGCACAGTTCCTCCTGGGTGCTTATGCGCTCACTGTTCAGTATTTCCCGTATGGTAAAATGTCTTCTGGATTTCATGGCTGCCCCCCAACACCGATGCCTCAACCCTTTTTAGTCGGTTTAATCTTCACCATTGCGCTGCAAGCGCTTCATTATTGTCTGAAAGAAGTGACGCGGCCTCATATTAACCAATTTCAATTTGGGCTGGGCCTTATTAATTTTAATTACAGAATTTTCCTTGCCCTCAATTTTAACCTGACCATCAATAGATATCAAGGCTTCCGCTGCGCGCACTGGTATAAGCTCGATCTCCTTATCCGCGGCAATTATCATCGGTCGTTTGTTCAATAAATAGGAAGTAATCGGGGTCATTATGAATACGTCCAAGGCCGGGTCGGTAATCGGTCCGCCGCAGGAAAGAGAGTAGGCGGTCGATCCGCTGGGGGTGGCTACAACCATACCATCCCCGCGATACAAGGCATGCTCTCGGCCTCCTATTCTTACATCTATGTTTATTACCCGAGCGCTGTTGGATTTAAGGCTGACTTCATTGAGGCTGTATACTTTATCAACCAGGTTCTTACCCTGGTAGATCCTTACTTCCAGCATCATTCGTTCTTCAAGGTCATAATCGCCCTGGATAAACCGGTCCAGGTATTGATCCAGCTCTTCCACCCCGATGCTGCTGAGGAATCCGACTGTTCCCATATTCACCCCTAATACCGGTACATTCCGTTCCAGGTACTGACGGGCAGCTCGGATCATGGTTCCATCTCCGCCCAGAACCATAATTGCATCAAAACTCTCACTGGTAATGTCCGCCGGGCTGCTGTCGATTAATACCTCGATTCCTGCTTCTCCCAGCTTGGCTGCTACTTTATCACCCATCAGCAGTGTGCTTTTGAGGATCTTGTTGTTAACCAATAATATTTTCACTGATCAACCCTCCAGGATCGTATGCGCTTTCAGAACTACCTCCCCCACCAATTCTGCTATCGGTTCCAAAGGTTGCAGCTTTTTTTTCAGATGTATGAAATATTCAATATTGCCTTGTGGTCCTTTAATATGTGAAAAACTCAGGCCTACGCAGTTTAAGCCGGTAAGGCCGGCTCCGTTTATACAATTCAGCAATACTTCGCGATGGACGGCCGGGTCCCTTACCACCCCTTTTTTGCCTACCTTGTCCTTGCCGGCTTCGAACTGGGGTTTGATAAGACAGATTATTTCTCCCTCATCTTTCAACAAATTGGCGATTACCGGAAAGATCAGACGGGTGGAAATAAAGGAAACATCCATAGTGATCAGATCTACCGGTTCACCCAGCTCCGCCGGAGTATAATAACGGATATTGGTGCGTTCAATAACTTTGACGCGCGGATCATTGCGCAGCGACCAGGCCAATTGCCCATAACCCACATCAAGGGCAAATACCCGGGCGGCGCCATTCTGCAAGGCACAGTCCGTATAACCGCCGGTGGAGGCGCCTATATCCAGAACGACTTTACCGGCCATATCCACCTGGAAATCTGCTATTGCCCCCTCCAGCTTGAAGCCCCCCCGGCTCACATATTTTGAGGCGCGGGGTTCCAATTGCAGCCGAACGTCTTCTTCAAACTTGGTCCCCGGTTTATCTATGCGGGAGCCATTGACCATTACTTCGCCGGCCAGGATCATAGCCCGGGCCTTTTCCCGGCTGTCAGCCAGACCCTGGGCATAAAGCAGGCTGTCCAGTCTAACTTTTGCCAATTTTACGCAACTCCACAGTCCGGCGGGTCTCCATTTCCGGCCACTTGTTCAAGACTCTCTCTACGATCGTTTCCGGTTCCATATTTAACAGATCAAATAAAATGTCAACCCGGCCATGTTCGATAAATTCATCCGGAATGCCGATACGGACCAGTTCGCTGTTTAATCCTTGATCTGACAGAGCTTCCAGGACGGCAGTGCCAAACCCGTTGGTGACCGCATTGTCTTCAATGGTAACAATACGTTTGAATCTGCACCCGATATCAGTAATTAGGGCTGTATCAAGGGGTTTTAGGAAACGGGCGTTAACCAGTTCCGCACTTACACCCTTCTCTTTTAATAATTGAGCCACATCAGCAGCAATTCCCACCGCCCGGCCTATGGCCAAGATTGCCAGGTCGTGGCCCGGGCTCAATATCCGGGCGGTAGCGGCGGGAATGAGGTGCGGTTCTGCCTCAACCGCTGTTCCTTCCCCTGCCCCCCTCGGGTACCTCAAGGCCACCGGCGTGTTCATGGCTAAGGCGGTGTGGAGCATATCGACAAACTCATTCTCATTAGCCGGAGCCAAAATAGTCATATTGGGAATGTGCCGCAGATAAGACAGGTCATAAATCCCGTGGTGGGTGGGCCCGTCTTCCCCGACCAGACCGGCTCGGTCTACGGCTAATACCACCGGCAGGTTCTGCAGGGCCACATCGTGAATTATTTGATCGTAAGCCCGCTGCAGGAAAGTAGAATATATGCTGACCACTGGCTTCAAACCAACTCGCGCCATCCCTGCCGCCATGGTCACGGCATGCTGCTCACAGATCCCCACATCAAAAAACCGCTCCGGATACTGCCGGGCAAAACCGGTCAACCCGGTACCGCTGGTCATAGCCGCGGTTATGGCTACCACCCGTTCATCCCGGGCGGCAATATCTACCATAGTTTCTCCGAAGATTTCAGTGTAGGTTTTAAGTGCTTTTTTTAACTGTTGTCCGGTTTCAATGTCAAAAGGACCCACTCCGTGAAATAAATCCGGATTCTTCCGCGCCGGTTCATAACCGCGGCCTTTCTCGGTAATGGTATGGATCAACACCGGTCCCTTCATTTTACGGGCATTTTTAAGCATAGGGATGAGGGCATTGAAGTCGTGCCCGTTAATAGGCCCGACATAAGTAAACCCCAATTCTTCAAACCATATTCCGGGAACCATAAGATATTTTACCGTATCTTTCAATCTTCCCGCTGCCCGGGCTATATTCGGGCCAATCCCGGGAATCTTGGTTAATACATTTTCAACTTCCTCTTTGGTACGGGAATAGGAGGGATCGGTGCGCAGGCGGTTGAGATAGCTGGACATGGCCCCTACATTTTTGGAAATGGACATCTCGTTATCGTTAAGAATGACAATTAAATCCCGTCCCTCATTGCCGGCGTGATTCAAGGCTTCGTAGGTCATCCCCCCGGTCATGGCTCCATCTCCGGTAACCGCAACCACCGCATATTTTTGTTTTTGAATATCCCGTGCCAGAGCCATTCCCAAGGCAGCCGATATGGAAGTGCTGCTGTGGCCGGTATTGAAAACATCATAAACCGATTCCTCATGCTTGGGGAAACCGCTGAGGCCTCCAAACTGTCTGAGGCTGTTCATCCTTTCCTTGCGACCGGTTAATATTTTATGAGTATAACTTTGGTGGCCTACATCCCAGATTATTTTGTCATAAGGGGTATCGAAAACATAATGCAGCGCGATGGTAAGCTCCACTACGCCCAGATTGGAGGCCAGGTGCCCGCCACAGGCAGCCACGCTGTCTATCAAAACACCCCTGATTTCAGCAGCCAAAACGTTCATTTCCGCGATGGTAAGCTGCTTTAAATCCAGGGGCAAATTAATTCGTTCCAGTACCTTATCCAAGAAGTCACCTTCTGTCCTTAAATAATTCCAGGCCGGTCAGATTTTCCCACCAACCTAAAACCACCGCCACCCGGAAGATTATATTATTAGCCTTAGCTATAGCTATGTTTTTACCCAGAGATTTGCCCCCAACAGTGAAGGCTGCTATGAAGCTGGTCATTACTGCTCCCATCAGCGCCAGCTCAGGCAGGTTAAACATTTTTTCCAGGCTTATAACGATACCGGCCCCTACCGCGCCGCTTAAGGTGCCGGCAATATCGCCGATAACGTCATTGCAGTAGTTGGCGACAGAGCTGGCATTCTTGGCGATCTTTACAGCTTGAGAGGCTCCAAATATTTTTTTTGCCGCCCTGGCGTTAAAAGGCGGCAAAGATACAGCAGCGGCAGCAGTTCCGATGATATCAAAAAAGATACCCAAAGCAATAATAATTATCAGCAGCACTATTGCTATCCATACATTCTGCACCGCTTTGACCAATACTTCGGTACCTATACTTACTGTCAGCGCGATAAAGAAAGTAAAAAAAGCCACGATTAAACCGGATACAATGTTGCCTCTTGTAATGTAGCCCAAAATCTTAGTACCATCTCCAACATTATGCTTCAATGAGCGTTTGCGCTTATTGCACGCCAAAACGCAGGCTTTATAGCGTCTTCCTTTCGCGTTTTTTGTGCATCACGCAACCCGAGCGTTTTATCAAACTCCTCCTCAGTCGAGGCCCTACCCCGCCACTGAGGAAAAACTCATTTTATCCCCCAGTTGTAGAGGCAAGGTTTTTACCAGGCGTTTTATATCTAAGGTACAAAAGGTAGTTTATCGAGTAAACATTGTGACATAGGTCCAGCAGGTTTTCCCCGCAGGTCTCCCCCCTGTTGCCAGAAGGGCGGTTTCCCTTTATGCCCGCCTCATGCCGTCACCGAGCACGTTGCTGGATTACCACTAAGTACACACTTTAATCCTTGATAAACTATGCTATGGCGCACACAGTCTAGGAGTTTTCCTCGACAACCAACATTAATCTCTATCCTCTTTTGCAGCCTGCAATTTCAAGGCAGACCATAAATACTTCGGCCCAAGCATTTTGATCCTTGAATGCCTATCCGCTGCAGCCACTCAAGGCAGGCTACACTGCACCCAGTAATACCCGGAATGCAGGTTTTCTCCAATTCGTCATAGCTGATGAATTGGAGCCTCCATGGATGTGGGGTCGTGCCCGCATGCCATTGCGGATTGCCCCAGCACCCTTAACTCCCAGCAACAACCCCCGACTGGGCGTCGAAAGCCGCTACCAGAAGCTTCATCGATGTGCCCTTGATGGATTTTTAGGCCCGTCCTCAAGATTAATAGGGCTGACTAGAATACTGCAACCTTTTGTAAGCAAGTTTCTAGTGAATTATTATATCACGTTTGTATGTATAGTACCAAATACCCCAATATGGCTGAAACCGGCAGAATTTATCCGTTTAATTTCATTTTAAGGATAGACTCATCTTTCTCAAAGTCAATCATTACTTTATTCCCTTTCTTAGCGCCGCCCACTCATTGCCAAAAACCTGGCTTTACCCAGACCAGAACCATCCTTTCCCTGCAATTAGTTCCACCCGGCTTATCAATCATAAAAATATATATAAAAAAAGGGCCCCGGTTAAAAATAACCGGGGTCAAAAGGTACATATTATAGGTTGGGATTTCGCAAACATAAAAAATGAGTTCACTATGATTGTAATCAAAACTGATTCCCGGAAAACAACATCACCTAATTACCGTGCAAATGCCAGTATATCCTGGTCATGTTTTTTTCACCTCCCATGTGCTAAGGGTTGCGTTTGTAAATAAATCAAACCGCTTGTGATGACATTCACATAGCCAGGTAAAAAAACATTATACGATATTAAATTGTCGTGATCCTGAATGTTTATTCGTCCAAGGCTCCAATTAATATGTGAATTTTTGTACAATCTCTGTCTCTTGGTTAAGTATATTACTTTAGCTGGAAAATATTAAATCTTGTATTCAGGTCATACGAACCGGTGCTATCCTTATCAGAGAATATGCTCGATTTTCCAGAAATATTCTTTCATTTTTCCCGTATTGCTCCATATAGCTATTGTTCTTAAATAGATATTGACTTTTATAATGTAAAATTATTCCACTGCAAAAAGCCTCGTTCTCATACTCGTAGGAGACTTTAGTAACGGAGACTAAAGTCTCCTCTACGCCATAAAATATATAAATATACTTTTTGCAGTGGAATCAAAATTATTTTCTGATTTCTAGTAATAAGTTGTTTCCTTGACGCGGAAGAACTGGTATAGTCCCTCATCATTGAATTTCTTAATCCGCATCAACAGAAGTCTCGGCCCACGCTTCTACTTGCTGGTATATCATCGCAATCACCTTCGGTATCCTTAGGTTCACTTCATAACTCAGCTGGGTTCCCCATTCCAGATTCTGAGGTTGAACCCCTATCAGAACCATGTTTTCCGGGTACCTGCTTCGTATCCGGGCTAAAGCCAGCACCTCCTGGAACCCCACCTGGTGTACGGAAAGTTGGGCGCATCTAAGAAAATCAATTTCCTTGCCATACAGCCTTTTAACGGTGCCAGGAGGATATCCCCCGTCTATTGCATCGACCACGATTAAATACCGGGCCTCTTCTACAATTCCCAGCAGGGCCAGACCACCGGTGCCTCCATCTACCAACTGGGCTCTTTTTCCCCAATCACCGGCCATTAGCTGCCAGATAACGTGAATACCCAGGCCCTCATCCCGAAACAAGGGGTTTCCCAAGCCTAAAACAACCGGCTTGGAACTCCTAAGTCTGCTCATGGTCTTCTTCACCATCCACCATTACAAATTTGTGGCCGTTAAATATGGAAGAGACGGTACCGTCATCATCAAGAATATCCTG
The DNA here is from genome assembly GCA_034927445.1 of Syntrophomonadaceae bacterium. Taxonomy (GTDB): domain Bacteria; phylum Bacillota; class Syntrophomonadia; order Syntrophomonadales; family Syntrophomonadaceae; genus PHAA01. The sequence goes on from JAYFPZ010000003.1 coordinate 126,498, forward strand.
GCGGAATACCAGGTAAAGATGTACGATTACAAAAGCTATGAAAAACCAGGTTATTAAATGGTGCCAGCTCCGTACGGCATAGGACCCTCCGCCAAACAGGGGAATCATCCATCCCGCCACTCTTTGCTGCAGACCGCCGGGAAATATCTCGCCTTGCAGGGCCAGCCCGCTGAGTATCATAAACAGGGAGCCGATCCACATAACCGAGAAATAGGTTAACTGGGCTATAACATTGTGCCCCAGGTGGAGGGTATGTTCTTTGGCAAGAAAAAGATAGTATTTTGCCGAGGCAATCCCATCAACTACCAAGCCCTCCCGCCAAGGTTTGAATTGGGCATACTCATTGCCGGCAAAAGCCCAGTAAAGGCGGTATATATAATTGGCGATAAACAGCCAGGCAGCCACGCTGTGCCAGAGGCGGGCTTTGCCCAATATAAATAGCGCATAAGCCTCACCGGAGTGGGTGAAAATCGGCTTTCCCATATACAGACCGGTCGTCGCCAGGACCGTAATCAGAATTACATTGACCCAGTGATATATCCTGATCGGAGACTCCCACACATAGACCGATTTTTTTAGCATCCCATTACCCCCTAGTAGAAGATACGACCGTCGTTTAAGGGCTTCCCGGTATTGACATCCAATATGTGCGCCGCACAGGCTATACAGGGATCAAACGAATGGATAATACGCTGAATTTCCAGGGGCTGGTTGGGATCAGCCATGGGTGTGCCGATCAAAGCAGCCTCGTAGGGCCCCTTTTGACCTTGTGCGTCTTCAGGAGCGGCATTCCAGGTGGTGGGTACAACCGCTTGGTAAAGGCTTATTTTACCGTTTTCTATTTTTACATAATGGGCTAAGGCGCCCCGCGGAGCCTCGGTAAACCCCACTCCCTGGCAGGACTGGGGCCAGGTGGCGGGAGCCCATTGGCTCGGTGCAAATACCTGGCTGTCTCCTGCCTTGATATTGGCCACCAATTGGTCAAAAGTATTTTTCAGATAGTCAACCATAATCTTGGTCTCCAGACCCCGGGCCACGGTTCGACCCAGAGCCGAAAACAGAATTTCCTGGCCTGCCCCCAGCTTCTGCAAGGCTTCGTCGATTGTGGCCCTGATTAAATCGTTGCCCCGGGCATAGCCCACCAGCATACGGGCCAGAGGCCCTACTTCCATCATCTTGCCGTTCCATTGCGGGGTCTTTATCCAGCTGTATGGACCGGTCGTATCCAACTGCTGATAGGGAGGCCTGGGGCCGGAATATCTTACTTTGGTCTCACCGTCCCAGGGATGGCGTCCGCCTGGTTCTCCGGTATACTCATACCAGGAGCGGTCAATTACCTCTTGGATCTGGGCAGGATCACGGGGGTCCACATCAATAACCCGGCTGAGGTCGCGGTCCAAAATTACTCCGCCCGGGAACAAGGCGGCTTTGGTATTACGAGTCTGGTCATCCGCCAGGCTGCCGTAGGACAGATAGTTTTTTACGCCGCCGCCGAAGGTCCAGTCCTTATAGAACGACCCTATGGCAAACAGATCCGGTATATAAACCTGGTTGACAAATTCCATGGCTTTGGTGATTTCCCGGGATACCAGATCCAGTCTTTCCATGTTGATCGTATTGTCATTATTGATATTGATGGCACAGGCCATGCCGCCCACCAGATAATTGGGATGAGGATTCTTGCCGCCGAATATGGTATGGATACGGGCAATGTCCTTTTGCCATTCTAAGGCCTCCAGGTAATGAGCCACTGCCATCAGGTTGGCTTCGGGAGGCAGCTTGTAGGCCGGGTGCCCCCAGTACCCATTGGCGAAAATCCCCAGTTGTCCGCTGCCCGCAAAACCCTTCAAGGTATTCTGGATATCGCTGAAGTAACCAACCGAAGATTTGGAATAGTTGGAAATAGACTGGGCCAGGTTGGAAGCGGCTTTAGGATCGGCCTTTAAGGCTGATACAACATCGATCCAATCCAAACCGTGCAGGTGATAGAAATGAATGACATGGTCCTGGACAAACTGGGTGGCTGTCATGATTTTTCGAATCAAATCCGCATTTTTAGGTATGGTAATACCCAGGGCATCCTCCACCGCCTGAACCGAGGCGATAGCGTGGATGTGGGTGCAAACCCCGCAGATCCGCTGGACAAATGCCCAGGCATCACGGGGGTCACGTCCCCTCATTATGTTTTCGATCCCTCGGAAAGTAGTCCCGGAGCTGAATGCATTTATAATTTGGCCATTGTCAAAATCGGCTTCTATGCGCAAATGACCTTCTATTCTGGTAATCGGATCAACTACTACTCGCTGTGCCATGTTATTTCTCCTCCTCCGGGTCTTTTTTCGATGCACTCTCTACCCGTTTAATAATTCCCGTAGCCGCCGCGTGGGCGGCTACCCCGGCCGCGGTAATCCCGGTAAACCATTTACCTAACTTGTCTGGATTAAAAGGCATGGCTGTGGCCGGCACCTGCGCCCAATGGTCATACAGAGGAAAATTATCATAGAATCCCGGCTCCGAACAGCCGATACAGGGATGCCCGGACTTGATCGGATAACTGACTCCATTGTTCCATTGCGTAATAGCGCAAGCGTTATAAGTGGTCGGGCCTTTGCACCCCATTTTGTACAGACACCATCCCTGTTTGGCGCCGGTATCGTCAAAGCTTTCGACAAACATGGCTGCATCAAAGAAAGCGCGCCGATTACAGTTGTCATGGATGCGATGGTTGTAAAAAGCGGCAGGCCGCCCCTGACTGGTTAATTCGGGAATACGCTCAAAAGTCAGATAATGCGCAACCACCCCGGCTATGACCTCGGCTATGGGGGGGCAGCCCGGCACCTCAATGACCGGTATATTTTTCACAATCTGTCTTACCGGAACCGCTCCGGTGGGATTGGGGTGAGCCCCCTGCACACAGGTATTGGTGGCACAGGAGCCATAGGCTATAACTGCCACCGCATCCTGGGCCGCTTCCAGCAGGATATCCTGGGCGGATCTCCCGCCGATCGTACAGTATATCCCATTATCCTTTAAGGGGATGCTTCCTTCTACCATTACCAGATAATGCCCCTTGAAATCCGTTATAGTTTGCTTTTTAGCCGCTTCAGCCTGTACCCCGGAGGCTGCTTGCAGGGTTTCCATGTAGTCCAGCGAGATCATGTTGAAAAGCAACTCCGACAATAAGGGATGAGCTGTTCTGATAAAGGATTCCGCACAACAGGTACATTCTTGCAGGCTCAAATAGATTACGGGCAAACGGGGTTTGGTTTCTAGAGCATAGGCGATCCGGGTGATCCAGGATGTCTCCAAACCCAGGACGGCACTTAGAAGACCGCACAGTTTTAGGAAGTCACGCCGTGAATACCCTTTGCGCCGCATCTCCTGATAAAAAGTCTCCTTTATCACATTGATCGCCTCCATTGGAATTTTTTATTATTATTTCCCTGATAAAACCAAATATGTACTCGCCCGGGCTTAATGCCGGTAAAGAGTATACTTCTGCTTGGGCATGGAAATTATAATATTGATTCAACGTGAAAGGAGTCTTTTGATGCCGGAGGAGAAGCAAAAACATTTAAACATTCTGCTTTTCAGCGGGGATTATGACAAGTGCCTGGCAGCCTTTATTTTGGCCAACGGGGCCAGGGATATGGGTATGACCGTAACTATTTTCTGTGCCTTCTGGGGTTTGTTCGTGGTAAGAGATAAAGATAAAATATCGGTTAAAGATAAAAACATATACGAAAAAATGTTTTCATCCATGACCCCAACCTATGCCGAGATGCTGCCACTTTCCAAAATGAACCTGGCCGGACTGGGCAAAAGCATGCTGTTAACCATGATGGATGAAAATGCCACCCCCCATTTGCAGGACTTTCTGGAGGGAGCACTTAAAAAAGGAGTGCGCTTCTGTGCCTGTAAACTGTCCCTTGAGATTATGGGATTTAAATCCGAGGAATTATTGGAGGGCATTGAGGTAATCGATGTCCAGGCCTATCTTGGAGATGCGGCTGAAGCCGATATACAACTTTTTATTTAGCCTGATACCCTTCAACTAGAGGCAGCCAGGAACCTTAGCCACTTGGTGTACATAGTATAAATAAAACTATGTATGAAGAGAGTGCGCTATGTTTAAACCTAAGTCAGCAGCCTTGATATTACGCCAGGATATCAAAGGCATCGACCAAAAGGTTCCGGTACTGGGCCCCGGACGGCAAAAGTACGTCTTTTTTGATAACGCGGCCAGCACCCCTCCCCTGGCCCCCGTATGGAATGAAATAGAAGATTACCTGGACTGGTATTCCGGGGTTCACCGGGGTACAGGATACAAATCCCTGTTCAGTTCACAGATATATGACGAGAGTCATGAAATAATCGGAGATTTTGTAGGCGCTGACCTGTCCCGGGACACCGTGATCCTGGTCAAGAATACCACCGAAGCCATCAACAAATTATCCTATCGTTTGCAGCTGACTCCTCAAGACATTGTTTTGATCACATGCATGGAACACCACTCCAATGAACTTCCCTGGCGGGCCCGGACGCAGGTTCAGTATATCCCCCTGGACCACAGCGGTCGGCTCGACCTCAGCCACCTGGAAAAACATTTTGCCAAATATCACCCGCACATCAAGCTCCTGGCTGTTTGCGGCGCCTCCAACGTCACCGGCCATATCAATGATGTGCATCAGCTTGCCCGGATTGCCCATGCTTATGGCTGTCAAATCGCGGTGGACGGTGCTCAGCTGATACCCCACCAGAAATTTAACATGCAGCCCCATGACAGTCCTGAGCATATCGACTTTTTGGCCTTTTCCGGCCATAAAATCTACGCTCCCTTTGGTACGGGGGTTTTGATTGGTCCCCGCCAGATATTCGAGCGGAGTTCACCCGAGTACCAGGGCGGGGGTACAGTGAAAATTGTTACCGGGAATCAAGTTTTCTGGGCCGACCTCCCCGATAAGGAAGAAGCCGGTTCTCCCAATGTTATCGGGGCTCTGGCCCTGGCCCGCTCCCTGCAATACCTGGATAAACTGGGCATGGAGGAACTGTCCCGGCATGAGGCGGCACTGACTGACTATGCCTTACAGAGGCTGAAATCCATCCGGGGAGTCAAAGTCTATGGCACCCAGCCCCGGGTTGGAGTGATAAGCTTCAATCTGTCCAACCTGCCCCATGCCCTGGTAGGTGCCATATTATGTTTTGAAGCCGGTGTGGGTTTGCGTACAGGATGTTTTTGCGCCCAAAACTATGTGCGTCATCTCCTGGGAGTCAAGGCTGATGCTAAACAGGTCGAATTATATGAACAGAACCGGTTTGACCAAATCCCCGGCATGGTGCGCATAAGTATGGCGCCATACAACACCCGTGCAGAAGTAGATCATCTGATCAAATGGCTTACCTGTATCCTGGATAACAGATTCCAGTTTAAACAGCGCTATAAATTCTCCCCCACCCATGGCGGTTTCATTCCCTCGGGCTTATTGAGCCCCAAAAACCAGTGGGATGAATTAAAACTGGGAGCGGGCAACAGCTAGATTAGAAGTGCAATTGGGACCAAACCAATTGTCCCCTAACCTGTCGCCCAATTGCCGAGGCTGCCTGGTGATGACAAGCCGGGCCAGGCGGATGACATGCTGTCCGCTGGCTAAATTCGCAGGAATTTGGACTTTTGGCTCTGGATGGTCTGCAGAAACAGGTCCCGGCCCTGATCGTTGGCAACTGCCAGAGCACGAATGGAAAAAGCCCGCAGGGCATCGGGAACCGATAAGGTGCCTTCGGCTGAATCCTTGCGGCCGGTAAAGGGGAATTCATCCGGCCCGCGGCGGCACTGGGCGTTGAGGTTGACCCGGGAAACCTGGTTTACCAGAATGTCGATCAGCGGTGCGGCATTATCCGGGGATTTTGTAAAAATACTGGCCTGCTGACCGACCGGACTGGCTGCCATATAGGCAAGAATTTCATCCAGGGTGTAAAATGGGCTTATCGGAATTACCGGTCCGAATTGTTCAACCTTATATATCTCCATATCGCTGACGACGGGATAAAGCACCGTAGGAAAGAACAGGTTGCCGGCGGTTTTGCCGCCGTTGGCATTTGCTATACGCGCGCCTTTACCAACCGCATCCTCGATCCAGCTTGCCAACAGTTCACATTTGTTATCCTCGGCCAGCGGGGTAATAACCACCCCTTCCTCCCAAGGCATCCCGCATTTTATCTTGTCGATTTCCTGATTTAATTCGCTCAAGAATTGGCCGGCTATATCTTGATGAACCCAAATATGTTTGATGGCGGTACAGCGCTGTCCGTTAAATTCCAGGGCTCCGTTGATACACTCTTTCACCGCCAGTTCCAGGTCACAGTCCGGGAAGATAAAAGCCGGATTTTTGGCCTCCAGGCCCAATATGGTCCGCAGCCGGTTGTTATAAGGATGCTGGGCTACCAACTTCCGGGCCACCGCAGTTGAGCCGATAAAGCCCAGAACAGTAATGGAACCGGTTTTCAAGATGGGGGAGATGATAGCCGGTCCGTCGCCATTGATTATGTTTATGACGCCGGGCGGGAAAGAGGCGGCCAAGGCCTCAAACAGGGTTTCATGGCACAAACAGCCGTATTTGGGAAGTTTGACTACAGCCGTATTTCCCATGATCAAGGCCGGCATAAGCATGGCAAAGGTCTCATTCAGGGGGTAGTTAAAAGGCCCCATAATGAGACTTACACCCAAGGGGCAACGGCGGATCTGGGCAATAAAGCCTTCTTTTTTCTCAATAGAATTCGAATCATTATCCAGATCCCGCAGGCGGTTGACCGTGTCATGAATGTATTCAACGGTTCGTTTAAACTCGTCCTGACAACTGTTAAACCCCTTGGCAATTTCCCACATCTCCAGGCGGGCCAATTGAGGGCCTTTATCATTGATGCGCCGGACGAAATCTTCCATATGTTCTATACGTTCGCGGACCGGCATCTGCGGCCAGTCCCCCATGCCTGAACCATAGGCCTTTTCAGCAGCGTCCAAGGCCCTCCTGGCTTCCGCTTCATCCAACATGGGTGAACACCCCACTTTATAACGCCGGGCGGTGCTTCCTTCCGAGCAGCATATGGGGGAATAAACCTCACTGCTGCTGGCGCACTTTAATATTTCCCCATTGATCAAATATCGAGCTTCGTCTTTATGTTCTTCAAGCCTGAATAGAGCCGGTATTTCATTAACCTGCGGATAAAACCTGCGGTTATCATCAGTTGGCATCAATAGTCTCCTTTCGGTCATTTGAATTATATTTAGTATCAATATATGAGCCGCAATAAATACCAGCTAAATATTAAAATATAATTGAACCATAGCCAGAAACGATATTGAGATAAGATATTTGACCTGTTTTAATATCATATGCATATTTTATGCATTGACCCCTGAAGCAAGTATAATCTTGGTTCTTTCTAATATTTGTAGGATGTTTTTGTCATATATGTCTCTTTATCTGCTTTTCGAAAGAATAATACACTGAGTACTAAGATACTACCCAGTGCTAAAGCTGTTAACAGAAGAAAATAATCTCGATAATTTTGCAATAGTATAATAAAAAGTACAGTGATAATTATTCCAAACCGTTGATTCCTATCTATGCTGATCAACGCTACCAGTATGCCAAGCACAAAATATTCGCAGTTTATTTTACCGGTAAAACCATAATTTACTGCACTCAACAATACGTAAATAATACTAAAGGCTGTACATTTATAAAGCGTCTTTGCTGCCAATATGTCAAATAATGAAATAGGAGTAGATAAATAAATATCCAGTAGCTTTTTATCTTTTAGCTCCAAGTATATATTGATAAACAGGGAATAAGTAAAGCTAAGCAAGAATACAATATTGCTAATTTGAAGATAAACAGTTGCCCTTACAAATACAAGAATGATTGCCGCCGTAACAGTGTAATATATAAAATGAAATCTATGACGATAAAAATCATTTAAGAGTAATAATTTTATCATGGTTTAATCCCCAACCATATTTTGTTTATCTAGCGTATACCAATAATTCAATATTCCGCTGGCAAGAAGCAAAACGTTAATAATAGAATAAACTAGCATTGGGCTTATCTCGCTAAAAAATGGAAGAAAAAAAATAACGATAATGGATATTGACACAATCGTGGCAAACATTCTGGGGACTATATTATTTAACCAAACCGAAAGACACACCAAAGTACCGGAAAATATCAGGATGAAATAAAATAATAGAATAAGGTTATCAAAGATTCCTGAAGTTTTGAGGACAAAGTAATTTATTACATACAATATACTCAAATTAAAAAGAGAAACAAGAATGGCTGTTGCAAGAGTGACGGTGAATCTACTAAAAACTATAGTTTTAATAGAAACTGGCAATGATATTAATGACTCCATTAATCCCAATTTCTTGTCTATTGTAAAATCGGCGTTGGAAAGAGAAACAAGAATGGCTGTAAGAATAAGTACGGTATTCATGCCTTCACTCAGGCTATTTCTCATTTGAGTTGCGATGATGCCAAAAAAAATGGGTAACAGTATATACGAATAAGAAAACATGCCTTTTTTTTCCCACAGACGCTTTATGTTGTGTATACTATCCCGCTTTAGGATTCCAGTCATAACAAATATCCCCCGCAGTCAGTTTAATTTTGATATTATAATTCCATGGTCAATGGTTAGTTCATTATCACATATACCGTCCACATTTTTTTCATTATGCTCGCTAATCAATATACATATATCATTCATTAAAGATTGCTTTATATAATCTCGAAATAAGGCAATTCCTTGTTCATCCAGTCCTGAAAATGGTTCATCACAGATGATTATTCTGGGTTCACATATCATAAGTTTTGCGATTTCCAATCGTTTTTTCATTCCGGTAGAAAAAGTTTTGACTTTATTGTCCGAGTAATCGCTTAGTCCTGCCCGCTCCAAAGCCCACTCGCTTTTGCGATTAGGCAATCTAGTTTTTTTATATACCTGAAAGAAGAATTCCAGATTTTCTCTAGCAGTTAATAGAGGGTCTGTTCCTTCCTTATTCATAATAAATCCCATGAATTGTCTTGAGTGCACGTCATAATAAGGATTTTGTCCCATTATTTTTATATAACCCGAATCAGGTTTTAACAAACCCACCATCAGCCTGATAACGGTAGTTTTTCCACTGCCATTATCGCCTTTAAGCCAGTTGCATGATTTCCATCCCAACTTAAAACTTACATTATTTAATACCATGGCATCTGCCCCAAATGATTTATACACATTGCAAAACTCAACCGGCATACTCAACATCATCCCTCCCGCAAATGGCAACTGAGAACTCATTTCCTGACAAAATGCTTTCAAAAGCTCGACATTCATTGCATGCATATCGATGGCTGCAATCCTTGCAGGGACTTATTTTATCAAGGGTCAACCGCCATAACTCCTGCACTTCTTTTTTGGTAATTATATCATGCAATAGATTATTATGTATATTGCCGAAGTTGTTATTTCTCATCATTCTACATATGTAAACTGAACCGTCATGGCTTATGAAATATGTTTTGGCCGTTAATACTGCGAACCATAATATGATAAATCCCTGTTTTGCTAGTCTGCCTAGCATACCTGGCCATTTGTGCCTCCTCTGTCCAAATTTCCTTTTACTCCAATAAGGAAAGGAGAACAAGGTACCCAAAAGGAAGAACTGGGAACCTGTCATACTTATAGGTCCCAGCCCATTTTTTCCTCATGAAATAAAATTAAATTGGAAGCAAAAAGAACGTCCCTTAGCTTCCTCTGATCAGCCTCATTCTTTACAGATACGGCAAATATGTCTAAACTAAAGGGGTAAATATATACTGCTGTAAAGTCAATGTTTTGAAAGACGGGGGTGTTATTATGATCAAGAAGATACTGGTAGCTTATGATAATGGTAGTCAGTCCAAAAAGGCCCTGGAAGCGGCTATAGAAATTGCCGGTAGTACAGGGGCGGAGATTTATGTGGTTGCCGCCTATGCCCTACCTATAGTCTACCAAGGTACAATCCCCCTCGACGGGGTGTATCCCGATAACACCGTAATTATTAATTACCTGCAGGAAAACAGCCATGCTTATATGGAAAAGATTCTGGCTGAGGCGGCCGACCGGATTCGTCAGGCCAATATTCCGGTATACACCGAGGTCCTGGATGGCAGTCCCGGACGAGTGATAAGCCAGTATGCCGAGGAAAAGGGGGTTGATCTGGTCGCTGTCGGGTCACATAATCGCACCATGGTAAACCGGTTCTTTATCGGCAGCGTATCCAATTATATTCTCCAACATGTAAAATGCCTGGTTTTGATCGCCAAAGATTAATAGATTTTAAACAGATGGCCCATGGGAAAATTGAACCCATGGGCCTTTAGTTTTGTCAATCTAGGATAATTCTGTCAAGGAGACGGTTCTTTTGACAATCTGCAGCTTAGGAGGTCCGGCAGAGGGTAAAGCGGGCCAGATCCCGCAGGAAATCCGCTTCCGCCGCAAAGACGCTCAAGCTGTCCAAACAGGCTTCGACACTCTGTTCCGCTTTGCTTCTGGCGCCCGCCAACCCGTAAAGGCTGGTATAGGTGGTGCGGACGTTCTTAGCGTCGCTGCCCACCGGTTTCCCAATCAAAGCCTGATCTCCGCAGACATCAAGGATGTCGTCAGTTATCTGAAAAGCCAGTCCAAAGTGACGGGCATACCGGGTCAAAGCCTCCAGACCCTGGTCATTGAGCTTGCTTAGAATTGCCCCTATCCGTAATGATGCCTTGAAGAGCTCCCCGGTTTTCAAGCCATGCAGAATACTCAGGTCGAATGATTCCCCCTGGTTTTCACTGGCCAGGTCCATTACCTGGCCGCCTACCATGCCCTGGCTGCCGGCGGCCTGAGCCACTTCGCGAATAACCCTGATTACATCCCGGGGGTCAAGTCCATCAATATCGGCATTATGAGCCATTAATTCAAATGCCGCGGTTAACAGGGCATCGCCGGTAAGAATGGCATTGGCCTCCCCAAATACGCGATGGCAGGTCGGTTTGCCCCGTCGGAAGTCATCATCATCCATGGCCGGAAGATCGTCATGAACCAAGGAATAGCAATGAATCATTTCCATAGCACAGGCGGTGGGCATCACCTTCAGCGCGTCTCCCCCGGCGATAGCTGTACCTTCCAGTACTAGTATGGGGCGCAGCCGCTTCCCCCCGTTCATAACCGCATAGTTCATGGCCTGGTGTATCGGCGGCGGGTTGACCGGAAGTCCCTTCAAATAGGTTCCCAGCTGTTCGTCTACGTACTCTTTGCGTTTCTTTAATTCATACAAAAAAACATCAAGGTTAAAACTCATGGCAAGTTCCCTTCTTTAAACTATCTAAATATCAAGCTCCATCAGTTCCAATTCGCCGTTCAGGGTTTTAAGCAGTCTTTGCACCCGGCCGTCGGTCTTTTTCAGTTCCTGCTGGCAATACAATGAGAGTTTGACTCCTTCTTCAAAAAGAATCAGGCTGGTTTCAAGCGGCAACTCCCCAGATTCCAGCTGCTCCACGATATCTTCCAGTCTGGCCAGGGCTGAATCAAAACTAAGTTTGTCCAATGGTAGTCATCTCCTTGCCCTTGATTAACAGTTGCAGTCGGCCATTGGCCAAATCTGCCTGCAGCTCGTCCCCAATTTCAATGTCACTGATATCTTTGATGATCTTCTTATCTTGGGAGAGAATTGCGTAACCCCTGCCCATTACCTTGAGGGGGCTCAAATTGTCCAGCCCCGCGGCCGCCAAAGCCAGATGATGGTTTTTATCTTTTATTATCCCATCCATGGCATTTTTTAGTCTCTGTTCCAGCTCGGAGTGCAGATTTTGCTGCTTCCGCAGCAGCAGGCCCGGCTCCCGCCATACTTTTTTCATCATACAACGGTCCAGCCTTTCCTCCCGGCTGGCCAGGATACGCTGCATGAATCGCATCATCCTGGTGTTCAAGCCGGCCAGTTCTTTATACAACAGGCTGTAATCAGGTACGGCCAGTTGGGCGGCCTGGGTCGGGGTGGCGGCCCGCAGGTCAGCGGCCAGATCGCTGAGACTATAGTCAACCTCATGCCCCACCCCTGAAATAATCGGGATGCGGGAATGATAAATGGCCTGAACCAGCTCCTCGCTGTTGAAAGCCATCAGATCTTCCAATGACCCTCCGCCTCGACCTACGATAATAATATCCACCTGGCCGTAATCATTCAGGGCTTGAACCGCCTGGGCCAACTCCCGGGGCGCCTCCGGCCCCTGGACGGAGCTGTGGGACAATATCACCTCTACTCCGGGATGGCGCTGCCTGATTACCCGCATTATATCATGTAGGGCGGCGCCGTCCTGGGAGGTAACTACTCCCACCCGGTGAACCAGGCGGGGAATCTCTTTTTTCCTTTCGGGAGCGAAATATCCCTCGGCAGCCAGGCGTGCCTTCAATTGTTCCAGATAGAGATAGAGGCCGCCGGTCCCATAGAGCTGCATTTCTTCCACATAAACCTGGTATTTGCCCTGCCGGGCAAACACGGAAACGTAACCGCGCAGCAGCACTTCCATACCTTCCTCAGGCTTAAAGTTAAGCTGCTGTCCCCTGCTTCTGAACATGACACAGCTTACTGCGGCTTCTTCGTCTTTCAGGGTAAAATAGCTGTGCCCGGATTGCTGGTAAAACCGAAAACCGGATATTTCCCCTTTCAGCCAAAAATTCTGCAGGTGGGCGTCGTGGTCAAGCAGGCGGGTTATATATGTATTTAACATACCCACGGTAATATAGTCTTGCACCTGAAGTCCCTTCTATGCCTTACGGGCGGCCTGGCTGAGGTTGTCCATCAAGGCGGCGATCAGCAGGGGGCCCATACCGCCGGGAACCGGCAAAAGATACCCCTCTATTCCTGCGACCGCCTCTTTGTCTACGTTGCCGCAGACATGATTTTCGTGCCAGTGAAACCCGGCATCAATCAGGAGTGCGCCCGCTTTAACCCCTTCCTGTTGCACTGCCAGGGGGGCGCCTTTTTCAATAACGGCTATATCCACATCGTTCATCATAGCTGATTGGTATTCGGGGGAGATTGTAACCCGGCACCCCTCTTTTATATACATTAACGCCAAGGGCTGGATTACATCAAAAGAATCACCTACCAGCAGGACCTTCTTGCCGGGCAGAGGACTCTGGTAGCGACGGCTGATATCCATACAAGCCAGGGCGGCACAACTGATGAAATAAGGTTTCGCACCCATTAGCAGGCCACGGTTGTAGGGATTGAATCCGTCCACATCTTTCTGCGGGGAGATGGCTTCCAGGAATTCTTCCCGGTAAGGTTCCAAACTCTCGGACAAGGGTAGTTGCAGCAAGATGCCATGGATATCCCGCTCCTCATTGCCAGCCTTAATTACGCTTAAAAGTTCTTCCCGGCTGGCGTCGGCAGCCAAATTGATAATACGGGTACGCCCCCCGATTAATTCCACCGCCGTTTTTTTCAGACCTATGTACAGGGAATTCTCTTTATTATCACCTACGTCAATAACCATCAGACAGGGAGAAATGCCTGCGCTGGTATTTGCTTCTTTTAAATCGGCCTTAATTTGATCTGCAATATTTTTGCCGCTGATTATTTCCATGCTTATACCTCACAAAATTTATTTTGCCCGCACCTTATTGGTTGCCGGACATAAAAAAGGATGGCTGCAATGATACCATCAAATTTGTTTTTATTCTTCTTGGGGCTGCCTTTCTCTAATCCGGTCCAGAATAGCGTTGATGAAACCAACTGAAGCCGGTTCGCTGTAGCGCTTGGATATTTCAAGGGCTTCATCTATCGCCACTACAGATTGGGTGGCATTCAGGTACATTATCTCGCAACTGGCCAGACGCAGCAGGTTGCGATCCACGGAAGACATTCTTTGCACCGACCAATCCTTGGAGAAATCACCGATAATGGAATCGATAGCTTGCATATGAGCCACTGTGCCTTCGATCAAATCCCAAGCAAATTCCCTGTCCTTTTCCGGTAACGGGGTTTCCTGCTGCAGGTAGTTGAAGGCTTGGCGGGGGTCGGCGTTAACCTGGTCTACTTGAAACAAAACCTTGAAAGCAATTTCCCGCGCTTTGCGTCTGCTCAAATTGATCTCCCTTCCTTAAATTCGCTATTTTTTAGGTCTAAAGAGGCTGTTCAGCCAGAACTCCAGGTTGGTGTTATTATCCAGTTGTTTGCCGATCTGATAACCGGCAAATATACAGAAGACTACGAAAATAGTCCGCCAAAAACCGAAACTTAGAAACAGGATGCTGGTTATCAGCCCCAAAGCGACACCAATAGTTTTTCCCCGGTGTTCAGTTAATATATAAGCTAATATTTTTTCAAACATACTGCCTCCTATCTGTTGCTGCCGGGGGTGAATTCATTAACCAACACCTTAATCTCAGCAACTTGAAGCCCTCCGGTTTTCTCCAGGTTCTCCCTGACGGCTTGCTGGAGCAATTGAGCAGTTTCGGGTACATTATGATCGGGATGAAACATAGCGTGAAGTTTGACTGTAACTCCGGCGGGATTGGGAATTACGGTCGGAACCAACTCCTTTACCCCTTCCACCTGACGGCCCGCTTTCATAATAATAGCTTTGGCCGCAGCGATGCTGACGGATACTTCCCCCGCCATACCCTGCTCGATTACAACGGCATCTACGCGCGGTGAAGTCTTTAAGCCCCACATCAGCATAAAAAAGGCCACAATCGCCAGAGCAACACCTATCCCGCCCAGGATAAGCGTATGCAGCGGAGTCGAAGTAACCGCATGCAAATAATCCAGGGGGTATGTCCACCCTAGAGATATGGCAATTATGGCCGCAGCCAGCGCCAGCATCAAGAGGTTGTAGATAAATATAACCAAACGCCCTGCTAGTGGCACTTTTACCTCTCCTTTCCAAACCATATAGATAACCCCCTGCTGACACAGGGGGTTATCACCATACTCAATTCAAGAGATTACTCTACCGGAATTTCCGATATCCCTTCAATATCCGGGGATGTTGCTTTCTTGGTCAAAACTGACACTACATGCACGTTTACGGCGGATACAGTCAACCCCGTCATAGATTCAACCGCCAGTTTAACTTCTTTCTGCACGTTTTCAGCAACTTTCGGTATAGCATAACCGTATTCAATTATTATAAATATATCAATAATGGTTTGTTCCCCAGAAGCATCAACTTTGATACCCTTGCCCAGATTTTTCTTGCCCAATTTTTCTACCAGATCAGTTCCCCAGCCGCCACTCATAGAGGCGACGCCTTCAACTTCCACTGTAGCCAGACCGGCAACCGTAGAAACAACCTCATCTGCGATTCTAATTACACCCAGATCATTAGGGATTTCCGGTTTAATATCATCCATTTTTCCACCTCCGCTAAAATTATATTATTATGCTGTTATTTTACCAGACCGTATTATCTTTAACAATCTTTCTATATTCCCTTTGCTTGGACTAGTACCCTGTTAACCCTAATTCTATATCTTCTTGTCGGTCAAATTTCCGCATGGCTCGTTGTCGTTAATCACAATACTTCCAGTATTATTACTCAATCCTCCGACGCCCACGGACGGGCTAGTGCAGCGATGCCAGGAGGGCAAGGAGCTGCCGCCTTGCCCTGCAAAAATCTGTCTCGACAAATAATATACAGACTTAGGATTTACAGGGTACTAGATATTGTTCATGCGTCTTTGAATGAAGTTGGTATAAACCTCTCCTTTTTGGAAGAACGCATTATCCAGGACTTTTTTATGGAACGGTATGGTGGTGGCGACATTGGTGACCGTAAATTCATCCAAAGCCCGTTTCATTCTGGCTATAGCTTCTTCGCGGTCTCTTCCCCATACAATCAGTTTGGCCACCATGGAATCATAAAACGGGGGAATGTTGTAGCCGGTATAAACACATGAATCTACGCGAATTCCCGGTCCGCCCGGCGGGAGGTACATGGCTACCATCCCGGGTGAAGGGCGAAAATCATTGTCGGGATCTTCCGCATTAATCCTGCACTCAATCGCACATCCGTTGATTTGGATATCCTCCTGGCGGTAACTGAGTTTTTCCCCGGCGGCTATGCGTATTTGTTCTTTGATTATGTCAATCCCGGTGACCATTTCGGTAACCGGGTGCTCCACCTGTACCCGGGTGTTCATTTCAATAAAATAAAAATTTTTATGCTTGTCAACCAGGAATTCCACCGTACCCGCGCTCCAGTAGCCGGCCGCCCTGGCTGCCTTTACCGCCACCGCCCCCATCTGGGCTCTGAGTTCGGGATCAATAAAAGAGGAGGGTGATTCTTCCAGGAGTTTTTGATGACGACGCTGCAGCGAGCAGTCTCTTTCCCCCAGGTGGATTATATTCCCGTATTCATCCCCCAAAATCTGTATCTCTATGTGCCGGGGCTCCTCTATGTATTTTTCGATGTAAACTTCATCATTGCCAAATGCTGCCCCGGCCTCCATCCTGGCCATGCCCAGGGCTTCTCTGAGGGACGATTTGCTGTGGGCCAGACGCATCCCGCGTCCTCCTCCTCCCGCCGAAGCCTTGATAATTACAGGATAGCCGATGGTATCAGCCAGCCCGACGGCTTCTTCCAGGCTTCCTGCCGCCCCGTCACTCCCGGGGACAACGGTTACCCCTACTGATTTAACCAGCTCTTTAGCTTTGACCTTATCCCCCATCAAATCAATTACCCGGGATGAAGGCCCAATGAATTTTATCTTATTCGTCTCACACAACTCGGCAAAATATGCATTTTCAGCCAGAAACCCATAGCCGGGATGTATGGCTTCAGCTCCCGAATTCAACGCGGCCGATATGATATTGGAAATGTGCAGATAACTTTGATTAGCCGGTGCACCGCCAATACAAACTGCCTCGTCGGCCATTTTAACGTGCAAGTTCTCTTTATCCGCTTGCGAGTACACAGCCACCGTGGCAATGTTTAATTCCCGGCAGGCTCTGATAATCCGCAGGGCGATTTCACCCCGGTTGGCAATCAAGACCTTGGCAAACAAACAACCACCCCTAGTCTTTATTAATTAAAAACATCACCTGATCGTATTCAACCGCCTCGGCGTTCTCCACCGCTATATCTACTATGGTCCCGTCATATTCCGATTTAATTTCATTCATAAGCTTCATGGCCTCAACTATACAGAGGGTCTGCCCTTTGCTGACATGATCGCCGATCTTGGCGAAAGGTTCAGCATCCGGGGATGACGCACTGTAAAAAGTTCCAACCATGGGGGCATTTACACTGACAATATTCTCATCAGTCAGGGCCGGCTCGGCTTTTTCCAGCACGGGCAGGTCGGCGGCCGTACCTGCAGCCGGGACGGACTTGGGTTCACTACTAGATTTGACCGCTTTTCTAAGGTTTATCCGGAAATCATCCTTCTGCAATTCCAGCTCGGAAATTGTACTCCGGTCAAGGAGCATTATCAACTCACGAATCTCTTCCAAATTCATTTCTTCATCTCCCCTGATAATCGGTGTCTTTTTAATTTTCGGAGCCTGTTGGGGAGCGGCGTCCCGGCCGGGCTCAATAACAGCTTGAATTACTTCATCCCCTGGCACAATCTGGGGCAGGTCCTCATTATCCCTTGCTTTCATGTATTCGAAGAATTTTAAGGCAACCTGGGGAAACAGAATATAGGTAAGAATATCCTCATCTTTATCCGATATATTGAGCATTTCCTGTTTGCCCTTCTCCCAACCCGGACTAAGCAAATCAGCGGGGCGTACGGTAATAATCTCAGTATCCCCAATAATCTTGGCACTTATATCCTGGTCAATCGGGGCGGGGGGGCTGCCGTACAGCCCGCGCACGTAATCTTTTACTTCCCCCGGACACAACTTATAGCGCTCCCCCAGCAAAACGTTGAGAACGGCCTGAGTACCAATAATCTGGCTGGTGGGTGTGACCAGCGGCGGATAACCCAGATCTTTGCGGACCCGAGGTATTTCTTCCAGCACCTCATCCAGGCGGTTGGAGGCTTTCTGCTCTTCCAACTGGGAAACAAAGTTGGAAATCATGCCGCCCGGAACCTGGTGCTCAAAAACCTTCATATCGGAGATCTTGGTAACGCCTCGCTCAAACCCTTTGTGGGTGCGGATCTGCTCAAAATGAGTAGCAATCTCAAACAGATCATGCATATTCAGACCGGTATCCCATTCCGACCCCTGCAGGGCCCTTACAATAGTCTCCACCGGTGGCTGGGACGAGCCAAAGGCCATGGGAACACTGGCCGTATCAATAATATCAACTCCGGCCTCGGCCGCCTTGATGCATGACACCACCGCCAATCCCCCGATATAATGAGTGTGCAGCTGAATGGGAAGTCCCACCTTCTCCTTTAACAGTTTGACCAGATCATAAGATACATAAGGCGATAATAATCCCGCCATATCCTTTATGCAAATGGAGTCGGCCCCCATGGCTTTAAGATTCAAGGCTGTTTCCACAAAATGCTCCATAGTATGCACCGGACTGGTCGTATATACCAGACAGGCCTGCACGTGCTGGCCTGTTTTCTTGGCAGCCCGCATGCAGGTCTCCAGGTTGCGGATATCGTTTAGGGCATCAAATACCCTGAATATTTCAATACCGTTTTCAGCGGCTTTCTCAACAAACTTCTCCACCACGTCGTCGGGATAATGGGCATAGCCCACCAACGACTGGCCCCGCAGCAGCATCTGCAGCTTGGTTTGGCGTATATGCTTGCGGATAAACCTGAGTCTCTCCCATGGATCCTCCATCAAATAGCGGATGCAAACATCAAAAGTGGCTCCGCCCCATACCTCCAAGGAATGATAACCGATATTATCCAGCTTGTCTAAGACCGGACGCATGTCAGCGGTGGTCATCCGGGTGGCCCAAAGGCTCTGATGACCGTCGCGCAGGCTGGTATCGGTAATCTTTATTCTACTCATTTTACACCCCCAGTAAGTAAACGGCGCGCAATTCGCGCATTGAATTATAAGGTCTCTATATAAAACATACTCAGGCCTATGACCTGAGCATGTTATTAATACAGCGATATTTCCATTATATGAATTAAAGCCATTTAAATCAACGTTTTTACGGGATGTATACAAACCGCTAGGGCTGGAGTTTAACCACTGATATGGATTTTCCGGTATTTCCAGTGGCTACACCGACGGTTTTCTTAATAGCTTCCTGTTGGACCGCAGCCAGATTGCCGCTTTCCACCATGACTGAAATATTGGTATCGGTAACTACCACCGCGCAATCCTGGAAGCCCTGCGACTTGATCATGGCTTCAGCCTGCATCTCCTTTTCTTCCCGATCAGCCAGACTGACCAGCTTGAGATTGGCCGCTTCACGCGCCTTGGCCGAAGCGGTCGAGTTGCTGCTGATTTCCCTAAGCAGGCTCATTTCTTTACTGCGCACCCTTTCCCTTTCCATGCGGTATTCTGCCAGAAACCCGCTTTCCTGCACTTCAGTCAGGGGCGGACTGACAACTGTATTACTGCTGGTATCGGCCGGTTCGGCCGCCGTTTTACCGGTGGGAACGGAGGTTGTTTTCAGGCTATAATTGACAAGACCTATACAGATTAAAGGGATAACAACTATGGCCGCAATTATTGCCAGCAGTTTGACCCGATTCATACTGATAATCATGGCTGCTCTCCTTTCCGGGCTACAACCCGTACCTGATAGGGTGAAATATTTAACAGCGTGGTGGTGGCATCGGTAAGCTGTTCCTTAACTCTGCTGTCCTGTGCTCCTTCCGCCACCACCAGCACCCCCACCACCTGGGGAGCACTGTCTTCCACCAATAGCGCCGACCCACCGGATATGGCTATATCACTGCTCTGGTTCTCCTCGATTATTGTCCTGGTACCACTGCTGCTGGCTGATTCCTTAGTTTCCCGTTTATCATCCTTGGTATTGCGGGCATAACTTTTGAGCCCGTCCGAACTCAGGGTAATGCTCACCTGTACTTGTCCGGCGCCATCCACCTGCGCAAGAATAGCCTCCAACTCGGCGGCCAAATCAGCCTTGGCCTGGACCACTCCTACCTCGGTCTGCAGGGCGGAAGCCGTTGTTTCCACCGGGGAATTGCTTTTCTGCGGCCACAAAATAGTTAGCAGCCCCAGGCAAATAACTATGGCTACAGTCAGGTAGTTAGCCTTTTTACCCCAGCTTCCCCAGAGACCCTTTTCAGAACTCGAAACTTTCCTTTTCCATTCATCCAACACCGCTTAACCCCCCTCAAAAATAATCTCTATATCTTCAGCCTTCATGCCATACAGATTGCCCATAACCTGCTGTATTTTAAGCTCGATTTGTTCACGTTCAGCTGAACTCAACTCCTCCAAGCCATTGGAAAATACATCTACCTGATCGTTCTCATCCCGGCTGCTGTTTGCACCCGGCCTCACCATTAACTTTACTTTTGCCGGACTGCCGTTCCGGTCTACCTCAAGCTCGGTCTGCACCTCCCCGACTCCCGGGACCAACAGGGCTACAGCCGATATTTGTCCCTCCATTTTCTCTTTCATAATGGCGTTGCTCTGATCCATAATTTGCTGCTCAATTTTTTGACCGCCATCGGTTATAGCTTGAGTGTTTTTCTCAGCAACACTGTCATCCCAGACGGAGACCTGAAAACTCTTGTCATCGTAAATATAACTCAAGGCGGGATTCAATATGGCAATTAAGAGAAATAGCCCTATAGCGAATCGTACAAACGGTTTTATGTTGCCCTCGGGAAGCATGATCTCCAGAAAACTGGACATGATTATTATCACCAACAGATTTCTGACTATCTCGGCGATTATATCCATGTAACCCCTCCTTAGCGCAGCATGGTCAGGTTGTTAGACATACCGGCTAAAATAGTGATCATAATAAAGAACATAAATCCCACCGAAGCGGTGGCTGCCATCAGCAGCATCAGGTGCGTGCTCATGACCTCCAGAATGGCCGCGGTTTTATGGTCTCCCATCGGTTCGACGATAGCTCCCACCAGCTTATAGATCAGACCCAGGGCCGCTATTTTTATAATGGGGAAAATAATAATTCCCATAATAATCAGAACCCCGAATATGCCCATAGCATCCTTTAACATGACCACATATCCGGCCGCCACCTCAATCGTATCCCCCACCATCTTGCCGACCACGGGGATGGCGTTGTCAGTTATAAAACGAGTGGTGCGCAGAGCTACTTTGTCCAAAACCGACGCGTAGAGTGCCCTCAAGGTAACCAGGCCCACAAAAATCGTAAGGAAGAAACCCAATGATATCTGGGCGATCTGGGTGCAAAACTTGGCCATTCGCTCAACCTTGACGGTTTCTGAAACATGGTTGGCCAGACTGAGCAGGGCCGACATAATTATCAAAGGAAACACGATTACCTTAATGGCATGGGCAAAGGCGGAAGCCGCCGTCATCAGTATCGGAAAAAGCATCGCGGCTGAATTCACATTGCCGAGACCGGCGACCAGCATCATCATAGGCGGCAGCATACTGACCATAAAATCAGCCATATTGTCTATAGTCTGATGCCCTATACTCAGCGCTACTTTAAAGGACCCCAAAGCCAAGGCGCATAAAGCCAGGAAACAGACCATATAGGATATCTTGCCTACCCCCGTTCCGAAAGAACTCTGGAGATTTATCAATAAAGCGGACAGCACCGATAAGATGATTAATTTGGATAAAAGACTGGAATTAGCTACTATTTCCTTGAACAGATAGCGGATCAGTCCCTCGGCTACCTGTTTAAAATCAAGCTTCCAGTTGCCTTGGGCAAAATCAGCCATCCATTCCTTTACCGACTTGTTCTGCAGGAAAAGGTTCTCCTCTCCGTCCATCTGGCTCTTAAACTCTTCCAGGGACTGAAGATCCAGGTTGTCCATGGCATCCTGCCAGGAAAAAGCCGGTTCGCTTTCATCGGCGGGGGCGGCTGCCGTATATCCCGGCAGGCCCAGCACCACTACCAGCATGATAAAAACTATGCTTAATCTTCTCACCTGCAACAACTCGCTCATTCGTTATTATCCGGGCATAAGTTCCATAAGGGATTCTAAAATGGCTACCAGGATAGGCAAGGCCATTACGGCTATGATTATCTTGGCAGCAAATTCGATTTTCTTGGCCACCGCTTGTTCGCCGGCATCCTGGCATATCACCGCAGCAAACTCCCCCAAATAGGCTACCCCCATAATTTTCAGGATAGTTCCCAAAAAGAAGTTGTTAATCCCTGCTCTCCGGGTGAGTTCCTGCATAACCTCAATTATGGATGCCAGTTTTCCCATCATGGATAGAAATACCACCACCCCGAATACGAGGCTTAAAAGAATGGCCATGACCGGTTTCTCCTGCCTTAATACCAGCAGAAATATGGTGGTAATTATGGCTAGTCCAATGACTTGAGTGATTTCCATAGCCTTGGCCCCCTCCCAGCGCCAGTTGTTCTAGAGATTAAATACCGAACGCACCGTAGTGAAGAGCTGGTTCATCAGCTGCACCACCATAATCAGTACGATAACTACGCCGGCCAGAGTCAGCATTTCTGCCTGCTCCTGTTTCTGGGCCTGTTTCAAGACTATACATAACACCGATATCAGAATACCTATACCGGCTATGCGAAAGAGTATATCAATATTCATCCCGCTCCCCCTCTCAGTGGATGTGTTTCGACGATTCCATACATACTAATTGGTTAACCCTTGACTCAACATTCATATGCAGAGCGAATACAATTTAGGTATGGTCGGTAGATTAATTTGCGCAAGTTTATAACAATAACAGAACTACCGTAGCGCCTAATATAAAGCCGCCGTAGGAACGCAGCTTGCGCCCGGATTCCGCCTCCCGGCGGGCCCGTTCTTCCTGAATGCTCAAATGCTCCTGAATCATAGTGAAAAGCCTTTTCTGCTCTTCTGCCCCCGACATGCCCATCTGGGAGGAAACCGAATGCAAGACTATGATATCGTCATTATTTAGGTCAGATTGGCGGCGCAGGTTGGACAGGCTTTGCGACCAGGCTTCATGGATGGTTATTCCCTGCCGGTCCCGCAGGTTGCGGCTGCAATCCTCAAAAAGCCTGCTGGCAGGTGCCGGTATGCATTCAGCGGCTCGCGCCATAGCCAGGGACAGGGGGGTATGTAAATAGGTGATCTCTTTTTCCAGGAAACGCATGGCTAAGCGGATGTTTTTTATCTGTTCCACGCGCTTATCCATACTGCCGGCACTCATTAAACCATAGCTGCCGAACCCGGAAATTATAAAAACCGCACCCACAATCTTTAACCACAGCATAATTCATCCCACCTGACTACCTGTTCAATGGTCCCCGGCCCGTAACGCCGCGACAGTACAATCAGAGTTTCAAAGGTATGGGTTGTCAATAATTCGCGCAATACCGGACGTTTTTGAACTTCATCCAGATTGCGGGCATGTACGCTGGTTACCACTGCTACCCCGGCGTTTACGCAGGCCCGGATCGCTTCTATATCTTCCTGGCGCCCGATCTCATCGGTAATCAAAACATGCGGAGCCAGAGAACGAATGGCCATAATCATCCCTTTGGCTTTGGGGCAGGAATCCAGGACATCGGTACGCGGCCCCAGATCCATCTGGGCTCTGCCCTGATAGGTCCCGGCCAACTCCGAGCGTTCGTCTATAACCGTTACGTTGCAGCCCCGCCCCCGTTTGGTGCCCTGGGAAAGGTGACGGGCTACATCACGTAATATGGTGGTTTTGCCGCACCGGGGGGCCGATATAAAAAGTGTATTCACCGGCGCCAGGTCCTGCGGGTAAATATAGGCCATAACCGCCTGGGAGCAGCCCTTGACCTCCCGGGCAATGCGAAAAGCGATTCCGGAGAAATCCTTGATCGTCTGTATCCCCGAGCTGCCCAGGACCACCTGCCCGGCCAGTCCCACCCGGTGTCCCCCTGGAATAGTAATAAAGCCGCGGCTTATTTCTTCCTCAAAGGCATACAGGGAGTTATCACTGATAGCTGCAATACTGCGGTAGATATCGTCTGAGTTTACCAGGTAACCCCGGCTCAGCTCCTCCTGCATTCTGCCGTATTCATCCAGGCCATAATCCCGGTCTCCTATTCGCAAAGCCAGGGGCTGGCCGCAGCGCAGGCGGATTTCCTCCAAACCCTTGAAATATTCGGATGACATGCTCAACAGCATTTGTTTAATATGCAGAGACAGGAAAGGAAGGATGTCCTTTTTAATAATGCCCTCATCGCTTGCCGCCATAATTTCACCACCTTTTGTTAATAGGGAGATTCGTTGTAATACTTCTTGCGGCATTTCCAGATCACTTAATAAATATTGGACTTGGCACTAAAATATGCCAATTATTGAAATGTTTACGGGACTTTTGCCCCATAAATAATAAGGCAATCCCAAGGTATTTCCTTAAGGCCAAGGGGAATCTAAACAAACGTCCCTTGTCCACAATTTAATGGATTGATTGACAAATAAAAGTTATATAATATAATTATATTATATAACTTTTATCAAACTACTCTTAGAGACCTCTTCCTCTATAGATGGGGGATAACCGATTTCTTCCTCAGGGGTAGTTCAACCCTGACTTAGGAAGCGTTTGATAAAAACGCTGGCATGATGCCCACAAAAAGTGAAGAGAAGGCGCTATAGCGCCGCGTTTTGCGCGCAATTCGCGCAAGCGCTCATTGAATGAGGTGTTGCATTTGCAAGAGACAGATACAAAATTGGTAAACAGTGTATTGGATGCGCTTGAGTGTGCTAAGGAAGCATTTATATTGATGCCACAGCTGCCTCCCCATATAAAACCGGTTTATTGCCGCATTCTTAATGCTATTTATAAGCTTGGAAATTATAGCGATAATCTGCGCATTTCTGACATCAGCAGGATATCTGGATTGCTGCTTCCCAATGCGACAAAGTTTATCAATGAGATGGCTGAACTAAATATGGTTAAAAAATCCACTTCAGATTCTGACAAACGGGTTGTATTGGTCCAGGTGACTGAATTGGGGGAGCAGTGTTATCAACAGTATGTTCTCCGCTTTATCGAAGGATTAGAGGAACAATTTTCCAAAATTGATAGAATCAATTGTTTAATCATGATTGATACCATACACGAAGTATATCAAGCAATGCAAACAGTTTATAAAGAAAAAGAAATCTAAAATCAGAACCGCAACAAAGGGAGAAAAAATTATGTTTAAAGTAAATGATTATGTCGTCTATGGCTTAAAAGGAGTATGCCAGATTGTCTCTATCGGGAGAGACAATTTCAACAAAAATGATGAAACCAACTATTATTTCTTAAATCCGGTATCGAACGATAAAATGACGGTTATGGTCCCGGTAAACAATCCTAATATTATGATGAGACTTGTCATCACCAAAGAGGATGTTTTATCATTGATCACAATGATGCCAGACCTTACCACCGCTTGGATTGATGATGATAAACAAAGAAATATTCATTTTAAAGCTACTCTTAAAACAGCAAATCCCAAAGAATACGTTAAAATTATTAAAGCTATATATCTCAAGAAAGAAGCAAGATCTGACATAGGCAAAACTCTCCCTAAAATGGACGAAGAAATACTACATACCGCAGAAATGCACTTATATCAGGAGTTTGCATTAGCTTTAAACATTTCACCCGAGGAAGTTGTTCCATATATTTTGAAGCATATTCCATAGGAAACAGGCAAGACCTTCCTTGGCTGCATCCCTGGCTTCATGTCGTTTAAAATTACCCGTTGGAATCAAATCATCGTGGTTGCAATTACTATATACTCAATTTAACAACCCCTTTTTATCAAATAAGCCTCCGACGCTTGCTCCCCTCAAAATTTGTCATTGCTTGGTCACATTGGAGTGTTATAATGTGGGGGACTCTTAATCCGCCAGTGATTAAAGCTTATAGATAGTCTCGCATTATGATTATAAGAGGAGGAAATCAATGACTTTCTTGACAGTTGATCAGGATAAATGCAAACATGACGGTATTTGCGCCGCGGAGTGCCCCTCAAAAGTTATTGTATTCAGGCGGGATGATGCATTCCCCATCTCGGCCAAAGGAGCCGAAAGGTACTGCATTAAATGCGGTCATTGCATGGCTGTCTGCCCTGCCGGCGCCATAACCGTAAGTACCTTGAATACCAAAAATTTTGTCCCGGTCAATCAGGCTTTGCTGCCCGGAACTGAACAGGTTGAGCATTTCTTAAAAGCACGGCGCTCAATTCGCACTTTTAAAGATAAAACCATTCATCATACCATCCTGGAAAAACTCCTTAGTATCGCTGCCTACGCCCCCTCCGGCCATAATAAGCAGCCGGTTAACTGGCTGGTTATTGAAGATAAAAACAGGGTAAAAAGCATTGCCGGATTCGTTATAGAATGGATGCGTTATATGATTGAAAGCAAGCCCGAGCTGGCCGCATCATTGGATATGAAGGCCCTTTGTAAAGCTTGGGATAAGGGGTCCGACCAAATTTGCCGGGATGCCCCGCATATTATAATTGCCCATGCTCCGTGCGCGGAATCTTCGTCGCAGTCTGCTTGTACCATAGCTTTGACTTATTTGGAGCTGGCCGCCTTTTCCTTGAAATTAGGCGCATGTTGGGCTGGATTTGTCGAGGCCGCCGCGGAAGGATTCCCGCCGCTCCTTGAAGAATTGGCTCTACCGGAAGGGAATAAGGTCTATGGCGCCATGTTACTTGGCTATCCGCAATATGTTTATCATAAAATACCGTCGCGCCTTTCGGCCCAGGTAAATTGGAAATAAAATGTGTTACCGGGGTACGTTCTGGGGGTAACAGTCCTTGCAACGCCTAACCCCCAGTCATAACCATCCATAAAACAACATGGGATTTACAAATTCTTTGGTATGTACCTAAGAATTTTTTGTTTGCCATTAAACCACCTTTCTCTAGTATTTGATAGTAGCTTGAACACACTATTATCTATTAGAAAAGGTGGTTTTTTGGGTATAACAATTTGTTGCCCGCCCCGTTTCGCACGCTTTGCGGTCGCTTCTGGCTAAAACCAAAAAACAACAAAGAACTGTAACCAAACTTGAATTTGTTACAGTTCTTCCTTAATTCTTATATTGTCAGAATTCTATACTCGGGCCTGGGAGGCGTCAATTTCATCATCATCGGGGAGGTGTTCGAAATCGAATGAACCGTCATTAATAAAGATTACTTCATTGCAATTGGGGCAAATAACCTCAATCGTATCTTCATCATCCCTTATGTCGCTTTCAACATAAAGGGTTTCCCCGCAGTTGCGGCACTCCAATTCCATAAACTCATCTTCCGCCACCGTCTCTTCCAATTCCAGAAGGTCGTCATCGACGCTTTGGATATATTCACGTATATCGGCGAAATCCTGGTGAAGCGTATTAATATCATCGGCCATATCATTTAAAACATTAAGAATACCGGAAATAATCTTGCCCTGAGGACTGCCCTCGGTAATGTTCAACCCCTCGCTTAAGCCTTGCAGATAGCTGACCTTTTCTGAAATGTCCTGCAAAGTAAAATCCTCCTTTTCAAATAACTTAAGTGTTTAAGAACACTATTAGTATTCGTTCAAAAAGGAGGAAATAAACTCAATATTATTAAAATAATTTTGAGTTAGACTCTTTCCATGTAGTCCCCGGTCCGGGTATCTATGCGCAGCCGGTCGCCGGTGTTGACAAAGAGGGGGACCTGTACGGAGGCGCCGGTTTCCAGTTTGGCGGCTTTGGAAGCGCCGGTAGCGGTATCCCCTTTAACCCCGGGTTCGGTATCAACCACCAGCAGCTCTACAAAGTTGGGCAGCTCCACTCCCATTATCTCGTTCTGGTACATTAAGACCTGTATATTCATGTTTTCAACCAACCACTTGACCCCATCACCCATGTCGGCAGGACTAATGGTGATTTGCTCGTAATTGTCATTGTCCATAAAAACATAACCATCCCCATCCATGTAGAGATACTGCATGGCGCGCTTGTCCAGATGGGCTCTATGTAATTTCTCACCGCCCCGGAAGGTCTTTTCAACTACTCCCCCTGATTTGACATTCTTTAATTTGGCTCTGACAAAAGCGGCTCCCTTGCCTGGTTTAACATGCTGGAATTCAACCACTTGATAAACCATTCCGTCCAACTCCACCGTAACACCAGTCTTAAAGTCATTAACTGAGATCATTATATCCCTCCATTATATAATTAGTAATTCTTTATCTGAACGGGTAATGACCTCACATCCCCCATTCTTGACAACGACTGTATCCTCGATGCGGATACCGCCCCAACCGGGAATATAAACCCCCGGTTCAACGGTAACCACCATATTTTCTTCCAGAATCGCTTCCGACCTGGTGGACAGGGTGGGCATCTCGTGAATCTCCAGCCCCACTCCATGTCCGGTTCCATGCACGAAATACTGGTCCAGTTCATATTCGGCCAGCTTCTGCCGCACCTGCCGGTCAATTTCCCGGCAGCTTAGTCCGATATCGATGGCGGCGACGCCAAGTTGCTGCGCCTCCAGCACCCGCCGGTATATGTCTTTAAGTTGCGGCGAGGCCTCACCCAGCACCACGGTTCTGGTCATATCCCCGGCATAACCTCGATAGAAGCCGCCAAAGTCCAGGGTCAGCATATCTCCCCGCCGGAGCAGCCTGTCTCCAGGCTGCCCATGGGGTAACGCCGCGTTTTCGCCGGCAACGGCGATCGTGGCAAATGACTCCCCGCTGCACCCTTCTTCCTTAAGCAGGTAGGCAATACGGTTGGCCAGGTGCTTTTCGCTTACTCCCACCCGAATTTCCTCACATATACGGGCAAAAACCATGTCGCCGATCTTCGCCGCCTGTTTTAACTTATCCAGTTCCTGACCATCTTTCACCGCTCTTAATTTCTCGATGACATTGGCGGCAGGCACCAAATGCGTTTTTAGTTCTGCGGCCAGTTGGTTGAACAGTTCATAAGTAACGTGGTGGCTTTCCAGGAGCAGACTATTATATTTATCGCAAATAGACGCCAAACTGTCAAGCCCGGCTCCATTGACCCTGGCCAGCTCCCAGTCGGGGCATTCCCGTCGCACCTGCTCCAGATACCTGCCGTCAGTAAAAATATACCGCTGCTCGGAACTTACCAGCAAACGGGCGTCACTGCCGCTGCTGAAACCTGATAAATAGCGGATGTTCTCGGGTTTGGTCACCAGAAAAGCATCCCCGCCGTTGTCTGCCATCACCGAACAGAACTTATCTATACGTTGGTTTATAACTACTCACCCGCTTCTTTGCTATTGCCGGACAGCAGCTCACAGGCTGCGTAAAATGCCAGTTTATACCCTATGGGACCGAGTCCGAATATGCCACCTACCGCCAGGGGCGAAAAAAGGGAATGACTGCGGAAGCTTTCCCGGGCATATATATTGGACAAGTGCACTTCAATAACCGGAATCCGGACTGTCCTCAGGGCGTCATAAACCGCCAGGCTGTAATGTGTAAAGGCGCCGGGGTTGATAACGATGCACCCCACCTTTTGATAAGCCTGCTGAATTCTATCCACCAGTTCACCTTCATGATTCGACTGAAAAAATTCAACCGCAATACCCTGCCGGGCTGCCA
The DNA here is from genome assembly GCA_034927445.1 of Syntrophomonadaceae bacterium. Classification (GTDB taxonomy): domain Bacteria; phylum Bacillota; class Syntrophomonadia; order Syntrophomonadales; family Syntrophomonadaceae; genus PHAA01. The sequence goes on from JAYFPZ010000003.1 coordinate 156,180, forward strand.
GCTCACTTAATTCAGCGTTAATGTCCTCCAGGGTCCGGGAACCATAAAATTCTTTTTCCCTGACCCCCAGCATGTTAAGATTAGGACCGTTAATAAATAATATCCCGGTCATTGGCCTTCCCCCTTCTATCGGCATATCACTTTAATACCCGCCGATACTGATGCTCTGCAGCCTTACCGCAGGGGCAGCCTTGCCTCCGTAAAAGCGAAGATCATTGGCCACTGCTTCAATATCTTGCAGCAGATTGAACAGGTTGCCGGCAATAGTTATCCCCCGCACCGGACAAGTCAGTTTTCCCTGTTCAATCATGAGTCCCGCCGCTCCCAGAGAAAAATCACCCGAAATCGGATTGGCGGTATGCATACCCATTACATCGGTTATGAACAGGCCTTTTTCAATATCCGCAATCAGGTTGGCGGGACTCCTGGAGCCGGGATGGAGTAAAAAATTGGTGGTTCCGACCCCCGGCAGCCCCCTGAAAGAGCCCCGTACTGCATTGCCGCTGGACTGCAAGCCTGCTTTCAGCCCGGTATAGGTGTCATAGAGAAATCCCTGCAACTGGCCGTTGGCAATTACTACGTTGCGCCGGGCAGGAACCCCCTCCCCATCGAAAGGGAAACTGGCTATTCCCTCTGCATGAGTGGCATCATCCACCAGAGTAACCTGGGCGGAAGCCACTTGCTGCCCTTCTTTGCCGGCGAGCATGGATTTGCCCTTTTGTACAGCATCCGCCTGCAAAGATGAGCTAAGGAGCCCCGTGAAGCGGGTAACCACATAAGAATCCATAACACAGGGCAGGCATCCCGAGGCAATGGTCCTGGCATGCAGGCTGCGGACGGCCTTCAGGGCCGCTTCTTCCCCCACCGCTTTCGGGTCCAGGGAAGCCAGGTCCTTCTTGATCGCAAACGCAAAACCATTCTGGGTGTCATCATCTTCCGAGGCTGCCAGGGAGATATTCAAACCGCAGTAACTACCCCGGCCAAAGGCATAAAGCCCCCGGGTGTTCATGATCAGGTTGGCGAAGTCCGAATCTTCATAACCTGCCTGCTCCACCAGTTGCACCCGCCGGTCAAAGGCGCGGGCGTCTCTTTCAACCTCCATGGCCATATCTATTTTATCCTCCAGGGTTCTGGCCGTAATGCCCTGGTTATAGGCCGGCAAGACCGGATAGGTTTGCCCCCCTGCGGGGAAGCGGTTGAATTGGTCCGCCGCCGTATAGGCGGAGATGCTCACCGCGCTGCTGACAACCTGTTTTAAGGCCTCGGCCGAAAGATCACTGCTGTAGGCAAAACCCATGCGTCCCGAATTAAAGACCCGCAGCCCCATCCCCATTTGTTCGGCTTCTTTAAGGGTGTCAACCCGGCCTTCGCTGATTTCAATGCTTAATTCACGTTCGTAAAGCAGGTAGGCTTCGCCTTCCAGGCCCTGCTGCCGGACTAAGTCCAAAACCATTTGGCCTGCGCTTTTTAATAATTCTTCCATATCCCGGCACCTACTTTCTGCGTATCCGTCTGATTTCCGGCCCCTGGCCGCCGCTAAAGGTTCCACCTACCGTTAATTCTTTAATGCGAATGGTAGGCTGGGCATCGCCGACCGGCACTCCCTGCCCATCCTTGCCGCAGACGCCAATGGCAAAGCCCAGATCCCGGCCCACCCTATCAATATCCAGTAAGGCCTGGGGGCCGTTGCCGGTGAGGGTCGCTCCCCTTACCGGATACTTTATCTCCCCATTCTCTATAACGTATCCCTCCTGAACGTCGAAGACAAAATCGCCGTTAGTGGTATTGACCTGTCCTCCTCCCATTTTCTTAACCAATAAGCCATGGGCGGTTTCCCGGATAATTTTTTCCGGATCATCCTGGCCGGGAGCAATGAAGGTATTGCTCATCCGCGGAATAGGCTTTTCCTGGTACGATTCCCGCCGGCCGTTGCCGCTTGACTTTACCCGGTCTTTGCCGGCCGACAGACGGTCGTATAAATATCCGCGCAAATAGCCCCGGTCTATCAAGACAGTCCGCTCGCCCGGGGAACCCTCGTCGTCCCAGCGAAAACTGCCGTATTTACCGGTTAGGGTGGCATCATCGATAACACTCACATCTTCCACGGACACCTGCTGTCCCAGCCGGTTTTGGTAGACTGAAAGACCTTTTTGCACCAGATCGGCTTCCAAGCCATGCCCGCAGGCTTCGTGAATCATGGTTCCGCCTGCGTCGGAATGCATAATTACAGGCATTCGACCTACCGGGGCGGGGCGGGCGGATAACATGGCAATCGCCCTTGATGCCGCTTGACGGGCCATATCGGTCAAGGATACCTGCTCCAGCAGCTCCCAGCCCGATACCCCTCCGGCTACTTCGTAACCGGTTTGAATCTGACCTCCACGGGCGGCAATCGTATTTACCACCAGCCTGACCCGGGCCAGTTCATCTTCCACCAACTCGCCCCAGGAGTTGGCTATCTGGATCTTTTTATGCATATCTCCTACGGCCACGGTCACCTGGCGGATCTCATCATCCAGATTACGGGCTGCCTGGTTGGCGGCCAATACCTCTTTTATTTTCTCGGCAAAATCGACCTGCTCCGGCAGACGTTTTAAATTTACCGGTATACCGGATTCCTTGAGCTTGAGGCTGATCGCCGGGATAGCGGCGTTCTTCTCCGGTCCGCCAGTGTGATTGGCAGCTGCGGCAGCTTTGATTAAGCCCGCGGGGGTAAGATCATTGGTATAAACATAATTGGTTTTACCGTCTTTGATGACCCTGATGCCTGCTCCCTTTTCTCTGCCGCTGTTTATCTTTTCGATCTGATCGTCTTCACAGAAAACGTTGCTGACATATTTCTCCTCAACATAGATTTCCGCAAAATCGCCGCCCTTTTCCAGAGCCTTTGCCAGAATGTCGGCCAGCAGATATTTGTCTAACACCTCATAACCTCCGATATTTAAGATTTCATGCTCTTAAAGCTTAAGAATACGGAATAATTTTCATATTCATATATTAACCGGAATTTGTGTTATTCGACATAATAAGCGGATAATCCTGCCCCTTGAAATACGAATGTGATCTTTTTGTCAACCTGGCAGCGAGGATAATATTCCTATTATTTCGGAATGGACGCCTTATTATGCCCGGAATGCTCTTTTGATTAATTCTCTGCCAGTCTTGCTATAACCCATTAGGCTATGCCGGAATTATTGCGGCTGAAATTACCAATTACAACACCAACCAGAGAAGTGAATACATGATTAAATTGAGGTCATCTGCTGGTGATTATATCGAAAAAAAGCAGTCCTGGCACTGCCTAGGCACAAGGAGGAAGCAGCGGCTGATGCGGTATGCGGGCGACTCCGACTCCCTTATGCCTAAGGTTGGGCAGTTCCATCCGTGAGCAAATTATGATAATAGGCATTAAAATCAAGATTCAGAATTGATTGGCCCTGGTCGTAGAACAATAATTCCGGGGTCGCCGATTGGGCGCCTGCTTCAGAGGAGGCACCTGAATTGGCCGCAGCTATCCCTTGCGGATACCGCTCGGGGACGGCTAAACTAATTTTAAGACTATTAATGACATAAATACGGGGAGCATTTTCCAGCGCCAGGACAAATGATAATAAATTATAATAACTGCCGCCGGCAACAATTTGAAAGTTGACCGGTTCCAATGAGGCCGGTTGCAGCCCCGGCCCTGCAGGTTTGGAATCCGATGGCCGCGTCTTATTTTCTTTATAATGGATTGAGCTTAGTTTAATCTTGTTTCCCCGGGCCTTGGTCTCAAGGAAATCAATGATGTCGGGAATCAGCGGCGATTGAGGAATTGCTTCCAGCAGCTCCTGATAGTAAGCCTGGGGTTGGGATTCACTTTTCTCCATTGCCTGATACCGGGTGATCCTCTCCTCTATATCCTGAAGTTCCTCATGTAAACGGTTATTTTCAGCAATTAGCTGCCGAGCCTCCTGGTCCAATGGCTTAAATAAATACTGATCCAGCAGGAATACGCACCCTAAAACGAAAAACAAGCCCAGCAAGGCTCTTTCACGGGTTGACAAACTCATTGCGACTGCGCCTCCCGTTCTATTTCCAGAGTGAATTTGACCTCATCGGCCGTATCGCTCATTTCTGAGGATAATAAGGCCACATCGGCCCAGCCATGGCTTGATTTAATGTTTGCCAACATCCGGCTTATCTCGCTGTAGCTGGGGCTGTAGCCATTTAAAATAACCCGCTGGGGGATTATCTCCACCCCGATAATAGTAATTGCTTCGGGCGTTATCCGGTCGATTTCACTCATAGCTTCCGCATAAGATAATCTGTTTTTGGTTATTGCCGCGATTTCATTCCTTTTGCTATTAACGGACTGATCCAGTTTTTCTACCGGTTCGTAAATTTTCTCCTCACTTTGGGAGATTTCCAGCCAGGCTTGCAGACTCTGGTTCTCGGCCTGCTGACTTACCAGGTTGCTATGCCGGGAAATATAGAAATCAGCAAGCGAAAGCACTAATAATAACAGCAGGATCAATCCCCCAGCTACATGTTTCGGCATTCTTTTGCGTTGGGGAGACGGTATCAGGTTGATATTCAGCTCAGCCGCCTTTGCCATTAAACCACCTTCCGGGCTGCCAGCCCGAGGGCCAACGAAAAATCATACTGGAGCTCATTTTCTTCCTCTGGGCTCAGGCCCCGGGGTAATGTGCTGCTTTGCAGGACATTAACGGCCTCCACCTTAAGGTTTAATCTCTGCACCAGGCTGTTTTGCAGACTCGGGATCGCTGCCCGGCCGCACAGCAATATTTTGCTCAAAGGAGCCAGGGCATCCTTTATACTTTTTTGATAATAGGCCAAGGTCTCCTTCACCTCGTCAGTTATACGGACAATGTGAGAGTAAGGCGGTTCATTGATATTTATGATTTCCCCCCACCTCCTTACTTTGCTGATCTGGTTAATAGGCGAGGTATAGTAAGAACTGAAAACTCCCGCTGACAAACAATGATAGAAAACCGGCACCCCCCGTTCAAAAATGGTTAAATATGATCGTTCTGAACCAAGGTACAGCAGCGCCACTACCTCCTCCGTCCTTCGGCCCCAAACCCTGAATAGGGAAAGAGGCTCGATTTCCACTGCAGCCAGTTTCAATCCTGCCATACGGCAGCTATATTCCAGATTTTCAACCTGTTGTTTACGTACCGCTAAAAAAAATACCTCTGTCCGCTTGCCGGTCTCGTCTTCAAAATCACGCAAAGTGCAGATGTCGATGGCCGCTTCCTCCGCCGGAATAGGCAAAAACTTGGTGGACTCATAATAAACCGCTTCCTTCATTTCCTCCGGCTTTAACCGCGGCATTATGAGGTTGCGGATATACAACTGCTGTCCGCCAACTGCGGATACCACCCGTTTGCCGTTGAATTTTAATCTTCGCACTAAAAGCTTGAGTTCTTCGCCCAAGCGCTCACAGTCAACAATAAGGCCTGCCTCAACCGTTCCCGGAGGGGTGTTTGTACTGCCAAACTTGATTATTTTCAACCCGGTTCGCTTTGGTGCAGCCTGTATCATTCTTATTTTCTGGCTGCCAATATCCAGTCCTATTCCTGATAAGCGGTTAAACAATTTTATATCCCCCCGGCGTTATAATGTAGGTACAGGGTTTAGTCAGGCCTGAATTTACAGAGCTTGGCCGCCGCCCTTATATTAAAATCTGATAATAGACAATTTTACCCCGGTTAAGGTATTCACGGGGCATGAACGCGGGATCGCCGTCCGCGTTAATATACTGATATCCCCCATTGAAATAATAGACTGCCTGCACCGCCACCTGACGGCATGCACCTTCAAAGGTTGCGGTAATGGTAAATTCGCAGGTACATGAACCGGCGGGGCCGGTCTGAACCGATTTATTGATAATGTTTTCCACGGCTATCTCACAGGTCTTGGCCCCAGTTTCCAGCCCAATGGTCTGATTGCCGCAACTTAGTTCCGCCGGCAGGGCCGGTGCGGTTAAATTGGCAGGCAGGGTAAGCTCGGTATAAATACTTTCCAATCCCCAATCGACGCCGGCATCAACCGCTTGCTGGGCCTGCGCCGCCTGGTAGTCATAACGGCTGCTCTTGTATTCTATCAGCCCCAGCTCTATGACGGCGTAACCCAGGCAACTGACCAATAGCAGCAGCAGCAAGGCCATGAGCATAATGCTGCCCCGTTCCCGATCATGTCGAAGTTCTGACACGTTACTCCCTCCGCTGTTACCGTAGGATATTCAGCCGTCCGGCCGGCCCCCGTGCATGCGTAAGCCCAGTTGCCCTATAGAGTCACCGGGCTACTCCATCATCCGGGAGCCAAAAACCCGGCTAAGCCGGTAAGAAGTCTGGTCTATGGTGATTTCGACCTTAGCCGTTATCAGTCCGTTACTGCCGGCAAAACTTATGGCGCTTACCTGATCCGCTATAGGTACTTTAGCCGTTCCCAGGCTGGTGGTTTGCCAGCGATAGAGCCGGCTGTTCTCCAGCCGGTAGCGGATTAAATCATTATCATAGGTAGTTACTTCCATCTCCGCGCCACTCAGCATGATCTTAATCCCGGCCGCGCCCCGGACATCGTCCCCTATTTGTTCAATAATGCTGCGCGCGGTATATTGAGCATCACAATAGGCGGCCAGCTTTTGATAAGCTCCGCTGGAGCTTGAATATATCATCAGCAGCAGGCTGATCAGCAACGAACTCAACCCCAGTGCCAGTAACACTTCCAGCAGAGTTGTCCCGCGGTTAGGCCGGCAGTCGGTCATGGCCGATCACCTCGGTTCTTTTCTGATCAGGGTAACCATCTGCAAAGACTGGGGTTGGCCTGCCTGGTACCATTCTACGGTTGCTGTGACTTCATAAAGGCCGGGTAAAGAGGGCTGGGGCTGCATCCGGGCTATTTGGCCACACATCGCGGCAGAAGGGCTCTCGCAGTCCAGCCCCATCTCCCCGGCTGTTTTGGCACTATCAAGCGGTGATATCTTTTCCGGTTCGGCGCGCAGCTCTTCCAGCATAGAAGCTGCAAAACTGACAGCCGTTGTCTCCAGGCGCGCTTTAGCGATCCAGGTGGCAGCCGGGCCAAATATGGCAGTAATACTGAAGGCCAGCCAGGACAACAGCAGCAAGGCTGCCAAAATTTCCACCAGGGTCAAGCCCTTCTGGTTATTTCTGAATAGCTCAACGATCGTAAACTCAGAAAAATACCCGCCAATAGAAATCACTTATCTCCTCTCCGTACATCCATACCACCCAGGCCGCACTGCTTAAAAAGGGGCCGAATTTAACCTCGGTTTTGCGACTGGCCCTTCCCTGCAGGAGCAGGCCCGCTGCCCAAATACCCCCGGTTAACGAAGATATTATTAAGGTGCTGAGAGCGCCCTGCCACCCCAGGAAGGCGCCTATAACACCGGCTAATTTTATGTCGCCGCCGCCCATGCCCCCCTGGGAAAGCAAGGCTGCTAACAGAAATAATCCGACCAACAGCAAGGCACCTATAATAGAAGACCTGATTCCGATGCTGCAACCGGATAAAACCAGTCCCCCGACCATTCCCGGATAGGTTATCAGGTCCGGTATGATTCCTTCTTCAACATCTGTGTACGCACAAATTATTAACAGGGCGGTAAACAGCCACCCAATTGCTGATAATATAGAAACGCCCCATTTGTCATAGATTGCGATATAGCCTAGGGCGGTTATTATTTCAACTTGAAGATAGCGTAGTTTAATAACCTGTTTACAATACCGGCAGCGCCCTCCCAGCCAGACAAAACTCAAAACCGGAATCAAGTCGCGGGGGTATAAGGCATGCCGGCAAAGAGTGCAATGACTCCTGGGCCCCAACAGAGATTCACACCGGGGAACTCTATAAATAATCAAATTAAGGAAGGAGCCGATGGATAAGGCCCCTATAAATATCATTATATTAATCAACATACAAACCACTTGGTCTTAGCCGCTGCGCAACTGGTTATCAGTCTGTAATATCAGGCTCAAAAATACCGCCCTCGGTCAGGGTTTGGACGTGCCCGCTATAGTCCCCCACCGTCGGCGTCCAATTTACGGCATACGGGTCGTTGCCTCCCCCGGTAAGAGCAAAAGCTCCGCCGGAACTTGGGTCTTTGCCGGGTTCGAAATAGTTGGCGCTCAGGGCATCATAACTACCGGCTGTACTGCTTACTACGGTGCCGGTACTGGTTTCCTGGATTCTGGCGGCGCTCACAATACCGGCTGCGGTAACGGCATCCGACTTGACTTTGGACTCGTTTAACACGCCATTGTACCTGGGTATGGCAATAGCCGCCAACACCGCCAATACCGCCATAACAATTACCAGTTCCACCAGGGTGAAGCCCCGCTGCTCAGTTTTTACGGCTTTCATCAATAAATTCATGTAATCACCTCCCCGGGTTGTATTTAGGGTAATCCACTGCTGCCGTCACCTCCTTTAGCCTTATATAACCAGAATCTTGCCTGGGAATCCGGTCCAGAAAACCAGTTCTGAAGAGGATTTAGATCCCAACCAGATTGATCATATCGAACATCGGATAGAGCACCGATATTACCACGCCGCCTATTACAATTGCCACCAGGAAGATTAAGGTTGGCTCGATCAGGGTGGTAAGACGGTCCAGGGAACTTATCAATTCACCTTCGTAATAATCCGACAGGTGAATCAATATATCATCCAGCCTTCCGGTCTCCTCTCCCACCGCAATCATTTGGGTCGCCAGAGGATCAAACCATCCGCTGGCTTGCAAAGGGCCGGCTATGTTGTCACCTTCCATAATGCTGCCTTTCGCTTCTGCTACCACCTTGCTGATGGCGGCGTTCCCAACCACATCTTTAACTACCTCCAAAGCCTGCACTATATTGATGCCTGATCTGGTCAAAATCCCCAATGTCCGGGCAAAACGAGCTAATGCCAGGCGGTTGGCGCATCTTCCCACTATGGGGAGATGCAGAAGAATAGTATCGCAGACCAATTCACCTTCGGCAGTACGCTTGAACCATTTCATAAAACCGGTTATCAGAATAAAACCAATAAGCAGAAGCAGGCCCTGGCTATGTAAAAATGCGCTTAAATCCATGAGAACACGGGTCGGCAGCGGCAGCTGCATCCCGGAGCTTTCGAAAATGCTTACAAATCTGGGCATGATGACCGTAATTATCAATAAGACCACCATAACTGCTATTACACTTATAAAAATGGGGTAGATCGAGGCTGACTTAAGTTTGCCACTGAACTCATGTTCCTTGGCCAGGTGATAACTGAGCTTATTAAGCACCATATCCAGGGTGCCCGCCGTCTCACCGGCTTTAAGCATACTGATGTACACCCCCGAAAATATTGCAGCTTGCCGGCTGAACGCCTCCCCTAAAGATGATCCGGTTTCGATGTCATCCTGAATTTGCAGGATTGCCTGTTTTAGCCTGGGATTGGCGGCCTGTTCTTCCAGAACTCGCAGGCAGCGCATAATAGGGAGCCCCGCCGCCAACATGATTGAGAGCTGGCGGGTAAAAGCTACCAGCTCCTGGCTGCCAACCTTCTTAAAACTGCCCAGATTGAGGTCGAGGTTCCCCGGTAATTGAGCTGAGGGCAGTTCCTGCAAAGACACAATGTAATAATTTTGATCCAAAAGCCCTGCAACCACCGTATCTTTGCGTTCTGCCTCCCAAGTGCCCGATTTCGGCCGGCCCCGGTCGTCACACACACGGTATCTAAATTTCAAGCCTAAAATCTCCCCTTTGGTTAAAACCAATCAACTGCGTATTTATTAAAGCTTTCATAAGAAATCAGGTTCTGGAGGTAAAGCATTTTGACCGCCCTGCCCATACTTATCATCCCGGTGGAGGCCCCAGTCTGTATGGCTGAGTAGATCTGATGCATTTTATTTTCCCGGATGAGATTACGAATGGCAGAATTCAGGATTAAAACTTCCGCGGCTGCCACCCGGTCATTTCCATTTATGGTGGGGATCAATTGCTGACTGATGATTCCCAGCAAGGTTGTGGCCAGTTGAGTTCTGATTTGCGATTGCTGATGGGGAGGGAACACGTTTATGGTTCGCTCCAGAGTCTGAATCGTATTGCCGGAATGGAGCGAGGCCAGAACCAAATGTCCGGTTTCGGCAGCGGTGACCGCCGTGGAGATGGTTTCCAGGTCACGCATCTCGCCAACCATGATTACATCAGGATCCTGTCGCAAAGCAGCTCGCAGCCCTAAGGTAAAGCTGGCAATATCGCGTCCCACTTCACGTTGATTAATAATTCCCAATCCGGGCCGGTGGATAAATTCAATCGGGTCTTCCAGGGTAATAATGATTCTGCTTTGGGACTTGTTAATAAAGTCTAGCATGGCTGCCAGGGTGGTTGATTTTCCGCTGCCGGTAGCTCCCGTGATTAATATCAGACCCTGGTCATGCATAGCCAATTCCGTAATTATAACCGGCAGGCCCAAAGCTTCAAGTCTAGGCACTTCCTCCGGGATTATCCTTACTGCCGCCGCCCAGGATCCGCTTTGCCGGTACAGGTTTACCCTAACCCGGCCCAGCCCCTGAAAGGAACGGGCAAAGTCAGCTTGTCCGTATTTTTCGATGATCTTTTTGATGGCAGCATTGGGTAATAGTTCTTCCCCAAAATCCCGGGCATCTTGGCGGCTAAGCGGTACAGCCCCGGGGACTTCAACCAGCATGCCATTTACACGGCAGATAGGAGGGTAGGAGGCAACCAGATGCAGATCCGACGCTCCCATTACTACAGCTTCATTAATTATGTCCAGGGCAGATTTACCGTACATGTTTATCCCTCCAGGCGTATGACCCGCATTACCTCTTCCAGGGAAGTCAGACCGTGGCGGGCCTTAGCCAGCCCATCCTCGCGAATGGCGGTCATGCCTTCCGCCTTGGCGGCCGTCTCAATATCGTCCAGCTTGGCCCCCTGATTGATAGCTGAACGTACTAAAGGTCCTACCAGCATTATTTCCTGTAAAGCTATGCGGCCATGATAGCCAAGTTGGCGGCACATATTGCACCCAGCCGGATGATAAAACTCCTGCCCGGCTTCCTCCGCCAGGCCTATAGCGGCAGCCGTAGCTTTATTAAGCTTATATCGGCGCCGGCAATGCGGACAGAGGCGACGCACCAAACATTGAGAGACCACACCGACCAGGGACGCGGCTAACAGAAATGCTTCTATTCCCATTTCGGCCAAGCGGGCCACTGTCCCTGCCGCATTGTTGGTATGTAAAGTGGACAGTACTAAATGACCGGTTAACGCAGCTTGTACTGCCAACTGGGCGGTGGCATGATCACGAATCTCACCCACCATGATGATGTCAGGATCCTGGCGCAGGATTGAACCCAATCCATTCAGAAAAGTCATCCCCGCCTTGCTATTGACCTGCACCTGGTTGATTCCTACCAGCGAGTATTCCACTGGATCCTCCAGCGTAATGATATTTCGGGAATTCGCGTCCAGGTTTTTCAGCATGGCATACAGGGTAGTGGTCTTGCCCGAACCGGTGGAGCCTGTAACCAGAATCATTCCATGGGGCCGTTGGGTTAAAGCGATCAATTTTCCCTGGTTGCTATCGGTCAATCCCAGGTTCTTAATCTCAGTTAAAGCCTGGGATTTATCCAGAACCCGGATTACTACCTTTTCTCCATTGGTTATAGGTAGAGTTGAAATTCTGAAATCGATGTCACGGGTTTCAATCGTCCGGCGAAACCTGCCGTCCTGAGGTAGCCGTTTCTCGGAAATATCCATCCCCCCCATAATCTTGATGCGCGAAACCATGGCCGGGAGAGACATTTTGGGCATCGTAAACGCCTCATACAGTTCCCCATCAACTCTGAACCTTACTCTTACGTCATTTTCCTGAGGTTCGATATGTATATCACTGCAATGAACCCGCACCGCCTGCAGCAGCAAGTGATTGACCAACCGGATTATCGGCGCTTCATCGGTACCGGGAAAGAAACTTCCGGCATCAGCGATATCTGCATTGGTCGAAGTATGCCTAAGTTCATTGATTAATTTCTCCATATTGGGATCCAAGCGAAAAGAAAGGAACTGCCCTATTGCCATTTCAATTTCCGTTTCGTCAGCCAATACGGGTATGACATCCAAGCCGGCAGCCATACGGACGTCATCCAGCACCTGATGATCGATCGGTTGGGCCATGGCCAGGGTAATAGAGTGTCTGGTTCGAGCAATCGGCAGTATATGATTTTGACGGATAATTTGCGGTGATACCAGTTTAACGGCTTCGGGGTCTATTTTCATATTTATCAATTTAATCCTGTTCACAAGTGACACTCCATGCTTTTGGCTCTTGTTCTATTATATATTCCATCTTTGTATATATTTATTTATAAATACATTTTATTCCTTTTATTCTATTATATTTTTTATTTTACATTTTTCAACCTTTTTTATTTTATTTAGTAAATAGGGGCATAAAAAATAGACCTTGGCTAAGGTCTATCTTCGTCAGAAATTAAACTGCTTTATTATGTCAGACAGCGGACATCAATTGTCGTCACCTGCCGGTTTGACAGCTGGTTATTCCCCGTTTATTGGCCTGTGACAAATAAGGTTGGGGGACCAGGAGCCTGTCATCAGCCCTTTATCCCCGAACTGTACCTGATTGTAATTATATTTCGTAGCGGGCGGCGATCGGCATGCGGCGACCGGCGCCAAAAGCCCTGGTGCTTACCTTTAATCCGGGGGCCGCCTGTTTACGCTTGTACTCATTGCGGTTGACTGTCTGCAGCACCCAACGGACTGTTTCGGCTTCAAAACCTTTGCCGATGATGTCACGGGCGGAAAGGTTCTCTTCAATATAGTAATTAAGTATAGCGTCCAAAACCGGATAGGGCGGCAGGGTGTCCTGGTCTACCTGGTCCGGTTTTAATTCGGCCGAGGGTGGTTTTTCGATAGTCGCACGGGGTATTATTTCCTTTTCCCGGTTTATGTAAGCAGACAGTTCATATACCACTGTCTTGGGCACATCCGCCAGTACGCTGAGGCTGCCGCACATATCTCCGTAAAGGGTGCAGTAGCCTACGGCTATTTCGCTCTTATTGCCGGTGGAGAGTACCATAGACCCGTATTTGTTGGATAGAGACATTAAAATATTGCCCCGTATCCGGGCTTGAATATTCTCCTCGGTAATATCCGGTTCTTTTCCGCCGAAATGCGGCTCCAGGGTTTTGAGATAGACGGCAAAAATATCGGCAATAGGCACAACCTGGTATTCAATATTCAAGTTCCGGGCCAGATCTCTGGCATCATCCACACTGCCGGCGGAGGAATAGACCGAGGGCATGGAAATCCCCGTAACATTCTCGCTGCCCAGGGCCGCTACCGCCAGGCAGGCAGTCAAGGCCGAATCTATACCGCCCGACAACCCAATTATTGCCCGGGAAAACCCGGTTTTGCGGAAATAGTCACGAATTCCGAGGACCAGCGATTGGTACAGGTAACTCATTTTATCATGGCTGCCACAAGTAAGTTTTTCACCTTTTTGGTCGGTGTCGATAGTTTGAACGTCTTCGGCAAAGGCAGGCAGCAGGGCTGCTATCTCGCCCCGCCGATCTATAAAAATACTCTGCCCGTCAAAGATCAATTCGTCATTGGCTCCCACCTGGTTGACATAGATAACCGGTATCTGATAATTCAGGGCATGCTTGCTCATCAGCCGGCACCTTACATCTTCCTTGTTGAGGAAATAAGGGGAGGCGGAAATATTAATCAACAAATCAATCCCCTGGCGAGTCAGTTCAGCGATGGGGTCGAATTCGTAACTCACCGCACCCTTCCATAAATCAGGCTCATTCCAGGCATCCTCACAGATTGTAACCCCCAGGCGCAAACCTTTGAAAGCCACAGCTTTAATTTGATCAGCCGGGTCAAAATATCTGGCTTCATCAAATACATCATAGGTCGGCAGCAGAGATTTATGCTGGGTGAGCAGGATTTTTCCCTGATATATAAGAATGGCTGAATTATAAAGCCCATGTCCGAAAGCTTTACCGGTACGCAGCGGAGTTCCGCAGAGAAGGCCTGTCCCTTTGTAAATCAGGGAAAGGGCCACCATCTCGTCAAGGGCGGCATATACCCTGTCCAGGAAGGCCGGCCGTTCCAACAAATCCCGCGGCGGATAGCCAACCAGAAATAATTCGGGCAGAATCAGCAGGTCGGTTGCCTGCCGGTCGCAGCCGGCCCATAGTTCCTTTATTCTTTGCAAGTTGCCGCTAATATCCCCAACTACGGGATTCATCTGCGCCATGGCAATTTTCACTATATTGCCCTCCTAACATTACGATATATATTTATTCGTCATCAGGTTTTTTTCTTTAAGCGACTGACAAATTTCCTTTATTATAGTGTCCAAATCCTTGTCGCTGGTATTTATCCGGATATCCGCACTCGCGTAGAAAGGCTCTCTTTCCTGCAGCAGCTTTTCTATATCGTCAATTGTAACATTTTTCTTCAAAAGTGGTCGGGTTCCCTTTTTGCGGTTAACCCGGGCGTAAATATCCGCCGGGCTTGCATCCAGGCAGATTAATATCCCGTTTTCGCGCAGAGCCTCAATGTTATTATTTAATAGAACCGCCCCGCCGCCGGTGGCAATAACCGCGTCTCTCCTTTTTCCCACTTTTTGGGCCATTAAGCTCTCTTCCGAACGGAATCGAACTTCACCAAAGCGCTTGAATATCTCGGCAATTGACATCCCACTAACCAGTTCGATCTCATGGTCCATATCAACAAAATCTCTTTTCATTTTTTGAGCTAATCTAATACCGACCGAACTTTTACCGGTTCCCATAAAACCTATTAAAACTAAATTTTTTCCCATCTCCATGCCTTTCGTAAGTACTCACAATAACGATCATAAGACTCCTTGATCTGATCCATAAAATCCCCGCCGAACTTATCTAAAAACGCCGCCGCCAACCCGTAAGCCAACATGGCCTCCCCTACGACACTGGCGGCCGGAACCGCGCAGATATCGGAGCGTTCTACATCCGCCCTTTGTTCCACCCACATCTCGGTGTTAACGCTCACCAGCGGTTTATAAAGAGTAGGAATAGGCTTCATATAAGCTCGGGCCCATATGGCCTCACCGTTGCTCATGCCCCCTTCTATCCCTCCGGCATGGTTGGACAAGCGAAATATGCCTTTGTCCTCCTGATAATGAATCTCATCATGGACCATTGAGCCTGGCGAACCGGCATTCTTTATGCCGTCACCGATTTCCACCGCTTTAATGGCCGGAATGGTCATCAAAAGCCCGCTTAGCCGTGCATCCAGGCGATTGTCCCAATTGGCGTAGGTTCCCAATCCCGGGGGGACTCCGATCGCTCCCACTTCAAAACTCCCCCCTAATGATTCCCCGTTCCGGCGGGCTTCATCGATCGCTTCAATCATCAGGGCGGCTTTATTCTGCTCGGGGCAGCGTACGTCCGAAGCCTCGACCAGCTCCTGCCAGGCTTCCAGCCCCTGCCGGCTGACTGGTTCCGGGGATGAACTTATTGCTCCGATCGATATTACCCGGCTATAAATATATATGTTAAAACATTTTAAGAATTCCCTGAAAAAGGCTCCTGCCGCAACCCTCGCAGCAGTTTCCCGGGCACTGGCTCGTTCTAAAATATTGCGCATATCAGCTTGATTGTATTTGATTGCCCCGGAAAGGTCGGCATGCCCGGGGCGAGGCCTTTTAACCGTCCGCTCCCCGGAATGTTGAGTCTCTTCCGCCGCCATAATATCCTGCCAGTTTTCCCAGTCAAGATTGCGAATACTCAGGGCAATCGGACTTCCGGTAGTATGTCCCGCCCTTACCCCGGATAATATTTCGGCTTCATCCGCCTCGATACTCATGCGTCCGCCCCGCCCATAGCCTTTTTGCCGCCGCTGCAACTGCAGGTTGATATCCCCGCTGTTTATATTCAGTCCGGCCGGCATGCCCTCAATGATAGTGACCAGGGCTTTCCCATGCGACTCTCCTGCCGTAGAATACCTTAGCATCATACTCCCCCTATTTCTTGCGTATATATCCTCCCTGAAAATGCTTGGGCTCCATAAATACCACAAAAGCTTCCGGCTCCATTTCATATATTTTTTGGGTTGCCAATCGAGCCAGATTGCGTTTCAGCACCATATTCATAACAATCTTGTGCCCCGCCATTCCCTCAGCTTCCCAACATGTAACCGGAAACCCCTGGGACCTTAATTCTTCTACGACATAGCTTTGGTCACGGTCAATGATGACCTGCACCCCCCGATAACCCAAGGCCAAACGATCTTCAATAATACTGCCCACCAATACCCCCAGAGAAAACCCCAGGCAGAATACGGTCAGCTTGATGGGATCATCAAGAGCACCCACCACCATGCCCAGAGCTATAGTATATACCAGGATTTCGAAAAATCCTATGACAGCAGCGGTCCACTTGTCCCCCCTGATTATTAAAATCATGCGGATGGTGCCCAACGAGACATCAGTTATCCTGGCAAAGAAAATAAATAAAAGCTGAAAAACCACAATACTACCTCCTGTCACCAGTCTTGCGGCGGGCTGTCAGATATCCTCACCCGCCCTGCTACGGGATTGACAATTACATAAATCCGGCTGTCGCTGTTACCCAGAGTAATCGTACCTCCTGAACCGGGTGCGCCGGAAGGTGAGAAACTGCAGGCGGGCAGGCCGCCGACTTTGGTCGTAAATGTAGTCGTACCCACAAAATTTATTCCCGGATTGAGCAGATGATCGGTTTGTCCGATTATTTTATATTTGCCATTATTCGTATAAAAAACTACAGTCTGGGGCTGCCCCGTGGCAATAGATTGCTCCCGGGCCAGGCGGAGCAAGGCAGCCATTTGTCTGGCATCAGTCCTTAGTCGCACCGCTTCCAGCGGACCTGCCAGGGCAGGCACAGCCATAGCTGAAACCATTACCATAACTGCCATGGTTACTATAAGCTCTATCAAGGTTAAGCCTTTAGCATTCCTAAAAAGTATCTAATACCACTTCTTTCATATAGTCAACCGGGGGATCAAACCCGGTTAAAATCCGTAATGTAAGCGCTCCCTGATTAACAAACATGGATAAACCGTTGATCGTTTTCAAGTTGCTGGCCTGAGCGGCGGCCAAAAATTTGGTGGTAAGAGGATTATATATGATATCATATACGACCGTGTCCGGTCGCACCTCACGCAAGGAAGGAACCGGCGACTCATCCAGGTGGGGATACATACCCACCGGAGTGCAGTTGATGATCAGGTCTGCCTCCCGGCTAAGGCCGGCAAACAAACCCTCACTCATCTGAGCCCCGAAGGCTTGGCCGGGTGCCAGTTTATTCACCAAGCCGGCCAATTCGGAAGCCTTGTCCCCATCCAAATCCAGAATATTAAGCTGCCGGGCTCCGATTATAGATAATTCATAGGCCAGGGACTGAGCAGCCCCACCCGCTCCTAAAAGCAATACATTTCCGGTGGAATCAACCCCTTCCTGGGCCAGACTGGCCATAAAGCCGGGACCGTCAGTATTAAATCCGGTTAACCGTCCATTTTCATTTCTGATCAGGTTTACCGCGGCGCAGGCAGAGGCTTCCGGAGACAGATCATCCAGAAAAGGAATAACTGCCTTCTTGTAGGGAATGGTTACATTAACCCCTCTGAAGTTCAAAGCTCTTATCCCGGTTATAGCTTCCTCCAACCGGTCGGGACCAACTTCCAGGGGCACATAAATATAGTTCAGGTCCATCTTCTGCAAGGTAAGATTATGCATCAGGGGCGAAAGGCTGTGTCCCAAGGGATTGCCTAAAATTCCGAGCAAGGCCGTACGGCTGTTTATCAGCACCGGTGTTCACTTCCCTTTTTAATAGCTTTTTTGAACAGCATATGCAAAACCAAGATCTCAAGCGTACGATTAATCTTGGTTCCTATAAATTCTCTCCGGGCCAACGGCTTTACCAGGATGGTGAATAAACCCGCCCGATTCCCCCCCAATATATCGGTAAATACCTGGTCGCCAACCACTGCTGCCTGGTCGGCTCCGACCCCCATAAGTTTCACGGCCCGATGAAAGGATCCCCGCCGGGGTTTGGCCGCCCGGTGAATATAAGGTATGCCCAGGCGGTCCGCTACTTTGCGAATCCTTTCTTCGCCGTTGTTGGACAGGATGCAGGATTTTAACCCTTCGGCCTTGATCCGGCGGAACCATTCTTCCACTTCCGTACGGATCTCGCTGCTGTTCCATTCAGTAATGGTATTGTCCAAATCAATGATATAGGCGGTAATATTTTGCTCACGCAGCTTGTCCAGAGGAACGTCCAGCAGGCTGTCAACGTAAATTTTCGGGTATAGCAAATTTAACATGTGGTACCTCTTAATTATGTTTAATCATGTTTTCGCGGAACAGGGCGGCTGACAATTCTGGGGCCACCGGGTTCATATATATGCCGGTGCCGATATCCACCCCGGTATTTACCAGCATACGGGGGTTTATTTCCAAATACCAGTGATATCCAGGCTGATAGGGAAGATTAATCGGGGCTGTATTAAATATTAAATTATACGCAGGATTATGCAAAGTCTTCACCATCACCTGCGTATAGGTACGGTAAGCCCCAGCCAGATCCTCAATTTCAGCCTCATTTATAGCGCCGAAGTGCTCGCAATGCTGTTTGGGTATAATCCAGGTTTCATAGGAAAACCTGGAGGCATAAGGACATAACAGTAAAAAATATTCCGTTTCATGGACCAAACGCACTTTACTCTGTTTTTCCTGGTCTATTATGGCGCATAAAAGGCACTGCCCATGTTTTTGATAATAATCCGCCGGTCCGGAATTCCAGCGGGGTACAAACGGCAGTCCCATTATTTGACTATGACTGTGATCCTGAGAAGCGCCGGCGAATATCCCCCGGTTTTTATAAATTTGTATGTATTTTATCCGCTCATCCCAGGATAATTCGTTATAACGTTGTTTAAGCATACAAAATACCTGAACAATATGGTCATGATCAAAATCATGCAAATCCAACCCGTGTTGGGGAGTCTCAACCACTACCTCCTGCCGGCCCACCCCATTATAATTTGTATATATGCCCGCTTGGCTTTTTTCCAGCTCTCCCTCCAGGTAAAATACCGAGAATTTGTTGGGAATGACCCGGACGGACCAACCCGGGCCGTCGGTCTCTGAGCCGTTGCCTCGATAGGCTGCAATTTCCGGGGGCGTAGAAGCCTCATTCCCCTCACAAAAGGGGCAAAACATATGGGTTCCGTTAGTATCAATGCCGCGTTTGTTGATTGGAAAATCATCTGGCTTCAAGGCATTATCAGTGGCTATGGCCACCCAGTTATTTTTAACCAAATCCCGCCTAATCTCCGCCATCAATCACTGCCTCCCCTGAGCGGCACTAATAGAGCGCCCCAAAACAATCATGGACTGACAAAAATGACTATTATTTAAATATTATATTCTATTATGAACTTTTCACCACAGGCTACCGGGTAAAATTTTTATCCCGCCCTCTGATCCTTTATAAATTTTAAACTTCTGATTCTGAAATTTATGCCAATCTTTATGTAATAATTACTATTTGACAGCATATCCTTTTACATATAATATGTTATTTGGTGAGAATATTCTAAAAATCAAAAATCTCCATGAAAGGAGGTATGATTTGCCAGATCAAGGGGTTTATTGACATAATTTTCCTTATCTGGGACTTAAATTTAAGTACTACTCTGTCATATTAGAGGACCCTTGCTAGGAGATTTACCGGTAACATTTGGAATGTAGGTTAGAAACCCGACGGGATTAAAATGGTCGGGGTAAACGCCGTAATGTTTATAGATTGTTGGTTACAGGAGATTTGTTATTTAGAGAGAGAAAGAAAAAGATCGGATTTATTGTGCATATTATAGTGTGTTATATATGGTTCAGAGGCGTTAGTCTTTGAATCATAATAAAAAATGTGAGGGGGATTTTGGATGTCAGGAGACGGAAAAGGATGGGCCAATCCGGCACCAGCAGGCTTGGTAGCTTTAGGGGTAGCATGTTTTACCTTTTATTATATTTTATTAGGTTATGAATCATGGGGTTTCACAAGCCCCGCAGGAGCGCTTCCCCTGTTGGGTTGTTGGCTGATGGGTGGTTTTGTTATCCAAATCGTCGTTGGGGTGGTTGAATTAATGGAGGGCAATACCACTGGCGGAAATGTTTTCACGGTTTTCTCAGCCTTCTTTATGCTGGCTGGCGGCTTAGAGTTTTTCGTTAAGTATTTTGCTGCGGCTAACAAATGGCCTATCGCCCTTAATACTGTTGTTGACGGATGGGCCTGGCTGGCTCTGGCAATCTTTATCGTATTATGGACTCCCGCTTACTTCAAAGGCACTTCTATTCTGGCATTGGCCGTAATATTCTTGGATATCGCGGTTGTAGCCATAGCATTCATGGATCTTCAACTGCTCGACAAAGCAGTCGGGGATCCCATCGCAGCTTACACCCTCTTAATCACAGGTATTTTGGCCTTGTATTTATCTGCAGCCCTGGTTCTAAATACCGCCTTTGGCAAATCCATTTTACCCATAACTGGACCCTGGGTGAAATAAAACTTTTTATTTCACAATATAAACAAGACAAAGCCGGTGGATTTTGCCACCGGCTTTTTAAACGTTAACCCTGCCCTGATTCAATCCCTATTTCCCTGATTAGTTTGTTGACAGCTCTTTTCTCAATCCGTGAGACATAAGAACGGGATATCCCCAACTCCTTGGCAATCTCACGCTGAGTCCCTTTTAATCCGTTGAAAAGCCCATACCTCATTTCAATTACTTCACGTTCCCTGCCGGAGAGGGTATCCATTTTATCTTTGATTTTCTTGCCCTGCATTCTGGTTTCAATTATATCTATTATTTCGCTGTCGGTAGTCAATATGTCCATTAAGGAGATTTCGTTGCCTTCCTTATCATAACCAATAGGATCATAAATCGATACTTCCTGACGTAGCTTTCTGATGTTGCGCAAATGCATCAGGACTTCATTTTCAATACAACGGGCTGCATAGGTGGCCAGCTTTACTCCGCGTTCATGGTTGTAGGTCCTAATTGCCTTAATCAATCCGATAGTCCCAATGGAAATAAGATCTTCCATATCTTCCCCGCTGCTTTCGTATTTTCTTACAACGTGGGCTACCAGGCGTAAATTGTGTTCTATCAGTTTGTTACGAGCTTCCAGACTGCCTTGCTGCAGTTTATCCAGATAAGCTTTCTCTTCTTCGGCTTCCAGTGGCTGGGGGAAAACCTGGTTGTTAAGGTAGCCGAACAAAAGCAGCGTACCCTTTATAACCGCAGTAATTGCAAGCGCCCAGTAAAGGATGCTCAAAGATACCACCTCCATATTTTTTAGCGCTCTATACTATATGAAGGTGATTTGTGATATGTGACATCTATCGACAAAGTATATTATGGAAATTGGGGGATCGGTTAGTATCAAAACAAAGACTTATTTTCCGGCTTCATTCCAGTGGAGGAGCTTCCTGCAAACCGCAACTTGCACGAGACCGCTGTAACGGTCAATTCTAATACACCAGAGTCTTTCTCTATCATTAGCCTGGTTATTTTCCATTATTGTCCAGCAAGGTCAAGTTGGTAGTAGCACTGGCAATCAGATTACCCTGGGAATCGAATGCCTCTCCCACAAGATGAATGATTGTTTTGCCGAGCGATTTTATATATACAGTTACAATCAACCGGTCGTTTTCATATATAGGTTTATGGTAGGTGATATTCAGATCAATCGTAACCATATTCATTTTTTTGGTAGTTAAATAAACCAGGGTGCCAAAGGTGTTGTCGAATGCAGCTCCTATAAATCCCCCTTGCATTGATTTACGCGGATTCGAGTAAAGGGCAAGTACCGGAAAGGCACAGGTAACACTTTTACCCACTACATACTCAACGAACTCCCATTGCATTATTGTGACACAGTTGGGCTCAGGCTTCTCTTCCATAATGCCATCCGCCAGCATTTTTTCCAAATCGGTATAAATAGTCACTCTGCTGCCTCCCCGTATAAATATTGGTATATAGCGTTATTACAGGCCTTGCGGTTTATAAGCTTACCAACCACAAGGCCCATTAAAATAACGTGTCGATAATTATCGTATATTCTTAATATTATATCAGCATACCCCCAGATAGTTCAGCTTATTGCGTAAAACTTACTGTAAATTTGTAATCAGCATCACTGAAAGTACCACCGTCACAGATCCACACATAATACGTACCGGCCGGTACCCGAACCGCATCCGAGTTTTTATTCAATTCCGCTCTGTTGGTATAATAGTCGGTCAATTTCTGATTATCGGAATTGATCAAAAATATATGCCAGTTGCCACTGTCAACCTGTTCATGCTGGAAGTTGATTACAATCTTGCCGTCGGTGGCTAAATCCAATCTATAGTAATCATGGTCGTCACCGCTCTGCAGATTGCCGGTAAAAGTCTGATCGGTTTTTATTGCCTGTGCCATCTGAATCTTATTGTCAGGTTCTTTTTCATACCCGTCGCCTTCGGCAGTGTACCTGACCGTCATTTTGTAATCCACGTCGCTGAAGGAACCACCGTCGGACACCCAAACATAATAGGTACCCGCTGGTACGCGAAGATTTATCGAATTTCGGTTTAATTCACCGGCACTGGCATAAAAATCAGCCATTTTATGATTATCAACATCCAGAATGGCAACGTGCCAGTTGCCGCTGTCTACTTGTTCATGCTGCAGGTTCACGCTCATTTTCCCCGGAGACGCAAAATCCAGCTTGTAATAGTCGTTGTCATCGCCACTCTGCAGATTCCCCGTATAAGACTGATTTTCCTTAATCGGTTCAGCCGATTGGATATTGCCATTGGATTCTTTTTCAAAAAAGTCTTCCTCTTCAACATATTGGGCAGTCAGCTTGTAATCGGTGTTACTAAATGAACTACCCTGGCTGACCAAAATATAACATTCTCCTTTACCTACCCGTAAATTGACTGAAGACTTATTTATATCGTCACGCCCGGCGGCAAATTCAGTTAATTTGTTGTTTTCACTGCTTAGCACAACAACATTCCATGTGCCGTTTTCCACCTGGTCGTGCAGAATATTCACACTTAATTTCCCGGCTGTGGGAATCTCCAATTTAAAATAGTCCTGATCCCGATCGGTCTGAAGGTTAGCCTTGTAGGTCTGGTTGACTTTGATTCCCTGTGCTGCTTGAATACTATCGTTGGGTTCTTGTTCCTTATCTCCTGACACAGCAATGGCGGGCTCAGCTGGTGGTTGTGATGATGCCACCATGGCCGCAATTGTTGGCGGCAAAAGGCTTGGAAAAAACTTGACTACAACCCAGCCGCTGCAACCCAGCAACAATATGATAGCCAGCATCGCTTTCCATAAGATGCCCTCTTTCTTCTTCCCCTTTGGGGCAGAAATTTGCTTGGTTCCATTATTAACCGCCGATCTCCCGTCAATATTGGAGGCGAGAGGCGGGGAAACGTTTTTTTGATTCATTCGGGGTAATTGTTGCAGCAATTCGGTGTCAGCCGGCAGAGTCTTGGTTCCCGTACCTGTTTGATTTTTTCCTAAAATGGATAAAAACTCTTTGCTATTGGCCGGCCTTACATCGGGTTCCATAGCCACTGATTTCATAATCGCCGCTTCCAGGGCCGGATTTACTTGTACTACCTTAGAAGGGGGAATGAACTTAAAAGGGGATTTGGTCGGATCTATTCCCGTCAGCAGATAGTGCAGGGTAGCTCCTAAAGAATAGATATCCGAGCGTATATCGGTCTGTTTCTGGCCATACTGCTCCGGTGGAGCAAAACCCGTCGACCCATATGCGGTGGTATCCATAGCCGCATCAGATTTAAAGTGGCGGGCGATCCCAAAGTCGATTAATTTTATCCTGCCGTCTGAGGTTAACATAATATTTGATGGTTTGAGGTCCCGAAAAATAATAGGAGGGTTTTGACTATGGAGATAATCCAAGATTGAGGCCAGCTCTATAGCCCATTGCATTACTTCGCCCTGAGGAATCCTGCCTCTTTTTCTCAAAACGGAACTGAGATTCTCCCCGTCAATGTATTCCATAACCAGATACCATTTATCTTCGCCTTCCGCAAAGAAATCAGATATTGCTGGTAAAGCGGGATGTTTTAAATGGCTTAAAATGGCGGCTTCTTTCTTAAATGCGGCCACGGCCTCCTGGAGCTTATCAGGCCCAACTGCTTTGGCACTCATCTCCTTAATGGCCGAGTAACGGTTGTTAAGTCTTAAATCCTCGGCAAGGTATACAGCTCCCATGCCCCCCCGGCCCAGAACCTTGATCACTTTATAACGATTCTGGAGCAAAACTCCGGCATTGAGTTGGCCCGTAGAACCACTCAAACTAAAACCGCATTCCGAACAAAAAGCAGCCTCTTCAAGATTTTCAGCATTACATGCCGGGCATTTCATCATGTCTCCCCCCAAATATTATCAATATTTAGAACATAATATCTTTAAGCTCCGTCGTTTTAGACATTGATATCGGCTATAGCGCTATATTGCATTACCGCATAGCCCAGATATGCCCAGATCAGTACCCCGATAATGGTTGAAAATGAGAAATAGGTAAACGGGAATAATAAAGTAAATGCATATCCCCATAATCCATAGGGCAGATATTTAATATTCGGTGAGACCAGAGTAACCAGACACCCCAGTAAAAATCCCCAATAGCCCAAGGTAGAAAGGATGTTCAAAGGTGCGTAGATATGAACCAGTCCCAGAATTTCATTGATAAACATCAGGCCCAGACTTCCGAACAGGACATAGATATCAACCGGCATCAATAAATTGGCCCATTCAAATCCGCCGAGCCATTTCTTTAATTCTCGGCGTACATTGCTAAACTGCTGCATGGTAAGACCTCCATTCCTTTATTAAAATTTTTTCCCGCAAGCGGTGCAGAACTTGGCGTTGGAAGCCATCACATTGCCACAGCTGCATACTCTTTGGTTGTCATCAACTTGATCCATAATCGGTTCTGCACTTACAGAATCGTCTAATTTAAAATGATATCCACATTGGGGGCAAAACCTTGTTTCCGCCGGAACCATATTGCCGCATACACATTCCTTGGTGTTCTTAACCTCTAATATTTTATTGTTGATTGCTTCAATATCAGTTTCGCAAGCCATAATTTCATGATAAATATTCTCAAGTTCACTATTGATGCTTGAAAAGTCGTCATTGCGATAAGCCTTGTATACCAGCTGACCAATAGCCGTATATTTGCTTTCAATTTCTTTTTGTTTCATGCTTATCTGCATTTTTAGCCGATTGGTTTCAACTGCTACTTTGGCCTGTTTGCCGGTTTCGCTCACCCCCTGTTTCAATTTATCAAAAAACCCAGCCATTTTTTGCACCCCTCCTCTTTATTTTCCCAAATTTATATATTAGTCAAAAAATGCTAAAATCCTCCAATATTTTACCTGATCATTTACTTTTTTGACTTATACTTGTATCTACTCCCAAAATATATCACCGCCTTTGTTTTTTTACTCAAACCTTATATCTCATTCCATTTAATCTTGCTTATATCATACAGAGTATTATCTATAGAAGACATGACGCCGAGGTGAGAGATTCATGATATATCAATAATAGTCTTTGATGTAAAAAACCGGCCGTGAAGACCGGTTTAGATTGTAGCTGTACAGTTCTCTATAATACTAGAAAGACTTATATGGTTTTAATCTCTAAAACTATTTACGGTTTAACCTTCATTACTACCTACTGGATCTGTAGTGGACACCCATGAACCATTGACATATTTCAAATAACCACTCCGATCAAATTTAGCTTTATAAATATTCCCGGTAACAGCCATGACATAATAGTCTCCAGCAACGTCAAAATGATTAGCAAGATTCCAATAACCTGTTCTATAACTATAGAATAGGTCTCCTCTTTTATTAGTATAATGGCCACCTACTTGGTAATTTCCACCTCCAGCCATAAGCTTCTGCACTTCAGGAAGTTTTATCACCAAATCCTGTGCCTGTGCCTGAGTAATGATTGCAGTCGAACTAGTTAGATTGGATTGGGGCTGCTTGGTCGAAGGCACGGTAATAACTGCTTGATCCTGATTACTTTTTGTATTAACCTCGGGTTGGGTATCGACTGCTTTTTGTAAATCGGTTTCAACCTTCTGGGTGCCTATGCTTGTATTTTCTCTTATTAAAGTGTCTAAATTAACTGGAATCTGAATTTGATTGTTTATTAATTCTTCCATTATCTTCACCACTGGTCTCCAATCATACAGCAAAGCCTGGGCGGTATATCTATTTAGAGAAGAGTCTACACTATTCAGATTCTGCAGCAAGGCAATAGCTTCCAGGTTGGCCGGGTTGGCCTGTAGTGCCTTGATGGCGTACGTTCGGGCTTTTTCCTGGTCACCTGCACTCAAGTAATATTCGGCCAAATCGCTTAAAAGGCTGTCGGATAATTTCTTATCATCCAGCTTCGCGATAATTGCATTGGCGCCGCTTAGATCTCCGGTTTTCACTATGGCGATGGCTGCAAAAATACTGGCTTTCAGGTTGCTTTGATCCTGTTGCAGGCTGTCTTTATAGATTGTTAAGGCCTGCGGGTAGTCTTCAGCCAGGTAGAAACCGCAAAATTTCAGCATGGCGGCCAGAGGCTGATTGGCCGTTAATTGACTGGCTTTTATCTGCAAATCTGCATAGCGTCCTTGAAAAATATCTTTTAATATCAGGTAGGCTTCCTGCTGGCTGATCTCGAAGCTGAGTGATTTTACTATATTGTCAAATGCTTCATCTGCTTTTCCATTCTGCTTGAGAAAGAGGGCCAGGGTATTATATCCCCGGTAGTCATTGGGGTTCTGTTCTAAAGCCTGTCGAAGCATGGCTTCAGCCTTGTTGTTATCTCCTTGCTGTTGATAGACCATGGCCAGACCCCAATAGGCTTCCAGGCAGTTCGGGCTGCTGTTTTTTATCTCCTCAAAGGCTTTTTCGGCATTATCTAATTGCCCCTGATCTATGTACATTCCAGCCAAGCCTAGTTGCAGGGTTTGTTGCTTGTCTTGATTTACTGCGGTTATACCTTTATCATAGGCAGCCTTGGCTTCATCATACTTGCCCTGCAGGGTATATACTCTTGCCAAACCCTGATACCCTTTAATTTCTTTGGGATCGATTTTTATCACTTCATTAAATGCCAGGATGGCCTTTTCATAATCGTTTTCACTGATATATTTGATCGCCAAATTCAGTTGTTTCTGGGTTCTGACTTCAGTACTGCCGTAACTATTCCACCCCCAGAAGCCCCCCATCGCAATTACAACTGCCAGCAGCGCGCCAATAATTACTTTAGGACTTATAATCCTTCGGCTTCGTTTGGAGTGGACTTCATTTACAGAGGATTGCGTCTGATCATTTAACTGGTCACGTTCCTCAAATGTCACCGTTTGGGCCGGTTGCTGGACAGACGCCCCGCAATTGATACAAAAACGGCTTCCCGTAGACAACGCCTGCCCACATTGAGTACAATACTTCATTAAACTCTCTCCCTCACGCGTTAACCTCGTTATTATCTGCCGATAAAATAACATCGGTTGTTTCCCTTCCACTAATATTATGCCATCCACTTATTTAATCACATGAGCTATTGATAATACCTGTATGATAAAACGATGATATAAGAAGATAAAATAATATGGCGTGCTGGCATGATGACATATTCGATATTTCCGTGCCATCAAACAACCTTGGTTTAGTCTTGTATCTGGTCTTTGCGCAGTAAAGCCCAGGCGGATAATAAATAAAAACCTGCGATAAAGGCAACCAGGACCCACCAGTGGGCTACGAAATTACCACTGAAGGGATCATGTTCCGGTTTTATCAGTACCCGGCTGCTGATGTCGCATATGCCGCCGACGAGCTCGTATCCCCATTTACTGATGGCGATATAGAAAATGCTGTGCAAATAATCAGGTTTAACGTCGGCTACTGGAATCAAGGCCCCGGCTAACAATATTTGGGGGACCAGCAGCACTGGAACGGTACTCATCGCTTTGTCAGCATTCAGAACCGTTGCTGAGACAGTCAGACCCATCATGACGCTGGCCAGCGAAATCAGGAAAAACGCTCCCAAATTAGGCCAGAATGCGGGCAAGCTCAGTCCCGTGGTTATCACCCCCAGGAATATGAAGCTTTGGATCAGGCATACTACGGAGAGGACCGTGATTTTGGAAAGGAGATAGGGGGCAATGCGAAGGTTCACCCTTCTTTCCCGCCGGTAAACCGGCATCTCTTTGACTATTTCACGGGCCGCGTTGGATGTTCCCAACCAAATGGCGGTAAAAATCATCATCGCCACACTGATTGACATTTCTTTGCGTCTTTCGGTTTCATCAGCATTGTTGTTCTGAACTTCACTCAGTTGGCCGGCGGCCACAACCTGCGGAGTCAGTTGGACATCTTCAGGTTGTAATTTACTGTATTCATATAATGGGGCACTGTGAATAAATACCGTCACTATTAACATGGCTATTATCAAGGGCTGTAAAAACAGCAGCTGTACATTTTTCTTGTCACGGCTCATTATCCGCAAATAACGGCGAGTCAAAACGCCCCACTGTTTAAACCGGGAGATGCGGGGTTTGGCGAAAGCGGCAGCTCCAGTATTCGTCTCTCGCATAGAACCTGCCCGGTTTTGACTAAGATTACTGGTTATGTATTTTCGCCAGTACATGGAACGGCTATATTCCTGCGCCCAGTCACTTGCCGATTTTGTCTTGTCAGCGCTTACTTTTTTGTATATCTCGGCGAAATCACGAGCTCCAAAATAAACCAGGGCTTCCGCCGGGCCGCCGAAGAAGGCCAATTTGCCTCCTTCGGTCAGAAATACTACCTTGTCACACAGGTCAATATTAAAAGTTGCGTGGGTCACCAGAATGATGGTACGGCCTTGATCGGCCAACCGGCGCAGCATTTCCATCATCACCTTTTCCAGGCCGGGATCAAGGCCGGAGGTGGGTTCGTCCAGGAAAAATATTCCCGGGCTGGTGAGCAGTTCGACCCCAATACTCACTCTTTTTCTCTGGCCTCCGGATAAACGGTAAACAGTCACATCACGGCGTGAATCAATTTCAAGGTCTTGCATTACCCTTTCCACGGTGGCATTGATTTCCTCAGCCGTGGTATCTTCGGGCATGCGCAGACGGGCTGAATAGGCGAGTACTTCCTGTACGGTCAAGTCCATATGGACAATATCATCCTGGGGAACATAACCGATCATCGAGCGGAAAACATCATATTCATCATAAAGGTTGCGGCCATTAAGCAATATTTCTCCCGAGGTCGCCGGGCGCATTCCGGACAAAGCTCCTAAAAGAGTGGATTTGCCTGCGCCGCTTCCTCCCAGGATGGCGACAAATTCACGTGGTTCAATTACTATATTGAGGTTGTCCAGCAGGACTCTGGCGCCCCCGCCCGCCAGCTTTACGGTTTTGGACAACGATTTGATTTCCATGCGAATTTGTCCGTCATTATCATTAAACTCAATCAAATTGCGTCCGTTAAAATAATAGCTGTAACCACAGATTTGGATCAGCGATCCAGGGAAAAGCTCGGTTGAATCATTCACTTTCTGCCCATTTATATAGGTTCCATTTACACTATTAAGGTCATATAATACTCTTTTGTCGGCCCGAAACATGATACGGGCATGAAACCGCGAAACCATGGGATGGGAAAGCACAATAGTGTTGGCAGGGTCGCGTCCAATACTGATCATTTCCTCGTCGGCCTTGAGCGCACGCGTAAAATTGCCTGCCGGTGTGTATTCGCTGCCGCCAGCCAGGTTTATACTGCAGGTGGTCCCCTCCTCATCTCCTCTATCCTTCTGGTATGAAAGCCATTCAGGTTCAGAGGGGGAGTCGGCTAACAGTCTGATTCCCGTATCTCCCACCCGAAATATATCGCCCGGATGCAGAAACTCAACTGTTGAAATTCGATGCCCCCGCAAGGTTGTTCCATTGCTGCTGTTTTCATCATGAAGGGTGACGGCGCCGTCACTAAGCACTGTCACCCGGGCATGCAGACGGGATACCTTTTGATCGTTTAAGGTCAGCTCGCACGCGCTGTCACCGCGGCCTATATATGTGCTGCCCGTTTTTAATTTGATTTTCCGGCCCCGGTCCTTGCCCTCAACAATCTCCAACCACGCCATGACTCGCCTAACCCCTACTCCTCATCAAATGTATATTCCACATTGGCCAGCCTTATTTTGTCTTTGAACCTCAACGGGGTTGGCTCGCCACTGTTTAATTTGTTCCCATTCAGGAATGTACCATTTTTAGAATCCAAATCAATAATAAAGTAAGTGTTATTATCTGAAATAATCTTGGCGTGGGTCCTGCCAATATTGTTGTTATTCGCTTCATGATAGTCCACGGCATCACTGTTTCGTCCTATTAAAAATTCGGGCTTGTTGATGGAAATAACCTCTTCAACCCCGTTGCGGTCAATCTTCAGAACCGGATAAACCGGCATTTGTAGCAACTGGGTAGCCTCTTCGTCTGGGGCTGCGGGTTCGGCATAATGCGGTTGATAAGAACTTTCCGCTGCGTATTCGTACCCAGGCGGATCATAGGCGGGAGCAGCCATTGACGGTGCCGCCTCCCCCGAAATTCTAGTGCCGCATTCCCGGCAAAAATCGCTGCTCGCTTCATTGCGCGTCCCACATTGCGGGCAGAATTTGCCTCCCCTTGGGGTGGAGCTGCTGGGCAGGCTGGGAGCTGAGGTTTTGGCGGCGGCCATTAAATAAATGTTGAATACTGCTGCCAGGAAGAACAGAATCAAGGTCAAATAATAACCGCTGCCCCATTCAGCCCTTAGATAACGCTCCTCGGCAATTTTGGCATCAATACCAAATTTAAGTATTAAAGTCGAAATAAATCCCAAACCGGCAGTTAATATACATAAAATGTATCCAAACCGTTTCTTGATGAAGGCCAGGATCAGACCGGCAATAGCGATACCGAATATAAAGATGGCAAGCGGGATGGGATCGATCGTTTCACCTTGGTATTTCATGCCGCTCATTAGATCATATCCGCTTAGATTCAGCAGCTCCTGACCAGAACAAGAGATGTTGACAAACGGCAGCACGAAACAAATAAGGATAAGTCCAAATAACGCGGGCGAAATTATTCTTTTTCCACCATTCATGATAATCCTCCTTTAAATATCTCCTGTATCTATATTAACAACCCGGCATACAATATGCGCGAGATAGGCGCCTACCATTCCGGCAACAACCCGGGTACGTGAAGTCAACCTGTGCATAGCCCTATGCAAACGCCTCATCCAGGGCAGACCTTGGATCTTTATGACCATAACCGTAATATTGTCATATCCCCCCCGCTCATTGGCTAGGTCAACCAGTTGTCGGCATGCATCCTGGGGAAAATTTTTGCTTGCTATTTTCCTGATCTCATCGTCATTGACCAGATTGTACAATCCGTCGGAACACAATATGATGATATCTTCTGCTCTCATCTTATAAGATGCCAATTCCGGTTCTGGAGCTCTCCGTCCCCCTCCCATAGCCTGACTCAGGATGTGCCTTTGGGGATGGGTCTCGGCTTCCGCCGGAGTAATTTTGCCCTGTACCAGCAGATCAGCCGTTACGGTTTGATCTGACGTCAACTGCACAATTTTATTGTTACGAATGAGATAGGCTCTGCTATCGCCGATCTGGCCGATATGGGCTGTGTTATCTGCTAATACCAGGGCGGTAAGGGTTGATCCCATTCCAGAATATTCTGGAAACTCGAGAGCTTTGGCGTTAATTTGCTCATGAGCATCCAAAATTGCGGCTCGGAGAGCTTCGGGTGGGTTCAGGTCTTTGAGGGAAAGGTAAGTATTTACTACACCCTTAACCGCAATGTTACTGGCAACCTCTCCAGCTGCCGAACCACCGATTCCATCGGCAACAATGAATATATGATGGCCGGTTTTGCCAGCCGACAATGGCTCAGACTGGTGAACTATGAAGCTGTCCTCGTTGTTTTTACGTTTCACGCCTATATCAGTAACCGCCCCTACCAGGAAACCCGGCTTATGTTTTATCACATCAACTTCTCCTTTACTAAACGGTTAAATGCATTTTTAGGTATAAATTCATTATAGGATTTCACCCAT
Source organism: Syntrophomonadaceae bacterium (assembly GCA_034927445.1). Classification (GTDB taxonomy): domain Bacteria; phylum Bacillota; class Syntrophomonadia; order Syntrophomonadales; family Syntrophomonadaceae; genus PHAA01. The sequence continues at coordinate 188,461 of JAYFPZ010000003.1, forward strand.
TTTATGCCATGATAGCTTCATGATAAGTTGGTGATATTTGAAACTTAGACACTTAAAACCTGCTCAATATAAGATTCTAACATTTAATGTTATTTCCTGCATATTCATGTTATTTTTACATATTTCGAAAAATCTAACATAATTTCTAAGTTTAAAAAGAAAGACCCGGGATGCACGCTCGAGTCCTATTTACAATATTTATTAAATTAGATCATTCAGATCCTTTATTTAATCTACTTTTGCTATAACAAGCCTTATCTATGTATCTTAAGTTTAGGGACCGCCATATTTGGCTCCATGTTGTTTTAAAAAGCTTGTCATGGCGGAGCTTTTAGAATAATCAAGGGCTCTAAGACTGAAATAATCTTTAACGTTTATTTTAGCTCCCTTTTCTATCAGTATCCTGGCAATTTCGATGTTTCCACTTTCAGCTGCCTCCATTAACGGTGTTGTGCCTAAATTAACCTGTGCATTTACATTGGCGCCTGCGGTAATAAGCACTTTGGCAATTTCAAAATTACCCCGATGTATTGCCTCATGCAGCGCAGTCCAGCCGGTATCAGCTGCAGCGCTTGGGCTTGCGCCTTGAGCCAGTAAGTCTTTTACTTTATCCATTTCATTATATCCGGCAGCGATTATTAATTGTTCGTTCAGATAATCTTTATCCCCTGGAATGATATTAACCTTCGGGGTAGTGGACATATTAGCGGGGTTAGGATTTGTGACAGATGTTTCTGTTTCCATCCTTTCCGTAGGCGACCCTTTTGTAGCTGTTTCCTCAGCTTTGCTTAAATTTGTTTTAGTTGAAGATTGGTCAATATTCTGCAGCTCCTCCTTCACTTTGCCTACCGGCTTCCAGTTGTAGAGCAGGTACTCAGCAGCATAAAACTTGTCTTCTCCGGTATTCAAGGTTTGCAAAAGGGCAATAGCTTCAAGATTGGCAGGGTTAGCCGCAGCGGCTCTAATCGCCCAAATCTTGGCTGTTTCATTATCCCCAATGGCCTGGTAATAAAGAGCAATGTCGCTCAACAGCCAATCGTTGATTTTAGCATTCACTACCTGTTTAATCATTCCTTCTGAGCCAGTCTGGTCTCCGCTCTTAACCATGGCGATTGCTGCTAAAATCTGTGCCTTTTGATTCCCGCTTTGCCCGCTAAGTTTGGATTGATAGAGGCTGACTGCTTTGCCATAATCCTTTGATGAATAGGTACCGTAGAATTCCAGCATAGCTGTAATCTGCTGATCGGATACTGATGAGAGTTTGGTTTGCAGGTCGGTCCAGTGTTCTTTGTAAATATCACTTAGAACCAGGTAGGCTTCCTGCTGGTTGATCTCGAAGCTGAGTGATTTTACTATATTGTCAAATGCTTCATCAGCCTTGTTGTTCTGCTTCAGGAAGAGAGCTAGGGTATTATATCCCCGGTAGTCGTTGGGGTTCTTTTCTATTGCCTTTTTAAGCATTGCTTCGGCTTTGGTATTATCTCCCTGCTGTTGGTAGATCATGGCCAAACCCCAGTAAGCCTCAAAACAGTTTGGGCTGCTGTTTCTAATCTCTGCGAAGGCCTTCTCGGCTGCAGCCAAATCATGTTTATCTATGTACATTCCGGCCAGGCTTAACTGCAGGATCTGCTTTTTATCCCGGTCTACCGCGGTTATACCTTTATCATAGGCTGATTGGGCCTCGTCATATTTGCCCTGCAAGGTATAGGTACGGGCCAAACCCTGATAGGCTTTAACTTCCTTGGGGTCAATCTTAATAACGTCATTAAATGCCAGTATAGCTTGATCATAATTATTGTCACTCAAATAGTTAACAGCCAAATCCAACTTCCGCTGTACCTGAGCTTCGGTTCCATAACTCTTCCAGCCCCAGAAGCCGCCCGTTACCAGGATTACGGCCAGTATGACACCGGCAATGATTGTGAATCTCCCGCCTGCGCCCGGGTTCCGGTTCGGTTTGCTTCCTAATCCCTGCGATCCTGGGAATAGGGCAACCTCAGTACCGCAATTAACACAAAATTTAACTTCATCCTGCAATTGCTTCCCGCATTTTGGGCAATGTTTCAATCCTTCTCCCCCCATCCGAATATAGAGCAGAACGTTTATTATAAACGGTTTAGTCCGCCTCTGTTTACAACCCTGGTTATATCAATTACATGTCTATAAAAGTTATGTTTTCGATTGGATATCCCGCCCGTTGCAAATGTTCTTCAAAGGGTATGTTGCTTTCAATAATTATTGGATATGCCCAATTATTTCTACCTGTCGGCTTATTCGACGGCGCTAAGATAAATTTATTTGAAACCTCATACTGCTGCCATCGATAGGGAGAGCCGCTGAAATTGCGTTTAACGTTGTCCAAAATACCCGAAATATCATCTTTACCATATATAGCGGGAGAATGATACCTTACAATAATTGGTTTCCAATTATTCGCCTTTTCAGCGTAACCCTGATAGGCAATATTATTCTTGGCGTCGAGGTATACAGCGGAGGTCATTTGCAGCCAGTCAGGATAACTTTTTAACATGGATTCAGCAAAAGCCTGGTCCCTAACTATCCCGTTTACAATATCTTTAGAGGTTGATTCATCCTCGGATTTAACTGGGAAATTCGAATCTAACGCATATTCTTCCAGAAGAGCAAGACCGTCCTTATATGACAAACCACTTGCCAGCAAGTATTTTAACGCCCAAATCTGCGCCTGCCCTTTATCATCATTCGCATAGCTTTTGTACATGACCGCCTGCCCGCCCAAAGACTTTTTCAAGAGCTCCAGGGCTTTTTCTTTATCTCCGCTGTTTATGTACAATTCGGCCAGTAGATTTCCCAGCCGGTAATCCGTATTCCCCTGAACCGCCTGTTCCAAAATCACTCCTGGTTGGTGGAGGGGAAGCAAGGAAGCCAAATGAACGCCCCCTTGTTTCCCGAATCATTTATTTAATTCCAGTTAACTCGGTAGTATGTAGAATGCCTTGATAGTATGACTCCCGCTTTACCATACCCATGTTTTTTACCAACCATTGATCGTACTCGTAGGTAGCGCCTTCTTTGACGTGAATGTGTGCCGCCATCATCTTGGCGCCTAATATGCTAATCTCTTCCATTCCGATAAATGTACCCGTTTCATAATACGTATTTCCACTATCAAGAGTATAGGTACTCTGCCAGCTTTGCCCTGGCGAAACCGGGGCCAAAACAATACGCTGCCCGGATGTTACATATTCATGAGAGCCCCCTCCTTCTCCTTCCAACCAGCATATATACCCGCCTTTAATCGCATAATGATCCTTCTTGGGCCATATATCCCACGGCAATATCTCACATTGGTAGTTGTTATCCTCTTGTTGAGTCCATGCCCTATAAAAATCGTTTCCATCAAAATAATATTGTCTAGTTAAATCCGGTATCCAGTAATCAGGTGTTAGAATAACTGCAGACTGTATGCTGAAGGGCATGCGCACGGTGTCTTTCAAAGGCTGTCCACTGCTGGTTAGAACGCTTTGGGTGATGATGAGGTAGTATGTGCTGCCGGCACTCCATCCTCCGGCGGGCGGGCTGACCAGGGCATGGGTGCTGTCGGAGGCGGTGACGCCCACCCCGGAGAGGCGGCGGCTGCCGTCGACGTCAATGGAGACATAGATGTTATAGTTGTTGACGGTCGAGGTCTGCATGGGCTGTTTAAAGACGACGGTCCAGGCATGATTCGGATCATCCGTAGTAGCCGCAGGCCAGTCTTCCCAGGACAGGGCCCCAGGTTTGCTGGTCGAAGTTTCCGATTGCGGGTCTGTATTGTTCACGGATGAGTTCAGGGAAGATCCCTGGTATAAGCTTACGATTTGCGAAGCAGCATCCCAGTTCACCGAATAGCCAAAGCCTTGCGCGACAAAACTCGCCGGCAGGAAGGTTCGCCCACTGGTTATTTCCGGGGCTACGTCCATCTGGCGGGCGGCGCCGTTTACCAGCAGGGTTTTATTGCCAATCTGCATTTGAAGGGTCTGGTCACCCTTCGTTAGGGTAACTTTCGCGGTTTGAGCATCCCATACAACATTATTGACCGGAATCCCCATAGCCTTTGCCAGGTAGGCAACAGGCACATAGGTACGGCCGTCTTTTATATATGGTGCTACGTCCATTGAATTTGCAACACCGTCAACAGAATAAGAAGTCGATCCTACTTCAAACGATGTATTTCCAGAGGCCAGAGCTTGATTCCCTCCCCCAATGCTAAGCAAAAGCAACCCGATAAGATAGATTGAAAACTTTAATAAACGATTCATTTTAAAACCTCCCGTATATACCGTTCTATTTGGCCGTCGTTTTGCAGCCTGTCAGGCTAATAAATTCTTGATACCGAACCCGAGTCCGGCTGTTGGGGGGCGGTACGGGTCCGGGGCTGTTCATTATTGGCCGGTGCCGGGGGCGCTTCCTCCGGGGCCGGGACCGGCTCCGCCGCGGTCTGCTGCCGGGCCGCCTCGGCCGCTGCTTTTTCCTGGACCAGCAGCTGTTCGATCTGCTTTAAGAGCTCATTGCCGTTATATTGTGCTTTGGCCCGGGCCAGCAGTTTCTCGGCTTCTTCATACCAGCCTTGTTTGATGTAGGCCTCAATTAATTTCTGGTACTGTTCGGGGCTGAGCGTTCCGGTATTCATGGCGTTGGTCACCGCTTCTTCCGCCTTTTCAAAGTCCCCGATTCCAATGTAGGCTTGCGCCAACCCCGCCCGCGCTTCCACGTTCCTGGGGTCGATCTGGATGGCTTCGTTGAAGGCCAGAATCGCTTTTTCATAATCGTTTTCGTTCAGGTATTTTATAGCCAGCTCCAGCTTGGCATTAACCCTGGCTTCTGTGGACCCATAATTTTGCCATCCCCAGAAGCTGCCGCTGACAAACAGCAAAACTAAAATGAAGCCTGCGGCCAGTTTGGCCTTCAGGCCCATTCCGGCATAGGCGGGGGATTCGGGCCGGGAGGCGGGAGCCAGGGGTTCGCTTCCGCCGGGTCCCGGTCCCGCCGCCGGTTGCTTGATATGGGGACTGAGGCCTGACCGGCCTTTGGTTTTATTTTCTCCCGATGCTGATTTTGGAGCGCCGGCCGCCGCCTGCTTTTGTCCGCACTGGTTGCAGAACAGGTCCTCCTCCGGCAATTGCTGCCCGCACTGTCCGCAATACTTCATGCTTCCTCTCCTCTCTTTAAGGGATTACAATCGGCACTCTGGCACTCAACCCTGCTTATGTGTCATTTGTCCCGTTTTTTATCCTGAGTTCAGATAGCCGTTCTAATCCTTCATGCTCCCTCCCTTCTCTGTAAATCAGGCCAACACGGTTTATCGTGATTGCTGCACATTAAAGCCTTAAATGCCCGCTATGCAGGTTCCCCGTGTTATTTTGTTAAGCTCCTTCATTATTCGCTGTAAAGAGAATAATACAATCCACCGGTCCATATAAATGATGGATCCCTGGTATTGGTCTGATAAACCCCGATAAATTCCAAGTCAGTTCTCCAATATACATCCCGCTCAAATACCCAGAGCAGGCCGGAGACTAAAGTCTCCTCTACGAGTATGGGAACGGGGCTTTTTGCAGTGGGGTCAATAATACATTTAAGACGTTTCAGTTACCCTCTGCATAAATCGCATATCTATATCCATCCTTTTTCTTTAAGCTCGCTTATTTTGGCATGGGCGGCGGATACTTCATAGCTGTTCTTATTTAAGCTGACGGTTTTTTGCAGGTATTTATAGGCTTCGGTGTACTGTTTATGTTTTAGTTTGAACATGCCATATATAAAATTCGCATGGGAGCTGCCTTCGTCAAGGCGGAGGGATTCTTGAAAGTTATTCTCGGCCTCGGAATAATTATCAAGCTTGTCATAAACCATGGCCAGGTTAAGATAGGTATTAGCGTCTTGACTATCGAGGCCTTTTAGTTTGGTGAAAGCCAGGCGTGCCTGTTGAAAGGCGGCGTTACTGCCGGAATCACCTAGTGATTCGTATAGTTGGCCCAATTCGTAGCTGGAGCTTCCTAAATCGGTGAGAATCTGGATATGATGTTCATCTATTTTTTCACCTTGAAGTAATAAATCCCGGGCGTTTTTAAGTCTAATGATCTTGTCATTACTGTTGGAGCTGGCTTCACTCCAGGTACTGTACAGCCGGCCTGCGCCCAGAATATATTCGATGTTATTGGGATCAGCGGTTCTGGCTTTCGCAAAATAGCGTTCAGACTCCTGGAAATTCTTTTTAGCCAAGTTTACCTCACCATGCACATAATCAGTCACCGCACTGGTTGAGTTTTTATTCTGCTCCAATTGCTGTAATGTCTCTTCTGCTTCGGCAAATTGGTTGATACGGCAGTAACTAACCGCCAAGTCGCGCATAGCCGCTTCATAATCATCTCCCGGGATATTGGCCGAGGCTTGCAGCGATTGTTTGAAATAACTGATCGCGTTGTTATAATCTTGCTGGTCATAATAGGCTGACCCCAAAAGATAGGCGGTGGAGGCATCATTCTGGATATCTCCAGCCTGTAGCTTTTCCTTCAGGTAACTGAGCGCCTGGGAAGCCTTATTTTCTCTGAGATACAGCCGCGCCAGGTTTTTGAATCCTTCCGGATCATTCCGGTAATTCAAAGCTTCCTTAAAAGAAGCCTCGGCAGCAGCATATTTTCCTTCCGCAGTCAGTTGGATGCCTGAATTTATTTTTTGCTGGTATAGGTTCAAGGTGACATTATCTTTATGGTCAATACCGAGGGTGATGACCATACTCCCCAAAAGAATTAACCCAATACACCCAGCCAGGGAAAGTTTCTTTTTAAATACTTTCTTTTTGTAATCGCTGGTTAGTCGGTCAATGAACTTGAGATCCTTAAATAACTCTTCAGTTTTCTGGTAGCGCTGATTAGGATTCTCTTGCAGACACCTGTCGATAATATAATCAATTCCTTCGGAAAACTGTTTATTATACTCCTTCAATCTGAGCGATTTCTTGAGTTCAAAACGCTTGCCGGTCAATACATGATAAAAAGTGGCTCCGAAGCTGTATATATCCGTTCTTTCATCGTAAATGCCATGGAATTGTTCCGGAGCTGCGTAACCCCTCGAACCAAAAGCCCCCTGGCTGGAACTGCCGCTGTTTTCCCGGGCAATACCGAAATCCACCAATTTCAGATTTAAATTTGTATCAATAATGATATTGCCTGGCTTTAGATCACTATAAATAATGGGAATTGGCTGCAGATTATGGAGATAAATGAGTATTTCCGCCAGTTGCCGGCACCATTTAATTACATTGGCCTCAGAACATAACTTTCGGTTCTCCAGAACCTGCTGCAAGCTCTGACCGGCAAAATAATCTTCAATAATGCATATACTATGGGGAGTCCTGATTACATCAACAATCCTGGGCAGATGGGGGTGATTCAAGCGTTTTAACATTTCGGGCTCCACCATTAAGTCCACCGGTCTGTTTTTATGAATTTCGATCTCTTTAATGGCCCATTTATTGCCGACGTTAATGTTTTCAGCCAAATAGACGCTGCCCATGCCGCCTTTGCCCAGGAGGCCCAGGATGTGGTATTTTCCGAAAGCGATATCACCGATTTTCAACATGGATTTCACTCCTCAATTAACACTATGTTCATCATCCATCTATCAGGGTTACCGTCTCATCTTGGCCGGGTTTTGCTTTTTTTTCAGGTGATATTTCTAAGCCGCCTAGCGTAACAGTTGCATCGAGTCTGTTATCCATCAGCACCGTTTCATCCTGGTTAATCTGATAATCCGGCACCATATTATTCATATCCGCGGTTGAAACAAGGTGGGGTTGAAATGGCACATTGGCTATGCGAGCTGGCAATATTCGCGCATTTTGAGTGGTTTCCATGATCTGTCTGCTCAGGTCGGCAGCAGCTTCCACTTCCTGTTCCTGTTTTTCATTAAGGTATAGTTTTATCCCCCATAGAATGCCGGTTAGAATCATCATAATCCCGACCGCCATTAAAAGGTAGGAAGGTAAATAATCAGATAGGTTCTGGGCTTGCAGTCCCCAACTATATATGGTTTTATTACCTATTGCTTCTATTAATTGTACTTCTAGCACAATTCCCGCTCCTTTATAAAAACTCTGGATTTTTTTCAATTTATTTCTACAAATCTATAAATTATTTCTGCATTTTCTCTTTAATTCCTTTTATTTCTATATACATATATTTGTATATACAATATATGGTATAATATTCTGAAATATTTTATGGCTCGTCGTGGAGGGTTAAGCATGGAACCAAGTGCAATTTTAATCATTGAACAGGGTGAGCCCCATTCTGCCAATACCGAAATCATCCTTAATGCTAAAGAGATGATCATAGGTCGTCCCTGGCGCGCCAACCATCCCGATATAGCCTTAACCAATCCTCAAATATCCCGCCGGCATGCGGTTATAAAGTTTGAAGATGGTTATTATTTTATTACCGACCTGGCGTCCAAACATGGTACAAAAGTCAACAACATTGCTCTGGAACCTCATCAACCATTTTCGCTTTGTCATGGCGACTCTATTGACCTTGCCAGAGGCTCAGCTTTCATGACATTTAAGAGTTTATTCGAATCCGAAAATGATGATACTACCATTGACTTAGTTAAATACAATACGATGCAGTCTCTTGTTTCGCCAGCCGGATTAAACATTAACGTAGCCCGCCGCGAAGTATTATTGGATAATCGGCCCTTAAACCTTTCCGGTAAGGATCTGGAGTTATTGCTGCAACTGTATATGAATCGTAATAAAGCGGTAAGTTATGATAATATAAGGCGGACGGTATGGCCTGAACGCCCTGTGTCTGTTCACAATAATATTCCCGACGTCGGCAGTGATGAGATAAACGCCTTGGTTTATCGTTTGCGCAAACGCCTGGGGCATTATGGTTCGCTTATCGTTACCATACCTCGATTTGGTTATCGTTTGGATCTATAAACGCATCCTTACTTATTACATAATAGAATGATACGAAATTCCAATTCAAAATAGCATGGTGAAGCCCTGATATTTAGATGATATTTCCATGACAACCGAATTATTTGTACAAAAAAAGGGAGGCTTTTACGCTTCCCTTTCGCATATTGAGTTGATAACCTCAAGCTTTTACCAATTGTACTGTTATGCCGAGCGCAGATAAGCGACCATCTTGGGCATAAAATAGGGAATAATTTCGTTCAGCATTTTCGGCATTAATACCTCCATGGTCTTCGGCATCAAAGCGGGCATCTGCTCCGCCATATAATCCGGCATGGGAATAGCCTTCCCGACCAGCTCCAACATCTTCGGCAGAACCTTGGGCATCATATCCGGCAGGAGCTTGGGGAAGAGAGCCGGCATTACCCCGCTCATCATTGTTATCATGGGTTCTTTAAAGACATCGGGTGATTTTATAACCATGTTCATCATGCTCTTGTACATATCCGGCATGGCCTCGATCAATTCCGGTATCATTTCGGCCATCATAGCAGCCATTCCCCAGGGTGTCATTATGCGAATCATTGCTTCGAATACCGCCCATTTCTCATCAATAACCGTATCGGACTCCGGCACCTGATGCCCCATCGCTTCAGCTGCCAGAGTGGCCAGATCTTTAATCTCAATCGGGAGATTTCTCAAGTCCCGGGAGCGTTTAAGCTGAACCCGGCAGCAGGGACAGGCGGTTATTAAGGTGTCGGCGCCGGTGTCAATTGCCTCCTGTACCCGAATAGCGCCTATCTCCTCGGCTACATCCGGATCGGCCACCAGGGTCAACACCGACCCGCAGCAGTGAGCATCGTATTTATTAAACCGCATCTCCCGAAAATTGGAACCGGGTATGGCATTGATCAGAGTACGCGGCCCTTCAAATTTCACTCCGGCGCGCCCCATATGACAGGGGTCATGATAGGTCACCTTCCTGCCAATATCGTTGGGCAGACTAAAGGCCCCCGCATTAATCCGCTCGGCCAGCACGTCGGCATAATGCATGGCATGGAAGGGGTAGTCAACTCCATGTTCTTCGGCCCAATGGCGGTAATAAACCTCCCAAACCAGCCAGCAGGCCGGGCAGGTGGTAATTACTTTGGTGGCGCCGGTTTTTTTCATGCCCTCTATATTTTTCCTCGCGGTTTCATCGAATACTTCCCAGCGTCCGGCTACCAGCATGGGGATACCGCAGCATTGCTCCTCCTTACCCATATAAGCATAGTCAATGCCGGCGTCCTTTAATAACAGGGCCGCTGATTGGGCCACATCCTGCTCTACAAAGGATGAAGTACAACCCGGGAAAAAAGCATAATCCGCTTTTGCTTTGATGCTGGGTCTTATTGCATCAGTTATCCAACCATCCCGGTTGCTGGCATAACCCGCCCAGATATTGCCCTGCTGACGCATGGTGTTGACCATGATCTCAAAGGGCGGGAAGGTGCGATAACCGCGCCCGTCAATCAATTCTCCGCGCAGCTTGAGCCAGGATGACTCATTGGGCAAATCCAGCTGGCAGGTGCGGTTGCACATCTCACAGGTGGTACAGGCCAAAAAGGTATCAACCGCCCGCTGGTCAAATTCGGCTTCGCCCTCCATTATCATCTTCAGATAGGTCCATTTACCGCGGGGTGACTGGGACTCCCAACCCCGGCCATAATACTGGTCGCAGTGATCTACACAGTAGCCGCACTGGGAGCAGGCATAAGCGTACCAGGCTACATCGCCGGGGATACCCTTTTTCTCCTGAAATACCTCACCGCTTTCTCTGCCCTTGGCCCAGTTGCCAAAGATGCGAACCAGCGGCTCCATGGCGCTGGCCAGCTTAAGCCCCCCGGAGACCAGGGTTCCGTCCATAACCTTGCCCGGATTCATAAGCCCTTCCGGGTCCGCCTTCTGTTTGTAATTGACCAGCTTTTCCAGGTGTTCCTGGCCCAGCACCTCCCGGGCCAACCCGGTAAAATATAATCCGGTCGCATAAGGACGTCCGCCATGCTTTTGCGCAACTTTTAGAGCGGTTAAAGATAATCCAAATGCCATATTGAAATTGAATTTTCTTTCATCATGCGGAATAAAGCCTAAAAGCACAATCTCGCGCCGGTTGGTTGCAAACCCTTCTAAAATGAAGGGGTGGTTGATACCTCCGGCTGTTTCCTCAATAACCTGAGTCAGACTTTCAACCGGAACCACAACCTCACTGGGAATAAGTGAAGGAGCAATCCTTTTAGCCCGCATCGGCTCAAAACGGGCGTCCCATTCATGCCGGGCGATTTCCTGGCTTAATACCTCTCCCTCGTTTCTGGCCGCCAGCCCTAAAACATCATCCAGGAGTATATCACAGCGCTCAGCGGTACAAGCCAATAGCACGATATATTTTTCCGGCAGCATTATTCGGTGGTTGTCTACGGCCGGGCGTCCGTGGTGCAGATGCGGCGGCAGTTTATTCTTCATTCTGGCTGCCTCCGGGTTGATAAAGGTAACCGACCATAACGGTACTCTGCGATCATATAAGCCAGTAATAAAAGCCGCCATGCTTACTGCATCATTGAATGCAACCGCATTGATATGCATAGGCTTTAACGGTTTTACCCGCAGTATTACCTGACTGATAAACCCGGTAATTCCGTTAGCTTCGCTGACAAGATCCAGGTCCCTGCCGACGAGTTCAATTACCTTACCATCAACCTGCACCAATCGCGCTGAAACCACGTTGTCTTTAAAATATCCATATTCATAACTGCCTATACCGGCTCCCCCCTGAGCCAGCCATCCCCCAACGGTAGAAGAGGGAGCGCTGGTGGGATACAAAGCCAGGGTTAATCCCTTCTGGTTAAGATGATATTCCAGTTCGTTCCACACAACCCCCGGTTCGACCGCGGCGCTTCTTGCCTCAGCGTTTATTTCTATTATTTTTTTCATGCGGTTGAATTCGACTACCAGTCCCCCTTCAACCGGCAGCACACCTCCATAGCCTGAGGTCGCCTTTCCGCGTGGAGTAAGTCTGATCTTTTCCTCGCGGGCCAAATTAACCAGATCAATTAATTCCTCTTCGGTCTGCGGCTGAATAATTCCATCCGGTACGGGATTGCCTACCAAAGGCTGAATAAGCGAAGGCATTACCCCCATATCATGGGCGTAGATTTTACGTTCCAATTCATCGAAGGTTACTCTGGTTCCCCAACGGTCGGTCAGTGATTTCTTTATTTGGTCCTTTATTTTAGGCATTTATTATACCCCCCCTTGGTATATTTACGTTTATTATAACACAGGCGGATAAAATTAATAGGGGTTAAAAAAGAAAAGTTAAGGCGGCGGGCGGATAAAATTTAAGCCGTTGCTGTAAAATTCAAGCGAGGATTCAAATATATCGTCAAGTATACTGTATAATGGCAGTAAAATAGGGATCTTGGCCCAACTACATCTATTTTTGTAAAAGCGCAGATGTTAGAACATGAATACTGTCTGCTTTTTTCTCAACCCGGAAAGAACGATAGACGCGGGTTCGCTGGGCTCACAAACTAAGGTTGCAGCGATATCTTGGCTATTCTGCCTTTTATCCTTCACTGCTCTGTCTGTGTCTTTCATATAAGTCCGCGTTCGTCCGCGTCTAACTGTTTAATTAAATTGCAGAATACCCCGGCTTATATCCTTAAAGATCGGGGCGCAGTTCTCCGAACCTGAGCTGCCCTCCTCTGACATGACCACAATAGCCCAGCGCGGGTTTTGGGCCGGTAAATAGCCGGCAAACCAAGTATTCAGTATTTCTTCGCCTGCGTCATCCATTCTTCCGGTTTGGCAGGTAGCGGTTTTGCCTGCTACCTGTACCTCGGGAATGGCTGCGGTTTTGCCGGTTCCCTCCATTACGGTTTTTTCCATAAGCTGCCGTACTTTGGCCGCGGTGGCGGGAGATATCACCTGAAGCCCTTGACCTTGCGTCAGGCTGCTGCGGTTGCCCTTCTGGTCGACGGTATAGCGCACCAGGGCGGGAGGCGCCCAAACGCCGCCATCAGCTACGGTGGAAAGCAGCGAGGCAATCTGCACCGGACTTACCATTACTCCCTGCTGTCCCAGGGAAGCATTGCCGAGGGCCGGTTCGCCCCCGTCGATTTTTACATAAGTTCCGATAGGGCCAGGGTCATATCCTATTATGGTCTCGTCGGTGAGATGCATCTGATCGACATAATTTAGTATTCTCGACCGGCCCAGGCGCAAACCAACTTTAATGAAGGTGGGATTGCAGGAATTGGCAAAAGCCGAGGCAAAGGTCAATGAACCATGTCCTTCCTCTTTCCAGCAGTTGATGGTTACCTGGTCATTGAAAACATATTTCCCGGTGCATGTAAACGGCTCATCCATTGTGACTATACCCTCTTCCAGGGCTGCGCTGCCGAGAAGTATCTTGAACAAAGACCCGGGATTATACCTGCTTAAAGCCCGGTTGATAAGAGTGCTGCGGTTGTCAAAAGCAATAATGTCATTTATTTGATCGGGATTAAAAGTGGGGCGGCTGGCCATGGCCAGAATCTCTTTGCTATGAACATCCATAACCACTACGGCTCCCTTGAGCACTCTGTCATTCATGGCCGCTTCAACCACGTCCTGAATGCGCTTGTCAATAGTCAGGACCACCGATCCCCCCTGGTCCGGATTGCTTTTTAATTTGCCATTCAAGCCTTCAATAGGTTTACCGCGGGCATCAAAGACCGATACCAATTCCCGGGAAGAAGAACTCCCCTGCAAAATATGGTCATAGGTCTTTTCAATACCTGATTTGCCTTCACTCTTGGCCCCTTTGCCGGCATAGCCCAGCAAATGCGCGCAGTAGCCGTCGTCACGGTAGCGGTTTATTACCGGTGCAACTACCAGCCCCTCCACTTGAGCAGCATCGACAGCCTCGATTTCCTGGGGGCTCAAATTATCATCAAGGCGGACAAACTGACTGCCTGAACTATTTTTTAATCGGGTCAGTATTTCCTCCTGATCCTTATTTTTTAATATGTGAGACAAAAAGAGGGCTAAATCCTGCCAGCGTTTTTCCTGATCACTTTCATCCGCTTCCTGACCGGTGTTTATGTCTGCCTCCCGGGCTACCAATCCGGGCAGGCAATAAGCGGCACTGGATGTACGTGTATTGGTTAACGGTACCAGATTACGGTCCAGTATGTCTCCCCGGCGGTAATCCTCCAGCTCGATCGGCTGGCTGCGCATGGACACAGCCGCCCGGCTGATTTCCTCGCCCTTGACGATCTGATAATAAAAGATTCGGCCCAGCAGAGCCAGAAACATGGCCAGCAATAAGCCCATAAGCAGTATCAAGCGGTTTTGGGACATAGTTTAACCCCCCTGCAGCTCAACGTACTTTAAACCTCAATCCAATGTTCGCGCGGAAAGTTCTCGGTGTACTAAATATCTTTGGCTGCCGGGGGGCTATTTATACTGTTTCATCTTCAATTATAATCTCAAAAGGCAGGTTATTCAGAATATCCATCACCTCCGCCCATGTATCCCGGGTTACCCGTATAACTACCCTTCCCACGGCTTGATCCAGGGTAGACACGATGCCCAGATTGTCATAGGCTTCAATCAGTTTGGTCAGTATATCAATATGATTCGGGTTGATTAAGGCATAAATCTCATCTTTCATAAAACTTGCCTATCCTTCTTAAAATGCTGTATTCCGGTACGAATGACGGGCCGGGTATATAGACCCGCTGGCGGGGGTGGCGGGCCCTATCCAGCAAATTACCGTCCTCGTTAAATAATTCCACCAGATTAAGATCTAAAATTTCACCGCCGGGCAGCATAAATTGCAAAGGTTCCCCCGGCCCGAAATTGGCCCGCTGCTCCACCTCAATCATGCTCCGGGCTGCATCATATCCCTTTACAACCCCGCAAAAATCAGCCCGGCCCGGCATATCCTGTTTGTAAATATCCTGGATATCCGCTGCTTCACCGAATAAAAACCCGGTGGTAAAGGGGCGGGTGGCGGTGGCCTGCAATTCCCTCACCCAGCCCTCCAGGTCCTTATCCGTAAAAGGGCGGCGGTTTTGCCTGTAATTCTCAATCGCCTGACGATAAACCCTGGCCACGGCGGCTACATAAAGAGGACTCTTCATCCGGCCTTCAATTTTGAAGGCGTCAATGCCGGCTTCTACCAGCTCGGGAATATATTGGAGCAAGCACAAGTCCCGGGAATTGAATAGGTAACTCCCCCGTTCATCTTCTTCCAGGGGGTAATATTGACCCGGTCTTTTCTCCTCCATCACCGCGTATTGATAACGGCAGGGATGGGCGCATGCTCCCCGATTGGCACTTCTGCCGGTCATATAATGGGACAGCAGACAGCGCCCGGAATAAGAAACACACATGGCTCCATGCACAAACATTTCCAATTCAATATCAACCCGCTCTTTAATCATCACTATTTCATCAAGACTCAGTTCGCGGGCCAGTACAATACGGCTGGCTCCAAGCTCGCCATACATGGCGGCAGATTCATAATTGCTGACATTGGCCTGGGTGCTGATTGTGACCGGGACAGCGGGTGCGTGCCTGCGCGCCAGGCGCAGAACCCCGGGGTCGGATATAATTAAGCCATCGGCTTCAATTTGCTGAAGCTGTTCCAGATAAGGCGGTAAGCGGTCAAGGTCCTGGTTATGCGCCAGAATATTGACCGTAATGTAAACCCTCTTGCCTATTTGGTGGGCGTATTCAATGCCGGCGGCCATTTCTTCCAGGGTCAGATTACCGGCAAAAGCACGCAGGCTGAACTCCTTGCCTCCGGCATAGACCGCATCCGCCCCGAAAAGGAATGCAGTTTTAAGCTTCTCGAAATCCCCGGCGGGAAGAAGCAACTCAGGCTTAGGCATAGTTGTCCCTTCAGGGTAAATACTAAATTCCATATTTTTGCCTGGCGGCCAGATGTTCGGCATAAGTTGCAGAGAAGTAGTGGCTGCCGTCCCCTGTGGCTACATAATAATAGTAATTGTTGGCTTCAGGATTAAGAGCCGCTTCAATGGCGGCCCGTCCCGGGGAGGCAATCGGGCCGGGAGGCAGTCCGTAGTATTTATAAGTGTTATAGGGTGAGTTAATCTCAAGATCCTGATAGGTAACCGTATCCTGATGTTGGCCGAGGCTGTATAATATGGTGGCATCAATCTGCAGCGGCATGTCTTGGCGCAGCCGGTTGTAGATAACCCCCGCAATTCTCTGTCGTTCCCCGGCCACCCGGGCTTCCCGTTCGACCAGGGATGCAATTATAATAACGTCGCGTACCTTTAGTTGCTGGGAATCTGCCATCGATGCGTATTCGCTGTTCCAAACGGACGCAAAACGCTGGAGCATCATGTTTATTATATCCTCGGCCCCGGTTTGATCATCAATCGTATATGTATCCGGGAACAAAAATCCCTCCAGCCGTTTTTCGTCCGCCGGCCCTTCCACTGGTAAAAAATCATAGTTATAATTGCCTTGCAGAGCTTCTTCCCATTGCGGCTGGGTGCATATCTGTTTGTTGATCAACAATTCGCCGATTTGATGCACGGTGAAACCTTCCGGAACCGTAAAGGCTGAGGTCATTACCTGCCCCTGGGCTATTTGCCCAGCCAGTTCGGGAAGGGATTGACTTTTGCTGAAAGCGTACAAACCGGCTTTCAATTGTTTCTCCATCCCTTTTTGATGTAAATAACCCAGAAATATAGTTTCATTGCGGATAAGACCATTCTCCTTAAGCAGCTCCGCTACTTGCCGGGCGGAACTGTTTTCGGGCAGGCGCACCTCGACCAGGCTTGTATCACCAGGAGCAACCGGAAGGTACTGGCGGACCAGCAACTGCCAGCCGGAAATAGCCAGGCATAATAAGAAAAGCAGCCCCAGGGCTATTTGTTTTGGCCTTATTCTTTTCATCTCGAGTTCAATCATCTCTTTCTCATCCTCATTTAAATTCGTACCCTGTTAACCCTAATTCTATATCTTCTTGTCGGTCAATTAACATACAGACTCAGGGTTAACAGGGTACCGATCATTGCTTTATCCCAGCGAAACTGTTATAAACCGGACAGACACGGCATACAGCACGATATCAGGTTAAGACCTGGTCTGTCCGGGTTGCTCCTGTCCAGACGGGTTCACCGGATCATTCGAGTCATTCGGGTCATTGGGAGTATTTGGGGTATTTGGAGCATTTGGATCTGGTACCGGATCAACTACGACAGGTGGCGGTGTAGTATCGGGAATAGTCACCGGCCCGGTATCGGGTCCATGATAGACTAGTTTATTAAGCGGTTGGTACGTATCCCGGGACAGCAGCTCGGTCTTGATGACCGTACCGTCACCATTATAAAAAGTACGAAAAGCTCTCGCTACATAACCGGATTGTCCATTATGGTCAATTCGTTCTTCGCCTGGTTTTAGATTGGGATCTTCTTCAACCAGAGTAATAAAAGGAAAAGTCTGATCAACTATATTTGATAATCCTATTTTCTTTTTATACTGCAAATTGCCATAAATGCTTATAGTCAGTCTTCCGCCCCCTACAGATGCCCGGATATAGATAGGGTCGTCAGTATTGTTCATAAATTTAAAATCCTGAGTGCCGCTGGAAACAGTGGCGTCCCGCCCTAACGGGACATAGGTTACCGCCAGACTGTGATTGCGCCTTTCAATTATATCCATGCCGGCCAGCAGTGCCGCATTATACAGGGTGGAGGATACCTGACAGATTCCCCCGGCCAAACCTGGTTCAAATTTACCGCCGACAATGACCATGGCATCAAGATAACCTTTGGCCGCAGTACACTTACCCACGGCTTCGTTAAATGAAAATGTGGCATGGGGAGCAACCAGGCTTTTATCTAGGTCGGCAACCGCCACGGCCAGATTATGGGAGCGGTTTACCAGCGACATATCATAGTTGGTAGTAAAGCTGGACAATTGCCCCATTTTACTCAATACAACCTCGGTTACCTGAGGATCCCGGTTGGCTAGGACTATAGGCAGCCTCAATTTTTGGTAATCATCAATTACGGTAGGCATGGCTTTAAAAGTAGCTTCGGCATCCACTACCATTCCTGGCCGGCCTGGAGTAACCGTCAATATGCCGGTACGGCTATCTATATCCAGTACTGCATTAACGGGAGGGGTCCCCCATTTAACATTCCATTCTTGCAGGAGGTTGTTCCGAACATCCGGATTGTAAATCAGTTGCAGCGGATACTCTATCTTTTGTTTGCCATTGAAATTGGAAATCTTGGCCCGCCAGCCCCGTAGCTTTTCCTGCTCCCAGACCGCCAGCACAACCTGTTGGCTGTCTACCGGCAGGCATATATTCCCCAGTTGGTTATTGTATTCATAATTGTCTTTATAAAAAGTAAGCGAGGCAGCATTTAATTCCGCCACGACTTGATCAATGGCGGCAACAGCTTCATTCAGGGTTTTACCCTGGACTGAAATACCTCCAATCTGAACCCCCGGCGCAAACCTGCTGCTGTCAAGAGCCTGGTTATATATATAGCAACCCAGCCCTCCCATGGCAAGCAAGAGTATAACCACGCCATATATAAATACTGTGTTGAACTTTTTCTTCTCCAACCCCCAACCCCCAAAACCATTAAGCTGAAAACCATCGTTAATATTATATTACATTTTTTAAAGCATTAGTATTCTTAATCGGCAGTACCCTGTCAATCTAAGTTAGGCATAAGGATTCCCTTATGCCTAAGGGGATGCTTTGTTTGCCATATGCTGCCAGATGGTAAACAAAACATCCCCTTGTTTTGAGCTCCGATTTTCGTTTCTAAATTTTAGATATCCTCACTATCAGCAAGTTCCTGCCATGCATCAGCTACTTTTTCCCATTCTTCGTCATCTTCGATATCGCCGAGGAATTCATTTCCTTCTTCATCATATACGACCTTTAATATTACTACTTCTACCTCTTCTTCCTCATCCGTTTCTTCATCTTCGCCTACTGGGATCAGAACCCGGTAGCTTTGATCTTCTATTTCCAGCTCTGCTAGAAGTTCAAACTCATGTTCCTCTCCATCTTCATCAACCAAAACCAGTATCGGAAAATCCTCTTCATCAAAAAGTTCATCGTTATCCATGCGACTACCTCCAATCTCAAGACTATCGTAATTCTAATATTTCCCATGCTTCTTTGTCAAACTACTTGTTAAAATGGCGGTCCAGATACCCCTGCAGTATATTTACCGCCGCCAGCTTGTCAATTACATCCTTACGCTTGCGACGGGACATATTGGCTTCCAGGAGTACTTTTTGCGCCGCCACTGTAGTTAATCTCTCATCCCAGTATTCCACGGGCAGACCCAGAGTTTCCTGGACCACCCTTCCAAATCCCTGAATTTCTTCACCTTTAGGTCCTACGGTTCCGTTCATATTACGGGGAAAGCCCAGTACGATTTTTTCGACCTCATATTCAGTACAAAGTTGGGCCAGGTACTCCATGTCATTCTGCAGTTTGCCTCGAATCAATACTGAATGCCCCTGAGCCGTCCATCCCATCGGGTCACTGACCGCTATCCCGATTCTTTTTTCACCTACATCTAAACCCATTATTCTCATAAATACCCATCCCTATACCATTTCAGCGGGATATCATCGCGATATAAGCTTAAGTTCGTTAAGGCAATGCGATAATTATTCAATGAGCGCCTGTGCGAATTGTGCGCCAAAACGCGGGCGCTATAGCACCTTCCTTTCGCGTTTTGGGTTTATCGCGCACGGGCGTTGAGAGGCGTTTGATAAAAATCCCCGCTTCCGCCAGCGGGGGCAGGATTATTTTATCCGAGGTACTTCTTCAGTAATACTTCCATAATTTCATCCCGATCTACTTTGCAAATTAAATTACGGGCTTGTTTGTGACTGGTTATATAGGCCGGCTCACCTGATATCATATATCCCACCAGCTGATTCAAAGGATTATAACCCTTTTCTTCCAGGGCCTCATAAACAGTCTTCAAAATGGTATATACTTGATCCGGATGTTCTTTCTCCCGTTTAAAGCTAACGGTATGGTCTCCTGGAGTCTGAGGCATATAGCCACCTCCTCTTCACCAATATATTTCTCCATGCGGTAATAATTATCCTTCCTTACAAGCTATTTTCCACCATTTCTTTGGCAGTTGCCAGCGCTTCATTTAATTTATCTATATCTTTACCGCCCGCCTGGGCCATATCCGGACGCCCTCCGCCGCCTCCTCCGGCTGCTCGTGCGGCTGCGCCAATTATCTTTCCGGCATGCACCCCCCGGGCAACCAAATCCTTGCTGGCAAAACATACCAGGGCGACCCTGTCTTCAATAACAGCCCCCAAAACAACTACGGCGCTACCCAGTTTATCCTTTAACATCTCGGCATTCTGGCGGAGGTTGTTGCCATCCTGGTGCTTAGTGGGAGCAACCAAGACATGCGCGCCTTTGTATTCATAAGCCAGATTTATAGTATCATCATTGGCAGCTTTGGCAATACGGGCCTTAAGCTGATCAACTTCCTTTTCCCTATCTTTTAGGGCCCGGTTCATAGCCTCAATCCGTTTATTAACATCTGCCGGGGTTGTGCGCAGAACAGCAGCAGCATTCTTCACTTCTTTTTCCATATCGTTTAAATATTCAAGGGCATGGGTTCCGGTTAAAGCTTCAATTCGTCTTAAGCCTGAACCGACACTGCCTTCGCTCAATATTTTGAACAAACCGATCTGTCCGGTATAGCCAATATGGGTACCTCCGCATAGTTCCAGGCTGAAGTCGCCTACCTGAACCACCCGTACTTCCTCCCCGTATTTTTCGCCAAACAGCGCCATAGCTCCCATATCCCGGGCCTGACTGATGCCGGTAACCGTAGTCCGTACAGGATAGTTCTGCAGAATAGCCTGGTTTACAAGCCGCTCAATCTCAGCCAGTTGGTCTTCGGTTAAGGCGGAAAGCTGCGAGAAATCAAAGCGCAGCCGGGCCGGTTCAACCAAAGATCCCTTTTGCTGGGCATGTTCACCTAAAACCGTGCGCAAGGCCTTATGTAATAAATGGGTAGCAGTATGGTTACGGGCAGTATCCAGTCTTTTCTCCCGGTTCAGCTCTAAACGGATAAGCTCGCCTGGGCGCAGGCTGCCGGAGAGCTTGCCTCTATGCAAGATCCAACGTGCAGTCTTCTGTACATCAAATACTTCCACCTCACCAGTCTCCCCGTAAATCTTACCGTGGTCGGCCACCTGACCGCCGCTCTCCGCGTAAAAAGGAGTGCTGGAGCTAATTACGATTACTTCAGCATCAGCAGCGAAATCGACTGCCTGACCGTCCTTGACTATAGCGAGAACGGCCGAATCATCTTCATATCTATCATACCCGGTAAAGCCGGTTGCCGGAATATCTGCTAAAAGTTCAGCCAGAAGCTGCTCCCCGGCAAAAGCGCTGCTGCCTTTCTGAGCCTGACGAGCCCGGTTGCGCTGCTCCTCCATCATCCGGTTAAATCCTTCTCTGTCCACGGTAAATCTATTTTCTTCAGCCATGTCCTCGGTAAGATCAAGTGGAAATCCATAAGTATCATAAAGGGTGAAAGCCTCTTCCCCTTTTATTTCACTCCTGTTTTCAGCTGCCGCCGTCTTGATGATCTCCTCTACTTTTTTTACCCCTTCTTTCAGGGTCACGAAAAATCTTTCTTCCTCAAGCTTGATAACTTCTTGGATAAACTCCCCTTTTTCCAGGAGCTCAGGATAGGCGCCCTCCATTAATTCACTGACCACATCCACCATTTTGTATAAGAAAGGCTCCTCAATGCCCAGGAATTGTCCGAATCTTACGGCCCGGCGCAGGATTCGTCTCAGCACATAACCTCTGCCATCATTGCTGGGCAGTACCCCGTCAGCAATCAGAAAGGTGCAGGCCCTGGCGTGATCGGCGATTACCCGGAAGGGGAACCCGGCTTCACCGGTATCATAGGGGCGACCGGTAAGTTCTTCAATTGCCTGGATTATGGGTATAAATAGATCCGTATCAAAATTGCTGTCCACCTGCTGGAGAACTGAAGTAATTCGTTCCAAACCCATGCCGGTATCTATACTGGGACGGGGCAGGGGAGTCATAATCCCTTTTTCATCACGATTATACTGCATAAAAACCAGGTTCCATATTTCCAGCCAGCGGTCACAATCGCAGACGCCTATGCCGCACTGGGGATGGCCGCAGGAATACTCCTGTCCCCGGTCATAGAGAATTTCACTGCAGGGACCACACGGGCCGGTATCACCCATGCTCCAGAAATTGTCCTTTTCTCCCAATCTGACTAATCTTTCCGCCGGGACGCCGGCAACCTTCTGCCATAGCTCAAAGGCCTCATCATCATCCTGGTATATGGTTACCCAGAGCTTATCAGCCGGGATGGCGGCAACGCCGGTAAGAAAATCCCAGGCAAATTTGATCGCATTATTTTTGAAATAATCGCCGAAGGAAAAATTGCCCAGCATTTCGAAAAAAGTATGATGCCGGGGGGTTCGTCCCACGGTATCCAAGTCGTTATGTTTTCCTCCTGCCCGAACGCATTTTTGCGAAGTTGTAGCCCGGTTATAGGGGCGCTTGTCTATCCCCAAAAAGACATCTTTAAACTGGTTCATCCCCGCATTGGCAAACAGCAAAGTAGGATCATTAACCGGAACCAGTGAAGAACTCTCCACCACCGTATGCTGCCTATCTTTAAAATATTCTAAAAAGGTCCTCCGAATCTCACCGCTTGTCCACACGAGTTAGGCCTCCTCTTCTCCTCATAATACTTTATTAAACTATTTTCTTTGATTAGTCGTTGCATGTCAACAAACCGGCGGTTTAATTTAAGATTCTATCAGCTTCAAATATAAATAATAGCCTATAATTCTTAAAGAGGCAGCAGCCGGTACAGCGATAAGCATACCCAAAATGCCCATTAACTCGCCTCCCGCCAGCAATACAAAAACCATGAGAAGAGGGTGCATACCCACCCTTTCACCCATCAGCCGCGGCGTAATAATGTTGGATTCAATTTGCTGAATTACAATTATGGCAATCGTCATATAAACAGCGTCTTTAGGTGATTGGGACAATGCCAGTCCCACCGCGGGGATTCCTCCCAGGATGGGGCCAAAATAGGGTATCAATTCACCTATAGCGGATATTATACCGATAAGCAGCGAGTATTTTACCCCGATCAGGGCGGCCGCGGCTCCTACCAGAACCCCTATCAGGGCCGAAATCATCAAATAGCCTTTAGCAAATTCAATTACTACCCGGTCGATCTGCAAAGCCAGATTCCCTAATTCATGCCTTATAACCGGGGGAAACAGATTGCCCAGCCCCGTTTTGATTCCTTCCCAGTCTTTCAGGATATAGAAAGCCATAATCGGTGCAAATATGATAATCAAGGATTTGCTGGCCAGGTTATACATTCCGTTAGCCACACCCTGTAAGGTGGCATAAATGTTATTCTCAACATGGCCGGTGGTCTGTTGAATTATTTCGTCCAGTTTGCCGGGCCACTGCATCCCATTAACGTGATCCATGAAGTTTTCCGCTTGACCGGCATATTGGGGCAGCAACGCAGCTACGCTGCTTAATTCTTTTATAAGCTTGGGAATGGTAAACCATATGATCAAACCCAGGGCCAAAAAGAGCAGCACATAAAGCAAAAGAACCGCCCACGCCCTATTTAGCCCTTTCCCCTCCATCCATAGGACCGGACGATATAGAAAATAGGCCATTACTCCACCGATCAGGAAACTAAATACTACGTCCCGAACTAGAAATAAAAAATAAAAGGTGGCTCCCACCACCCCGCAAAAAATCACAAACCGCAAGAATCGGTTATGTAGGCCTGACATCTGCTTCAACCTGCTTTCCTTAACTGCTCGGCAGCGCTTTCTTCCCTATACCAATCCTGAAGTCTCATCTACCGCCGTAAGAACACCGTCTTCACCTACCTCATAGAGATTTAGTCTTCCCCGGGCATAATTGAACTCTATGAAACAGTTCCAACAGTAATACTGGTCGCTTCCTACTTTGCCTACTTGAAGCCCCCGGCAAACCGGACATTTTAAGGTCATGAAATATCGCTTCCTTCCTGATTAAACATTGCAGTTTTCCTGCTTGCCCATTTCACTGAGTTGATCGGAAACTCACTGCGTCCTTCCAGGATATCCTGGAAAGCCCCGGCTGACAGTTCCACCCCCCAAACCTCCTTGCTGTCGGGGTTAATCACAAAATCACTCAACACTCCCAGTTCTCTGCCTTCTTTATCCAGCAATGTATCCCCGATTTTCTTTTCGTATATGGATGATTCTTCCCCATGCGCATAAGATTTAATACTATCTGGATGGGAGACCATAACTGCATGTTTCCCTATCCAAAAATCCCTGGAAAAAATGATACCGGGCCCGCCCTCTTTCAAATCAATCACCAGATAAGCCAGACTAAAATCGTCGTCAATGACAGCCTTTACGACCTTTCCTATTTCCTGGGCTGAGCTCTCGAGGATAACCGGCAGATTTTCCAAATTACGAATCTTCATACATCATCCCCCGATATAGACCTTGGAAATTTATAATAGGTACATATTTAAATTTAAAAATGCATTTTTAGTTTTTCCCTTAAACCCAAAATAATGTGACCATACCTATCGTTTTTTAACCATCAAGATTATTGGGCAGCCGGCCTTAAACCCGGTCCCAGGCTGTCAAAAGCTGTCAAGGGGACGCTTTTTGACAACTTTGCTTGTATAAGGTGGCGAGCAGCGGTTTACTGATCTATAATAAAAATATCTACAGCGATGGCCGTCGGGAGGTTAAACGCCTATGGACTTGTTTGCGATGGGCAATGCCAAAAAGAAAGAAGCCGCCGCCCCGCTGGCCTGGAGAATGAGGCCGGTGGCTCTGGATGAGGTGGTGGGACAGGAGCATATTGTCGGTCCGGGTTCGCCCCTGCGCCAGGCGATTGAAAGAGACCAGATCCATTCGTTTGTGCTTTACGGTCCGCCTGGCACCGGAAAAACTAGCATTGCCCGCATAATTGCCCGGATGACCAATTCTCACTTTGTCTATATGCAGGCAGTTACGGCCGGAGTGGGCGATATACGCAAAGCCGCCGCCGATGCCCAGGACCGGCTTAAATATTACCAGCAGCGGACTATTTTATTCGTGGATGAGATTCACCGTTTCAATAAGAGTCAGCAGGATGTTTTACTGCCTTTCGTAGAGGACGGCACCCTCATTCTGGTGGGAGCAACCACCGAAAACCCTTTATATGAACTTAATACCGCCTTGCTTTCCCGGATGAAGCTGTATATATTGGAGGCCCTGCGGCCCGAAAATATTGAGCAAATAATCACCCGGGCCCTGCAGGACCAAGAACGTGGTCTGGGCAGCCATGACCTTAAATTAGACCCAACCGCCATGCCCTGGTTGGTCCAGGCGTCCCAGGGTGATGCCCGCACGGCTCTGAATATCCTGGATACCATCACCAACTCTTATACCTCTCCCGGCGAGCATCTGGAGATAAGCGCCGAACTGATAAAGAAGGTAACCGGCAAGCTGATGATTAAATATGACCGCAGCGGTGATTATCACTATGACACCATATCCGCATTTATTAAAAGCATCCGGGGGTCAGATCCTGACGCTGCCCTTTTTTGGATGGCAGTGATGCTGGAAGGGGGAGAAGATCCGAAATATATAGCCCGGCGGATAATCGTCCATGCCGCCGAGGATATTGGGCTGGCCGACCCGAATGCCCTCTCCATAGCGACGGCGGCGGCCGGTGCGGTTGATTATGTTGGAATGCCGGAAGCCCGCATACCATTGGCTGAAGCGGTTATTTACCTATGTACGGCACCGAAAAGCAACAGCGCCAAGGTCGCCATAGACAAAGCCCGGGCAGCTGTGCGTTCCAGCAGCCGCATCATTGTTCCCGCCCATCTGGGCGACACCTCCCATTCCCTGGCAGGGCCCAAGCTGGGCAAAGGCAAGGGCTACAAATACCCCCATGATTATGGGGGTTATGTGGAACAATCCTATCTGCCTCCGGAAATGGCTGACAGCAGCTTTTACCATGCGGGCAGCAATGGTTATGAACAGACCATACAAGCCTTCCTGCGTTCCCTGCCCGGCAAAAACAAAAAATGACCATAGTCATTTAACTGACCATGGTCATGTACGTTTTATTTTAGGCATAAGGGAGTCGAGGACCTCCAAGCTGCCAGGCGGTCTTTACTTCCCGCTGTTATCCCACAACTTCGTCAATTGCCTTTTGCAATTGACTCTTATTCTGGGCTCCGACTATTCTTTTGACTTCCTGGCCGCCTTTAAAGAATATGAGCGTCGGTATACCCCTTACCCCGAATTGTACAGCCAGCGACTGGTTTTCATCAACATTAAGCTTGCCCACGTTAATCTTGCCACTGTTTTCGTCAGCCAGGGTTTCAACGATCGGCCCCACCATCTTGCAGGGGCCGCACCAGGGTGCCCAAAAATCTACTAAAACGGGTTTTTCAGCCTGCAATACTTCCTGGTCAAAGTTGTCGGTGCCTATGTTGGTAACATTCGCCATCATTAATTCCTCCTTGCCATTTGATTTTATTTAATGAATCTGCCCATCACTTTTACTATTTCCTCAAAATTTTCATCCTGATCACCCTGCTTGAGTGATTTGGCTATACATTCCTGGGCATGGTTCTCAAACATTATAATTCCGGCATGATGAATGGCTGATTTAATCGCCGCGATTTGATTAAGTATCTCACCACAATCAGCTCCTTCCTCAATCATGCGCTGTACGCCTCGGACCTGCCCTTCAATGCGCCTCAGCCTGGCTATAACTTTTTTCCGTATGTCGGGTTGCATTTAAACACCTCTTTATACCCCATCGGGGTATTTTAATTATAAGGGATCAACTGGATGTTTGTCAAATAATCCTATGCAATTTGCACTCGAAAAA
Source organism: Syntrophomonadaceae bacterium (assembly GCA_034927445.1). Lineage (GTDB taxonomy): Bacteria > Bacillota > Syntrophomonadia > Syntrophomonadales > Syntrophomonadaceae > PHAA01. The sequence continues at coordinate 215,412 of JAYFPZ010000003.1, forward strand.
TCATAATTTGTTTATTATGTAAATAGGGAGCAGTTTGCTGCAACCGCCCCCTATCAGCTTTTCCAGAAAGTTAAATATTATTTCCAAACGGTAAGAAATATCCCGATGCCTATCCCCATAGAAATTAACAGCCATATTAAATTCCTAAGCATTTCGCCTTTAACTTGCTTGGTCAATTCTTCCATGAGAAGCTTCCTCTTCTAAGCTGATTTATCGGCAATAAAAATTATTATTAACACTGGATTATTTTTTACGCTGATTTATTATATAACAATTCAACCGGCGTAAACAATATCCTCCCGGATAATCAATCAGATCAAGGCCTGGTAGTTATTAGTCTGAATCCATAGCAACGATACGCGCGGTCAAACCTCTTTCATTAATGTCAATTAAAGCAAAACTGCCGTGACCTTGCAGGCGTGGTTTGACCGGGCTGCCGGGATTTATCATCCACAATCCCCCGGTGTTTTCACAGTAGGGATAATGGGTATGCCCAAAAACAACCGCATTCACATCGGCTTCGCGGGCTCGATAATATAAACGGTTCAGGTCCCGCTTGACCCCGTATTGATGTCCGTGCACCAGTAATATATCATGGTTCAACAGGGTTACGATCTCTTCCCGTCTGCCCTGGTGGGCAGCGTCGCAGTTGCCGGCCACTATATGGGCGGGAACATTGAGAATACGCGCTATCATCTGCCCATCCCGGTAATAGTCTCCGGCAAACAGCAAATGATCGAGTTTAATAGCAGCCAGAGTTTTTATGACGGCCCGAGTATCCCCATGAGTATCTGCCACCGCAGCAATGATCAAGCCTTATTCCCCTTCCCCAAAAAGTCCTGCAGGAGATATTTGGCCTTCTGTAAAGCCCGTCCGCGATGGCTGATCATATTCTTTTCCGTATCGGTAAGCCCGGCAAAGGTTTTATTGCATCCCATTGGCATAAATAAAGGGTCATAGCCAAACCCTCCCTGTCCTTCAGGGATTGTAACGATCCTGCCCTCACAGACACCCTCTACGGTTTTTACCAGCCCGGTTGGCGCAGCCACGGCAATGACACAAACAAAACGGGCTGTTCTCCGGCTTTCCGGGATGCCCTGCAGCATGCTCAAAAGTTTACGGTTATTATCGTCGTCACTGGCATCCAGCCCGGCAAAACGGGCAGAATATACCCCGGGCGCTCCCTCCAGCGCGTCCACGACCAGCCCGGAATCGTCCGCCAGGGTTATACAGCCGCTTAATTGGGCACTGATCCTGGCTTTTTTTATGGCATTGGCCTGAAAAGTTTCACCGTCTTCTTCGATTTCCGGTATCTCTTTAACCTCATCCAAGGTCAGCAAGTTCAGGTCCCAGGCGCCTATAATAGACTGCAGTTCTTTTTTCTTTTTGGGGTTGCGGGTAGCAATTAATAGATTTTGAGCCATGGTTATTACCTTTCTAGTTGGCCGACAATGTTGGCCTGCAAAGCAAATATTTCCTTGATACCTTTTTCAGCCAGCACCAGCAGTTCGTCCAGTTTGTCCCGGCTGAAAGGAGTTCCCTCGGCAGTGCCCTGTACCTCTACAAACTCTCCCCGGCCGGTCATGACCACATTCATGTCTACATCAGCCTGGGAGTCCTCAAGATACTCGAGGTCCAGCACCACTTCACCATTCACAATCCCAACGCTGGTTGCCGCCACGTAATCCCGAACCGGTAGTTTATCAATCATTCCTTCCGCCTGCAGCTTCATCAGAGCCAGGCAAAGAGCTGCAAAAGCACCGCTGATTGATGCGGTCCGGGTGCCTCCGTCCGCCTGTAAAACATCGCAGTCGATCCAGACGGTTCTTTCCCCCAGAGCTTCCAAATCCACCACCGCCCGCAGCGATCTGCCAATCAGGCGTTGAATCTCTGAGGTTCTGCCCGTAATTTTCCCTTTGCTGGCTTCTCTCTGGGTTCTGGTCTCCGTGGATGCAGGCAGGAGGGAATATTCCGCCGTAACCCAGCCCGAGCCGGTACCCTTCAGAAAGGAGGGTACCTTGGGTTCAATCATGGCCGAGCACAATACCATCGTATCCCCGGTTTGCACCAGTACCGATCCGTCCGGGTTCTTAGTAAACCCGGGCGTAAAGCGAACCGGCCGCATTTCGTTATTTTGCCTGTTATTCGGTCTCAATATGCTTCCTCCTTATTTAAGAAAGTCTTTAATGGGAACGATAGACGCTGATAACGCAGACCCTCCGGGCGCGGATGGTCGCGGTATTTATAATCCCCCTGCAGAGACTCCTGATGCGTCCATTCGCTGCGTTTAAGGTTGCAGCGGCTATTTATTAATAGGTTATTGGCAGCTTAAACATACGTTATCCATTTTTAGCGGATTCGAGGTTGGGTTTCATGTATATGTTGTTCCCTTGGGCGTCGATGGCTACTATGCAAGGGAAATCCCGTACTTCCAACCTCAACAAGGCTTCAGGGCCTAAATCGGGATAAGCCACGGTTTCCGCATTTATTATTTTTTGAGCAAGGTATGCGCCTGCTCCGCCCACTGCCGCCAGGTAAACGGCGCCATATTTTTGCATTGCCGCAATCACTGCCTGGCTGCGGGAACCTTTGCCTATCATCGCTCTCAGTCCCCGTTCAATGAGTTGGGGGGCATAGGCGTCCATGCGGCCCGAGGTGGTCGGTCCGGCTGATCCTATCACTCGTCCCGGAGGCGCAGGACATGGTCCCACATAGTATATTATTTGCCCCTCCGGGGCAAAGGGTAGTTCTTTGCCGGCCTGGAGAGCCTCTATCATGCGCTTGTGAGCGGCATCCCGGGCGGCGTAGACAACGCCTTCCACCAGTATTTCCTCGCCCATTTTCAGTTCCACTATATCTTCCCTGCTTAAAGGCGCTTTTATTATCTTCACGGTTTAACCCCTTCCGTCACAAATGTTAATAGCCAATGATATCGCTGATTATCATGATTGTCGCTGATCTTTGAATTATTGATTATAGTCAATAGACGCGGACGGCGCTGACTTATATGAACTTCACGGACTTATTAAAGGTCTTGGATTCCATTAAGTACATCTTGTTATTAGTGTACATTAAACCCAGTTTATCCCTTCTATTTTCTTAATACATATTAATTTTTCTATCTGCGATGATCATATAAACCACCCTTCGGGTACTCCTGATGTTCGCAGGGCTCACAAACTAAAGTTGCTGCGATATCATTGGCTATCCCGCCTTTTATCCTTCACTGTTCTAGCTGCGTTGTTCATATAAGTCCGCGCCCGTCTGCGTCCAATCTTCCTCCGCGTCAATTCATATTTCCACGGTTATGCGGCGGGTGGAATGGCACCCCAAATTTACCGCCACCGGGAGACATGCAATGTGGGTGGGATAGGTCTCAATGTTTACCGCGAGGGCGGTAGTGCCGCCCCCCAGGCCCTGCACCCCTATTCCCAGAGCATTTATTTTTTCCAGCATCTCTGCTTCCAGATTCGCTATTTCAGGTTGGGGGTGGGATCGTCCCACTTCCCTTAATAGTGCCTGTTTAGCCAACAGGGCTGCCTTTTCCATATTGCCTCCGATCCCTACCCCGACTATAATCGGCGGACAAGGGTTCCCGGCCGCTTCCCGGACCACTTTAAGCATAAAATTCTTTATCCCGTCTATCCCGGCAGAGGGGGTAAGCATGACCAACTGCCCCATATTTTCACTGCCTGCCCCCTTGGGTAAGAGGGTAATACGCAGGCTATCTCCGGGAATTAGATGTATATGTACGATAGCGGGGGTATTATCTCCGGTGTTAACCCGGGTAAGGGGGTCGCCGACAACCGACTTGCGCAAATAACCCTGCCGGTAACCATGGCTGACACCCTGGTTGATTGCCCCCTCCAGTCCTCCGCCGGTCACATGGACGTCTTGTCCTAGTTCGACGTGGGCTACTATCATACCCGTATCCTGACACAAGGCCATATTCTCCTGAATCGCAATTTCCGCATTTTCCAATATTATATCCAGGCAATGGGCTGCCGAGGGCAGGCTTTCTTTGCTCCGGGCTGCCTCCAACGCATTCCTGACATCCTCCGGAAGTTTGGTGTTGGCTTTAATTACCGCCGTTGCTACGGCATTGCTAATCGCTTCGGCATTTACTTCGCGCATGAGTACCTCCTGCAGTCTTTTCCTGTTCATCCCGGCAGCAGCCTATGGCTCCATTTAATTGCGGCTGGCTCAAGCTCAAAATCTTGCAGCCGGTTTCTCGGGCGATAATCTTTCCCAGAGCTGCGTTTTGCGCTACTCCCCCGGCCAGAACAATAATATCGCTGTTTAACCTTTCCAGCATACTGGCACAACGCCGGTAAAGGGTGTAATTGACCCCTGCCGCTAAACTGCCTGTACTGCATCCCTCCACGATTTTACCGATGATCTCGGTTTCTCCAAAAATGGCGCAGGTGGAGTTCAGTTCAGCCGGGTCTTCACTGTATGAAGCCAGCTCATCCAGAGTCAGGTCCAAAATAGCCGCCATATTCTCCAGATACCGGCCGGAACTGGCCGCACAGCGGTCATTGGTCATAAAATCCACCATCTTCCCGGCCCTTACTTTGATTACTTTAGTATCTTGCCCGCCAATATCAACCAAAGTAAAATCAGACAGCCCGGTCTGAAACAGGGCTCCCTTTACATGCGCCTGAATTTCCGGTATATGCCGGGCCCCCTCGACCTGCACCATTATCTTGCCATAACCGGTGGCTACCAGGCGATCGTTCCGCTCAAAACCCAGTTCAGACAGGTCGATCTTAAGCTTTCCGGTTTTTTCAGTGCCATGGCGGCGATAGAAGGCTATCGTATCGTATATCCTGGACTCTGTTATAGCATCGTTATGCATTTGTACTATTTTTACGGTTCGCGAACCAAGATCCAAGCCAATCAATTTTTCACATCCTGTTATTTCAACATACTCACAAAGGCCTCCAGCCTCATACGGGAACGGGCATCCATTTTACCGGGCTTGTCTCCTTCCAGAGTCAAAAAAGGCAGTTTAAGCTGCTGACGGTAGATTATATCTTCTATCTGCCGGAAGCAAAAGGTTTGCGTATAATGAATAATTCCATCCACCTTGCGCAAATCCAACTGCTGCCAAATGTCTTCCAGGCGTGCAAACGCACCGTAAGGGTAAGTATAAAGACAATACTGCTCTACCATATCGTCGGTGGCAAAGGGCATGGAAAATTGACGCTGGACTTCATTATAAACCACCCTGGCCCCCATAGTTTCCAGCACAACATATAAATCAGTGAAGATTGGGGGCACTCCGATGTAAGCCAGTCTTATTTCGTCCCGGTATGGTCTTCGGGTTTTAACCGAGCTGATAAAATCGGTCAGCTCACGCTGGTATTGCCTGGGATCACCGTTAAAATCGCTGGAGGATACCAGATAATAATGATTTTCCCATCCGCTCACCAGATTGTCCTGCCAGGTCAACCGGTCAACTTCACTGCATAAAGCCCGGATTTTATCCAGATCAGCTTTCACCTGCCGTACTTTTTCCCAGTCAACCCCGAACAATTTTATTAGCTTGTCTATCTGCTGCCGCAGGCTCTCGGGGTCACGGTCAAAAGGATACGCGAAGGGTATAATATTCAGATTTTGCAACTGCAGGGTTTCCATCAAAGCAAGGGTATTGCTGCAATCCCCTTGCATCACGGCTATTACCGCCTCCAGGTCATTTTCCAGCGCAACCGCATAAAGACCTTTAATCCAGCCACAGGTATTGCGCGGATACCCGGCGTCTTCGGCCAGATCCACCAACTGGCGTGCCCTTTCCGAATTGATGAAGATATTGTTTAAATCCACTGGCACCTTGTCCGCGGCCAGTATAACCTCTACCGGTACACTGGTAGTAAAGCCAACTTTGCCCATTCCTGTCTTCCCTCTAATCAAGCACGATCTTATCGACTTTGCCGATAACTTCACCCAGCAGCATTCGTCCCACTTCATAAAATGATTCGGGACTGCCGCTGACATAAAACTCCCTATGGCCGTCAATGCTGTTTTCGTTAAGCAAATTACGATGGAACAATATTTCTGCCAATTCTTCAACGGTTTCGCTGGCGGGGTCTACCAAAGCCACGTTTTGACCGGCATACTCGCTTATCACCGGAGCCAGAAATGGATAATGGGTGCAGCCCATTACCAGAGTGTCAATTCCCGCTTGTAGAAGCGGGCTGACATATTCCCGAACCGTTAGAACCGTCTCCTCCCCGGTTAACTGACCAGCTTCCACCAGGGGTACAAACCTGGTGCAGGCCGCGGAAAAAGTCTCATAATGGGGAGCAATCGCTTTGATACTTTTAGTATAAGAACCGCTGTTTATCGAGGCCTGAGTAGCGATAATTCCAATCTTGCCGTTTTGGGTGGTTTGCACCGCGGCCCGGGCTCCCGGTTTCACTACTCCCAATAGAGGCAGGGGGCAGTCTTTTTCCATCTCAGGCAGGGTTACCGAGGAATGGGTTCCGCAAGCCACCACAATAGTCTTTACCTCACGATCTAATAAAAAGCCCACAATGTCATGCGCATATTTAAACAACTCTTCCCGGCTCTTGGTTCCATAAGGCACATGCAGGGTATCCCCGTAATATACAAAGCTTTCATGGGGCAACCGCTTAAGCAGCGCTTTCACCACGGTCAGCCCTCCTACCCCGGAATCAAAAATACCGATGGGCTTGTTCTTCAAACTCTTCACCTCAGTTAAAATAATAACCTTAAACAAATACAATAAATACTGTAACACTTTTACCCTGCATATTCCAGTAGAAGGCGTCTTGCCCCGTCAATCCATTTATTTTTAAAATCTTTCAATCCGGCATCCCGCATTAATCTTCCCGTTTAAGAAAATAAGGAGACAGCAGGCGCTCAAACTGCTTCTCCCCGAAATTTATTGCAAGTTATTTATTTGCTTCGTTCTATTGGTTTAAAGCCTGAACGGGCTGGGCTACATCGACTACTCCTCCTATAGCAGTAACCTTTTCACCGTTAATTAAGAAGCTGACTTCTTTGACACTGGAAAACTGGCCTAAAGTGTGGGCAACCGCCTGAACCATCAGCCTGCCCTGTTCTTTGTCAATCTGGTTCGCTTCACCGCTTAGATCAACAATACAAAGCCCATCCGGTTTAATGTTGATATCCAACAATCTGGTACCTGCGGGAAATACAGCTGTATACCCCGAATCAACCGGGCCTTTGATAAGCTCCTGCATGGTCTGCCGGGCAATACCTTCTACTTTCCCTATTTTTCGTTCCTCAGCCGCTAATTTTGGCTGCTGGGCATCAATAAAATAGAGCTTAATCGTGATCATTTCAGCCGGTTCCTGGGCGTCATTGGCAGGTGTTACCTGGGCGTCGCTATTTTGCCCGGTTTTATCGGTACTGGTCGGTATCTTAAATATATCTTTCCAGCTGTCAAGGCTGCTGTCTACCTTGGCACATCCGCCGCACAAGAGACAAACAGCCACAATCATCAGTGCCAGTACCATAACGATTTTCTTGGTCATTATTACATACCTCCCCTACAACTTCCTAATAATAATACGTGGACAGTCCTGTATTTATGCCTAAAATTGCCCCTTTTCAATTGCCGCCGTTTTTGGTAATCTTCAGCAAAGGAGTGATAATATGCGCTATGAGGGAACCATATTCCGTCCTCCCAGCGAGGCCTACAGTCTTCTCATTCAGGCTACTATCGGATGTCCGCACAATAAATGCACATTTTGTTCGATGTATAAGAATTCCCGCTTTCGCATCAGACCGGTAGCAGAGATTAAGGAAGACCTTAAGCTCGCACGGGATCATTATGGTGAATATATCGAATCTATCTTTTTTCCTGATGGCAATACCATCATCATGAAAACCGATCAGCTGGTAGAAATTTTTAAATATGCCCACGAGATTTTTCCTGAGTTGCAGCGAATTACAATCTATGGCTCCGCTCGCTTTGTTAACAAAAAAAGTCAAGCCGACCTGATTTTATTGAAAGAGGCTGGTTTAAGCAGGATTCATATGGGGATGGAAAGCGGTGATGATATTACCCTGCAGAGAATAAAAAAGGGAACTACCGCGGCAGAAATAATCGAAGCCGGGTTAAAGTTGAAAGCAGCCGGTATTCAAACCAGTGAATATTATCTGGTCGGCATAGCCGGGCGGGCGAGATGGAGAGAACACGCAGAGAACAGCGCCCGGGTTCTCAGTGCTATCAGTCCTGATTTCATCAGGTTAAGAACCTTTGCGCCGGAGCCGGGCACCCCGATCCTGGAAGAGATTGAATCCGGGGCTTTTCAATATCTGACCCCCCATGAGGCCCTGCGCGAAATTCGGGTTCTGATCGAAAACCTGAATTGTGACAACAGCGTGGTCTTAAGCGATCACATCACCAACTACTGGAATATAAACGGGCTGATTCCACGGGACCGCGATAAAATGCTGGCAGAACTTGATAAAGCACTGCAAGTCGAGGAACATCTTTTTCCCGTCCCCGACTTGCACCACCGTTAACCAGGGGAACAAGGGGACAAAAAACCTGCCCCCTTGTCCCTCAAAAATAGGCAGAAAACCAGGAAACCTTTCTATGGTCGGAAAGGTCTCCTGGCTTGAACCTGAATCCTGTGGTAAATATATATGATGGGAGAGATCATATATCTAAATTAATTAGGATTGGGTTACTATGTGAGGCGTAAATTTACGCCTTTTTTTATCAAACTCCTAGCATAATAATGTAATTATTTTACATAAGGAGTTACGATCCATTTCAAGCAGTTATCTTTCTTACCGCCAAAGATGTCATACCCTTTGACTATATCGTTCAATGGAGCATGATGGGTGCCTAGGAAATCGGTGCTGATCTTACCTTTTTGGATGAGTTTGATCAATTCGGGAATACGGTTGGCGTTCACCAGACCCATTGAGATTCTAATATTTTTAATCCACAAATTTTTCATGTCAAGTTCCTGGGCTCTTTCAAATACGCCGATAAAGGAAACCCGGCCACCTGCCCTGACAGCATCTATGGCCATATCATAGGTCGGTTTGAAACCATTGGCTTCAATAGTAGCGTCGGCACCGCGACCTGAAGTCCGCTCCCTGATAGCATCGCCAACATTATCTACTTTAAGTGGATTAATGCCCACATCGGCAATACCGTTCTTGACCGCGAAATCCAGACGATCCTGGTTGATATCGACTGCGATAATCTCAGCCGGACCCCACAGCCTGGCGGTAGTCATAGCGCACATGCCCACCGGGCCGCCACCCATTACGGCTACCGTGTCGCCGGGCTCAATCGCGGCGTTTTCGGCTCCGAAATAACCAGTGGATAGAATATCGCCGACATAGAGAACATTCTCTTCAGTCAGACCTTCCGGGATGGTGAACATACCCAGATTGGCATGGGGAACCCGGACGTATTCGGCCTGGCAGCCATCGATCATGTATCCGAAAATCCAGCTGCCAGTTGTACAATGTGAATATACGCCCCTTACACAGTAGAAGCACTCTCCGCACTGGGTAACACAGGAAACTGCTACCTTGTCTCCTACTTTGTTGTTCCGAACTGAAGGACCTACTTCTACAACTTCGCCCACGAACTCATGCCCGATGATTCTTCCCGGTTCAACTTCCGGCATGCCGCCATGCCAAATATGAATGTCAGTTCCGCAAATAGTTGAGGTGGTTACACGTACTATAGCATCATCGGGTTCAATAATTTTCGGTACCGGTACGTCCTTAAGGCCTATTTTCTCGGGTCCATCATAAACTAACGCTTTCATAGTATCACTCATCAATAAATACCTCCTTTATTTTTGGAAATCATTTAAGCTGTAGCTAAATCAATCAAATCTTTTTTCTGGCCTGTCCCCCTCCTTCCATAAAAAAGACCGATATCTTTATGTATCAACCCGTTGGCCGAGTCTGCCCACAAAAACATAGGTCTACTTCGGAGCTACCATCAGGTCTCTCCTAAATCCACCGTATTATTACTTTTAACAGGATTATCCTGTTAAAACTCTAATAAAAGCGCGATGCATCCAAAAATATTTTGTTGAAACTTTAGCCTTTAACCTAAAAAAAGACCTATATCTTCATGGTTTATCCATAAAAACACAGGTCTATCTCAGCGGCCGCCCTAAGGTTTCCCCTAAATCTACCGTATTATTTTCCTTTATTTAAAACACCGATTATTAGCATTAAATGGCAATTTTTATGAATGCAAGCTTACAGGGTTTACCTGCATTCAAAAGCTGTTTATTGAATATCTTTAATCAATAAAAATGACCTATATTTTCATGTTCCGCAACCGGGTTTGCCCACAAAAACACAGGTCTATTTCCGAGCCACCCAGAGGTTTCTCGTTAATCTACCATTTATTAACTTAGCCAATCTGTTATTCAGTTAAAACCTTATCAAACACAACTACATGCATCCAAAAATCGTTTTCGGCCTCTATCATATAAGTCTGATGAATAGCTTTGGTATCGAATAAGGTCTCAAAATACGGCATGTTATCGATCGAATGCTGTTTGGCCACCTGCATTCGAGCATTGTTAACCAAGTCTTTTCCAGCCATGGTCCCTACAATATACTTTTCCGGTTCAGTTAAAAAACCTTCACCCCTGATAATAAGCATGTCTTCCCAGATGATAATCTTGGTATGGTCCACACCCTTGCCAAGTTTCTGCTTGAAATATTTCTCCATATAGATTTTCAATTCATGTTGTAATTGCTTGCGCTGGCGATCATTCAATTTCGGAGGTGGGATCTTTTCTGAACTATTTCCCTGCATATTCAGCTTATACATAGGCAAATATTTCCTCCCTCAATTCCCTCTTTCTCTAATTTAAATATTTGGGGGATAAAAAATACCAACACCTTTACAGCAAAATTGTAAAAACATTGGTATATTGCGAGCCACCTTACCGGTTTCTCTCTTATCCACCATTAGATTTCCGTTCACAAATATACTATCACTTTGAAAAGTATAATTTTTTATATGCAACCTGTCAATGTAAAATTTTCACACTAATTTATAGGGGAACATTAAAAAAAACATTAAAAACAATGGCTGAAAAATCTTATTTTTATTGTATTGAGAGCTTAAGCTTGTTTCATTGTATGATAAAAACCAAATAATATTTATATTTTATTTGGTTATAAAAATACTTTTTTTTGGTTATTAAATAAATAAATTTGTTATTAGGTTAATATCCGATCAAAAACAATGCTAGAATTTCTAATTTTTAATGTATAGTAATTAATTTTTATAATTGATAAACCATTTGTCAAAAATTCAAAGCCGGCAAAACCTTTTCCTGGATTCTGCCGGCTTATTATTACTGGTTTTTATGAGGTGATTAGTCTCACCAAATCAAGTCAATACAATAGTGAATGACTTACTATTCCCAGGGAGTAACCAGCCATTTGAGACAGTTTTCCTTCTTATTGCCGAAGATATCGTAGCCGCGCATAATATCATTCAGTGGAGCTTTATGAGTACATAAGAAATTGGTGTTAAGTTTTCCCCGTTGAATTAGACTGATTAGCTCAGGCATTTTGTTCATGGGGACAAATCCCCAGCCAAGCTTGATATTTTTAGCCCAGATTTTATCCATAGGCAATTCTACGGGCTTTTCATAAACGCCAATCGTAGACATGTTGCCGCCGCCTCTTACACATTCCAAGGCCAAATCAAAGGTCGGTTTGGCTCCTACACACTCGATGGTTTTATCTGCACCCCGACCGCCGGTCATTTCTTTAATAACCTCAGGGACATTAACCTCATTTGGATTGAGTCCGATATCAGCTATTCCTTCTTTTACACATACATCCAGTCTGGATTGAACCGTATCAATTGCAATAACCAGCGAAGGTCCCCACAGCTTTGTAGTTGCCATACAGCACATGCCAACCGGCCCGGCACCGACCACTGCAACCACATCCCCGATTTTTATGTCCGCATTCTCTGCTCCGAAATACCCTGTGGATAAAATGTCGCCGGTAAACAGTACATCTTGTTCGGTTAATCCCTCGGGAATGTTATAGGCGTAATTATCTGCTCCGGGCATCAGTACATATGTGGTTTGACAGCCTTCTTGTCCATATACCCCGAAGCATCCGTATCTTGGAGTAGAACAATGTGCATAAAGGCCTTGTTTGCAGTACCAGCACTCCCCACAAAAGGCCACACATGATGAGACCACCTTGTCGCCAACTTTTAATCTTTTTACGGCGGGACCGGTCTCCACTATTTCAGCACAAAATTCATGACCGACTATTATAGGATATCTGACATCAGCCATACCGCCATGCACGATATGAATATCGCTTCCGCAAATCGTTGATAAAGTTACCTTGCCGATGCAATCGCCCGGCTCAACAATTTTGGGGACTGGAACATCATCCAAACCATAATTGCCTGGTGAACGATAAACAAGAGCCTTTTGAGTTTCTGCCATTTTAATACCCTCCTTAATTTTTTAAATATTCACGTACCTAGCTGTCTTGTTTTCGCGAAAAATCTTTGTTTTTACTGACTACCTCCTTTCCCCCCCCAAAAAATGACCAATATTCTTATGCTTCCGCCGCTGTAGTGCTCTGCACAAAAACATTGGTCTACTTCGGAGTCACCGTCAGGTATCTCCTAAATCTCCCAAAATATCAAGTTTCGGCGTAATTTAATTAGGTCAGGATTCGATCAAAAACCATGACATGCATCCAGAAATCATTCTCAGCTTCTACCCAATAGCTCTGGTGAAGCACCTTAGCCCCTAATAATGTCTCAAAATATGGTACATTATCAATGGCATGCTGTCTGGCCACATGCATCCGTGCGTTATTGACGACATCTTTCCCCGCCGTTGTTTCAACAATATACTTCTCCGGTTCAGTCAAAAACCTTTCACCCTGAATAATCAGCATATCATCCCATATAATTATCTTGGTATAATCAACACTTTTGCCCAGCTTTTGTTTAAAATATTTTTCCATATAAATTTTCAATTCGTGCTGCATCTGTTTACGCTGCCGTTCATTCAGGCGCTGGCCATTGTTTGTCTCATCTGAACTCTCGCGCAATCTCATATTATAAACAAATGACATGCAGTTTCATCCCTCCCCCTTTTTCCAATATCCTAAAAAACAAAAAAACCAATATCTTTATGAATGAGCCAAACTAATTCACAAAAATATCGGTTTTTTTAGAGCCGCCTGTAAAGGTCTCTCTTTAATCAACCAATTATTTAATTTATTTGAGTATAATTATAAACCCAAAACCAAATTTATGTCAATAAAATGGATCTAAAAACCAACCAGCCAATTGGCTGGTTGGACGGACACTAAAATTTTAAAGACATTCGTTTACCCGTTTTTTTAATTGGCTGGGTTTCTTCGAATTAACAGTAGATTCCAAATTTAAGCTCTCATCTTGATTTTGAATTAAATCTTGATTAGATTTTTTCTGTTTATTAGCCATATTATTTGCCTCCTTATGAGATATTAATAATAGTTTTACCTCAATTGAAGGAAATATTAATTAATCTAAAACCTTATCTGGCAATAATTTGTAATTTTATTGCGGCGGGACAAAATAAACCTCATCCCCGCGATAATCAAAAAACTCGCTCAATTTCCAATACACGCCGCGGGATAACCGCGTATCGGCCTCCCATTTATAAGTAATGTAGGGTACATCTCCTTTGAAATATAGTTTTAACTCATGATCCAATACCATTTCCTGTAGATCATGAAAAACCAGTCGGAGCGGAAGCTCATTCTCCACAATGCCAGAGGCCAGGTAGGGCACATCCTCTACCAGCACCGGGTTTTCGTCATTTTCCATTTTTATCGCATAACTTCCATCCTCTTTACGGATGAGATTCCTGGCCAAAACGTTGACAATCTGACGCCGGAACATCTCAGCCTGACCAAAATACCATTTTCCGTTGGCTTTTATCGTAATGTCCTGTTCAAGCACATTCATTTCCTTTACCTCCTTAAAATATATGCCGGTTCTGCGCTTGTAAAATTCCACGGCAGCAAACGCAGAATGATCAATATTTTCTTTCGATACAAGTAAAGTAAATTCCTGCACCCCCAGGTATTTTATTACATGTTCTCGGCCTGTTTGAACTGCAGCGAATTGCGATATATTTTTTCCATATCCCGCTCGTCAATTTCGTGGTTGCCCATCCTCAACCCCGCCAAACCAAATCCGTGCTTGCTTGCCAACTGACGCAGGTACTGAACAACCTCCAATGACAATTTATTGCCGATGCTGTAATCCCGGCAGTCACCTTCCAAAGCTAATAAAACCGTTTCAGATAAACAGGCCAGGTTAACCCCGTCGCGATAACCCAGATTAGGGCCAAAACAAATTGAATCGGGATACTGGACGAGTCCCCCTTCCAGGATTAAAACATCATCCCGCTGTTCGCATACCTCGGGAGCCACATCCGCAGGCCGGGCTACATCACATACCACCGCCCCCGAGCGCAGGTCTTCAGCATGGATTAAATAGTCCGGGCTGTTGCTGGCAGCCACTATCAGATCACATTCAGGTAATTTATTGCCGATATCAGTACTGATTTCCAGCGGACAGGCGATTCCCAGGTAATCACAGACTTCACTGATAAATTCAAGTGACAGTTTATCACCATCCATGATCCGGCTTATATATTTACGGGCAGTTTCTTCATCCTTCCGGCACAGAATATTTATCAATTTGCTCAGCCAGAGGCTCATTCCGTCCCTTTCGCCGTTTAACATTCGAGTCCGGGCGTAATCGAATATATCACGGGCCAGTGAATTAAGGCGAAGTTTGCTGCTGGTAGGATGCTGGGGACTGCCAAACAGGGTAATCTGGCATAACCTTTCCGATACCATCAGGGCGCAGGCCCGGCCAATAGAGCCATTTGCTCCTACTACTCCGCCGTGGGCGGCAATCGGCTCAATATACATCTTTCTCGCTCCCAGGAATAGTGCTTCAACCGCCATTAGGGTAGTGAAACTGTTGCCGCTGGTGATGGCCACACCTCTCCCGGTTACTGATTTGCCGCCTTTGGTAACTACCGAGGTAAGCGCCCCCAGTCCTACTATTTCCGCCCCCAGGTCGCGTCCCATATCCACCGCCCGGGCGATTATATCTACCACCTCTTCATTGGGGAGGTTCATCATTTCCCGGGCACCTAGCGGCACCCCGATTAACCAGCCTTCAGCTATATCCCCGTGGGCAGATCTTATAGCCGGCATATAGCATACGATTCCGGGATCACGGGTTTGACTTTCCCACTGCATATGCTCATAGAGCTGAGCGCGGCTGTAGCTGATAAAGGAAGGATTATTTATAATTACATCCTCCGGGGCGGGATAGTGGATGATGAAAGCAAACCTTTTACTGGGTTTCTCACCCGGTTTTAGCCCAGACCCTTTGGTGCTGCGGCTAAATTGCCGGTAATCGCCGATTACAGTTGGCCGCCGTATGTCATTAATGAGATAACGGTAAAGGTTGGCATAATCCTGATTGTTCAGGATCTGACAGACCACCTCCAAGGCCTCCAGGACCCGGTCAATCTCGGCATAACTAATGGTTAAAGTGGGTTCCAGTCTTAAAGTCATGGAGTTATTAAGAAACGGGGCCAAACGAATCTGATATACATTGAGCAGGAAGCCGGCAATCAGAGCGGTAAATCCTCCCTGGTCCTCTATATAAGCCATTTCATAGGAGCCCGTATCTCTCATGGACTTAAATTCAATTCCCGCCATCAGACCTTGCCCGCGTACTTCTTTGACGACATCGGGGTAATTCTCTCCCAACAGCTTTACTCCCGCCAGGAGATAATCCCCTTTCTCCTTTATTTCGCGGACAAACCTCTGGTCATTACGGCATAATTCCTCCATAACCGCGATTCCCACCGCACAGGTTACATTATTATTGGCAAAGGTCGAGCTGTGCAGCATGCCAAAGTCATCATTCCATATCCGGGGTGAACTCAGGCATACTCCCAGCGGCAGCAGTCCCCCTCCCAAAGCCTTGGCCAGAAGCACTATATCCGGTTCCAAACCGGCATGTTCACAGGCAAAGAGTTTGCCCGTACGACCCAGGCCGGTCTGGATCTCATCAACTATAAATATAACTCCAAATTCACGGCATAGCTTTTGGGCAGCCTGCAAATATTCTATTTGCCCGACCACAACCCCGCCTTCACCCTGAACCGGTTCAATGATAAAAGCCGCAACATTTTCCCTATACTCTTCTAGAACCTTGCGCAGACCTTCGGCATCATTATACGGCACTCGCAGAAAGCCCGGCGCCGGCGCCCGGAAAGGGGTTTGATAGGAATTCTTGCCGGTCGCCGATAACGAACCGAGAGTTTTGCCATGAAAGCTGTTGGCGGCAGATATTATATATTCGCGCCCGGTACTGGAGCGGGCCAATTTGAATGCCGCTTCCACCGCTTCGGTGCCGCTCTGGCAGAAGGTGGCGTAACACAAGTCCCCCGGCGAGCATTCGGCCAGGATATTAGCCAGCCGCAGCGCTTCGACCGGCAGCGAAGGCTGGACCAGGCTGGGCAGTTTACGGTTTCGCGCCTCCATAAGGGCATCCCATACAAAATCAGGATTATAGCCAAATGGAACCGCACCATACTGAGCAATAAAATCCAAATAACGGGTCCCGCTATCATCTTGCAAATAACTGCCTTCCCCCTGGGTATAGGTCTTGTCAAGCTGAAAGGTTCCCAGTACATCTCTCAGGGTGGGGTTAAGCAAATTATCTCTTTGAACGATCATCAAGCTCCTCCTTTGTGCACAGATTTGTGCAATTAACATGGTTACATTTATTCTATATACATTCCAGCTTTTGTCAAACCCCAAAAAGTTATGATAATCCAAGGATTAGTCCCATAATAACAGCTATAAACCCGCCAAAATGCATTTTACGATCTGCAGACAGATAATAATCCCCCAATTTAGACCATTTTTTACCATAAGAAAAGCTGGTTGCCAGCAACTCCAAGCAGAGCTATAATAATCAGTATTCCAGGGCAGGAGCAGGCATCGCAATAATGAACTTAAGACAGACTAACGAACAAGTAAAGGGAATAATATTTGGTTTTTCAGCTTATGCGCTATGGGGCATTCTCCCCTTGTATTGGAAGCTGCTGCAGTCGGTATCATCAACTGAAATATTGGCGCATCGGGTGGTCTGGGCCTTTATATTTCTGCTGGTCATCCTGGCCTTAACCGGAAAACTTTCCTCCTTTTTCAAAGAGTTGCAAGCTCTATTAAATCAGCCGCCAAAACTCATCGGCATCTTGATGGCAACCATACTGTTAAATCTAAATTGGTTTACCTACATATGGGCGGTTAACCACAACCATATCGTTCAATCCAGTCTGGGCTATTACATTAATCCTTTGATGAGCGTCCTGCTGGGCATATTTTTCCTGGATGAACGCCTGTCACTATGGCAGGTGGCCGCTTTTATTCTCGCCGCCCTGGGAGTGCTCAGCCTTACGATTCAATATGGAAGCTTCCCCTGGATAGCATTTTTCCTGGCCGTAACTTTTGCCATCTACGGGTTGTTTAAAAAAGTAATTAATATCGGCTCCATAAACGGCTTAACCCTGGAGACTTTGCTTTCGTTCTTCGGCGCTCTGCCTTATTTGATTTATCTTTGCAACACCGGCAACAGTGCTTTTCAATTTAATTTATCAGCCACCACCTGGCTGCTGATAGGTGCAGGGGCAGTGACTGCCACCCCGCTGCTCCTGTTTGCGGCCGGCACCCGACGGCTGCCCCTCTTTGCCATTGGCTTTCTGCAGTATGTAAGCCCCACTACCAGCCTCATCCTGGGCGTTCTGGTTTTTCATGAGCCCTTTACGGCCGGACATCTGCTTTCCTTCATGGTTATTTGGACAAGTCTGATTATTTTCTCTTTATCCCGAACTAGTCTCTTTATTAAATTGGAAGCAAAGATTGCATTAAAGCGAAGCGTTCACCTAAATCAATAGTACCGCTCTATTTAGTATCCCCTGATCTGGAAAATTATACTTGACTATAAATGAATGATCGTTTATTATTAATTCAAGGTGAGACTATGAGAAGAAAAGATGACCGCAAACAACAGAATATCAAACAGGCCGTGATCAAATTGATTCTCGCTGAGGGGTTTCAAGGGGCTTCTATATCCAAAATCGCTAAAGAAGCCGGTGTCTCCCCTGCTACCGTATATATTTATTACGATAACAAGGATGCCATGCTCCTGGATATCTACCGGGAGTACTACGATGAAGTAGATAATTATCTGGGCAGACAGGTAAAACAGGAAATGACGGGAGAGCAGTTCATTGAGAGCCTGATCCGAGCCTATTATCAATACATTATGGAATACGATGAAATATTCTATTTTGTGGAGCAGTTCTCCAGCTGTCCGGCCTTGAACTGCCGATGTAAGACCAAACAGGACAGTTCACGTTTGAGCCATATGCTCGAAGATTTCAAGCGCCAACAGGTTATCAAAAATGTTGACAATGCCAGCATTAACGCCATAATGTTCGATCCGGTCAAAAGTATCGCGATCCGCTATCAGGGCCGCTCCTCCGAAGCCGATACCATGCTTGACGACCTGATCAAAATGATCCAGGATGCACTGTTGAAGTAATCAAAACTCGCTTGCCGGGATAAAAAATTATCCCTTATTGGCCTTATTATTAAATGATCATTCACTTTTTTATGAAGGTGGATAGAAAGGAATGAATTATATGAACCATAACGAAGAGAAAAACAGACTAAAAGTGATCCCCGCTGCAGACATTATTTTGCTGCCGGGAATGGAATACACCCTGGCCTTTCGGGGCGACTCCTATCATACTTTATTGTCCGATGATGATACCGCCATCGCATTGGCTTTAAAACAGAATTTTAATCAGAAGTCGCTGACCGAGGCTGATTTTTACCAGGTCGGTACCCTGGTTAAAGTTCTCCAGGTGGAGAAAAAGGAACAGCATGCTCTCGCCAAGATCAAGGTAATTGATCGGGTGGAGGTCAAGGGTCTGACCTTTGAGGATGCGACCATTTGGGCTGACTATGAGTTGGCTCCCGATATTGTCGATCTGGATTTAAAAAGCCAGGAAGAAATGCTAGTTTACATTAAGAACCTGGTGCATGAAATCGGCAACATATTTAAAGGTTCGGAATCTTTTATCAAAGCCTTCGATAATGAAAAAAACCTCAATGGGTTGATGGGACAGATTGGCCAATATCTGCGTATCTCCAATGATGAGAAGCAGGCCTTCATTGAAACCAGATCGTTAAAGCAAAGGTGCCTGCAGTTTATGGACCATCTTATGAAGCAAAAAGAATCCATCAAATTGCAGATCGAAATGGCCGAGAAATTCAGCGAAAAGGCCAATAAAGCCCATCGTGAATCGGTTTTGCGGGAACAACTGAAGAACATCCAGGAAGAATTAAACGAGGGCAGCCCCAAGGGTGACAAAAACTATCGCCAAATGATTGAAAATGCGGGTATGCCTCCGGAAGTCCTGAAAACAGCATTGGATGAGCTGTCCAAGTTTGAGAGCCAGAACCCCAGCAGCCCTGATTATAATATAATCCGCAATTATCTGGATATTTTGGTGGAACTGCCCTGGCGCTCAGGAGAAACCAAAGAGATTGATCTGATTGAAGCCAGAAAAATACTGGATGACCAGCATTATGGACTGGATAAGGTCAAGGACCGTATCATTCAATATCTGGCGGTAATGAAGCTGAAGAAAGATAAAAAAGGGTCCATAATTCTGTTGGTAGGCCCTCCCGGAACCGGTAAAACCAGTCTCGGCAAGAGCATCGCCGAAGCCTTGGACCGGAAATACATCCGGGTAAGCCTGGGTGGGATTAAGGATGAAGCCGAAATCCGCGGCCACCGCCGCACTTATATCGGCGCCCTGCCTGGCCGGATCATTCAAAACCTCAGAAAAGCCGGGACCAAAAATCCGGTGTTTGTCCTGGATGAAATCGACAAGCTGATGGCAGCCTATAACGGAGACCCCGCCAGCGCTCTGCTGGAGGTATTGGATCCCGAGCAGAACAACAGCTTCACCGATCATTACCTGGAAGTACCCTATGATCTTTCCGAGATATTTTTCATCGCCACGGCCAATTCGGTTGAGACCATACCAGGGCCGCTGCTGGACCGCATGGAGGTAATACCCGTATCCAGCTATACCGCCAATGAAAAATATCATATTGCCAAAGATCATCTGGTTCCGTTGGTCCTGGAGGAACATGGACTGACTCCGGAAATGCTGATAATTGAGGATGAGGCTCTTAAAAATATAATCACTGATTATACCCGGGAGGCCGGGGTAAGAAACCTGCGCCGGCAGATAGCCACCATTGCCCGGGTGTCTTCGGAGAAAATAGTATCCGGGAAAGTCGAGATTCCCTATACGGTAACGGCCGGCCTGCTGGAAGAGATAGTAGGTAATAAATTAACCCGCCATGATATGGCGCAGTTGGATAATCCCCCCGGAGTAGCCACCGGTTTGGCCTGGACCCCGGTGGGCGGAGAAATCCTCTTTATTGAAGGAACTGATATGCCGGGCAGCGGCCAATTGATCCTGACCGGCCAACTGGGGGATGTCATGAAAGAGTCGGCCAAAATCTCGCTGAGTCTGGTTAAATCCAGGTTGGCCTTGAGCAGCTTGAACTTCAACTTTAAGGAAAAGGACCTGCATATTCACGTCCCTTCGGGCGCAGTACCCAAAGACGGCCCTTCGGCCGGAGTGGCACTGTTCACCGCTATAGCTTCTCTGATTACCGGAATCAAGGTTGATTCCAAGCTGGCCCTGACCGGTGAAATAACCCTACGGGGTGCGGTCCTGCCGGTAGGCGGCATTAAAGAAAAATTGCTGGCCGCTCATCGGGCCGGGATTAAAAAAGTGCTGATTCCCAAGGAAAATGTAAGCGATCTCAAAGAGCTGCCGGATGAAGTAAGAACCCAGTTGGAAATCAAACCGGTGGAGGTTATCGAGGAGGTTCTGCAGGAAACCCTGGGTATTAACCTCCCGACCCCGGACATAGTTAAATCTGGAATCATGCCGGAAGATCATGGCCGGACCTCAGTGATATAATAACTAAGTTATAAATTGTGAGGGGGCAGTTCATGCTGAACGCCCCCTCATTATTATGACCTCAAATGGCTGGGCCCATAAGAAACCTGCCCTGGCTGGGGTAGTGCTACGCACACTATCCGGCGGTTGGGTTTGACTGCCCCGAGGTGCCCAGATTAAAAGCAATTCCTCCGCCGTACGTATTCATTGATACATTGCATAAATTTGCAGACTTTGGCCGCATCCTTTTGCCCCGGCCCCTCTTCTACACCGGTCAAAACATCGACTGCATAGGGATTGGTTTCCGCAACCAGCTCGAGTACATTGGCCGGATTCAAGCCTCCTGCCAGGATCAACGGCAGCTTGACCTCCCGGCGGATGGCTTTGAATATGGATAAATCGACCGTCATTCCAGTTCCTCCCGGTTGGGAGACGGTATAGGAGTCAACCAGCAAAGCGGATATTGGCGTTGCGGCCAAAGCCCGAGCAGCGGCGGCAGGATCGGATAATTCGAAATCACATTTTCCTTCCCGGTCTATGCGTAGAGCCTTTATAGTTTTTATTCCCCGCTGATTAAGTTCCTGAGCCAATACCTTGACTTCGCTCAATGTCTCTTGATAATGAAGTTGAATAATATCCGGCCGAGTGGCTTCAGCTACGTCCAGAACGCTCTCGATTGTCCCCCCGGTTACCACTGCGGAGCTTACAAACGGGGACAGGTTATCTATAAGCTGCCTGGCCTGGGCTTTGGTAAGGTTCCACGGTACCGGCACCGGGTAATCTACCACAAAACCAACCGCGTGAACCCCGGCCCGCACGCATAATTCCACATCGTGGCTGCTCATCAGACCACAAATTTTAACTCTGGTCATACCTCACCACCTGGTTTCACTTAATCTGCGGTACATTTTTGCCGGATCCGGGGCTTGCAGGATGGCTGTCCCTACCAGCACCGCGTGTGCTCCTGCAGCCATAGCCCTTTGTACGTCAGGGGAAGAGGAAATGGAGCTTTCACTGATTATCAGGGAGCCTGGATGTATCAAACCGGCCAGTTTCTCAGTTGTATTCACACTTCCGTCATCCATCTCCAGCTCGACAATACTGCGGTTGTTGATCCCAATCATATTCAGCTCCAACTCTTTGACAGACATTATTTCCGCTTCATTATGGGCCTCGACCAGGGGCTCCAGGCCTAACATCAAAGATTCCTCAACCAGTTTAAATAACTGTGGTCTTTCCAGCATGGCAGCAATCAGCAGCACGGCCCTGGCTCCAAGGTCCGCACTTTCCTTTACCTGCTCGCTTTCCTTAATGAAATCCTTGCGTAATACCGGCACTGAAACCGCCTGTACGATCAGTCGCAGCAGGTCGGTGGAGCCGCCAAAATAGACAGGCTCGGTTACCACTGAAAGCACTGGCGCACCTGCCGCAACCAAAGCTTCGGCAAGTTCACCCGGATTCCGCCCCTGGATCAGGTTGCCGGCCTGGGGTGACCTTAACTTAATGTCAGGAATTACCGGTATTTTGCCGGAATGGTACTCATTCCATAATACTGCAGAGTATTTTGGGCCTGAAATGCTCATTGCTTCAACTCTTTCCTGGGTATTCTATTTTATTGCCGCAAAATCACGGGAAGCACTAATAAGTTGATCTAATTTGGCCTGGGCCGCACCACTGTCGATAATATCACCGGCCAGCTTTATACCTTCTGCGAAGGAGCTGGCTTTGCTCCCTATATAAAGAGCTCCGCCTGCATTAATAACAATCGCTTCGCGGTGGGGGCCTTTATTACCGCCGGAAAAAACATCACGGATAACACCGGCATTGGCATCGGGGGTACCGGTGGCAATGTCTTCAATCCGGCAGCGGGTCAGGCCAAAGTCCTCAGGAGCAATTTCATAGCTGGTAATTGCACCGTCCTTTATCTCGTTGATCCTGGTTTTACCCAGCAGGGAAATCTCATCCAGGCCGTCCATTCCATGTACGAACAACCCCCTGGTATATCCTAAAGATAGAGCAATTTTTGATACATCATCCAATAGCTCCGGCTTGTAGACGCCTAAAATATGCCGCGTAGCTCGGGCCGGGTTGATCAAGGGACCAATGATGGTGTAAAAAATAGTTTTTATGCCCAGGGCCTGTTCCGGCGGCAGCACTTTGTGCATGACCGGGTGAAACAACGGGGCATAAATAAACGCAATCCCGATTTCTTCAATAAGTTTTTCTACCGCCGCCGGAGATAGATTTATTTCCACCCCCAGGGCTTCCAGAACGTCGGCACTGCCGGAAAGACTGGATATTGAACGGCTGCCGTGCTTGGCCACCGGGATGCCTGATGCGGCCGCCACCAGAGCTACGGCGGTGGAAATATTAAAAGTGCTTAAGCCTCCGCCGGTACCGCATGTATCCATCAGTTCACCGCTGACCTTAGGAGCCAGAGGGATGCAGTTATCGCGCATAGCCCGGGCAATAGCGGTTATTTCAGTGAGAGTCGGCCCCTTCATTAACAAAGCCACCTGAAACCCGGCTATTTGCACATCGCTCAGCTCATCCTTATTTATCGCCTCAATCAAGCTATAAGCCTCATCTGCCGTTAAATCTTCCCGGGCAGTCAATTTTCCCAATACGTTTTTAATCACAACATTCACTCCTTAAAGATGCTTTTATTACTGCTCGCTAAATCTGACGGTTTCTCATCTCATCTCTGCTCAGCTGTACTCACCCCGTTTCCAAAATAATTGGTTTATGACTTCGTTGTCATAGTAATTACATTTATCCAATACTGAAAAATAAAAAGCCAGAGCCCATGCAAGCCCTGGCCTATGTTCATATAACCAAGCTCCACTAGCTAATCTCATCCGCTCTCATCTCATCTAAACTACTATTTAATTATCGTAACTATACCTGCCGATTATCCACCCTGTCAATCCATAAAAGTAGAGACCGGTTATAAGCATCCATATAAATCCGTCATCTTGCCACCGCTTGCTTCATCCTGCGCACGTATTCAGCTACGTGGGGAACACAATCACGGCCGTATTGTTCAACAATCTTTACGATCGCACTTCCGACAATAACGCCATCGGCAAGCTGAGCCATCTTCCCGGCCTGCTCCGGGGTTGAAATGCCAAACCCGATCGCACAGGGAATATTTTTGACCTCTTTGACCAATTGGATCATTTCACCAACGTCGGTTTTGATTTCCTGGCGTACCCCGGTTACCCCCAGGGATGATACACAATAAACAAAGCCCTGAGCCTCTCCGGCAATCATGCGGATGCGGGCCCGGGAAGTCGGAGCAATCAACGATATCAGATTTATTCCGTATTTTTCACAATAGGGCTTAAGCTCATCTTTTTCTTCAAAAGGCATATCCGGAACAATAATAGCGTCGATTTCAGTCTCATGACATTTCTGTATAAAGCGTTCACACCCATAACTAAAAATGGGGTTTACATAAGTCATGAAAGCCAGGGGGATGCCGCACACTTGGCGGACCCGCCCCACCATGTCGAATATTTTATCGGTAGTGGTGCCGCCTGCCAGAGCACGTTCATCAGCCCGTTGTATTACGATCCCCTCCGCTACCGGATCGGAAAATGGGATACCCAGCTCAACCAGATCCGCTCCCGCTGCAGCCATTCTGATCACCAATTGTTCAGTTATTGGGAGCGACGGGTCTCCCGCCGTGACAAAGGGTATAAAGGCTTTTCCGGTGGCAAATACCTGTTGTACTCTACTCATAGATCTGATCCCCCCTATAGCGCGCTATGGCAGCGACATCTTTATCACCGCGGCCGGATAAATTAATAACCAGAATTTTATCCCTGCCCATAACCGGCGCCATTTTTCTCGCATAAGCTACGGCATGGGCACTCTCAATGGCAGGAATAATTCCCTCAATCCGTGAGAGGTATTCAAAGGCTTCAACCGCTTCCGCATCAGTAACCGGTACATATTCAGCCCGGCCGGTATCATGCAGATAAGCATGTTCAGGCCCTATTCCCGGATAGTCAAGCCCGGCCGAGATCGAATATACCGGAGCTATCTGACCGTACCGGTCCTGGCAGAAATAAGATTTCATCCCATGGAAGATACCCATGGTTCCGGTTGTCATGGTGGCAGCATTTTTATCGGTATCAACACCGTGTCCGGCAGCTTCACAGCCAATCAGACGCACTCCCGGATCATTGATAAACTCATAAAACAGTCCCATGGCGTTGCTCCCGCCGCCCACGCAGGCCAGCAGGACATCGGGCAGCTTGCCTTCCTTCTGCAGCATCTGCTGCTTTACCTCCCGCCCGATTACGCTTTGAAAATCACGGACGATCGTCGGAAACGGGTGCGGTCCCATGACCGAGCCCAGAACATAATGAGTGTCGTCCATTCGCGCCGTCCACTCCCGCATGGTCTCATTCACGGCGTCTTTCAAAGTCTCCGTACCGCTGGTAACTGCATGCACCTTTGCCCCCAGCAGTTCCATACGATAAACATTGAGGGCCTGGCGTTCAGTATCCTCCCTGCCCATATAAACCTCGCAGTCCATACCCAAGAGTGCGGCGGCGGTGGCGGTAGCAACACCGTGCTGCCCCGCCCCGGTTTCGGCAATCACCCGCTTCTTCCCCATTTTCTTGGCCAACAGTACCTGGCCCAGCACGTTGTTGATTTTATGCGAGCCGGTATGATTGAGATCTTCCCGCTTGAGATAGATCTTGGCGCCGCCCAGATCACAGGTCATTTTCTCGGCATAGTACAGCAGCGAAGGGCGCCCTGCATAGTTTCTCAGGAGGTCATCCAGCTCTTTCTGAAATTCGGGATCAACTTTGTAGCGGTTGTATGCCTCCTCCAGTTCAATCACGGCATTCATCAGGGTCTCGGGGATATACTGCCCGCCATGAATCCCAAACCGCCCCTTTGACATATAAACCTCTCCTTATCAAATAAATATTGCTGCTTATAAAAAATAAAAAGCCTTTGCCCCAACCATCGGGACAAAAGCTTGCAACTTCTGCGGTACCACCCTAATTGACGATAAATCGCCCACTCATTTTTGCATACCATCATATGCACCCCACTGATAACGGACAGGGTTCCCGTCAGCGCCTACTCTATAAATTTCGGGCTGACCTCGCAAGTCCATTCAGAATAACCTTCGCTGTCGCCTTCACACCGGCCGGCGGCTCTCTGGGCACGTTGATTCATTCCTACTTCTCTTGCTCATCGGTTTAAGCTATAAATCTAGATGATATTATAGCGCTGATTGCCCGTTCTGTAAATATGTTTCCAATAGGTTACCAGAAACCAGCAGGGGGGATCCACGATCTTGCGGACTTTAGCGGGTACAATAAAGCGTCTCCAATATAGTGAACGGGGTTGTTCGGCTGAACAACCCCTTAGGCTCTATTTGGCTCTCTCGGCGCAAGTATTAGAGTAATACTGTATTACTCTAACATCTAAGACTTGGGTTGACCGGCACTATCCCCGGCAGCTTCCTTCAAGGAGGCAAATACTCCTGCCAGGCCGGCCAGGTCACTGGGTATAATCAGTTTGGTAGCCTGGCCTTCGCCCAATTGCTTTATGGCCTCCAGCGATTTTAATGCCAGAACCTTATCGTCCATCCCGGCCTCTCTTATCATCACCAGGCTGTCGGCAAAAGCCTGCTGCACATTCAATATGGCCTGCGCTTCACCCTCGGCTTCTAAAATTTGAGCCTGCCGATTGCCCTCCGCGGTGCGGATATTGGATTCCTTAATCCCTTCCGCATTCAGTATGGCCGATTGTTTCTTGCCTTCAGCTTCAAGGATGGCGGCCGTTTTTTGTCCTTCGGCCAGCAGTATGGCCTGCCGTTTTTCCCGCTCGGCCCGCATCTGTTTTTCCATGGCAGCCTGGATATCCTCAGGGGGCAGAATGTTTTTCAGTTCAACCCGGTTTACCTTGATGCCCCATTTATCGGTAGCTTCATCCAGGATAGCTCTTAACTTGGTATTCACAAGATCACGGGAGGTGAGAGTCTGATCCAGTTCCAGGTCGCCTACGATATTTCTCAAAGTAGTTGCAGTCAGGTTATCAATCGCAAAGATTGGATTTTGTATTTCATAGATATACCTAAAAGGGTCAGTTATCTGGTAGTAAACGACGGTATCGATCATCATAGTTACATTGTCTTTGGTTATAACCGGTTGAGGGGCAAAACTGACCACCTGTTCCCTGAGATCCACAACCGCCCGAAAACTGTCTACAAACGGAATTATCACATTAATGCCCTGTTCGGCTTTTTTATGGTATTTGCCCAATCGCTCCACAATGCCCACCGTTGCTTGGCGGATAATCTTGATGGATGAATAGGCAAGCAGGACTACAAATAATACAATTATTACATTTACCACAGTTGTCAACATAATATCACCCTTTCCTTATTGTCCTCTTATTTAGGAGAAAACGCAGCTTCGTCGACTACCAGTTTGACTCCGTCAACTCCGGTAACTACTATGCGAATATTGGCCTCAATTTCATGGTGGGATACCGCTGTCCATATCTCGCCGTTAACCTTAACCTGCCCGTAGTTCAGGGGAGATATACCGGTCAGGGCAACCCCGTGCTGCCCGATCAGGGCGGCCACATTACTGGCCGTGTCATTGGTTTTGACCATCTTTACCACCAGGGGACGGGTAAATACTATAAAGATTAGGGTAATTAGGGCAAAAACCAGCAGCTGTCCGGGCAAATTCACCAGCCAGGCCAGCCCCACCGCGCCGCTTACCAGCAAAGCCGCCAGGGCCAGCCATAGAAACCAGAAGCCGGCCGTAAAAATTTCTATTGCTCCGCATACTATGGCTACCAATATCCACTGCAGTGCAGACATCGCATTACCTCCTTCATGCTCATAATGTATGACCAGTATAAATACTTCATACCAACATGGCCGGGCGAAATTATCATTTTGAGCATCGCCTCATAAGTTTATTATATATTATTTTGCCTCCCCAATGGACCTGGTAATAAATCGCAACATGGGGGCGCGTTTTTTTCAAAACCAGTCGATAGTTTTACGCAAGAAATGCGGGTTCCTTTCATATTATATAAACCCAATAAAAATATCTTAGAATATAGTTAAAGGGCTGTTCACAACGGAACAGCCCCCGGATTACGTTTTGCAAAGTCCGTATCTTATTGTTTATTTGGGGGATACAATAATCTTTATATTCTCATCCTTGTTGTTTATCAACTCCTCGAATCCCTTTTCAATAATTTCATCCAGTTTGATCCGGCCGGTGATCATAGTATCAGCGTCCAGCCGGCCGTCTTGCAGCATCGATATAACCGTGGCGAATTCGCCGTTATAGGCCAACGATCCTTTGATCTCTTTCTCCGGGAAAGTAACCGTGTTGAATTGGATCGGCGTATCTTTTTCAAATACGCCGGCGGTTACCACAATCCCCCGCGGGCGGATGCTTCCCAAAGCTACCGGAACCGTCTTGTCACTGCCAACACATTCAATGGCCACATCAGCCCCCAAGCCGTTAGTCATCTTTTGCACTTCGGCGGCAACATCACACTGGGTAGGATCCAAGACCGCATCAGCCCCTAACTTCAGGGCATAGTCCTTACGGGCTTTGGCAATCTCCACTACGATTACCTTTTTCGCACCCGCAGCCCGGGCGCATTGAAGGGTGGACAAGCCGATAGTACCGCCGCCCAGAACCACCACGTTATCACCTGCCATGACCGGGGCCCGGCGAACCGCATGCATTCCTACCGCCAGGGGTTCCACCACCGCGGCGATTTCAAAAGACATATCATCGGGAACCTTGTAGAGGGTATAAGCCGGAACGTTTACATACTCGGCAAATGCCCCATCCGTATGCAATCCGGTAAAAGCCAGTTTTTCGCAGCAGGGATAGTTCATGTGTTTACAGGAATAACACTCCCAACAAACCTGACAGGCATCAGGAGCTACTTTGTCACCAGGTTTCCAGTTTACGACCCCTTCCCCCACTTCCACAATCGTACCGGAAAATTCATGTCCCAGGGTTACCGGGGCTGTCCCACCAGTTAATTCATGGGGTTGGCCGACTGGAATAAAGATAGGTCCGGCAATATATTCATGCAGGTCCGACCCGCAAATCCCACACCATTCCACTTTAATTTTAACCCAATCCCGCGGTGGTGCAGGGGGTTCGGGAATATCAACCACTCTTACGTCTTTTTGCGCATACCATACCGCAGCTTTCATTAACATTACAACTCCTTTGCTTTTAGTCTAAGGAATGAAATCATTGTCCCAATCCTTTATATTGTCTTCTGATTCCTTAATTTCTTGTTCCTTTTTCTTGGGTGGTTTGGGTTGAGTGTATAAACCGTCTTTTTCTTCGATCAAAGGTCTTCCCTCCAAATCAATTATTTTGTCTATCTGCTATTATGTCCTGAAAGCTGTTAAATTATCTTCAACTTTGCGTGTGGCCCAGTATTTTAAGTTAACCTTTTTTGATATATGTCTTTTATAAATACAATTTAGTAAACTGGTAAATAAGGAAATAATCTGGATCATCTCAGACTGATCTTAAAATTCCATATAGGAGGAAATTAACATGAAAGACTTTTTCAACAGCACCGCCTGGAATACATCTACTCTAATTGTATTGGGAATACTTGCTTTTTTTACAAAGGAACTGGTCACCTTTGCTATGTTAAGTTTTGTTTTGATCATGTTGTCGAACATAAGCAACAGCTTGAATGAGATTTCCAGGAAACTAGATAATTAACAATCAAATGAGCGTTTGCGCGCCAAAACGCAGGCGCATATCGCCTTCCTTTTGCGTTTTAGGTGCACCGGCGCCGCGAGCTTTTAGCAAACGCCTCCTCAGTCGGGGATTGAACCTGCCACTGAGGAAATATTCGGTGTATCCCCCAACTATATAGGCGGAATTTTAAAAGGCGTTTGATAAATAATGGACAAACTGGATACGCTGGAGCTATCTGCTGGTGGTAAGCATTCCTGCTACCATTTGGTATGGGTATAAATGGCCGACAACTGCAAGCTATTTTTGGTTATCTCGTAAATTAAGGTAAGTAAGTGAACGGGGGATGATAGTTTTGAAAAGATTTATACCATGGTTATTGCTGCTCTTAATGTTGGCTATGGCCGGAACCGCCGGGGCTCAAACTGCACCCGGCAATTTCGGTGATATTCAAGGACACTCGGCGGAGCCGGGTATCAAATTCATTACCGATCTTGGCCTGATGAATGGTACCGGAACGACTGAGCAGGGGCTTAAATTGTTCTCACCCGCGGCAACCGTCAGCCGTGCTCAACTGGCGGTTGTACTGCAGCGTAGCTTTCAACTGGATTACGGGCAAATCAGATTTATCAAAGAGCCCGTACCCGGCGACTACTATCAGGACGTTGACAATCAGGCCTGGTATGCCGGCAGCCTGGTAATGTGCGCAATCAATAACATATTCCCTACCACCGGCAGTTTTTATCCGGATCGTCCCGTTACCCGGCTGGAAATTGCCCAAGCTATTTATAATTGCTTTAATGCCAAGGGCATATCGGTTCCGATGATCATGCTTTATCCCGTTTTCGAGGACACCGGCTCCCTGTCCCAGGAAGAAATGAATGCGGTGATTTTCGTAAACAATACGGGTATTATGAAAAGCGACAATGGCTATTTCAGACCTGAACATAATGTAGACCGGGCTGAACTGGCCGGGATTCTCAGCCGCTGTCTCCGCTTGCTGGAAGTTGACGAGTCATTAAATGACCAGCAATATCAGGTCCAGGCCGGGCAGACATTTATGGTGGCTTTAGACAGCAACTCAACTACCGGCTATACCTGGAATTTTAGGAATGCTGGTGATGAGAAAATCATATCCCTCCTCGGCAGTGCCTATGCTAATGATGAAGTCGACAACCAGACCGCTATCATAGGTCAGGGAGGCAAGCAATTTTGGTACTTTAAAGCGTTGCAGCCGGGAATCACTCAACTGCAACTGGTTTATGCCCGCCCCTGGGAAAGCGTCCAGCCGGCTCAGGTTTACAGTTTGACCATAAATGTAACGTCCGCATCTCCAGCGGGAGTTACCATAAGCAACCGGGCTGTGAAAAACGAGTCGGACTATATGAGTGTTGATTTAAATATTCCGGTCATAAACGGTTTAGACAATCAGGAACTGCAGTCCCGTCTAAATGCCCGCTTCGAACAGGATGCACTTGATTTGCAGGATAAATTGAAGGCTGAGATTGAAGAATACGTTAAATATAATCAGGAAAATGACTTTCCCATTCGACCCTACGGATTTGCAACCCGGTATCAGGAATGCTTTCAGAATGACGCCCTACTGAGCCTTTATGTGGACTACTATCAATATACCGGCGGAGCCCATGGAATAACCGACCGGCGTCCCTACAATATTGATCTCAAAACCGGCAAAGATGTGGCTTTAAAAGACCTCTTTCAGAACGGTTATGATTACGAGACGATGATCAACAGCAAAATCAGCGAACAAATCGCTGCCCAGCCCGATATTTATTTCACTGGCGACATGGGCTTTAAAGGCATCACCGATGACCAGTGCTACTATATTCAGGATGGAGTTCTGGTGGTATATTTCTCCCAGTATGAAATCGCGCCTTATGCCGCCGGCTTCCCCGAGTTCAAGATCCCCCTGGCTGATTATTTCACGTAAAGGATACCACCTATTCACGGTAAGATACCGCTCGTTCACGAGAATGATACCGGCCCAGATAAAAAATAATTCACGGTAAGATACCGGAAGTTCACTGGAATGATACCGCCCTTCTGTAAAATGAACATGGAGCCAAGCTCCAAATATACAGAAGGGAGGCCTAAAAATGGCCCGAAAGATTCAAGTAAAGCAGATCTTGGAACTGAGAGCTGTAGGTATGTCTCAGCGGCAGATAGCATTTAGCCGCCACATGTCAAAAACTTCAGTAGGAGACGTATTTCGAATAGCTGAGCAACATGGTATCAGTTATGATGATATCCGTGACAAACAATCAGAAGAGGTATATCGCCTCTTCTATCCGGACAAATGTGAGAGCATGCCTGTCTATGGACTGCCGGATTACGGGTATGTACATCATGAACTGTCCCGAACTGGAGTAACACTGAAACTATTGTGGAAGGAATACCGGGACAAATGTAATAACAACGGATCAATTCCGGTTGGATATACAAAGTTTTGCACCGGCTATACTGAGTACACTACTGCGAGCAAGTTGACCAGCCATTTGCTGCACAAGCCCGGAATCGTGACAGAGGTGGACTGGAGCGGATCAAAGATGTCCATTGTAGACCGAAATACCAGTGAAGTCATCCCAGTATATCTGTTTGTTGCAACGCTGCCGTACAGCCAGTATTCTTATGTAGAGCCCTGTCTGAACATGAAGCAGGAAACTTGGCTGCGGTGCCATGTCCATATGTTTGAATTCTGGGGCGGAACAACTATCCGAACGGTTTGCGACAACTTAAAAGTCGGTGTGATTGAGCATCCCAGAGAAGGTGATATTATCTTGAATGAGGCATACGAAGCACTGGGAAGCCATTATTTCACAGCTATTATGCCCGCTCAGGTGCGCAAGCCAAAACAGAAAGCCTCCGTTGAGGGAACTGTAGGCAAAATAGCAACTGCAATTATTGCCAGACTACGCAATGAAATCTTCTATTCCCTGGACAGCTTGAAAATAGCCGTGTTCAAAAGACTGAAAGACTTCAATGATGAACCATTTCAGAAGCGATCAGGCAGCCGAACTGAGGTATTTCGGCAGGAGGAAAAGCGACATCTCCGGGAACTACCGGCACTGCCCTATGAAATTGCCCAA
The DNA here is from genome assembly GCA_034927445.1 of Syntrophomonadaceae bacterium. Classification (GTDB taxonomy): domain Bacteria; phylum Bacillota; class Syntrophomonadia; order Syntrophomonadales; family Syntrophomonadaceae; genus PHAA01. The sequence goes on from JAYFPZ010000003.1 coordinate 248,382, forward strand.
TGGTTTTACGGCAGAAAGGCCAATCTGGACAGTCATATCGCTTTCCAGAATAACCGCTATTCCTGCCCGTACCAATATGTTGGAAAAGAAGTAGATCTTAAAGTTACTGATACTCTGGTGGAAATCTATTACCGGCAGGAACGTATTAATACTCACCGCCGTTTTCCAGAATATGTGACCAACCAATGGTCTACCCATCCAGAGGACATGCCGGATCATTTACAACGGCCTGAGTGGGACGATGAGCGAATCCGCAACTGGGCTCGCTCCATTGGGAGTTATACCAGTGAGGTCATTGAACGCATTTTCTCCAATGTGAACATAAAGGAGCAGGGGTACAATTCTTGTTTGTCCGTACTCCGGCTGAGCAAAACGTACTCAAACGAGCGTCTAGAGACTGCATGTGAACTGGCACTGACCAAGTTTCGTTCTCCTCGCTACCGGCATTTGAAGGCGATTCTTGATGCCAACCAGGATCAGATCTATCTGGAATCCCACAAAAGCGTAAAAAGTGCGGAAGAAGTAGATACTGTAGGTTATGTCCGTGGACCATCCTACTATGGAGGACGCCGGCAATGATAAATGAAGAGACCCGCAGGAAGCTCCGTGAAATGAGTATGGAGGATATGATTACCGTATTGGATATGCAGAATACTGATTCAGCCTATGCTTCGCTTCCTTTTGATGACCGGTTCAAACTCATTGTGGATTACACATACCAGGGAAAGTACAACGATAAGGTAAAACGCCTCCTGAAACAGGCAAAACTAAGAATTCCAGCAGCCGACATAAACGATATCTACTATTCGGATCGTGGGCTGGACAAATCTCTAATTTTAGAGCTCGGCACATGCCAATTTATTCTCACAAACAGCAATATTATTTTTCAGGGATTTACCGGTAGTGGTAAGAGTTTTTTGGCCTGTTCTCTAGGAAAGCAAGCCTGTAAGCAAGGCGTCTGTACGAGGTACATCCGGCTGCCGGATCTTCTGATGTTAAAGGATGAAGCTGCAAACGTACGCCAGGGCGCATCAAAGCTCTTGACCAAATTCAGTAGATACCGCCTTCTTCTGATCGATGAATGGTTATTTGAAAACCTTTCGGAAGAAGAATTGCATTTTATTTTTGAATTAATGGAGCGGCGCCATGACAATTCCTCCACTATCTTCTGTACGCAGTATAAATTGGATAACTGGCATTCTAGGCTTGGTGGCGGCATTCTGGCCGATTCCATAATGGACCGGATCGTCCATAAGGCTGTGAATGTCTATGCTGGTAATATTAATATGCGTGAAATGCTGGCAAAAGCATATTAATTTCCCCCACTGGACAGGATACCGCCCCAGGCAAGGGCGGTATCCAACCAAAATTAGACGGTATCTTTACCATGAATTGACGGTACGCTTCCCGTGAATACCCGGTACTTTTACAGCGAAATATTCACCTGGCCGACCTGAAAGACGGACTCCGGGCTGATTTGTCGCTGTAAATCCTGTTAGAATTGCATACCCAAATCCGCCCGCCTATATGGCTGGCGGATTTTTTTGCCTCCCGACAGCGCCTCAAAGCGCACTCTATTCACCTACCGCCTACGACCTTCAAGCATCCTAATATTAGATTTTTCTTTATTGACATCTTTGATTTGTAACGTTATTGACGCATCTTACCCGGTGTTATACAATATCATTAGCTAATATAGCTATTTTACCTATTAAATGGGGGACGGGATGTATGAAGGTTAACTCAACAGAACTCCAAAATAACTTTGGAAAATATCTTATGCTTTCAGCCAAGGAAGATATCATCATTACCAGAAATGGGACCGAAATAGCGAAATTATCAGCCATAGGCGATGGGATTCAGGAGTCTGGCGCCACACCCGGGGTGGTAAGGGAAAAAGCGGAGACATACGGGTATGGCGGCAGAAAGGTTTCCTATGAGGAGTTTTTGGATCTGACCCAAAATACTGAGGAAAGATACGAATACATCGATGGTGAGATATACCTGCTGGCCTCGCCCAAAACCACCCATCAAATAGCATTAACCGAACTCTTTGTTTTTTTTTATAACTGGTTTCAAGGAAAAAAATGCACTCCTATGGTCGCCCCGTATGACATTACCCTCAGTCGAAATCAGGATAATATTAATGTTGTTCAGCCTGATATAATGGTTATCTGCGATCTTGAAGAAGAACTGGATGATAATGATTATTACAAGGGGATTCCGCACCTCGTAGTAGAGATACTATCGGCAGGAACACGGAGCAAGGATCTGATAAAGAAGCTTGATCTTTACATGTCTTGCGGCGTCCAGGAATACTGGATTGTAAACCCGCTAAGCCGCGAAGTGACCGTGTACCTTTTTCAGAATAGGAACATACAGGACAGCATCACCTACAGAAAATCTGAAATTGTACAATCTTTCATTTTTCAGGGATTATCTGTAGAGCTTGATCGATTCCTGAAATAGGTTATCCAGAGTTCCCTCCCCTTAACATTTCGACCGTCAAAAAACTTAACCATGAAAAAGCAGGAAAAATAGCAAGATAAAGAGAAAAGCCATCACTTGAATGATAATAATTCAAGGAGAGGGCTCAGGTCATTACAAACCTCCCTATGCCCCACAAGATGGTGGCTCGAAAGCACCATTGCAAGATGAGAATAACAATTAATTGCGCAGAAGTCCAGGGGTATATTGAAAATCCTAAAAATTATCTTCCAAAGATTCTGGAATGTCCCAATAATTATGCTCACAGGCTGTTTTGCATGATTGTTCCTCCTCGAATTTCACTATCTTACCAAACTGTCCGAAATTGTAGCATAAACCCCTCAATATAATCTCCAGGTAATACCCTGGCCAACAGCAGGTAGGAGTTATTTCCTTAAAGATTATATTGCTTAATTTTCCGATACAGAGTAGATCTGCTGATTCCCAATGTTCGCGCAGTACGGCTTATATTATATCCTGACTTAAGTAATGCTTGGGTAATTGTACTTTTCTCTATTTGCTCTCTTTCTAAAACTTTTTGATTATTTACATAATTCGGTTTAGTGTAGTGGGCTTTAGAGTCACATATGCCTACAGATTTTTTTATTTCATCCGGAAAATGCTCGGGTCTGATTATGTTATCATTTGACATATTGACCGCATATATAACTGAATGTTGAAGTTGCCTTACATTGCCTGGCCAATTATACTGCAATAACATGAATTTTGCAGCATTATTCAGGGATGGTTCAGGTATACCTTGGTTAGCTGCTGCAATTTTTATAAAATACTTAGTCAGATTAATAATATCCGGGCCTCTATCTCGCAGAGGCGGGATATTAATTTTAAAAATAGCTAAACGATAATAAAGATCCTTGCGAAATTGATTATTATTCACCATATCCAGCAAATCTTTGTTGGTAGCTGCTACCAGCCTAAAGTTAACCGGTATAGAACGGCTTCCGCCTACTCGATCAACCTTCTTTTCTTCAAGTACCCGCAACAATACCGGTTGTAACTCAAGCGGCATATCACCGATTTCATCCAAGAACAGGGTTCCACCGTTGGCTTGTTCAATTTTCCCCGGGTGGCCGGTGCGTTCAGCACCTGTAAACGCACCTTTCTCATAACCAAACATTTCGCTCTCTATCAAGCTCTTGGGAATTGCGGCACAGTTAACTGCTACAAAAGGCCCGCTTCGTTTACTCTCAATATGGATTGACTGGGCATATATTTCTTTGCCGGTGCCGCTTTCACCTTCCAATAATATATTTGAATCAAGGGTAGAAAAATTTCTGGCCAGATTGATGGATTTTATTACCTCAGGTGAGTTTCCTATTATTTTATCAAAGGAAAATTTAGTATCTGTATTTTGAGTATGAGGTTTTACATTATTTGAGCGGTCAAAATATTTAAACTTTAAAATACATTCAAAAATACCCCCCGAAAAATCTCTTATTGGGTGCAAGGTACAACTGTACAATTTCCTATTTATGCCTTCAATAGTAAATTCAGATTCGAATAATAGTTTTCCCTTTTCCAATACAGATTTAATAATGGGCTGATTTCCGATAATAAAATCAACAGGAAGGCCAATTAATTCTTTGTGCTGGTTTTTAAACAACTCTCTGGCTGCCATATTGGCGGTCTTTATGATCCCCTTATTGTTTATAACTATAACGGCTTCTACAGATGATTCATGAGTAGTCCTAAATAATTCCTTATACATAGCCAACTGAAATTCTTTTTGTATGAGTTCGGCAATTGAAACTACCAGACTGAGCGTTTGCGAAGTTACACAATTAAAATACATTGTACCGATGGTAAGAATACCAGCCAGTTTGTTATCCAGATCAAAAATGGGAGCCGAACTTCCGGTCATCAAATCAGTACTAGCCAGGTAATTCTCTGGGCCGCAAACTTGAACTGGCCGATGCAGTAAGTGACATAAGGAAAAAGATGTTGTTCCCATAGTTTTTTCATTCCAGATTGCTCCGGGAATTAAATTGAATACTTCTAATGATACGGTATCATTTTTACCTATATTGACTAATAATTGTACTCCTTGAGGGTCGGAAAGATGAACAACATAATTAGCATTTAGTAAAGGTTCAAATTGACGGAGGCTGGAAATTGTTGCTTGTATCAGAAAATCATTTTGACGTAATATTTCTTTAAAGGCATAGTTTTCAACATTGGGACAATCATTAGACTGAAAGACATCGATTCCATAATTGTAAGATCTTATCCAAGATTCAACTATTTCCGGGCTGACAATTTTTATTTGAGAAGGATCAATTTTTTTATGGATAATATCAAGCTTAAGCTGTTTCACTTGTTCAATAAGATTTCGATCAGTATAAGGTAAGTTTTCATTATTATCTATGCTCTTTTCACTGTTCTGAATAATCGAGCTAAGCAATTGCTCCTCCTGCATAATTGATTACACCTCCATGATGTAACAACGTAACAACTCCCACTCTTATGCTTAAAGTATAAAATACAGTACCGTAAAGCGATACAGAGCTATGCTATTTTGTATCGCTTTTTAAGATTTATGTACCATTCTATTATTTTGTGCACATTCTATAAATCCTTTCTGGTAAATCGTATCAACAATTCCGTTATATTCACGAATTAAACATATGGCATGCTTTTTGCTCTTATAGGTTATCGAGGAAGATAAAGCTCAGAAATAAGAGATCATAAATACCAATTCAGAAAATTAGGACTATTTAGCGAAAGGAGGTATACATGAACTTTTAGTACATGGCAAAGAGTATCTACTTTGTTAAATAACAATACAGATAGTCCTAAAAACAACTTGGAAACAATATCTTCTTCACTGATAATTCACTATTTAGACATGGAAAAATCTATGAATGACATCATCACGTTAGGAAAACAGAAAAAAGTATTCTAAAAGGAGGAAAAAATAATGGCAGAAAAATATGAAGTAATTGTTGCAGGTGCAGGACATAATGGACTTATCGTGGCAGCCTATCTAGCTAAGGCCGGAGTTAAGGTCCTCGTAGTCGAAGGTCAGGATATAATCGGCGGGGGAGTAATGAGCAAAGAAGGCTTGGCTGCACCTGGCTTTATAACAGATATGGCTTCAGTATGTCATGGATTTATTCAACCTAATCCGGTAATTAAAAATGATGAATTAGAACTAAAATCAAAATATGGTCTTAAGTATATCACCCCTGAGAAACAGGTTGCGGTTGTTTTCCCCGATGACCGGTCCCTAATATTCTACCGTGATGTTGATAAGACCTGCCAATCCATAGCCCAATTCTCTGAAAAGGATGCCGATGCATATCGCAAATTCTACGATTTAACCTCGAAACAACTAGACATGCTCACAGCTGGTCTATATTCACCAACTCCTAAATTCGGAGCCTTCTCAGCCGCCCTGGAGGGTACCCAGGAGGGCCTGGATCTACTTCATGCCATGCTAATCAGCGGCGATGACATAGCTAAAGAATGGTTTGAGGACGATCATACCTTAATCGCCTGTAATCGATTTGTATCAGAAAATATGATGGATCCGCGCGTTGATGGTAGTGCCCTTAACTTATACCTGTTTATACCTGTCTGCCATAAATATGGTTGGCCGCTTGCGGTTGGAGGATCCGGAGAGCTGTCTCAGTCTCTGGGAAGATGTATTATAGACCATGGTGGAGAAATTCGCACTTCCAGCTGGGTCAAGAAATTTAAAATCGAGGCTGGAGAATGTAAAGGCGTTATTCTGGAAAGCGGTGAAGAGATTTTGGCAACCAAGGCGGTTGTTACTAACCTAAGTATCAAGCAGCTAGATGAACGTATGCTTGGCGCTGAAAACGTCACCGAACATTATTCCACCCGGGTTAAGAATCTGCGCTTCCAGGAGTATCAGGCTATGCTTCAGGGCTATGCACTCAATGAAGCTCCTTCATATAAAGCTGGAAAAGATGTCGATGAAAGCTTCTTGGTAGAGTTTGCTCCTGACACTATGCTGGATTTTAACAAAGAATTTGATGCTTATTCCTACGGCCAGCCGTGGATAAAATCCCCCTTATGCATGACTTTAACCCGGTGGGACCCCACCCGTGCACCGGCCGGAAAGCATACTTTATATCTCTATCATTATGAGCCTTACAATCTAGCAGGTGGAGGTCAAAGATGGGATGAAATCAAGGAGCAGGTAGCAGATGAAATCTTAAATAATTATCGTAAACGCACCACTAACATGGGACCAGAAAATATTATAGGCAGATGGGTAAGTTCGCCTCTCGACAAGGAACGCCGGAATCCCGCTTGGATTCAGGGTAACTTTAATCACATCGGCTCACAGTTGATACAACAATTTGGCAATCGTCCCTTCCCAGAGGTACAAGATTATCGTATGCCAGTGGAGAAGATGTATCTTTGCGGTCCCAGCACCTACCCTGGTCCTGGTGTTATCGGGGGCGGGCGTGCAGCAGTTCAGGTTGTAATGGAAGATTTGGGAATTGATTTTGATGATGTAGTTGGTTAACTACTTCCCAGTTTAAGAAGTTGAAATAGGTCAGGTGGGGGCTCAAAAGTTTGGGTCCCCGCAAAATAAAATTCCATAAAGGGGCAAGGTGTATATTTTATGAAAAAACTTTTTGCATGGATTGCAGTATTACTAGGTATCTGGTTAATGATAACTCCGTGGTTGCTGGATTATAGGGAGATGCTGCCCCAATGGCATGATACCATTGTAGGGTTGGTTATTATTATTTTGGGCCTTATTTTTAATTATAGCAAGGTTGATCATTCTTTAAACTGGCTGCACTTCGTCAATATTATTCTCGGATTGTGGTTATGTGCCTCAGGTATATTCATCTTTGGACCAATATCAACTATAATTCGCTTGAATGAAATAATCGTGGGTATCTTGTTAACACTGTTTTCTGTTATTGCTACCCAAATAATCGAGGGCAAAAAGACTTACGTATATACAAAAGAAGGCAGCGTATTGGTCGAAATGTCCAAGATGAATTATAAAGATGGAATTATTGTGATGAAAGGTAAGGCTTTCGGCTCAATGCCCCAAGTCATGCATGTAAGACCTAACGAGATTTGGAACATGGTTGGTATGGTGCCTTTTGAAATAATTCTGCATATGCCTAAGTTACTGTACCTGGGTTGGAAGCAGAGTAAAGAAAAAGTTGCTGCTAAAAATTCTTAGTCAACTTAGGAGAAAGGTCTTTTTTGTGATGAGGATTAAACCAGAATCTTTTCCGGCTATTATTATAGAACGGAGAGGATGGATTTTAAGGTACTGCACCGATTGCCAGCCAGATTATCCAAATTTATCTTAAGCTAGTTTATTCTGATTTATTCTATTGGAAAGATCTATCTGGATTTCCCCTTCGTAAAGTTTATTATTTCATGGCAGTTATGGTATTCCAACGTCACAAAAAAGGACTGCTATTAACAAGATGAAACAAATAATCTATCTAAATGTATAACATTTTGAGTGTTGACCACTCAAAATGTTATACAAGCCTCTGTGGGGTTTGTTAAATAAATGCTAAAACAACATCATGGACCTATGTTAGTAAACTACGAAGAAAGCAAGCTTTGAATTTAATCAATACTAAAATATGTAGCAAAAATTCATAATTAAGGTGGAATGGAGTTTTAACCATGCAGATAATTAGAGAAGCAGAAAATTATATTGGTGATGAAAGACCTCTTTTTCTAGCCTTGGGCAACTTTGACGGTGTCCATTTGGGACATAAGGAACTCATTTTGCAATTGGTAGAACATGCACATATATACCAAGGCAAAGCAGCCGCATTTATATTTGATCCCCACCCAGCTTCAATTCTAACACCCAATAAGGCCCCTAGGATGCTGGTAACCAAAGAGCGAAAGGCTGAACTTCTCCAACAGTTGGGGCTTGATCTGCTTATATTTCATTCTTTTTCTTGTAAAGTTGCACACTGGAGTCCAGAAGAATTCATTAAGAGAATTCTTGTTGATTGCCTTGAGGTGAATGAAGTTTATGTGGGCTTTAATTATTCATTTGGTTTTAAAGGTGTCGGAACACCAGAAATGTTAAGAACTTTAGGTGAAAAATACAGATTTCAGACTCATATTATACCGCCAGTAACTTTGGCGGCTGAAGTGATATCCAGCAGCTCAATTCGTATTTGCCTTGAGCAGGGCGACATTCATAAAGCTTGTCGTATGCTCGGTTATTGTGCTGTTTAAGATAAATTATACATCCTAAATGAAGAACAGAACATATATGCTAAGTGTGTCATGCTGAGTGTTAGCGAAGCATCTCGCAATCATATAAATGCGCATTATACGTTATTGTTGATAAGATCCTTCGTCGCCTTCGGTTCCTCAGGATGACAGAACATGTAATTTTTCAGTGGTCTTGAAGAACGAAATCGCTAGCGCGATGGTTTAGGAACGTAACTAAATAAGAAGTAGAGTGAAAGGCTGGGAAACCAGCCTTTCACTCTACCAAAACTTCCGATTGAATCCTTTTAGAAACCGTCCCCTCGACAAGATTTTACCATTCGGGGGGTAGGTCTCTTAATTGTGTCAGATAGTAAACCGGGCCGTCCAGGCAGATGAACTCGCTGCCGATGTTGCAGCGGCCGCATTTGCCGATACCGCATTTCATCCGCATCTCCAGGGTGGTTATGACCTGGTCGTCGGCATAACCCATCTTCTCCATGGACTGCAAGACGAATTTGATCATAATGGGCGGGCCGCAGACCACGGCGATGGCCCCGTCGGAACTGGGATTAACTTCTTCCAGGTAGGACGGAACAAATCCCACATGGCCGTCCCATTCGGGTTCCGCATTGTCAATGGTTACAAATACTTCGGTGTTGGGCTGATTAGGCCATAAATCAAACAGCTCTTCTTTAAAGCAGAGGTCAGCTTTG
>JAYFPZ010000029.1:0-7396 GCA_034927445.1 Syntrophomonadaceae bacterium
CCATTGGTTTCTATTACGACTCCTTCAATTATTTTTTCCATGGCTTTTTGTTCCTCTTTTTTTATATTAAATTTGCTTTATTTGCAGACAGGTTTTAATTGTCTGCAAATAAAGTTAAATCCATGCCTATCTTAGCTGAAATGAGTAAAAAAGGGGAAAGGGGAGGCTGTAAATTAAAGCCCTCCCCTTCTAGCTCTTATTCGGGCGCTACCTATTCGAAGAAGTAAGCCTCTTCCATCTCTGCAAAAGCTCTGTCATTTTTCTTAATGGATTCGAACTTACCGATCACCGCAGGCAACAGCGTTCCTAAATAGTATTTTGCGGTAACTACTTTACCCTTATAAAATGCCGCATCAAAATTATCCCGATTTTCTTTGCCATTGGCTGCCATTGTTTTGCTAGCTAATTTAGCTTGCCACAAGAACATCCACCCTAACATTAAATCTCCCCATATTTCGAGATAAGTCTGGGCCCGGGATTGAGCTAAATCCAATTCATCAATAGATTTTTGGGTCTTAATCTGTTCAGTTATTTCCTCAAGGGTATCCAGGTACTTGCCCAACTCGTTAGCATAAGAAGCTAATTCGGGTAATTCGAGTACGTCCTTGATGGTTTCTCTAACTTCGGAGATAACCGCCCTGTAGGCAGCCCCCTTCTTCATATTTATTTTGCGTCCGATCAAATCCAAGCATTGAATGCCATTGGTTCCCTCATAAATTGAGGTTATTTTGCTGTCCCGGGCGAACTGCTCCACCAAATACTCAGAGCAGTATCCGTAGCCCCCCAGGGTTTGTATCGCTTTCACACACACCTCAAAGCCCTTATCACTGCCATAAGCTTTACAAATAGGAGTAAGTACCTCCAGAATATTGTTCCACTTTTCCTTTTCAGCCGGGTCTATATCTGCATGCATCCGATCCATGCAGGAAATTGCATATAGTATCAGGGCTCTTATCCCTTCGGTGTAGCTCTTCATCCATAACAAGTTTCTCCTAACATCCGCATGAACAATAATTGGATCCTGGCCTCCGCCTTTCTTTCCCAACCCAAGGCCTTGTTTCCTTTCCCTGGCAAAATTAAGCGCATTCAGATATGCGGCACTTCCCTGAGAAAGTCCCTGCATTCCAACCAGCAGCCGCTGTTCATTCATCATATTGAACATGGTTGTAATACCGTTCTGTTCGCCGCCCAGGATTTCGCCTATACAATTTCCGTTATCACCAAAAGCCAAAACACAAGTTGCCGATCCCTTTTGACCCATTTTATGCTCGATTCCGGGACAGAACACATCATTATCCTGGCCCAAGCTCCCGTCGTCATTTACTCTAATTTTAGGAACCACAAAACAGGACAAGCCCTTAGTCCCTTCCGGGTCTCCTTCTAACCTGGCTAAAACGATATGAATAATGTTCTCCGTCATGTCGGTTTCGCCACCGGTGATAAATATCTTACCACCGCTTATGGTATAAGTTCCATCTGCATTTTTTCGTGCTTTGGTTCTAACTGCACCGACATCGCTGCCCGCCTGAGATTCAGTCAGACACATGGTGCCTCCGTATCTTCCTTCGTACAAAGGCAGCATGTACTTCTCTTTTTGCGCCTCAGTTCCGAAAATCTCAATTACTTTGGCAGCACTGTGGGTTAGACCATAATATCCCGCCAGGCATTGATTGCCGGCAAAAAACAGCTGCTTGCAGACATAGTCAATTACATGGGGCAGGTTTTGCCCACCGACCTCATAAGACTCCTGAGCACACAAGAAACCGCCTTCGCAAAATTTCTGATAGGGCTTGTGGTACACTTCCGGGACTGTTACCTTCCCGTTATCCCAGGTGCAGCCTATTTTATCACCGGGATTATTGGCTGGTGCAAAATCGTTAACTGCAAGTTTCTCGGCAGCGTTGATAGTCATTTCAAAAGTCTCCAGTGAGTGGTCGCTATAACGCTCAGACTTGCATAATTCTTCGACATTAAGCTGTTCATACAGAACAAACCGGGCATCTTTTAAATCACATAGCTTATTACCCATTAAGGTCACTCCTCCAAAAATTGTACAAAACTTCTAACTTCATCCTTTTTCACTTACACTACTGCTTCAGTTTTAATCCACTCTGATTATTGCTGCATCCCCTTGTGACAAACCGCCGCAGATGGAACAGGTTCCGATGCCGCCACCTCTTCTTCTCAGTTCATACATCAGGGTCATCAGTATTCTGGCACCGCTGGCGCCAACCGGGTGTCCTATTGCGATAGCCCCGCCGTTTACATTGGTCTTTTCCAGGATTTTTCCCCATTTCTGCTCATCAAGGTCGGCTAGCAGCTTGGTGGATACCAGGGGTACAGCGGCAAATGCTTCATTAATTTCAATTAAATCAATCTGATCTATGGTAATGCCGGTCTGTTTAAAGGCCTTTTGGGTAGCATAAGCAGGAACCTTGGCCATCTCCCATGGTGTACCAGCCGCACTGGCAATTGCTAGAACAGTGGCTAAAGGTTTTAATCCTAACTTATCCGCCTTTTCTCTTTTCATGATAATCAAAGCGGAAGCTCCCGCATCCAAACCCGGAGCATTGCCGGCGGTCACAGTCGGACTTCCGTATATTGTTTGAAGTTTAGCCAGACCTGCCATGGTGGTATTTGGCTTTGGTAACTCATCATTCTCATGTACAACCGTCTTACCCCTTCCTAAGGATACCTCGATGGGCATGATTTCATCTTTGAATTTACCGGCTGCCAAAGCCTTTTGATACTTCTGCTGCGAATCAACAGACCATTGATCCTGAATTTCCCTGGTTATACCCAGTGATACTGCTACTTCTCCTGCGTCTTTAGCCAGCGCGCTAAACCCATGATATTGAATCGGATTCAGGTGGTCTATCATCGTAGGTAAGCCCAGAGAAGTACCCCAACGATGTCCATTTAATACTACCGGAGTGTTACTCATGTTTTCAGCCCCTACTGCCATAACGCCTTCCGCTTCGCCAAGCTCTATAGCGCGTAAGCCTAGTTGAGTCCCCGTTAATGATGAACAACATGCCCGGTCAATGGTCAGCGAAACCAGGTCCTCTCTCAATCCAGCTTTAAGCAGGGCCTGACGTCCGTTTACATTATATTCCAGAGCTGCTTCGGATTGAATGCACATCCCATAATACAATTCGTCTATATCTTTATCAGTGATACCTGCACGCACTAAAGCTTCCTTTATAACCATTGCACCCAAATCGGTGCTGTGGAAGTTTTTAAGAACCCCCCCGAATTTGCCAAAAGCCGTTCTTACGGCACTTACAATTACGATATCGTTTTTGTTAGCCATTGTTAAATCCTCCTCATAATTATTACGTCGATTTACTGACCCGCTTCATTATTTACTGTAGTCAAAGAAACCCTTACCTGTTTTGCGGCCATAATTGCCCGCAGCATATCTTTCCACCAGTGCTGGACTGGGTTTGTCCTCTGCCAAGCCAGTTTCCTGGTATCTTCCCATGCGCACATCGTATTCCAGATCAATACCAACCAAATCCAACAAAGCAAATGGTCCCATAGGGTGTCCGAGACCAAATTTTATGGCGTTATCTATGTCTTCAACCGAAGCCACGCCCTGATCCAGCATATAAAGGGATTCCGTCATTATCGCGGCAAATACCCGGTTAGCTACAAAACCATATATCTCTTTGTTAACCCGGGTTGGAACCTTGCCTAATGCACGGCATACTTCCATAGCTTTCTCCACAGTTTCGTCAGAGACGTGCGGTCCTTGAACCACTTCCACCAGTTTCATAACCAGGGCCGGATTAAAGAAATGCATATTCAGAACCTTGTCGGGCCGCGATGTGGCATCAGCAATTTTGGAACTTACTAAATAAGAACTGTTAGTAGCCAGTATGGCATGGGGGGGACAAATCTTGTCTAATCTGGCGAAAAGATCGCGTTTTACGCCAACAATTTCTACAATGGCCTCAATGACCAAGTCTGCGTTACAAGCTGCATTCTCCAGGTTAGTAGTGAATGTCAGTCGTTGTTTGATTGCATCAGCTTCGGCCGAAGTGATTTTACCCTTTTCCAACCTACCTCCAATCCAGTTCGAAGCAAACTCCTCAGCTTTTTTCAAAGCAACCTCGCTGATATCTGTGCAAAAGGTTTCAAACCCGGATATAGCCGCCTGCATGGCGATTTGGTGGCCCATTAGGCCGGCTCCAACTACGCAGATGGTTTTAATTTCCATTTATAATGCCTCCAATTCTCAATTATTTTCTCTTACTATTGCTCTAATCGCATTCCGAGAATATGCAACAAAATGCTCTTCCTCCCGTGCATTTAGCACTGCCCTAATTCGCTTGATTTTAGAATCAAGCAGAGCATACTCCTTCATCCAATAACCTCGTAACTCTCCCCGTTATCAGAACGCTTTCTTATTAGGAAACCTCCCTTCATGACTTTTAAAATGATTTTTAAAACCATAACTTGCAATATATATGCCAGGCAGAAAAGGGCAAAAAAAAATACTCCCGCCTTAAATCCGGCTATTGAGTAAAGTATTTCAGGTTTAGTATGTTGTGTTTTTTTACAGCGTTGTATTTCGCTACACCTTTTCGACCTTTTTTATTTGTATTTTTTAATATAATCCGTAATGGCAAAAAAAAAGCAAATTCAATAATCAAAAACATCATTGATTTGCTAATTGTTAGAATATGAGATCTTAATCGTTGCTAAAGTTTATACTTGGCAATCTTTTGATAAAGGGTTGTCCTGGCAATACCCAGTTCATTAGCTACCCTGGTAATATTGCGATTGTGCTGTTCGAGAAGACTTTCTATAAGCTCCTTCTCATAGTTTTTTATCGGAATAAGATCGCCGCGGGCTTTCGTAGAGCGAACCTCTGCCGGCAAATGATTTACAGATATGATAGTGTCGTTACAGACGTTTACAACCCGTTCTAATACATTTTGTAGTTCTCTTATATTTCCAGGCCAAGGGTATTGGTTAAATACTTCCAATACTTTTTTGTCCAGCTGCATGGCTGTCTTATTAAATTTTGCACAAAGAGTATCGAGGAATGTTCTGCTAAGCAAGGCAATATCCGCTTTCCTATCACGCAGAGGCACCATCCTTATAGAAAATACATTCAGGCGGTAAAAAAGATCTTGGCGAAACTTGCCTTGATTGACTTCGAAAGATAGGTCTTTATTAGTGGCTGCAATTATACGAACATCAACAGGTATGACCTCATTTCCGCTAACCCGGGTTATTGCCTTTGTTTCCAATACCCTTAAAAGTGAGGTTTGAAGTTCTAGTGGCATCTCACCGATTTCATCGAGAAATATTGTTCCACCGCTTGCTAACTCAAATTTTCCCATTTTCCCACCTCGGCTGGCTCCAGTGAAGGCACCGTCTACATAGCCAAACAATTCACTAGCGATCAGTTCACGGGGAATAGCTCCACAATTCAACGCTACAAAAGGACCCCGTTTTCTAATTCCGGTGTTATGAATAGCTTGTGCAAACACATCTTTTCCGGTGCCGCTTTCTCCGAGAAGCAAGACATTAGATGTACTATCCGCGGCTTTGCGGCCCAGCTCCACGGTTTCCAGGAAAACGGGTTCCTTCCCAACTAAATCTGTAAAACTGAAATTACTTATGGTTCCACTCATACGTTGTACAAGTTTATGAGCACGGGCAATTTCACTTAGAAGTATAACAGTTCCTTTGTTAATACCATTATCCCTGATGGGGCGCGAAGTAACCAGGCAGGTTTTCTTGCCTTTCCCGCTAAATATATCTATTTCATGATCCGTAGTATGCCTGAAAGATAAAATTACATCATTCAATTCATTGTTTTTAACCCCCAAAATGGTCCCGCAGTTAACATTAATGGCTTCTTCAGGATCACATTCTAAATATTGTGCGGCTATACTGTTAATTTGGGTGATCTTACCTTCTGCGTTGATTGCCAACAGCCCTTCAGATATTGATTCGATAATAGCATTCTTATAGTTATTGGATATTTCCAATGATGAAACGGCTTCTTCCCACTTCACCTGATTTTCAATAGCGTTTACTGCAGTCACTGCCATACCCAGGGTATGAGTATGCGTTGCTGCATAGGGACCGCTTATAACAAGCGCCCCAATCAAATTACCCCTGGGGTCATGGATGGGAGCCCCTGAGCAAGTCCAATTATGTGCATTTAACCAATAATGCTCATATCCTAATATTTGTATGGGTCTATCTAAAAACAAGGCAGTCCCAATCCCGTTGTTTCCTATTATATCCTCAGACCATTTCGCTCCTTGTATAAAGGCGCCACGTGCGGCTTCGGTCTTTACATTTTCATTCCCGAATATTTCCAGCAAACATCCCTGCTCGTCTGCCAGGGCAATAACAAATCTCGCTTGCCCAACAAAACTGTAAAGATTCTTCATTACCGGCAAACTTATCTCTATCAATTTTTTATATTTATTTAAATGGCTTTCTAATTCACCCCCCTTTTTTATAATAATAGGTGAAGGTATAAAGGGATTAACATTACTGTCATAACAACGTTTCCATGATTCCTGAATAATCTTGCGAACAGGCTCGTCGTCAGTTACTACACCTTGGGAAATAATATTTTTCCATGCTCTTTTTATTTGCTGCTGCGATGTATCAATAATGCTGACACCTCCTTAAAGAAACCCATATAAAATTTTGCAAATTGATAGTTTGTTATATTATATCTCCTAACTCAACTGTCGCAGTTGCCATGAGCAAGAGCTTATGCAGCAACACAAAAGGTTCAGAGTAATCAACCAATACAGAAGTTACGATCTCTGAATTGCCTTCTGGCTTTCTACGGCAGTATAAAGATCAGAAAGATGGAATTTAAACAGAACACCTCTTTCTCTTATTTTGGTTTGTGCTAACTAACAAGTAACTCGTAAAAACTAAATTGCAATTTTCATTCCAATTTAGCTTTAGGGAAAAAGACCTAGACTTGCTTTTTTTAAGATTTACGAATTAAATTATACTGTTGTATTGTCGTACACTGTTGTATTGTCGTACACCGTTGTATTGTGCTGCGGTTTGCAGTAGTATACCCTGGGTTCTTAGTCGGATTCTCAAATGGAGCCCCCCTGAGAGGGCCTCCACTTTTCAAGGAATTACTTCTACCATATGGGATTTTTGGCTGCAACTTCCTAGGTATAAAGAAACTTGAGAGATGTATCTATAGTATTATTATAAATTAGATTTCTCACATCCCATAAGATATTCGTTAATAGCATGGGCTGCCTTTCTGCCTCCATTAATTGCCTGAACTACCGTAGCGGCTCCCGTTACTAAATCACCACCGGCATAAACTCCTGTTTTACTTGTCTTACCGGTTGCCTCATCAATAGTAACCATTCCACTCTTATTGGTT
>JAYFPZ010000015.1:0-59120 GCA_034927445.1 Syntrophomonadaceae bacterium
CATAAGCGGCTTTATTATGTGGTTTGCCGCCTCCCTGCCTCAGTGGATGGTGCAATGGGCATATCCGATCCATTCCGGTTTTGCCCTATTGATAATGGCGGTATTCCTGGCCCATTTCTATTTAGGCGTTCTTCATCCCGACTCCAACCAGGCTTTGGGGGGGATGTTCAACGGCTATATACCTGAAAAATTTGCCTACGAACATTATGAGGCATGGTACAACGAAATTAAGAGTGAACAGAAAAGCGGGTAAGCTTGGCTGAAAACCGGCTGGCGGAACTGGCCCCAAAAAACAACCGGATTAACTAGATTAATCCCCAAATTTATAATTACGCCTGAGCACGGAACAAAATGGTATAGAGGTTTGTTTCGTGCTTCTTTTAGGTTAAAGTCTTAGTTCTCTTTTACCGCCAAAAATAACTATCTGAGGCCAATAATATCCATCTCCGCAGTTATCGAAGAATTAATTGAAATTATATAATTTCAAGCTTTTTTCAGCCAACCGATTACGAGTATGCAGATGCCCAAAATATTACGGTTGACCGAAGTGAGAGGATGGACGCGCACCAAGTTATAGGCAGTTTGAATGAAGCGCATCTGACTGAATTGCCGGGAAAAGTTTAAATTATAATAACTGTTAATTATATAAAACCTTTTATTAATATTCTGGCAGGGATAGTTAAATTTATTGTCGAACCCTAACCATAACGGATGTCTTCCCCTTATCATGCTGCTTCGATCAATGCTCTCACCAGTAATAGTCCGGATCCGATCACCGGTACTGGAGAATATAGAATAGCGGGCGGTTAAACTTGAAAAACCTCAGGAGGTATGCAAATGCGTAAGGTACCGGTAGGAGAAGCAGTAGGTTTGACCCTGGGCTATGATATTACCAAGATTATTCCTGGACGTGAAAAATTTCGAGCATTTCGGAGAGGGCAAATTCTAACTGAGCAGGATATTCCCAAACTCAAGGATATGGGCAAAGAACACATTTATGTATCAGAGCCCGGCGATACCATGATTCATGAGGATGAAGCGGCCCTGCGTTTAGCCCGGCTGGCGGCAGGGCCGGGGCTGACCTGGACGGAGCCCAATCAAGGCCGGGTCAATATCATGGCCGGTTATGACGGCCTGCTAAAAGTTGAGGTTGAGCAATTAAACAAGCTTAATAACCTGAATGATATCGTCTTTGCCACCCTGCATAATGACCGGGTAGTGCCTGAGGGACAGATTGTGGCCGGGACCAGAGTGGTACCGGTGGCGGTCGAGCGTCACACGATTGAAGCAGCTGGTCAAATCTGTTCGGGACCTGCGCCGGTTCTTAGGGTAAAGCCATTTATACCATTACGGACAGCAGTGGTCACAACCGGTACAGAAATAAGCAGCGGCCGCATTAAAGATGGTTCTGCCAGTATTATACGTCAGAAGATAGCCCCCTTTGGAGGAGAGTGGATGGGGCAGGTTATTGTGCCTGACAACCATGAACTTATAACCCGCGCAATTCGGAATTTTATTGCCGCAGGGGCTCAACTGGTGATAGTCACCGGGGGTATGTCGGTCGATGCGGATGATGCAACCCCGCAGGGAATTAGAAACACGGGAGCTGAAGTGGTTTTTTACGGAGCTCCGATTTTACCAGGTTCCCAGTTTTTATTGGCTTATCAGGGACGAGTGCCGATATGCGGCGTACCTGGAGGAGCCTTGTTCAGTCGCAAAACTACTTTGGATCTCTTATTGCCGCGTATATTTGCCAGAGACCAAATAAGCCGTCTGGATATTGTAACCATGGGTCATGGAGGTTTGTGTGAAGAGTGCGATATCTGCCATTTCCCCCAATGTCCCTTTGGCAAAGCTACCTGATCTTCACCGGAATACGGCAGTAAACTCAAAATATATGACAGACTATGGGGGCGACCTTTATTATAAACAAGGTAAAGTCCCCCATTTTATTATGTTGCTTACTGGAAAGCCAGGTGGCAGCTATGGCGAAGGTAAGAGTCCGGGAATGGAGCAACCTCCAATGGTTGAAGGAAGACAACAATCCGGCATAAATAGAGACCGCATTTATTGACAATAATAATGAATGCGGACTATAATAAAAATGTTGTTTTCATGAGGTGTTTTGACATGAGACTTGATCTTAGCAAGCTAAAACTTCATCCTCACGAAACCGAATCGTTTTTTCTGAAAGTCAGAGGAAACGACGATTTGCTCACTGAAATGGGGGGGAAGTTTAAAGATCCGGTTGAGGTGGAGGTCGAAATAGAAAATACCGGCAGCTTGTTTGCCTGTCGGGGAGAAGTTCGAACCCTTCTCCAATTACCATGTGCCCGTTGCCTGCAGGATTTTACTTACCCGGTTGAACAAGAATTTCAGGCGGTTATAGTTTCGGACCCAAGCCCAGACGGGTTCGATGATGAAGTTTTTATTTGCCTGGAGGGGGATTCGGTAGATATAAATCCTTTAGTGGAAGAGGCTATTTTTATGGCTGTACCTCTATGTCCGCTTTGTCAGGAAGAATGCCGGGGCTTATGCCCGGGCTGCGGCCAGAATAAAAATACGGGGACTTGTTCCTGTAAGGAAGATAACATAGATCCCAGGTGGGAGAAATTGAAGAATTTGAGGTAGGGAAGGAGGTTTTATAGATGGGTGTTCCCAAGAGAAGACAGTCACATGCCCGTAAGAATAAGCGCCGTTCAGAGTGGAGGAAGATAGAAAGTCCGGGTTTGGTTGCCTGCCCCCAATGCCATGAATTGATGCTGCCGCACCGGGCCTGCTTATCCTGCGGATTTTATAAAGGCAAAAATGTAATGTAGATTTTAAGGTTTATACCTGACGAAAAAGTAAGCAATAGCCTTATTCGGGCTAGGGACTTACTTTTTGTTTTTATTGACCGGCTGGTCGTTCCTCTGGCGCCGGTCAGCTTTGGTAAAAAGCTCGGGTTGCGATGCACACAAAACGCGAAAGGAAGGCGTTATAGCACCCGCGTTTTAGCGCGCAATTTGTGCCAGCACTCATTGAATAAAGGTCAGGTTACATAAGCACGCTTTGGGTAATTATATAGAACAGGAGGGAGGAAGATTTTTGAGAATAGCACTGGATGTGATGGGAGGAGATTATGCTCCTCGAGAATTGGTAGCCGGAGCTTTACTGTGGTCCCAAAACTCTGATGTTGAGCTATTTTTGGTGGGACAGGAGGAACGCATAGCCGCAGAGCTGAAAAATCAATCCTACGACCCGGCCAAGCTAAGCATCATAAATGCAACGCAGGTTATGGAAATGGATGAGCCGGTTACGGCTCTGCGCAAGAAACAGGATTCTTCTATCGTAGTGGCCACCAAGCTGGTAAAGGCGGGAAAAGCGGATGCAGTGGTTTCCTGCGGCAGTACCGCAGCCCAGATGGCAGCAGCTACGCTTATTTTAGGCAGGTTGGAAAGTATCGAACGTCCCCCCATTGTAACCATGATACCGGGCATATCCGGGAAAGCATCACTATTGTTGGATGTAGGTGCCAACGTCGATTGCAAACCTCAGCAGCTCTTGCAGTTTGCGCTCCTGGGCCGGGTTTATGCCAGTATTGCCAACGGTTTGGACAATCCCCGGGTGGCCTTGCTTAACAACGGGGAAGAAGCGGGCAAAGGCAATAATCTGACTGTGGCCGCCCACCAGTTGCTGGAGCAAAGTAATCTGAATTTTACCGGCAATATCGAAGGCCGGGATATATTTTCGGGCAAGGCCGATGTGGTAGTATGTGATGGCTTTGTGGGCAATATGCTGCTCAAAAGTATGGAAGGAATGGCCATGTTTATTGGGCGTGCCTGTCAGGAGGAGTTTGGCAAACTGCCGGCGGTATTCCAGTATTTTGACTATAGCCGCGTCGGGGGAGCGCCTCTGCTGGGGGTCAATGGGGTAAGCATAGTATGCCATGGCAGTTCCAAAAGAGAAGCCTTCTGCAATGGAATCAAGATTGCCGAACAATGCGTCGACCGCCAGATGGTGCCGAACCAGATACTGGCATTGGGGGCCGGCGAGGAATAAACCAGGCGTTAAAGTATCGTCATACTCGACCTAAAGCAACTTTACCGAGTAAACACCGGGAGAGCACGGTAGGGGGGCAAGCTTGGATAATGCAAAGCAGGGCGAAAAAGGCGGGATTAAATGAGTTGGTTATTCTTGAAAGTCCCGTCGGCAAAACTCTATAATATAATTATTAAAAAATAATCCAGGAGATGGTATTGTGCATAAAATGCTTGCTATTGCCAGAAAACTGTTAGCTGAGCAACTTAATGTACCGGTAGACAGGGTTGCTGCTGATACTACTTTCTGTGAACTGGATGCTGATTCCGTGGATGTGGTGGAAGTAATTATGGCCCTTGAGGATATCTACGATGTTGAATTTCCGGAAAGCGACCTGGAATATTACCCCAATCTGGAAGCTCTCGTATCATACCTTTATGATTACGTGCAACAGGTGAGAAAATGAGCAGCCGCGCATCTGCTCGTGCATTTCTGGCTGATCATCAGATCAGCTTTAAGAATGAAGAATTAATGAGTACTGCCTTGATACACCCTTCATATGCTCAAGAACGCAGTGTACTTAGTAATAATCAGCGCCTCGAGTTCCTGGGGGACGCGGTCCTGGATTTTGTCGTGGCGGAGTATCTTTATCAAAATTTCCGGGACAAGGCCGAGGGAGATTTAACCCAGATCAGAGCAAGGGTCGTATGCGAAAAAGCTCTGGTCGAGATGGCCAATCGGATTAATATCGGCAGATACTTGATGCTGGGCCGCGGTGAAGATATGTCGGGCGGCCGCAACCGTAAATCGATTTTGGCTGATACCGTTGAAGCTGTAATAGGCGCCATTTATCTGGATCAAGGCCTGGACTGCACCCGGGATTTCATTCTCAAGTATCTTGAACCGCTTATTGTTGAGACGGCCAGTGGTGATTATCAGGACTACAAGTCCCGTTTGCAGGAATTTGTACAAGCGCGCAGCAAAGATAATGTCTACTACAAAATTCTGAACGAGACCGGGCCGGCCCATGCCAAAAGTTTTGTAGCCGGCGTATTTTTAAAAGAAGAATTGCTGGCTACCGGTCAGGGGAGAAGCAAAAAAGAAGCTGAACAAAATGCAGCCGGAAAGGCCCTTGAAAATGGAATCATAATGGGACTTCTCAGTTGAATGGATTGGGTGCACCGTGAAACATTTTAATATTCCTATATTTATTCCTCATCTGGGCTGCCCTTACGAATGCATTTACTGTGATCAGAGGGTCATTGCCGCTCAACTGGAAATACCGGAACCCCGCCAAGTTAACCATATCATTGAGGAGCATCTGCAGACCATACCGGAAGCAGCAGATGTGGAGGTTGCCTTTTTTGGGGGCAGCTTTACCGCCATAAGTGAACAGCAGCAGGAAGGCTTTTTGCTGGCGGTTCAACCTTTTCTCCAACAGGGTCGAGTCAGAAGTATTAGAATATCAACGCGGCCGGACTGCATAAAGGTATCAACCCTGGAGCTTTTGCAGCATTACGGGGTAAAACTGATTGAGCTGGGGGTGCAGTCCATGAGCAGGGAGGTATTGCGTGCATCCCGCCGCAGCTACGGTCCTGAAGATGTGGAAAAGAGCTGTCATCTTATTAAGGCGATGGGCTTTGATCTGGGCATTCAATTGATGATCGGACTGCCCGGTGACACCTACCAGCGGGACCTTGACACCACCCATGCGGTAATAGCCCTGCGGCCCCAGATCATACGTCTGTATCCGACTTTGGTAATTGCCGGCACTGCCTTGGAGTCGATGTGGCGGCATGGTCAATACCGTCCTTTGGATTTGGATGAAGCCGTAGCCACCTGCGCCGATATGTTCTTGCTTTTGCAAAAGGAAAACATCAAAGTAATCAGGATGGGGCTCTACCCGGGCGAGGAGCTTCGGCGCGACGGGGTGGTCAAAGCCGGTCCTTTCCATTCCAGTTTTGGGGAACTGGTTGAACAGAAAATCTTTAGGGAGCAGGCCCGGGCAGCCCTGGAGCTGCATAGGGATAAATACGGGCGCTATTCAAGTATTCGCTTATATGTAAATTCCCGCGATATTTCCAAAATGACTGGCCACCGTAAGGCTAGCTTGCAATATCTGCGGCAGGAGTTGACCTTGCAAGAAATACACTTGACCGGATATGCCCATTCTGACCGTAATTGGATAGGGGTCGGCCGGGTGGAATCCGATAGGTTGGAGTTAATGCTTACCCGGCCGGATTTTATCAAGCTGCTTTCCCGCAATTAGCGGCGGAATATTCGGGGCAATCGAAATATCATCCGGTGCTGGAGAAAGCCTGTTTGGCGAGAGTGGAGCCGAGGGGCTTCGCTCTTTTCCCGTTTGTACCTCAACCGATCTGTTGGTTTAGGCATTGCATGCGTATAAAAGCAATTGTAAAATTATACCATAAAGAAGGTTATTGTCACTGGACTGTCTAATTAATTTAAGAGATCAGGTTATTCCAGGGATGAATCATACCGATATTTATCAGGAGGAAGCGCGTGTATCTCAAAAGACTGGAAATAAAAGGATTCAAATCATTTGCCGACCAGACTGAACTTAACCTTAATCCCGGTATAAATATTATCGCGGGACCGAATGGCTGCGGGAAAAGCAATATCGTCGACGCCATCCGCTGGGTCCTGGGTGAAGGGAATATCCGCAACCTGAGAGGATATAAAAACGAAGATGTAATCTTCAACGGAACTGATAAAAAGAAAGCCCTGGGAATGGCCCTGGTAGATATGACAGTTGACAACTCGGACGGAATGCTGCCCCTGGATTATTCTGAAGTAACTGTCAGCCGCAAAATCTTTCGTTCGGGTGAAAGCGAATTCTATCTGAATAAATCCAGGGTAAGAATGAGAGATATTGTAAAACTCTATACCGATACGGGTTTAGGCCGCAGGGGTTATTCGATCATCAGTCAGGGCGAACTGGAAAGGGTTCTGAACGGACAGCCCTTTGACCGCCGCTTGATGCTGGAAGAGGCAGCCGGAACCATGAGATACCGGCAGCACCGGGACGAAGTGGGGCAGCGCTTAATGGCCACTACTCAGGATTTACTGCGGGTGGAGGACATTATCAATGAACTTGCCGGCAGGAAAACAGAATTACATAACAAGGCCGAAAAGGCCAGGACCTATCTGGCGGTTCGGGCTGAACACGATGATTTGGAAAAACAGGTAATGGCGTTTCAAATTAAGGAAATTAATGATAACTTGCAGACCAGAGCCGCCGAACTCGATAAAGTCCAGTCCGTTTTGCAGGAAACCGGCGCCGGTCTTGAAAATTTGAAATACCGATTACAATGTTCAGAAGCCCGGCTGGACGAAAATAGAATAGATTCAGGCAGGCTGAATGATGAACGGCATGAATTAGAGGTTGAAATTAACCGCCTGGGAGCTGACCTAAAACTAGGCCGGGAGCGGATTAAAAATTACCGGGAAAGAATTGCGGCCGCGGTCAAAGACCGGGATAAATATATAATTAACCTGGAAAAGCTGGAGCAGGATATACAAGTTAAAAAGGACGATTTTAACGCGGAAAAGGAGCTTTATGAGCAGAGAAAGGCTGAAGCGGACGAACTTGGGAATGATATCATAAAGCTCCGGGATACTATTCAGGAACAAGGCCGAGGCCTGGAACAGCAGAATAAATTAGTTTTTGAAAGCGCCAACCGGGAGGCTCAATTTAAAAATGAGATGACTGATCTGGAGAATAAGATAAAGAAGACTCAAGAAAAGCAAGAGCGGCTTTTGATCCGACTGGATGAGAATAAAGAGCAGCTGGCCGGCCTATCCAGAAACCGGGCGGAGCTGGGTGACAGGATCAAAGACAACGGCCTTAGCCTGGAAAAATGGGAGGCGGCGGTTGCCGCTGCCGAAGTCGAAAGGAATGAACATAACCAATCCCAGGCCAGTCTGAATCAAGAATACGACAGCATCAACCGCGAGCGTATGAAGTTGGAGCATAAAAAATTAGTATTGGCAGATCTGCAGCGCAACTACGCGGGTTATTCGGCCGGAGTCAAAGCCTTGCTCGGAGCCCTGGCCCGAGGCGGGTATCGTAACCCAGGCATTACCGGACCGGTAGCCGGCCTGATCCAGGTGCCTGCGGGTATGGAGGTTGCACTGGAAATAGCCCTGGGGAGAGGCATGGAAAATATAGTGGTAAATACGGCTGAATCTGCCCGGAAGGCGATTGCCTATCTGCGCCAACAGCAATTGGGCCGGGTTACTTTTTTACCCCTGGATGTCTTGCGGGTGCAGCCACTACCCGCCCGAATCAAGGATGAACTGAAAACCGAACCGGGGGTACTGGGCCTGGCCTCGGATCTGATAAAATATGATGCTCAATATGAGAAGGCCATTGCCTATTTGCTGGGCCGGGTACTGGTGGTAAAGGACATGGACTGCGGGATGAGGATATTTAAAAAAATGTCCTACTCCTTGCGCCTGGTTACTCTGGCGGGGGAACTTATTAACACCTTTGGCGCCATAACCGGCGGTAGCGTAAAGCAGCAACCCTCCAATCCCTTGCAGCGCAGCCGGGAAGAAAAACAAGTCAACCAGCGTCTGGCCGAACTGCAAAAAGCGGAGGAAATCAACCGGCAGGCTGCCGCCAAACTCGCCGAGCAACTGCAGGGGGCAGAGGACAGGCTGCAGGAGGGAAGAAATAACCAGACGCAATTGGAGATCCAGTTGAAAATTATCCGGGAAGAAGAAATGCGGATAGAGAAGCTGATAGAAAGCACATCCCTGGACCGGGATATATATATCCGGGATATAAGTCAACTGGATGAAGATCTCCGACTCATGACTGAAGAATTACAGAAGCTGCAGAACCAGTACCGGGAAATCAGAGCGGATAATGGCACGATCGCCGAGGTTATCAGTAGCCTCAGCCAAGAAATGGAGGCCAACCAACGTGAGCATGAACTGAGAAAGGAGAGGTTCTCCTCCCACCAGGAACGACTGGCTATGAAAAGAAGGGAACTGGAGAATTACCAAAGAAATATCGCCCAATTTGACCAGGTTAAACAGTCCTACGAGCAATCGGCAGCGGAGGCTCAAACCTTGCAGGAGCGCTTGCAGGCCGACATAGATCTGGATCAGGCCAGAACTGACTCCTGGACTCAGAAAATTGAATCAAAAACAGCGGATTTAAATAATATTATAAATAAGCTTGAGGGCGCCCGCGGGGAAGAGCAAAAAACCAGCCGGGAAATAGAAAGGATGCGTGCGGAAATCCTCCCTTTGGAACAGCAAAACCAGGAACAGCTTAACCTGCAAAGACAGCTGGAAATGAAAATGGTAAGGCTGGATACCGAATTAAAAGGCCTGCACAGCCAATGGCAGGAAAAATATTATCCGGCTGAGGCATCGGTAACAGGCTGCAACCTGACGGCCCGCCAGCTAAGAGAGAACCGGCTGCGGATAGAAGAACTGCGCAGTCAGATAGAATTATTGGGACCGATTGATATTGAGTCGATAAAGGAATATGATGACATAAAAACCAGATACGATTTTCTGTGTCAGCAGACGGAGGACTTAACGGCAGCCAAAAGCTCTCTGCAAAACCTGCTTAAAGAAACCGAGAAAATCATGGCCAATAACTTTTCCAAGTTTATTGCCCTGGCCGATGAAAGTTTTGGAAGAACCTTCATGGAGATCTTTAACGGGGGAGAAGCCAATCTGATGATTGAATCGGTCGACGATTTAGCTGCCGGAGTGGATATCGTAGTTAAAATGCCCGGAAAACGCAGCCAGTCTCTCAATTTGCTTTCCGGCGGAGAAAGAGCCTTAACCTGTATTGCCTTCATATTTTCGTTATTACGGTTAAAGCCCGCTCCGTTTTGTCTGTTGGACGAAATTGATGCGTCGCTGGATGAGGTCAATCTCAGAAGATTTGCCGACTTCCTGCGGGGAATGAGTTCAGACACGCAATTCATAGTGATTACTCATCGTCAGGCAACCATTGAAGCCGGCAGCAATATATACGGCATAACCATGCCCCAGGAGGGGATTTCATCGGTTTTGTCGCTCAACTGCGATAAAATTCGTGATTTAGCTGGTTGAGCCCGGTCTGGTCCAGATTGATGTTAAACGTACTACGCAACAATGACCAAATTTATAGTACAATTCAAATATATTTTGGAAAGCAGGTTCCGGCATGGCATTTTTTAACAAATTTAAATGGAGTAAAAAAGAAAGTCCGGTTGACGAGGACCTCAACTCAACCGAAGCGGAAATCGCGGTAATAGAAAAGGAGGAAGAAGTCACAGATGATAAAATAGACCATTCTGCGGCGCCCCCCGGGGTTGATGGCGAAGAATTTACCCCCCCCCAGGACACTACTTCCCCCAAAGCCAGGGAAAGCGTCATGGAGAGGTTTAAAATTGGCTTAAGTAAAACGCGTAAAAATATTGGAGAAAAATTAGACAGTCTCATTAAAAGCACCCATAAACTGGATAATGATTTTTTTGATGAATTGGAAGAAATCCTGATCCAGGCTGATGTCGGTATGAATACATCCCTGGAACTGGTTGGGAATATTAAAATTATGGTGGCCAAACAAAAAATCAACGACCCGGCCGGGGTTACCCAACTCCTTAAAGATGAAATAGCCCGGTTGCTGGGAACCAATGCCCAAGCCCTGAATATTGCCGAAAAAAAACCGGCAGTAATTCTGGTAGTAGGTGTAAATGGCGCGGGTAAGACTACCACCATAGCCAAGCTGGCCCACCGCCTGAGAAACGAAAGGCTTCAGGTTATGCTGGCCGCCGGGGACACCTTCCGGGCAGCAGCCATAGACCAGCTCCAGATATGGGCAGACCGGGTAGGGGTGGAATTGATCAAGCATCAGGAAGGCTCTGATCCAGGCGCCGTAGTATACGACGCCATCACCGCAGCTCGAGCGCGTAAAGCGGATGTGTTGATTATTGATACCGCAGGCCGGCTGCAGAATAAAACCAATTTGATGAAAGAAATAGGTAAGGTCAGAAAGATAATCGAAAGGGAAATACCCCAGGCTCCCCATGAGGTTCTTCTGGTGGTGGATGCCACCACTGGTCAGAATGCGATCAGCCAGGCCAAAATATTCGGTGAAGCCACTGGAGTAAGCGGTATTGTTCTGACCAAGCTGGACGGTACGGCTAAAGGCGGGATAGTTATAGCCGTGGCCAAAGAGCTGGATATACCCGTTAAGATGATAGGTATAGGAGAAAAGCTGGAGGATTTAAGGGATTTTTCCCCGGAGATATTTGCTGCAGCCTTATTTGAAAAATGATCGTAGAAAGGTGGATTATCTTAAATGCCCAAAATAGGTATTATCGGGGGGACGGGAGTTTACAACCCCCAATTATTGGATGACGTCAAGGAGGTAGTTGCGGAGACTGCCTATGGCAAGGTAAATGCGATTATCGGCAAATATAATAACGAGGAAGTTGTATTCATAGCCCGGCACGGGGCTGAACATAGTATTCCGCCCCATCTAATAAACTACCGAGCTAATATTATGGCTATGCACCAGTTGGGAGTAAAGACCATAATCGCCACCGCAGCGGTGGGGTCGCTGCACTTTGACCGAAAACCCGGTCAATATGTTCTGGCCCACCAGTTTCTGGATTTTACGAAAATGCGTAAAAACAGCTTTTTTGAAGGGGGGAAACAGGGCGTAATTCACTGTGATATGACTGTCCCTTATTGCCCGGAAGTTCGGGCCGCCATTAAAAAGGCGGGTGACGAAAAAGGCTTGAAGGTATACAATGGCGGAACCTATGTCTGTACCGAAGGGCCTCGCTTTGAAACCGCAGCCGAAATCGAAATGTTCAAGCTACTGGGCGGTCATGTAATCGGTATGACCAGCGTCCCTGAAGTCTGTCTGGCTCGTGAACTGGGCATCTGCTATGCCAACATATCCATTATAACCAATCATGCAGCCGGTATTTCGCCTCATATTCTCAACCACACGGAAGTGGTGGAAGTCATGCGTAACAGTATCCATGATGTACGCCACTTGATCATGGAGAGCCTCAAATATCTCAGTGATGACAGGAGCTGCGACTGCGGCGAGATATTAAAGGAAGTCGGGCTAAACCAGGCATGATCCGGACTATATATTTCGAATCGGGGGCAGTGTACCTGCTGGATCAAAACCAGCTCCCCACCGAGGTTACGTATGATAAAGTCACTGACTACCGGGAACTTGCCAGCGCCATTAAAATGCTTAAAGTGAGAGGGGCGCCCCTGATTGGGGTCGCGGCAGCTTTCGGGCTGGTCCTGGCGGTTAAGAATTACAGAGGTTCCCGGGATGATCTGCCGGGTTATTTCCAGGCAGCCTTGCAGCTGCTGGCTTCGACCCGGCCTACGGCGGTGAATCTCTTTTGGGCTCTCCAAAGAATGAAAACGGTATTTGCCAATAATCAAAACCTTGATATTAAGAGCCTGGGTGAATGCCTGCTGCGGGAAGCCCAAAACATGTGCAGCGAAGATATAAACACCAATGTGGCCATAGGCCACGCCGGGCAGGAATTATTGGCCGCCGGGGCGCGCGTATTGACCATCTGCAACGCCGGGGCACTGGCGACCTGCGGTTACGGAACCGCCCTGGGAGTGATCCGGGCCGCCCATCAGCAGCACAAAATAAAGCAGGTATGGGCTTGCGAAACCCGGCCCGTGCTGCAGGGGGCCAGACTTACGGTTTGGGAACTGATGCAGGACCAGATTCCGGTAGCCTTGGTTACCGACAGCATGGCGGCTTCTCTGATGCAAAACCACCGCGTTGATGCCGTGTTGGCAGGTGCAGACCGTATAGCGGCCAACGGCGATACGGCCAACAAGATAGGGACCTATGCGCTGGCCGTACTGGCCCGGTATCACAAGCTGCCGTTTTATATTGCCGCCCCCTTATCCACGGTAGATTTGAATACCGCTACCGGTCAGGATATACCCATCGAAGAACGCAGCCAGGATGAAGTACGTCGGCTTTGGGGGCATTACATAACCGTTCCCGAAGTTGAAGTATTCAACCCGGCCTTTGATGTAACTCCGGCTGAGTTAATAAGCGGAATTATCACTGAAGCCGGGGTGGTATTTTACCCTTATGGGGATGACCTTAAACGGCTTAGAAGGGATATGATCTAGGATGCAGTATCTGCATGAACGTAAAGAGGTGCTGGAGTCCGCCCGTACTATATCAAGCACCCGTATGGTTATAGGCACCTGGGGGAATGTCAGCCTCAGGCTAGGGGATCAGCCTTGGCTGCTTATTACCCCCAGCGGAATGAATTACGATACCATGACGGTTGAGGACATCGTCCTGCTGGATCTGGAGCTTAATACCATCGAGGGCAAATGGAAACCGTCGGTGGAATCGCCTACTCACGCTGAAATTTATAAACACCGGCCGGATGTAAAGGCTATCGTTCATGTGCACAGTACTTATGCCACCGCCTTTGCGGTGGCTCATGCGACGATACCGGTCATTATGGAAGAAACCGCCCAGGTGATCGGGCATGAGGTGCTCACAGCTCCCTATGCCATGTGCGGAACCAGAGAGTTGGCGGTCAACACGGTAAACACGTTGGGCGAGGGCAAGGCTGTGCTGCTGGCTAATCATGGACTGATCGGGGTCGGGTCCAACCTGAAAGAGGCTTTAAAAGTATGCTCTATAGCTGAAGAGACCGCTAAAATAGCATGCCTGGCCCAAAGCCTGGGCAGTCTGCATCCCCTCACCAACCAGGAAATTCTCATGTTAAATCAGGGTTTTAAATCATACGGACAGTCCAAGTCCTGAATAAAGGAAACGAAATAAAGGCGAATAAAGATAATTAAAGGACAGGAGGCAGGCCATGAAGCTTCTCATTGATAATGTAAGCATAGTACCCATGACCGGATTTAACCAGATTATTGAGAAAGGGTATATCGTTATTGACGGGGATACCATTCAAGTTGTAGGCGCCGGCAATGCTCCGGCCGGTGATTACGATCAAAAACTGGACGGGACCAACCGGCTGGTCCTCCCCGGTTTTATTAACGCTCACACTCACGCGGCCATGACCTTGTTGCGGGGTTACGCCGATGACATGCCCTTGATGGAATGGCTGGAACAAAAAATATGGCCTTTGGAGGCCAAACTTACCGCCGAAGATGTTTATTGGGGGACCATGCTCGCTATTGTGGAGATGATCAAATCAGGGACAACCTGTTTTGCCGATATGTATTTCTTTATGAATGAAGCAGCCCGGGCGGTAGAAAAATCTGGTATCAGAGCGGTTCTGGCCCGGGGGATGATGGGGGTCGGACCGGAAAGTGAACTGGCATTTACCGAGAGCCGCGTCTTATTTAACCGGTGGAATGGAGCGGGCAACGGCAGGATCAATATTATTCTGGGCCCGCATGCGCCTTATACCTGCCCGCCCGATTATATGCAGCGGGTAATGGGTTTAGCCCGGGAGCTGGGGGTCGGCCTCCATATACACCTGGCCGAGACCGCCGGAGAAGCTGCGGATAGTGAGAAAATATACGGCCGGAGTCCGGTAGCGCAAATGGAAAGTTTGGGACTCTTTAATCATCAGGTTTTAGCCGCCCATTGTGTTCATCTAACCGAACCTGATATTGAGATATTGGCCCAATACCAGGTAGGAGTCGTACATAATCCTGAAAGCAATATGAAACTGGCCAGCGGCATAGCCCCCGTTCCGCAGATGTTAAAGGCGGGTATACCGGTTGCGTTGGGAACGGACGGCGCTTCCAGCAATAACAATCTGGATATGCTACAGGAACTGCGTACCTGTGCCTTACTGCACAAAGTCAACACCCTTGATCCTACCGTTTTGCCCGCTTATCAGGCATTGGAGATGGCCACCCGCAATGGCGCCAAAGCCCTGTGCCTGGATGGGCAAATCGGGCAGTTGGAAAAAGGTAAAAAGGCGGATCTGGTCTTGTGCAAACTTGATCAAGCTCACCTGATCCCCCGTTATGATTTGATCGCCAACCTGGTCTATTCCGGCCAGGCAGCCGACGTAGATACGGTTATCATTGACGGTAATATAATCATGCAGGACCGGATAATCCGGACTTTTGACGAGCAGGAGGTTCTCGCCCAGGCCAAACAAGCAGCGGCCCGTTTGGCAGCTGCCAACTGAATTAAAACCGGATAATAGGCGGGGGGACAGGTCAATTGTCCCCTCCAGGAAACCATGGACCCAGACAGCACGGATTTATATGATTTGCGCAGACCATTATTAAAAAAATCAGATTTCAGCTCACCATCTGTTTTACCTGAATTTTATTACTGTCTTTCCCTTAATTTACCTCTATTCCATCTTAACAGTTTCAATTTTATCAGCGAAGATCATGTTAAGGTTGCTGCGATATCAGCGGCTATTCTATATTTTATCTCTAATCGTTTTCTCTGCGTTAGTCATATAAGTCCGTGTGATTCCGTGTCTAATTTCATCAGCGATATCATGATCTATTCAGCCTCTTATTCTTAACTATTCTTCTCCGCGTCTAACCTTCCTTCTTATCGGCTCTTTAATTCAGCCAGCAGTTCATCCGTCAATTTTTGGCGGAATTCGGTTATGCGTTCAAAATCCATAGCCGGTACATAGTGGGTTTCCAGCTCATCGTGCAACTTTTTGGCAGCCTGAATAAAGGCAACCGCGTCCTGCAGACCATTTTGAAAGCGCTCCTGGGCCTGAGTCATGGGCTGTTCATAGGCCCGGAACAGGGATGGGTCTAAAAATTGGTCAAAATCCAGGATGCGTTTATATTTGCGAGCCTGCCAGTATTTCTCATAATCCACAATGTGGCCGCTGACATCCAAAATGACCGCCTTCGCATCGGGGAGAATAATCATATCCAAATTGGCAGGATCGAAGGGACAGTGGTAGATCTCGCTATAGATGCTATTTAGTTTCACCATATTTTCGATATGTCTGAAAAGGTCTTTAACCCCCGAGCGCGGACTTCCTTTTACGGCAAAGACGGCCCAGCTCTTTTCCACCAGGGAATCAACCTGACTCACAATTCCTTCCGGAGTCAAAGCGGCGGCAAAAAGATGGCGGGCAGGACGGCTGGATTTGGGGGCGTGGGCCATAAGATCTTCGGTCAAGGCCATTATATTACGATTAACCGCGGTGGAATCATACTCCGGGAAAAAAGAGGCCCATTCCCACCAGGCTGATTGAGCTTCTTTAAGCCGGTTATAGGCCCGGGAGAAATTAAGGCTGATCTGACCGGTAAGGTAAACGATATCATTTTTATTGGCCCTGATTTTGTCTTGATCCCAGAAATCACCCATATTTATAATCCAGTCAACCGCTGCCGGATAGCGGGGGTCAACTATATGGGGCGCAGTTCCGTCGACCAGGCAGATAAAACCGTCGCCTGCCACCATTCCATCCAGGGAATTGTTATCGGATGAGCACCAGTGGTATTCGATGTCGATTCCGCTTTGGCTCAGTTCCTGGCCGATTTCTTTCATAAAATTGGATTTCCCGACGCCGGGCCCGCCTTTCAAAACGAGTTTCTTATGGCTGGCATGAGGAACTATATGGTCATAGAACGAATAAAACCCGTAGCAGGTGTTTCCGCCTGGATACATATTTCTTATTTTGGCCATAGCTTAACCTCCCCTGTTAAAGTAATATCTCTGCTATCTATATGATAGCTAGAGGGCAGATAGGTTGGAATATTTTGGCCGATTTCCTTATGCCTAAAGCAAAACTGGAGCGGACAACGGGGCTTGACCTTCCTGTATAAGCATTATCCAGGCATCATACATAAGAATTGTCAATAGGCAATTGGTTATTGCATCCAAGGCGGATAATGGAATTATGTAAGATGATAATAGTGTAAAATTATAATCAGGTTAAGTTTTAATTAAGGGGAGAGAGGTTTGATTCAATATAAGCGTAAATATCCGATATTTTCATTATGCGGCCTTAACTGCGGTTTATGCCCGCGCTACCATACTGACGGCAGCTCGAAATGTCCGGGCTGCGGGGGCCCTGATTTCCATTTAAAGCACCCTGCTTGTTCGGTAATTACATGTAATCGAAAGCATGACCAGGTTGAGTTTTGTTTTGAATGTTCGGCTTATCCCTGCTCGAAATACGCCAACCCGGGTAATTTGGATTCGTTTATTTCTTATCGCAATGTAATAAATGATTTTGAAAAAGCCAGAACGGAAGGCGTGGATCAATATATACGACAGCTGCGGGAAAAGATCAAAATACTGGAATTTCTAATCAGCAATTATAATGATGGAAGAAGAAAAAACTTTTACTGCCTGGCGGTTAATTTATTGAAGCTGGAAGATATTCAAAACATTATGGCCCAAATTGGGCAAGAGATAGGTGAACAGAACATCCCGATGAAAGATAAGATCAATAGAATTGTCTCATTGTTCGAAGACCAGGCCAGGAAAGACAATTTATCTTTAAAATTAAGGAAATAGTTATTGGGGTAGAAAACCAATGAAATCCCAACGGCCGGTTTCTAATACTATTCCCTTACCCCTGACATTGTCGCCTCCTGCATACCCCTGCATTTTTTTATTTAATTTCCTCCCCGGTTTTCTTTTGAAAGCCTGAATCCTAATCTCCCCCTACCGGTATCTATTCCCCCATGCCCCAAGCAGAATTATACCCTTACCCATGCTTTACTCCCATTTTTTTATGGCAAGCTTTTATCAACCAGCCGTCTTGAATTGGTTTGCTGTATGACTACAGAAAACAATAGAGCCTTTTAAATTATCTTTATCTGCAACTTCTCCCCCGGCATCTCCGGCAACGCTTTCCGCTTCCCCAAGAAGAGCCTAAGTTTCAAATAGGCCTTGGCCCCGTTAAAAAAACGGTTCAGTCTCGTAAGGTATATTATGAAGAGTAGCCGGCAGAAACCATTTCAGACTGGAAAAAGACCCTTTCAGACATCGACGGCAGGAGAATAGGGTAGGCGCTAAGAAGTTAAACCAGGAGCGTATTTATGGATCACATGAACCTTTTGGAACTCATATTTATCTCTTTGCCTGAGGCTATGCTGGTTGCTGCGCTGGGAATCGCCCTGACCGGACTTAAGTTACGCCCCGGCCAGCTGTTTATTATCGGTATTTTTCAAGCACTGGGCTCGTACGTGATCAGGTCATTGCCGGTGCCCTTTGGGTTACATACCTTAATAATGCTGTGCCTGTTTGTTTTAATTATTTATGCGGCTACCGGTTTAGACTTGGTGACGTCAGCCCTGACGGGGTTGTCCGGCCTGACCGTGTACTCGGTGGTAGAGATGCTGATGGCTCCGCATTTACTAAGAATTACCGGCTACACTCTAAAAGAGGCTTTGGCTGATCCATTACTAAGGATATACTATTTTGTTCCGGAAGCCGCCGCTCTTTTAGCCATAATCGCCTTGTGCCGGCGGTTCAAACTTAATATCCTGTCATATTGGAGAAAAAACCAATTTAACAGTAGTTTTGCCGTTCCAGCCAGTGGAAGCAGCGAAGATGAAGTCTTGTTTATGAAACAGTACTTTCCGGTGCTGGTCCTGGTTATCTGTCCCATCTTGCTGCTGGCGTTGTTAAACAGTGCCGTATTCATCTCCACGGCGGGGTTGCTTCCAGGTACGTACCTGCAACTTTTTGCCAATTTTATTAGCATTGCGGTGATCGTCTTAATGGTACTGTCGGTTCTCGTCGTTAAAAAAATTACGCAAGCGGCGGAAATTCAATATATGGCTAAGCAAACCCAACAGACCCTGGCCCGGATGGAAGAACTGATTTATTCGATCCGCAAACAGCGCCATGATTTCAACCACCACCTGCAGGCGGTATACGGTCTGCTGGAGGTTGGGTCTTATCAAGTGGCCAGGGATTACATAAGAGGCACATTCGCTACCATTACCACCCATGGAGAACTTATAAAAACCGACAACCATGAGGTGAGTGCCATGTTGTATACGAAGATTGGATTGGCCGAGGCCAAAAATATTAACCTGGAGGTTGTGGTGAACTGTAGTTTGAAGAATCTGCCCCTCAATCCCGGAGAAGCCAATTCCGTCCTGGGTAACCTTATCGACAACGCCATTGATGCAGTAGAAAGCGCACCGGCGGAAAAACGCCTGGTAACCGTAGAGATAACCAGGTCGGATAATGACTTTATTTTTGTAGTGGCTAATCGGGGTAAAACGTTGAAGTCGGAGATAGCCGATTACATCTTTTTGCCGGATTTTTCAACCAAAAACGGGAGACGGGGCCTGGGACTAGCCATAGTTAAAGACCTGGTCAACCACTATAATGGTTCGCTAACGGTTTTGCCAGAAGATGAGGAAACGGCCTTTAAGATCAAAATACCGGCCAAAAAGCGAGGGTGATATGAGTCTTTATAGCATTTCATTTAAAGCCGCCAAACTTCTGGCCCGGGAAACGGAGTTGGAACCGGGTGGGGTTGATAGCTTGCGTTTCGGATTGGAGATCATACTCGGCACCCTGATAAAAACCGTGATTCTTCTGACTGCGGCTTACTTTCTGGACATTTTGCCCCCGGTGATAATGGCCCTTGGGTGTGGCAGCGTACTTCGTTTGGTGAGCGGCGGGGTTCACTTTAGCACTTATCCGCGCTGCCTGACCTGCGGGCTGCTGATTTACCTGGCCGCCGGAGAGGTGGGTGTTAGCCTGGCAGCATACTTGAATCAGCACCAGCTTACAATAATTCTGGCAGGGTGTTTTGCCGCCATGGCCCTGGGTGCTTGCAGGTGGGCTCCGGCCGAAGTACCGTATCGAACCATCAGTGACCGCGAGTCCGTGATTTTTAAGATAGCTGCCCTGGTGTTCCTGGGGGCTTTGCTGGCTTGCTTTTTATTCTCCCGGCGCCTCGACCCGTCTTATATATTAGCGGGGCTGGGGGCCTTGATAGCGCAGACCTTCAGCTTTACTCCCCTGGGCTATGCCCTGTTCGGCAGGCTTGATAACTGGTTATCTAACATAATTTTAGGGAAAGGAAGGTGAATCCATGCGAATACTTAAAAAACTTCTGCTTGCTCCATTCGTTATTGTGGCCTTGTCAGTAGCCTCGGCTGGTGTCAGGCCGGCCAGCTTTATATTCTGGTACCAGCCGAAACCACCGGTAAAATAGGCGTAAATTCTGAGGGGCGGGTAAGGAGCATGAAAATTAAGGTACTTATTGCCGAAGACGATGGGGCTATGTGTCATGTCCTGATTAAGGCCCTGGAGCAAATAGACTATGTGGAGGTAGTGGGCCAAGCGCAAGATGGGGACGAGGCCATCCGTCTTGCGCGGGAACGGGCTCCCCAGGTCGTTTTCCTGGATGTGGCCATGCCGGGAAAAGACGGGGTGGAGGCAGCCCGGGAAATATGTACGATGAGTCCCGATACCATGATCATCTTCGCTACCGCTTATGCAGATTTTACCAATCAGGCTTTTGAGGTTTATGCCGTGGATTATTTGGTAAAGCCATATAAAATCGACCGTATCCGTAAGACCATGGACAGGATCAAAGCCAGGGTAGATGAAAGAATGGCAGCCCAAACCGCAGCAGCGCCCACCATGATACTGGTAAAGGAAGAAGGCAAAAAGGTTTTGGTCGATGTAAGCAACGTAGTGTTTATTACCAGAGAAGAACGGCATACGGTGATACACACCGTTACAGGAAATATCAAGACCAACTACAGTCTGGAAATGATGGAACGAAGACTGGCCAGGAGTTCCTTTTTCCGCAGCCACCGGGGTTTTATTATTAACCTTAACATGATTAAAGAGATTCAACCCTGGGGGAGAAAGACGTGCCGGGTCATTATGAATAACACCAAGGAGACGGTTATTATGACCAAGGCGCGGGCCAGCGAACTGGAAAAAAGGCTTAAATAAGTTCTTGGTGATACAGAGGGCGGCAAGCCTTCTTTTTTTTTGGAGATGGTTCGTTATCCCTTTCAGGTGGGAAGAAGTACCATTCAGGCCGGCCGATGACCCTTTCGCTTCCAATTAATAGACACGGTAAAACCAGGTTGCTATGATCTTTACTAGGATCGACCGGGGAGCGCCAAATGCGGCACACAGTATTTTAAAATATTGCCGGCGGAGGGGAGGTGAGGCAAATGCGAAGACCAGGTAACCTGGCGGTTCTAGGCGTGTGGATCCTGGTGGCTTTGAGTTGGGGATGGTGGGGACAAGACATCTTCACGCAACCGTTGGGTCAGGTTCAAGGAAACGT
Organism: Syntrophomonadaceae bacterium; assembly: GCA_034927445.1. Lineage (GTDB taxonomy): Bacteria > Bacillota > Syntrophomonadia > Syntrophomonadales > Syntrophomonadaceae > PHAA01. The sequence goes on from JAYFPZ010000015.1 coordinate 21,273, forward strand.
CAGCGCAGAGGTAAGCTCTAATGATGGTATTGAACAACTTACGCGGGAATTACAGGTTCAAGCACCGGGGGTTTATGAAGCCAACGTTTCCCTTGATAAAGACATTAACGGTGTCCAGGTGCATGCCAGTTCATCCTGTCAGGTTATTAGCTCGTACTGAGTGATCAGTCTAGTCTCAAGCTACAATCAGGTAAATATATGTGAAATTAAGGGAGGGTTTTTAGATGAGAAAATTCCGGCGTAAGGTTATGTTGTTATTTACATTGGCCATACTGACCATCCTGCCCGTCATGCCGGCTGCAGCCGCCGAAGGGAATCCGATCGGCGACTTGTTGAGTTCCGTGAACCAGCTGGTTGGCAGCACTGAGGTATCGGCTGAATGCCAGGCTATTATCGCGCTTAATGATGGGACCAGCGTAAAAGCACAGGCAGGTACCAATCAAAAAGCTGACGGACTGACCGGGCTGTTGAGCGCCGTGACTGGGGGAAGTACGGCGGCCAATACCAGCGTAACTTACAAAGATTACGCGGCTAGTTCTTCTGTAAACGCCGATTGGGGGCTTGCTTCCTCAACCCGTGCTATCGGCAGCCTCTTGGCCTCCCTGGGCGGTGCCCTGGGCGGACAATAAGTTTATAAGGGGGAATGATTAATGAAACGGAAAAGTCTAATTATTGTGCTAATGCTGAGTTTTATGTTGTTAATGAATACTGGAGTTGTGATGGCGGCTGAGAACCCTATCGGGGACCTGCTGAACTCAGTCAACCAGCTGATTGGGACCCAGGAGATCTCTTCCGGCAGTGCTGTGACCGCCACCTTGCCGAATGGCGATCAAATAGGAGCTTCCGCTGTTTATAACAATAAACAGACCGGGCTGAATGGCCTGGTAGGAGGGTTGTTGGGCGGCAGCTATGCTACGGCGGCTGAGCTGTCCGGTCCGGATAATTTGTCGGCCTCGGCGTCAACGAATGGCGACTATGGTCTGGCTTCATCCGTACGGGCTTTATCAGCCGGCTTGGGCGGACTGTTGAGCGGTGTACTGGGTAATTAAAACAATTATAACTGTCTAATATTTCACCTGCTGGTGGCAAACTTTTTAGGGCTGTCCTTTAGGGATAGTCCTTTTTATGTTCCGCCGGCAGACAAAGGCTTACGGGTGAAAGCGAAAGCCGGCTTGGAATTTATTGGCCGGCTTTGCGCTGTTTAACTTGTTTTTTCACGAGCTTAATTATTCTTTGGGCTCAAACCCTGCCTTATGCAGTGAGATTTTTACCTGGTCCTTGAGCTCATCAATGTATAGACGGTAAAGTTTGGCCTGTTCCTCCTGCTCTTCAACGGTAAGACCTTCTGCTTTTTTCTTGCGGGCCAGTTCGTTTATCCGCTCTTTCAACTCTGCTTGCACAGTATCATCTCCTATAGGCTAATTATAAGATAAATATTACACTTTTAGAAAATTCAATATAAAATATTTATGAGCGAGCTCCATCTTGAGCTGGCTGGGCAGGAATCATGACACAGGAGGCAGTATCGTAGTGGAAAATATATGGGAGTTTAGAGAGTATGATGAAGCGGCGGCCCGGGAAATATGCAAAAGCCTGGGGGTTTCCCGCTTAATTTCCTGCCTGTTGGTACAGAGGGGTATTGATAACGTGGAAGACGCACGTTATTTTCTTCAGGCCGGTCTGGAGGACTTGAGTGCTCCAGGGATAATGGGAGGAATGCAAACTGCGGTAGAGAGGATCAAACTGGCTTTGACCCGCCGGGAAAAGATCTTTATATATGGGGATTACGATGTTGACGGGGTATGCAGCATCGTAATCATGAAAGAATGTCTGGAACGGCTGGGGGGCCGGGTTGATTATTATATTCCCAACCGTTTCAGGGAAGGGTACGGTTTAAACGGTGAGTCGGTCAACCTGTTGGCGGACCGGGGGTGCCAGTTGTTAATCACAGTTGATTGCGGCATTAGTTCTGTGGTTGAGACCGAGTTAGCCCAGCGTTTGGGAATAGATGTGATTATTACCGATCATCACACTCCGCCGGCGCTTCAGCCCCCCGCTTTAGCGGTTATCAATCCCCGGAATGACAAAGTCAAAGCTATTGCCGGCCTGGCTGGAGCAGGCGTAGCCTTTAAACTGGCCAGTGCCTTAATCCAGGATTTAATGCCGGCCGAGGACGTTTATCAATGGCTTGATTTGGTAGCCCTGGCAACCATAGCGGATGTGGTTCCTTTGTTGTATGAGAACCGCATAATGACCCAATATGGTCTGCCGCTGTTGTCCCATACCAAGCGGCCGGGATTAAAAGCCTTGATGGCTGAATCCGGCCTGGAAGGCAAAACGATTCAAAGCTGGCAGGTGGGGTTTATTCTGGCCCCGCGTTTAAATTCGGCGGGAAGAATGGATTCAGCCCGTATAAGTGTGGAACTCCTGGCCAGCCGGGATGAACCGCAGGCATCCCGGTTGGCAGTTCGGTTGTGCCAATTAAACCAGGAGCGACGGCAGATCGAAGATGTAATTTGCCAGGAGGCCGTTGCCGCAGTTGAGAGCGACCCCGGGCTCGAGCACAAATCGGTGCTGGTGGTAGGCGGAGAAGGATGGCACCAGGGAGTAATTGGCATAGTTGCCGCCCGGTTGGCTGAGATCTATAACCGGCCCTTTATCGTAATATCATGGGAAGGTGGCATGGGCAAGGGGTCGGCCCGCAGCGTCCCGGGCTTTAACCTCTACCAGGCTCTGGAGCAGAGCCGCGATTACCTGATTGGATTCGGCGGACACAGGATGGCGGCCGGGCTGACCATAGACCGGAGTCAATTGCCGGGTTTTCAAGCTGCCCTGCAGCAATATGCCGACAGGACCTTGGGCGGACCTCAGAACTATAGACGTCTGCCAGCAGATATGGAGATTGAGGATGAAGATATAAAGCCGCAGTTAATCAAGGAGCTGGAGGGTCTGCACCCTTTCGGGGAAGGCAATCCGGAGCCTTGTTTTGTATTGCGGGCCCATAGCCTTGTGAAACCAATGCGGGTAGGAAACAACCGGGCCCACTTAAAGTTCAAAACCGGACGCAATAACCTTGACGGCATTATGTTTAACCGCAGTGATATTGATGATAGGGCTTTACTGGGCTGTTCCCAGGATATCCTGTTTGAGCTGGGCTGGAATGATTTCAGGGGAAAGCAGGATATTCAGCTTAAAGTAAAAGACCTCAAATCAACCTATGCCAATTTTCGGCACGGTCATAACCAGAGTACGCTGCGCCTGGCCCCGGTAATTAAGCTGGCGGTGGAGGAAACGCAGGCAGGCCGTCCGGTTATCTTTATTTATCCTTCCTGTCGCAGTCTTTTAAAACACCAGGCTATGATGGAATACTATTTCAGTGGGTGCAATATCCAGGTTCTGCACGGACATCTATATCAAGAGGATAAAGACCTGGGTTTGAACCGTTTGATAAAAGGCCTGGGCAAAGTGTTCTTGCTAACTGACGCGTTTCTGCGCTATTACCGCCGGAGATTCGAACTTCCCGGCAATCTGCGGCAGGTGGTGCGTATGTGGCCGGCTTCCTCCGGGAAGACTGATGATTATTTATCCAATTATAATCATATCCAGGTTGATACTTGGGAGCAGTCCACCCCGCTGCTTTTCTACCGCAGTCGCGAAATTACGGACCTGCAGGGAAATATTTGGGTTTACGCCAACAAATCCAAAACTGTGGACTACTGGAACCATAACTTTGCCGAAATCAGTGTGGAATCAGGGATAGCGGATATGATGCAGAGAAGGGCGGTGCGGCAGATCTATGCCGCTGGCAACGGAGGAATTATTCTCAGTGATGGTACCCATACGGCGGGGGGGGCATATATTGGCAGTATTAACCGGATGATTCTGGCTGATCCGCCGCTGGGGCTGTATGAAATGGCGGCGTTTACGGATTATTTGCCAGTGCAGACGGAAATCAGGGTAGGGGTGGCATTTGCTCCCAGCGATCTCGGTTATAACCACAGATATTTGGAACGACTGTATCCGCATAGGGATACAGTTGACGGGGTATTTAAACTGTTGTCCCGGTATAGAGCCGTTTCTTCCAAAATAAAAACAGATTATATCACTGCCCAAATAGAAATTGATTCCCATCATCGGTTCAACCGGCTGGAAATACTGTCGGCATTGCGTATTTTGGCGGATTTGGACTTGTGCCGTTTCGAGAAAAGCGGTAGTATTATGGCAATATACTCAGATAGTGCTGAAAAATCCCTGACCCATATAGGTGATACCCCTTATTACCTGGAGGGTCTGGCCGAAAAAAAAATACTGGCCTACTGGGAAAGGGAATTAAATAAAGCGTTGGTATGGTGATATAAATGAGTCCCCAAACAATCTTAGACCGTATAAAAGAATATGATCCTCAGGCCGATTTTGACATGATTGCCAAAGCATATAATTATGCGGTAATCGCTCATGGCGATCAAAAGAGGATCTCGGGCGAACCCTATATTATCCATCCGGTGGAAGTGGCTCTTATTCTGACTGAGATCGAAATGGACAGCGCCTCCATATGTGCCGCCTTGCTTCACGATGTAATAGAAGACACCCATTTTAATTATCAGGACCTGGAAGCTGAATTTGGGGAAGAGATAGCCCGGTTGGTCGATGGAGTGACTAAACTGAGCCGCATCGATTTCAAATCGCGGGAAGAGGCTCAGGCCGAAAATCTGCGCAAGATGTTCATCGCCATGGCCCAGGATATAAGGGTGGTTTTAATAAAATTGGCCGACCGCTTGCATAATATGCGCACCCTTAACTACCAGCCCGAACCTAAACAGAAAGAAATTGCCCGCGAAACCATGGAAATTTTTGCTCCGCTGGCTCACCGGCTGGGTGTATTCAAGTTTAAATGGCAGTTGGAAGACCTGGCTTTCTTGTATCTGGAGCCGGAGATGTATCATGAAGTGGCTCAAAGGCTTAAAACCAAGCGCAAAGAGCGCGAGGAATATGTAAATAAGTTGAAACAGCAGATCAGAGACGGCCTTGATCAGATTGGGCTTGAGGGCGACATAGCCGGAAGACCTAAAAATATATACAGTATCTATAAGAAAATGCTCAAGCAGAACAAATCCATAGACGAAATCTACGACAAGATCGCCATCCGGGTGGTGGTGGAAACCATACCCGAATGCTACGGGGTACTGGGTATTATTCATACCATATGGAAGCCGCTGCCGGGACGCTTCAAGGACTACATTGCCACCCCCAAACCCAACATGTATCAATCCCTGCATACGACCCTGATTGGCCAGGGGGGCGAGCCTTTCGAGGTTCAGATACGTACCTGGGAGATGCATGCCATCGCTGAATCAGGGATCGCCGCTCACTGGCATTATAAAGAAGCGATCAACCCCAAGGACCGGGATAAAAAATTTGAAGAAAAACTTTCCTGGCTGCGCCGGATTCTGGAATGGCAGCAGGATGTCAATGACAATTCGGAGTTTATGGAGTCCCTGAAAAAGGACCTTTTTGATGATACGGTTTTTATATTTACGCCCAAGGGTGCGGTCATAGAACTGCCCAAAGGCGCCTGCCCGGTTGATTTTGCCTACCGGGTTCATACCGAGGTAGGGCATAAATGTATAGGAGCCAGGGTGAACGGGCGCATCGTTCCCCTGGATTACCAGCTGAGCAACGGCGATATTGTGGAAATCATGACCTCCAAGAATTCGATAGGACCCACCCGGGGCTGGCTGGATTTTGTCAAGACCTCCTCCGCCCGCAGCCGTATCAAGGCTTGGTTTAAAAGAGGCCAGCGCCAGGAAAATATTATCAAAGGCAATGAGATGTTGGAGAATGAGCTTAAAAAGCGGCATCTCGATCCCAAAGAATTTCTCAAAGAGGCCAAACTGGCGGATATTATGGGACGGTTTTCGCTGGCTGCGGTCGATGATCTATTTGCTGCCGTGGGGGATGGCAGTCTTACCGCCAACCAGGTGATAAACCGGATCAAGGAGGTCTATTTCCCCAACCTGCTGGTGGAGGAGATTATTAAAACTCCGGCCAAAACTCGCGCCGGGCAGCCCCGGGAGCGTGAAACCAAAGCCTTGAAAATTAAAGGCGTGGATGATATAGTAATCAGGCTCGCCCATTGCTGCAACCCCTTGCCCGGGGATGATGTCCTCGGGTACGTCACCCGGGGACGCGGTGTATCTGTACATCGACGGGACTGTCCCAATCTGCTGAATTATATTAAGAACGACAGCGGCAGAATCATGGAGGTAGAATGGGCGGCGGAGAAAGGCAACTATCTAGTCGAAATGGAGATAAACGCAATTGACCGGGACCGTTTGACCTCAGATGTCATAACCGTCATTGCTGATATGAGAATACCGGTAAATTCAGTGTTTTCCCGGGTAACTAAAAATGACCTGGCAGTTATGAATTTAAAACTGGAAATAGTCGATATGGGACAGCTCAATGCGATTAAACAGAGAATCCAGAAAGTTAAAGGTATAATAGAAGTGAGAAGGGTATTGCCGGGAGAGTCCAGAGGCGAATAAATCTGGTCTGCCGGCAGCAATATATATACTGGGAGGTAAAAACAAGTGATATTAATGGGTATGGAAATCAGCAGTATGGGTGAAAACTGCTACATCGTAGGCTGCGAAGAAACACGCGAGGTGGCCGTAATAGATCCTGGCGGAAACGCCCGGGGCATCCTTAATCTATTGAAAGAGAACAACCTTAAAGCGATCTATATAATCAATACCCATGGCCATATTGATCATATAGGCGCCAACCGGGGAGTCAAGGAAGCCACCGGGGCCCAGATACTCATTCATGAACAGGATGCCAAAATGCTTACCAATCCCGCCTCCAATTTCTCCTTTTTAATGGGGGCCAAGGTTACCAGCCCTCCGGCTGACAAATTTATCAAGGACGGCGATATTATAAAAATAGGAAATACGGTTGAACTCGAGGTTATTCATACCCCAGGTCACAGCCAGGGAGGAATCTGCCTGAAAACCGGCAATATTATCTTTGTCGGCGACACCCTGTTCCAGGGTTCTATTGGCCGGACCGATTTTCCAGGGGGATCCTATAAACAGCTCATTCAGATGATAAAAGAAAAGCTCCTCTGCTATGATGATGAAGTGACGGCTTATCCGGGTCACGGGCCGGCCACTACCATTGGTTTCGAGCGCAAACATAATCCCTTTTTGCAGCAATAATTGAGCGACTCCCTTATGTCTAAAGGACTGCTCCCCTGGGGCGGGGGGAGTTTTTTATATTCAATTTATAAAGGCTTGGAACAGGAGGTTTGCCTATATTATTGACAATTACGGCTCAGCCCGCCAATCTCTTCAGCAGTATCCATGATCTGGTCCGCATGGCCTTCCCGGGTTACGAACTGGGCGAGGGCAGGACGGACCGGGAGGAGGGGCATATTGATCTGGCTCTGGTTGAAATCGATGGCCGCCTCGCCGCGGACGGGGCAATATGTCTGGACGGTAAGACCACCACTGCCAGCCAGTTTTATGAACTTTCCCAGAATTCATCGCTGAAGTACTGGGCGCGGGTGTTCATCTATCGGCTGATTTGCAGGCATCTTGGCCAAAATTTCAATCCGTACGGAATTCTTACCGGAGTCAGGCCTTTAAAAATAGTGCATCGTTGGCTTGACGAAGGCTGGGACCCTCAGGTTATTAAGAGAAATTTAAAAGAACAATATCTGCTTACTGATTCCAAGGCGGATCTGCTGGTTGAAACCGCCCGCAACAATCATCCGTTCCTGCTTTCCAGGCAGGCAGCGCGAAAACAGTTAAGCTTGTATATCGGTATTCCTTTTTGCCCCAGCCGCTGTCATTACTGCTCGTTTCCCGGAGCGGTGCTTAAAGATTATCAGCAGGATATGGAGCCCTATATAAATGCCCTGCTGCTGGAAATGAACCAGGTGGGGGATTACCTCAGTGCCGCCGGCTGGCAGGTTCAGAGCATTTATTTAGGCGGGGGTACCCCTACGGTTTTAACGGACAACCATCTTCAGCGTATTTTCGAAGTGCTTTATCACAAATACATATCCCCGGCCACTGAGGAAATTACCATGGAAGCCGGCAGGCCGGACACCCTTTCGCCGGGGCGTATGCGAAAGCTGAGACAGGCGGGGGTAACCCGGATATGCATTAACCCCCAGACTATGAACGATGATACGCTCAGGCGGGTTGGCCGCAGGCACAGTGCGGACCTGGTGATCGCTGCGGTGGCGTGGGCCCGGACTGCCGGCATAAAACATATAAATATGGACCTGATCGCAGGACTGCCGGGTGAAGAGGGGAAACAGATCGAAAAATCCGTCCTTCAAGTTCTGCAGCTCCATCCGGACAATATTACGGTTCATACCCTGGCGGTAAAAAGGGGATCCCTCCTGGCAGCAACCGGGGGTAAAGCCCATAACCCGGACGTAACCGCGGTAGTGGAGGAGGGAGTCGGTATTTGCGACCGATTGATCCGGCTGGCCGGCTACCATCCTTATTATCTCTATCGCCAGAAATACATGAGAGCCGGATTGGAGAATACCGGATACACCAAGCCGGGCTGCGCCTGCCGGTTCAATATTCAAATGATGGAAGAACGTCAAACCATAGTCGGGCTAGGCGGCGGAGCCAGCAGCAAGTTTGTCAATCCTTCAGACTGGACCTTGACCGTTCTGCACAACCCAAAAGATCCCGGCAGCTATATTAAGGCGGTGGAAAGGCTGAGTGCGCGCAAAGTTGACAAGCTCAGAGCCTTAAACTAGAATTTATCCAGAAGAAATACATGATTGCGGAGGATTAAACTATGCAGGTAAAAGCCCCCCGTGGTACTTACGACATTCTCCCGCCTGAATCCGCTCAATGGCAGCATATTGAGGAGATAATACATAATACCGCACGCGTATTTGGCTATAGCGAGATACGTACTCCCATATTTGAACATACGGAATTGTTTGAACGCGGCGTAGGGGAAACCACTGATATCGTTACCAAAGAGATGTACACCTTTCTGGACAAGTCGCAACGGAGCTTGACTTTGCGCCCGGAGGGAACCGCCTCCTGCGTGCGTGCTTTGATTGAGCACAGTGTATATGGCGGGGTTATGCCCGTCAAATGGTATTACGGCGGGCCCATGTTCCGCTATGACCGACCGCAAACCGGCCGGTTCCGGCAGTTCCATCAATTCGGCGTGGAGGCTTTTGGCAGTTCCAGCCCTTATCTCGATGCCGAGATAATAATACTCCTGGTACAAATATTAGTAAATTTGGGGCTGCATGATTATGAACTGCATCTTAACTCCGTAGGGTGTCCGGTGTGCCGGGAAATCTACCGGCAAAAACTTGTCGCCCATATCCGGCCGGTCAAAGGACAGCTATGTCCGGACTGTCAGGCCCGCTATGAAAAGAACCCCCTGCGGGTACTGGACTGCAAGGTAGAGTCCTGTCACCAGGCTATCGCCGGATTTCCTTATATATTTGACAGCCTTTGTGACGAGTGCGCCCGGCACTACAATCAGGTGAAAACCACCCTCATGGACAATGGCATTGCCTTTGTCCATGACAACAACCTGGTCCGGGGGCTGGATTATTATACCAATACCGCTTTTGAGATACACCTGCCCCAAATCGGCGCGCAGAGCGCGGTAGGCGGCGGCGGCAGATACAATGGCTTGGTTCAAGCCTGCGGCGGCCCGGACATACCGGGTATCGGTTTTGCCCTGGGCATGGAACGGCTGCTTTTGGCCCTGGACAATGTTGCGGGCAAAAAACTCCCGGCAATAAACCTGGATGTATTCCTGGCAGTCCTGGATGCAAAATATGAAGGACCGGCCATGGAAGTGCTTAATCGCCTGCGGAATGCCAATATAAGAGCTGACCGGGACTACAACGGGCGCAGCATGAAAGCCCAAATGAAATACGCCGACAAACTGGGGGCAAAATTAGTTGTGCTGATGGGAGAAGACGAGGTTGACCGCGGTATTTTCACCATCCGCAACATGAGCAACCGGGAGCAGGCCGAGGTAGAATCCCAGCGATTAGTATTGTCGATACAGAAAATGCTGGCTTAGGATTCTCTATCGGGTTCCTATCGGTTTGAGGTGCAGGGAAGCCGGGCTTAAACCGAGCGCAGCCGGATAAGGCGTTAGGTTTCGCAAAATTCCTAAAGATAAATGGGGAGGATAATAGGTTAATGAAAAGGACACACAACAACACTGATCTTAGTTTAGGCAATATAGGAGAGATCGTGACCCTGAACGGCTGGGTGGATTCCCGCCGGGATCACGGAGGCCTCATTTTTATCGACTTGCGGGATCGTTCCGGTATTATTCAGGTGGTTTTCAACCCCGAACTGGATGAAGCCGCCTTTCACCTGGCCGAAAGTGTACGGAGCGAATATGTGGTAGCGGTAACCGGAGAAGTCCGGCCTCGTCCCCAGGACACGGAGAACCCCAATCTGAAAACCGGTAAGATTGAAATCTATGTGCAGCAGATGGAAGTGCTGAATACGGCCAAAACTCCTCCTTTCTATATAGAGAACGGTATTGATGTGGATGAACTGCTGCGGCTGCGCTACCGCTATCTGGACCTGCGCCGGCCGGAAATGAAGGATAACCTGCTGGTACGTCACCGGGTGGTGAAAACCATTCGGGATTACCTGGATGATCAGGGCTTTGTGGAGATCGAAACGCCTATACTGGGCCGGAGCACCCCGGAGGGCGCCCGTGATTATCTGGTTCCCAGCCGGGTGCATCCCGGTGAATTCTTTGCCCTGCCCCAGTCTCCCCAGCAATATAAACAGATGCTTATGGTGGCGGGCATGGAGAAATACTTTCAAATAGCACGCTGCTTTAGGGATGAGGACCTCAGAGCCGACCGTCAGCCTGAATTTACGCAATTAGACATGGAGATGTCCTTTGTTGACGAAGAAGATATTATCAGTCTGATTGAAGGGATGATGCCCCGCCTGTTTAAGAATGGATGCAATATTGAGATTAATACCCCCTTCCCGCAGATATCCTATGATGAAGCCATGTTGAAATACGGGAGCGATCAACCTGACCTTCGTTTTGGATGGGAAATAGTAGATATCACCGATTTGGTAAGAGATGTGGACTTCAAGGTGTTTTCCGGCGCCATCGCCGCCGGCGGGGTGGTGCGGGCTCTAAATGCCAGAACTTGTGGTTCTTTTGCCCGCAGGGAAATAGATGATCTGGGCCGAATGGCAGTTGATTTCGGGGCCAAGGGATTAGCCTGGATTAATGTGACCGAAACCGAACTAAAGTCACCCATTACCAAATTCTTCAGCGAGGAAAAGATGCAGCAGATTCTCCGGGCCTTGGATGCCCAACCCGGTGACCTCCTGCTTTTTGGCGCCGATCAGGCCAGTATAGTAGCCCGGGTCCTGGGAGTATTGCGCCTGCATCTGGGACGGCGGTTAAATCTATGCGATCCCGACCAGCTCGCCTTTGTCTGGGTGCGCGACTTTCCGCTGCTGGAATATGATGAAGAAGAAAAACGTTTTGTAGCAGTTCATCATATGTTTACTTCACCCCGGCCGGAAGACATCCCTTTATTGGAGGTTGATCCGGGGCGGGCCAAAGCCCGGGCATATGATCTGGTTTTAAACGGGATTGAGATCGGCGGAGGCAGTATCAGAATCCACCGGCGGGACTGGCAGGAAAAAATGTTTGCCGTCGTCGGTTTAAGCCGGTCAGAGGCAGCGGAAAAATTCGGTTATATGCTGGAGGCATTTGAATATGGAGCACCGCCCCATGGCGGAATTGCTTTCGGCATCGATCGGTTGGTTATGCTTATGGCAGGCAGAGACAGTATCCGGGACGTTATAGCGTTCCCCAAAACCCAGAGCGCAGCCTGCCCTATGACTGACGCACCTTCGGCGGTCAGTCCCAAACAGCTTAGAGAATTGTCTTTAAAATTGAGAGAATCGAAGCAATAACCGGGAAAAATAACAGATAATGACAACCGCTGTCGGTTGAAGCAGGGGTCGTTCTGTGATATCATTTTATTAAAGAAGATCCCTGCTGTTTGCGTGAACGGCCGTTCAGTTTTTGCCAACACAAAAACTTTGGGAGTTCGGACTTCATATATGAATTGCAAGCCCAATTTTGTGGGAAACATAAAGTATATGAGAGAACACCCACCTGCAATGCAGGTTAAAACTCGCGGCGCCACGGAGCAGTGGGGCTTTTTTATCTAACTCCTCCTTAGTGAGGAGGAGTTAGATAAAAAATGCTCGGGTTGCGATGCACCCAAGCACTCATTGATTATTAAACTCCTCTTAAAGCCCCTCCTCTATGGAAGAAAATACACCATTTTTTCCTTTCCCTCTCGGCTGGTTTATCTTTTGGCTTTTGGATCTCCTCTATGTGGGAGTTAAACCGATTTTTTCCGCAGCCGCGGGTTCAATCCTGCCGGAGGCAGTATTGGCTAAAACCGTTCGCGTGCGCAATCCGCGCAAGCCTTCGTTGAATTATATTGGTGACAAGCCCAGCTAAATAGGTATAATTATATTTAATCGACATTCTGCAAATTATTTTGTAAAAAATCAAGGCTTTGCAGGAACAAGTTGGGAGGAGTAGGTAATGTTATATTGGGACCGCGAAAAAGAATGTATGCCCCGCGAGGAGCTGCAAGAATTGCAGCTGAGACGGCTAAAAGAGACAGTTTATCGGGTTTACTCCTTTGTTCCCCCTTATAGGGCGAAAATGGACAAACTCGGAGTAAAACCGCAGGACATAAAGACTCTGGCAGACCTTAAATATCTTCCGTTTTTAACCAAGCAAGACTTTCGTGATAATTACCCCTTTGGCCTGGCGGCAGTACCAATGCGAGATGTATCGAGAATCCAGTCGTCATCCGGTACTACCGGAAAACCCACCGTAGCCATATATACCAAAAACGACCTTGAGACCTGGGCGCAACTGATGGCCAGATGTATGACCAGTGCGGGTGCCACCCGTGATTCGGTTATTCAAGTCACCTGGGGCTATGGACTCTTTACCGGAGGATTGGGAGGCCATTATGGGGCGGAAAAGCTGGGGGCCGCAGTACTTCCGGCATCCGGCGGCAATACCAAACGCCAGGTGATGTTGATGCATGATTATGGGGTTACGATGCTGGGTTGTACCCCCTCCTATGCCTTGGTTATTTACGAAGAGTTTATGAATATGGGCCTGGATCGTTCTGAATTCAAACTTAAATCAGGAATATTCGGAGCCGAACCTTGGTCTGAAAATATGCGCAAAGAGATTGAGAGTAAATGGGAAATTGATGCCTATGATGTCTATGGTATGACCGAGCTGGTAGGCCCGGGAGTTGCCATCGACTGTGCCTATAAACAGGGACTGCATTTGGCCGAAGATCATTTTATCGCTGAAATTATCGATCCTGAAACCGGCGAAGTCCTGCCCGAAGGCAGCCATGGGGAATTAGTAATAACCTCCATAACCAAGGAGGCACTTCCGGTCATACGTTATCGCACCCGGGATTTGACCTCGTTGAATTATGAAAAATGCGATTGCGGCAGGACCCATGCCCGTATTCAAAAAATACTGGGCCGTTCCGACGATATGCTTATTATTCGGGGCGTCAACGTATTTCCTTCAATGGTTGAGAGTATATTGCTGCAGATACCTGGGATTGAACCGCAATACCAGCTTATAGTGGATCGCAGGAATAACCTGGACCGGCTCGAAGTGCAGGTTGAAGTATCGGAGGGAATTTTCAGTGATGAAGTAAGGAAGCTGGAAGAACTCGAAGCCAGAATCGGCCGGGAACTTAACAGCGGGCTGGGTATAGCCGTCAAGGTTCGCCTGGTGGAACCCAAGTCAATTGAGAGAAGCGAAGGTAAAGCCAAAAGGATTATTGATAATAGAAAAATATAGGAGGGATAAAAAATGGCAAAACAGATTTCCGTATTTTTAGAAAACAAATCCGGTCGACTGGCTCATGTTACCAAGGTATTAGGCGATGCGGGGATAAACATACGGGCTCTTTCCATCGCCGATACTTCTGATTTCGGCATCCTCCGCCTGATCGTAAATGATCCGGTTAAGGCTTACAAAATCCTTAGAGAAGAAGGTTTTACGGCCAGCGAAACCGAAGTCATCGCGGTGCGAATGCCTGACTCGCCCGGCGGACTGGCCAAGGTTTTGGATCAGATGTCAGAAGAAAATCTCAATATAGAATATCTTTATGCTTTTTTGGGCATGTCAGGCAATGAAGCCCTGGTTGTCTTCAAGGTGGAAGATAGCGAAAAAGCCAAAACAGCATTCAGTGCCAAGGGGATCAAATTCATGGAAGAACAGGAACTATACCAGCTTTAGTATCGGACCGCCGGGGCAGGGAATAAGGATGGGATTTTTATCCTGGTTTGATATGACGCTTCGGCTAAATTTGATAGTGGAACTGACAAAAAATACCGGAAAACGTTTTGAATAAGGGGATGTGCCGGTTATGTCTTATATCAAACTCCTCTTAAGCAGGCGTTTGATAAAAACGCTCGCAGCGCGATGCACCCAAAACGCGAAGGGAAGGCATAATAGCACCAGCGTTTGGGCGCCCAATTCGCGTAAGCGCGAATTGATTGTTAATTTTAATAGAGTACGCACTGAAAAGTGGGTCGGACCTACCTATATCTGACAAGATACAGGCAAGGCCGACCCACCTTCTTTTTATCAAATTCCTCTCAATCTGAGATTGAGAGGAATTTGATAAAACGCTCGGGTTGCGATGCACCCAAAACGCGAAAGGAAGGCGCTACAGCGCCCGCGATTTGGCGCGCAATTCGCGCAAACGCGCATGGCAGGATAATTTTAAATGATTTTTTTAGTAATGTGATCTTTTTCCGTAATATTTGCCATAAAGCCTGTTTAAGGGACTCAATGTGAAATTTGCGCGAAAAAAATAGAAAAAAGAGATAGTTATTTTTTTCACAAAGAAGGTATATAGTTTTTACAAGTAGAATATGGTGGTGAGATGTGGAGCAAAGTGGAGTAGAAACCCAAAATAATACCAAAGGAAGTAGAACTTATGTTCCTGGGAGAATATCAACATTCTCTGGATTCCAAGGGAAGAATAATCGTTCCAGCCAAGTTTCGCGATGAATTGGGAATCAAATTCGTGGCTACCAAAGGACTGGATAATTGTTTATTTCTTTATCCGATGAATGAATGGAAAGTAATAGAAGAGAAGCTTAGAACGCTTCCTTTCACCAGGGCAGACGTTCGTTCTTTTGCTCGTTTTTTCTTTTCCGGCGCTTCAGAGCTGGAACTGGACAAACAGGGAAGGATTCTCCTGCCGCCTAATTTAAGAGAATATGCGGGTATAGAAAAAGACCTTACTATTATCGGGGTTGGTGCCCGGGTTGAGATTTGGGCCAATGAGAAATGGGCACAATACAATGAAACGGCGCAATCTTCGTACGAAATGATCGCCGAAAACCTGGTAGGATTAGGTTTTTAGGAGTGAATATTTTTGCATCAGCCCGTATTGCTGCAGGAAACGATTGATAATTTAATAACTGATCTCCATGGAGTATATGTTGATTGTACCATCGGCGGGGGAGGTCACTTACGCTATTTGCTTGAACATCTGGCGCCTGATGCCCGGGTGATAGGATTGGACAAAGATATTGATATCCTGGAAAAAACCCGTAAAGCTTTGCCAGCCCGGAATGTGACTTTGGTTGAATCAGATTTCAGATATGTGCGGCAGGTGCTGCAGGATTTGGAGATAGAATGCATAGACGGAATAATGATGGATTTGGGGGTATCGTCATTTCAGCTTGATACCGCCGCCCGAGGATTTAGTTTTCATGAAGATGCGCCTCTGGATATGCGCATGAATCGTAATCAGGCCCTGACGGCCGAATACATTGTAAATAATTTTGATGAGGATCAGATGGCGGATATCCTTTTTAAATACGGAGAGGAAAATTATGCCCGCCTCATCAGCAGAGCTATTGTAAGTTACCGGAAAAAGCGGCCGATTAAGAACACTCTGGAACTGGCCGATATTATTAAAGAGGCCGTACCGGCCAGGTACCGCCGGGAAAAACATCCAGCCCGCAAAAGCTTTCAAGCCTTAAGGATAGCAGTCAACGATGAATTGGGAGCGCTGCGGGAAGTGCTGCCTCAGGCCGTTGAGGCACTAAAACCGGGAGGAAGGCTGTGTGTTATCAGTTTTCATTCCCTGGAAGACAGGATCGTAAAACAGTTTATGAAGGAAAAATCCCTAACCTGTACATGTCCGCCCAGCTTTCCGGTGTGTATCTGCGGGCATAAACCACAGCTGAGGTTGATTACGCGCAAGCCGATTGCGGCCAGTACTGCGGAATGTGAAGATAATTTCCGGGCCCGAAGTGCCAAACTCAGAGTAGCGCAGAGATTATAGTTCTAAAGTCCAGGGAGGTTTAATAATATGCTACAAGCGGAATCCAGTTTAGCAAGGGATTGGAGAGAATTTGACCTGCCGGATACAAATGCCGGCTCAGGAATCGTCAGGAAAAAAGTTTATAAGGTAAACAACCAGCGCAAATTTTTTATAAAAGCCGGGTTCATCATTTTTAGCACGGCCTTGTTACTGGTCTTCCTGTGCATAAAGAGTGCAACCCTGGGTTATCAGATTGAACAGCTGGAAACCGATATTCAAAATTTGGAAACGGCCAACTACCGGCTGGACTACCAAATAGCAGAGAAAAGCTCGCTTGCAAGAGTTGAACAGATAGCAACCACTCAACTGGGCATGTATAAACCGGACAGCACAACCGCTATAGCCATGGAAGTCAAGAACGAACCGGTTCAGGTTGCCAGTGCACCTGCTGCCCCGGCAGACAACGAGAATATCAGCCAGAAGCTATTGCATAAAATGTACAGCAGCCTATCTCGCTTGGCCCAAAACAGTAAATAATTGATTAAGATGAGGTGGCATATATATGCAAACTGCAGGTTTGCTGGTGAGAAAGCGTATAGCTACGCTTTTTTTCTTATTTACCATTGGTTTCTGCCTGCTGGGAGGCAGGATATTCTGGGTTCAGTTTGTTAAAGGCGCCGAATTATCGGAAATGGCCACCCAAAACCGTATGCGGGATGTGCCGGTGGAAGCTAAACGGGGAATAATCTATGACCGCAATGGCCACGAGTTGGCTATCTCTATCAGCGCCGATTCTGTATACGCTATCCCCGCCGAGGTTGCCCGCTCCAAGAGGCAAGCCGAAGTTGCCCAGCAGCTGGCCCAGGTACTGGGGATGGATGAAGCCAATCTCCTTAAACGGATTACTGCCAGCAGCTCATTTGAATGGATAAAACGCCAAATAACTCCCGAACAAGCCCAAACTATCCGGGACCTGAATCTGCCTGGGATAGATCTGACCGAGGAGAGCCGCCGCTTCTACCCCAAAGGGACCCTGGCGGCCCATGTCCTGGGGATATCCGGTATAGATAATACCGGTTTGGAAGGGATTGACTACTATTATAACGACCTGGTGGGAGGCACCAAGGGCAGAATTGTCATTGAGCACGATGCGGCCGGACGCGAAATACCTGAAGCCACCCATAAGTTTATTCCGCCGGTGGACGGAGGCAACCTGGTCCTTACTCTGGATGAAACCATTCAGTATATAACTGAGCGGGAACTGGATAAGGTTTTCCAGGAGAGGCAGGCTAAAAGTGCGGGGGCCATCGTTATGGATCCTAAAACTGGCGAGATACTGGCAATTGCTTCCCGCCCCACCTTTGACCCCAACAACTTTTCAGCTGCTCCCGCCAGCAGCCGCCGCAATTTCGCCATCAACGATTCCTATGAGCCGGGCTCGACTATGAAAATAACCACCTCCGCCATGGCTCTGGAAGAAAATGTTGTAAACCGCAATACGCCGTTTTTCTGTCCGGGAACTATAAAAGTCGGCAAAGAAACCATCGGTTGTCCCAACCAAACCCCTCACGGCCAGCAGACCTTTGCGCAAATTGTGGAGAATTCCTGCAACGTAGGCTTCGTCCAAGTGGGACTGAATCTGGGGCTGGAGAAATACTATAAATATCTCAATGCCTTCGGTTTCGGCCAACTAACCGGAATAGACCTGCCGGGTGAGGCCAAAGGCATTATCGTTCCCCAGGAAAGAGCCAAACAAATAGACCTGGCTACCATGGCTATGGGTCAGGCCAATGCCGTAACCCCCATACAGCTGACTACGGCGGTAGCTGCCGTTGCCAACGGCGGCAAGTTGATAAAGCCCCACCTGTTAAAAGAAGTAAGAGATGCCGATGGCAATATAATAAAAACCAATGAACCCGCAATAGTCAGGCAGGTTATTTCCGAGAACACAGCCAAGGAATTATGCAACATATTGGAGGGCGAGGTTACCAACGGGACCGGCCGCAACGCTTACATTGAGGGTTATCATGTAGGAGGCAAAACCGGTACCGCTCAAAAAATTGCACCCGGAGGAGGTTATCTGGCGGATGAATATGTAGCTTCTTTCATCGGTCTGGCTCCTTCCGACGATCCCCAGCTGGTCTGTATGGTAGTGGTGGATGCCCCCAAGGGCTATCCTTACTACGGCGGTTGGGTGGCCGCCCCCGCTGCCCGGGAAATTTTGAATGATTCCCTGCGCTACTTGCAAGTACCGCTGCGGCTGGATAACGGTCAAGAGGTGCAAGTTCAGGATGAGAAAGTAATCGTTCCCGATGTGGTGAATTTGCCGCTGGCAGAAGCCCTGGCCAGTATCAATGCCAGAGGTTTTAAACCCAAGGTCAACGGCACCGGGGATATTGTCTGGCAGCAGACGCCCCGGGCTTTGAGTAAAATAGCTAAAGGTTCTGAGGTCATAATCTATATGTCGCCCTATGATAAAAATAAACCGGAGGGTGAAGTCACGGTTCCAGATTTACAGGGGAAATCCATGAAGGAAGTAGCCAAAATTCTTTCTGAGTTAGGTCTGCACCTGCAGCCCGAGGGATACGGAATCTCTTGCGAACAGTCTCCTGAGGCGGGCAAAGTAGTTACAAACGGTTCAACTATTAAGGTTCGTTTCCAACCCCTGGGGGAATAATAACCCAAAAGAGTGAAAGGTACTCAAAGTCTCTGAAAGGGGGAGCCAATTTTGGAGCTGGCAAAAATAATGCAAAATATTGAATACCAACTGGTTAAAGGCAGTATAGATCAAGACATTCGGGGGATTAGCTATGATTCCCGGAAAGTAAAGCCCGGTGACTTGTTTATTTGTGTGCCGGGGTACAAAAACGATGGCCATGATTTCGTGGAGCAAGCCGTTACCAAAGGGGCAACGGCTCTTTTGGCGGAGAGGAAAATTACGGTCGGCCGGGAGGCAGCCCTGCTGGTGACCGGTGACTGCCGCCAGGCCATGTCGATAGCCGCCTCTAATTTTTACGGCCGGCCCTCGCACTATGTGAAAGTTATCGGGGTTACGGGGACCAACGGCAAAACGACTACCACCCATCTGATCAAGGCTATTCTGGAAGAAAAGGGTGCCCGGGTGGGTATTATGGGGACCCTGTATGCCCGCATGGGGGCGGCCGAGAAGATTTTTAGCAATACCACGCCGGAGTCGCTCGATATTGAGGAATTTTTAAGCTTGGTGCAAAAGGAAAAAGGGAATTACATGGTTATGGAGGTTTCGTCCCATGCGCTGGCCATGGGGAGGGTGGATGAAATCCGTTTCCACGCGGCGGTATTTACCAACCTGACTCAGGATCATCTGGATTACCACCAGACTATGGATAAGTATAAAGAGGCCAAACTGAAACTGTTCAGCCAGCTGATCCAGGCAGAAGGGCATATTGCGGTTATCAACGCGGATGATCCCGCTGCCGCTGATTTTATAAAGGCCAGCGGCTCCAATTGTTATACCTACGGGATTAACGCTGATGCGGATGTAAAAGCCGAAAATCTGCGCTTCAGTCTGAAGGGGAGCCAGTTTACGGTTATTCATGGTGACCACCGATTTGATATAAATATGAAATTGATCGGCAGGTTCAGCGTCTACAACGCTCTAGCCGCCATTACCTGCGCTCTGGGCGAAGGGATCAAGCCGGCGGTTATCAAAAAAGCCCTGGAAAAGGTTGAAGGGGTGGCGGGAAGGTTTGAACAGGTGGATTGCGGGCAGGATTTTACGGTGATAATAGATTATGCCCATACGCCGGATGGTTTGGAAAATATACTGCGCACCGGCCAGGAAATACTGGAAAACCGGATGATTACAGTCTTTGGCTGCGGCGGTGACCGCGACAAGACCAAAAGGCCGATTATGGGAGAGATAGCCGCCCGGTACAGCGATTTCTGCATTGTTACTTCTGACAACCCGCGCAGCGAAGATCCGGAAGCCATAATTGATGATATTATTCCTGGTTTAATGGAGGTAGAAAACTCACATTATGCTAAAATAGTTGACAGGCGCGAAGCGATCCATCAAGCGATTTGTCTGGCCAAAAAGGGAGATCTGGTTATAATTGCCGGTAAGGGCCATGAGAATTATCAGTTGGTCAAAGAGAAGGTATTGGATTTTGATGACAAGAAAATTGCGGCTGAGTTTTTGAGAGGAAAAATTCAGGAATGAGATTAAGTTTAGATTTCGTATTAATGAGTGTGGATGGCATTCTGCTCGCTGGCGATGGATCCGGCTGGGTGGAAGGAGTCAGCACTGATTCCCGTAAAATACAGCCCGGTGAGCTGTTTTTTGCTCTTTCCGGAGATAATTTTGACGGGCATGATTATATCGGCCGGGCCTGGGAAGCCGGAGCGGCGGCAGTAATAGTTGCAAATCCCCAAAAAGTGCCGGGGACCGATGCGCCAGGAACGGTCATTTTGGTTCGGAATACCTTGGAGGCATTGCAAAAGCTGGCAGGCGCGTTCAGACAGCAGTTTGCCCTGCCGGTTGTGGCTGTAACCGGCAGCGTCGGCAAGACCACTACCAAGGATATATTGGCGGAATGCCTGGCGCCTCTTTACCGTACCTTGAAAACTCCAGGCAATTTCAACAACGATATCGGATTGCCCCTGACCCTGATGAAGCTGGAGCCAGGTCACGGTGCGGCCGTAGTAGAATTGGGGATGAGTGCCCCGGGCGAGATCAGCCGGCTGGCTGGCATTGTCAAGCCCACCTATGCCATAATTACGAATGTTGAACCGGTTCATCTTGAAACGATGGGCAATATGGAAAATATAGCCCGGGCCAAATGTGAAATCCTTGATTTTATAGCCCCGGATAAGTTTGTTTTGTTAAACGGCGATGATGCGCTGCTGTGCCAGACAGCTGAAAATTTTGCCGTTCCGCAATATAAATTTGGTTATAATACAGAATGTGATATTCGGATTTTGGAGGTACAGGCAACCCCGGCCGGCCTGGAGGTAAAACTCAGCCTATGGGGCCAGTCCGAAATATTTTCATTACCCGTTCCGGCCAAGCGACTGGCTGCCAACCTGGCGGCCGCAGTGGGTATGGCTTATTTACTGGGGATAAGCCTGGCTGAGGTTAAAGCAGGCTTGCTTAACTACCGCCCCAGCGGCAACCGTCTTAACCTTATAAGCCTGCCGGCAGGAGGCCTGATAATTAATGACACCTACAATGCCAACCCCGTATCCATGATGGCGGCGCTGGAGGTCTGCCAAGACTTGGCTGCAGGCCGGCGCACGGTGGCAGTGCTGGGGGATATGCTGGAATTGGGTGATTATGAGGTCGAAGGGCATATAAAGGTGGGAGAGAAGGCAGCGGAACTGAAACTGGATGTATTGGTAACAATTGGGGAAAGAGCGGCATATATTGGGCAAGGCGCCGTTTTGGAAGGAATGCCGGCGGCCCAGGTGGTACATTTTAAAAACCAGGATGAGAGCCTGGCCTGGTTAAAACAACGGGTCAGCCAGCAGGAGGTTGTTTTATTTAAAGGCTCGCGCGGTATGGAATTGGAAAAGCTGGTAAATAAATGGTTGACCTAGTAGTTTGTAACATCTAAAAGTTTAGGTTATCCGGCGGGAACTAAAATTTTAGGTGTTACAGACTACTAAACAGACTACGGAGGCATGGCAATGCATGAATATATTGTTAACACTCTCTTGACAGCAGGAGTTGCAGTTCTAATATCCCTGGCCATGGGTCCTTTTATGATCCCCTTCCTCACCCGTCTGAAAGTAGGACAGAGCATCAGGGAAGACGGGCCCCAAGCCCATCTGATCAAAGCCGGTACTCCCACTATGGGGGGGATAATTATTATCACCGCCATAATGGTGTCCAGTTTTATCTTTGCCGGCGGCAGCAAGGAAGTGCTTACGGCGGTACTGGTGATGCTGGCTTTCGGGGGAATAGGCTTTTGGGATGATTACATAAAAGTCGTGCTTAAACGTTCCCTGGGGCTGCGGGCCCGGGAAAAACTGATCCTGCAGTTCCTGGCGGGTTTGATATTCGGATTGCTCCTGATCTTTTATCTGAATCGCGGCACCGAGATTGTCATACCTTTTACGGGTACCATACTGGATCTCGGTTATCTGTATATCCCCTTTGTGATTTTAGTTTTATGGTCAAGCGCCAATGGGGCCAATTTAACCGACGGATTGGACGGATTGGCGGCTGGAGTTACATTTTTCATCGCCATAGCCCTGGGATTGGTCTGCATCATTACCGATCACGGCAATTTGCTTATATTCAGCGGGGGTATAGCCGGTGCGTGCCTGGGATTTCTGTTTTTCAACCGCCATCCGGCGCGGGTTTTTATGGGCGATACCGGTTCGATGGCTTTAGGAGGAGCCGTAGGGGCAATAGCCGCCATTAGTAAATCTGAAGTAGCTTTAATTTTTATTGCCGGCGTCTATGTGGTGGAAACCCTAAGTGTGATTATGCAGGTAATTTCCTTCCAGGCTACCCGCAAACGGATTTTTTTAATGGCGCCCTTGCATCATCATTTTGAATTAAAAGGCTGGAAGGAGACCAAGATAGTAAAGCGATTCTGTTTGATGTCCATTCTTTTTGTTGTTATTGGTTTATTAGGTTTTAAGACTATTGGATAGGAGCGACGCAATGTACCGGGAAAAAAGAATACTGCTGGTTGGTTTGGCCCGGAGCGGAATGGCGGCCGCGGCTGCCCTGCACCAAAGAGGGGCCCGACTGAGTGCTTATGATGCAAAATCAAGAGATAAAATTAAGGCCGAAACAGAGCAGCTGGAGGACATGGGAATGGTAGTTTACGCCGGCGAAAATCCTCCCCTTTCTACCCTGAACCTGGACCTGGTAGTGGTTAGTCCGGGTGTGCCTTTGGATATTGCCCCGCTGCAGGAAGCTTATCGATTGGGAATTCCGGTTATAGGCGAATTGGAACTGGCCTACCGGTTGAAAGCAGATGAGGTTGAAATGTATGCGGTTACGGGAACCAACGGTAAGACGACCACCACCGCCCTCCTCCATGATATTATGCAGCAGGCCGGCCGTACCACTGCTGCCGGCGGCAATATCGGGGTGGCCCTCTGCAGTCTGGTGGACGACATGAAGGCCGGAGTTATTGCCGTGGAGGTATCCAGTTTCCAGTTGGAGACGGTTGAACAGTTCCGGCCGCACATTTGCGCAG
The DNA here is from genome assembly GCA_034927445.1 of Syntrophomonadaceae bacterium. Classification (GTDB taxonomy): domain Bacteria; phylum Bacillota; class Syntrophomonadia; order Syntrophomonadales; family Syntrophomonadaceae; genus PHAA01. The sequence continues at coordinate 44,880 of JAYFPZ010000015.1, forward strand.
TGTTGAATATTACCCCCGATCATCTTGACCGGCACAAAACGATCGCAGCCTATACCAGGACCAAAAGTAATATATTCAGACAGCAGACTCCGGACGATTATCTCATCCTCAATTATGAAGATGAGCGGGTCCGAGCCTTTAAAGATCTGGCCCGATCAAAGGTTGTATATTTTTCTACGGAAAGGATACTGGAAGAAGGCCTGTTTATTGAAAATGACGCTATTTACATAGCCTGGAACGGGAAAAAGGAATTGCTGGTCCCCCTGGGCGAGATTTTGCTGCGGGGCAAACACAACCTGGAAAACATTCTGGGAGCAGTAGCAATGGCCTATATGGGCGGAGTCAAGGCCGAAGCCATTCGCCGGTCTCTGCGTACGTTCAAAGGGGTCCGGCACCGGTTGGAAGAAGTTGCCCTGTATAATGGGGTTCTGTATATTAACGATTCCAAGGGCACCAATCCCGACTCTACCATCAAAGCGCTCGAATCCTTTGAACAGCCGATCATATTAATTGCGGGCGGCAGGCCCAAAGGCGGGGACTATTCCGCCGTTGCCGGTTTAATCGCCCGCAAGGTAAAAGAACTGGTGTTGGTGGGAGAAGCCCGGGAACTGTTAAAAAGTGCCGTAATGGATTATTCCTACAGGAATATACATGAGGTAGAAGATTTTGCCGCAGCCGTATATAAGGCCAGTGAACTTGCGGTCCCCGGGGATGTAGTGCTGCTTTCACCGGCATGTGCCAGCTGGGATATGTTTGAGAGCTATGAACATCGGGGTGACCTGTTTTGTAAATTGGTGGAGAGGATCGTTGCCGATAATAAATGCTAGGCTGATGGGAAGGGGGAGTGAGAAGTGAGGCTTAAAAAAGGGCCGCCGGATTTTGTGCTGTTTATTACTACCCTGACCTTGTTGGGAATTGGCCTGGTTATGGTTTTCAGCTCCAGTGCTGTTACTGCCAGCGTCACCTATGGTGATGCCTATTATTTTTTCAAAAAGCAGTTGATGTGGGCGTTTATCAGTATATGTGCCATGTGGGTAGTCATGAAATTAAACTTCTCGCGGCTTAAAGATTTTGCCGTACCCCTGCTGGTTTTTTCCATAGTTTGTTTGGTGCTGGTCGTCACCCCCCTGGGAACAGATGTAAAGGGGTCCAGCCGCTGGTTTGATTTCGGTTTTTTCCGGTTTTCACCTTCTGAATTGGCCAAGATAGCGATTATAATGTTTTTTGCGCGGGCTTTGGAAATCAAGCTGGATAAAATTTCTTCCTTCACCAAAGGAGTATTGCCGTTTCTGGCTATGCTCGCGGTTATCAGCGGTTTAATCATGCTTCAGCCCGACCTGGGCACCGCCTTTACCATCGCGGGCACGATGTTTTTCATGCTGGTGATAGCCGGGGCTGAATGGCTTCACCTGGGCTTAATTACTATGACCGGCATAGTCGCTGTAGCGGCGGCCATTATTCTTGAACCCTACCGTATGGAACGGGTGACCGCCTTTTTGAATCCCTGGAAATATGCCAGCGACGAAGGCTTTCAGACCATTCAATCCCTTTATGCCTTGGGTTCGGGCGGATTGTTCGGGATGGGTCTGGGCCGAAGCCGGCAGAAGTTTTTCTATTTGCCGGAACAGCACACCGATTTTATATTCGCCATACTGGGCGAGGAACTGGGTTTTATTGGGGCCAGTTTGGTAGTCGCCTTGTTTTTGCTTTTTGCCTGGAGAGGGTTTAAAATTGCGATAAACGCGCCGGATAATTTCTCGCGGCTCCTGGCAGCCGGTATTACGATCCTGATAACCTTCCAGGCCGCTATTAATATCGGGGTCGTATCCGGAGCTTTGCCGGTAACCGGAATTACTCTGCCCTTTATCAGCTACGGCGGAACATCTTTGCTTTTTACCATGATAGGCGTAGGTTTGTTGTTGAACATATCGCGATACAGCTCGCAGAACTGAGGTGCGGCTAATGAAGATAATTCTTACCGGAGGGGGAACCGGCGGACATATTTATCCCGCTCTGGCAATTGCCAGTGAAATCAAACAAAGAATACCGTCGGTCGAGCTGTTGTATGTGGGGACCACCAGGGGATTGGAGAGTAAGATAGTGCCCCCGGCGGGCATTCCGTTTAAAACGGTTGATATAGCCGGTATAGACCGGTCCTCTATGCTCAAGGCCGGTAAAAATCTGATTAAGTTCCCGTTCAGCTTTTTTCAGGCGCGGGATATTATAAAAGAGTTTCAGCCTAATGTAATAATTGGTACGGGAGGTTATGTCTCTTTCCCGGTGGTATTGGCAGGTACTTTTATGGATGTCAGGACCGTTATTCATGAACAGAATGCCATTCCGGGCTTGGCCAACCGCAATCTGGCCCGCCGGGTCGATTGGGTTCTGTTGACCTTTGAAGAAGCAGGCAAATACTTGGATGCCAGGAATGTAAAATTGACTGGTTTGCCGGTTCGCCCCGAAATTTTGGCGCTGGACCGGAAGCAATACCAGGCGGGGAACCAGGGCCTATTTACCCTGCTGGCTTTTGGCGGGAGCCTTGGTGCCAACAGCATAAATCAGGCAATGCTGACCCTGGTGGAAAGATACCGCCGGGAAAAAATCAATATTATTTGGATTACCGGGCAGGCAGGGTACGAGGACATGCAGAACGCGTTATCCAAAAGAGTTGAAATAAAATCGCTAATTTGTGGTTTAACTTTAGTCCCCTATATGTATAATATGGAGGAGGCTTTGGCTAAAGCTGACCTGGCTGTCTGCCGGGCGGGGGCGAGTACGGTATGTGAACTGGAAATCCTGGGGGTACCGGCCCTTTTTGTGCCTTACCCCTATGCCGCGGAGAATCATCAAGAGAAAAACGCCCGGGCTCTGGTGGAAAAAAAAGCCGCGGAGATGGTTATTGATGAATTCCTGGATGGGGATACTCTATACCAAAAGATCCAAGATCTTAGGCAAGACCGGCAGCGGCTGCAGCAAATGGGTGAGAATATGAAGAAGGAAGCCAGACCCAATGCTTTAAAAGATATAGTTGATCAAATTTTGGCATTAGCCTGATTCATTATATTCTGATTTTTTACATAGTAAAGAGACAAGCTACTATACGTTTTGTAACCACTTTTATCAGTCGGGCATACTATAAATTGTATCCCCGAGCTGTACGAGAAACAAGGAGATGAGGAAATGACCGCAGAATCAGGGCAATGGGTTCATATGGTAGGAATCGCAGGTGCAGGGATGAGCGGAATCGCCCGGGTTCTTCACGAACAAGGTGCCAGGGTTAGCGGTTCCGACCTGCAAATTAACAGCATTACGGATAACCTTGCAAATATCGGGATTCAGGTTTATGCAGGCCATGCCTCCTCCAACCTGAAGGAAGGGGTTGATTTGTTAGTAATCTCCTCTGCTATACCTCCTGACAACGTTGAAGTTCAGACCGCCATCAGTCGTAATATTCCGGTCATTAAGAGGGGTCAGATGCTGGCCCGCCTGGCGAACAGCCACAAGGGTTTGGCGGTTGCAGGCGCCCATGGCAAAACTACAACCACCTCCATGCTGTATTCCGCCTTGGACGGCTGTGGATTGGACCCTACTTTAATTGTAGGCGGAGAGATACAGGGAACCCAGCTAAACGCCCGGCTGGGGCAGAATGATTACTTTGTGGTCGAGGCCGATGAGAGTGATGCTTCTTTTCTGGAACTAAAACCGTATATAGCGATCGTAACCAATATCGAAAACGATCATCTCGATTTTTATGAATCGATGGACCGGATGCAGAATGCCTTTATACAATTTCTTAATCAGGTTGAAGCGGATGGTTTCGCCCTTCTATATGGCGGTGACAAGTATATTCAAAGCATAAAAAATAATCTGTCAACCCATACCCTGATTTATGGTGAAGACAACCGCTTTGATTATTACTTGGCCAATTGGGAATCTGTCGGCATGGGGTCCAGGTTTGATGTATTCAGAAAAAATCAATTCCTGGGTAAGCTTGAATTATCCATCCCGGGTAAACACAATGCCTTAAATGCTCTGGCGGCCACGGCTGCCGCCCTGGAATTGGGCCAGGATTTCGACCGGGTAAAAACAGCCTTAAAAAGTTTTCCGGGAGCGAAAAGACGGTTTCAGATAATCGGGGTGGCCGGGGAAAAAACCATTGTCGATGACTATGCTCATCATCCCACTGAAATCAAGGCTACCCTGGAAGCGGCCAGGGTATTCCATAAGGATAGGCTGATCGTGGTTTTTCAGCCTCACCGCTACTCCCGGACCAAATTACTCGCTGATCAATTTGGGGCTTCATTTAAACAGGCTGATTTGGTAGTAATCACCGATATCTATTCGGCGGGGGAACATCCTTTAACCGATATAACCGGTGAATTGGTCTATCGGGCGGCTAAGAATGCCGGCTGCAAGGCATTGTATATTCCTGAAATGGATGAAGCAGAGCAGTTCATTCTGCAAGAACTGCGGGATAAAGATCTGTTTATTACGATGGGGGCGGGAGACGTTTGGAAATTAGGTGTCAATATAGCCAAAAAACTTACTGCCTCGATTCCGGTGGCTCAATCCTGATGGGGGTGTTGTTTTGGAAAATTTGTTGGTAAGAGGGGGTACTGCCCTAAGGGGGCAGGTTGAAATAAGCGGCTCCAAGAATGCGATTCTGCCTATCATGGCTGCCAGTTTGATGAGTTCAGGCGAGGTGGTCCTGAATGGGGTGCCTGAATTGGAGGACATAAATGTAATGTCCGAAGCCTTGAGTATTCTGGGAGCGAAAGTCAAACGGGAAAAAAATGTACTCGTTATTGACGGACGCTTGGTCAACAGCTGCGAACTTCCCGAATTCGTGTCGCGGCGCATGCGCGCTTCAAACTTGGTAATGGGTGCTTTACTGGGGCGTTTTAAATACACCCGGGTAGCTTATCCCGGAGGTTGTGCCATAGGTTCGCGGCCCATGGACCTTCACCTCAAAGGTTTCCGGAACATGGGTTACGAAATCACCGAAGAACATGGGTTAATGGTAGGCAAAGCCGCATGTGCAAGCGGTAAAGAGACCATGCTCGATGTTCCCAGTGTAGGAGCTACGGAAAACATTATGATGGCAGCCGCCATGACTCCGGGGACAACAATAATAAGGAACGCCGCCCGGGAGCCGGAAATAGTGGACCTGCAAAATTTCCTGAACCGGATGGGCGCCCGCATCAAAGGTGCGGGATTGGATACCATCCGCATTGAGGGAGTGGAATCCCTCGGCAGTGTAGAGCACAGCGTAATTCCCGACCGTATTGAAGCCGGCACCTTTATGGTGGCTGCCGCGATCAGCCGGGGTGATGTGTGGATTGAGAATATTGTTTGCGAGCATTTACAGCCTCTGGTGGCCAAACTGAACGAGGTGGGAGTTGAGATCGTACCCTGGTCAGGAGGAATCCGGGTTCTAGGTAAAAACCGCTACAGTCCTACCGATATCAAGACCATGCCGTATCCTGGTTTCCCGACCGATATGCAGGCCCAAATGATGACCCTGTTGGCTACCATTGAGGGAACCAGTGTAATTGTTGAGACTATATTTGAAAACCGCTTCATGCAAGTTCCCGAGCTCAGGCGTATGGGCGCCAATATTAAAGTCGAGGGCAGAGTGGCTATTATCAAGGGCACTCAAAAATGGGAGGGGGCTTCCGTGGAATCAACCGACCTGAGAGCGGGAGCCGCCCTGATCCTGGCCGGAATTTACGCTGATGGAGAAACCCAAATTGGTAAACTGGAGCACATAGACCGAGGTTATGAAAAGATTCATGAAAAACTCAAGAATTTGGGAGCGGATGTTCAAAGGGTTGCGGTGACATAACTCACCGAAACCGTCAGACCGTCAAAAAAGCCTACCCCAAGCATGCTATGTTCGCTGCGCTCACCAACGAATGCTGTGCCTTTGGGTAAACTTTTGGGCTCGGCCTGCCTATATTGACACTCTGAAGGTTTCGGTGTAATAACCACTGAAACCTTTTTTGTTGCCTTCATTATATCAATATAACGTGTTATAATTGGCTCTATGAACGATAGTTTAAAGGGATTGAAGGGAAAGAATGTGAGCCCGAAAAGGTCAATCAATAAATTCAGGTTGTCCCTGTTGCTTTTGGTTTTGTTCTTATCGGTTTATCTCTTTCTGCACAGTTCGATTTTTAATGTTGCCCAAATCGAGGTGGTTGGCAATAACAAGGTATCCCAGGAAGAAATTCTTGCTCTGTCCGGTCTTAGTCCCGGGATCAATATTTTCGGGTTCAATGAAAATGCTTGCGCTCAAGCCATCAGGGTTCATCCGATGATAAAAAATGTTGACATCGAACGAAAGCTGATTAATAAAATAGTTGTAAATATAACTGAGAGGCAGATTTGGGCGCTGGTGCCATATAACGATTTGTTCCTGTGTATTGATGATTCCGGGGTTTGTTTCGATAAAATAAACTATGCCAATGTTGAAGATGTGCCTATTATAACCATGGACAAAATGCCTGACTTTGTTAACTTGGGACAGGCAGTCAATACCCAAGCGACTGATATGATTAAACAGGTATGGCAGGCTCTGCCCCCCGATGAGCAGAAAATGATATCTGATTTTCATTATCAAAACCAGGACAATACGCTAAAAATTTATACGCTCAAGGGTACTGAGATCCTTTTTGGGAATCTGGACCGGCTGGATGAGAAGGTAAAAACCTTTGCCCAGGTTATCGAAATTGAAAACGAAATGGAGCAAAAGGGGACTGATGCTCTTGAATACGTGGATATACGGTTTAAAGGTGAACCGGTTCTTAAAACTAGAATATAGAAGGTGACAAAATGCACAACCCCAATGGAAAGATATCAATTATGATTATATGCCTGCTGGTCGGAATTATGCTTTCGGTCCAATTTCGAACCTCAGAGAGCTATGGCCCCAGCCTGAGAGATGCTCGGAGTGATGAATTGCTGCTGAAAAACAGCGCTTTAAGTGAACAGAATGAGGATCTGGCTCAGGAGGTTATCGCGCTCAGAGAGAAAGTAACCAATATGGAGAGCGGTAATGAGCTGATCAGCGAGCTTCAGGCCGAATTAAAAAAATCCAACATGGCGGCCGGGCTTATTCCGGTAATCGGCCCGGGAATTATTATAACCTTGAATGATAGCCCGCGGGCTTTGCAGCCGGGTCAAAACCCCAACGATTTATTGGTGCATGATGAGGACATTCTGAAGATTGTTAACGAAATGAAGGCATCGGGGGCGGAAGCGATTGCCGTCAATGATCAGCGTATAACCGCCATGACTGAAATCAGATGTGCGGGCACCACCATCCTGGTGAATATGAATAAAGTTGCTCCCCCTTTTATCATTAAAGCCACCGGCGATCCCCAACTGCTGGAAAGCGGTCTGAATATCCGCGGCGGATATTTGGAAGTATTAAAATCAATTGGCTTGCAGACTCAACTGGAAAAAAATGATAAAATTGAAATACCTGCATATAATGGAGCGGCAAATTTCAAGTTTACTGCTCCGAAACAATAAGATGTGAAGAAGAGGAATAATAAAATGTGGTTAACGGTTCTGTTTTGTCTGGTCATAGGTTTGTTTATTGGTTTTCAAATACCGATACTGCTGCCGGTAGCGGTAGTAAAGTATGTCTCCATAGGAGTATTGGCGGCCCTCGACTCTGTTTTTGGCGGCATCCGCGCTTATATGGAAGATTCTTTCGACAATGTTATATTCATCAGCGGGTTTTTTACCAATTCTTTGCTGGCAGCCGGTTTTGCCTACCTCGGTGATAGGTTGGGCCTGGAGTTGTATTTGGCGGCGGTAGTGGTTTTTGGGGTGCGCTTATTCCAGAATTTGGGAATAATACGTCGATATCTTTTGAAAAAGTACTGATAAAAAATTCCGGCCAAAAGAGGATAATAAACGCGTTTGTAGTATTTACAAGTAAGATATGATATAAGGGGTGCTTAAAATTAGCAGGCGCAATATCCTGGTTGGTTTGGATGTGGGGACAAATGCGATCAAGGCTGCTCTGGGTGAAATCAACCAGCAGAATGAAGTACATGTGCTGGGCTTGGCTCAAGTTGCCTCTTCCGGACTAAGGAAAGGCAATATTATAGATATTGAGAATACAGCTCGTTCTATCGATACCTGCCTGAACGAGTTGGAAAGACTGACGGGACTTGAGATCTTGAGCACCGTAACCGGTTTTTCGGGCATAAGTGTCTCTTCCGTAAACAATCATGCCGTAGTTGCGATTGGCAATACCAACTATGAAATAAGCAGGGATGATAAAGAAAGGGTTCTGCATTCAGCCCGGAATATAACCCTGCCTCCCGACAAAACTATTGTCCAGACCATTGAGAGGCAGTATATTATCGATGGCTATGACGGGGTTAAAGACCCGCTAGGAATGGTGGGCAACCGTTTGGAGGCCGAGGTCCTGATAATTATTGCGGCCACAGCGGCGCTGCAGAACCTGCAAAGAAGCGCCCAGAGAATTAATCTGCATTTTGATCAGATAATATATAATCAGGTTTTGGCGGCCGAGTCCGTATTAATGCCGGCGGAGAAGGAAATGGGGGTAGCGGTTGTTGATATGGGCGGCGGTACTACTGAAATAAGTGTTTTTAATCAGGGAGCTATTCAGGCTACCTCGGTGCTTCCCATTGGCGGCGATTATATTACCAAAGACCTGGCCATCGTCTTGAGGACTTCTATCGAGGAAGCGGCCCGGATTAAGGAAAACTTCGGACTAGCCGATCCTGAAGCGGCCAGGGATGATGTTACCGTAAATATGCGCAATATTCAAGGGAATGAAACCAAACAGGTTTCCCAGCGTTTAGTAGCCGAGATTATATCGGCGCGGGTTATGGAAATGTTGGAGATGATTTATACGGAATTGCAGCAGTTGGCTGATGTGGACAAGATGGCCGGGGGAATTGTTTTTACCGGCGGGGGTGCCCAGTTAACCGGCCTGATTGCTTTGATGGAGACCTATATGGATATTCCGGTTCGTTTAGGAAGACCTGAAAATATCAAAGGATTAAGCAATGAAATGAATCTGCCGCAAAATGCGGTGGCTTTGGGCGGCCTTATGTATGGCCTCAAACATATGGAGCCGGCCGCCTTTGAGGTTGACTCAGGAATATCCGGTGTTTTTGATAAATTTTCATTATGGTTCAGAGATCTATTTTCTTAATAATTGGAGGAGGGTAAAAAATGCCATTGGATTTTGATGTGGAAATGCAGCAGTTTGCCGATATTAAGGTAATAGGCGTAGGCGGCGGTGGCAGCAACGCCATAAACAGAATGATTGAAGCCAATTTAAAAGGTGTGGAATTTATTGCTGTTAATACTGATTCCCAGGCATTATTTCAATCGAAGGCCGAGAAAAAGATTCAAGTGGGCGGCAAGCTTACCAAAGGACTAGGGGCTGGAGCTGACCCTGAGGTTGGTATGAAGGCTGCTCAGGAGAACGAAGACGATATTCTTAAAGCCCTGCAAGGGGCGGATATGGTTTTTGTAACTGCTGGTATGGGCGGCGGGACAGGTACCGGCGGTGCTCCAATTATAGCGCGGCTGGCTAAACAAGTGGGCGCCCTGACCGTCGGGGTGGTTACCAAGCCGTTTTTGTTTGAAGGCCGTAAACGCAATGCTCAAGCGGAAAAAGGAATCCAGGCCTTAAGAGAAGAAGTCGACAGCTTGATTACCATACCGAATGACCGTTTGCTGCAGGTAGTTCAGAAAAATACCGGCTTAAATGATGCCTTTAGAATTGCGGATGATATTCTCCGCCAAGGGGTTCAGGGAATATCGGATCTAATTGCGATACCAGGCCTGATTAACTGCGATTTTGCCGATGTGCAGACCGTTATGAAAAACACGGGATCAGCTTTAATGGGTATTGGCCAGGCCCAGGGGGAAAACCGTGCGTCTGAGGCAGCCCGTCAGGCTATTTCGAGCCCGTTACTGGAAACCTCCATAGAAGGAGCCAAAGGCGTATTGTTTAATATTACCGGCGGCAGTGATTTGACCCTGTTTGAGATTCAGGAGGCCGCAGCTATTATTCATGAATCAGCTGATGCCGAAGCCAATATTATTTTTGGGGCCAATACCGATGAAGCCCTGGGTGATGAGGTCAGGGTCACGGTTATTGCCACAGGGTTTGACAGTCCCCGCCTGGCCCCCACCGAATCTGCCCCCCGCGCCCGGACCGGCGCCAAACCCCCTCATTCCTTCCTGGACCGCAATGACCTGGAAATACCGCCTTTTGTTTTGAAACATAAATAAGAAATACATATTGCCGTGACAGAGGCTGGTTAGGTTTTACGCCTAACCAGCTTCAGGTCGTCAAAAAAGCCCAATAGCGTCATTAATTTGTGAGCAAAGTGAACATAGGTTGTGCCCTTTGGGTGCGTCATTAATTTGTGAGCAAAGCGAACATAGGCTGTTGTGCCCTTTGGGTGCTTTGTTATTAACGAAAACTCACTCAATCAACGTACATGTTACGGGGACATTCCTCTGTGAGCGTGTCCCCATACCTTTTGCCGCCTCAATCGCGAGTTTTCATTAATGCCTTGCTCTTGCAACATTAGTAGTACCGTTTACGGTACATCAGTAGTGCCCTTGGGTGAGCTTTTTTGCTCGGCCTGACTTTATCCTTTGAGCCTTTTTGCGCAACCACGCCTTCAAGCTGGTTTTAACCCTTCCTGCCGTCAACCGCCCGGGAATCCTATAAGCCGGCAACTCAACTGGAACGTTGCCTTCCCTCCGCAGCCGCCTCCCCAAGGTATGCTTACGATAACCCGGACTCCGCCGGCACTTGAGGTTGCCGCGTTATCTATCGACAGGATGCGGGCGGGGGCCTAAGGGCCGGTCACCTTTTTTCCCAATATTGCCCTCTATCCAGGTTAAATATTGCATACAGGAATTAAATGGAAGAAGATGCCGTTCGGACCCGGCAGTAAACAACAAAAATAGCCCGCCGTATCTAGTATAATTTGGCACACATACTTGAATATAACAATCATATTACTTAAAGAAGCATAACTTTGCCCGGTATTTTTTTAAAATTGGATGACTATCTACTTTTTATTGAATTTGGGTGGTAACGTGGAACAGCCAAAGGTATATGCGGATGTTTCCTTCCTGATTAATTTTTTTATGGACTTCATGATCCTGTGGGCAACCGCCAAACTTAGCGGAACCGCGGTCAGATACGGGCGGCTGCTGGCGGTTGCGGTTTTGGGAGGAATTTACGGAGTATTGTATTTGCTGCCGCAAATGAGTTTCTGGTTCAATCTGCCGATTAAAATCCTTTTTTCTTTAATAATCATCATACTGGCCTTCCCGCCCAAGGGATGGAAAGAGTTTAAAACCAATCTCATCAATTTTTACGCGGTCAGTTTTTGTATGGCCGGAGCTACCATCGCCGTTTCCTGTTTTCAAGGCGGTGCCAGCCGGGAGATTGATTTCTACTATTGGTGCCTGCTGGGGGGGATAGGCTGCGCTTTGTTTGTCGGAAGTTATGCCGGGAAATACCTGGCCCGAAAAATAATCCCGGCCCTGCTTAAATACCGGGTGGAACTGCATTTTGGCAAGAAAAGCTGTATGGGGGAGGGGTTTCTCGATACCGGCAACAGCTTGCGTGATCCTCTAACCCGGCGCCCGGTGGTGGTGGCGGAGTATGATTTGGTGCGGGAATGTTTCCCGGATGACTGCAAGGCGGTTTTGGATAATTGTGAAGACGAAAATGAAGTATTTCAGGGATTAAGCAATAGCAGCTGGGCCAATCGCCTGCGCCTTATTCCCTATCAATCCATCGGTCAGAAAAACGGTTTAATGGTGGGTTTTCGCTGCGATGAAGTCGTGGTTGACCCCGGCAAAATAAACCTGTTGTACAAAAATCTGGTAGTTGCGATTTACCAACACCGGCTTGGTCTGGCCGACGGGTATCAACTGCTTATTCCATCTGAAATATTACAGAAAATATAGGGGGAATGATTTATGCGATTTTTGGAGAGGTTGGCTGCCTGGAAACTGGTATTGCTCAAGTGGTATGTAAGCAGGAAAATGCCGCATTACGTACATTACATTGGCTCAACCGAGATACTCCCGCCCCCTTTGAAAGAACAGGAAGAGATCCACTTGATCGGCAGGCTGGACCAGGGTGACGCCAGTGTAAAAAGCACCCTGATTGAACACAATCTGCGCCTGGTCGTATATATAGCCAAGAAATTCGAAAATACCGGCATTAATATTGAAGATCTGGTTTCAATCGGCACCATAGGTCTGATAAAAGCGGTCAATACCTTTGAACCCAAAAAAAACATAAAACTGGCTACCTATGCTTCCCGCTGCATTGAGAATGAAATCCTGATGTACTTAAGGCGCAACCTGAAAAACCGGGCCGAGGTATCCCTGGATGAACCCCTTAACATAGATTGGGACGGCAATGAATTATTGCTCTCGGATATCCTGGGTACGGAAGGCGACATGATCTATAAAAAAATTGAGGGTGAAGTGGAGAAGTCTCTGCTGTGGCAGGCCATGCACAAACTGAATACCAGGGAAAATACCATCATCAAGCTGCGTTTCGGGTTGAACGACGGAACTGAGAAAACCCAGAAAGAGGTTGCCGATATACTCGGCATATCACAATCGTATATAAGTCGTTTGGAGAAGAGGATACTCAAGCGCCTGCAAAGGGAAATCCGCAAAATAGAATAAACGATGTTTAATTATTAATCATCGGTCTTTAACCAGGTTCTCAGATCGGTTACAAGAGGCGCCCTTGGGCGCTTTTTTTGTTCTCCCCGGTACGTATGACCTGCTTAATGTCTCGGAAATTTTATTAAGGCGCTTTTATTATTGGTCCCATAATATACCAATCAGCTTCGAATAATAAGTTACAGAAAAGTAAATAATTAATAATACATTCAAGCCCTTTTAACGGCAATCAACCGTATAAATTAAAAAACTTGCTCTAAGTCTTTTAACTGGAACTGTAACTGATAACCAGCAACTGGCAAATGTATATAGCAACTGGGAAGGGGTGGCTCTTTGATCACCAAAGTTGAAATTTGCGGGGTCAATACCTCCAAATTGCCTGTCCTGAAAAATGATGAAATGAGAAAACTATTTACCGAAATGCAGCAAGGGAATATGGAATCCCGCGAACGATTGATTCAAGGCAACCTGAGACTGGTTTTGAGCGTAATCCAGCGTTTCAATAATAGAGGCGAATTTGTGGATGATCTTTTCCAGGTAGGTTGTATTGGGCTTATCAAAGCTATCGATAATTTCGATTTGAGCCAGAACGTCAGGTTTTCCACCTATGCAGTTCCCATGATAATCGGAGAGATCCGCAGGTATCTGCGCGACAACAATCCGGTCAGGGTTTCCCGGTCCCTTAGAGATATTGCTTATAAAGCCTTACAGGTAAGAGAAAGGCTCCTGGCGGATAATTCGACTGAACCGACTATCGCCCAAATTGCCGAGAAGTTGGAAGTGCCGCGCGAAGAGGTAGTCTTTGCTTTGGACGCTATCCAGGAACCGGTATCCCTCTTTGAACCAATTTACAATGATGGCGGAGATCCCATTCTGGTTATGGATCAGATCAGTGACGAAAAAAACAGCGACTCCTTGTGGCTGGAATCGATTACGATTAACGAAGCCTTAAAGAAACTGAATGAGCGGGAGAAACATATTGTAGCCCTAAGGTTTTTTAACGGCAAAACCCAGATGGAAGTTGCGGATGAGATTGGCATATCCCAGGCTCAGGTTTCCAGGTTGGAGAAAGCTGCCTTGAAACAGCTGAGAAAATATGTTTAGACATGGGGGACTCTCAATGAAAAAAAGTTTGCTGACGGTATTTTTAACCGCCCTGATTTTAGCCTTGATCGTGCCTATTTATCTTAACGTACTACAAAGTGAACCGGCTTTTACCCAGGACAACCTTATTTTTATAGAGGATAAGTCCTCTTGAATATTTAGCTGCCCAACTATATAATTTTTAAGCCGCAGCGCCTCTCTATTCCCTGACAACGGGAAACGGGGGGCGTTTTTGATGTGTCATTAAAAATGACACATCAAAAATATTTTGTCAAGGTGTTTTGTCCAATTAGAGCAAAAAAATCGAACTGCATCGAAATTTGCCGTCAGTCCAAATTCATAGTTGGTAAGGTTGATGACATATCCATCAATTTTGTCTGGCCTTATAATGGGGATTTTGTC
>JAYFPZ010000023.1:0-6916 GCA_034927445.1 Syntrophomonadaceae bacterium
CCAGGACATCGCCCTGACCGAACGTTTGGGCCAGGTAATGACCAGAGCCTGTCTCTGCGGATTGGGCCAGGCGGCTCCCGGACCGGTATTGACCACCCTGAAAAACTTCAGGGCGGATTATAATGCCAAGTTAGGGTAATATCTTACTTAAACCACAATAAATGCTGATCATATTTTAGCAGGCCCGTGCGGGATATCCCCCCTCCGGGCCTGTTCTTTAAGGTGAGCGTCCCAGCCCGAAACCTAGTATCCAACCGGTAAAGTTTGGCTGGGGGGCAAGTGCCCAATGCCCATAGCCGGGATAGCTGCGTATGGTATAGTACTAATATATTTTCGCTCTTACCATATCTCCGCTCTCTCCCTGTCCAGCCTGGAGATCCAGTATTAAAGGGATATTTCTAACATTATAAACATCATTGCTTATAGGCTGGGCATAACTGCGGCCTTGGCTGATGATCATTTCGCCCCGGCACAACCTGCGATTCCCCTTTTTGTGTTTAATCGGACTGCCAAGTTGGATATCAAACCATTCCCGATCGGAAAATAAATCTCCTTTTAATTTTAGCAGAGCCGGCTTAATTAAAACTTCAAATGACATCCCGGCAGCACAGGGATTACCAGATAAATTATATAGGAGTTTGTCATTGAAAAGTGCGGCAGACGTACCTTTGGCGGGTATAATATTTATTCCTCTAAAAAGAGTTCTGGAATGTAAATATTTAAACGCACTATAAACCAGGTCGTAAACCCCATTGCCGGTTCCGCCGCATATAATGACCATATCGGAGATAAATGCTGCCTTTTCGATTTCATTCACAATTGCATGCAGATCATCTTCAATAACCGAATCCGCTGATGCTGGTATGGCGCCGGCACCTGCAATTTTGCCGGATATTAGACTCCGATTACTGCCATAAATTTGACCTGGTTTGATACGAGATCCGGGTAACAGCAATTCACTTCCAGTTTCAATAACATATATACGGGGAATTTTATGAACCAAGATCTTTTCTATTCCGCAGGCAACTATTCGTTCCAGGAGCTCTGCATGCAGAACTTGCCCTTTAAGTGCCACCTTATCTCCTGCTTTAAATTGGTAACCTGCTTTTTGGATATTATCACCCTGCTTCCAGATTCCGCGGGCAACTATAATATCTCCATAAATCTGGACATCTTCCTGTTTGATCACGGCGGCGCTGCCGGCAGGAAGCAAAGCCCCGGTCATTATTCTATAGGTTTCCCCGGTTCTAAGCTGTTTGCTTTCAATGGAACCGGCTTTGATGGTAGCCTTTACTTGTAAAGACAGCAGGCTGCCGGCTTTCAGTCTTTCCAAATCAGCCAGGCTGAGTACATAACCATCCATTGAAGAACGATCAAAATTTGGTACATTAATTAAGCTGGTTATATTTTCTGCGGCTACCCTCATGAAGGCATCTTCAACATGCTTGTACTCGCTGCCGACAGTTTGAATGTTTTCACAGCTGATAGAGACCGCTTCCTCTAAATTCATATATACTGCCAATTAATGCTCGCCTCTTTTACACATTAATAAAATGGGGTAAGTCTAGGAAAATTTTTATTGGAGTGCAGCATGAACCAGTATGTGGGATTCTTATCGGCGGTGAGCGTAACCAATTGTCCAGCGATCCCATTCTATAAAGAATAATATTATTCCTTATATTATTACAATTATAACTGACAACTTTAAACCAATGCAAACACTTGCCTGCCGGTAATGGAGATGCCAGGTAAGTGTTTGCTCCCGGGGGAGAGATTCCAATTATGGATTGACCGCAGCTAAATTCAAGAGCTACATTAAATGGATCAATCGTATTCTTTTCGTAATTATCCGGGCATATATTTTTAATAGCAGTTAATTGTCTTGGAACGCATCGTTTTCCTGGAATATTTGCGCCTGCGAGTCGGACATTATTATGGGATGGCGGTTGTCACACGGTTCGGCGGTGGATCAATAAGTAAGACAAAGCCCCGCAATAAATAACATACAATTATAATATAATAAAAAATAAGTTATAATTAACCTTTGCCGAAATATAAGGAAGGAATTTTGATCTGATTGTCGAAATTATTTGTTTAGATAAGCTGAGATATTTGTTACCGCATGGGGGTGATAAAAAAAGGTAAATGTCGATTCGTCTGAGATTAAGGATGATATCGGAAACCAAAGCAGCGTGAAATTCCAGCGTCCATTTGGTACTTAGGGGGTATATGGAGACAATTTAATAGCTCCGAGCTTTCTATCTAAAGCGAATGCCACGATAGCAAGCCATTGGGTTATTCTGGAAACAGATTGGCCTCCCATTACTAGGAAAGGAGCCTGAAAATCTTGGCTGGTGTGGTGGACACTGCCAGGATTGGTTTGGGCATAATTATTTGGTAATGGTTTTTTATGCCCTCGGTCGTCGCTGGAGGGTTTTTTTGTGCCCTCATTGCCATCATATTTCTAATAATAACAGTTTTTGCACGTTATGATCTTTATAACGAAGGAGGTTGAGGTTGGATGAGTGTAACTCGTCGTGGTTTTGTGAAGCTGACGGGGATTTCCATGGCTGCATTGGCTACCGGCCTGGGACTTGACCTTGAAGCTGCAGCAGCCCAAGGGTATGCCTTAAAGATCGAAGGATGCAAGAGGATACCCAGTATCTGTCACTTCTGTTCAGGTGGATGCAGTATGCTCTTGTATATTAAAGAGGGCAAATTGATTCATCTGGAGGGGGATCCAGATAGTCCGATCAATGAAGGAGGGCTCTGTCCCAAGGCAGCCAGCCTGGAGCAGGTGGCCTACTCGCCGGATCGCCCTAAAGCCCCCAGATATCGTGCTCCGGGATCTGATCAATGGCAGGAGATTACCTGGGATGAGGCCATTGAGCGTATAGGCCAAAAAGTCAAAGAAGTACGGGAAGCGACCTTTAAACGCACGGAAGAGGTAACCAACGCCAAAGGAGAGAAAACGACGGTTACCGTAAACCGGGCCGAAGGGCTTGCTTTTATTGGCTCGGCCGAGGTTGATAACGAAGAATCCTATCTCATTACTAAGCTTAGCCGTTTGCTGGGCTCACCTTATAACGAACACCAGGCCCGTATCTGACACGGCCCCACGGTGGCTAGTTTGTCACCTTCATTTGGCCGTGGCGCTATGACCAATTCATATCAGGATATGAAAAATGCCGAGTGCTTTTTGATCGCCGGCAGCAACTGTGCCGAGAATCATCCCATTTCCATGAAATGGATCAATCGGGCCAGGGAGAAAGGCGCCAAAGTTATCGTAGTTGATCCCCGTTTTACCCGTACTGCCTCCCAGGCGGATGTTTTTGCGCAAATCCGTCCCGGAACTGATATTGCTTATCTAGGCGCAATTATTAAGTATATTCTTGATAACAAGCAGTATGATCAGGATTATGTTTTAAATCATACCAACGCCCTTCTGAAGATAAAAAATGAGTATAAGTTTGAAGACGGACTATTCTCCGGTCTGGACGCGGAGAAGAAAAAATATGCCACCGCCAGTTGGGGTTATCAGCTCGATGCCGAAAATAAGCCGGTAAAGGCTGCCGGTCTGGATGACCCGGATTGCGTGTTCCAGAAACTCCAAGCTCACTATGCCAGATATACGCTGGAGGTGGCGGAACAGATTTCGGGAATACCGGCTGCGAAAATCAAGGAAATCGCAGATATTTTATGTCAGAAAAGACCTTGCAGTATTCTCTATGCCCTGGGAATGACCCAACATACCACCGCTGTACAAGGTATTCGTTGTTATGCGATTATTCAGCTGCTGTTAGGCAACATCGGCAAGGCCGGCGGTGCTGTCAATGCTCTGCGCGGAGAGCCCAACGTTCAAGGTTCCACTGATATGGCCAATCTTATCAGCA
Organism: Syntrophomonadaceae bacterium; assembly: GCA_034927445.1. GTDB lineage: Bacteria > Bacillota > Syntrophomonadia > Syntrophomonadales > Syntrophomonadaceae > PHAA01. Next base: position 3,894 of record JAYFPZ010000023.1, read on the forward strand.
ACCTGCCGGGCTATATTCCTTATCCCAGCAATGCCGAAAAGACTCTGCGTGATTTTGCGGTGAAAAACGGCTCGGTTCAGCACAAACCCATGGTTGCGCTGCTCAAAGCCTGGTTCGGAGAAAATGCCACCGCTGAGAATGACTATGGTTATGATTGGCTGCCCAAGACCAATCCTGCCAACGCTCCAACCTTTGTGAAAATGTATGGTTTGATGGGAAAACAATTTAAAATGGCCTTTAGTTTTGGTTCCAATTCGCTGATTTCCATACCCGACTGCTCCATGGTCGGACCGGGATTAGATCAGTTGGATACGTTTGTCTGCGCCGATATATTCGAGACAGAAACCGCCCAGTTCTGGCGCCGGCCGGGGGTAGATCCCAAAGATGTCAAGACCGAGGTCATTTTCCTGCCGGCGGCGTTCGTTTATGAAAAGGCCGGTACCATGAGCAACTCGGGCCGTTATATCCAATGGAAGGAGAGAGCCCTCGAGCCTCCCAATCTATGTTTACCTGATTTGGATATATTGGATCTTATCTTCAAGAAAGTCCGCGATCTTTATGCGGGCAGCACCGATCCCAAAGATAATGCCATTTTAAAGGCGCGCTGGGATTATGGCCACGAACCCAGCCCCTTGAAAGTGTTGCAGGAACTAAGTGGGTATGATGAGACCACGGGTAAACTCCTGCCCGCTATAGGCGATTATCTTAATGCGCCGATTGGTACGGTTTCCACCGGTTGCTGGATATATGCAGGCTGCACCGGCAACGGCAACCTCTGCGCTCGCCGGGATAATTCCGATCCGTCAGGTCTGGCCCTGTACCGGGGCTGGAGTTTTACCTGGCCGGGAAATATCCGCGTTCTATACAACCGGGCTTCCTGCGACGCCCAGGGCCAGCCGCTTGATCCCAAGCGCAAACTGATCTGGTGGGACGCTGGGAAGGGCGTATGGGCCGGAAATGATGGCCCGGACGTGGTGGATAAAGCCAAGGGACCGGATACTCCGGAAGGAAAACAGGCCTTCCGTATGAATCCGGAGGGAGTAGGCCGGCTGTTTGCAGCACTTTATACCAGTGGCGTTCCCGTAACGCCGCCTGCCGACGGTCAACCGGCGATTCCGGTTCGCCCCGCAGGAATGACGGTGGACGGACCCATGCCGGAGTTTTATGAGCCCACGGAAAGCCCGACTACCAATACTCTGCATCCCAAGGTATCGCAAAGTCCTATTGCGCCGGTTATCTCCACCAAAATCGGCAAAGTTGAAGAATATCCTTATGTTCTCACCACCTATGGAGTATGCGAGCACTTCTGTGCCGGCGGCATTACCCGCAATATTCCATATCTGAATGAAATCATGCCTGAGCCTTTTGCCGAGATCAGCCAAAACCTGGGCAAGAAGATCGGGGTCAAGGAAGGCGATAAAGTCGAAGTATATTCGGCCCGCGGCAAGGTAGTGGTAACCGCTCTGGTAACTGACCGTATCCAGACCTTGAAAGTAAACGGAAAAGATACAGAAACCATTGGCATGCCGTGGAGCTGGGGTTTTGCCAGCTTGAGTCCCGGCCCTAGCACTAATAATTTGACGATGGCCTCCCTGGACCCCGGCTCACATACGCCGGAGTACAAATGCTGCCTGGTCAATGTAAGGAGGGCTTAACCATGACGACAAAGAAAATGGTTTTTGTAGACACTTCATTATGTACGGGCTGCAAGGGCTGCTCCGTGGCGTGTAAAGCCTGGAACGACCTTGAGGCCGAGAAGACTCAGCTGGTTACGAGCTATCAGTCGCAAACGGGTACTACGCCCAATACCTGGACCTATATCAGCATGCATGAAAAATATGAAGATGGAAAAATGTATTGGCTGATGATGAAACACCAGTGCTATCATTGCGCGGAGCCTGCCTGCATGGAAGCCTGTTCTTCCGATGCGATCTACAAGACGGAATCCGGCTACACCGTTATTAACCATGAAAAGTGTGTTGGCTGCGGTTATTGTGTACAGAACTGTCCCTGGGGTGTACCCGCGGTTGATGAAAGCAAGCACAAGAGTTTCAAATGTACGGGATGTATTGACCGGGTTGAAAACGGTCTCAAACCCGCGTGTGTCCATACCTGCCAGCCCGGCGCGCTGCAGTTTGGCGAGCATGACGAGATGTTGGCCCAAGCCAAGGCTCGCTTGGCAGAGGTCCAGAAGACCAATGCCAAGGCCAATCTGTACGGTGAAAACATAATGGGCGGCACCACTTATATTTATTTACTGCAGGATAAGCCGGAAGTCTATGGACTCCCAGCCAATCCGTCCACTCCCATATCGCTGACCCTCTGGAAAAGTATCGTCCATCCCCTGGGGGGAGTGGCAATTGGAGGAGCGGCTATCGGCGTGGCCGCAGGCTGTTTTGCCAACTTCGCTTTGGGCAATTATCGCAATCGCGCCAAAAAAATTGCCGAAACACATGAGAAGGGGGGGCATTAAACATGAATGGCAAGGTATTTCGTTTTACAGCGGGTGAACGTATTTTTCACTGGGTCCACGCAGTTACCTTTATTTTATTGGGCTTAACCGGAGCGGCAATGGTTGCTTCTTTTCTGCATCCGATCAGTAACATCTTTGGCGGAATGCAAGCCTCCCGGGATGTTCATCGGTGGGCGGCCGCCATATTGGTTATAAGCGCGGTGCTGTCATTCTCGTTCGGGGCCGGCGGCCGTGGTCTGCGTTATTGGGCTAAATCCAGCTTTAACTTTACCAGGGACGACGGGGCCCATGCTAAAAATTTCCTGATTGAGTTCCTGGGCGGGCATAAACCCTTTCCCCCCCAAGGTAAGTTCAACGGTGGGGAGAAATTAAACTCGATGCTTACCATCACGGGGATGATCTTTATTGCCATAAGCGGCTTTATTATGTGGTTTGCCGCCTCCCTGCCTCAGTGGATGGTGCAATGGGCATATCCGATCCATTCCGGTTTTGCCCTATTGATAATGGCGGTATTCCTGGCCCATTTCTATTTAGGCGTTCTTCATCCCGA
>JAYFPZ010000035.1:0-3967 GCA_034927445.1 Syntrophomonadaceae bacterium
CCAGGACATCGCCCTGACCGAACGTTTGGGCCAGGTAATGACCAGAGCCTGTCTCTGCGGATTGGGCCAGGCGGCTCCCGGACCGGTATTGACCACCCTGAAAAACTTCAGGGCGGATTATAATGCCAAGTTAGGGTAATAAGAAGACGTCGATAGCCTTAAGTATATGAGTTCGATTATATACAGGTAAAATCGACGGGGTTCTCGTATACTAAACTCTGATTGCTCCTGGTTAGCTTAGGTCTAACCAGGAGCTTTTTTTTGGTTAATAATAGTTTGACCTTATATAAATAACAAAATAAAATAGATAAAATAAAATGAAGGAATATAAAAACTTATGTTGAAATAAAGATGCAATGAGGTTAGTACGGTCTGCATGGCTACTGCCTCAAGTGTCGTTACCGACTGTAAAAATACTCAGACTACTAGATTACATCAGGGTTAATTTAATGTATCGACAAACAATATGAGCCATAAAAGGGGGTGAGAAAGTGCTATCAAGTTCAGGGTTAAAGCAATTAAAGAGCTGGTTAATGTGAGCAAATAAATATGAACCGGTGGTTCGAAAAATGTCTTTGTTCAGTGGGAACCCTGAAGATGCAATTTGGATTAGGCCTTTCTCAACCTATTTTGGTGTTGGCTGATTCATGCAGACATGTATAATGTAAATGTCCTATACTTGGCCTTGCCTAATTTTCTTCATTAAAATCACCACTGACAAGCCTTCTTTGCGCAGCCCTTATACTTATATAGCACGTGGTTAACCTTAATTTGATATATTTCGAACGATTAACTCCGAAGCTAATTCCCCTAAAGCTTAGGCTATGGGATTTAGTCGTCACGGTAAGCTTACCGAAACGGTAAATTTGGAAACGGATTTGCCTCCCTTGTTTGGAAAGGAGTTACTGCCTGTATTGGCCAATTTGCGTTGCCCGAGTTTTCTGTTGGGTTTATGCGTTTTGCGCTAAAGGGTGTTTCTGCTCAGGGGGGGGCATGGATTGGGTACAGTATATTATCGTGATTTGTCATGATAATCAAGCTCCTCCTCCTGTACAGATAGGGGGTTTTTTTATGGCTTATTTTGGAAAGGAGTGATGGGAGTGGAACTTATCAAACTGATTATTAACGGAAAGGAGGCTGAAGCCCCGGCAGGGAGCACGGTGCTCCAGGCTGCGGAAAAAGCGGGAATTGATATCCCCAGGCTGTGTTATGATCCTGAGCTGAGTCCTCTGGGAGCATGCCGCTTATGTGTGGTAGAAGTAGAAGGTAATCGCCTTCTGCCTGCTGCATGTGTAACCCCGGTAATGCAGGGGATGGTAGTGAATACCGAATCACCGGCGGTAGTGGAAGCCAGGAAAACGATTTTGGAATTGTTAATCGCCAATCATCCGCTGGAGTGTATGACCTGTGACAAGCTGGGAGACTGTAAGCTGGCAGAATATGCTTATCGCTACGGGATTAAGGAAAGCCCGTTTGAAGGTGAAAAGCATGAGTATGCTATTGACGATGACAATCCTTTTATTATCCGGGACTTGAACAAATGTATTCTCTGCGGTGCCTGTGTAAGAGCCTGTGAAGAAATGACCGGAAAGGATAATCTGTCTTATCTGAATCGCGGATTTAACCGCAAAGCTACGACTGCGGGCGACGTATCATATTTAGAATCGGATTGTGTTTTCTGCGGACAATGCGTAGCGGTTTGCCCCACCGGTGCTTTGACCGAAAAAACCATGGCAGGAAAGGCCCGCCGCTGGGAAATCGAGCGAGTACAGACGACCTGCCCCTTCTGCGGTACGGGCTGTAATTTTGACCTGGCCGTAAAAGATAAAAAGGTCATAGGGGTGCTTTCCAACCCGGACGCCCCGGTAAATGGCCGCAGATTATGTGTTAAAGGGCGTTTCGGCTGGGATTACATTTACAGTGATAAACGTCTCCAAGAGCCTCTAATTAAAAAGAATGGGAAATTTGAACCTGCATCCTGGGAAGAAGCTTTTAATTTGATTGCTCAAAAGTTCAACGAAAATAAAGCCAAGAATGGTCCGGATTCCTTTGCTGCTTTAAGTTCAGCCCGTTGCAACAACGAAGCCAGTTACCTGGTGCAGAAATTTACCCGGGCCCATTTGGGCACCAACAATGTGGATCATTGCGCCCGTGTCTGCCATGCTCCCTCAGTAGCCGGCCTGGCCAATTCTTTCGGCAGCGGCGCCATGACCAATGTCTTTTCTGAAGTTACGAATGATGCTCAGCTGTTGTTCCTGATTGGAATCAACCCTACGGAAGCATATCCGGTGGCCGGCTATATAATGCGTCAAGCGGTTCGCAATGGATGTAAACTGGTAGTCTGCGACCCACGCCGCACGGAACTGGCAGCTGAAGCGGACATTTGGCTGCAGCAGAAGCACGGTACCGATATTCCTCTGCTCAACGGATTAATGCATATCATTATCAAAGAAGGTCTCGAAGATAAGAAATTCATTGAGGAATGCACCGAAAACTATGAAGAGATGAAAAAGGTGGCGGCAGAATACACTCCAGAGCGTGTTTCTGAGATAACCGGGGTTGCCGTAGAAGACCTTTATCGGGTGGCTCGTTTGTATGCCACCACCGATAGAGCTATGGCCTTCTATTCCCTGGGGATTACCGAACATATTTGTGGAACCCGCAATGTTATGAGCATAGCTAACCTGGCCATGCTGACGGGCCATCTCGGCCGTCCGGGCGTGGGTGTATGCCCGATCCGTGGACAGAACAACGTTCAAGGTGCCTGTGACATGGGGGCTCTGCCCATTTGCTATTCCGGTTATCAGAGTGTCACCGACCAAGCTGCCCGGGAAAAAATGGAAAAAGCCTGGGGCGCTACTCTGCCTGATAAAGTTGGCTTAAAGATACCGGAAATGTTTGATGCCGCCGTCCAAGGAAAAATCAAGGTTATGTACATCCTGGGTGAGAACCCGGTTCTGACTGATTCGAATGCCAATCATGTTAAAAAGGCCCTGGAAAGTCTGGATTTTTTGGTGGTACAGGAGCTGTTTCTGACTGAAACGGCTGAATTTGCAGATGTAGTTCTGCCGGGCGCCAGTTTCGCCGAGAGCGATGGGACTTTTACCAATACCGAGCGCCGGCCGCAACGCATTCGTCAAGCCATTGAGCCTCTGCCCGGTCAGACTGACTGTGAAACTATCTGTCAGATGAGTACTGCCATGGGTTATCCCATGTCTTACAATAGTGCAGCTGATATTTGGGCTGAAATGGCGTCATTAACACCTTCCATGGCTGGTATCAGTTATGAACGTCTGGAGAAAGAATCCGTGCACTGGCCTTGTACGTCACCAGATCATCCTGGTACCCCTATTCTGCATATCGGCAAATTCACCCGCGGGCTGGGGGGATTCCAACCCAATCAACATATCCCGCCGGGAGAAATGCCGGATGAGGATTACCCTATCCTGTTGTGTACCGGCCGGGTAATGCAGCACTATAATGTTACCACCCAGTACTCTCCGGGCCTTAAAAGTGTCTGGCCGATAGAGATGACCGAGGTTCACCCGCAGGAAGCGGCAAGACTGGGGTTGGTTACCGGCAGTAAGTTCAGAGTTACTTCCCGCCGGGGTTCAGTTGTAACCAACGCCTGGGTGACTGACCGGGTGCAGCCCGGGGTCATCTGGATGTCGCACCATCATAGTGAAACCCCTACCAATGAACTTACCAGTCATCATGTATGTGATATTGCCGGCACCTATGAGTACAAGGTTTGTGCGGTTAATATTGAAAAGGTCCAGGAGGTGAATGGATAATGGCAGACTACCAGGAGATTATCAGCTCCTACCAGGATCTACCCGGAGGTATAATCGAAGCGTACCATGCTATTCAAAAGGAATACGGCTATATACCGGAAGACGCCATAGCGGCTGCCGCCCAGGCTTTTGACATTCCCAAGGCCGAAGCCTATGGGGTGGCAACTTTCTAT
>JAYFPZ010000021.1:0-7148 GCA_034927445.1 Syntrophomonadaceae bacterium
ATGGTGCATGTATACCTGGATGTGGCGGAAGGCATACCGGTACTGATGTCCATATTCACCGGCAAGATCCCCGCTGATTTCCATCACGGTTATCATGAGGATGAAGTGGAGGTCCAGAGCGGCAAGGGGATCGGCGCTTAATTAGGAGGAAATTTTTTGAGTAAAGTCATGGTCGTAGGCATAGGCAACCTCATAATGCAGGACGATGGGGTGGGGGTTCATGCCATAAGAGCTCTGGAAGGACTTGGATTTTCCGATGAGGTAGAATTGATTGACGGCGGGACTCACAGCTATGATCTGATCGAGGAGTTTTGCCGGGCTGAGAACCTTATCATTGTTGATGCCATGCATGCCGGGGGAGAGCCGGGTACCATATACCGGGCTCCTATGGATGAGCTGGGACTTGAACCTTCCGAAAACATTACGTCTTTACATGAGATGCATTTTGTCGAGGCGATGAAGATGACCCGCATGCTGGGGTTCAATCCTTCCACCATTGTATTTGGGATTGAACCGGCAGTGGTAGCGGTAAGCATGGATTTAAGCCCACGGGTAGCTGAGAAGTTTCCCCGGCTGGTTGAGTTGATTAACCAGGAAATTTTAAGAATTCTTGCTGGTTAGCTCAGCAACTGAACGGATAAAATCCAGGAGAGAAAAGTAAAATAATAACTAGTATAACAGGGTGGGTTGCACGGTGAACGTTCATGCGGCCCACCTTGCACCTTATATTGCGTATTAGATAGTAACCCAAGTTTTGCCTTTGACCGATAATGGTCGGCAAGGAAGAAAACGAATAGACGCGGATGACCCTGGGGGCGCAGAGGTACGTTGATTTTTATTGTTTTGTATCTACTACTGCCAGGGGAATGATCTATAAATATACAAGCTGACTGATTTTAACCATGCGTAGGCCGGAAGCTGTATTTATAAATCTTTCACCAAACCAGCAATAAAAAGAGCCGCGATAATCATAATAGTCTGCGGTAGCGTCCATCGTTCTTATCTTGTGTTGCATTATCCATGACTGCGAAAGTTAAGATCGTATATACATTAGAGGCTGTAGTATGCTTGGACGGAGGCCTGATCTTCAACGTGATAAATAAATCATATCGGATTTCGATCAAAGGAATAGTTCAAGGGGTCGGCTTCCGGCCTTTTGTCTACCGCTTGGCCCAGGAATATGGAATACGCGGTTGGGTAATTAACTCCGCTGCCGGGGTTTTCATTGAGGCCGAGGGATCAGAGGGGCAGTTGGAGGAATTTGCCCGCCGACTGGTGGACGAGCCACCGCCGTTGGCAGTTATCCGCAGTTGTGAAGTTGAGGCCATGGAACCAATTGGTTACCAGGATTTTACTATCCGTGAATCCCAAGACCGGGACGAAAAAGTAGTAGGCGTATCACCAGATATTGCTATTTGTGCCGATTGCAGACGTGAGGTTTCCGATCCCCGGGATCGCCGGTATGGATATCCTTTCATCAATTGCACCAATTGCGGACCGCGTTTTACTATCATTAAGGATCTGCCCTATGACAGGGCCAAAACTACCATGAAACCATTCCCTATGTGCGATCAGTGCCGGGAAGAATATGAGAACCCTCTCCACCGGCGTTTCCATGCCCAACCTAATGCCTGCCCGATATGCGGTCCCCATACTACCTTGGTGGACCGGAATGGTCAAACGGTAGATGCTACTCCCGTTGAATTGCTCAAGCAGGGATATATAGTGGCGGTCAAGGGCCTGGGGGCTTTCCACCTGGCGGCAGATGCTACTCAGCCGGAGGTGATTAAAACCCTGCGGAAACGCAAAAAAAGAGATTATAAACCTTTTGCCGTTATGGCCCGTGACTTAGAGGTCGCCCGCCAATACTGTATGATTAATCCGGTGGAAGAAAGCTGGCTGGTATCACCGCAGGCTCCTATTGTGGTAATGCAGAGAAACGAAGCAGCTAATCTGGCGGGCGCAGTTATCCACCCGGGACTAAACACTCTGGGGGTTATGCTGCCATACACTCCTTTACACTTTTTGTTGTTTGACCAGGAACTGGAACTGCTGATTATGACCAGTGCCAATATTAGCGATGAACCCTTGATTATAAGCAATGAAGATGCTATTCGCCACCTTGGTGAAGTCGCTGATTTTTTTCTCATTCACAACCGGGACATACACAATCCCTGTGACGATTCGGTCATGCAGGTAACCCCATTGGGGACACCACAATTTATGCGGCGCGCCCGGGGACTGGTGCCAAGAGGTATTCCCCTCCCGGTAAAATCCCATGCAGTTTTGGCGGTGGGGGGAGAGATGAAGAGCACCTTCTGTATAACCCGGCAGGGAGAGGCTTATTTAAGTCAGCATTGGGGCGATTTAAATCATTATGGCAATTACCGCAAATTTCTGCAGGGGATTGAGCGTTTCCAAAGAATGCTGGCGGTAGAGCCCCAGGTTATTGTCCACGACCTGCATCCCAACTACCAGACTACCCGCTGGGCCAGGGAGCAGCATGATTTGCCCCAGGTTGCGGTGCAGCACCATTATGCCCATATGGCCTCGGTTATGGCGGAGAATGGACTGAATGAAGAAGTCCTGGGCTTGATTTGCGACGGAACCGGTTGGGGAACTGATGGCGCGGTTTGGGGCTGTGAGATTCTGTGCGGTGATTACCGGCAATTCAGCCGTCAGGGTCATCTCCAATATATGCCCTTGCCGGGCGGTGATCTGACCGCACTCAGGCCATATCGGATGGCGTTCGTATACCTTATGGAAAAATACCGGGAAGAAGCTGCGGCAATGGCTGCACAGCTGCTGCCGGCATTAGGAGAACAAGAAAGAGACATAATGTTGAATCGTTGGCAAAAAGGCCTTCCGGAAATCCAGACCTCATCCTGCGGCAGACTGTTTGATGCGGTTGCCAGTCTGCTGGGGGTATGCAATTTCAATCAATACGAAGGTCAGGCTGCGGTTGAACTCGAATCTCTGGCTGATCCCGGCATAAGTGCCAAATATAATTTTAACTTGACAAAACCAAAGCAGCAATGGATTATGGATGTGATGCCTATGTGGGATGAATTACTGCGGGATTTGAAAAATGGAATAGGTATTGGAGCAATATCGCAGAAGTTCCACCTGACCCTGGTGGAGATGTTTGTCCGAGCTCTGTGCCGGGTAAGGGATGAATGCGGGTTGACCAGGGTTGTCTTGAGTGGCGGGGTTTTTCATAATCAGATTCTGCTTTTAAAATTAATAAATTATCTGACCGAGCAGGGTTTTACAGTTTATCAGCATCAGCTGGTGCCGCCCGGTGATGGCGGTATATCGTTGGGACAGGCGATTATTGGGAGCGAGGTGAAAGCCTGATGTGTTTAGGCGTACCCGGTAAAGTATTGCAGAAGTTGGATAATGGAGTGGCCAGGGTAGATGTGCATGGAAACCAGACGGATATCAGCATTAAATTGACCCCGGAAGTTGAAGAAGGTCAATTCGTTCTGATCCACGCCGGATTTGCCATGGAGATAGTCGATGAAGAAGTCGCCCGGGAAACCATATCTTATATGGAGGAGCTAGGTTGGTATGACAACTGATAACCGGGAGTACCTGCAGCAATTATTACACGAGATCTGCAGCGAGAACGGCAAAATATCGCTTATGGAGGTCTGCGGTACCCATACTATGGCTATCGCCAAAAGCGGTATCCGCAACTTGGCTCCAGCCAACCTGAAGCTGCTTTCAGGTCCGGGATGTCCGGTCTGTGTCACCGCTCAGGGTGATATCGATGCCATGATCGAATTGGTTAGGAGGCCGGAGATAACCCTGGCTACTTTTGGTGATATGATCAGGGTGCCGGGCACCGAGAGCTCTTTGCAGGAGGAGCGCAGTAAAGGGGCTGACATCAGGGTGGTATATTCCCCCTTGGATGCTTTGGCTCTGGCCCAAAGTATGCCGGCAAGGGAAGTCGTTTTTTTGGGGATAGGCTTTGAAACCACCGCGCCGACGGTGGGCATAACTATTGAAGAGGCGGCAGCGTCGGGTTTGACCAATTTTTCGGTACTTTCATTTCATAAAGTAGTGCCACCGGCTCTGGAAGTTCTTTTCTCTGATCCGGATATAAGAGTTGACGGACTAATCTGTCCCGGCCACGTATCGGCCGTGATAGGCAGTGAGCCTTATCAAATACTGGCGGAAAAATATCATAAGCCATGTGTGGTGACCGGGTTTGAAACCCAGGATGTTTTGGAAGGCATTGTCATGCTGCTGCGGCAAATTCACAAGGGCGAAGCCAAAGTGGAAATACAGTACCGCCGGATTGTTAAAGCAGCAGGGAATCCCCTGGCCCAAGCTGTATTAGATAGAGTATTTCGACCGGTTGGGACCCGTTGGCGGGGACTTGGTTTAATCCCCGGCAGTGGTTTGGAGCTGGCTCCCGCCTATGCCAACCTGGATGCTCGTAAAAAATTCGATATGCAGGAGATGGAGGATATACCTATTAAAGGCTGTGCCTGTGGGGAAGTACTGAGCGGCCGAATAACCCCCCATGAGTGTGCTTTGTTTGGCAAGGGATGTACCCCCATGAGGCCGATCGGACCCTGCATGGTTTCCCAGGAAGGGGCTTGTGCAGCCTATTTCCGCTATAATAGAGAAAGAATAAAACCATAAATTTTGATATTTAAGAGATTGGAGGGCCTGGCAGTTTGGCCGCTGGAGGGTCGTTTAGGGCTGACAGCTGCACCCCGCCGCCCTTTATATCCGGTAACTTCAATTGAGGAGCGATAAAATGAAAGTTGACAGAATTTTGATGGCTCATGGCAGCGGTGGCTTGATGAGCCAGGAGTTGATTGAAAGTGTTTTCAAAAGAAACTGGAATAATCCCCAATTGGACCCCATGCTGGACGGAGCTTTGCTTGACCTGCCGCCGGGACGCGTAGCCATGTCCACCGACTCATTTGTTATCACCCCTATATTTTTTCCGGGCGGAGATATAGGCAAACTCTCTATATGCGGAACCGTTAATGATCTGGTAGCCTGTGGTGCCCGCCCCCTTTATCTGACTACCGCGTTTATCATTGAAGAGGGTTTGCCTCTGTCTAATCTCAAGCAACTGGCGGAATCAATGGCCAAAACTGCCCGGGAGGCTGGAGTCAGCCTGGTTAGCGGCGACACCAAGGTAGTTGAAAAAGGCAGTGCCGACAATGTCTTTATCAATACCACCGGTATCGGAGTAATACCTCCAGGCATTGATTACCGTCCTGCCAGAATAAAGGTGGGGGATCAGATACTGGTTACGGGTACCATGGGTGATCATGGACTGGCTATTCTGGCGCAGCGGGAAGGGTTGCGCTTTTCCACTCCGGCTTATAGTGATTGTGCCCCCTTATGGAGGATAGGGCAGGTGCTGGAAAGGTTCGGGGATGCGGTTAAATGCATGCGCGATCCGACCAGAGGGGGACTGGCAACAGTTCTAAATGAACTGGCGCAGCAATCCGGACAGGGGATGCTGGTGCAGGAACAAAAAATACCGGTGGCCGAGACGGTTCAGGGTGCCTGTGACATGTTGGGCTTGGATCCTTTATACATGGCCAACGAAGGCAAGATGGTGATTTTTGCAGACCCCGGACAAGCTGCAGAAATAGTGACAGCCTTGCAGGCGATACCCGAAGCTGAAAATACCGCCATTATTGGCGAAGTAATAGCAGAGCCCGCAAGTATGGTATTACTGGAAACCGAGCTGGGCGGCCAGCGCATTCTGGGGATGCTGGAAGGAGAACACCTGCCGCGCATTTGCTAGTACTTTGCAGATGCCAGCGGATAGTTGGTCATTTCCGTATTGGCAAACGACTAACGGCATGGCCGGCCCTGATCTGATTTATCCATCAAACTAAACCTTAAACCTGTAAACAAACAATCTAATTGGAATACTAATAAAACCTCTCTGCTGAAGAGGTTTTATTAGTTATAGTTATTCATAAACCTGCCGACTCTCTATTCTAATAAATTTTGCCCCGCCTGCCTATTTAAAAACATTCAATCAAAAAAAAGAGGACCCGCTTGGGGCCTCCAAAGGAATGTATGAAACACCAACCAAGTGAATCAAAGTCCATTAACAGTCTTGAAACCTGCAACAGCTCGATCTGGCACTCGAGCGCTGGTAACTGTATGGACTTATGCAATTATTCTAACACATAAAATATTATAAATAAAATAAATATTAGTTATAATAAATTAAGTAAATATATAATATAAATTTATGCAAATTATGCAGGAAAATTAATATTAAGCGCGAATTAATATTTTAAAATCATCAATTTGAGGGAGGTGAGAGCTGGTCCTGAGATTGAGAAAATAAACAATTTTTAATTAATTACTATGAATAGGCTCAATAATATTCGAATCTAATATCATAAGGACAAATAGCTAAAGAATTAAGGATTGCTTGTTTTGAACGGATAGTCCTTCCAATGCGAAAAAAGATGAAAAGTTTATGCAGGAAACAGGCGGATCCATGAAGGGTTCCTCTTAATTTTCGTGTATTAAGCTCTGCATTCGATATGGGACTTATTTATTTGGATTTTACAACTATATACATTGTAAAGAGATGCTAAGTTCACGCAGGAAAAATAAGCGGATTCATGAAGAGTTCTACTGCTTATGAGTTTGTGCGTCTGGTGCTCGGCATTTCGCGCCGGGTTTTTTATTTTTTTGGTTTTAGTCTGGACAAGGTTAAAGAAGATATTGCCCAGATTAATCCCTCTGCTGCGGTATTTATGGTCTCGGGACGTACCGGGGAGGGTATAGAAGCTTGGAATGAATGGTTATTGGAGGAGGTGAAGAAGAAAAACCTTAATAAATAAAAAGATATATTGATTATCAACGGTAGAAGATGTGTTTTCATGGTACTGATAGCCCATAATGGGGAATTTTATTAAGTGGGGGGAATGTATAAAATGCCAACCAAATTAAGTCGTCGTGACTTTATGCTTGCTTGCGCAGGTTCTGCAGCGGCCGTATCCCTAGCAGGATATTTGTCTCCGTTTATAACCGAGGCTGCGGCCGCAGGGGAATTGCCTCCAGTAATTTGGTTAGCCGGAGGTGCCTGTACTGGCTGTTCGATTTCCTTGTTAAACTGTGAAAATCCGGATATTCAAGATGTGCTG
>JAYFPZ010000004.1:0-117232 GCA_034927445.1 Syntrophomonadaceae bacterium
GTCAGGCCGGAGATTTGCCGACGCCTTCCTTCACACTCCATCTCGCGATGGACGCGCTTGGCCTTAGCTATACACTTCCCGCCACCGGGCGTGTTCGGGACTTTCACCCGTTAGACTACGCCCATGCCGGGCGCACGAAAACTGGGCACCATCCCTTCTGAGATGATGCCCAGCCTGCTTTTCCATATAGATTGAATTTGGTTCAACAAGTTTCCCTCTTAGACCATGCCTTTTCAAACCATATCATTCTTGTTGCCTTCTTATTCCTGGGTCCGGGCTATAACATTTATATCCACCCGTTCCCCTTTGACAATATATATAACCATTTCCCCCAGATTGGTGGCATGATCCGCTATCCGTTCCAGATGCCCGGCTACCAGCAGCAGAGAGGTGGCCTGGGGTATATTACCCTGATCCCGCATCATATAGGTCAATAATTCCCTGAACACCTCATCATAGAGAGTGTCAACCTGCTTTTCCATAGCTACCAGGCTCATAGCCAGCGAGGTATCGCCTTCAACAAAGGCGTTCAAAGCTACGCCCACCATATCCTCCGCTATTTGCGCCATCTTGGGTATATCAATCAATGGTTTTATATAGGGTTGATCGTGTAAATCTATGGCTACTTCAGCAATATCCTCCGCATGATCGCCCATTCTTTCAAGATCAACGATAATGCGCAAGGCGGTGCCAATAAAACGCAGATCACCGGCCAGCGGCTGTTTAAGCGCGATCAGGCACAGGCATTTGCCTTCAATGTCCAATTCCATTTTATCGATTATGTCGTCTTTGGAAATGACCTCCCGGGCCAGTTCCAGATCTTTGTCCACCAGAGCCAGAATAGACTTGGAAATCTGCTCTTGCAGAAGCCGGCCCATTTTTAAAATATCTTCTTTTAATCTTAGTACCCTGTATTCCAGCGAATCTGTTGATGACAAAAGATATCACCTCGCTATTCCTTTATTTTAGCAAAATAAATTACAAATTTTATTAGAATAAATCTTATTAGAATGAATTTAATTATATGATATTTTTATCAACCAAATCTACCCGTAATATAATCTTCTGTCTTTTTTTCTTTAGGATTAAGGAATATTTCATTGGTATAATTAAACTCAACCAAATTTCCATCAAGGAAAAACCCCGTATAATCTGATACTCGGGCAGCCTGCTGCATATTATGGGTTACGATCACAATGGTATAATTCTTTTTCAGTTCCCCAATCAGTTCCTCCAATTTGGAGGTGGAAATCGGGTCCAGGGCTGAGGCCGGTTCATCCATCAATATTACTTCCGGATCAACGGCCAGCACCCTCGCAATTACCAGACGCTGCTGCTGTCCCCCTGACATACGGGCTGCAGGTGAATTCAAGCGATTGCCCACCTCATTCCACAGGTTGGCCGCGCGCAAACTTTTTTCCACAATTTCATCCAGCCTGCTTTTGTCTCTTATCCCGTGTATCCTTGGTCCGTAGGCTACATTTTCATAGATTGACATGGGAAATACGGAGGGCTTTTGAAATACCATTCCCACCTTTTTTCGGAGGGCTACCACATCAACATCCTTGGCATAGATAGATATATTGTCCAGGTATACCTGGCCTTTGATCGTAGTACCTTCAATTAACTCATTCAAACGGTTTAAAGTTCTCAAATAGGTGGATTTGCCGCAGCCGGACGGACCAATTAAAGCAGTGACCCGGTTTTCCCGGATATCCATATTTATTCCCCTTAAGGCTTGAAAATCCTGGTAAAATACGTCCAGGTTCATACTTTGCATTTTAATTTGATTTTCCATTATTCAAATCCCTTCTTTAGCGCAGTGCTCGTGAAAGCTTGCTGATGCTGTAATTGGCCAGATAGTTAATGATTATAATCAGGATTACAATCAAAAAAGCCGTACCGAAGGCCCGCTCCATTGATATTCCTTCCATGGCCAGCACATAGAGGTGAACGGCCATGGTTCGGGCGGGATCGGTCGGATATAACGGCATCCCCAACGAACTTCCCGCCGTCAGGATTATAGCTGCTGTTTCCCCTACAGCTCTTCCCACTGATAGAATGATGCCGGTTACGATCCCCGGTAAAGCCGAAGGCAAAATCACTTTACGTATGGTCTGCCACTTGCTTGCACCTAAAGCCAGGCTGTTTTCCCGATATTCGTGAGGTACCGTAAGAATAGCTTCCTGGGCCGTCCGGGTAATGGTAGGCAAAACCATAATGGCCAGGGTCATGCTGCCGGATAGAATAGACCAGCCTAAACCCAAAAATATTACAAAGAACACAAAGCCAAATAAGCCAAACACAATGGAAGGTATTCCGGCCAGGGTTTCGGAGGTAAGGTTCACCAGTTTGGCAAATTTACTGCGGCTGTGGGCATATTCTTCAAGGTATATGGAACTGCCAACCCCTATAGGTACAGCAATCAGCAAAGATACGATCGTAAGATAAACCGTACTTACGATGGTCGTTGATATCCCCCCGGCTTTACCTGCTTTACTGGGCGGTTGAAATATAAAATCCAAGCTTATAGCAGAAGCTCCTTTAACCATCACGTATCCGATAATACATATCAGAATACCAACAATGACCAGACCCGACAACCAAAAAATCACGGTTATTAGATTATCTTTTCCGCTGTTTTTTTGCATTTTTTATTACCTGCCTTTTACTGAAGCGGTTACGATCAAATTCAGGCATACTATAAAAATAAACAGAATCATTCCGGTGGCGAACAAAGCGGCCTGGTGATCACCGGAAGCATAACCCATCTCCAGTACGATATTGCTGGTCATAGTCCGTACCGGTGATAGTATGCTGTCGGGTACAATGGTCGAATTGCCGGTAACCATGACTACTGCCATCGTTTCACCGATGGCCCGCCCCATTCCCAGAACGATGGCGGTTATAATACCGGAGCGGGCAGCTGGAATTATTACCCGGGCTATGGTCTGATAATGGGTTGCGCCTAAAGCCAAAGAGCCCTCTTTGTATTCCTGGGGAACTGCCAGAATTGAATCCCGGGAAATATTTATAACCGTAGGCAGGATCATGATCCCCAATATTATAGCCCCCGCCAATACACTCAGACCGTTGCCGCCAAAATTTTCGCGAATAAAAGGAACAATAACTATGAGTCCCACAAATCCATATACCACGGAAGGAATTCCCGCCAGCAGTTCAACCATACTGCCCAGTATCTTTCCTACTCCATGGGGGGCAATTTCGGCCATGAATACAGCCGTCATAATCCCTAAGGGCACCGCCCATAACATTGAACTGAAAGTTACAACCAGAGAACCGATAAACATGGTCCCAATGCCGAAAAAGCCTTTACTGGGTCTCCAGTCGGAATTCAGCAAAAAGTCGTTAAGTCCCACCTTGAGCAGCAATGGAAATCCCTTGGCAAAAATAAAGACCGTAATGAGGATAATCGTAATAATAAATATGGCTGCGCAAAGCACGAGAAGATTTTCTATAATTTTTTCGCTGCTTCGATTACTATTTTTAGGTCCTACGAGTTTTTGCACGAGTGCTTTGCGCAAGCCGGGTTTTGATTTCTCAATATAAATATCTATCGTTTTTTCCATTCTCCAATTCTCACTTCCTGTTGCTATTTTTTTATTTTGGTCATTTTCAGCAAATTAATTACCACCAGTTCCGTTTAAAAGGCTTTTAGAATCCATAAAACCAGCACCAGTAGACTTAAAAATATAAAGCTGCCGATTCTCCTGGACTGCTCAGGTATCATGTCGGATAATCCTCCACTTCTTCCGTTCTTTAGCAAATCATCTTTATAATTAAAGTAACATTCCATTGTTAACCGGATAATGTAGATTCATTAATTTATTGTTTATTTAATGTAAAGGCATTGTAAACTGCACGAAATTGCGATACATATTGGAACAGACAAAACCCGCAGCCATCAAATGGTGCGGGTTTTGGAAAAGTGGGGATTAATTTATGAGTATTTCGCCAGGAAATTGTATTACGCTACAGTACTTTGCTTTGATCACTATTTGGTTACGCTGATTGCTCCCTCATCAACAATTATCTTCTGGCCTTCGGCGCTCAGTACAAAGTCGATAAAAGCCTTGGCCAAATCGGCAGGAGCACCCTTGCTTACATAAAGGAACGGTCTTTGCAGCTTATAAGTTCCATTCTTTACATTGGCGTCACTAGCCGCCACCCCATCAATATCCAGGGCTTTGACCGTGCTGTTAACACTGGCCAGAGAAACATAACCTACAGCATTCTTGTCCCCGGCCACGGTGGTCGCAACTGCTCCGGTCGAATTCTGAATAATGGCAGTTTTAAGAATATCTTTTTTCTTCATAACCAATTCGCTGAAAGCTTCCCTGGTGCCGGAACCGTCTTCTCTGGATACTACGGTGATAGCAGCATCGGGTCCGCCAAGTTCTTTCCAGTTTTTAATATTGCCAAGGTAAATGTTCATAACATCTTCAGTTTTAAGAGATTTTACGGTATTAGCAGGATTTACTACGATAGCGATGCCATCCAGGGCTATAGTCGTATCTATCAGGCCTTTGGCTTTCTCTTCATCCTTGAGTGCCCGTGAAGCCGATCCCAATCCGGCTGCACCTGATACAGCCGCTTCTATACCTACACTGGAGCCTCCGCCCTGAACATTGATCTGGACGCCTTTGTTTTTCTCCATGAATTTCTCTGCCAGTACTTCACTGAAAGGTTGCACCGAGGTTGAACCGGCTATGGTCAAGGTACCGGAAAGAGCAGGCGCAGTTGCCTGATCCTTAGTAGTGTCAGCGGCTTCCTCTTTACTACAGCCGGCTGCGAACGCTGCCCCCAACAGCAGCATACCGAGTAGTAAAAAACTGGTGATTTTTCTAACTCTCTGGGATTTCATTAAATACATTCCTCCTCTTTTTTGTCGGTTTTAATCTATAAATACAATACAACTTGTTTGTAAACTGTAAATAATTGAAAATTTAAGAATACGTTTAGTTTATGTAAATTTGCTGTAACCCATGTACCTGCTTGGACCCAATTGTCGAAACCAATCGAAGGTAAGAACATTATGTCCAAGTTTGATGGGTCGGGCGCCGTTTAGACTGCGGCCCCCGGGTAATGGAGCCAGTTCGAATCCCTTATGCCTAAGGCTGATCATCCTGCCGGGCACCGGGGCGGGTAAAAATAATTCCGGCCAGGATAGCGGTAAATGGCGCTACGGTCACCAATCCAAAACTCCCTACAATGGTGTTCATTATCTCACCGGCCACGTATTTCAGGTTCAGAATATTCATTATGGGCGTATCCAGCGACATAAAGACCATAAGCAGGGCCACATATCCCCCGGAGTACGCCAGCAAAAGGGTGGTGGTCATTGTTCCCAGAACGCTGCGGCCAATCGTAAAACCGGATTTGATGGCTTCACTGGCGGATATAGCCGGTTTCTTTTCGACAATTTCATATACGGCGGTGGATATATCCATGGCCAGATCCATTAGCGCGCCGGTAGATGCAACAAAGACGCCGGCAATAAAAATGTCGGTCAGGCTCAGATTCTGGTAACCGGAATACAACAGACTTTCTGAAAAATGAAGAATAGCGCCGTGGACCTTGAAGCTGTGTCCGAAAAATACGGCCAGGATACAGGTGAGAACTGATCCCGACAGGGATCCCAAAATTGCAACATAGGATTTGGGATTGAATCCGGAGATCAATATAATCGTACTTATGGTAATGGCTATCACCACCAGCAAAGCGATCACAATGGGGTTATGCCCCCCCAGAAACATGGGGATCAACAGCTTCCAAATCATTAATATGGTTAAAATAAAGGATAATATAGCCCTGACCCCGGTCCAACCGGCAAATATAATCAAAAGCAGCATAAACGCCGCAAAAAGAATAATTTCCAGGTCCAACCGGTAATGATCGATCAGCGTAACGAAATGAATCTGGTTGTCCTGGATATCAATCCCCACCAAGGCCTTGTCCCCCGGAACAAAAATCTTGTCCATTTCAAGTTTGCCTATAAGCTCATTGACGGCCTCAGTGTGCTCGCCCTTGAAGGGACCGGACAAGATTTCCACCTGGCATACCTGGGTGCCGTGTTTGATAAGGCCGGCCTCATGCACCCTGGAATTATCCACCTCCATGATTTTCGCTGGGGCTTGAATGCCATTGAGCTCCCCGGCTCTTTCGTAACCGGTGGGCTTAAACAGGAGTACGGCAATTACCAGTACCACCACCAATGCAAATACCGTATCGGGATTGATAATTTTAGTCTTCATGAAATACTGGGCTTCCTTTCCGGTTTGAACAACCTGTACTTGGTCTGGGGGCGCTGTCTGCCATAAGACTTGAAAACCATAAGCAAATGGATGCGGTTGGATCCCCCCGCATCCATTTAGTCGTTATATAAACCAAACGCCCCGATCCTAATCGACCTTCATGATGGAGTGCAGCTTCTTGAATATGTCAGTGTTATCATAATAGCCGTTGAACAGATCCTGCCCTTTGCCCATGGCAAACACAGGCACCGGCACCCCGGTGTGGGCATAGGAGGTCCATCCGATTCCGGCCTTGTTATTCAGGATATGGGTAATCGTCACGGTAATCGGTTCGTAGGTTCCGTATAAAATATCTTCCTCTTCGTTGTACTTTCTTTCCTTGGCGGGAATCATGCTCTGCTTCAAGGCATCACGCAACCGCTGGGTTTCATATTCAGTCAGCACCATGCCGCTGCCGGCGCCATAAGTACCTGCCGGAGCCAGGCCGAAGGACTCTTGAATGGCGGGAAGTAAATCTTCCAGCTTGGCATCTTCCCGCGGAGTTGTGCTGAGATAGGATGTTATCTTCCGGTTGAATTCATCATAGGAGTCCTGTTGGAATGCCAGTTTATCAAAAAAGGTCGAATAACCGGTACCGGCAAAACCAATAGTCAGGCCACCGGTTTCATGGTCGGCGGTTACAATTATCAGAGTTTCATTCGGATGCTTATTGTAGAAGTCAATGGCTTCTTGTACGGCCTGATCCAGGGCCAGGGTATCCATTATTTCCGTGGCCGCATCATTGGCATGGCAGGTCCAGTCGATTTTGCCGCCTTCTACCATCATGAAGAAGCCTTTGGGGTTGTCCAGGACTTCGATGCCTTCCCGGGTAAAATCTGCCAGGGACAGGTCGTCACTGCTGCGATCAATTTCGTAAGGCAGCGCTTTTTGAGAATCCAGGACTGCATTGGTGGCAATTACCTTCCCGGAAGAGCCGTCAAGATCCAGTATGTCTTGTTTGGTGCTGACTACCTGGTAGCCATTTTCTTTGGCAATATCCAGTACGGCCGGCTGGTCTCCTTTGGGTCCCGTGGGTTGGAGAAAACCGCCGCCGCCAAAATAGTCAAAGTTGCTGTTGGCCAGTTCCACCCCAATGTCATAATAATTGCTGCGGGTGGGTTGGTGGGCATAGAATGCGGCCGGAGTGGCATGATCAATCGATACGCTGGAGACTACCCCGACTTTGTAGCCGCTGGCTTTGGCCATTTCAGCGATGGTCTTGTATTTTACGGTCTTGCCGGGATCCATATTGATGATCCCGCTGAGGGTCTTGTACCCGGTAGCCATTGAGGTGGCAGTGGAGGCTGAATCCGGGCAGATGGAGGAAGTATCGTAGGTGGAGGCGGAACCAGCAGCCGGAAATTGGCTGAAGCTTAACTTGCTGATTCCCACCGTACTGGGATTACTGGCTTTACCTTGGTAGGCCTCGGCCGCGTAAATCTGGGCATAGCTCATACCGTCGCCTATAAACAGGAATACATACTTGGGCGCCTGGCCGGTATATGTATTGTTGGTTGCTGTTCCTTGAACAGCGGATACCTGCATACCCATAACGATGGTGGATATGACAAGCATAAGGGCTACAGCTGCGGATAGGATAACCTTTTTGGACTTGAACATTCACGCACCTCCCTAAAATAATAGCCGGCTTATCCTCTAACGAGAACATCCAGCTATAGTCTAGACAAACATTATTAACTTTTTGTTATCTATTGGTAAATGGCGGGTAATTATTGTGTATGTTTTTGGTTTGCCAGTTTTATCCAGCAATTACAGGAGGGTTGAGGCTGTCAGGCAAGCAGCGTCGGCCACTGGGGGGTTCAACATGGCCAGGAGAAAAAGGCCAATTATGATCAAGCCCATGACAATTAATATAAGGTTTTCTTTATTGATACTCATATTCGTAACCTTCTGTCTATTGGCTATGATTATATGGTATCAATAGAATGTAAAGTCCATTTTAAAGCCAGGGCAAGGTTTTGTAAAATTATCTGATGACAAATGTAAATATCGACGCCGGAGCAGCCGGCCCCCATAGCTCGGGACCCCTTTTACCGCCAGTAATATCATTTGCAATTAAATTATGTACAGGTCTTTGTGGAAGGCTTTCTTAAAATCTTCACAGTAGCGCAGGGCATCAGCTATTTCAAGATCAATGCTGCCCTTGGCAAATGTCTTGATAATAGCCTTGTCTTCCCTGATGTCACAAAGTACGTCCGTAATCATACCGCTCATGGAACGATCCAGACTCCTGGCTATTCTTAATAACACCCCGATCCCTCGAATCGCTTGAACATCATCTTCGTAAAGCAAGCTCTTGTAACGCGGTACGAGAGGACTGTGATTATTACAATGAAACGCTGCTATATATGCGCTCATAACGATTTCTCGATGGGACAAACCGTGGATTTCCGAATTTAAAAGGGTGTAAATCAAATGTTCGTTTTGCTGGTAAAAATTGATGGCAATGCCGGCATCGTGGAGCATACTGGCGGTTTTCACAATTTTATCATTGATTTTATCAAACTTTCCTATTTCCTTAAGCTGAGCGCAAAGAGAAGCGGTCACTTTCCAGACGGTAAAAGCATGCTTCTCATTCAAATCGTAATTCAGCAGATTGTTGCGGATGGACCGGTCCAGCACATCGTACCGGGACTGGGGAGGGGCGGATATATACTCATAAATAATACCCTCCCGCAGTCCGTAGCCGCTGACAGCCACCTCTTCGATTGCGCAGAAATCAACCAATCGGGCTATGGCAGCAGTAGCCCCCACAAAGATATCGGCCCGGTCCTTGGACAGGCCCTTTAGGGCGCGGCGCTGCTTTAGATTGCGCTTCTTAACCTCATCATGGATGGCAAAAACATCCCCGGCCCGCATTCGATAATTATGGGCGAGTTCCAGGGGATAGTATTTGCGGCGCCGGTCAATTTTCCCCAGGTTGCGAAACGTGCCTCCCACCCCTACCAGCACCGGATATTCCACATCCGCCAACCAGGGTACGGCCCGGTAGGTATTCAACAGCATCGTATTTAAAGCCTGCAATTGTTCATTCTGAACCGCATCATGCAGTTGGTAATGCTGCGACAGGTTGACTGAACCAAAAGGCAGACTGATCGAATCCCTGGCCTCACCGTTTTCGAGTCTGATGAGTTCGGTGCTGCCGCCGCCCAGGTCCATCATCAAACCATTATCTATATCCATACTGTTAATAATGCCCAGGTAGTCGTAATAAGCCTCTTCTTCACCGGACAGTACCCTGATGGTAAAACCCGTTTTGGCTTTAATAATATCCAAAAATTCCTGCTGGTTGGCCGCCCGGCGCACAGCCTCGGTAGCCACCACGATGGTTTCCTGGGGCTGCAGGGCATCGCACAGGTTTCTGAACATTTGCAGGGTCTGAATCGCCCGGGTAATTCGTTCCGGCTTGATCGTCTGTTCTTCCCCCATATCTTTTTCCAGGCGGGCAGCCTCCTTCAAATCATGAATTATTTTGTAATTGCCATTCTCCCCTATCCGGA
Source organism: Syntrophomonadaceae bacterium (assembly GCA_034927445.1). Classification (GTDB taxonomy): domain Bacteria; phylum Bacillota; class Syntrophomonadia; order Syntrophomonadales; family Syntrophomonadaceae; genus PHAA01. The sequence continues at coordinate 9,836 of JAYFPZ010000004.1, forward strand.
CCAGAATCAGACGAATGGAGTTAGAGCCTACATCGATGATTACAATCTGCTTCAAGGCAACGTTCCTTTCTCTTTCTTGTCCTGACCGGCAGGACTCTTGGGCCGATCCGCAACTCAAGGCGGCTCAGGGGCTGGCAGTCAGGCTGGGCCAATCTTTATTTTATCATTCTCCATTTATCATATCGTATTATACTTGCTCGCATAACAAAACCGGCGAATGTTTAGAAAATGTAATTTTTTTGTAAATATTTACAATTTATTGTTTTAATTAGCCATAAATCGTCTATAATTGACGTCAAATATCCCAATTCAGAGTAAGTCTGCATTATTGCACCAACCAAGCTAAGGAAATGAGGTCCTGGTATGAAAAAACCCCGGCGGGAAACAGTTGCCGCGATTGATGCCGGCAGCAATTTTTTGCGGATGATGATTGCCGAAATTTCAGATTCAGGTAAGATTCTGCCCCTGGAAGACGTCTGGAAGCCCACCCAGATTGGCCGGGACACCTTTGCCGCCGGTGAAATATCAATTCAATCGATCCACGACCTATGCAATACCTTGAAGGGTTTTCAGTCGCTGATGAGGGACTATCGGGTCAAGCACTATCATGCGGTAGCTACCAGCGGTCTGCGGGAAGCCCAAAACCGCGAATATGTTTTGGATCAAGTCAGGGTACGCACCGGATTGAATGTGGACATAATCAATAATGCGGAAGAACGTTTTTATGAATTCAAAGCCCTCCGCGACAATTTGGCCAATATCCCGCAAATGCGCCATGAAGGAATAATGATTATAAGCATCGGCATGGGCGGGGTGGAAATATCCGTATACAATCAAGGCATGCTGCAATTCACCGAGTATGTGAAGGTCGGTTCCCTGCGTTTGCGGGAGATTCTGGCTGACCTTGAACGCCTGACTCTGGATTTCCCCCGGGTAATTGAAGAGTTTTTGGAAAGCAAAATTTATTTGCTGGAATCAGTGAATAATAATATGGAGATTAAAAATGTTATCGGCCTGGGCGGAGAACTCACTTCCATATTAAACCTGGGCCGCATCAACAAGTTTACCCAGGAAGAAAAATATTTGCATCGCAGTGTACTGGAAAAGATCTATAACCGGCTTCACACCATGACCACCGAGCAGATTATCTCCACTTACCGTTTGCACCGTAATGAGGCCGAAATACTAGTCCCCTCAGCGGTTATTTTTCGCCGTTTTTTGCGCACCACCAAAGCCGAGGGCATCCATGTCCCCATGGTTTCACTGCGCCACGGACTGCTGGCCAATATGGTTGACGAATGGCATGACACCGTGCGTAAATATGATTTCATCAATGATATTATAAGTTCAGTCAGGCATTTGGGGCGTAAGTTTCATTTTGATGAAAAACATGCGGACCAGGTTGAAAATCTCGCTTTGAATATTTTTGATCAGATTAAAAGATGCCACAAATTAGGAGAGCGGGAGCGGTTATACCTGCAGGTGGCCGCTATCCTCCATGATGTGGGCAAATTTATCAACATCAATCGACACGATATGCACTCCTGCAATATTATGCGTTATCAGGAGATTATGGGGTTTTCCAACCGTGAACTGAACCTGGTCGCCAATATTGCCAGGTACCATAGCGAAGAAGATCCTCATCGCTGGCATGAAAATTATCGCTGGCTGGCCGAGGGGGACAAGATTATTGCCAGCAAGCTGGCCGCCATTATTAAATTGGCGGATGCGCTTGATATCTCGCATAAGAACCAGGTGGAAAGTTTGGAGGTTTCCCTGATTGGACGGGATATATGCTTCCATATCAAGGTTCGCGGCGATATTCTGCTGGAAACCTGGGCTTTTAACAACCAGCGTACTTTTTTCGAAGAGGTTTACGGACTCAAGCCAATACTTAAACGCAAAGGATGATAGGGATGTCAGATAATACTCCGGAGGTACAAGAACAGTTTATAAACCGCGAATTGAGTTCGCTGGCATTTAACCAGCGGATTTTGGAAGAGGCCCAGGACAAAGACAACCCCCTGCTGGAACGGGCCAAATTTGCGGCCATTGTTAGTTCCAACCTGGATGAGTTTTTTATGGTGCGGGTGGCCACAGTAAGAGACCAACTGCTGGCGGGGCTGGACGAGCCGGATGAAGCCGGCCTGACCCCCCAACAGGTCTGGGAACAGATATCTATCCAGGTACACCAGATGATGACCGAGTTATACAGTTGTTACGGACGTTCTTTGCGTCCCAATCTCAAAAGGGAGAATATTCAGCTGACCAAAGGCAGAAAGCTGGATTTGGCCCAGGAAGAATTCCTGTCCACCTATTTTCACCGGAGTGTTTATCCCGTACTGACTCCCATGGTAGTTGACAGCAGCCGTCCTTTTCCGCTGTTGTTGAACCGGAGCCTCAATATCGCCCTGCTGCTGGCCAATCAGGAAAACGGAGGAGAACCGATATTCGCCACGGTACAGGTTCCGGCAGTGTTGGACCGGCTGGTAGCCGTCCCCGTCACTGATGCCAAAACCTGCCTGGTTTTTTTGGAAGAGATTATCAAAAAAAATATACATACTCTTTTTGCCGGACATCGCATACTGGCCATGGGGTGCTATCGCATAACCCGCAATGCCGATCTAAGCCTGGACGAAGAAGGGGCCGAAGACCTGCTGGCGGCCATCGAACAATCGATTAAACAGCGCAAATGGGGCGAGGTGGTCCGCCTGGAATACGAAAGAGGCTTGGACAAATTGCTGCTGCAGCGCTTGATCGAAGAACTGGAAGTACCCGAAGGCGGAGTTTATGAGATAAACGGCCCCTTGGACCTGACCCTGCTGTTTAAAGTCGGGTCTTTGCCGGAAATGGAACATTTGCGTTATCCCCGCCTGCGCCCCCAGATGTCTTTTGAGTTTAAGAATAATGACGATTACTTTTCGGTGATAGCCAGTCAGGATATAATGGTCCACCACCCCTATGAGTCCTTTCAGCCGGTAGTCGAACTGGTGCAGAAGGCGGCGGAAGATCCCCGGGTTCTGGCCATAAAACAAGTATTATACCGGGTTAGCGGTAATTCTCCCATTATTGCGGCCCTGGCCCAAGCGGCTGAAAATGGCAAACAGGTCACCGTTTTGTTAGAGCTTAAAGCCAGATTTGACGAGGAGAATAATATTACCTGGGCCAAGCAGTTGGAGAAAGCCGGCTGCCATGTCATATACGGCATTAAGGGCCTGAAGACCCATGCCAAGGTACTTTTAATCGTGCGGGATGAGGAAGACGGCATAAAGAGATATGTACATCTGGGCACCGGCAACTATAACGACGTAACGGCCCAGTTATACGTGGATCTCGGTTTATTTACCTGCAACGCTTATACGGGGGCGGATGCGTCCGCCCTTTTCAACATGTTGTCGGGTTATTCCCATTTGGGACAGCTGTACAAATTTGCCGTGGCCCCGGCGACCCTGCGCCAGAAATTGCTGCAGCTTTTAAAGGATGAAATGGAGCATGCCCGCAAAGGGGGTAAGGCTCATGTCATTATCAAGGTAAATTCGCTTTTGGATAAAGGATTTATTGAGGCGCTCTATGAAGCTTCCGGCGCCGGGGTGGAGATAGATTTGATCGTGCGGGGAATATGCTGCCTGAAGCCGGATATCCCCGGCATAAGCGAAAATATCAGGGTAAGAAGCATAGTGGGCCGCTTCCTGGAACACAGCCGCATTTTTTATTTTTACAACGAAGGGGCGAGAAGCCTCTACCTTTCCAGTGCAGATTTAATGCCGCGCAATTTGGACCGCAGGATCGAGCTGCTTTTCCCGGTGGAAGATGAAAGCAACAAAACCCGTTTGTTGGGTATTCTTGAGGCCTACCTAAGAGATACGGTAAAAGCCAGAATCCTGAATGGCAACGGCACCTACGTCCGGGTTGACAAGAGGGGTAAACCGCTCTTCGACTGCCAGGATTATTTTTATAAAATAGCGTTGCAGGCCAAATAGGCTGATATTGACGAAGCTGCTGGGCTGATCATTTGCCGTATAGTCTGCTGCGCTTCTTTTCTCTCTGCCCCCACGCCCTAGCGAAACTCTGAACTATTGCGCCATTCTATGACTGGCTGGCAGTAGTGGTTCCATCTTCGGCAGCGCTGCCTGGGACTACTCCGGGTAAGAAAATCAGCCGGTCTTGACCCCCGGGATCGAACCCCCAGGCTAATGCCAGAGTCTGCTGCGGACATACGTTGACACAGGTCTGGCAAAAAATGCACTCCGTGGATAATACCCGCTGGCGGTTAAGGATATACTGGGGAATCATGATGTCCATGGGGCAGGTTTTGGCACAGGCGCCGCAATTTGTACACCGCTCCGGGTCACCGGCAATTTTCAGCAGCGACAAACGGGAAGAAAGCTTTAACAGCACCGCTATGGGGCACAGGTATTTACAAAAAGCACGATTGTCCCGCAGGTAAAAAGCCAGTCCTATACCCGCCCCATAATAGAAAAGGTTGCCGGCAAGCAGCCAATATAGTGAAGTTTTCCCCCAGGGGTCCATCCGATAATCATAAATAAACCAGAGAACCAATATTAAGGCTAAACTGAGGGCAAAATGCAGATAGCGGATATAACCGTACCGGGCCGGCAAACGGCCGCCACTTCTGGCAAACGGAAGCAAATCCAGCACCATGGCGGTCCAGCATGCCCAGCCGCACCAGGCTCGTCCAAACAGGACCGGACCAAATATCTTGGCGACGAAATAATGCATAACCGCACCGGCAAATACACCTGCCAGCAGCAGGTAGAAGAAACCTTCGATCTGCATGTTTTCGCGGGCCAGCAGTCCGAGAACGCCTAACATGTATCCGCCCACCAGGAACAGGGCCAGTCTCCGGCCCCATGGTTTCTTGTTGCGGGGAAGAAAGGAATAGACCCCCATGCCCAGCCCGACCGATGTTCCAATATAGGCAAAATTGAACAAATAGAACAGATGGCCGCTGCTTTGCCACATGATTACAGCCAGAACCCAAAACGCAGCTACTATTATAAGCGGTACTCTAAGCTTCATAAATTACTCCTTCGTCTCCCTCGGTAAGCAGACAACCAACCCGGTTGGCAATAGTTGCGATCTCCAGGTTCCCTCGGAACCGGATAATGCCGGCAATTTACCTGTTGCCGAATATTTTTATCAGTATGCTTCAATCTGTATCCAATATTCAGTTTATTATAATAACGAAGCGGTTGACCATTAATAAAAATTGGCAGTATTGAATAACGGCAGGCGGCAAGGGTGAGAATGATTAAGGGGCTGGTATATGGTTTTTTGACTCCGGTTCCCATTCAGCGCTGTCAATATAAGGGCGCATCAATGATAATTCATCAATTTTTCGGGCTTGATCAGTAAGCTTGGTCAGGTTTAGTACCAGCGATTTTCCGGCCCCATAATCAGTTTTCTCAACGTCGCTGGAAAGATACCGGCCCTCACAGATCACGATCGATATTTTATCCGTTATTCTATCGGTGATCACACTGTCCTCCTGCACTGCCCCTACTGTGCTCCCGCCGCTGCTAATTTACATTATCGATTGCCTTCAATTTCAGGTTGTTCATAACAGCTGCCGTTTCAAGGTGTTCGCCCGCGGATATTTTATTGAATTGAAGCAGTTGTTCAACCTTTCGCCGGGTTGATACATGCAGCAGCATTTTGCCTTTATTGGCCTCGTACCATGTCATTATATCAGGCTGGCCCTGGGCTTTTCCCGCCCCATGCCAGTCAGCCACCATTTCTTTAATATATTTGTCGGGCATGGGGATTACGATCGGACTGCTGTCTTCCCCGTAAAGAATCCACCATTGCCAGTGATGGGGATTACGCTTCTGATGAATCAGCCAGGCTGAATAATACACCGAGTTGTCGCTGCCGGCAGGATTGATAATGGGCTGGGGACGGACGTGATGGGTATGGTAGTAATTGGCATAGGCAACAAATTCATCGGGCAGAAACTTACTTATATCATGGCATATTCCCCGCCAGGGAACTCCATACCGGCAACATTCAACCAACACATGCCATTTGTGACGAATCAGGTAATTCAGAAACACCAAATATTTCATAAGGCAGCACCTCTCATCTATATATATTGGCTTGATTTGTTCGGCCCTGCTATCTATTTTCTCCCAGCAAGCTTTGAAATTCATAAATATACCGTAAACTTGAATGCAGTATTATGTAAAATAATTGCTATCAGACTTGGGGAAACCCGCCAGGAAAGGTCCGGCCGGATCCGCCGTCATGGTCCCAAGCGGCAATATAATGGTGAAATCCATTTGCCATTTAATTCCCTATCCGATTTTGCCGGGATTGGGTTCGAGTTTAATCGAATGATTCATTTGGAGCCAATTCTACTTTGAAACTGATCCCATGCTGTTCAAACCCAAGCTGCTCATAAAACCTATGGGCGGAGGTTCTTTTTTTATCACTGGAAAGCACCAGCTTATAACAGTTTTCCGCTTGGGCCCGGGCCATAATAAATTGTATCAATTGCCGGCCTATCCCCTGTCCTCTGTATTCCTGACTGATAATCAGATTCTCCGCCACTGCCAGTCGAGCCCCCAGATGACCCAGGTTGTCAATAATTATGAGACTGCAGGTGCCAATTATTATTTTCCCGTCTGCAACCACAAAGACTTTATAATACGGGTATTGGTTTATCTTGTTCCATATTGCTCCGTATTCTTCGGGAGCCAGCCCGTCTTCTCCATCCATAGTTTGAATAAGATAAATAATTTGTGCCCGGTCGGCCTCGCGGGCTGGTCTGATTATCATGGGTCAATCCACCTTTGCTTATTGATTATTATACCGCGGGTAATTACGCGGCTTTTTGGAGCCTGCCCTTCATATTCGTAGATACCAGTTCCAATAAGAAGGCGAAAGCTAAAATGAAGTAGGTAATGAGCCCGACTTCAGGTATGTCAAAATAAAACTCGCTGGCCATGAACATATCAAATCCAATACCGGCCGCTCCGGCCGCTGCTCCCATAGCTACGGCATTGGCGAAGTTTATTTCAAACCTCAGAAAGGTCCAGGACAGCATAAAGGTGATGGAAGACGGTATAACTGCTTGAAAAACAATCTGCCACCAATCAGCCCCACTGGCTTTTAAGGCTTCAATTACACTTTTGTCAAGACTCTCGAAGGACTCGGAATAAGCCTTGGTCAAATAACTGATCGAATGAAAGGTCATGCCGATTACCGCCGCGGCACTTCCCAAACCGGCTGCCACCGCAAATATCAAAACCCATAAAATAGTCGGCACGGCGCGGATAAAAGCTATAAAGCCCTTAATAATATTGGTTAATATTTTGCCGGACAGGTTCTGGGCCGCCAGCAGTCCCAAAATAAGAGCGATAAATGCGCCAAACAGAGTGCTTAGGAAAGCCAAACCCATAGTTATGCCTACTTCGTAGAAAGCATCCAGTAAGCTGAGCCGCTCGGAGTGGGGCTGCAGGAACATCGTCCTAAAATTGGCCAGGGTGTCGCTGAAGCCTTTAAGAATATCAACCCCCTTATAATCCATGGTCAATAAGGTATAGACCGTTATTATTGACAGGGACAGAAGGATGGCACGAATAATTAGGGTCGACTTATTGACCGGTCTGATTATTTTTGACTTGACCGGGGCGCTGGTTTCATCGTTGTGCAATTGCGCCCAGTCTTTTATGGCTGCTTCAATTTGCATTATAAAATCACCCTTCTGATACTATTTGATAACATTTCTATGGCTATGATCGTAATCACAATCAGGATTACCACCAAACTGGCCGCATGGTAATTCAAGCTTTTATAATACAGTTCAAAATAAAAGCCGATGCCGGTACCGGTAAGCATGCCTACCAGGGTGGCATCACGAATATTGGTATCGATCATGTATAACAACCAACTGATAAGCTGGGGTAAACTGGAAGGCAGCACCGCTTGGAAAATAATATGAAAGTAACCGGCACCGGTGGCGGACAAAGCTTCAACCGAATTTTGACTGGCTTCATCGATGGTCTCAATAAAGGCCCGGGTTAAAAATCCCAGCGAGCCGCAAAATAAGGCCAGGTAACCGGTCAAGGCACTTTGGCTGAAAGCCAGCATCAAAACCATAGCCCAGGCCACCAGGGGTATATTGCGGAAAAGCGAGGCTATTCCCCGGCTGATAACGCTAAAAGCCCCGTTCATTCTGGTAGTGCGGGACCCGGCCAGGCTCAGTAACAAGGCAAACATACTGGCTACAGTGGTGGCCGCAATCGACATAAGCACCGTCTCCTGCAATTTAACCAGCATAGCCGGCAGCTTCAGCATAGCCTTGGCATCAGGATAGAAATTGGACGCCCCCCAGGTCAGGGCTTTGACAATGCTGGTAAAACCCTTGATTACATCGTATTCGGTGATAATAATCGAGCCTATGGTAATCAAGGCCAAAACCGTGAAAAATATAAGATTGTCATTTCTTCTTTTTACAAAAATATCAGCTTGCATTTTTTTCTCCCAGATCGATAATTAAATCTCCGGCCTCGGAACCATAGACGTTGTATATCTGTTCCGGGGAAAGATCGCGGGGTGCGGCATCAAAGGCGATTTCACCCTGTTTGACAGCTATAATCCGGTCAGCATATTTCAAAGCTACCTGGACCTGATGCAGATTAACAATGACCGTTATCTTCATTTCGGTGCAAATGCTGCGCAAGTGGTCCATAATAATCTTCGCGGCATTGGGGTCCAAAGAGGCAATGGGCTCATCACACAGGATCAATTTGGGATTTTGCACCAAAGCCCGGGCGATTCCGACTCGTTGTTTTTGGCCGCCGCTTAACTGGTCGCAGCGCTGATATACCTGATCATGCAGGCCTAATATCTCAATAATCCGAAAGGCCTGTCTTTTTTCCTCATCGCTGTATTTGCCCAAAGCGCCGGCGAAAGTCGACTTATAACCGAGCCTGCCATGCAGTACGTTTTCTATCACGGTCAACCGGTCGACCAGATTATAGTGCTGGAATATCATGCCGATTTTGGTTCTGAGCCGTCTCAGTTCTTTTTTACCAAGCTGCAGGGTATTAACGCCATCAAAAGTGATTTCTCCGCTGCTGGGCTCGATCATGCGGTTGATGCACCGCAGCAGGGTCGATTTGCCGGCTCCGGAAGGTCCTATGACCGCAACAAACTCTCCTTCTGCGATCGAAAAGCTGACATGGTCCAGCGCCGGTGTTACCGGGGTGTAATACTTGGTGACGTTTTCCAGTACCAACAAGGCCATATTGAACTTCCTTTACTTTTTAGTACATCGAGACCGGGGGGCCGATCAAATACCCGGCTTGCTTGGCCGCGGCCTGATTCCAGCACCCTCCGGCTCAATATCATTCCATACCGGATTGCCTCCGGTACTTACGTTCTAATTACTCAGTTCTCTGATCGGGTTATACCAGGAATCCTCTACTTTCAAGAAACGCTGCGGCTGTTTGTATATACCTTTATCTTTGGAATCCTTGGGCAGGAAGATCTTGGGGTTGTTGGTGACTTCATCCGAGATAAAGGCGTTTTGCAGGGCTTCAATGGTTTCGGGTTTCAAATAGCCGCTATTAACCACAAAGGGAGCATTCATAACCGCCATAGATTTGATTATCACAAATTGGGAGCCGGCCAGTTTGTCAAAGGGGGCCGCCGCTCCGTTTCTTACCGTATATACCGCACCGGGGGCGTTGGCGTTTCCTGAGGTCAGATCCACATAGGTTTCAACATCAATATCATCAACCGCCGCTACCTCAGCCTTATCGGAAAGAATATTTACCAAAGACAATTGGTGGGACCCCCCGAACAGTACCTGGCTGAAGAATTTGTCGCTGCCGCCTTCAAGTAAATCCTCTTGCTTCAGGCTTTTCCATTTCTCTTGTTTGGAGAAATTGGAGATAATGGCCGAAGCCGGCACTTTAAACCCCGAGGTTGAACTATTGGAAACGAAAGACATCTTCTTGCCGACGATGTTGTCGATCGAATAACCCGAACCTGATTTGTACTGATCTTCATTGCCTTTCTTAACGGCGATGCGGCTGTAATACATGGCATCCTTCAAGGTTCCCGAATCACCGCTGTTAACTACCAGAGGTACGACCTGATTGTTCTTGTCATGGGCCTCTATGTATTGCTGAGCTCCGCAATAGGCTATCTGCGCATTGCCGTTGGCTATAGCTTCGATGAGAACGGCATAGTCGGTGGTGAGCTTATCCTCAACTTTTTTACCGGTTGCTTTCTCGATAACCTTATCGAATTCGGCCCTTACATTCTTAAAATCATCACCCGAGTTGTTGGGCAGCCAGGCTACGGTTATCGTATTCGGCTCCTTGACCCCTGCGGAATTCGATCCACAGCCGGTCACAAGAATAGACATAAAGAAAGCTGCCAGAACCATTAACGAAATCTTTTTCACATTAAATCTCCTCTCATTTTTTACGTTTTAATAACTTGCCAAAATACCTAGATAATACTGATCGAATCAGCAGTTAATATAATGCTAGCGGATAATTGTTAGGTCTATGGTCGGGTAATGTAACATTTATATTTAAATAAGGTAAATCAAACCATACCAAAGCATTTTTGCCGGCCGCCAATATTGACCAGTCTGCCGTCATGCATAGTGTATTGCCGGTTGCAGAGATTTTCCATGAACTCTAAATCGTGAAAGATGCCTAACATGGTAGTGCCCTGGTTCATCAATTGCTTGATCAGTTCATATACTTTAAGCTTGGAGATATGATCCAGACTGGCGGTAGGTTCGTCCAGGAGCAATAAACGGGGATGCTTTACCATGGCGCGGGCAATATTCAAGCGGAGTTTTTCACCTCCGGAAAATGTAGCTGGATAGCTGTCCCAGAGTTCCCGGTTAAATTCAAAATGCTCCAGTATTTTTTCGGTTTCCGCTTCGGCGTAGATTTCTTCACCTCCCATCTCCAAAATCGCTTGTTTGACATTTTCCCGCGCGGTTGTCCGGGGCATAACCTGCAAAAATTGAGACACATGACCAATTTCGTATTTGCGCAGGTAAATGATCTGCCTTTCCGGGATTTCCAGCAGGTTGACCCGGCCGAATTTTTTGGAGTTATACCAGATATTACCCTGCTGGGGGGCGTAGGTGCGATAAATACACTTAAAAACAGTCGATTTTCCGGAGCCGCTTTTACCGGTAATACCAACAAACTCGCCTTCTTGTAGAGACAAAGAGACATCCTCAAGGGCCGCAATATGTTTATTCAGGTTATGGATGGTAAAGGACTTGGATAGGTGTTCGATGGTTAGCATCGGTTCCACATTATTCACCTGCTTTTTCATACTTTTGGGTAAATTCCCGAATCGGGAGATAAAAATCATCCAGCCGGTTTTTAATGACTTCATAAGACCAGTCCCACCACTTGATCGCCAACAGTTTTCCCACCGTATCCTCAGCAAATCTTCTTTTGATTGGATCAGCCGGTACTCCCGCCACAATCATGTAGGGCTCAACCTCCTTGGTGACAACCGCACCGGCGCCAACTACCGCCCCATGGCCTATTTTCACTCCCGGCATAATCAGGGCTCCGTGGCCGATCCAGGTATCATGACCGATGCTGATCCTCTGCTCCGCCCGCCATTGAAAAAACTCCTCGTCATCGTCTGCAGCCAATCCATACTGCTGGCGGCGGTAGGTAAAATGATGCAAAGACGGTCTCGCCATCGGATGATTGGGAGGGCCGATTCTAACCATAGCCGCAATGTTGGCAAATTTACCTATTTCCGCGTTTTGAATCATACAGTACTCGCCCGTGTATGAAAAATCTCCGAGCCTGACATTTTCCATATAATTCAGCAAGCCCACCTCGGTGTACTGCCCCAGCCGGGTATTGTACAACCGGCATTCCTCATGGATAAAAGGCTCTTTACCGAGAATCTTGTTTTTTCTGTTCCGATGCTGCTCTGCCCAACTGGACAATATTGCTCCCTCCCAACCGTTAACCTGCCGGCCCGCCGCTGATGATCCAGGGCGGTTATCCGGATCATAGCAGGATCAAACCGCATAATTGGTTCTTTGGACTAATTGGCCGTCTACCAAGACTGAGGTAATGACCGGATAATTCGGTTCGATTTTCTCGATGATCAGCAAGTCGGCCTTTTTACCTTCCCGGATCGATCCAATCTCTTTATCCATTTTCACCGCTTTAGCCGGATTAATCGTTACCAGTCTGAACATATCCGCCAAATCCACGCCGAATTGCTCATGCATGGTAAAAACTCCGTGCAGCATGGCGGGCGGATAATAATCACTGCACAAAATATCTATATGATTGGCCAGAATTGCCTCCGGAGCGGATAAATTTCCGTTATGGGAACCACCCAGGAGAATATTGGGTGCGCCGGCCATCGTAAACATGCCTCGGGCCTGGGCCTGCCGGGCTATCTCCAGGGTCAGGGGAAATTCACTTATGGTGGTTCCCAGGCTTTGTCCCAATTCCAGTTTCTCCAGAGAATCATCATCGTGGGAGGCCAGGGCAATACCCATCTTTCCGGCCAGCTCCGCAATTTCCTGCATGGCTGCAAGGGTTACCTTGGGCTTGCTTTGATCCCGATTGATCAGCCGCTCAATCTCCTCATCCTCAAAATCGCTGTAACTCCTGACCATCCTTTTGAATACCTGTAAATCCCGGTATTGCCCCTGTCCCGGCGTATGGTCCATAAATGATACCAGGTGGACCTTGTTGGCGGAAATATAGGCTTTCAATTGGTCTACCTGGGTGACATTGTTGATTTCAAAGCGGGCGTGAAAACGATGGCGGATTAAATGCCGGCCTGAATGGGTCAGCTCAATGATCTCTATAAATTTCCGGACATTTTCCGGGTCGCGAATCGGTCTGGGTTTGTACTCCTGATCCTTAAACAGTGACAGCGAATGAAACATGGTGGTTATCCCATGGGCAACCAATTCACGTTCGGTTTCCTTGATGCTCATGGCGAAATCCATCAGGCAGGTAGGCCGGGGTGCGGCCATGTGTTCTATATAATCCGAGTGAATGTCAATAAAACCGGGGGCGACATACCCGCCGGCGGCATCGATCAATATGGCGCCTGCATCCGGTTTAATTTCTCCCTGAGGCCTTATTTGGAATATGGTTTTGCCTTTTACCAGCAGTTCATATCCGGTAAGGATGGAATCCTCGGTGATTATTCTGCCATTGGTAATCAAGTACATTCTATATCCCCTTTTTGGTATCAATTTCTACAGCAGCGACTGGACCAGCTGCTGGGTATAACTGTGCTGCGGATCTTCAATAATCTGGTCAGTTAGGCCCTGTTCAATAATCTGTCCATCCAGCATCACCATGGTTCGGTCGGCCAGCATTCTAATAACGCCCAAATCATGGGAGACAATTATCATGCTGATTTTCAGTTCCCGCTGCAGGGTTTTGATCAAGTCCAAAACACTGGCTTGAACGGACAGGTCCAATCCCGTAGTAACTTCATCCAGCAGGAGCAGGGGCGGATTGTTGCATAAAGCCTTGGCGATCTGCACCCTTTGCTGCATTCCGCCCGAGAAGTTCCGGGGCGCCTCCTTCATGCGATAAAGCGGGATGTTGACGTAATCCAGCATTTTTTCCGCCCGGGCCTGCATATCCGAGACATTCCGGTTGCCGGCTGCAATCAGTTTTTCAGCAATGTTGCCGATAGATGAGAAATTCATTTTTAAACCCATCAACGGATTTTGATAGACTTTACCCATCATATGATTTCTGATCATTCGTTTTTGCTGGGATGATTCCGCCAATATATTCTTGCTGCCGCTGTAATAGGAACTCATATAGACCTCGCCGCCAGTTACATCTTGGTCAAAATACAGGCATTGCATCAAAGTGGATTTGCCGCTGCCGCTCTCCCCTACAACCCCCAGTATCTCTCCCTCATATACGTCAAAAGTTATATTCCGGCAGGCATATACGGTACTGCAAAAGCGGCAGTAGTTTTTCATCAATTGATTCTCCGGCATTCCGCTGCAATGAACGCAGCCCCGGCCATATTGCTTGTTTAGTTTATTGACTGCCAGAACCGCCTTTTCAAAAGTTGGCATATTATGACACCTCATGATTCCGAATTGATATTCAATCTCTGCAAACAATAGCTGGTATCGTTGCATTGATAATAGGTTTCTCCCGTAACATCGTCCAATATTTCGTCCAGATAAACGCCCTGAGCGCCGCATAACCGGCAGCACTTGCCCGCAAAGGATTCGGGGGCGAATACATAATCATCAAAAGCCAGCGAGACTACCTTGGTATAAGGCGGTACCGCATATACTTTCTTTTCACGTCCCGCTCCCAATAAAATCAAGGCCGGGGAACGGTCCAGCTTGGGATTGTCAAAGCGGGGGATCGGACTGGGAGCCATGACATACCGGTCATGCACCATTACCGGGTGATCCGCTCCGGTAGACATATGGCCGTAGCCTATGATCTGTTCGAACAGCATCAGCCAAGCCCCGCTGTATTCCTTGTCGGCATGCAGTTTTTTGGTCTCATATTCACTGGGTTCAAAGTAGCGCAGGGGCTCCGGCAACGGTACCTGTAAAACCAGAATTTGATTTTCATGCAATGGAATCTCGGGGATTCTATGGCGCGATTGGATCAATGTGGCCCGGGCGGTATCTTCGGTCACGGCTATACCCGTCGTGCTTATGATCAGCTTTTTGATATTTACCGCATTTACGGATTCGTCCGAGCCCTGGTCAATTACTTTCAGAACGTCGTTTTTCCCCACCAGGGAAAGGGTAAGCTGCAGCCCTCCCGTTCCCCAGCCCCGGGCAATCGGCATCTCCCGGGAAGCAAAGGGCACCTGGTACCCGGGCACGGCAATGGCTTTGAGGGTCGCTCTTCTGATCTCCCGCTTGGATCCCTCATCGAAAAAGGCAAAATTATAATCGATCTTCATGCTTGGACTCCCCATTTTCCGTATCAAAGTCTTTACCCGCTCTAATTTTGCGGACGCTGTCCAATTTAGAGCGGAAGGTCACGTAGTGCGGCAGTTTAAGATGCGATATAAACCCGGTCGATTCCACCGCATCAATATGCAGCAGGACAAATTCCTGGTCATGGGTGGGATAATCAGGATTGCCCTCTTCCAGGCAACGGTCCAGAATGCTCATGGCAATTGCCTTGCTTTCGTTCTGGCCATAGCAGATTCCGTAGCCCAAACTGAATTCCATATCTTTTTGGCCGTTTTCGTTTTGCGATTCGGTGGGGAACAAGGTCTCAACCTCAGTAACCCTGATTTCGCCGATATAGTAAGCGTCATCTTCATTCTGGGCCGCAAAGGGATTATCTATATAGACAGGAAGATTACCAATCCTTAATTCACCGACCGTCGGATGCAGCGCTCCATATCCGCGCAAGGCCGCATAGCCCAGGGAAGTCACGGCCCCGGTCTGTCCCCTGGTCAAAATCTGCAATTTTTCACTGCGGCTGGCAGGAAACTGAACGCTTTTCATGGTTACATCGTCCGGCTCCCGGTCGTTGTCGGCACAAGCTGCCAGCAGGCCCTCCTCCCGCAAGTAATCCAGGACTTTGGGCAGATCAGCCAACCCGGCAGGGTGGGTGGAGGTCCCATTTTGCCGAGTATACTCCTGCAGCCAGTCGGCGGCCTCAGCCTCGGTTTCCCGGGTAAGGTCAAAGTCTATCAGCCGGTGGGTATAATCGCAGGCGGCGCCTAAAATCTGCCCGCCGGGAATATCCTTGAAACTGGCTGATATCCTTCTTTCTACCCTCATATTTTCCGGGCTGACGGTACGGGAATAGTGTTTGCGGGGAAGGGCGGAACGGTAGGCCCTCATCAGAAAGACTGCCTCCTCCGGGCTTCCTTCCGCCTGCTTAATGGCAATGGCCGCCAGCGTTTCACTGTAAAGACAGCTCTCCGACATTACCTGGTCGATCAAACCGCGCATGCCGCCTTCAATCATGTTGCAGTCCACGACCATCCCTTTTTTCAAGCGTTCATACTTAAGCCGTTTGATTGATTCTTCAATCGCCAGGGTTCCGCCTTTTACCGCTACATACGCCATTTAAGCCATCACCTGCCTTGTTATTTGAGTCGTTCGGGGCAAGCATAAAATATTGTCATCGGGGTCGGTGATGATGATCTCAATTCCCAATGGATATTCCGAGTTTTTTTCGGCCCGCAAGTCAACCCATTCATCGGACCCAGCATTTACTCTAATCCGGTTTTCCTTTTCAATCCCGGGGCCGGTCAGGATCAAATCCGGGGCATTGGTAACCGCGTCCGCTTCGAAAATGATGGTCGCCGACTTGTGCGGGTTCAACAAATCTCCCGCATAAGCCCGCCTTAAAGCCCGCACCAATTCCCGGGGCGGAGCGTCATGCAAAACGATGATAAAATCCGCATTTTCCAATTCGGTGGCTCGGGCATACGTCAACCGGTTTATGGCTTGCGTAACCTCTTCTTCATGTTCGGAACATACTTTAAATTTAATTTCCGTATCCAAGAGCATCAGTATTAACAGCAAGGTGGTATTGAAACAGCCGATGGTCAGGGTTACTTTTTCCGCTTGGCTGCGGACATTGCTGATCAAACCGGGCTTGGACATCGAATCAATGACTTTGCGATAAACGGCTTGTATATCATGAACCAAATCCAGTTCCACTCGCCTATTCCTCCTGTTTAAACGTTCATCGTTTCGAAATTTACTTTCGTTTTTAGGATACTGTCGGCAAATTGCGCGTTTTCTTGATTTATGTGGCTGTCTTCCGCCAATAATATATCCTGCCAGGGCTTGGTCTCCGGCAAATTTCCGTTATAAGCGGCATCGATAACCGCCAAATTACGGGCCAGGGATGGTTCATCCCCCTTGACCATACCTATCCCCAAAGCGCCGTTGATCATAACCTTGCATTCGGTAATCAGTACCTCGCCCAGATAGAACAGGCTGCGTTGGGCGCTCTCCCGCATTTTAACCATGACCATGCCATGGTGGCTTTCCTCAACTATGCTGACCTCATATAAATCCAGAATTTCTTGGGCTAATTGGCCGGCAAGGTCAGCTGAACCCCGGATCAATATCTCGGTTCTTTGCTTTCTATTCATAAAATGAATTTTTCCTTATCCGTAAATTATTTTCGGTTAATGTCCGTTGGCTTCATCATAACTTGTTGCCAAGCAGGCGGTTGTTAAACCTCTGTAATCCTTTGTAAATCTTCAGTAAAAATAGACGCCGGCTTTTATCCCCAAAAGGAAAGAGCCTCGAAATCTCGAGGCCCTTTCTATTTGGGGTGGGTAAAGTGAAGGATTAGCAAAAATAAGGTTTGGCATAAGTTTAGGGGATCACATAAGAAAAACAATCACTCCGGTAAAATATTTTGCGATATTCCAATACGGTACCGGTTTTTTTATCTACACAGCCTGATTCTGCCACCAACAATGGTATCAGATAGCCGCAGGCAAAGATTTTGCGCTGAAATTTGGTGGGGAAGGAGACACTTAAGCAACTGGGCTTGGAACAAAATTCCGTGTAGCCTTTGCTGTTGAAATAACTAAACATGGAGGTAATTTCCTTGCCCTTGCCGGCAATATCCGGAAATACTGAACTGGCGACACTGGAGACATGCAAGGCGATAGGTTTGTGATCGATATATCTAAGTCTCCCGATTTGATAGACGGTATCATTTTGATCAGTTTCCAGATAATCGTATATTTTTTTATAGTATTTAATGGGGCGGCAAAATATGTTGCGGGATTGGTAATTATACCCCTTTTCCAACATTTTTTGGCTGAAGCTTACGTCACCGCTGATAACCAGCTCAATCTGTTTAGTTCTGTCTTTGACATAGCTCCCCTTGCCCTGCTTTTTATAGACATATTCCAATTCTTCCAGTCTTTCATAGGCTTTTCGGGCTGTTATGCGGGGCACCATATAATTATCGGCAATCTCGTTTTCCGATGGCAGTTTGTCATGGGCATTGTAATGGCCCGAGTCGATAAGCGCCACTATTTTGTCAATTATTTCGAGTTCATTGGGCATTTTAGTCACCAGCTTTCAGGTGAAGAAATAATCCGGATGATTAAAACCATAACCATAAATATACAGCAGTGGGGCACCGGTGCTTGTTTAACTGCCAATACAGGGACCGGTCAACTAGGCCGACTGTTCTTCCTTGGCTGGCATGATACACTCAGGCACCCGGTAATTCACGCCATAAACCGGAGAACCCGCTACTACAGTGTTCATTACGATGGGAATGTCGCCATCTTTCCTGACAATAATTACATCGCCCCATCTGCCTTCTTCGAGCCTGCCGGTATTAAGCCCCAAAGCCTGGGCCGGGGTGCTCGAAGCCATGGATATCGCTTCATAAAAAGGCAGCACTTCATCAGCCAATTTGAAAACCGCATGTAACATGGCGGGAGGATAATAATCAGAACAAATGATATTGGCCGAACAGGTTTTAACGGCATCAACTGCCCTCATGCCCTTCCCGGAGGATCTTCCCCGTAAAATATTAGGAGCGCCGACACTAATATAGTTACCCAGCTCTGACGCAACTACAGCCGTTTCCAGGTTTATAGGAAACTCATGGATCGATATCCCCCGTTTATGGTAATAGCGTACTTTTTGCGGGGTGTCATCGTCGTGGGAAGCCATGGGGATACCGGCTGCGACTGCACTTTTGCTCAGCAGGTCCACACATTCTCCGGACAAAAGCTGCCCCAGACTTTGTTTCGATAGAATTTCTTCTATTTCGCCGCTTTCCATATCATAGTTTTTTTGCATATAGCGCATATAATCGTGTACCGTAGGGTATTGGCCCTGGCCGGGAATGTGGTCCATAAATGACAGGAGATCGACCAATCCGTCCTCAAGCAGCGATTTGGCGGGCACTACACCTGCCGTATTGCTTATTTCAAAGCGTAAGTGCACCTTATTGCGTATCAAAGCTAGGCTTTCCTTGCCCTTTACAATGGTCCGGATCATGCTCTCAACGTTTTTGTCTTCACGGGTTTGGCCCTTGGCCCCGAAAAGGGAAAAGGAATGATAGATTGTGGTAATGCCGTTGCCGGCCAACTTCTTTTCGAGTTCCCGAAAAGCGATCTCAGGTGAAAAGTAAGTCCCGGGACGAGGTTCGATTTCTTTTTCAATCGCATCACTGTGGATGTCAATCAACCCGGGCAGTATATAACCGCCACCGGCATCAATACAGTCTGAACCTGCGATCCCGTGGTGTTCTATCTGTTTGCCGGCATATTGAATAATGCCGTCCTCAATATAGACTTCACCGTTCGGAATAATTCGGTCCGCTTTTACTATCTTCCCATTGGTGATCAGTAAATTCTGTTTCATAAGACCTCCCGTATCGCGATTATATGTTTATATTTTAAAAGGGTATTGTAATAATGCAGTTGATAATATGTAAAGGAATTATAAAGTTTGTGATATTTAATTCCCCATGATGCACCGGCAATTAATTTCACCAAACTCTTTGG
Source organism: Syntrophomonadaceae bacterium (assembly GCA_034927445.1). Taxonomy (GTDB): domain Bacteria; phylum Bacillota; class Syntrophomonadia; order Syntrophomonadales; family Syntrophomonadaceae; genus PHAA01. The sequence continues at coordinate 29,354 of JAYFPZ010000004.1, forward strand.
CATCCTCTCTTCCCCAATTTATTGCCTAATGACTGCCTCCACCGCCCCAGCGCTTACCTGCCGCTTGCCTTGCGTTCATAAAGGCGGTGCAGCCACTTCTCCGGCATATAGCAGTTCCCCAGGGAATTGGGTTTGCCTTCGTACATGCCGTGAAAATCAGAACCCCCGGTCAGAATTAACCCGCATTTTTTAGCTATACCAATAATCAGCCTGACATCGCAGTCATTATGACTTGGATGCCAGGCTTCCAGGCCGTCCAATCCTATTTCTACCAGTTGCGGCACCAATTCCAAATTGTTATAGCCGATCGGATGAGCCAGAACGGCGATTCCTCCGGCCCGTTTAATTGCCTGAACCGCCTCAAATACATCGATATATTCTATTTCTCTATAGGCTATTCCCCCGGGTTTCCCATTTCTGGGTTTGGCAAAAAGCTCCTGGTACAATATATCGTGAATAGCCGACGCATAGCCTAAATGCATCAGGGCATGCATGATATGCTGTTTATAAACGTTGGTACTGCCATAGGCAATCATTTCCGCAAACTCCCATGTAATGGGGTAACCGGCGGTGCCAAGGGTTTCTACGATCCACTTGGAATTCTCCTGCCTTTGCTTGAGCATGGGCCTGCATGCTGCGGCAGCCTCCTCGGGGTTGTCCATTAAGAAGCCCAATACATGCGCCTTCTGGTTTCTTTCATAATCATAAGCAGATATTTCTATGCCGGAGAGAATATTAACCCCGAATTCCCGGCCGGCCCTTTGCGCTTCCTCCAGTCCGTCAACCGTATCATGGTCGGCGATGGCCAGAGTATCAAGGCCAATTCTTTTAGCCAGCGCAACGATTTCTTTTATTTCCAACGAGCCATCCGAAACCCGGGAATGACAATGCAAATCAGCTTTCATAATATCTCCTTCGCTCCTGCTTAATTTAGTGGCGGTATCAAGCCTGTTCTCAACCCTATTCTCTACCAACAAGTTTTAAAATTTATGATTGGCTGGTAAATTTTATCGTACGGTTATGTAAAATAATAACAGTCAATTTCGGCCTGCTCAAGCTGAAGCTGGGATAAACAGGTTAAAACCTTGGTAAATAATGGCACGGGCTTGATACTGCCGGACCATACGGCCGGTTAATATTTCTCCCGAAGGGATTGCCACCGCAGGAGGTTTAGATTGGTCGGTCCGGTGAAAATTGGCTGATGATAGAAAGGATAAGAACGGTATCATAGGTTCCGTATGCTGGACCAGTTTAATAATGGATACCCTGTTATTCCCAATTATATGATTCGATTTTGGTATTTTTGTAATCTACTCTCCTGCCAACAATGTATTTGGCAAGGGCCCGGGACAATTTTGAGCCCAATTTCTCAGCCTGCTTATAAATAGCGGCAGAGATTTCCCGATCCTTTTTCATTCCTGGTTTTACTACCGTCCCTAATATTTTATAGCCTCCGTAATGCAGCACGTGTTTAACGGAATTGACGGCCCCTCGACTTTCCCGGGCAATAAAATTGAAGGGCCAGGGAGTTGTACACGCACTCACGATAACTGCCGGCTTCCCTTTTTGCCTGGGTTCCGGCATTCCATCAGCCTTCTCGCCAATAAAGACGGGGACGTTTCTATCCAGGAGGATTTTCAGCGGAGCACTCATATTCCCCCAATGAGTGGGGGTGCCAATGACAATTCCTTCTGCATTTCGTATCTTTTTCCCGATAACATGGGCGTCATCTGCCGGCAAGGCACATTTACCTTCAGCCCTGCATTTCATACATCCGATACAGGAAGTCATATTTAAAGCATAAACATCCACCCAATCAAACTTTACCTGATTATCCAACCCTGAAATAACTTGTTTAAGCAGTTTGGCCACCGTCCCCTTGGGGTTGGGACTGCCATTTAAAACAACCACTGTCATTTTCTTTCCACTCCCTGTACTAGTACTCTGTAAGCCCTAATTCTATATCTTCTTGTCGGTCAAATTTCCGCATGGCTCGTTGTCGTCAATCGCAATACGTCCAGTATTACTCAATCCTCCGACGCCCATGGACGGGCTAGTGCAGCGGTGCCAGGAGGGCAAGGAGCTGCCGCCTTGCCCTGCAAAAATTTGCCTCGACAAATAATATACAGACTTAGGGTTTACAGGGTACGAACATATTTAATTTAAGTCGCTTAATGAATATATTAGGCTTAAGCATACGAAAACCGGGGAGAAATAATCTCTTTCAGTTCTTTATCGGCAGGGCTAAAACCTTGCCAAATTTGATTTTCCCTCAACAAGCTTTCAATTTTGTGATTACAAGGTAAATTTAGTTGCAGCAGTATGTAAAATATTTTAAAGTTAGCCAAAATATTTCCTAAATGATAAATAACTTGGAATTTCTACCGGAGATGTTAAAAAGGTCGGTCCCGCTTGTTTCTGCATATTGACCCCAAACGGCAATTCCTATTTTTATGAATAAAAATAAACGATCTTGGCGGCAAAATGCCGAATTAGGATAATAAGGCTTAAAATTGAGTAATATTCTAATCGATAAACCACTGGGTTATATAGAGGCAAGATCCCTGGCGGTAAAATCCCAACCCCACCTCCCCGTACTCAGGATTCAGAATATTGGCTCTATGACCCGGAGATTTCATCAAGGACTTATGGGCCGATTTTATACTGCGGTTAACGGCGATGTTCTCGGCAGCACTGTGGAATTGGATCCCCCAGTGTTTCATCATGGTGAAGGGACTCCCATAGGTGGGGGAATAATGATCGAAGTATTGGCTCACGGCCATATCCCTGGATTTGTAATAAGCCCCGGCCGACAGTTTTCGATTCAGGACCAGCGGGGTCAAATGGGCCTTTACCCGTGCAATATTAATATATCTCAACATTTCTTGATGCATAGAGTTGGCTGCTACCCTTCTTTAAGATTAATTCAGGTGAGTTTCCCGCGCTGCCCGGTTCAAATGAATATCGGGCAGATATTACATAATATTCGGGAATAGTCCCATGGTTACAATATTTTGGCCCCATCCCCAGGTTCTATCAGGCCGGCCCGCCATGGCCCGGCCGCGCCATATGGATAAAAGCAACCCGGGGTTAATTGACCGTGGTTTGAAAGATCGGATTATACTTAAATAAATATTCAGAAAAAGGAAAATCCCCGTTTAGGGGGTAATCGGTCGAATCTATGGTATTAGGTAAGATGATCGGCATGCGGGTTCAGGTACTATGCTCTCCTTAGCTGAACGGATTGTTGTTTGTGCCAATTAAGGTATTCCCAGATTTTTTGGGGGGACGTATTAATGATCTGGCTTTTACGGATACCGGCTTTTTGGGCCATGGCCAGAGCAGTTTCATTATTGCCTACGTTATAGCATATATGGGCATCGCTGTTGATAGCTACCAGGGCATTGTGCTTTCTGGCCATCTTGGCAAACTTATTGCAGTTGGGAAAACTATCCGGGCGGCAAACGAAAGATTGGTTGTTTAGTTCAATAACCTTGTTGTACTGTTTGGCCGCCACAACAACCTTTTCCACGTCAACCGGGTACTTGGGGTTTCCCGGATGAGATATAATGTGCACATAAGGATTCCTGATCGCGGCTATCATGGCTTCAGTATTTTCATCCACAGTTTCTCCGGTATAACCGATTGAATCATGAAATCCTGCCAGGACTATATCCAGATAAGAAGATACAATCTCGGCGGGCATATCAATATTCCCTTGAGAGTCCAATATATCGGCCTCCACTCCTCTTAATACCTCCACTCCTTTCATTACCCGGGGCAGTGAAATCATGTTGGTAAAGTGATACCAGTGGGGAGCCCCTGGCATTTGCAGTCCATGATCAGTAATAGCCACCATTTTAAGGCCTTTGGGTCCGGCTTCTTCAACTATTTCCTTTATGGTGCTGTAGCCATGACCACTGGCGGTGGTATGAACGTGTAAATCAGCTTCCAGTTTCATTCTTTGCTTTCACCTCCTCTCTTTTATCCTAGTGTAACTTCCCAATGTAAAATTCCGCGCAACAGTTACTAAAGATTTGGTAATTTTTCATTACATTCTTTGTAGTATTTCCCGGGCCGTTTAGCATCACAATCTTGATTCCCCTGCCAAAGCCTCGTTCTCATACGCGTAGAGGAGACTTTAGTCTCCGACCAGGCCAGATAAAGAAACGCCGATATGTAACGGAGACTAAAGTCTTTTCTACGCCATAAAACATATAAATAGGTTTTATTCAGCGGAATCAATCTTTAATATTTGCCAAAATCTCCGTTATCAAGGGCAGTCCCGGTCTTAGCCCAATCATGGGCAGCAGTATCTTTATTCCCCGGAATAATGGGCTTTACTTCCAGGAACCGGCGGTTTTTTAAAACGTTATTAAAATCAGAAATATTCAAACTGCTTTGATTTCCTTTTAATCGGAACCGCCTCACCAGTTCTTTCAACAAACTCGACTGGCCTGATAATTCCTGGCTGGCTGCCGCACTCTGCTGGGCGGTGGCGGAATTAGTCTGAACCACCTGGGATACTTGCTGAATACCCTGATCTACCTGGGCTATACCCGTAGCCTGCTCATTTGAAGCCGCCGCTATGTCGCCTACCAGCTCAGCGGCCAAGTTAACCCCTTCCACAATCTTTTCCAGGGCTCTGGCGGTATCCAGGGCAATACTGCCGCCATCCTGCGCTTTACGGATTGAGCCTTCAATGAGGCTGGCAGTTTCCCTGGCGGCACTGGCGCTTTTGGCAGCCAGGTGCCTGACCTCTTCCGCGACTACCGCGAATCCTTTCCCGTTCTGACCGGCACGTGCAGCTTCTACCGCTGCATTTATAGCTAATATATTGGTCTGAAAGGCAATTTCATCTATGGCTTTAATTATTTTGGAAATACTGGCCGAGGACTCATTTATTTCGTTTATGGCGATAATCATGGCCTGCATGTGCTCGTTGCCCTGGCTGGCATTATTCCGGGCATTTTTAGCCAGTTCATTGGCATTACTGGCGTTACTGGCATTTTGCCTGGTCTGGGCGGCTATCTCAGTAATGGCAGTGGTCAATTGCTCGATCGCAGCGGCCTGTTCACTTGCTCCTTGAGCCAATGCCTGGCTGGAGCCGGATACTTGTTCCGAGCCGCTGGCAACCTGTTCCGCCGCATTGTTTATATCTCCCAGGATCTCGTTGAGCGAGTCTATAATATCGTTGATGGTGGTTGATATGGCTACGAAATCGCCTTTATAATCCTTACCCATAGTTATATCCAAATTGCCCTCAGCCATGTTTTTTAAAACCTCCGATACCTCATCCATGAATTTCTGGAGATTGCTAATCGTCGCATTGAGGGCGTTTTTCATTCTGGCATGATCGCCGCGATAGTTTCCGGTTACTTTAATATTGAGACGGCCTTGAGCAACTTCCTCCAATACCGCAATATTTTCATTGACCGGCGCAATTACCGCATCCAGGACATCATTTATACCCTGAATAATTGTTCTGAACTCCCCATCGTGCTTGGAGGCATCAGCCCTGGCCTCCAGTTTTCCTTCCAGCGCAGCTTGTTCCAGTTGTTTAATGTCGCCCACCATTGACCGGATCACCCCCACCATTCTTTCAAAATTCTTGTTGATCAGGTCATCTTCGGATTTGATCTTAACTTGAACGTCAAGATCTCCCGCTGCAATTCTCTTAATATCACTGGCGTAATCCTTTATGTTATCAACCATATTAATAAAAGAACTGGTTAACTTGCCCAGTTCATTACCGTTTTCCGCTTTAAGATCGATTTCGACGTTTCCCAGCGCCAACTGGTCGGCTGCCAGCATCAATTGGCGGATGGGGCGGGAAATAGATCTGGATATTATTACTCCGAAACCCACTGCGGCCAGCATAGCCAGAATCATCATCACCGCCATCAGGTTAACCGCCTGACGGGAATTCTGCTGGTTTACATCAGCCTGCTCCTGGGCTGCGGCCATGTTCATTTCCACTATTTTACTAATGGCTTCCCGTTCATTTTTTACGGCCGTATTCAGATCCCCATGCAGAAGCTCATCAGCCTCCTGGTATTTGTGCGCTCTGACCAGGGCTATGACCTGGTCCACCAAGGGATCACATACCTGAGCACTTTTGAGGAAAGCGTTATAGGTGATCCTGTCCTCTTCGGTCACCAGGTTTCTTTCATATTGGTTGCCGGCCTGGGTTATTTCCGCCCTCCGGGCAGCTATTTCCAGAGACAGCCGGCTCATTTCAGCCGGGTCAGTGGACAGCATTATATCTCTAAGATTCGTATGTATATTCTCAAAGGCATTGGAAATGGTTCCCATCTGTTGAATCGGCAAAGTTCTTTTTTCGTACAGCATGGTATCGGCAGCGGTAATCCTTAGTATTTGGGATATGCCAACCCATCCCACTATCCCTGCAATTAGAGCTACAATAATGAAACTATATACGAGTTTGTAACGAATCTTCATGTTTTTGAAACCACTGATAGAAAATAAATTAGTGAGCGCTATGGGGTCGATTAATTTCAACTTTTGTACCTCCTTAAATCATAGGGTATACCTTGCCAATCATATCAGGCATAAGGGAGTCGAACCCCCTTGCCTCTTAAATTCTTTCCCGGCCGAAGGTTTTAAACTAACCGGCAAGACGCTCGTCCCCCAGCAGAACCTGGCAATCCACTATCAACTTTACCGAATTGCCCACTTTGCCAATACCGCATATAAACCGGTCAACGCCATCCGGCAGGGTATCAGGAGGCATCACTATATTTCCCTCGGCTATGGTCATGACCTCAGCCACCCCGTCGACAATCAGTCCGACCGTAATATCATCAATATCCACTACCGTTATACAGGTCTGATTATTGTAAGAGCGGGGTTCTTTCTTGAATCGCAGCCTGACATCCAGCAGCGGGATTATCCTGCCGCGGCGATTGATAATGCCTTTGATATAGTTTGGAACCTCCGGGACCTCTGTAATATGTACAACCCCTCCGATTACTTCAGAAATATATCTAAGCTCAATCGCATACTCTTGACGGTCAATCAGGAATATCAAGTACTTTTCCCTTAGAGTGTCCTCGCTCATGTCCATTACCAGTTCCATCAGATTAGACATTGGCATAATCCCCCTAGCCTTTGTAGCTTTACATTCTCCGGGATGCTTCCATTGCCAGCACCGACCGTTCACATTCGACTTCACTTAAAGCCACCTGACAGCAAATAGGGCTTCCCTTCATTTTTTCGGAACTGTAACACAGGCCATTGCTGCGGGAGTTAAGAAACGGATGGTCGATCTGGGTAGGGTCTCCGATCATAATTATTTTCGACTCAACTCCAGCCCGGGTAATAATGCCTTTGGCCTGGTTAGGGGTGAGGTTCTGAGCTTCATCAATAATAATCCATTGTTTGGTAATAGAACGCCCTCTTAAGTAAGCAACCGCTTCTATACCGATGATTTTGCGGGCGTAGAGTTCTTCCACTTTGTCTTTTAAGGCGGATTCGGAATGGTAGCGCATTTTTTCATCGCTATCAACCAATATCTCCAGGTTATCATTTACTCCCCGCATCAACGGGCCGAGTTTATCAGATTCCGTACCCGGCAAAAATCCCAAGTTCTCGTCCATGGTGACATTGGGCCGGCAGATCAGTATCTTTCTGTATTCGTGAGTATTGATTACTTTTTCCAAACCCACGGCCAGGGAATAAAAAGTCTTGGCGGTTCCGGCAGGCCCTTTGCAGATTACCAACGGGAATTCTTCAGCAGGCCTTAACAAAGCTTCCTGGTAAAATTTCTGTCCGACATTGCGGGCATTTACTCCAAAGGGACTATGTTTCAGATACCGCAAAGGCTTGATTGCATCCTTGGCGACGATCCCCAGCGCGCTTTGATTGGGATTGTCCATGGCTTTCATTAAAACAAACTGATTCGTGAACAATTGCGGGGGCATTAGCTGTTCGTCCCTATAAGCTTTGACCTTTTCCGCATCAAGATACCCCTTGGCGTAAAAGTCATCAATATCGCCTGACGCGGCAAATACCTCTATCCTGCCCTGGTATTGGTCTTTAAGCTCAGGAGACAGGTCATGTTTGAAGTCCTGAGTCTGGATTCCCAGAATGTCAGCCTTAATGCGGGTAAAAACATCTTTACTGACCAAATAGAGAGGGTTGTTGTTTTCCTTTAACGCGAGGCAGACCTGTAATACACGGTTATTGTATTCCATTGGGTCCCAACGGGGAGGCAGTTTTTGACTCAGATGGTTTAGTTCCACCTTGAATATTCCGCCGTTGGGCAAAAGGACCCCTTCGCTTAGCTTCCCCTCTAATCTCAGGTTGTCAATCATTACCCCCGCTTTTCGGGCATTTTCCCCTAAATCACCTTTATCCCTTCGAAATGAGTTTATTTCTTCAATGACGGCCTCAGGAACAACGACTATATTTTCCTCAAAAGACAGGATGCTGTCTGCAGAATGGAGTATTACGCTGGAATCAAGAACAAAGGTTTTGGCCACCAAACTACCACCTTTCTATATAATGTCGAGATAATATTTGAAAAGGCGGGGTTTATTTTATCCCAATTTTTGGGCTTTTTTACTGTCCTCCCGCTGCCGCATTTGCCAACGGCGGGGGGTAATTATTGATTTATCGGTATAGGCTTTGAGCCGGTCCGGGTTTAAATATCCTTTTCTGAAAAAAGCATCCACATCGGCTGATGATACCACCACCTCATATCGGGAATTATAGGGGCTTTTATTTTCAAGGGACGTATCATCTTCAAAATCCTGGCTGGGGATACCCAAAATATCAGCTTTAATCCGAGTCAAAATATCTCTGGTAACCAGGACAACTTGATGGTTTTTCTCCTGTAAAGCCAGACATACCTGCAACAAGCGATTGTCAAAATCTTGGGGATCCCAATATCTAGGCAGCTTTTGCTGATTGTGGTTCATCTCCACTTTGAATATACCGCCATTTAACAATCGAACCGGTTTACCACCTTTCCCCTTGGCGATCAGGTGGTTGATTAATACCTGGGCCTTGCGGGCCCTGTCCCCTAAATCGCCCTTCTCCCAAGCAAAAGACCGGATTTCTTCAATGACCGCTTCGGGTACTATTACAATGTTTTCGGCAAAGGACAAAATACTATCGCTTGAATAGAGCAATACACTGGAATCGATAATATATTTTTTTACCATGTTGCATCCACCTTTCATTTATTTTTATTCTTATATGCTTAGGCATGCGGCTTCGGCTGGCATCCGGATTTCAGGTATCTTTTGGCAGCAGCTGGCAAAGAACCTTGCAAAAATTATGTCCCAGGTCCTTTCCAGCGCAAACTTCCTGGCATTTTCGGCCAGGTTTTGGCGCAGTTTAGCATCAACCAAAAGCTGCAGAATTGAATCTGCCATGGCCTTGGCATCTCCCGGGGCAAAGGCCAGCCCATTGTAACCATCTACCAGAGATTCTTTGATTCCGCCTGCATAGGAAGCAACTACCGGTAATCCTGAAGCCATTGCCTCCAGTATCACATTGCCAAAGGTTTCGGTTCTGGAGGGAAATGCAAAAATATCCGAGGATGCATAAATCGTTTGCAGCTCATGACCGGTTTTATAGCCGGTAAAAATAATATTTTTCAGCTCTTGTTCCTGCCAGGCCTTGCGTGACGGACCGTCTCCAACTACCAGCAGCTTGAAGGCCGGCAAGGCAGGCTCTGAATGATTCAACCGCTCCACCGCCCCGATTAAAATATCCAGGTCTTTTTCCGGCGCCACCCTTCCCACATAAAGGAGCAGTATTTCGCCGCCCGGGGCCAATTGGGCCCTAAGCTTTTCCTGGCTTAAGTCCGGCGAGAAAGAAGTACAGTCTATCCCATTGTTGCATAGCATTAAATTGCCTATTCCATGGTCCTGCAATTGTTCAACCGTCTCCAGGGAGGGGCAGAAGTTTATACGGCTGAAAGAGTGAAACCACCGCAGATATTGCCATAAAGCCCCCTGCAGGGAATCAAGGTGGTAGTAGCTGAGATATTGCGGAAAATTAGTATGGTAGGTTGATACGATGGGAATATTGTTTTTGCGGGCATACTTAAGTCCCGCGGTACCGATTGATATCGGGGTGGCTAAATAGATTAAATCGGGGCTGAATTGCTCCAGGGCGCTCTTGACCCGGCTGTATCTGGGCCAGCTAATCCTGAGTTCAGGATATAATGCAAAAGGGATTCCATAAAACGAGGTTACATTGTTTATTTCCGTACTGGCTGCTTTTCGGGGCACAAATAATTTGTATTCGATGTTCTGGTTATCCATGTATTTCTGCATTTCTTCCAGATACTTGCTTACCCCGTTAACCTGGGGGTAATAGGTGTCTGTAAAAACTGCGATGCGCATATTATTCACTCCTCGAAAACGAATAAATTATAGCTGCGGTTTATACGCAGCCTTGGCAGCTCTTCAAAAAAACGCTCTGCTATTGACCATAAAAGAGGCATAGGCGGTCATCAGCCCCACCATAACATCAGTCGGATAATGTACTCCCAGATATATGCGTGAAAATCCAACCAATGAAGCCAGTATCATGAATATCAAACCAAACTCCGGGAAACTGGCGGCCAGCACAAAAGCCAGGGAGAAGGCGGCGCAGGTATGGCCGGAGGGGAAGGAATATTGGCAGTTGGTCGGTTTATGGTTAATGATATCGTCAAACACCTTAAAGGGCCGGGGGCGGTTAACCAAACGTTTTACCAGAAATATTAAACTTTCGCTGCAGACCAAGACCAAGGTGATCCTGATGCCTATGGATACCAAATTATCGTCCCCTGAAAATAGCAGGGCAAGCGGGACGGCTACTGCAAATAACAACGATCCCAACTGGGTAACAATGTTCATTGAAATATCCAGAATCAGGCAATGCAAGCTTTGATTAAAAAGAAACAGGATACGTAAATCGCTCGTTTTGATATAGTTGGCCATGGTGTTCATGATAATCTCTCCCCCCATCAAACGGCCAATTGCAGCCATTTAGCATTAAAACTGGCCGCCATGGTTAAAGCCACGGCGGCTGCCACATTAAGACCAAACGAAATGTCCGTTTTCATCAGCCGTTTTTCGTTTCTGTATTCCCGATCAGTCTCACCGATCAATCGATGGGTTAGGGTATACATTATTTCACCTCACTCACTATTCATTCTTGCTTTAATTGTACGTGGGCATTGAAAATTTTTAGCCATTGTAATGTTAATAATAAGTATTGATTTATTAAATTCTTTGGCTCTTTTTGTAAAATAATGCCGAAAATATCCATTGATCGGCATCTGTTGGTTACAACTTCAATGGAGCCCAATTGTATGTTAATATAAAATTTGGTTGAACCATGGTCTCATTTTGACTTAGGCATTGGAGGTATAGAAGTGGGAATCATCACTGAATCTGTTGCCGCCAGGATTAATTCGGACTGGCAGGCATTTGTCAGTTATGATAAGCAGAGTAATTTGATTTCTCCTGAAATAATGGAATCGTGGCGCAGATGTAAGATGTCCGGGGTCAATCCCCGGGATGGCAGTTGTTACAACCTGTTGTCCCCCCCCGAGCTTCAAAACTTGCTGCGGGAACGTAACGAGATGATAGAGATTGCCCGGCCTTTTATGCATAAATTATACGAATTTGTGAAAGGTTCCAGCTTTGTTGTGGTTATTACGGACGAACGAGGCTATATTTTAGAATTATTCGGCGATGCTGATTCATTGGCAAAGTCAAGCCACTATAATTTTGTGCAAGGCGCCAAGTGGACTGAGGAGGAAGTCGGAACCAACGCTATCGGCACCGGTCTGGTGTTAAAAAAACCTTTTCAAACTTCCGGTTCGGAGCATTATTGTTTTAAACATCATGACTGGACCTGTTCTGCGGCACCTATTTTTGACAAAAATGGTCGGATGATAGGAATATTGGATATGTCCGGCCCGTTGGACGGCACCCATCTTCATACTCTGGGGATGGTGGTGGCATCCGCCGAGGCGATTATGGAGCAAATGCTGATTCAGGAAAAGAACCGGCAGTTGACTATAACCAATAATCGTATGACCAATATATTTCAGAACATGTCTGACGGAGTCTTGCTGATAGACCATAAGGGAGTAATTAAAGACATTAACCCGGTGGCAAAATTGATTCTTGGAAAATCGGACCGGGATCTGGTAGGGCACTCTATTCAAGAGACCCTGGGCCAGAGCGTACCAGCCGTCGAGCAAACCTTAGTCCGCCAGGAAGGTTATACTGATGTGGAAATCCTGGTCGACACGGTCAATGGCCGGGTCCATTGCCTCTCCTCCTGCATGCCGATTCTCGATGATAATAAATCTCTTTCCGGGGCTGTAATTTTGGTTAGACCGATTGAAAAGGTTCAGCAATTGGTTAATCGTTTCAGCGGCACCGAAGCCCATTTTAATTTTGAGGACATTATTTGCCATAGTCCCCTAATGAAAAAGGCTGTGCAAATTGCTGCCCGGGCGGCCTTAGGCAATGCCAACATATTATTGGAAGGAGAAAGCGGGACCGGGAAGGAGCTTTTTGCTCAAGCCATACACAACCGCAGCAGCCGTCGTAAAGGGCCTTTGGTAGCCATAAATTGCGGTGCCATACCCCGGGAATTGATCGGCAGCGAGTTATTCGGTTATGTGGAGGGGGCTTTTACCGGAGCTAAACGCGGAGGACGGCCGGGTAAATTCGAATTGGCCGGCGGGGGTACTCTGTTTCTGGATGAAATTGGGGATATGCCGTTGGAGCAGCAGGTAGCACTTTTGCGGGTATTGCAGGATAAAAAGATCAGCCGCATCGGCGACGATAAGATTATCCCGGTTGATTTCCGGGTTATCTGTGCAACCAACAAAAACCTCGCGGCCGAAGTGGAGAACGGCAATTTCCGGGAAGACCTCTTTTACCGCTTAAATGTAGTATCCATTAATATACCTCCATTACGTGAACGTTCCGAGGACATCCCCCTGCTCTTCCGGCATTTTTTAAAGGTCATTGGCGGGGATAATGAAAGTAATGCAAGGGTAGAATTGCAGCCTGAGGTTATTCACTATTTGCAACAATATCAATGGCCTGGTAATGTCAGGGAATTGCAGAACGTGGTGGAAAGATTCATCAGTACGGCCGAGAGTCCATGCATTGATGTAAACCGTTTGCAAGCTTTAATGTATCAGCATACCACCAATAACCCCATCAGTAATTTTGAATCCGGTAACGAAAGTGTTGCGTCGGAAAGGAAAAAAAGGAAACGAATGCAGTCAGAAATGGAATATCGGGAAATTACCGAACTTCTGGCCAAACACAACGGCAATATAACCTTGGTGGCACGGGAAATGAGGGTCTGCCGCAACACGATTTACCGGAAAATGCGCTTATGGGGAATTGATTATTAAATCTTAGTCCGGCTGTTTTATTGACAATCTTTCCGGGCTGGCCGCCGGCGATAAGGAATTATCAGTAGGATACCGGTTGCAGGCTGTTATTGGGCAGGGTAAAGGAAAAGGTCGACCCCAGTCCCAGATTGCTTTCAACCGTTACCTGGCCTCCCAGATTCTCCACCAAATGCTTTACGATAGCCAGGCCCAGCCCTGTTCCCCCGGTTTTTCGGGATCTGGCTTTATCAACTCGATAAAACCGCTCGAATATTCTGTTTATCTCTTTGGCGGGAATACCAATCCCCTTATCACTTATGCTTATTTTTACCCGGTCGTCCATCTCTTCCAGCTTGACCTCTATTCTGCCTTCATCCAAACTATACTTTATCGCATTATCCAGCAAATTGGTCAGTATCTGGTTGATAGAATTGATATCACTTACCAATTCTATCGACTGAGCCGGCTGATTATATTCAATGTTAATGCTTCTCAAGCGGGCCACCTTGATCATGCGGTCTACATTTTTCCTCACCAGTTGACCCAAATCAACCACCTGCATATTAAGACTGCTTTCATCGGATTCCAATTTGGACAACTCCAACAGATCATTTATCAATAGAGATAAACGCCGGGCTTCGTCATATATTATCTGGGTGAATTCCATTACATTCTCCGGGCTTTTGCCCCCCTCATCCAGCAGCGTCTCAGCAAAACCGCTTATAGTGGCTACCGGGGTTTTTAGCTCATGAGAAACATTGGCGATAAAATCCTTGCGCACCTTTTCCAGACGTTTAATCTCGGTTATATCATTTAATACCAGCAGAATATCCTGGGAGGTAACTTGTTGATTTCTAATCGGAACTACGTTTACTTCAATGGTTCTGGCCCCCAGAGTATGCAGTATAATACTGCGTTTTACCGCTTGCATAGTGTTTCTGGCTTCATCAATCATATCCAGTAATTCATAAGTACTTACGACCTCTATATACTGCCTGCCGATATAATCATCGCGCAGCCCCAGCAAGTATGCGGCGGCAGGATTGACATAGTTCACCTTCCCCTCGGTTCCGATCATAACGATTCCATTGACCGTATTGTTAAGCAGGGCTTCAAGGCGCTGTTTTACTTCGGAAACTTCACACATGCTTTTCTCTATATGTTGGCCCATATCATTAAAGGCCCGGGCCAATTCTCCCATTTCATCATCGGAACGGTACGAAGTCCGCCGCTTTAAATTGCCGGCGGCCATGTCTCTAACCGCCATAGTAATATCCTTGAGAGGATGAGAAAAGTATTCCGCCAAAATAAGACTGATAATTGCTGCCAGCAGACCACACAGAAAAAATGCTCCCAGGAGGGTGGACAGAAGATTTTTGTATATAGCCTGCAATTCTGACAGCGGCATAGCTATTCTCACTGCGCCGTTACTATCTCCGCTGTCAAATGGAACCGCTACATACAGCATGTTTATTTTCAGAGTATCGCTGTAGCGTATTTCGATCCCGATTTCTCCATGTAAAGCCGCATATACTTCGGGCCGGCTGTTATGAATCTCCATGGTTTCGGATTGGGCTGAAGAATCGCCCAATACCACCCCATTGTCATCAATAATAGTAATTCGGGCAGCACTATCCTGGGCGGCCAAATTACATATGTCCTGGAAGCTACGGGTTTCATTATCATTTGAGCTACGGTATTTGGTCATATCCGCCACTAGAAATGCTTCTTTGACCAGCCTTTCCTCAAGGCTGCTGAGATAATAATTCTTAAATTTAACAAAGACCACCCCCCCTAAAAGCGAGAGCAGGATGGTTATAATTAACAGGTAAGCGGATAGAAGCTTCCAGCGGTAGCTTTTAAGCATCAAATTTCTCCTCAAATTTATAGCCCAAGCCGCGGACGGTTTTAATATACTTGGGATCACGGCTGTCCTGCTCAATTTTCTCTCTCAATTTACTGATGTGAACATCCAGAACCCTCGTACTGACACTATCGTTGTAATCCCACAATACCTGCAGCAGGTAATCACGCTTCAATACCCGGCCTTTGTTTCTGATCAAGAGTTCCAGTAATTCATACTCTTTCAGGGTTAATTCCAATAATTCACCATTCTGATAAATTTCATATTTTTCGGGTTTGATCACAAAATCACCGGCTACGATTTCATGAGTGGGCTTCACTGGTTCAGAATTGTCATTCCTGCGTCTCAGCACAGCTTTGACCCGAGCCACCAATTCACGGACACTAAAAGGTTTCGTAACATAGTCATCCGCACCCATTTCCAGCCCCAGCACCCGGTCTATCTCGTCATCACGAGCGGTCAGCATTATGATGGGGGTGGTTACCTTTTCATGCCTTAATTCCCGGCATATTTCCATACCATCTTTGCCCGGCAGCATGAGATCCAGAATAATAAGATCCGGCTTCTCCTGTAACACCATGGGCACCGCTTCATTCCCGTCATTTACAGCCAAAGCCGTAAAACCTTCTTTACTGAGGTTATAGGTTATTAACCTTACCAGGGCTTCTTCGTCATCCACCACCAAAATTTTACCGTTCATAATCTTACCTCCAGTAATATTCAAATCGACTATTGTTAAGATCGATGATTGTAATGTCAAAGGGGCTCTGCTAACAACCCCTTTGACAATCTAAGCTTCAAACCAGCTGCCGCCAATGAATTCCCGCAAAATTGAATTGGGTGGTATATTGTTGGAGGGAATCACCCGGAAATAGCTCAGGAAGCGCAGCAGCCGGCTGGCTTCAATATGTTCCGGCTGCTCGTTGCTGATCGCCTCCAGCAGAGGTTCTACATAAAGTTTTAAGACTGCCAGTTCGTATACCAGGGATGAGTTAAACATAACATCAGCGTTTTCCTGATAGGTAAATATATTCTTTTCTTCACCCCTTCGCACCGACGGCCAGCATTTGATGGTATTCTGAGCGGAATAGCCTCTGGTGCGGGCGTCCCTGAGTATCCGCCTGATCAGGCGACTGTCGGTGGTCGGAATACGGTTGCTGTAATCAACATTTAGTTGGGTCAGAGCGCTGATATAAATCTTGAATTTATTAATCAAGGGTATCCGCCAGGTCAAACGCTCATTCAGGCCATGTATGCCTTCAATGATTATGGGCTCGCCGGGCGGTACTTGGAGAAATATCCCGCGTTTTTCACTGAAGCCGGTCTTGAAATTATATATGGGAATCTCTACTTCTTCTCCTTTAATCAAACGGGTGAGGTGATCATTAAATAAATCAATATCCAATGCATCCAAGGATTCAAAATCATAATTGCCGTACTCATCCCGGGGAGTGCGGCCGCGGTCAACAAAATAATTATCCAGTGAAACCGAAACCGGCCTGCGGCCATTGACCCGCAATTGAATCAAAAGACGCTGGGCAAAGGTAGTCTTGCCGGAAGACGAGGGTCCTGATATCAAAACCAGCCTGATGCTGGGATTGGCGCATATGGTATCGGCAATATAGGCTATCTTTTTTTCGTGCAGAGCCTCGTTGACCCGGATTATATCGTCAACTTCACCCTTGGTGATCATTTCATTTAAAGCCGCCAGGTGCGGCACGTGGAGCATTTCTGCCCAGTCCTTGGCCTCCTGGTGAATCATAGCCAATTTTTTCTGTTCATGATAGGGTTTCTGCAGATCAATATCACCTACCTCCGGGGTTCTTAAAATCATACCCGGCGAGAGGTACAGCAGCTTAAATTTGCCCAAAACCCCGGTTCGATTGACCATATATCCATAAAAGTATTCGATGAAACCATCCAACTCATAGACATGAGCCGCCTCCTTGTCCCGATAGCGCAGCAGTTTGACTTTATCATCCTGCTCCTGTTGCGCAAATATGCGCCGGGCTTCCTGATTCTCAACCAGGTATTTTTTTATGGGCAAATCCTGAGCAACTATAGCTCGCATACGTTCCTGGATCTGTTCTATTTCGTTATCGGTAGTGGCACATCCCAAAAACTCGCAAAACAGGCCGTTGGATAAGGTATGCTTGATCATCAGAGTACGGTCCGGAAACAAATCCCGGCAGGCTTTAATTAATAGAAAAGAAGCACTGCGGCGATATATCCTTAACCCGGCTTCGCTTGTAGTATCTACCAGTTCCACCTCACAGTCAACATCTAAAGAATAATGCAGATCTCTGAGGGTGTTGTTGATTATTCCTGCAACTATAGTGTACGGCCATTTCGGAGCAATATCGGTGACCAATTCCGCCAGCAGTGAACCTTGGCCAACCTTGAAAGACCCCAACTCTTTAACAGTTACATTGATGGGCTGGTTATTATCGCGTGTTATTGTCATCACTAATTCTCCCCTCTGGATGTTAGTATTATTATATACTATTTATCATCGCCGAATGAGGGCAGTTGATAAAGTATCACTGGTTGGGACAATAAAAGCCGAACCATTTCGGGCTTATATAAATTGAGATTGGAAATCATAAAGGAACAGGAATGGTTCAGGGGGAAATAGTCACCGTTGTACGGAATGGTCGGTATACTTCATAACAACTTCCTTGAATTGACTTGGCAACTTTTTTTACATCAGCCGCAACCTCACCAAGTTCTAAATGGTTGGCGTAATCCTTGAATTCATTACTTACCCCTGCAATCGAAATGCTCATAATGGGAAAGTCGGCATAACTGCCTTTGCGGTCGCGGGCGGTAATATAGCCCAATTGCAGGGTCTCGGAGTCATAAAAATTAACGATCCCTTCATCAAATAGTTTAATGACCTGGCCGGCAATTGCTGAAGCACGGTCGGGGGTAGTCACCACTAAAAAGTCGTCTCCGCCCACATGCCCGATCAGGTCATTAATATTTCCATACTCCAAAACCACTTTGGTAATGGTCTGGGCCACAAACACCAGCACCCTGTCTCCCTGTTCAAAACCAAAGCGATCATTATAGGCTTTAAAATTGTCCAAATCAAAATATAGTATCATCATCTTTTTTTCATTGTTGTTTAATTCGTTGATAATACGTTCGGTTATACACCGGTTACCCTGCAAGCCGGTTAAAGGGTTGGAATCTTTGGCCTGTTCTACATTTAATTTGGCCATAGCGCTTAGCAGAAAACCAACCGAGACAATCCCGCAGTACCGATCGTTCCGGGTTATAACCAAATAGTCATTAGTACCGCTTTCCAGCCGGCGTGATACTAACCGGGATGCATCTTCCAGCGGGGTTGTCCAGGGTATAACCAAGGGATCGGAGTCCATAAATTCAGAGACGGGCCGTTTTATAAACAGGTCGTATCCGTAGCGGGTTCCCAACATAGCAAACAATCGGTCGCGCATAACCAGACCTACCGGTCTCATATCTTCGCAAACTACCACTCCGTGCATAATCTTATTTTCCTTAAACATATCCACTACTTGGCCAACCAGCGTATCTGGAGCAATACATTTATTGTAAGTGACGATGTCTCCTATTTTTTTCTGAATTGAATAAGGGTTGGTTTTATATTGGGCATAGCACAACTGGACTTTTTCGCGAACTTTTTGGTTTATTTCCGGTATCATGGCTCCCGGTCTGGCCAGCAAGAATCCCTGTCCGTAATCGCAGCCGCTATTGCTTAGGACCTCCAATTCTTCTTTGGTTTCAATTCCTTCGGCAATTATTTGGGAGTTAATCTTGGAACAGAAATCAACAAATGTTTCCATCATCGCTCTTTTAATAGGGATTTTATCGATGTCCCGGACTAAAGACATATCCATTTTTACAAACTCGGGATTCAGTTCGGCAATGGCCTGCAAGCTGGAATACCCGGACCCGGCATCATCAATCGCGATCAGGAAACCCTGGTTGCGATAGTAACGCAAGGCCCCTCTCAGATTGCTATAATTTTCAATCTCACTTCTTTCAGTCAGCTCCAAGACCACATTACTGAAACTGATACCGTTTTTGCGCAATACTTCCTGGAAAAGTCCCTGGTGGTAATTTAACGGGTTCAAAACCAGAGGGTTGATATTCAAAAAAAGATAGCTGTTGCCAAGTCCGGCCACTGCGTTGGTGACGGCAAGACTATTGCACAATTCTTCCAGTTCCAGCAAACAGTTATATTTATCAGCAGCGGCAAACAGTTGGACCGGATATTCATAAATTGTATTTTCCGGACCTCTGGACAGAGCCTCATATCCCATAATATCTCCGCTTTTCAATGAAACTATGGGCTGGTAAACGGTCTTAATTTTTTTCTGGTTGATAATCCGGCGCATCAATTGCCAGTCTGCATGTTCCCCCGCGCTTACATAGTTTTTGGCGGCGTAAGTCGCTTCCTTCACACATTTGTAAATCTGGGATTCAATATGATAACCCGGGGTATAGTTGATATCGGTATAGCCTATATGCAATTTAACCAGTTGGTTGAGATCTAAACACTGCATGGTTTCATTGATGGCTTTTTCAAAGATTTTTTTCATCTCGGTATATTCGTGCTGATAACCATTCATAAACTGGGGGGCATCAATAAATATCAGAAAATCGTCGCCGCCCAGGCTGCATACTCCGTATTTTTCCCTTAGTCCGGCAAAATAGACCGGTGTTTCCCGCAGCGTTTTGGCTGTTACTTTAAGCACCTTGTCACAGATCTCCTGACCATAAACAGTCTCAATATCTTTGAAGTTGACTATATCCAGATAAATCAAACCAAGCTTTACTTTCACAAGGTGACTTTCAATCAGGGGAAACAGGGTTACCAGATTGGGCAAATCCGTAACCCGGTCAATTGTAAAAGTATTGTCAATCTGACTGGGATTAATAAGCTTCATTATTCGGTTTATTTGTGGTAATAGTTTCAAACTCTTATTACCCTCCACCTGTTTTCTATCTATATCGACGTTTTTATACCTATTAATAGTTTATATTAAGATATTTATGTAAAATCTTTCCATGATTTATATATTCATTTTTTAACCGCCATGTAAATAGAGTGTAAATCCCAATAACAAAGGGATCGCCTGCCTAAGGCGATCCCTGCTTATAATTTATACCAATGCTAAATTGTCTGCCTAAAACAGCTCAGGCTGCATGTATTTTGACTGGGGGCGACCGGCAGCAGTCCGGTTCCTTGTCGCTTCATCCCCCTGGCGGCTCATTGCCGGTGCTTCCTGTCTCCCGGTTTTTCCCGGGATGGCTCTTACGTTTATGACTTCACTATGCCATTCCGCCAGTTTGCGCAGAGCCTGCAGCTGCTCCCCATGACCGGTGCGGGAACGCTGCAGCGCCCGGCGCAAGGTGTGATAGGAGTTTTCCAGGTCCGGTTCATTTACCGGAAAGGGAAATCCGTCTTTCCCGCCGTGGGCGAAGGCATAGCGCACCGGATCAGCATAACTGGGTTTAACCCCATAGGCAACTTCAGCCACCAGGCACAAAGCCCGTAAGGTCCCGGGTCCGACCCCTTTAATCTGCAGCAGTTCTTCGAAATTCTGCGGTTGCTGTTCATAAGCGGCATATAATGACTTGTTTAAATAAGCGGTGCGGGGAATAGAATGGCGCCGGGGCATATCCAGGGCCGGAATTTTATCTGCTATTAATTTTAACTCCCGGATCAACGTTTCCGGGCGCACTTTAATCATCTCGCTGCTGAGACTGCGTACATCCCAGTTGTCCCGGGCCACCAGGTTAAGGGTATCTCCTCTGCAGTCGCAGCAGATGGCGGACTGAGGCTCCTCCGTAAAATCATTGACGCTGGAACTCAACCAGTGATAACGCCGGGCTTGCTGAACCTCTTCATTCATACCCTGCTGAATTACCGCCCATTCGCCCTGATCGGTAAAAACAAAGAAATGGTGATATATTTGATAACCGTCCTGAACCGCGGCACTATCGACCTTAGCCGCCATTTTGCTGGCATATATCAATTTACTGACATCACAGTTCAAGGAATGCTTATCGGCAGCCGCTTGAATCTGCAACGGTGTATTCCGGGCGGTCCGGCCTTTGCCGCCGGCCAGAAACAGTCCCGCCCGGGGGCCAATTTCATTCAGACCTTCTTTTAAAGCCCCGCACACGGTGGTGGTAACCCCGGGTGAATGCCAGTCAAACCCGACCACGCAGCCCAGGGCCTGAAACCAGTAAGGATTGGACAACCGCCGGAGAACTTCCGAAATTCCAAAATCCTCAATAATGACCTCGATAATGGCTGCGCTTAGCGCCTTCATATGGACAAACAGCCAGGGCGGGCATTTCCCCCCGTGCAGCGGCAGGCTGGCGGTTCCGGTTTTCATGCGTTCAAACCCTTTCATTAGTCCTTTCTCAAAGTTTAGCACAAATTCGCTTCTACGGCAAACATATGTTCCCTATTGTTGTTTTAATTACCTTCCTATGCTTCGCACCATTTATTTATCCGGCGGCTAACAAGGACTTACATCAAACGTCGCCGCTCCTGGTACGAACGGTTACAGTCAGTCATTATCGACCAGTTCCCAATCCTCCTGTTCCATAGGGATGGTGTTGATTGCCTGGAAAGACGCCATTGATCTTTTATCCAACAGGATATTAATTACATTGGCGTCTATTTGCCAATAAGCCTTTCGAGCAACCAGGTTGATCACCATATTTTTGCGGTACTCCCGGTTGGAATCATTAAATATTATACTGACACTGATACTGTAGGAATTATCCGCGACCTTTTTGATATTCTCCGCTCTGATGGTTTCAATGCTGCCCAGATTTTCCATCATCGGCATGATATCATCCTCGGAGTTAACCAGCTTTCCCGCTATGTTTAGCTCGTGCTGATTAAGGGCGGTAAAAAAAACCGTGAGAATCTCAGCCGGAGTCAGGGACTGCAGCTGCTGGTCCACCACGTTGCCTGCTTTCCAGACCATCATTTGATGCGCCAGATCAACTCTATTGCTCGCATGCGTCTTGCAGTCCCTGAAGTGAATGCAGAAATGGCCGTCGAAATTATTGTTCTGTATTGCTCCCTGTCCATGAGGCATGCCGTTCATGGAGGCCGCAATCCTCAGGCCATTTTTTAACTGCAGAATAACGGCCTTGCGCCGCCAGCCCCATTTGCCCGCATAGATACTTTTCATAATGGCAGTATCATTGGCGGTAAGAGGCTGGACATCGGCGTGGTTGGATCCACCCCGGCGCTGAACTTCAAACTGCATGCCGGTATCATAATCAACGACAGTGGCTTTCGCACTTTTGGGAAAGATCTTGTCAACCGCATCCCAGCTTAAAAATTCACCGTAGGGCACCTTCTCGTCCAAATCCGATATCTGCCCTTCCGGGGGCTCAAGACTTAATCTGCAGATCAGCATTATGCCGATTAGCAATAAAAATGTGCCGCTTACTATCCCAACTATCATTCTGCCGGCGCGCTTATCTATTTGCAAAAATAAAACCTCCTTTTCGCATTTATATACGCCGGAGGTTTATTTATTCGTATAGTTTATTAGTTGTCCGCGTCTATCTTAAAGTCGCTCCCAGTTTTTCGCTCAGGCTGCTGCAAATCTCATCCATCCTGAGATTGACCTCAGCTTCGGTAAGAGTGCGCTCTTCCGATTGAAAAGTCATTTTAAAGGCAATGCTCTTGCAGCCGGCCGGCACCTGTTCCCCGCTATAAACATCAAATACGACCACATTTTGCAGCAGATCTCCGCCTTGTTCACTGATGATCGCCAACGCCTGGGCCGCTTTGACTGACTGCTCTACTACGATAGCCAGGTCTCTTTCCACGGCTGGATAACGGGTAATCTGTTCCATCATTACCCTCTGTGCGGATAATTCGTACATGGTTTCAATATCGAGTTCGAAGGCACAGGCGCCCGGTTTAATATCAAAGTTTTGTCTGACCAGGGGATGGATTTCCCCTATAATCCCCAGGGTCTTGCCCTTGCAGCCAATGACTGCGGTTCGTCCCGGATGATACCCGGGGGCTTCCGCTTCCTCCCAGTCCAACTCCACTATCCCCAGCTGGGCCAGCAGGTTTTCAATCACTCCTTTAAGATAAAAGAAGTCCATTTCTACATCCTGCTTGAGCCAGTTGCTTTCCAGTCTGCCGGCGGCGACAGCCCCCAACTTCAGTACTTCCCGGGGCATCCCTTCAGCCTGCGGATAAAATACGGCGCCCATCTCAAAGAAAGCCAGGCTGCTGTTCTTGCGGGCCAGGTTGCGGCTGACCGCATCCAGGAGGCCCGGTAAAAGCAGGGTGCGCATAATGCTTTGCTCTTCGGAAAGGGGATTGGCCACCTTAATAACGTCTCTCAGCTTACTGTCTTCAGGCAGCTGCAGCATATCAAAAAACCGCGGGCTAATGAAACTATAATTAATTGTTTCATAGAAAGAGGTGCTCATCAGGGTTTTGACCCGATCTCTGAACAACTGAGAGGGAGTCAAGCCCCCATGGGTAGTATTGCCGTAGGGAAGTTCGGCCGGAATCGTGTCGTAGCCGTTCAGGCGGGCGACCTCCTCGATCAAATCCACTTCCATTTCTATATCCGGCCGGTAGGACGGAACCGTAACCAGCAGATTACCCTCCTGCTCCTGCCATTCAAATTTCAAGTTCCGGATGTAGGTTTTAATTGTTTCAGTACTTATATCAGTTCCCAGCAAATAATTGACCCGTTCCGGCCTTAATAATACTTGCCGCAGAGGCTCAGGCTCCGGATAACAATCGGCAATCCCGGCCACTACCTGACCTTCGCCGGTTGCCTGGATTAAAGCTGCGGCCCGATCAACCGCATAAATAACCCCGTTTATATCCGCACCTTTCTCAAAACGAATCGACGAATCACTGCGCAAGGCCAATTTCCGCGAAGATTTGCGTATGTTGGTGCCTTTGAAGCAGGCGGATTCCAGCAAAACATTGACCGTTGCCTCACTTATTTCGGTATTCTGCCCCCCCATTATACCGGCCAGAGCCACCGGCCGGCCATTATCGGTAATAAGCAGCATTTCCGGGTCCAGCACCCTTTCCACATCGTCCAGGGTGATAATTTTCTCATCCGGTTCGGCCCGGCGCACTATAATCCGTTTGGCTTCACTCAGCAGGTCATAGTCGAAGGCGTGCAGCGGCTGGTTGCATTCCAGCATTACATAATTGGTAACATCCACCACATTATTGATAGGCCGGATACCCGCGCTTAGCAAGCGCGCCTGCATCCAGTCCGGCGAGGGTTTGATCTTTACATTCTTCACCACCCGGGCGGTATAACGGGGGCAAAGGTCGGGGGCGTCTATCTTAATGTCTATATAGTCATCGATCTGTTCGCCGCTCTCATTTATATCAATCCCAGGTATTTTAATATCCGTTCCATTCAGGGCTGCCACCTCGCGGGCGAGGTTGATAATCCCCAGGCAGTCTCCCCGGTTGGGCGTCAAATCCAATTCCAGGATGCTGTCGTTTTGAACTTGTTCTATTCCTTCAATGGCAATTCCGGCCATGGTCAGACGGTGGGCGACTTCCGCCGGGGTCCACGAGAAATCCACATAATTTTTCAGCCAATTTATTGAAACTCCCATGCTGTTACCTCCTAAAATTGTTTAAGGAACCGTTTGTCGTTGTCAAAGAACAAACGCAAATCATTGATGCCATATTTGAGCATGGCAATCCTCTCGATGCCCATGCCAAAAGCAAAACCGGTTACCTTTTCAGGATCGTAACCGCCATATTGAAGAACGCGCGGATTCACCATGCCCGCCCCCAGGATTTCCAGCCATCCGGTGTGGGAACATACCCGGCAGCCTTCACCCTGACAGTGAACGCAGGAGATGTCCATTTCCGCACTGGGCTCGGTAAAAGGGAAGAAGCTGGGGCGATACCGGACCTTGACCCGCTCGCCAAAAATTTTTTGGGCAAATAACATTAACGTGCCCTTCAGATTAGCAAAAGTAATCCTTTCGTCAATCACCAGTCCTTCCACCTGATTAAACATGGGGGAGTGGGTGGCGTCATCATCTTTACGATATACTCTCCCGGGCACGATGATCTTTACGGGAATTTGAGGGGCCAATTTCTCCATGGTGCGCACCTGTACCGGTGAGGTATGAGTTCTTAAAAGCATCTCTTCGGTTATGTAGAAGGTATCCTGCATATCCCGGGCCGGATGATCTTTGGGAACATTAAGCGCTTCGAAATTATAGTAGTCGGTCTCAATTTCCGGACCTTCCGCCACATCGAAGCCCATACCGATAAAAATAGCCTTGATTTCATCGGTTACCCGGCTGATAGGATGCTTGCCGCCGCCTGCCTGGGGAAGTCCCGGCAGAGTAACATCTATCTTTTCATTTTGCAGTTTTGATTCCAATTCCAGCCTTTTTAACTCTGCGGTCCTGTCATCTATCATTTTTTCCAAAATATTCTTGACATCGTTGGCAACTTTTCCCGCTTCGGCCCTCTCCTCGCCTGCCAGATCCTTCAAGCCTCTGAGGAGCAGGGTTATTTCACCTTTGCGCCCCAGTATTTTCACCTTGATCTCATTCAGGGCGTCAAAGTCACTGACCTCCGCTATCCTCTTTTCCGTGAGGAGTTTAATCTGCCTTAACCGATCGATCACTTGCCTTCCTCCTTATTGCCAGATTATTTATCTTATCCGGGTGGCTTGGCCGACAAACAGCTGATCCAGAAAACAAAAATGCCCTCATCCGCAAGGGACGAAAGCTCTGTTCCGTGGTACCACCCTAATTAATCGATTTTTTTGCCGTATCAATTATCTTAACACCCGTAACGGAGGGCGCCGGTAAGGCCTACTGCCATTTCAGCCCACTGCTCCCAGGTGAATTCTTCTGCTCTGGCTTGGCGGCACTCGCAGTCTATGATGCAGCCTCCCTGTAAAGCTTTGCTAAAGCAGTTTACTTGTCCTGATCATTGCATTTATATTTATTGATTTACCAAGCGTTTATATAAGAGATAATATATTATGCAGCCAGATGTCTCGAAAAGATGCCACAAATTCTCAGCCTGTTCATACATTGTTCTACCCTCCGATTTAGCTCCAAGGAACCAAACAATCCGTAAACTTTAACTTATAAATCAGTCATCTCTGCTCCCGCCTGAAACTGTCTCCGCGCTTCTGCAACAATTATAGCACATGCTGCCGCCACATTCAAAGAATCAACTTGGGGGTTCATTGGTATGTATGTGAAAATTTTGCATCTTTTTTTCAAGTCCTCACTCACTCCCCAGGCTTCACTGCCAAAGATAATGACCAAAGGGAGGCGGTATTTTACGGCAGAATATACATCCCCGCCGCCAATATCCGTGCTCATGAATTGGTAACCGGCCCTCTCCAGATTATTGCATTGCTCGGCGGATACATCGGAAAAAACCGGGACATCCAAGATAGCCCCCATAGTCGAACGGACCACCTTGGGGTTGAAAGGATCAACACACCCCGGGCTCAGCAATACTCCGCCCACATCGAAAGCCCAGCAGGTTCTTAGTATGCTGCCCAGATTGCCGGGATCGGAGATCCGGTCCAGCAATACCAGCATTCCCCTTTGGTTTACCACGGCCTCCCACGACCAAACCGGTTTTTTGACTAGGGCCGCTATTCCCTGGGGCTCTTCGGTATTGCAAATATACTTCATCAGCCGGGGCTCAATCATAAAGCAATCGGCCCATCCCTCCGCCCGGCTGCAGTCCGAGCTATCTTCCGCCATACCCTGTTCCTGAAAAACCGCCTGAACCAATTCCGGCTTATCCAGGGCTTCTGCGACCGCACGGCGGCCCTCAACCAGAAAAAGACCCTGGGCATCCCGATATTTCTTGTGCTTTAAACTGGAGGCCAGTTTTATGAATTGATTATCCTGGGAGCTGATTATCTTCATAATACGCTATCCTTAAGCCGGGGACGAATTCTGATTGATAAAAAAAGCATGGCTTACGGCCATACTTTTTAATGATTCTGATCAGCACCGGCAACTAAACTGATTTTTTGGCCACATCCGCCAGCGCGGAAAATCCCTGGGGATCGCTAATAGCCAATTCGGCCAGCACTTTGCGGTTGATGTCAACTCCCGCCACCTTCAATCCATGCACCATCCGGCTGTAGGTAGTGCCATTGTCACGGGCGGCCGCATTAATACGGGCAATCCATAACTGCCGAAACTCTCTCTTTTTAAGTTTTCTATGGGCATAGGCATAAGCCCCGGATTTCATGACCTGTTCATTGGCTACGCGGTATAATTTGGATTTGCTGCCGATGTATCCTTTGGCCAGTTTAAGTATTTTTTTATGTCTTCTGTGAGCTGTAACTCCACGTTTTACTCTTGGCATAACAAGTCCTCCCTTTATCTATTTGTAAGGAATTAATTTGGAGATTCCCTTTTGTTCAACTTCGCTTACCAGTCCGGCTTTGCGTAATTTTCTTTTCCTTTTCGGACTCTTGCTGCTGAGCAAGTGGCTGGCGTAAGCTTTGGCTCTTTTGATCATACCGCTGCCGGTCTTTTTGAACCTTTTGGCCGCTCCGCGGTGGGTTTTCATTTTAGGCATGGATTTACCTCCTTTTAATCATTTTCTATTTTAGGTATAAGTATCATAACCATGTTTCTTCCTTCAACTTTAGGCTGTTTTTCAATGGCGGAGATATCCGCCAACTCCTGGGCCAGTTGAATGCAAAGCTTCTCTCCCAATTCCGGGTGCGTTATCTGGCGGCCCCGAAACATTATGGTAAATTTGAGCTTATCTCCAGCAGTAAGAAATTTTCGGGCATTCCTGGCTTTGACCTGAAAATCGTGTTCTTCGATATTGGGCCTCATTTTTACTTCTTTGATGGAAATAATCTTCTGCTTCTTGCGGGACTCTTTTTCCCGTTTGCTCTGCTCAAACTTAAACTTGCCATAATCCATCATGCGGCACACAGGCGGTTTAGCTGAAGGAGCCACTTCAACCAGGTCGACTCCTCTTTCTTCAGCCATAGCCAATGCTTCACGGATGGGAACGATACCAAGTTGTTCGCCGTCTTCACTAACTAATCTGACTTCCTTTACTCGGATATCCTCATTGATTCTCCAATCCTTGCTGATAAGAAATTCACCTCCCAATTAACTAAAAAAGCGGGTTCCCAAAACCCGCTTCCAAATGCAATAACAGATTGAACCCCTTGGGTCAATTGCTCTCTATCACCCAAGCATCACTATAATCTGTTCTTGATAACCTTACGAACCTCGGTTGTAAGGTGAGAAGCAAGGCTCCTGCTTTCTATGTCCATAAAAGATTAACATACCATTATTAAAAAATCAACCTCTATTGGCAACTACCTGATGCTTTTGTCCAAAATTTCTGTTTGAAGCATGGCCGTAAATTCGTCTAAAGCCATAGCCCCCAGGTCACCCTCTTTGCGATGACGGACCGCCACGCTGCCGGCTTCGATTTCTTTATCGCCTATTACCAGAAGATACGGTATTTTCTGCAATTGGCCCTCTCGTATCTTATAGCCGATTTTCTCACTGCGTTTATCAATCTCCACGCGTATTCCCGCAGATTTCAACTGGGCCAGGGTCTGCTCCGCATAATCATGCTGCCTTTCAGTCAGGGGCAGGATGCGGACCTGGACCGGTGCCAGCCAGGCTGGAAACGCTCCGGCGAAGTGTTCGGTCAATATGCCGATAAACCTTTCCATACTGCCGTAGATAACCCGATGGATCATAACCGGCCGGTGTTTTTCGCCGTCTTCTCCGATATAGGCCAGATCGAATTTTTCCGGCATTTGAAAATCCAGCTGAATCGTTCCGCACTGCCAGGTACGATCCAGGGAATCCTGCAGGTGAAAATCTATCTTGGGGCCGTAGAAGGCGCCATCGCCCTCGTTAATCTTGTAATCCAGTCCTTTCTTCTCCAGGGCTTGCTGGAGGGCACCGGTAGCTAAATCCCATTGTTCCTGTGAACCCATCGAATTCTCCGGACGGGTCGAAAGCTCAACATGATAACTGAACCCGAACTGGGTATAGAAGGTATCGATCAGGTTCATTACCCCGTTTATCTCATCAATTATTTGCTCAGGCAGCATAAATATGTGGGCGTCATCCTGGGTAAAGGCCCGCACTCGCATAAGTCCGTGCAAGACCCCGGACATTTCATGCCGGTGTACCAGTCCCATCTCACCAATCCTAAGCGGTAATTCCCGGTAGCTGTGCAGGTTTTGCTTATAAACCAGTATTCCTCCCGGGCAGTTCATAGGTTTGACCGCATAATCCTCTTCATCTATCTTGGTAAAATACATATTGTCCTGGTAGTGGTCCCAGTGTCCGGAACGATGCCAGAGATCGGTATTCAATATAATGGGAGTACGGATCTCCTGATAACCGGCTTTCTCATGCTGCTCCCGCCAATACTTCTCCAATTCGTTTCTTAAAACCATGCCCTTGGGCAGGAAAAACGGGAACCCCGGTCCTTCGTCCAGCAGCACAAACAGTCCCAGTTCTTTGCCGAGTTTGCGGTGGTCGCGTTTTTTGGCTTCTTCCAGTTTGTTTAAGTAATCGTCCAGCAGGGCTTGTTTGGGAAATGAAGTGGCATAAATGCGCTGCAGCATTTTATTATTCTCGCTCCCCCGCCAGTAAGCCCCGGCCAGGCTCATCAGCTTGATCGCTTTTAGTCTACCCGTTGCCGGTACGTGCGGCCCGGCGCAAAGATCCACAAATTCTCCCTGCTGATAGAGACTGATTATCGCGTCTTCAGGCAGATCTTGAATCAGTTCAACCTTGTAGTCTTCATTGCGTTCGGCGAAAAACTTAATAGCTTCATCCCGGGGCATTTCCTTCCGGACGATGGGATAATTGCTCTTGATAATGGCCTGCATTTCCTTTTCTATGGCTGCAAAATCTTCGGGGGTAAAGGTATGATCAGTATCGAAATCATAATAAAAGCCCTTGTCCACCGCAGGACCAATGGCGAATTTGGTATTAGGCCACAACCGTTTCACTGCCTGGGCCATCACATGGGATGATGAATGGCGGTACACCTGACGGCCTCTCTCATCCTCAAAGTCAATAAATTCAAGTTCTCCGTCGCTATCAATTACAGCCGCCAAATCCGTCACCTTGCCATTAAACACAGCGGCAAGTGAATTCTTCGCCAGCTTGGGACTGATGCTCTCCGCAATCTGTAAAAGGCTGATCCTTTCCGGAAATTCTTTCTGGCTTCCATCTTTCAAGCTGATATGTATCATATTTGCGCCTCCCAAAAATAGCAGGAATCTTTATTACTATCTAAACAGAATATCAGATTTTACAAACCCGCGCAAACTAAAAGGCTGAGTCCAGCTCAGCCATAGGTGTAAGGGAGCCGAACTCCGTCGCCTGTCAGCGGCCCTGTTCGGCGCTTTTCGCCTTGTTGTCCTTGCTTTGCACTAGCAAAGCGGCGTCCGCCGCGACGAAAATCGCTCAAACATTTCTCGCTGACAGGTGCAAGCAGTTTTAACGGAGCGGATTTTTGGTCAGACAAGTAAAATCTCGCAGCTAATACTGGCGGTATTTGCAAGAGATTTTCCGCAGTATGAGCGGAAATCCGCCCGTTAAAACCGACGGGGGTTCGACTCCCTTATACCTAATCTAAATCAATTCTATTTCTCCAGTTTGTTGGGGATCCTCCCCTCTTTGGACTGGTGTTCAAAACATCGTTCGCAGCCTTTGCATTCCTTGATTCTCTTCTCAAATACGGTTTTTATCATTTTAACCGACTCGCTGTGGGGTTCCTTGCCGATGTTGTGCAACACAATCCTCCGGGGAGCGATGGTTATAAGGATGCTTACCAGCATGTCATCCAGGGTTATTTCGCCCCGGGCTATATCGTCCAGATAATAATTAACATGGCTGGGCTCCAGTCTGACTCCATTCCCGTCCCAGAGTGAGAAGCGGCCGTGTCTATCCATCATAATATTTACTTCCATAACCGTGGGAGGTTGCGTATCCACAAAATACCGCAGAAGTTTGACAAACTCATTATACTCTTTTTCATTCTTCAGTTCTTCATAGGCCAGGTCCACCGCGAATTTAATTTCAACCAAATAGTCTTTCATGCAAAAATTAATGAAACCGTCTACCACCAGCAGATCATGATAATATATATAATCCAATATTTTATGGGCTATCTTGTTTTTCCGCCCGTAATTCATTAACAAATTCAGGCTTTCATTGGAATTGCACCGTTTCAAGAATTCGATGGCTTTGTTGAATATGGTCATCTGGTCTCCCAGGGGGATGTGGCGTCCTTTCTTGCTGACCTCTTTCCAGGTAAGTTTATCTTCCCAGTCCCTGACAATGTGATCGGCCAGGAACTCTGAGATCTGATGTTTAAAAATGTAGACAATATCTTCATCTTTGAGGTGAGCAGCGGTTGTACTGCCGTGCAGCATAAGATCGAAAATGATACTGACATTGCGGTCTACGAAATGGCTCTGGACGGACAGAAAATAGCCGTGTTGTTTTAACCACGAAAATTTTTTATTAAGTTCATCCAGTAAAAACCTGTAGTCTGCGGCCGTAGCAATACTCAATTTATATATCATTTTCGGCCTCCTAAATCAATGCTTTCATTATTATATGTGAGGCCATTTTTCATTATTCAGCGGACAGCCATCCAAAATTTGTGACCCAGGCCGCAAATTACTTATATTACCTAAAATAATGATAAAAAATACCGGAGCTTTTAAAACTCCGGTATTACTGCTTTCAGTATGCTCAAGCTTATCTTATGGGAACGCCTATTTTTCTCAAATTTTATTAATCCAATTATTGCAGATTAAACCAAACTCCGCCCGAACCGTCATATTGCAGACCAAATGCCGCCTTGGGATTGGTATCATCCTGATTGACTTTGAAAGTGATATATCCCTCATGTTCAGCCCCGGGATAAAGCTCTGAACTCAGAGCCGGCTCAGGTTCAACCACACTGACAAACTGATTGTATTTAACATATGAACCTGAATAAAGCTGGAAGAGAGCTTCATTCAAATTCAGGCTTGTTTCTCCTGAAGAAGATATTAAATTAACTTTAACCTTGGCCAGGATGTATTCTTCCTTGTCCCCGGGAGCACTGTTGAACATGTTAGCCGATTTAATCATATCCCAGGCCTGGGAGCCTCTAATTGTTTTCGTAACGGTAATATCGGCAACATATGAATTACCCAGACTGCTATATGTTACTCTCTGGGCCACGCCCAAGGGAGCAGGATTTAGTCTGCTATAGCCTGCATTGGGCTGACTGCTGCTGCCCTTGTCATTTATGTTGGCTGTATTTGTCGTTCCGTCCCAAACCACATCTTTGCCTAACATGGTAGCAATTGCGGATAAAGGTACATAAGTCCTTTCATTATACACGATGTTGTCAGCATTAACTGTTTGTCCATTCACTTTAATATTAATCGAATTGAACAACACACTTATGTTCTGGTAACCGCCGCTTGCCAAGGCCACTCCCGATAACATCATGGTGATAATAACCCCGGCAATAAAACCTCGTATTTCTTTTTTCATTTCAATCCTCCCTAACATTTTAGTACTTATTTAGAATTAGATTCGTTTATTAATATACTAAAATTTAATATTCGTCCTATTAAATAAAAATTCCTGCCCAAATATTTATTTTCATGGTAAATTGTGGGCAGTATATGAATTGCTCGGCATTACTTAGGTGATTATCCCGATAATTTTTATATTTAATATCTACCTGAAATTACTGGTGACAATTTGGTGAATAATTACCAAATTCAGCATAAAAAAATACCGGAGCTTTTAAAACTCCAGTATTACTGCGTTTTTATGGTGGGTCGTACAAGATTCGAACTTGTGGCTTCTTCCGCGTCAAGGAAGCACTCTACCTCTGAGTTAACGACCCATGTATCCCATATTATATATTGGCGGCGGGAATTAGTAAAGTCTGCAATTTAATCCATGCCTTTTTTTAGGTTTACTGCTCCAACCAACAGCTTATGCACATAATCGAGCCGCTAACTCAATATACCTTTAGAAGAATTATTTTTTCGACAAGCGCAAGCGTGCCG
Source organism: Syntrophomonadaceae bacterium (assembly GCA_034927445.1). Taxonomy (GTDB): domain Bacteria; phylum Bacillota; class Syntrophomonadia; order Syntrophomonadales; family Syntrophomonadaceae; genus PHAA01. The sequence goes on from JAYFPZ010000004.1 coordinate 62,724, forward strand.
GTCGAATACTAAAGAGGTGGGTATACTTGATATTGCTTTTTAGGAAAAGAACCCTGGCTTTTATCTTTACCGGCATATTTCTGCTGGGCTTCGGGACTTTCAATGTTGCCCTGCATCCCAACATGGACCAATGGAAGCAGGAGAAACTGGTGATTACCCAGGTTAAAACCCAGCAAAAGGCTGTGGCTCTGACCTTTGACGATGGTCCCGATCCGGCCCGGACGCCGGTGGTACTGGCAAATCTGCAAAAACATAATGTCCACGCCACTTTTTTTGTAGTAGGTAACCGGGCTGAAAAATATCCGGAACTGCTGCAGCAGATAGCGGCTCAAGGCCATGAAATTGCCAATCATAGTTACACTCACAATTATGCTGCATTCCAGAGCAACAAAGCTGAAGTCTTCCAGGAAGAAATAGATAAAACCAACTCTATCATTAAAAATCTGACCGCGCAGACCCCCAGCCTTTTTCGTCCGCCGGGAGGATATCTTTCCGACAGTTTAGTCGAGTTTACCAAGCAAAACCAGATAACGATCGCTTACTGGAGCTGGCAGCAGGACAGCAAGGACTGGAAAGTCGGCAACAGCAGCTCCTCTATCGCCAGTCATATTATTCAGCATATCCAGCCCGGTCAGATAATCCTTCTGCACGATGGGGGCGATAACGGCCTGCAGACGGCCCAGGCCGTAGATATGCTATTGACGCAGCTTATGGATGAGGGTTATCAATTCATTACCATGAGCGAATTAATTAAATTGGGCGATAAGGAATAAAGCGCGTTTTGAGGAAATAAAAATATATAAATTTGACAAAGGGGGGTGAAATTAGATAATGCCGAGAATTTTTGGGTTTTATGAGCTCCGGCCCGGAACCAAGGTCGTAATTATTGCCGCCTTAGTACTAGTCCTTCTGACCAGCAGCGTAGTGTATGTTCAGGCATATCACAAATTAAAGCCGATTTATGAAGTGAAAACCGATAAGAAAATAGTAGCCCTTACCTTCGATATAAGCTGGGGCAACAATACTCCACTGCCGGTAATAGACATCCTGAAAAATAACGGAATAAAGGCTACCTTTTTTCTATCCGGCCCCTGGGTAAAACAATATCCCGACATTCCCAAAAGAATTCAGGCGGATGGACATGAGATAGGCAGCCACGGATATCGTCATATTAATTTGAGTAATCTCAGCAAAACCGAGATTAAAGATGAACTGATGAAAGCGCATAATAACATTAAAGAAGTGACCGGAATCGAAGCCAACCTGATCAGAACTCCCAACGGAGATTACAATGATCAGGTTATCGAAGCTGCCCATGAAAGCAACTATGAAGTGATACAATGGGGAACCGACAGCCTGGACTGGATGAATCCCGGGGTCAATAATATCGTGGACCGAGTAACCAAGCGGGTCCATCCCGGAGACATCATACTTATGCATGCCAGTGATACCTGTAAACAGACAACCGAAGCCCTGCCTGCCGTAATTCAGAATTTAAAAAATCAGGGATATGAATTTGTAACCGTCTCTGAACTGCTGAAAGCGGCCCAGCAATAGGCAAAAAAATAGGGAGCCATTTAAGCTTCGTCCTTAAATGGCTCCTTTTTACTGCCGGTCGGTTTCATCTTCATCTATGTGTTCCAACCCGATTTCCCTTAAAATCTCGTCTATTAAGTTTTTATCCACGGTTACTCCCTCCTTTCACTTAGTTCTTTTATAACCCTGAGGTTATTTTACTCTTTAAGTGTTGCATTTAGAACAACATCGTATTAAAAAATCGTAATTATTTATCAAGATTTGGTTAAAAAGGCGTTTCACCCTAGGCAGAGGAAATGTCCACGTACCTGCCGTCGGCAGTCTTGCCTGCCCGCCCCATTCGCATCAGGCGCTCCAGGTGTTTAATTATCATCATCTTGTAGGAAAAGAGCGTGTATTCATTCCGCTCCCATTCGTTAATGATTTGCTGTCCGGCAATTTCGTCAATTGTTCTCGGTTCCGCAATATACTTTAAAATCTTGGCTTCTCGGGCGAAAGCAATCTGGAGATACTGCGCGAATAACTCATCGATCCCGGAATCTATCACCCGTCGGTGTGAGGTTACCAACAACTGGGGTTTTAGGGATATCAACCGGCGTATCGAATTTATCAAATCATCCAAATCGCAGGATTCCCCTCCATACCACGGCCCCCGCATAGATAGATCCAGGTCGCCGGAAAACAGGATTCTCTCCCGGGGAAAGAAAAAAGCATAATGACCGGGTGAATGTCCCGGGGTATGCACGGCGATGAAAGAGGTGGCGCCAGTGGCAAATATCGAGCCATCAACAAAAACCGAATCTATGTTTATGGGCTGAAAACCAAGATGGGCCGGTATGTCTTGGGGCAGGTTTACTTTTTCCCATCTGCTTTGGAAGGGGGTACCCATTAATTCCGGCCAGCGGGGATATCCCACGGATTTGATATACTCCGCCTCATCCAGCAGTATAGCTAATTCCTCCTGCCCGGCCATGATTTTGGCATGCTTAAAGAAACTCACCCCATTGATATGATCAAAATGGCTGTGGGTTAACAGCAGCAGCTTTATATCCTCCATTGGAATTTGGGCATAGGCTCTGCCCCCGGCCCCGGCATCAATTATTGCCTTTTCCGCATCATCAATAAACAATGAGTTGCTGTATGGAAACATGGATTTGGCTTCAGGCCTTACCAGCTTGATTTGTTTGGTCAACTCAATAATCACCGGTTCACCCGCTTCGGACTGATTTGTAAAAGAAAGTCCGGGTATAAGCCCGGACTCTAATTCATCCCATTAATCCAACTTATCAATCATTTCCAGTATCATATCAAAGAAATAATTCATATCGTCGATGTCGTTAACTCCAGCCTTGAAACCAATTTCGGGGAACCTCCCCGGACCATTTATCTTGACGTTTACCAAATACATGGCTTGGTCGATTTCTTCTTCCGCACTATCCAGATCCATTTCATCCCAATCTCCCTCAGGTATATCTTCACTCATTTTGGGAGTTACCGTTGTGATTGATTCATCACTGTTTTCTATAATCTGAGAGACAATCCACATTACATCAGTAAGGCTCATGCCCAATTCCTCGCTCAGATGTACGATTTCATTGGCAACCGGGGTTATTTTCAATAAGTCGGAAAGATTAACCGGATCGCCCTTACCCCATCTGTTTTTCATAAACAATCACCTCCGCATCTATTTGCCCCAGCTATATTAAGTTTTTTCCTGCACCAATTCCTGCCATATTTCATCTGCAGCGGTATCAAGCCATAATTAATTGTACTCTCATTAAATAAATTATATGTGAACCGGACCCGAAAAAACAATTCATTTTAACGACTATCCTGATTCCGCAGGAAAATCCAGTAAAAATGATGCCAAAATACTTACCTGCAGATTCTACACTATAACACGAAAATGCAGTCATTGCAAATTTTAGATTGATCTGTGCGATCCTGTACGACTTGTAAATATTGACTTATTTTTTCCCAAGTCTATACTGAACTGAGTAATCTATATTACGAATCAACGCTCAGAGGTTATGTCATGTTTAATGCTTCCAAGGAAATGAAAGGTTCAGTCTTTATTTTGGGCTCGGCATTTATGTACGCCACCCTGCCGGTCTTGGTAAAGCTGGCTTATTCCGCCGGGCTGGGTCCCAGCAGCACCCTGCTTTTGCGCTATGTATTCTCTTTCCTGTTATTGGCCTTTTTCCTCAAGTTCGTAAAAAATGACCGGGTTCTAACCATTACCCCTACGGTTATAGCTCAGGGTGCATTTCTGACCGTATCCGGATTATTTTATTTTCTGGCTTTAAATACTCTGGCAGCCGGCTTAACTACGGTAATTTTTTTCATCCATCCGGTGCTGGTCGCCCTTTTAAGCATCCTGGTATTTAAGGAGAGATTAAGTCCGCCGGTTTTTATCGGTTTGGCCCTGGCTGTTGGCGGGGTTGCTTTAATTTCAGGTCTGGTCGGGGGGGCGCCGGCACTTGACCCCAAGGGTATGTTTTTTGCCCTTCTGGCCTGCATTTGCTACAGTTTTTATGGCCTGTTGGGTCAGAAAACCGTAACGCAGGGCAATCCCTTCTCTTTAACGGCTTCTCTGTCATTAATTGCCGTAATAATAATCGTCCCGGTGTATCACAACAGTCTGGGTTTTCTGATTGCACTAACCTCTACCCAATTGTTGGTTACCCTGCTTATGGCTGTATTTAACACCCTGCTGGCAGTGCTTTTGTTCTTGAAAGGGGTTCAGAATATAGGAGCCGCCCGGGCTACTTTGATCAGTACGGCCGAACCCGTATTTTGTCTGCTGATGGCTTACCTGATTTTAGGAGAGACTCTGTCCGGCCTGGAAGTTACCGGGGCGCTTATGGTTTTTGCCAGTATGATGCTGGCCGTCTTCTCCCGCCATCAACCCCGGGGTTAAAAGAGCGAACATAGGGACAGGTACCTGGTTCATCTTTCAAAAAATTTTAGGAGGTAACCAAGGTACCCGTCAGACTGTTCATGTTCATGCTATCATTGAGTCACCAGCCGATAAATCTCCATTTCTACCTGACGGAGGTCTTCGCGGTTAAGCTGGCGTTGTTTATGCGGTATGGGGTTGCGGATAATACCTTTAACCGCTCCCGGTCTTTCTTTCAGAACATAAATGTCTTCACCGAGCAGCAAGGCCTCATCAATATCATGCGTGACAAAAAATACACTTCGATGATCCAACCGCCATATATCTATAAAAGCATGCATTAGAGCAGTTTTCAACTGCAGATCAAGCCCCTTAAAAGGCTCATCCATCAATAGGATATCAGCCGGGTAGGCAAAGGCCCGGGCGATTGCCACCCTTTGCTTCATGCCCCCGCTGAGCTGGCCGGGATAATAATTCCTAAAATCCGCCAGGCCGACCATATCAACATAGCGATTTATGACCTCCAGCCTTGGCCCTGGGTGAAGTTTGTCTTTTAAAACAAAATCGATATTTTCCTCGACCGTTTTCCAGGGCAACAGGCGGGTCTCCTGAAACAGATAGCTGATGGTTTTACCCGTAAATCCCGACAATTCACCCTGGTCGGGGGGAAAGACCCCGGAGATTATGTTAAGCAAAGTGGTCTTGCCGCACCCGGAAGGCCCCAGGATGCAGATCAGCTTATGTTCTTCCACGTTCATGTTCAGGTCTTTCAGGACGTATAAGTCTCCGAACTTCTTATGGATATTGCTCAGAATAAAACTCATAATTTTAACCCCACGTCTTGAATCTGGTTTCCAGAGCTGTAAGCAGGTATTCAAAAATAAAGCTGATTAAAATGGTGACCACCGTCCAAGCGAAAACCCGGGCGGTTTCCAGATCAATCTTGGCAATTATCAGGTTGGTGCCTATGGCAAAATGAGGCTGGCTCAAAATTTCCGCCGCAATGATAACTTTCCAGGTAATACCCATCGCATTGGAGGCGCCTGCGAGCAGATAGGGCAGTATTGAAGGGATATACAGCTCCAGCGCGATTCGCCTGGTTTGTACTCTGTAGGTACGTGCCATTTCCAGCAATTGCTGATCGACATTCTTGATCCCGGCCAGTACATTGCTGTATATGATTGGGAATATCATAAGAAAGGTAACAAATATGGGGACGATATCGGTTTGAAACCAGATTATGGCCAGGATAATTACGGACATAACCGGTATGGTGCGAATAACCGTTATCCACGGCTGCAGCAGCCAGTAAACCGGAGCGCTGAATCCGGCCAAAAATCCCAGCAAGATACCCAGGGTGCAGGATATGAAAAACCCCAGCAGGCCGCGGCCGATGGTCAAACCCACCGAAGGCCAGAAATTTTCGGTCTGCACTACCGCCCACATTTTGACCAAGGTTACTTCCGGCGACGGCAGGATCAATTCCTGATGCCAGTATAGAGCAAACAGCTTCCATACCAGTAAAAGCACCAGTATGGAAGCCGCAGTGAGCAGCCTATTTTTGGTAGTAGAATTTAGCATCGGGTAGTTTGCCTCCTATAGAATCAGGAGAAAAGTCCAGAAGTACCTGCAGGAATTTCTCTACCGATGGTTTCGCCTCCATGGCGCTCATATACCGCAGGTTGCACCTGGGAATGGCGGCGGCGGCTACATCAGCCGGAATGCCGATATCCTGTTTCTTAATCAATTCCCCTGCCTCTGCCGGGTTTTTATTTACCCAATCGATGGAGTTGGCATATTCCTGCAGAAATTTGGTCATTACTTCCGGATTTTGGCTGGCAAAATCCGCCTTGACCACCAGGCAGGTCTGGGCAAAGGGAACCTCAGCCCCATTTAAACGGGTCCATTCTTTTTGCAGGTCCAAAGCTATTTTGGCATCCTGGTTCTTGCTTAGAACGGTTGAAACCCAGGGTTCAGGCAATACACTGATTTTGCTGCTGCCGGTAATAAATAGCTGAGCCTGTTCGACCGGGCTGGCGATATATTTTAAGGTCGCATCTTTATCCGGATTAATTCCGTTTTTATTGAGCAGATACCTGAATACTACATCCGCCGCTGATCCCTGCGATGAACTGTCAATCTGCTTGCCTTTGAGATCTGCCCAGCTATTGATGGCAGCCCCATTGGTTACCACATACATTACGCCCCAGGTATTCATGGCCGCCAGTTGATAAGCAACTCCCTTGTTATATAATTTGGCAGCCAGGTTGGTAGGAATGGTAGCAATATCAATTTCCCCGGTCAGCAGTTTGGCGCTAAGGGTATCGGGGGTTTGTTCAATTACATATTCAGCCTTGACATTATCACCCAGAGCTGGCTGGGCGTCCATCATCTTTATCATTCCGACCGCCGTTGGCCCTCGTAAAACTGCGACCTTAAAATTAACTGCTGCTGGTGCAGCCTGCTCATCACTTTCTTTCCGGGCAGAAGAACAACCGGTAACTGACAACATGAATAAAGCCAGGATCAACCATACCAACAGATTTCTTTTCATTTCTTTGCCCCTTTCTTCACAAGAATTATTTTCCTGCTTAATATTCTGTACCCTGTCCGGATTTCCCTTTAATAAATTGCCGTCGGCAACCTTTATTTTTAAGCAGAGCGCATACTCCATTTGGTTTTTTGGTTTTTTCATATATAATAATGAACTATACCCAGCCAGCAACCTTATTACAGGATATATGGGGTGAGCAATATAAATGGACATGACGGTCAAACCTTTAAAAAATTTGCATAAAACCATTAGTGTACCGGGAGACAAATCAATTTCTCACCGCAGTGTTATGATCGGCGCAATTGCAGCAGGAATAACCGAAATTGAAAACTTTTTACCGGGACAGGACTGCCTCAGTACGGTGAGGTGCATAAGGCAACTGGGAATTGAGGTTGAAGAACTCGGGCCCACCCGTTTGCGGGTTTATGGCCGGGGAGCAGCCGGGCTGGCCGAGCCTGAAGACTTTTTGGATGTAGGCAATTCGGGCACAACCATCCGCTTGATTTCCGGGATACTTGCCGGGCAGAATTTTTTAACCATTTTAACCGGGGATGCTTCCATACGCCGGCGGCCGATGGCCCGGGTGGCTGAACCCCTCCGCAGGATGGGGGCCCGGATCTGGGGGCGCGATGACGGCCGCTATGCTCCCCTGGCCATTAAAGGCGGCAGCCTGCAAGCCATAAACTATCAAACCCCGGTAGCCAGCGCCCAGATTAAATCTGCCCTGCTTTTGGCAGGGCTGTTCGCGGCTGGGGAAACCGTAGTTACCGAACCGGCCCTGTCCCGTGACCATACTGAGAAGATGCTCAAGGCTTTCGGGGCCAATATTCATACCCAGGGCTTAACCACCCTGGTTAAAGCTAGTTCGCTGAATGGTCAGAAGGTTATAGTTCCCGGCGATATCTCTTCAGCGGCATTTTTCCTAACCGCCGGAGCGATAATACCGGGAGCCGTAATAACGGTTCGGCGGGTAGGCCTTAATCCAACCCGTACTGGTATACTGGATGTTCTGACCGAAATGGGAGCCGGAATCAGCCTATCCAATCAGTTTGAGAGTTCGGGTGAACGAATCGGAGACATAACGGTGGAGGGGCGTGGTCTGAAAGGCCTGGAGATTGGCGGTGACATTATCCCCCGCCTGATAGACGAAATACCGGTTCTGGCAGTCGCAGCAGCCGCCGCGGAAGGCCGGAGCGTTATAAGGGATGCGGCCGAACTCAAGGTTAAAGAGAGCAATCGTTTGCAGGCCATTGCCACCGAATTAACCCGTTTTGGGGTTGACATCAGCGAAACTGGGGATGGTTTGATAATCAACGGCTCCCGCAGCCTGGAGGGATCTGTCTGTGAATCATATCATGACCACCGTATCGCCATGGCCTGTACTCTGATGGGGCTTATAGCCAAAGGCCGTACGATTGTTCACGATACGGATTGTATTGACATATCTTTTCCCGGATTTCAGGATCTCCTGACTCAATGTCAATCCTGATACCAACCAGGAAACATAGACGCAGATAACGCAGACCCCATTCTTCAGAAGTTGACGAAAACCAGCAAAACGGTTTTAAGGAGTGCAGATTTGTGAAGGTTGAACTTGGTGAGAGGAGCTATGAAATTTGTATTGGGGAGAATTGTCTGTCCAAATTAGGCCCCAGCCTGGGGTTTCTGCCCAGAACGTCCCGCCTGATAATGATCACCGATGAGAATGTCAACCGCCTGGCCGGCGCAAGAGTTCTCACCCTCCTCCGCCAGGCTGGTTTTCAGGCGGAAGCCGCCGTGATCAAGGGAGGAGAGGAATGTAAAAACCTGTCTACCGTAGGTTCATTGCTGGAGCAAATGGTCGCCGTCGGACTTGACCGCAAATCAACTGTAATAGCCCTGGGTGGCGGAATCGTCGGCGATATTGCCGGATTTGCAGCGGCTACCTACATGCGGGGTATCGCTTATATTCAGATTCCCACCACCCTCCTGGCTCAGGTTGACAGCAGCGTAGGCGGTAAAACCGGAGTAAATCTTCCCCAGGGGAAAAATCTGGCGGGGGCTTTCTACCAGCCCGGTCTGGTATTTGTTGATGTTGACTTTATCCAAACCCTCCCGGAAAGGGAATTCTTAACCGGCCTGGCCGAAGTTATAAAATACGGAATTATTCGTGACCGTGAATTTTTCAAATATCTTGAAGATAATATGGCGAAAATCAAGGCCCGGGATAATCAGTGCCTGATCCATATGGTCAACCGCTGCTGCGCCATTAAAGCTGACATCGTGGCCCAGGATGAAATCGAGAGCGGTCTGCGCGCCCTGCTGAATCTTGGCCATACCTTTGGCCATGCCTTTGAAGCCCTGACCCATTACCGGCAGTACACCCACGGTGAAGCGGTAGCCATCGGCATGATCTGCGCAACGCGTCTGGCCCACCGTTTGCATCTCCTGCCCCGCCAGGATTTGGACCGTATAGACAATATTTTAAAAGGATACGGGCTGCCGGTTGATTTTGGCAATCTCGACAGCACGGCCATCATTACCCAAATGCACAAAGACAAGAAAAATATCGGCGGCAGTATGCCGATCGTTATGCCCGTGGCGATCGGCCACAGCCAGATATTCAAAAATACAGAGGAGGATGAGATCCGGGCGGTTCTCGACTCCTTCAGTCTAACATAAGACGCGGACAGCGCGGGACTAATATGACATACGCAGACCAATATTAAGAATCAGGTGTTTAAGTTGCATATCGGCGTTTCTTTATCTGGTCATCTTTTGGCGCTACTTATATAAAATAGATTGCATCATCTTTAAGTCTATGCTATACTGCATGGTAATTTCATTTATACTTAATAATGATGAAGGAGCAAAGTAAGTTAAACCCAGCTTTTCAGGGAGAAGGCGTCACCGGCTGTAAGCGCCTTTAAAGCATGATTAACCGAAGTTCTCTCCGGAGTTGCAGGCTGAATTCCCCCGGGATGTGTAGGCTGAGCCGTAAACTTCCGACGTTAACGGGAAGAGGGTATCGGAACAGTAGTTCCCGCACCTTTTAAAAGAGCGGATTTGTAGTCAATACAAATTAACTTGGGTGGTAACGCGGCAAGCGAGAGCTTTTCGTCCCTTGGGATGAAAGGCTTTTTTGTTTGAATGACGATTACTATTTCCCGTACCTGGCAATGAGTGGGTCCTAATTTCCAATATGGATCAATCAGGGTGGTACCACGGAAGCCCATAGCTTTCGTCCCTAGGCGGATGACAGCTATGGGCTTTTATTATTTAATGAAGGAGGGTTTCACATGGTGGTTGTAATGGAAATGAATTCAACCGTGGAACAAATTGAGATTGTAAACCAAAGACTGGACGAATTGGGATTTCAGACTCAAATAATACGAGGAGTCAAACGGATTGTTATTGGTGCAGTCGGAGACAGGAGGGTAAGTGACTTGAGAGAGCTTCAGCAAATGCCGGGGGTGGAAAAAATTGTTCCGATTATGAAGCCTTACAAATTGGTCAGCCGGGAATGCAAGAATGAAGACACGGTCATAAGCATACGCGGGGCTGAAATCGGGGGGAATTCGATAACCGTAATTGCCGGGCCCTGTGCGGTTGAAAGCCGCAGCCAGCTGTTGACTGCGGCCCGTCAGGTTAAAGCCGCCGGCGCCCATATAATCCGGGGAGGCGCGTTCAAGCCGCGTACCTCACCCTACAGCTTCCAGGGTTTGGAGGAAGAAGGCCTTAATATTCTGCGGGAAGCCTCGCTGGAAACAGGTCTACCGGTTGTAACCGAGGTTATTGATGAGCACAGCCTGCAGCTCACCCTGAATTATGTTGATATTATCCAAATCGGCGCCAGGAATATGCAAAATTTCCGCTTGCTCAAGGCGGCAGGCCAGACTGACAAACCGGTTCTGCTGAAGCGTGGCATGTCGGCTACAATTGAAGAGTGGCTTATGGCGGCCGAATATATTATGGCGGAAGGCAACGGCCGGGTCATCCTCTGTGAGCGCGGCATAAGAACCTTTGAAACCTCCACCCGCAACACCCTGGATTTGAGCGCGGTTCCCATGGTGAAAAGATTAAGCCATCTTCCGGTTATTGTTGATCCCAGCCATGGCACCGGTGACCGGGGCCTGGTTACGCCCATGTCCCTGGCAGCTATTGCCGCCGGGGCCGACGGCCTGATTGTAGAAATGCATCCGGAGCCGGCGCAAGCGCTGTCAGACGGTCCCCAGTCGCTTACTCCGGAGGGACTCGAATATGTAATGGCGCAGTTGGGGAAAATCGTCCCCGCCTTGAACCGGAAAATCCAAACTGCCTAAAGGAGAAATGTACGGTGAGATATAAGATGGCATACCTGGGACCGCGCGGCACTTTCTGTGAAGAAGCCGCTCGGTGTTACACCGATCCGGCCAACTGGGAATTGTGCCCCTATACGGCCATCGATCAGGTCTTTGCGGCTGTCCACCATGGTGAAGCGGACCGCGGTATTGTTCCGATCGAGAATTCCTGTGAAGGCTCGGTAACCCAGACCATGAAATTACTGGCCTATGAATATGACTTGAACCTGGCGGGGGAAATCATCCTGCCGGTCAGTCATAATCTCCTGGTCAGGCCCGGCGTGAAACCGGAAACAATATCCCGCATCCTGTCTCATCCCCAGGCCCTGGCTCAATGCCGCCGCTATTTATCTGTAAATTTCGGCAGTCTCGAAATAGTGGACCTAACCAGTACAGCGGAAGCTGCCCGGAGAGTGGCCGAATCCAGTGAGGCCTGGGCGGCCATAGGAACCGCCGCCGCTGCCCGGGCTTACGGGTTGGATATAGCAGGTTCGGCCATCCATGATCATGCTTACAACGAGACCCGTTTTATAATACTCGCCCGGGCATCCCGGCCGGAGCCAATCCACCAGGATAATTCGGGTTTATACAAGACTTCACTTTTACTGTATTTGCTGAATAAACCCGGGGCTTTGTTTCAAGCTCTCGAACAGTTTTACCTGTATGGGATCAACCTGACCAAAATCGAATCCCGCCCTGCCCAGACCAGAATCGGTGAGTATTTGTTCTTTATTGATATTGAGGGTCATCAAGGGGATCATTCGGTGCGGCAAGCCTTATCGGAATTAAAATCCCTGACCTATGACGTACGTATACTCGGTTCCTACAAGTCCGCCGGCCGGCAAAAATGCCAATAAGGGCAGATATTGTTTAAGCAGGAAGTTATGTCTATAATTGATCATAATATAAGAATCCTGGAGGAATGGAGAATGCCGTTCATTAATGTAAAAATGGTGGCGGGACGCAGCCTGGAACAAAAGCGGGAACTGGCTGAGGCTTTAACCCGTGAAGTAGTTCGTATTCTCGAGGTCAAACCAGAATGGGTCGAATTGGTTATTGATGAATATTCCCGGGAGAACTGGTCAACCGCCGGCCAATTACACGCCGACAAATATGGTCCGGGCTGCGGCTCTCAGGGTGTAAACCCCAAGTAATGATGGAAAAGGTTGATATAGCAATTATCGGTGCCGGTGTGGTGGGCTTGGCTCTGGCCTATAGTATCTCACGGCAACGCAACCGATCTGTTGCCGTCTTGGAAAAGAATAGGACCTACGGACTGGATACCTCCAGCCGCAACAGTCAGGTGATCCATTCCGGTATATATTACCCCTCCAGTATGCTCAAGACGCAGTTCTGCATTGAAGGCAGGCAGAAACTGTATGATTTTTGCCGTGCGTATCAGGTGGATTACAATCCTACCGGCAAACTGGTTTTGGCCTGCCACCCCGCTGAATCAGGCAAATTGGAGGAATTGCGGCAGCAGGGACAGGCCAACGGCGTAAAGCTCAAACTATTGTCAGCTAAGGAGCGGCAGCAGCTTGAACCTTCCATTTACGCATTCGAGGCTTTGCTGGTACCGGAATCCGGAATCCTGGATGTGCATCAGCTGATGCAGCGGCTTTATCTATTAAGCGGATTAATGAAGTCATTTTTAATTTTCACTCCGAGCTTAAGCAATTGGAATACACCGGCAAAGACTATATCCTCACCAGCAATCGGGACCAATTCAAAGCTGATACCGTAATCAACTGCGCCGGTCTATGCAGCGATACTGTATGTGCATTGCCGGGTATTGACATAGATGCCTGCGGTTATCGTCTCCACCCCTGCAAAGGCGAATATTACGGCTTGCGCAGAGCAATCCCGCTCCGGCATCTGGTTTATCCCCTGCCCGGTCCCTCGGGTACCTTGGGCATTCACGTAACCCCCGATATTTCGGGGAGACTGCATCTGGGTCCCAATGCCTACGAGGTAAACACTATCAATTATGAGATTGACTCACGCTATCATGAAACCTTCTATCTCTCCGTCCGCAGATTCCTGCCGGATTTGCAGCCGTCAGACATTTATCCCGATTTCGCCGGAATCAGACCGCGCTTGCAGAAACTGTCGGAGCCGGTGCGTGATTTTGTGATCAGCGAAGCAAGCGGCCAGGGCTTTCCCCGGTTCATTAACTTAATCGGGATTGAATCGCCGGGATTAACCTCTTGTCTGGCTATAGCTGATTATGTAAAAGGCATTATCTGACCGACAATATATCAGACCATCAAAAAAGCCCAATAGCGTCATTAATTCGTGAGCGCAGCGAACATAGGTTGTGCCCTTTGGGTACGTCATTAATTCGTGAGTGAAACGAACATAGGTTGTGCCCTTTGGGTACGTCATTAATTCGTGAGCGCAGCGAACATAGGTTGTGCCCTTTGGGTGCTATGTTATTAACGAAAACCCGTTCAATCAACGTACTTTATGTACGCCTCAATCACGGGCTTTCATTAATGCCTTGCTCTTGCAACCTTAGTAGTACCGTTTACGGTACATCAGGAGTGCCCTTGGGTGAACTTTTTTGCTCGGTCTGACTTTATCGACAGTATGAATATATTTTATAACAACCGAGCTTAACAATTTTTCAAGTATTCTTTTTCAGAATAATTAAGTCCGTTATCCGTTTATAGTCGATATTGTCGAATGCCGGTCTTTCCTCCCCTAAAATTGCTTGACACTAGGTTTTACACAAAATAAACTAAGTGAAGAAGATAGCATAGTGCTAAAAATATTTATATGGGAGAGGAGAAATCGTATGGTCAGCATTAATGTCAATGGTGTTAGTGCATCGGTTCCGGACGGCTCTACCGTAATGCAAGCTGCTAAGGCAGTCGGATTTGAGATTGCTTCGCTGTGCAGCCACCCCGACCTGAAGGTCAAAGATAACTGCAAGGTTTGCACGGTAGACATCAACGGAGAAATGAAGACCGCTTGTTCCGAAATCGTTGCCCCGGGCATGGTAATCAGAACCTTCAGCCCCCAGATCCTGGAAGCAAAAAGACAGAACCTAAAAAATATCTTGTCGGTGCACCCTCAGGACTGTTTAAACTGCCCCCGCAATTTAAACTGTGAATTGCAGACCCTGGCTGATACCCTGCTCATTCGTTCATTTGACAACAAGCCTATGAGTCTGCCCAAGGACACATCTACTCCGTCTATTGTGCGCGATCCCTCGAAATGCACCCTGTGCGGCCGGTGTGTTGAGGTTTGCAATGATGTACAGACGGTTGGTGCCTTGGAGATCAAGGACGGATTTGTACAGCCCGTGGACGGCAAGCCCCTGGCTGAGACCAAATGCGTTGTATGTGGTCAGTGCGCTCTGGCCTGTCCGGTAGGAGCTATTACTGAGAACGAGGAAATTGACAAATTCCTGGCGGCCGTAGCCGATCCGGAGAAGATCGTTATTACCCAGATCGCACCGGCAGTTAGGGTGGCTGTGGCAGAGGCCGTCGGCCTTCCTACCGGTTCACTGGACATGCTGAAGTTCGTAGCCGGTTTGAAACAAATTGGGTTCGATTATGTTTTCCATACCAACTTTACCGCCGACCTGACCATTCTGGAGGAAGGCAACGAATTATTACAGAGGCTGAAAAGCGGTGGTACTTTACCGATGATCACCTCCTGCAGCCCTGGCTGGATCAACTTCATCGAGACCTTCTATCCTGATCAGCTGGAGCATCTGTCCACCTGTAAATCACCGCAGCAGATGTTTGGCGCTCTGTCCAAGACCTACTGGGCTGAAAAAATGGGCGTAGATCCCTCCAAGATTTATTCGGTGTCCATCATGCCCTGTACCGCCAAGAAGTTTGAATCAGCCCGTCCCGAAATGACTTCCAGCGGATATCGGGATGTAGACCTGGTATTAACTGTTCGTGAGATAGGCAAGCTGTTCAAAATGGAGCGGCTGGATTTCGGTAAACTGGCAGAAGGCAAGTTTGATTCCTTACTGGGAGCATACACCGGTGCTGCCGTTATTTTCGGAGCTTCCGGCGGGGTTATGGAAGCTGCTCTCAGAACCGTTTATGAAGTTGTGGTCGGTGAAACCCTGCAGGATGTCAATTTCACCATGGTACGCGGTTTCGACGGAATGAAAGAAGCCGAAGTAGAT
Organism: Syntrophomonadaceae bacterium; assembly: GCA_034927445.1. Taxonomy (GTDB): domain Bacteria; phylum Bacillota; class Syntrophomonadia; order Syntrophomonadales; family Syntrophomonadaceae; genus PHAA01. The sequence continues at coordinate 78,182 of JAYFPZ010000004.1, forward strand.
CTGGCCGGCACCAAGGTAAAAGTGGCGGTAGCCAACTCCCTGGGTAATGCCCGCAAGATTATGGATGAAATCAAAGCCGGAACGTCCCCTTATCACTTCATCGAAGTAATGTGCTGTCCCGGCGGTTGTATCGGCGGCGGCGGTCAGCCTATTCCTTCGACTATTGCCAAGCGAAAAGAAAGAATCGATGCTATTTATGCGGAAGATGCAGGCCTACCGCTGCGTAAATCACACGAAAATCCGGAAGTCAAGATTCTTTATGAAGATTTCCTGCATGAACCTCTGGGACATAAATCCCATGAACTCCTGCATACTCATTATCATCCGCAGAAACAATAACCGGTCTGATAATAAGAACAATTATAAAAAAATACCAGGGGATTTTCTCCTGGTATTTTTGTCTGACGCATCTCTTCGGTAATGACTGTCTCGGCCGCATTCCAAATATACCAGGCCCAAATCTTTAACGGAATCCACTTATCAGAAAATAACCAAATACAGACAGCAGAGTGATGCTTATAAAAATCAGGGAGTTTGTAAAGTTCAAATGGTTTTGGCTATTTTTTTGAACTTCAGCCATGAAATCTGTTTTGGTTACATAATCACCTGCGATTAGAACCCGAAGATCATTTACATTACCTGTAATTTCCTTTATACCTTCTTTAATTTCCTTTATATCTTCTTTGATGGAATCGAGTTCCTCCCCCATTACATCACCACCTCTCCTTTTACATGATATGCATCGCTCCGGTCATATGCTATCATTTTCCATGCAGACAACCCGTAGTTAACCAGCGGAAAATTTAGACGCGGACAGGCGCGGACTTGTATGAGCAACGTGGGCAGGGCAGTGAAGGATGAAAGGCAGAATAGCCAAGATATCGCTGATCGAACATGATTTTGGCTGATCAAGCATTCAAAAAGGCTTCTTGAAAAAATCTGCGATAATCTTTTTAAAATCAGCGAACGAGCTTGGCGAGCACTTGGCTATTCTAGCTCACAGTTCTGATTATTAATAATTGTCTGCGTATGTCATATGAGTCTGCGTTGTCCGCGTCTATTAGGGCAGGCTGCATATTGCTTTGATAGACTCGATGGTCTTGCCGCTGAATTGCCGCTGGATCAAATCTTCAGGGCCGGCGGGGCGGGGATACTCGACCAGGACCGCCCGGGCATATTGACTGGCCCAGCCGATAAAATGCTGCTTCAGAAATGTCATAGCCTTGGTGTTTTTGAAACCGAAATTCTGATTAAAGCAAGCGCTTACCTGTTTATCACCATAGGTGCAGTTGGACCATCCATGTATGTCGACAACTATCTCCGGCTTCTCGGTTAATACCAGCTGGCGCAGGATCTGCGCCTCAGGGGTGCTGAACGGGGTATTGCCGGTATGATATTTACGGTCGGAGCTGTATTCCCAGAAGTAGTCAAAGTCGCGGTTAATGTCTATTCCCTGTCCGTTGCACCGCCCAATTCCATTTTCACTTTGCCCGTACCAGATCCCATCCGGGTTCACACAGGGGACAACGATCAAACGGGTTTTCTGTAATTCCTGGGGATATGCGGAAAACTCGCGCACCACATTGTTGGCAATCTGCACCAGGGCAGCGCCGTCTTTATCCCAGGCCCCATCAAATCCGTGCATGGCAAAGGTAATCAGCATGGTCCGGTCATAGTCGGCAGGGGCGATGATTATCTCCTGAATTATATTGCCCCGGGAACTATAACCGGCGATATTATATTCTATAGTACTGCTTGGCACCGGCGCGGCTGGCACAGGCGCGGGAGCGACAGCCTCCGGCTCCGGTTCAGGTTCAGTCTGAGCCGGGGCTGTAATATTCTGAGACGACGGCTGCGCCACCGCAGGCAGCGAATTGGGAATTAATGAGGCTAAAACATCTATAGGAAAGATATAGATAAGAATCATAACCACCATTAAAAAAGCGGTTTTTTTCAGGGAAATAACCTCCTTTTATTAAACCGGAATTCCGCTATTGATTGCTATTAGCCTCTACTTGGGACTCAAATATATCATAGTCTTTTTTCAGAATAACGATATCCACTCTCCGGTTAATAGCTTGGTTGCCGGGGCTGATGTTGGGAACCCGCGGCCGATACTCACCATAGCCCACGGCTGAAAGCCGTTCGGGCGAAATTCCGGCTTGGTCCTGGAATACATGCATAACGTTGCATGCCCGTAAAACTGACAGTTCCCAATTGGAAGGGAATCTGGTCGTATTAATGGGTATATTGTCGGTATGCCCTTCTATACGTATATAGTTGGGGACCATGACCAGGGCCGAAGCCAGTTTTTTAATTATATCCCGGGCCTGGGGATTGAGTTCGGCGGATGCACTGCTGAAAAGCAGGGTGTCTTTTATGCTTATCACCAGCCCCCGTTCCTGCTCAATTATCTCAATATAATCCCCTAATTTGGTGGGCGGACTTCCTACTGGTTGGTTGGGACTGCTTACCTGTTGGGCTGTGATAAAATCATGAATCTGTTTTTCCACCGCTTCCAGCTGTGCGGTATCGATTAAATCTTTAGTTAAACCCTGGCTTTCTTGACCCAACTCTCCGTTTATCACCGTAGGCCCCCGTTGATCGGGAGGTTCGATTGAGCTTCCGGTCAGGACCACGCTGAGAGACTGGGCAATCGCATTGTATTTGGCTATGTCAACCTTGCTCAGGGCATACATTAAAATAAAGAATACCATCAACAAGGTTATAAAATCCGCATAGCTCAACAGCCAGCGCTCCAATCCGCTCCCGCTTTCTTCTTCTTCATATTGCCTGCGGCGGCCACTCATACGCTACATCACCATCTTTTCCTTCTCTCGCGTGTCCAATTCCTCACGAGTTTCAGAGGGCAGATAAATTTTCAGCTTTTCTCTTAGGATACGCGGATTTTCTCCGCTCTGAATTGACATAATCCCCTCTACCATCATTTCCATTAAAAATACACGCTTCTTGGTGTTATTTTTAATTTTATTGGCAAATGGGATCCACAGTAGATTGGCGGAAGCTATACCATATAAAGTCGCTAAAAACGCTACGGCAATAGCACCGCCCAGTTCATCAGGATTGGATAGATTGCTTAAAACATTAACCATTCCCATAACTGTGCCAATAATGCCCATGGTAGGAGCAAAACCGCCGGCGGTCATAAACATCTGGGCCCCAACCATCTCATTCTTTTCAAATACGTCTATCTCCATCTGCATCAGTGACTTGGTCATTTCAGGATCAGCGCCATCAACAACCATTTGCAGGCCTTTTACTAAAAAATCGTCGTCGATCTGATCCAACTGGTTTTCCAGGCTTAAAAAACCTTCCCTACGGGCTTTATCTGCATTTTTGACCAGCAACTCCAGGTAGCCGTCAAAATCTATCTGATCATTTTTAAAAACCGATTTTAAAAAATAAGGCACCTTCTTGATCGCTTCCAGCGGGAAGCTGACCACAGTCGCTCCAATTGTACCGCCAAAAACGATCATTGCAGCAGTTCCCACCAATAACATGCTCATCGAGCCGCCCTCAAGCGCAAATGCTCCCAACAGCATCGCAAAAGCCAGAATTACGCCTCCGATTGTCGCTAAATCCATTTATTCATTCCTCATTTATTACACTTGTTATTCTATCCTACCCGGTATACGGATCATCATTTTACTACCAGACTTTTTATCCTGTTCTCGGTTGAAATAATATCGGTTATCCGCACTCCAAAGTATTCTTTTACGACGACCACTTCGCCCCGGGCGATAAGGGTATCGTTGACCAGAATATCCACCGGCTCATTTTCCAACCGGTCCAGCTCTACAATTGATCCCGGGTTTAGTCTTAAAACATCGGCAATGTTTCGTTTGGTTCGGCCTAAGATAACTGATAATTTAAGCGGAATATCAAGAATAAGGTTAAGATTATTACTCTTGAAAAGTCCATTCTGATCTTCTACTACAATTTGCCGAGGTTGTATTTCAGTTTTTTTCGCCCCACTGTCAGGTTGGGGGGACTCACTGCCTGCCGGAACCTGAGGCTTTGACGTTGCATCCATAAGATACTCTACCTGCTGTTTGGCCACATCCAGGTTCATAATAAGCATTATTTCACTTTTCAATAACGTGCCAATTTCCAGGTTAAAGGAGATGACTATAATTTCATCTCTGAATATATTCCAATTTAGATCCTCTTCTTCATTATCGACATTCATTAAAGTAATTTTAGGAGGAGATATCTCAATTGTTCTATTAAAAATCTTGGACAGGGCGGTGGCCGAATATCCGATCATTTGATTCATGGCTTCAGATACTGCGCTTAAAGTTATTTCATTCATTTCAGGATCATAATTAATGCCGTCCCCGCCCATCATGAGGCTGGCTATTATGGCGGCATCACGGGCCTGTAAAATGAAAACATTACTCCCTTCCAATCCGGAGCTATATTCTACTTCCACCAGAATATAGGGGGCAACAAAACCCTTTTGCAATTCGGCCGGGCTGGTGCGGTTCAGATGAGGCGTATCAATTAAGACTCGCTGATTCAAAAGTTCTGACAAAGCGGTTGAGGCTGATCCGGCATTAATATTGCCTATTTCACTCAAAACATCTTCTTCAGCCGGGGACAATAGTACTCCCGGGGCATCCCCGGTGTCAGCGCTATTCCCGTTCAGTAATGCGTCTATTTCCTCTTGTGATAAAAATGATCCCATTTTATTATATCCCCCTATATTTTGCCAGTAATCATAGCTGCTAATTGCTCTCCCACAACCCCTGGCTGAAAACTAAATTTGGGCTGGTCTTCAATCAACAGTTGCATATCTCCTCCCACCACTGTATCCAGAAGTACCACATCCCCTTCCTCCAATTGCAAAAATTCATGTATGGTCAACTGGGTTTCGCCACAGCACGCGGTTAGATCCAGAGATACTTTACCTAAACGATTTTCAACCGTCCGGACCTGTGAAATATCGCCACCCTGCTGGCTGGCAAACCAGTTCTGGGCGGTTAGATTGGGTATCGCCTCTTTCAGAGTGGCATGCGGCAGACATATATTGATGATACTCTGAGTTTTGCCAATCTCTGCGGTAAAGGTTATAATTGCCACGGTTTCATTGGGCGAAATAATCTGGTTGTATTGTGGATTAGATTCCGTAGATTCTATCGTTATATTAAATTTGAATACATCGGACCATGCCAAAGCCATATTATCCAATAAATTTTTAATTAGTTTTTTCAGAACTCTTACTTCAATTTCGGTTAGTTCCCTTACCTTATTGGTGCTTTTGCCTGAGCCCCCAAACAGCAAATCAACCGCCGGTGAGGTAAAGTTGTGGCTTGTTTCCAATACGGCACTGCCTTCCAGGGGCGGCATTTGAAATACCGTCAACAAGGTCGGGCTGAATATGGACACCAGGAACTCTTCATAGGTTACTTGTTCAACCGATGCTATTTTAATATTGATCGAACTGCGTAAATAACCGGACAAATAATTGGAAATAATTCTGGAAAAGTTCTCATTAATCATGTACAAAGTACGCAGTTGATCTTTGGTGAATTTATTGGGACGCCGGAAATTATATTTTTTAGCTACACTTTGCTTATCGTCTTTAATTAGCTCCGAGACACTTTCTTCATTATGCAGGTGATTAATAAGAGCATCTATTTCTGATTGAGATAGAGTTTCATCCATTATAGACACCTTTATCCTTTGCTCAATACTTTATCAATCGCTTCTATTACCCGCTCGGGCTTAAACGGTTTAACCAAAAAATCACGGGCTCCGGCCTTGATAGCATCCATAACCAGAGACTGTTGTCCCATGGCACTGCACATAATAATTTTGGCTTTGGCATCCATCGCTATAATATCTTTAACCGCAGATATTCCATCCTTCTCCGGCATGGTTATGTCCATGGTTACAATATCGGGGGTGCACTTGTCATATAGTTCTACCGCCTCTGCCCCATTCTGAGCTTCACCGACCACTTCATAACCGTTTTTAGTGACGATATCCTTAATCATCATGCGCATGAAGGCGGCATCGTCAACTATAAGAACCTTTTTCCCCATTGTCATATCCTCCCCGCTATTTGTAATTTAGGACGCCGCTATTTCAGCGCTCCTACTTCCTCAACGGCTTTTCTCAGCATTTCATCCTGGGACGTGATCATACGGCTGTTCAGTGCAAAACTCCGGGATACATTTATCATGTCAGTCATGTTTTGCACGAGATCGACATTGGAAGCCTCGACAAATCCCGGCAAGACTTTTATGTTCTCAGCTTTGGTTTCAGCGCCCGGGTCCGTTGCCAGGAACCCTCCCTCGGTTCGGACAAGCGATTCTTTATTATCAAAACTGGCTAAATAAAAATCCTGATCCGGTGCCCCGGCAACCATTTTTATTGCACCGGTGGTCCCAATCACTTTACGGCCAAAAGTATCAGCCAGATAACCTTCCTGGTTAACCGTAAAGGAACCGTTCCGGGTGTATATGTAACCCTGATCAGTTTGCAGTTTAAAGAAGGCATCGCCCTCAATGGCATAATTGCAGATATTGCCGGTTTCTTTCTCACTCCCGTCGGAAAAATCACTGGTTATTTTATCTGCCATTACTCCATTGATTTCTTCTCTAAAGGTTTTTATCGCAATCTTGTCCTGTTTAAAGCCATCCGTATTGGCATTGGCCAGGTTATCACCGATGACCTCCATTTTTTTCTGCAGTGCATTTAATCCCGTATTGGAACAATATATTCCTCTTATCATATTTCGCCTCCTATGTTTGATTTTATAGATAGACCGAGGATAATCTGCTGCGTAAAGCGGTCAGAGCCATGGTTTTTAATTGAGATACCCGGGATACGCTTACATCCAGGGCAGCGGCGATTTCCTTCAAGGTCAGTTCCTCATAATAATATAGACTAAGTACCAATTTCTGGCGTTCTTCCAGCATAGAGACGGCTTCACTCAAAATCTTGGCTTGTTCATCCTCAAGATACATTTCTTCCGGAGATTTATCCACTTCTCCCTTAAGCGTATCTTTAACCCTTAATTCGTTAATTCCCAGGGTTTGCTCCAATGATATGGAGGCCAGCAGTTTGAACGACTGCATGGTTTGCTCAACCTCGGCCTGGTCAAGATTTACTTCTCTCACTATTTCATGAATTGATGCTTCCTTACCGGTTGCGGCTGAAATTCTCTCCATCGCCTCGGTAATCAATTGTACTTTTTGCCAGCAGTTGCGGGACAAAGGGGAGTCTTTCCGCAGCGCATCCAGTATAGCCCCTTTTATGCGCTTGGAGGCAAAAGTGGCAAATTGAATGCCCTTTTCCGGCTGAAAACGGCCCACCGCCTCCAACAGGCCCAGGATGCCATACCCGACCATATCGTCCTTATCCCAGGATTCGGGAATCCGGACGTCCATACGGTCTACTATTGATTTAACCAGGGGCAGATATTGCTGCGGATCAATAACTTGGCCGGCTTCCATATCAATAATCCCTCATCGCTTGAATCTGTTTTCTTAACATATAAAATACATATTTAACGATCTGGTCCTGTTGTCTCTCACTGATATTTTGGAATTCTACCCCTACCTTGTAGGAATTTCCTTGTTTTTCGCATCTTACTACTCTTCCCAGCAGCTTAACCGTCACATCCAGGTGTTCGAGGCGCAGTTTCAAAACCAGCATTACATCTTTCAGCAAAGGAAGACTCAGGGACAAACTTAATCCCTGGCCGCTTAAATCAATTAAATAGACTCGCTTGAAGGGTTCGATATTTTCCCAGTCATTGACTTCTTCATGACTTATTATCTGGTAATGGGCCGTCAGCCTGGTTTTTATCCTGACAAAGTTCCTCCGGTTAGAAGATATCAGTTTGACAGGTTTTTTGAGCACCAGGTATTTAATATCGTTTTTCTGCTTTTTGTCCAGAACAACTGATTCAAAGGCAAAACGGGTATTGTTTACTTTAAGCCAGACCATAACCTGGTCACCTTCTTCCAGGAAATAGTCACGGCCTTTTACCGTAGGTATCAGAACCAGAAAATCGTCATCCTCAATCTCCTGGATCAAACTCTGTCCCGGCCCTGGATCCTCCATATCTTCCGTATTTAATTTGGCAATTTCCACCCGGTTGTTCACTTGGAAAAGTTTTTCTATATCGATCATCTTGCATCCCTCACTTAAACAGACCTATTAGTTTCTGGGCAAAATTAGTGCTCCCTTGATTGAAGCCTATCTTCTGCTCCAAGATGTTATTGGCTATCTGCATAACATCCCGGGCAATCTGACTACGAGGGTATCTGACCATGAACGGAGTCATTTCTTTGACTGACCTTTTTACGTTATTGTCGAAGTACATTACTCCCAGTCTTTTTATGTTTATATGCAGGTACCGGTCGGCCACTATTTCAATCTTGTGGGCGCTCTCCTGGGCTTCCTGAAGGTTGTTGGCCATATTTATCACCAGGTGCACCTGTTTATGCAGATTGAATCGGGATAGGATTTTAATAATCCCATATCCGTCGGTTATGGATGTCGGCTCAGGGGTCACGACAATGATCACGTCATCGGCAGATACGATGAAACCTAAAACCACCTGGGAGATGCCTGCTCCCGTATCGATCAGGATGAAGTCCATTTCCCGGGCATAATTTTCCAGCTCCTGAATGAGGTCTTCTCTTTGGCTGCGGCCAATATTGGTAGCTTCAAATATCCCGGAACATCCCGGGACTAGTTTTATGCCTTCAGCACCCTCTATGACTATCTCCCTCAAAGTTTTCTTGCCCTGGAGAACGTCAAACAGAGTGTATTGGGGGGCAATACCCATCAAAATATCTACATTGGCCATACCCAGATCAGCATCCAGAATCATAACTTTTTTCCCTTTTTTACTTAAAGCAATAGCCAAATTTACGGTCAGGCTGGTTTTGCCCACTCCGCCTTTACCGCTGGCGATGGTAATAATCCGGGTTTTGTTTTGAGCCCAAAATTCAGTGGGCTTAATCTTGCCGCTGAACAAATCTCTTAATTTATCTGCCTGATCTGCCATTAAAAAACCACATCCCTCATTACGTAACTGGCTAATAGTTTGGGGTTGGCCACTTCGATGTCATCCGGTACGTTCTGACCGTTGGTTATATATGCTATAGGCATCCCCGTATAGTAGGCAGCATTGATGATTGATCCCGGGGCAACAGTTTCGTCAAGCTTGGAAATAATGATCTGAGAGTAGGCAATAAGTTTATAATCATTGATAATCTGGAGCATATCCCTTTTTTGGGTGGTCGCATTCATCACCAGATAGATCTCCGCAGAATCCAGCACGTCCAGGAAGGACTTCAACTCCGCCAACTGATAGAGATTCTTGGAAGGCCGACCGGTTGTGTCAATGAGAATAAGGTCTTTATCGTTGTTTCTTACAACCGCCTCGCGCAGTTCATCCGGAGACATTACGATATCCACCGAGGCGCCGATTATATCGCCGTATATCTTCATTTGTTCAATCGCACCTACTCTAAAAGTATCTATGCTTATGAAAGCGATTTTGAAACTGTTGAACAACGAATAGATGGCGCCAATTTTAGCCAGGGTAGTGGTCTTGCCCACACCCGGCGAACCTACAAAAACCATAATTTTGGTCCTTAAGTTGCTGGGGTTGACCGGCTTAAACATCGAAACAAGCCTGTCCTGAATTTCTTGTTTTATCTCGTCCTTATTCCGGTTCAAGGCCAGGTCTTTAACCACTAAATCAACAACCTGCTCATCGATCTCTAAATTAATCAGGCTTTGCTTTATGGCATTCAACTCCGAGCTATAGTCAATTTTAGGTTCAGGCTGGGGGGCCGGCTCGGAAAATTGGGTCAAAAGGTTGCGGATATATCCTAATTCCTCTTTGACCACGTTTACCTCTTCCTTTTCCAGGACCGCGGTCACTTCGAGCTTGGGCGGTATAAACCATCCCCGCAGGCCTTTTTCTCTGACCTTATGAGTGCTGACAATGATTGCATCCGGGCCTAAATCCCTCTTGATCCGAATCAAAGCCTCTTTCATGTTTCTTACTACATATCGTTTAATGTTCATTTGACATCACCGAACCTTTGATTTCTACATCCAAATCCGGGTTTAATTCGTTGATCGCCAATACTGCAATCTGCGGTTTAAATCGTTCTATCAAGCGCCGCAAAGGCAGTCTGACTCTGGAGGAACATACGATTACCATAGGCAAACCCAGCAGTATAAATTGCTTTTCCAGTTTTTCCAGCTGCTCCAATATATACTGGGTCAAATCGGGAGAGATAGCCGGATAACTCCCCTGGGTCGAGTTTTGAATGGAGTCGCTCAATTGCGATTCCAACAGGGAATCAATCGTTACAATGGTGATTTTCCCATCAACTGAATACTGTTTGCTGATATTACGCATAAGTGCCTGTCGGCTGCACTCCACCAGATAATCAGTGTTCTTCGAAATTCTGGCGGCATCCGCCAGGGCCTCCAGGATCGTTTCCAGATCCCGGATAGATATTTTTTCTTTTAACAGGCTCTGAATTACCTTTTGAATATCACCCACCAGCAGCTGATTGGGCACCAGGTCATTGACCAGAGCTTCGTTGTTCTGCTTGACCATATCCAGCAAATCCTGCACATCTTGCCGGGACAGGATTTCATGCGCATAGGATTTAATGAATTCGGTTAAATGAGTAATCAGTACGGTAGAGGCGTCAACCACGGTAAAGCTCTCCATCTCAGCCATTTCTTTGTTTTCTTCTCTGATCCACCAGGCGGGAAGCCCGAAGGTGGGTTCAACCGTTTTCAAGCCATCTATTTCCGCCTCATTGTCATCGGGGTTCATCGCCAGATAATAATTGGGCATCAGTTCTCCTCCGGTAATATCCACCCCCCTGATTTTAAAGCGGTATACATTGGGATTCAGCTGCAGATTGTCGCGTATGCGGATCGGACGAACATATATGCCCATTTCCAAAGCGCATTGTTTTCTTACCGCCGCCAGGCGGTTCAGCAAATCTCCGCCGTTGTTTTCGTCGATCAGGGAGATCAGGTTGTAGCCGATCTCAATCTCCAGGGGGTCGACCCGGAACAGATTCAATATATTTTCAGGTTCCCGGCTGGCAGGCCGTGTACTCTCCTGGGAGGCTTTAATCTGCTCGTTTTGTACTTCTTCTTTATTGAGGGTATAAGCGATATAAGCCATACCGCCTGACAAAATTATAAAAGGCAGAAAGGGCAATCCCGGTATAATGGCCAAAACCAGCAAGATGCCCGAAGCCAGTCCTATGGCCCGGGGGAACTTGCCGATTTGGCCGCTGAGGTCAAGACCAAAGCTATGCCCGGTTTCCGCTCGGGTAACTATGATGCCGGTGGCCGTTGAAGCCAGCAAGGCAGGTATCTGCGCTACCAGGCCCTCCCCTATGGTCAGCAAGGTGTAAATCTGCATAGCCTCGACGGCCGGCATCCCTTTTTGCCAGGTGCCGATTATTATCCCGCCGATAATGTTTATCAGAGCTATACCAATGCCGGCAATAGCATCTCCCTTGACAAATTTGCTGGCGCCATCCATGGAACCAAAAAAACTTGCTTCTCTCTGCAGTTTTAAGCGTCTTTCTTTGGCCTCCTGCTCGGTAATCATTCCGGCACTCAGATCGGCATCAATGCTCATTTGTTTGCCGGGCATGGCATCGAGGGCAAACCGGGCGGCCACCTCGGCGGTTCTTCCCGCCCCATTGGTTATAACCACAAATTGGACCAGGGTTATGATCAGAAATATTACCGCTCCTACTACATAATTGCCGCCGACTACGAATTTCCCGAAGGAATCAATGATCTCGCCGGCATCCGCATTGTTTAATATACAACGGGTGGCGGATATATCTAGGGACAGCCGGAAAAGGGTAACCACCAGTAAAAGGGTAGGGAATATCGACATCTGCAGCGGTTCGGTTATAAATAATGACATCAGCAGCATGATCAAACCGCTGGCGAGGCTGCAAGCCAATAATACATCCAAAACCGGTGTCGGCATGGGGATAATAATAATCCCTACAATAGCCACAATTGCAGCGGCCACGATAATATCGCTATTGCCCCTCAACTTAAAGTTCTTCAGAATATTGTTACTGTATTGGACCATTCCCTGCTCCTCTGTTTCTTCTCTGCATATAGATTGCGGCCAAGATCCCGGCTACAGCCCTGTATAACTCCACCGGCACATAGTCGCCAATATCGGATCCGTTATACAAGGAACGGGCCAGGGGCTTGTCTTCCACCACGGGGATATTGTGTTCAGCCGCCTTTTCCTTAATCTTTTCAGCGATAAAGCCTGCGCCTTTGGCTATGATTTGCGGAGCCTGCATAGTATTCTCGTCGTATTTCAAAGCCACTGCCAGGTGAGTAGGATTGGTTATAACTACCGTAGCTTCAGGAACGCTTTGGATCATGCGCCGCATGGCAAACATCCGCTGCTTTTCTCTCATCCTGGATTTAATAAAAGGATCTCCTTCAGTCTGTTTCATTTCAGTTTTGACTTCATATTTTGACATTTTCAAATTCTGAGCAAACTGCCATCTTTGAAAAATAAAATCAAGTACGGCGATTACCAGATAAACCATACCTGCAACTATGCAGACTTTAAAAGTGACTTTGACTAGATAGCTTATCATAGCCCCGGTACTCATATTGGGCAATACCAACAGACTCGAATATTCAGCCTTGACCTGGTCGTATATAACCAGCGTTATGACTGTCAATTTGAGCAGGGTTTTCATAAAATCAAACAAAGCTCTTTTGGATAATATCCGCTTTAATCCCTCCAGGGGATTTATATGACTTAACTTGGGGGTTATGGCCTCGCTGGACATCACCCAGCCCACCTGGAGAAAATTCGCCAACAAACCTATAAATACTCCCATCGCCAATATGGGGGCCATTATTTTGAAACACGCATACAAAGTATATTTGTACACCCTGATAAATTGGCTGGCATCCAGGGCTGAAGTCATTTCCCTCACCATGATGTTCTGCACATAACCAAGGATACTCAGTCCCATATAGCCCCGGGTTATATAAATAACCGCAATAATCGCCATTACTACCAGGGCCGCGTTTAGATCCGCACTTTTGGCCACCTGTCCTTTTTTCCTGGCCTCTTGCCTGCGGTGAGGGGTCGCAGCTTCTGTCTTCTCTTCCGTAGCAGCCAAAAACATCCAGGGGGGAAAGAGCTTTTCACCCGCCAATCCTGCCGGGCTTATACTAAATTGCAGCTGTCCCTGCTTTAACCCTGGCCCGGCAGCGGTCAGAATTAACAGACTGATAAGTAGACAGAGGTTGCAAGCATCCATTATTTAATCATATCCATAATAAGAATCAGATCTTTTTCCATCAGGTTTATTACGATATTTACCAGTGCGGTCATTACCGGAAGCACTGCGATTATGGTCAGCATTCCCAAACCGGTTTTTAGAGGAAAACTGAGTAGAAAAACATTTAACTGCGGCACGGTTCGGGCCATTATCCCCAGAGCGATGTCGCAGACCAGAAATGCCACAATAAATGGCGCCGCCATTCTGATTCCCAGGGAAAACATTTCAATGAACATTTGGAGCACGGCAGTTACAAAAGTCGTTTTAAAAACCGCACCTGCTACCGGAATCAAGGTATAGCTGTAGGATATGGCCATTAACAGGCGATGATGCCCGTCAACCGCTAAAAACAGTAATATCTGCAGCATATACATGAATTCCGCGACCAAGGTGATACTGGTATTGTTTTGCGGGTCAACAATTGCTGCCATGGCAAAACCCATTTGGCTGTCAATCAACTCCCCGCCAATCCTAATGGCGGTAAAGGTCAGGACGGCCGTGTAACCCAGAATCAAGCCTACTACTACTTCTTTGATTATCAAAATGGCATAACTTATCAGATCCATGGGAATATCAGCCATGGTTGGCAGGGTGGGCAGCAGGAGCAGGGTTACGAAAACAGCCAGCCCCACCTTGAGCAGGTTAGGGGTATGCTTGATTGAAAAAAATGGGGCCAGTGACATGAATGACGCTATTCGGGCTAAAACCAGGAAACCCCACGGCAAGCTCTCCCATCCCGGCACGCTTATTCCCCCTTACTTAATCACGGCACTTAAATTACCCAGGATATTAACGGCAAACCCGGTTATAACATTAATCATCCAGGGACCAAAAATAAGCAAAGATACTAATATGGCAATTAATTTAGGAACAAAGGTTAAGGTTTGTTCCTGAATCTGGGTTACAGCCTGGAAGATACTAATGACCAGCCCTACCGCCAGCCCTATGAGCAGGGGAGGTGCGGCCAACAGCAATGACGTCCATATCGTTTGGCGGGCCAGGCTGATAACCATTTCAGGCGACAATTAAAACACATCCCAAAATTAAAATTAACACTACGGTTGACTCCCGTATCAGCGTATACTTTCCATTAATGATTTGACTACCAGATACCAGCCATCGGTCATAACAAAGAGCAGCACCTTAAACGGCAGCGCAATCATGACCGGCGAGACCATAAACATACCCATGGACATAAGGGTGCTGGCGACTACAATATCAATAACCAAAAAGGGCAGGAAAATATAAAAACCCATCTGAAATGCCGTTTTCAGTTCACTAATAGTGAAGGCAGGAATGAGGGTGCTCATTGATACCTCCTCATTGCTGGCCGGCGGCTCGGTCTTGGACATACTTATAAAAAGGGCCAGATCCTTTTCCCGGGTCTGTTTTAGCATAAAACTTTTGAGCGGAGCGGAGGCCCGGTCAAGCGCTTCGGTCTGGCCTATTTCTCCTGCCATATAGGGGTCAACCGCCTGGGTGTTGATATCCTGGTAAACGGGTGCCATGGTAAAAAAGGTCAGGAACAGGGCCAAGCCAATCAACACTTGATTAGGCGGAATCTGTTGAGTTCCCAGGGCATTGCGTACAAAGGCCAAAACGATTACGATCCGGGTAAATGAGGTCATCATTATCAGGATTGCCGGCGCCAGGCTCAAAACCGTCAGAATTGTAAGCAGCTTTATCGTATCGACGACTTCCTGAGGATTGTCGGTATTTCTAACCTGCAAATCAATATTGGGAATGGGAGCGGCCGCAACCGACTGAACCTTGATCAGGCATACAAACAAACCCACCAGCAGGGGTATGCCCAATATATAACCCATTTTCTTATTCATTGCCGCCACTTCCCTTGAAAAATTCTGTTTAAGGTATCATTCAGATTGAGCTGTAACTCCTGGGGTTCTGCTTCCTGGTAATTTTCAAGGGGTTTTATCACATTGATTTCATGTTCAGTTGCACTGATCAGCAAATATTCATCTCCGGCTTTAACAATATTGAGGGTGCCTTTAGGCTGTAAGACCACCTGCTCCAACAGCCTTAAATTTCCCCGGTTATGGGCATAGTTTTTAGCCACTCCATATTTGATCAATATATAGGCCAGCAATAAAACCAGCGGCAGACAAACAATAATGCGTATGATTGCTTCCCATAAACTCCATTCCAAATTACTTGGCTCCCCTGCTCCAGATTTCCTCGTCCCTGCTGAAAGAACTTATTCTAATCCCCAACACTTCGTTTAATACCAATACTTCTCCATGCGCCAGCCATACGTTGTTGATCTTTACATCCACGGTGTCGCCCGCTATTCGGTTTAGCGGCAGCACCTGTTCTTCGTGTAAATTCAGAACTTCTCTGAGGCTGATAGAAGCGGTCCCCAGTTCAACCTTGAACTCAAGCTCTACGTCATTTAAGAAATTGATATTTTCACGAGTCTCCTCCACCTTTGGTGGCGTAAAACGGGTAAATTGGGCCTTTTTAACCTTGGGACCGCTGCTTTGGTCGTCCCCCAAATTGAGCAGGGATTCAATTTGTTCTTCCGTGAAATTTTGAAAACTCATAACCTCATCCCTTACTGAACCAGTAGTTCTTCAAAATACAATCCCGTTACCTTCCCCGTCTGTAAGCGCGAATTTATTTCATCCAGCAATGTTTGTTTAAGCGCTTCTAGCTGCTGGGGGTCCTCAAAGGTTTTGGCCTGGGTACTGCGCAGTACCTTTAAAACCGCGTCCTTGACTTTGTACATGGAGGCCCCCAGTTCCTCGGTGAGCTTCTCGTCAGAATATTCCAAAGTTATAGTCGTTTTTAGATACCGGTTGCCGCCGATATCTGCTAAATTTACAGTCATGCTTGGCAAGGTGGCACTCTTCATATTCTTCGGGGATACTGCCGCCGATTGCTGGGCCATAAAAGTAAAATAAACAAATACCGAAGCAGCAATGCACAGCATTGATACCATCAACGCTATCCATTTAATTTTGCTGTCGTTCTTTCCAGGTTGTTGTTCATCAGCCACGTTTAATCTGCACCCTCTTTACTGCAATTCTGTCCGGCAACTACGGAAGAACTACCCGCCCGGGGCAGCAACTGCCTTACCGGCAGCTAGTTCCATCCGTATTCCGGCTCGATTTTATCGTTTAAGATTAATCAATTCCTGCAGCATTTCATCAGCTGTCCGGATCGTTCTGGAATTGGCCTGATATCCTCTCTCCGTGATTATCATATCTACGAATTCCTGAGCCAAATCCACATTTGACATTTCCAGTGCCCCCGATATCAATGATCCGGTTGTATCGGTGCTCGGGGCGGTATGGTCCGCCGCTCCCGAGGCTGGGCTTTCAGTGTACATATTTTCACCCGCCTTGGTCAGTCCCTGGGCATTGGGAAAGGTTGCAATACCTATTTTCTCAGTGAGAGTAACCGGGGCGCCGCTGGCATCGATATAGGAAATGGTTCCATCCGGACTGATGCTGGGACTGCTGCCGGGAATAGTAATCGGAGTCCCAGCATCGTCGCAGACCAGCATGCCATTGGCGGAGTTCACCAGACTGCCGTCATTGTCCACCATGAACGCCCCCGCCCGGCTATAATGGTAAGTGCTATTAGCAACGTCGGTGGCGTCTTGCAAGATAAAATATCCCTCTCCCTGAATCATCAGGTCGGTAGCTTTGCCGGTGGTAGTGGGGGCGCCCTGGGTATGAATATTGGTTATCGCCCCCACCATAACCCCCATGCCGATTTGCTGAGGATTTATGCCGCCTACGTCATCAGCGGCCACGCCGGCTTGTCCGCCTGACAAAGTCTGGCTTAACATGTCCTGAAAGGTAACCTGGCCCTTTTTAAAACCAGTCGTGTTAACATTGGCGATATTGTTGGCTACTACGTCCATCTTGATCTGATGGGTCTGCAACCCCGATACTCCAGAGTAAAGAGCTCTCATCATAATTTTTCGACCTCCCTAATTAATAAAATTGATTTACAATTCTGTGGTCCGGGAACAGACTGCAAGGCTTCCTCAGCGAGGTCCGGCCTATACAATCACTGCACTGTCAATATTGGTAAAGACATTGTCCTTCATCCTGGGACCGTCAACCACGGTTATTACAGTCCGATTGTTAATGCTCACTATAAAAGCCATATCATCCAGCACGATGCAAGACTCCCGGGAACCCTTGCTTTCGGCTTTATCCACCGCACTATTCAGCTTGTCCAATTGCTCGGCCGAAACCTGAATACGGTTTTGCTCCAGCCTTTTCAAACAATGGCTGCTGAATTTGATTCCCTCGGCCGGCAGTTGCCGGTGTAATAGTTCTTTAAAGGACGGTCCGGTTTCGGTTTTGGGGACATTAATTTGGTTCCGGCTAACCGGAGGTTCCGGTAAAAGTGGATAATACTGATTTATCTTGGTCAAGGTCAAATCACTTCCTCAGCCTCATTGGGGGCTTCCGCCAAACCTATGTTGGTTATGGCGCTTAGCGGAACCGATTCCCCGGCAACCATGGCATAGGGTATGGAATTCTCAATATAAATTGATTCAACCGTACCGGTAATCTCCCGGCCCTCCACCTCGGCGGCTATACTCTTGCCGATCAAGGCTGCGGCCTGGCTCACTACCATTGATTGGCTCAGACTGGCCTGAACATACATATAGCTTTGCAGGTTTTCGCTCAGGGACTCAAAGGATGAACTCATATTCTGCATCTGCTCCAGAGAGCTGAAGGAAGCCAGCTGAGCGATAAAATCCTTGTTATCCATGGGATCGGTCGGGTCTTGGTACTGCAATTCGGCCGCCAGAATTCTTAAAAAATCGTATTTGTCCAATTGCTGCGTAATGTCGCCGGTCGAAACCGTCGATGCCGCTGCAGCAGCAGTATTCTGTACACCTGTAACGGAAGCCATTAAACTCCCCCCTTATGCTAATAAGTTTAGTTGATATGATGATGTGGAACCCTGCTCCGGGTATGGTATACTGCCATAATCCATTCCTGTATCAAGACTCGCGGTTTCCTGAACTATCCTGCGTTCACCCTTATAACCGCCGCCTTGATGGTGGTCTTGTTTCTCCTGAAAAGCTAAATTGACCTCCATCTGCTGGACATTAATACCCTGCTGCTCCAGATTATTTCTGATATGGTGCAGATTGGAATTAAGCAAATTTGCGGCTTCGGCATTATGAGCAATTACATTTACCGCCACCGCACCTTCCAAAGCATGGATCAAAATACTGACCTTGCCTAAATATTCCGGTTTAAGACTAACCTCCAGACTGGACGGGGCCACATTTATCTGCTGAATCATTTTGCTTACCAGGTAATCGGTTTGACTCTGACTCAACATGGTTTTGCCCGCATTCATGACGTTGGGTTCGGCCGCCGCCTCAGTTTTTACCAGGCCGTTTCCACCGGCATTCAGGGAAATTTCCACTTTATTGACCGGGGTTTGTTTTCCCGTCGCCTCAGATCCGCTTTCGAGGCTGGGGCTGCGGGTGGTTTCTCCAGGTTTTACGGCAAGGGAATCGGAACGGCCGGATTTCTCCGCTGAAAACGCCTCGGTTGCCAGATCCGGTTTGGGGCCGACCGCCCGGTCGCTTCCGTGGGCGGGTGATTTCACCCTGCTGGAGGCCATTGAATCCGCCGCCTTTATCTCCTCAGAACCGGAAGAACTGGAAGTACCGGATTTTCCTGACGAAAATCCCTCAAGCGCCAGATCCGATTTGGGGCCGACCGCCCGGTCGCTTCCGTGGGCGGGTGATTTCACCCTGCTCCGGGACATTAGATCCGCAACCTTTATCTCCCCGGAATTGGAAGACTGGCTGACCTCGGCGGGAAGAACGGCTGGCCTCATCTCCCCTGATCCCCTGGCAGTAGTACTCAGTCGATCCGACTTACCGGTTCCGCTGGTTTTCTCCCGGGCCGGCGGCAGATGGTTAGAGTTGGCCAACTGATGGGTAAATGCCTGCGTAGCTCCTGCTCCGGCAGTTTCAGCCGCATTGGCTTTTTCCGCATGCTGCGCGGGCTGATGGGTTATCCGGGTTGAGCCTGATTCAATTTGGCCGGCGGCAGCTCCAGACATTTTTCCCTTGAGGGCAACACCATCTGCGTGGGCCGGGGATGCTTTTACCCGGTTTAACCCAGTAGTATCAGCCGCTGCATTTCCAGACGGTTTTATCAGGCCGGCATTGACCGGCTGCATGGGCTGCATGCTTGAGGCCAGCTGCCCGAGTATTTCCGTGAACTGCGTTTTAGGCTTGGCAGTCTTGAAAATATTGCCGGCAGCTTTGCCTTTCCCGCCGGTACGGCTTGACGGGGCAGTCTGAGCTGAGCCTTTGACTATCGCTGACTTTTGCATATCTCACCTCCTCCACTGTAATATTAATTTCTGGATTTATGACAATAGGCAGATATTCCTATATCATCCAAAATGATTTGCTCGGATTTGGCAATCACCGCTTTATATTCCTTCCAGGATCTTTCCTTCAGGGTCTCCAAACTCTTTCTTTTGGTCGCAGCCTCAACCACGCGATGCCGCTGGACTCCAAAGTTTTGGCGGGCCAGCTCTACCTTTTGCTGTTGTTCTTTAATCCGCCGGTCCAGCCAGGAGACATAGGCTTCCTGCTGCTGCATTGCAGTCAAACTGACCCTAGGGGGATTATAAGTACGCAAATGAGATTGTTTTTCCTGTTTTAATTTGAAGGCCGTATTTTCCTCGGCCAGAACTTTCTGCCGGGCCTGAGCCAGCCGGGCAGCCTCTTGTTCTTCGATATTCTGCCGGTATCTAAGGGCACTTTCCAACTGAAATGTGAATTTGCTCAAATGCTATACCTCATTTCCAACTACATCTGCCAGAGTCCGTAAGGTATCCTCAAATGCATAGGTCTCGTTTATATCCTGCTGCAGAAACCTGACAATAGCAGGATTGATGGCAATAGCGGCATCGATCTCAGGATTTGATCCGCTGACATACGCGCCAATATTAATCATGTCCTGATTTTGGCTATATACGGCCATGTGGCTTCTCATAACCGCAGCCAGCTTTTGCTGCTGCTTACTGGCAATACTCGGCATTAAGCGGCTGATGCTCTCCAGAATGTCTATGGCGGGAAAATGGTTCTGGGTAGCAATCTTTCTAGAAAGAACTATATGCCCGTCCAATATGCCGCGGGCCGCATCGGCAATAGGCTCGTTCATATCATCGCCTTCGACCAGAATTGTATATAAGCCGGTTATAGATCCGCTATCCAAATTGCCTGCCCGCTCCAGCAATTTAGGCAGGAGGGCAAACACCGAAGGGGTATAACCTTTGCTGGTAGGCGGCTCACCTACCGCCAGCCCGATTTCTCGCTGGGCCATGGCAAAACGGGTAATCGAATCCATCATCAAAAGAACATTTTTACCTTTATCTCTAAAATACTCGGCGATGGAGGTTGCCACCAGTGCGGCCTTTACTCTTATCAAAGCGGGCTGATCGGATGTAGCCACTACCACCACGGACCGTGCCAATCCGTCAGGCCCCAGGTCCCTTTCAATGAACTCATTAACCTCCCGGCCCCGCTCGCCAATTAAACCGATTACATTGACATCGGCGGAACTATTGCGGGCGATCATGCCTAACAGAGTACTCTTACCTACGCCGCTGCCGGCGAATATACCCAACCTTTGGCCAACGCCGCAGGTCAACAGGGCGTCAATCGCTCTTACCCCGGTGGCCAGTATATCGGTGATGGCTTTCCGGCGTATAGGGTCCGGTGGTACATTTTGAACCGAGTAACTGCCCTCAGTCAAGGGGGGAGAATCTTCTCCCATGCATTCTCCCAGCCCATTGACCACCTTGCCTAATAGGTCTTCGCCCACCGCAATTTTAAAGGCTTTGCCTAAAGCAAACACTCTGCAGCCCGGAGAAATCCCCTTCAATTCACCCAACGCCATGAGCATGGATGAATCATCTTTGAAGCCAACCACCTCTGCCGGAAGTTGGTTTGATCGTCCGGAAACCTCGATTGAACAAATATCGCCTATGGAGGCGTAGATGCCCTTTACCTCCATTATTAACCCGATTACCCGGGTTACTTTGCCTATGTATCCAAATAGAGTTGCCTGCTGTAACCTATCGCGATAGATGTCCAATTTTATGCTGTTCATTAAGATTCATCCCTAATAATGGTATTAAGTTGCTTTAACATGGTTTCAATCGTTGCATCTATGTAACCCTGTTCGGTCTCTATGCGGCACCCGCCGGTTTTTATGGCAGGATCGGCAATAAATTCAAGTCTTTTATTCCGGTATAATTGGGTGCTGAATTCCTCATGCCTGGCTCTGAGCATTTCAACCTGATCCGGAGCAGCATATATTATAACCATTTCACATTCCTTGGCTTGGATGCAGGCGGCCCGCGCAATGTCGACAATGGTTTCCGGTTTAAGTTCGAGCTGGCGGCAAACCAGTTTCTCCGCTATGTCAATAGACAAAGCCAGAATTTCCACCTCCGTAGATTGGTATAACTTCTGCCGCAGCGCATTCACCTCTTGCAGCACCTGCGAGGCTGATTCACGGTAGGCTTCCTCGGTTTGCTGGTGAGCCTGCCGGGCTTCATCTTCACCCTTTTTAAACCCTTTTTGATAGGCCTCCTGCTCTATTTGCCGGATTCGCTCGCCGGCGGCAGTCAACAGCTTCTCGGCCTCATTACGGGCGCTCTCTAATATAAGTTCGGCTTCCTTGTTTATATCATCCAAGGATATATTATTTTCTTCTTTCTCTTCGTCTTTAGGCTGAACCAGATTGATCCTGGCCTGTATGGGCCATTTTTCCATTTCGCCATCGACTTGCTTGATTACCCTAGACGATAATAGCATTTTGCGCACCACCCCGTGTGATTACTATCTCTCCAGCTTCATCCAGCCTTCTGATAACCTGTACAATCTTTTGCTGCTTCTCTTCAACATCACGTACTCTTACTGAACCCAACAATTCAATGTCTTCCTGCAGCATTTCTCCCGCTCGCTGGGATATATTTCTAAATATCTTGTCGCTGACTTCTTCATTCGCGCCTTTAAGGGCCAGAGCCAGGTCTTTAAAGTCAATTTCACGCATAATCCGGCGGATGGAGTGATCATCCAAGGTAACGATATCCTCAAACATAAACAACATCTTTCTTATTTCTTCAGCCAACTCGGGATCTTCTTGCTCCATGGCCTCAATAATTGCTTTTTCCGTACCTCGATCCACGTTATTCAAAATGTTGACCAGATCCCTGGTTCCCCCTGCACTGCTAAAGTCCTTGCTGGTAATACTGGATAATCTGGACTCAAGGACCGACTCCACCTCCTCAATTATTTCAGGCAGGGTTCTTTCCATGGTCGCTATCCTCCAGGCAATATCACTCTGCATATCTTGGGGCAGCAGGTTCAAAATACCAGCGGCCTGCTCCGGATCAAGATTGGATAAAATTAAAGCGATGGTCTGGGGGTGTTCATTATTGATAAAATTAACGATCTGTTTGGGTTCTACTTTACGAATGGAATGAAACGGCTTATTATGGCTGGTCAGGGCTCTGATAATCTCTTCAGATTTTTGGGTGCCCAGAGCCTTTTCCAGCATAGTCTTGGCATATTGCAAGCCTCCGGTGGAGACAGCCGCATGAAAGTTGCTGAGGGTCAGAAATTCTTTATAAACGCTGGTTATATTCTGGGGATTAATTGCCAGCGTATTGGCAATTTCGGAGCTAATCAGTTCAATTTTGTCGTAATGAAAATGTTTTAAAACTGCCGACGCCCGCTCGGGGCCAACCGCAATCAGTAATATGGCTGCCTTTTGGAGGCCCGTTAAAGTTCGTTCTCTAGCCACTTACCCCACTCCCTGTTTCATCTAGCCAATTATTAATAATCTGCGCCGCCACCTCGGGTGATTCCTTCATTATCTTCTTGATTTCTTCATCTTCAGTGGCAAAAGTCTCTGGTCTTTCCATCTGCTCCAATTGTTCCTCGACTTTTTTAATTGAGACTGGCTCCTGCAAAAGTTCATCCGGCTCTTCCAAATGCGAACGTACGGTCCTGATCAAGGTTAAAGCCAGGATAAATAACAGGATTATTCCCAAACCCTTTAATCCCCAGGTCACCAATTTTTCGATTTGGGCTTGTTTGGCTGCATCGGCTTCGGCTTGGGCCATTTCAGCCTGTTCTTGCTCCAGACTGGTCTGATCAAACTCGGTGCTTAAGACATTGATTATGTCTCCCCGGTTACTGTCAAAGCCTATGGCGGCGGATATAATATCCCGGATGCGCATCTCCGCATCGGCAGGCAGATCGCCATTTATAGCTACAGCAGTAGATATGGATATAACCCGTCCGGGTGCATAGATTTCTTTTTCTTCCGTTTTGTTTATTTCATAATTTTTAGTTGACGTCATGTCAGTAACGCCATTGTCATTGGTTGCAACCTCCGGCGCGTCCGGATCCCGGTTGGTATCCCCCACTATACCCGAACTGCCGGCATTACCGCTTCTGGTCTCACTCAACTGTTCACTGGTTACTACGCCTTGATCACCCCAAATAATCCGGTTGACTTCCTTCTGATTGAAATCCAGATTGGCAGTGATCATGGTCACGGCTTTATTGGGGCCGTATATGCTGTCCAGCATCTGCTGCACCCGGGTTTCAAGGTCTTTCTCAAAATCCCTTTTCAGTTCCATTTGGTTCATCTGAACGGCTGAACTGCCGGATTCATTAATTTGATCACTGAGAACATGCCCGGCCGTATCAATTATTTTGACATCTTCCAGGTTTAAATTCTGAACCGCCCCTACCAGCAGGGCGGCAATGCCTTTGATCTGTTCAGGTTCCAGTTTGGCCATGGGCTTTAATTCCAAAACTATTGAGGCCTGAGCTTTACGGTCATTTTCAATAAAAGCGCTCTTTTCCGGTAGAACCAGGTGAACCCGGCATTCTTTCACGGCATCCAGCTGATCAATGGTCCGGCGCAGTTCTTCCTGCAGCGCCCGCTGATAATTGACATTTCTTTCAAAGTCGGTAGCGCTTATATCGCTCGTATTAAACAATTCAAATCCGATTCCGCCCTCGGAAATAATGCCTTTACTGGCCAGGTTCAATCTTAGTTCATATACCTGATCAACCGGAACTGATATGGTTTTGCCCCCGTCTTCCAAAACATAGGGAACATTCATGGCTTTCAGTTCTTCTACAATCTTGCCGGCAGCATCGTTTTGGATATTGCTGAAAAGAGGTGCGTATTCAACCCTCGTTGCCCAACGATAAAAGAAAAATGATGACAACAGGAGACAAACAACCGCAACTATATATATTGATTTTTTTGTAGAAGAAAGACCTTGCCAATGGTCTTTTAACCGGTTCAATAAGGCCATGTTTTCACCACTTTAATAATTAAATCTGCATTCTCTCAACGTTTTGATAGGCCTCAACCAATTTATTTCTGATTTCCGTCATCTCCCGCAAGGCCAGGTCGGCTTTCTCCATCGCAATAAGCATCTCATGGATCTCAACTGGTTCCCCCTGCAAAAAACTATCGGTTAATTGGTCGGCTTGTTTTTGAAGAGAATTCGCTTCTTCAATTTTTTGATTAAGCATGTCGCCGAAGCTTAGC
Source organism: Syntrophomonadaceae bacterium (assembly GCA_034927445.1). Lineage (GTDB taxonomy): Bacteria > Bacillota > Syntrophomonadia > Syntrophomonadales > Syntrophomonadaceae > PHAA01. The sequence goes on from JAYFPZ010000004.1 coordinate 103,167, forward strand.
TTGCCCTCAGTCCTTGAACTGCGGCCAGTCTCCACCTGGCCGCCGGCTTGCGTGCTGGCAAAGTAAAGCGGGCTGTTACTTAATGAAGCAATATTCATATCATCACACCTTTGCAGTCAAAATTTTACCCTCGTCCGATCGTTAATGCTTTCATAGCCAGCGATTTAGTTGTATTTAATACCGTTACGTCAGCAGCATAGGCCCGCGCAGCCGAAATGGAATCGACAATTTCGTCGGCCAGGTTAAGGTTGGGTTTGGCCACAAAGCCTTCTGCATTGGCGTCAGGATGCTGGGGGTCGTATACCATCAGGGGATCTGATCTATCCTCAACAATTTCGGATATTCTAACCCCCTGGCCGGTGAAATCGCTTTTACCGCTCCGGAGCTGCTGCTGGAGCACCTCTTGGAAAACTGCCACTTTACGCCTATAGGGACCTTCACCGTTGGTTTCGGTTGTTTCAATATTGGCGATATTCTGAGCTATAAGTTCCATCCGTTTGCGCTCGCAGCTTAATCCGCTGGTGCTTATGTCCATGGTTGACAATAAGGTCATGGCTTATCCCTCCCCGTCTGAAATAACATATTTTTTCATGGCGATTTTCTTGTTGACCTGATTTAAGGCGGCATTGAAGTAAACGTCATTTTTTACCATGGCGGTCATCTGTTCTTCCAGGTTGACATTATTGCCATCAGCCCGCAGTGAGGGTGAAGTATCTCTTTCCACCTTAAATTCGCTGGTGTTGGCTTCATTACCGATATGTTTGGTTTTGGTAAGCTTCAGCGGCAGCGGGCCGAATTGGGAACCGGCCAGCTGGTCTTCAAAATCGATCAAAAATTGTTTAAAGCCAGGCGTGTTAATGTTGCTCATATTGTGGGCAATCGTATTCTGCCTGACCACGGAACCATTCAAAGATTTCTCCAGTAGCTGGAAGGTATAATCCATATTAAAATCCAAAATAAAAAACCTCCTATGAAGATATTAATCACACCATACGGAAGTTCTTAACAATAAGGCGTGATCTCTAGCAACCAGGCTTTCATATCGCCGAAACGACTTAGATCCTTTGGCTTTGCGCCCTCAACTTTCGAAGAGTTTGCCTTTCAAGGTCACTATATTAAATTTTTGTAAATCATTACGTACGAAAAAATTCCGGAAAATTTAATGTCCAACTGGAATCTATAATATAACATATTATTCCAAAATGATAGTTATTTTTTCAAATTATCCAATTTTTTTTTAATTAATTTTAGAATATTCTGGCGATAAAGTTTAGTTAATAGTATTCTAAGTCTAAGAAATATACTGGGGAGGGTACCATGCCGAAAAATAATTTTAAAAATATGGATAACATGGATAAGGTTGGTTTTATAAATGACAATTTGCGTCAAGGCGTTAGTTTTAAAGATATTTATGATGCAACCCTGGATACCCATGAACTGGTAAAATCCCGTGAGGCCTTGTTGAATCAATTTAAGAAGGCCGGTTACCGGGTCAATGAAAAAACGCCCAGAAATCATGTACTTGAGGATAAGTTCACCCCTCCTGCTCCCAATTCTGTCGAAAATACAGACCATATCACGATGAATGACAAGTTGCTGGAATTATTAGAGCAGTCGGACAGTATCCTGGCCATGCTTAAATGGTGGAAATACAATCTTCCCCAGTCGGATAATCCTCAAGATGACAGATTAAACCTGCCCCTTCCTCAGGACGGTGAAGAAGTCAGGAAGACTATCCGTATTTCAAATCAGATTTGGCAAAAATGGAAGGCGTTTTGTGCCCAGAACCCTGGATACAACGAAAAAGATTTAATGGCCCGGGCTTTGTTGTTTTTTATGGATGAGGAAATCAGATCTGATAATTGACCTCGAATAGGTTGGGGGTTTGCTGCGGGATAAAATCAACTATGGTAAGCTTGCCGGGATTTACCTCGACCTCTACAGCGTCGATATTATAGCCCGCATAACGCAAGGCCTCGCCCAACGCCTTTACTTCCCCGGACAGAATAGTCTTATATTTATTTTGGCTGCATATAATCCCGGCTTTCATAGTATTCCGGTTCATTTCTATTTTGACCCATAGTTCTTCAAAGCTGCGTGAATTCAGCTGCAGCAGCAGTCTGCAGTTTTCCGGCTGCAGCCGTTCCCGTTTTGATCCCGGTGTCAGTAAAAAAATATGCTGCCCCGCCACCGGCCAGCCAAAAATATTGTATCCGCCATAAATTATACTTTCCTTATCGTTCAGAAAGTTAAAAAAGCGCTTATCCTGGTCGGCGGGCAATTCATGCTTGAGAAACTTTTGCAATTCCTGCAAAGCTTGAAAATCGTTTGCGGATTCTGCCTTGACTCCGATAGTTTTCAGCCATGCCGCCAGCCGGACCAATTCCTCATTGGCCTGATATTCCCTCATCAGATGGTATAATTCCAATACCGCCGCCTGACTGACCGGTAAATTAAATTTAACCAATTGGCGCAAAACCGGGTATAATTCGTCCTGGGGCTTCAATCCCAGCTTGGTCAGGGCTGTGTCTTCCGGTTTCAGCCGGACTGAATCTTTTATTATTTTTAGTTCGATGGCCTGGTCACGGACCGTCTCCACCTGCAATTGCAGCCTGTCCCCGGTTTTCAACGGTACCTTGGCCTGGGCTTTGAGGATGTTAGAGCCCAGCTGCAGCAATACCTGTTTTCCTTCGAATTTCACCACCTGGGCTTTTACTATCTGACCTGGTTTAAGTGATAGTTTCTGCTGGAGGGCGGGGCTTATTTTACTGGTAATATTAATGCTGTTGGTTTTCATGGCAGCTCCCGGTTTCCTATGCGTATTTTTGGTCCATGCGCCAAACAAAAGCGATAACCTGGGCTACGGCTTGATATAATTCCGGCGGTATTTCCGTACCCATCTCCAATTGAGCCAACAGCTGGGCCAGAGAGGCATCCTGGTGCACCGGCACCTGCTCCTGCAAGGCTGCTTGGAGTATTTTTTCAGCAATTTCGCCCCGACCGCTGGCGATTACGACCGGGGTTCCGTTCCCATCGTCTTCATATTTCAGGGCCACGGCCAGTTTTACAGGCTTATCCATAAGTTCCTCCTGTTCATTCTTTGGTTGGGAGTAGATATCAAAAAGGGACTCCGATAGCTCGGAGTCCCCCGGTAATACTGAGGGATTACTGCAAGAGTTTGAGAACCTGCTGCGGCTGCTGGTTGGCCTGGGCCAGCATGGCGGTGGCAGCCTGGGACAGGATATTGGTTTTGGTGAACTCCATCATTTCCTTGGCCATGTCTACGTCGCGTACACGGGATTCGGCGGCAGACAGGTTTTCAGATGATGTTCCCAGGTTGTTGATGGTGTGCTCCAGACGGTTCTGGTAAGCACCGAGACTGGCTCTTTCCGTTGATACCGTACTGATGGCCGCATCGATTACAGTTATAGCCGCTTTGGCCGTTTCATAGCTGGTCACATTGAGGGCGGTGGTGGTACTGGAGCCGCTAACCTTCAAAGCGGCGGCGTCCATTTTGTTAATGGAGATATTCAGGGACTGATCTTCATTGGCCCCGATCTGCAGGTTTAAGGTGCTCTCGCCCCCAACCACTACGGTGGTGGTATTGCCGTTGCCAACCGTTCCGTCCAGGCCCTGAACGGTCAGACCGTTATCGAAGGTGATTTTATTGCCGGCGGCGCTGATCTGGGTATAATTGGTGGCGCCTTGGGCAAGGGTGGCAACCGCGTCGGTACCCGCCTTGCTTATGACGGTACTGGTATCACCATTCAAGGTCACGCCCAGAGCCAGCAAGTTGGCCGAGGTACCGGAAACCTGCACGGTCTGATCGGAACCATATTGAACGGTATTTAATTTTAGGTATTGGGCCGCCGCACTGGCTGTATCCGTGCCGGCAGCGGTTGATGCTACGACGCCGGTTTTCGCACTCAGGTTATTAATCTTGGCGACCACGTCATTCATGGTGTCGGTGGCAGCAATGCTGATATCCGAGTTATTGATGGTAAGGGTTCCCGAAATCCCAATCGCTGTTGTGGCATCTGCCGCGGCGCTTGCATGGAAGGTATCCGCAACCGCAGTCGCGTTTACCGCCCCCTGGGTGCCGGCGGTGGTTACGGTCAGAGTGTATACGCCCGCTCCGGTAGAACCGGTGGTGGAATATCCGCTGTCCACAAAGTTGGCGGCCTGGGCGCCGGTATCGGTAACCGTCTTGGACAGGGAGCCGTTTAACAACGTCTTGGTATTGAATTGGGTGGTGTTGGCAATACGGTCAATCTCTTGCCGCAGTTGGTTCATTTCATCCTGAATCTTGGTTTTGTCTTCCGGAGTGGAAGTGTCATTGGAGGCCTGAACCGCCAACTCGCGCATACGCTGCAGGATGCTGTGGGTTTCGTTCAGCGCGCCTTCCGCCGTTTGTATCAGCGAAATGCCGTCTTGGGCGTTGGTGGAAGCCTGGTCCAGACCCCTGATCTGGCCCCGCATTTTTTCGGATATGGCCAGTCCGGCGGCATCATCTCCGGCCTTGTTGATGCGAAGACCCGAGGACAGTTTCTCCAAAGACTTGCTGCTGTTGGCGCCGTTGGTTGACAGTTGCCGATAGGTGTTCAGAGCTGCAATATTGTGGTTGATAATCATGATATAAAACCTCCCTGTTTTTTATAATTTTTGAGGCGACCTCCATGTCACCTGTCTAGTCTTCCCTGGGCCCCGGGAAGAACTGTATAACTTTGATCTCAATATTATATATCGTCGCTTCGTAAAATTTATTTAGCTGATTCTTAATTTTTTTAGATTAAGATTTTCTTCATTACGGGAATATCTGCTTTTCAAGACTTGAACCCAGGTGTCCCTCAGTTCGTTGATCATAGCCAGAACTTCCTGGGCGGCTTGACTGTCCTTTTGAATATTGGCCTGCATCAGACGGTAATGCATATATTCGTAGAGAGCGAACAACCCCTTCGCCACTTCGCCCGCTTCGAAATTGATCCCTGTCATTAACTCTGAAATAATGTCCTGGGAACGCAAAAGATTATGGTTAGCCCCCTGAATATCTCCCTCTTCCAAGGATTTTATGGCTCTGCCAATAAACTTTCTGGCTCCATCGTACAGCATCAGGACCAGCTGCTCACTGGAGGTTGTATTTATCTGATTCTTTTTGTAAGTATTTACAGGTGAATTCATAATTACATCTCCTCTGTATACTATATTAGTTCATCTAAAGTGAAGCCTTTGGTGCTGAACGCAGACACCAATTTAAAGATTTTCTCGGGGGGCACTTGCGTGATGGATTCTTTGGTTTCGGCATTTATCAGCAGTATGACAATGTCTGGATTTTCGTCGAGAATTTGGAAATAGAGCGGGATTTTATTTTCTTCCAGAAGCTTGTTTAATTTATCTATCGCAGCCGGTAAGCCATGCTGAGGATATTCTTTCTTATTCTGGTAGTTATCTTTGTTTTTATCCCTATTCTTTTTATCATGATCGATTTTGGTTTTCTTGGTTTCTACTATGGCCGGCTTCTGGGTCTGAACTTTGATCGTATCAACAACTATCGGGTCAACGCCATTAATACTAGTCAAATCATCATCCCCTTCTCCTTACTTTTTTTGATCCAGCAGAATGCCCTCCATATTGACGTTTTTTCCACGGTAGAGCGTATGGGTAGCCCGTTTTTGCCTGGCAAGCTTTAATTTCTCCAAGGTTTGGGCCTGTTGTTGCTTCAATGACGCCTGGTTGGCATCATCAATGACGATTGCCCTTGCCATGAGCTCACGGGTCCGACCTTCAATCAGCCGAAGCGCTTCGTTATCCTCGGGGGATTCGTCCTTGCTTTGCAAATTGATCAGGTTTATTTGTTCTATTAGGTTTTGTTTTTGCTTTATAGTGTTTAAAATTGTTTCATAATCATAGTTATTTATAGCGTCAGTTTGGGTTTCAGTCAATTTCAGGAAAGCTTCCATCAGATTTTGTCTGGTTTCAGCCCGACTTAGTCCGCTGTTTGCATCCGGAATATTCATTGGCTCACCTCTTATGAACCGCTGCTGAACATCGATGCCAGCCATGAGCTCTGCGTATTCATTTGATTAATGAAGGTTTCCATAGCCGTAAACTGATTGTAATATCTGGTTTCAATATCCTCCAGCCTGTCTTCCCACTCCTCTATGTCCTCCTTCAATTCCGTCAGTCGCTTGCCTATATAGCTGTTGTCCACCGTGCTTAAACTGCTTTCGCTCCCGGCCTTATCCGCAATATATTTGATTCCATTGGTGACTGCTTCATACATCTTGGAGGCAATCCCTTTTTCATCATTAGTACTGCCGGATTGGGTAAACAACTCTTTTACGCTTTCAGGGTCCTTGGCTAGAGCTTCCCGAAGTTTGTCTTCATCCAGAGTAAGCTTGCCGTTTTCCCCATACGATCCGGTAGTAATTCCTATTTTAGTCAAAGAATCGTATGACCCGTCCACGCCCTCTACTACCCTGGCAATAGAACTCCGCAGATTACTAATTATATTTTGCAGAAGTGAATCGTTTCTCAGCAGCCCGGATTTGGCCTGGGCTTCCCATTTTTCGATCTCATCATCGCTCATTTCTTCTTTTTGGGCATCGGTAAGCGGTGCATAGTCCCTGTCGCGTGTTTCCTGAAGCTCACTGTAAAAAGCGCTTATCGTCTTATTATAAGTATCAACAAACTCCTTGATTGAAGCCACTACGGCATCAGTGTCATTGCTTACGGTTACGTTGGCAGTGCCTGTATCTTTTAGGTCAAGGGTGATGCCATTGACGGTGATCGAATTCGTGGATGACTCCAATCCAACCGCATCTCCAAAATCGATGGAGGCATTCTGGCCCTTATAGGCCGTCCCCTCGTCAATATTCAGCTTTAATATGGAGTTGTTGCTGCCACTGGCAAAGAATCCGGCGCTGTCTGAATTTATGGCAATTTGGGATTCACTGCCGGTGCCGGCGGTAGTCAGGAAAAAGCGGTCCAGCGCACTGTCATAGCTGGCCCTGACTCCCAGATCCGCACTGTTTATTTTGGCAACGACCGAGCCGATGGTGTCTGTATCCAGGTCGAATTGAAGCTCAGTGCCGTTTATATTAACGGTTATATCATCGGTTGCGTTGATCCCCCTGGCCCCAAACTCGGCAAACTGCTGGTATAAAGTCAAGGCATTGCCAGCGGCGTCTTTCTCATCAGCCAGCTGGGCGGTGCTGCCCTTGGTTACCCCGGAAGCCAGCCGGTTGACGGTTACCGTATAGGTCCCTTCCAGGGTCGCTCCCGAAGCTGCCGTGAGGACAGTTGAATTGGAACTCGCAGCGCTGGTTTTACTGAAAGTGCTTTCCAGTTGGGTATTAAATAACGTATCTTTCAATGAATAAAGCGACGTATTCAAGGTTCGGTAGTCGGCTTGCTGCCATTCCAGCGCTTGTATTTGCTGACTCAGTTTATCCAGGGGCATTCTTTCCGCTTTCATCATATCGGCAACCATTGAATCAATATCCATGCCCGATGCCAGTCCAGAGATTCTGGAATAATTGGTAGCAGCGCTGCTGGTAGAATTAATTGTAGCCATTTAATGTCCCTCCATTATGCTTTTTCATCAACGATCAAGCCCAGCTCGTCCCAGGTCATCGCCACCATGTCAAGAACTCTTTTGGGCGGCACCTCTCTGATAATTTCCCCGGTCTTTTCATTGATTACTTTAACCATGATTCCTTTGGTTTTATCATGAATGGAAAACTCCAAACGCGTATTATGGGGTTCCAGGGTCTTGTTGATCGCTTCTACGGCTTGGCTGATCTCCTCTGCGCTGACCGAAGTATCATCCCCTCCATCCGGCACCTCTGTATCCGGAAATACCGATATTTTTTTATCGGTGCTTTCCGGCCCGTATATAGGTTCAGAGCTGGATTTAACCATATCCGGCGTTATCTTGAGTGCAGTTACTTCCATCACATATCACCCCCCTATTCTTCCTGCTGCGGCACCACAATATTCCAAATCCAGTCGGTATCGTCGATCCGACCGGCGGAAAGATTTTCCTTCTTGACCGCTTCCATTATTTCTTCTCTTACGATGCTTAGATCCTTGTCGGCTATAATTCCAAGTTTGACTTGATTTCCCTCCACCGCCACAATTCTGATTATGATACTGTCGCCAATTACTATGCCTTCATCAACTTTTCTGGAAAGAACCAGCATAACTTAGCCCCCGTAACTTAACTTTTTATAATTATTGGCTATCAGCGGATACTTGATGGCATTATTCTCTTTTTCACAGATTATCTGCCTGCCTTTTCGGTTACGCCAGTTGATTACCACAGGTCCTATTAAATTAGTAGTAGCTTCCTTTAATCCGCCTTTAGGAACGGTGACGGTGGTGTATATTATTACATCGTCAGGCGCTTCCACCCCCAGATATTCTACCAGTTGGTCGGACAGATCCACATAATAATCCGGCTTGATCGTAAAGGGGTCAACCAGCAAAAAACTTATATGGGGATCTTCAACTGATTGCAGCCACTTGAAATCAGAGTTTTCAGCAATATCAAATAGTACGAATCGGGTAAAGTCTTCAAAAGCCAACAAACCAGATTCAAACCTTACAATTTTATTTTTATCGATTTCTATTTTTCCGAACCTGGCAGTTTCAATTATCATCTCCATCATCTCCGCAACTATTTTAGGAAATCGATCAGGCTGGGCTGAATTATTTGAGCGCCAACCGCCAGGGAGGCTTGGTATATGGTTTGCTGCGTGCTTAAGCCTATCGTAGCAATAGCATAGTCCGCATCTTCCAGTTTGCTGGCCAAAGCGGTCAGATCCTCTTCGTACGACTGGGAACGGGCAATCGATGACTCCAAACGGTTTACTTTGGCGCCGACTACCGCCCGCTCTGAAAGCACATTATCGATCAAGTTGTCAAAATCACCGATCAGGGAACTTACGGAATCCTGATCGTTGTTATCCATAGCGGTTCTGAGTTCTATCATTTTCTCAAACACTGCATTGAGGTCATCATTACCCGCGGTATCAGTGTGAAAGGTTAATTGGCCGCAGGACACGTCCATGGTAACCCCGCTTTCAATCTTGATTTTATGCTGATAGGTTTCGTCCAGCAAACTTTCGTCAAAAGCAGCATCGACAAATTGGACTTGGGTTATGCGGCCGTCAGCGTCCTGCCCGGTGATCGTAAAAGGCGGGGTGGCGGTTTTGCCGCCCCCGAACATGTACCTGCCGGCATAATCGGTATTGGCCACCTGCACCAGTTCCCCCACCAGATTGTCCACTTCGTCCGCCAGAGCTGTCATGGACCCGTCCGCCAGGGTACCGGAAGAACCCGCGACCGCCAGTTCCCGGGCCCGCTGCAGGACCTCGTTGGCCTGACCCAGGGCTCCATCGGCAGTATCCAGCCAACTGGTGGCATCCTTCATGTTCTTGCGATACTGCTCCTGGGCTTTGATCGCCGACTTGGTTCCGAGCAATTGGGCGGTACCGGTGGGATCGTCCGAAGGACGGTTGATTCTTTTGCTTGAAGCCAGCTGTTGCTGATAGGTTGCCATGTTCTGCAGATTAACATTAACGTTTCTAAGCATTGATTGCGTCAACATCTTGGTGGTCACTCGCATCTAATATCACCTACGCTTTCATTCCGTTAATAATAGTATCCAGCATTTCATCCATAACGCTTATAACCTGGGCACTGGCGTCAAAGGCATGCTGAAAAAGAACTATATTGGCCAGTTCCTCATTGGTATTGACCCCCTGGGACGATTCCCGGAGATTGGCGGTCTGATCCACCAGCGCCTGCTGATTGGTGACCATTTTTTCCGCCGCCTCGGTAGCGCTCCCCAGGGAAGTAATCATATTCTGATAGAACATACCGATGGTAATGTCCCCATTCCCCGAATTGTTCAGGACCTGATTGGCCGCGTCATATTCCATGTATACATCTTTCAGATTGGTTATCTGTAAAGCTATGTCGCCGTTGCCCTCCAGGAAAATTCCATCCTGGTATGCGGCGGCGATTTTGGAAACGTCCGCCTGGATAGCGGGATTCACATAAATATTCCCGGCGTTTAAACCGCCGGCGAAGGGATCATCCCAGTCAATGGTGCTCAGATCGATCTCATTGCCGTCGGCGTCTTTGAATACAAAATATTCTTCGCCGGCATTACCCTCCAAATCCGTGCCGGTGGCATGAAGATCATTGACGCTTTTGGCTATGGCAACAGCCAGCGTATCCAGGCTGTTTATGTAGTAGGCAATCGTATTGGATTCGCCGGAGGCTCCCCCGACTTGTAAAAGTCCGGCCAGGGCCCCGTCATCGATATTGGAGCTGTTGAGGTCGGTCACCGCTAAAGCATGGGCGCCGTCACCGTCAACAATGGTAAGATCCCCTATTTTCACCGCAATGGCCCCAGTCGCCTTACCGCCGCTGTCCAGCAGATCAGTCACCGTAATATTGCCCAGGGCGGATAGCTCATCCAGCAGCAGGTCACGGGTATCCAGAAGATCGTTGGGGTTTTGCCCCGTCATTTTAATACTCTCGATGTCTTCATTAAGATTGGCGATCCTCTCCGCCAAAGAATTTATGTCTTCAGTTTTCAGCTCAATCTGTTTTTGAATGTCATTATTTATATCGGTCAATTGCTGGCGCATCTGGCGCAGCGTATCCGTAAGCGAAATCGAAGCTTCCTTTAAAGCGGTGCGCACCGGGGAGCTTTCAGGGCTATTGGCCACCTCCTGCCAATTGCTCCAGAAGTTTTCCATTTCAGCGTTGAAACCGGTTGTGGAAGGTTCCATAAAGACGGTCTCGACTTTTGACAAAGTACCACTGATGGCGCTGTAATATTCAAGCGTGGAAGTCTCCTTGCGCAGTTGATAATCGACAAACCCGTCTCTCACTCTGGTTATTTCCGCTACATCCACCCCGCTGCCCAATTGCCCGGCAGCTGCTATCCCGGATATGGGAATACTGGTTGCCAGGTTTACCCGCTGGCGTGAATAGCCCTCCGTATTTGCATTGGCGATATTATGCGAGGCCACATCCATGGCCGCCTGCTGGGCCATCATACCTTTAAGCGCTATATTTATCCCAAAAAACAAGCTCATTTCATTTCCCCCCTATCCTATACATTGGCATCGAGCCGTCCTATACTCTCCGCCCTTTTCAGATCGCCGGTCTTATCATATACCAAGGATCTTTTGGGATTAATGATCCCCAATATTCTTTCGGCATACCGCAAACCCTGTTTTAGCAATAACGCGTTTAATCTTTGTTCCTCCCTGAGTTTCTGACATGCGGCAATAATTACATTACGCTTTTTTTCTATCTCCGCGAATTCGTCCCTGGTTGTATGAGAAACCAAATCGCTGAAATGTTTTATATCAATCCCGTTATCCAGGGAGACTTTTTCTATTATTACCCGGCGCTGCTGTTCCAGTACAGCCAACTGCCGTCCAACATATTCCTGCTGGCTGTTGATATTAATAATTTCGGTTAAATCATTCTGCTTTAAAGCCTGCAGTTGTACGCTGGTTAAAGCACGGAGCTCCTCGATCAGACTATTTTGCTTGTCCAGTATTTTAATAAGCTTGTCAACGTCCAATTCCAATGTAAGGCCCCCTAATCTTCTGACGCCAGCATTTTAGCCGCTAACTGCTGGGGAGATACATTGTAAGTATGGTTGGTGATCGCTTCTTTGATTTTAGCGATTTTCTCTTCTCTGATTTCCGGCAATTCCTTATAATCTTGCATTAATTCATGTATCGCTTTAGCCTGATCAGACAATTGCACACTGTCATGGGGTGCGGCGGTTTTTCCTGCTGATTTAATCTCAGTCGGCCCCGTTTGCGCTTGATAAGTCTGATATAATTTGCTTACATAACCCGGATTGTTGCTGTCTATTCTCATTTTCGATCCACCTCTCGAAGATCTTTCATTTATATATTTTATATATCGGTTGTTTTTTTAAATTGTTTAGATGGTATCTTATTACAGTATGGAACACAGCGCCGCTGGAATTTTCTCAAGCGATGCCTGCTGCTCCACCGCACCTAGGTCATATGCTACCCGGGGCATGCCGTATACCACGCAGGAACGTTCGTCCTGCCCAATCGTTCTGGCACCTTTTCGGCGCATGGCCAACAGTCCTTTAGCGCCGTCATGCCCCATTCCGGTCAATATTATCCCGGCGGCATGGGCTCCGCAATGCTCAGCTACCGAGTGGAAAAGTACATCAACCGAGGGGCAGTGCCCATTTACCCGTTCCCCCTTCCGGCAATTAACCCTGTAATTTACGCCAGCCCGGCAAACCGTCATATGATAATCACCGGGCGCAATTAAGACCAATCCGGGATAAATCCGATCACCGTCTTGGGCTTCTCTTATTTCCAGCGCGCAGGTATTATTAAGCCTTTCGGCATACATACGGGTAAAAACCGGTGGCATATGCTGTACAACTACCATACCGGGTATATTGTCGGGAAGGCTTTTGACTATGCTGCTGATAGCTTCAGTCCCCCCGGTGGACGATCCTAGCGCAATCAGCTTGATATTGGAACTGCCTCCTACTCCTGGCTCGGTCTGCCGGTAGGCCGAATCGTTTTTCCTATGCCCGACTTTAGCGGTGGAAGCAATTTTAATCTTGATTATAAGTTCGTTGATAAATGTGTTAAGCGATCTGCCGCTGCTGCTATCAGGTTTACAAACAAAATCAACCGCCCCGGCCTGAAGAGCCTCAAAGACGGCGTTGTTCAGTGCGCTTAGCATAACTACCGGTATCGGGTATTGAGGCATCAGACGATGCAGAAATTCAATCCCGTTCATACGCGGCATTTCGAAGTCAAGGGTTAAAACATCAGGATCAAGCTCGATAATTTTATCCCTGGCCACATAAGGGTCCGCAGCAGTCCCTACCACCTCAATAGCCGGGTCGCTGCTGATGCCCCGGGCCAGTGTTTCTCGGAATACCAAGGAGTCATCTACTACTAAAACTCTGATCTTTTTCGCCAATGTTATCTATTCCTTTCTGTATATAGCTGGTACAACGTATTGGAATCCAGACTCCTGTTTGTTAATTGATTCACTGTGACCAATAATAAAAAAACCCCCTGGGGCTAGACATTCATACATACGATTTATCAGTCTGCGTTTGGTATCCTGATCGAAATAGATCATAACGTTTCGGCAGAATATCACCTGGAACTTTTTCTTAAAAGGAAAGTTATTCTCCATAAGATTAAATTTTTTAAAAATAACTTCGTTGCGGATACTTGGTATTACAAGGCTTTGTCTATTTTGATCTCTGGTGAAATATTGCTTTTTCCATCTCTCCGGCAATTCCCGGGTTTGTTCTTCACTATAGGAGGCACGCAGAGCTGTCTCCAACGCCTGGGATGAGATATCGGTCGCCAGTATTTTTTTGTCCCAGCCGGCGCCGGTCTCACCAAAGTAATCATTTATTATCATAGCTAGGGTATAAGGTTCTTCACCGCTGGAACATCCGGCACTCCATATCCGCAAATCCCGGTTTTTGTCAGTTGCAACCAGATAAGGAAGTATTCTGTCCCTAAAATAGTTAAAATGATCTGCTTCCCGCATGAAATATGTATAATTGGTAGTCAGCCGGTTGATAAGAGCGGCAACTTCATTTCCGCTCTTATCATTAAGCAAAATTTGAAAATAATGGGGGAAGCTCTTATAGCCGCGTCTGCTTAAAAAACCCTCCAACCTGGCTTCGACAATATTTCTTTTATGGCTGAGGTCCAGGCCATAATTGCTTTTGGTAAAACTGCTCAGTTTTTCAAAGTCTTCATTGCTGAGATTAAGCATATCTTCACCCTATCTTTATCTCGTCTGCCCGGAGATTGAATTTGAAAACAGGTGGCAGGCAAAGCCAGCCACCTGTTCGCATAACTTAGTACTTCCCGAAATCTTCGTCATCCAGGGAAATCAGAGCCCGGCTTGACGTAGCGGCTGCTTCCCTGGCCCCCGGGTTAATACCGGCAGCTTCCTGCCTGCCCCGGTTTATGGGCGAAACTTTGGATTCAGATCCCCGGGAA
>JAYFPZ010000045.1:0-68366 GCA_034927445.1 Syntrophomonadaceae bacterium
AACTGGCTCAGAAAATCTGTGGAATTACGCCTAAAGAGTAAGCGGCGCCAAGGCTATGAAAATTGGGGTTAAATTCTGCGGCGGCTGCAATCCTTATATAGATAGAAAGAATATTATCGATAAGGTAAAAAATTTGCTTCCACCCGGGGAATACACGTTTGAATACTTTGATTTTGATGGGTGTGACTTATTTGTTGTTATCAATGGATGTAGTCTGAGTTGTGCCAAATATGAAGAGGCTGAAAATGTGGTTACTGTTTGTGGTTTGAGAATCGACGGACAACAATATATCGAGGAAGATTTGCCTGTTGAAGTGGCGAGAAGGTTATTGGCGATGTCTCAGGTTCAGGATCGAAGTTAAAAAATATTTATTAACTAATCCAGCAAAGGGGACTGTATTTAAGAAAGTCCAGGGTGGAATTGTTTTAGAAATTAGGCTGCTGCAGTTGTATTAAAATTCGCATTAATAAAGTGGTTGAGTAAATATAAGTCAATGAAATATGGTTTATGGCACGAATTTAGCAATGATAATAAAATGCAGCAGCCTATTAACTTTAATTTGATGAGAGATTGATTAATTAGTGGAGGGGTATATTTAATAATCCTCAAATTTTGCGATAAATAACAAGAGATTTCGATTTAAATATGCAGAAATAACTCTCCTCTGAACAGCTGAATAAGCGCAAATGTATATTTTAACCAGGGGTACTATGCTGTATAATTCCCCTGATCAGAACCAATGCCAATACCTGTTATAAGATCATGATTAATTATTATTATATAGGAGGTATATTTTAATGGCTATTAACAAAATCGGAATGCTTGGCGCTGGGACAATGGGGCAGGGTATTGCTTGGGCCTTTGCTGCCGCCGGTAAGAAAGTGGTACTTTATGACATTAAATATGAGTTTGTCGAAAGAGCTATACATAGTATTGGAAATAAGCTGGCCAAAGCAGAGGAAAAAGGTAAAGCTGCTCCTGGAACCAGGGATGCTGTAGTGGGTAATCTTATTGGAACGGAAAAATTTGAAGACCTGCAAGATGTCGATTTTATAGTTGAAGGTGTTTTTGAAAACATGGACGTCAAAAAAGACGTTTACACTAAATTGGATGCGCTGTTGGCTCCTGAAGTAATAATTGCCACCAATACATCATCCCTTTCCATTACTGAAATAGCCGCTATTTGCAAGAGAGCGGACAAAGTTGTCGGTATGCATTTTTTCAATCCGGCTAATGTTATGAAACTGGTCGAAGTTATACCTGCTCTGCAGACCTCGGAAGCAACTGTGCAAACCGTGCTGGATCTATCCAGGGAGATTGGCAAGAAACCGGTAACGGTTAAAGAAGGCCCTGGATTTGTGGTTAATCGTATTCTGGTTCCTACAATTAATGAAGCTTGTGCCATCCTTTATGAGGGATTAGCTACGGCTGAAGACATTGATACGGCTATGAAGTTTGGCGCTGGATGGCCCATGGGTCCCCTTGCTCTCAGTGATATGATAGGTGGCGATATATGTCTGGCAGTTATGAATACCTTATATAATGAAACCGGAGATCCCAAGTATCGTCCCTCCGGCTTGTTAAAACAGTATGTTCGGGCCGGTTGGTTGGGAATGAAGACCAAGAAGGGTTTTTATAACTATTAATAATTAATAAATACCTGAATCCGTGATGCAACCCAACTAATAGCGCTGGAAAAAACAAGCAAAACCGGTTTTCATTCATAAACGGGTATTCGGATTCAGGTGATCGCTTTAAGAGCAAAAATCAAACTTGATGGGAGAAAATAGTAAATGGCTTTTGAAAATATTATCCTGGAAAAAGAAGATTATCTGGCAGTACTTTATATTAACCGTCCTTCCGCTCTTAATGCTCTAAACAAAGCTACACTTCAGGAAATACGACTGGCAATAAGTGATGTAGCAGAAGATAACTTAATTAAAGGATTAATTGTTACCGGTGCGGGTAACAAGGCTTTTGCGGCTGGTGCAGATATAGCTTACATGCAGTCCTTTTCAGCACTAGAAGGAAGGGCATTCGCCGCTTATGGAGAAAGCACCTTCCGTATGATTGAGCTAATGGAAAAGCCGGTTGTCGCTGCCGTTAACGGCTTTGCCCTGGGGGGTGGATGTGAACTGGCTATGGCGTGTGATATTAGATTGGCATCGGAAACGGCAATATTCGGTCAGCCGGAAGTAGGACTTGGAGTTATTCCTGGCTTCGGAGGAACCCAGCGCCTTCCTCGTCTGATTGGTGAAGGTAGGGCCAAAGAACTTATTTATACCGGTGATTCCGTTAATGCCGCTGATGCTTATCGCCTTGGGTTAGTTAATCACATCTACCCACAGAAAGAATTAATGGATCAGGCTAAAGAGCTGGTTAAGAAAATAGCTTCCAAGGCACCTTTAGCGGTCGGATATGCTAAGCACGCTATCGGACGGGGAATGCAGGTCGATCTTGATTCTTCTATGGTTATCGAATCTGATATGTTTGGCATGTGTACTTCAACGGCAGACCAAAAGGAAGGGATGAAGGCCTTTTTAGAGAAACGTAAACCAGTATTTCAAGCTAAATAAAACTATTGCGGAATTATAATTGGAGGTTTTAATTTATGAAATTAAATGAAGTTGTAATGGTAAGTGGCTGTAGAACGCCGATAGGAAAATTTCTGGGTCAGTTTAAAGATGTGCCTGCCAAGGACTTGGCAGTAATAGCGGGCAAGGAAGCAATCAAGAGAGCGGGGATTCCTGCTGACATTATTGATGAAATTGTAATGGGTGAGGTTTACCAGGGAATGCAGAAGTCTTTGCCAGCACGTATTGTCGGTTTGGCATGTGGACTTCCTGAACGCAGTAATGCCTGTGTTGTAAATCAGAACTGTACCTCTGGAATGAGAGCCTTGGAAATTGCCAGTCGTAACATCATGGTAGGAGCGACAGATATAGCGCTGGTTGTGGGGGTTGAAAACATGACCCGGGCTCCCTATATGGTTCCCAGCGGAAGATCTGGTGCCAGAATGGGCGATACCAATATGATTGATTCATTGACCCATGATGCATTGGTGGATTCCTTGGTTCCGGGACACATGGGAATGACTGCTGAAAACGTTGCAGTCATGTATAACATTACTCGCGAACAATGTGATCAATTAGCTGTCAGAAGCCATCAAAATGCAATTAATGCAACTGATGCCGGCATCTTTAAGAGAGAAATCGTTCCGGTTGAAGTCAAAACCAGAAAAGGTGTAACGATTGTTGATACGGACGAACATCCTATTCGCGGATGTAGCATGGAAAGCATTGGCAAACTAAAACCTGCATTTAAAAAAGACGGAGGCGTAGTTACCGCTGCCAACGCATCTGGAATTAATGATGGCGCATCTGCTGCTGTAATTATGTCCAAACAAAAAGCAGAAGAATTGGGAATAAAACCGCTTATGAAACTGACGGCTACAGTTGGAGTGGGTGTTGATCCGCAGATTATGGGCATTGGACCTGCGGAAGCAATTCCGGTCGCACTGGAAAAAGCCGGCTGGCAATTTGATGATGTTGATTACTGGGAACTGCATGAAGCATTTGCCCCACAATTCATTGGTTGTAAAATACGCCTAAAAGAAAAATATGGCTTGGACCTTTCTATGGATAAAGTAAATCACAATGGCTCAGGGATTGCACTGGGACATCCTATTGGATCAAGCGGATTGCGTATAGTTATTTCTCTATATTACGAAATGGAAAGACTAGGACTTACCAAAGGTTGCGCTTCTACCTGCGTAGGAACCGGTCCTGCGATGGCTTCTCTGTGGACTCGGGAAATCTAATCTAAGAATAAGGTGTGCATTAAAGCCCCCTTAAGGTTTATCGCCACCTCGCCCAAACCTCATGCACAGCTTGGGTCGCACTCTGCGTTGACCCATCCTGTGCATGAGTAAAAGCTACTACAAGTATTCTTGATTTATTGGAGCATTATTCCATTTACACAGTATGCGATACACTCCATGGAAGCAGTTCCATACTGATTTTTTTGTAGTTTGCCTTTTCTTTACGACTCGCAACCCGGGATGGCTGTTGTACCACGTTGTCATTATTATATGTCTCACCGTTTTTGCGGCGAGATGGAGGTGTGCTTATGATTAATATTGACAGACAAGGTGAATTAAAGAATATTTGGAATGATTTTATCAATGAAAGGATAGAGAATACTGATCGTCTTCCTAGCTTTATATTGGAATCATGGAAGAGGTGTAAAAAGCTTAACGTCAACCCATACCAAAAGGCTGCCCCAATGGTAAGCCCAGATTTATTAGAAGAAAGAAAAAATAATAATCGACAGCTAATAGAAGTTGCTAATAAAACCATGGAGGATACTTACAACTTCATTAAAGGTTCAGAATTTATGTTTGGTTTATTTGACAAAGATGGCTATGCACTTAAAATTCTCGGAGATCAGGAAGTAATTGAACGTACCAAAGCAGGCAATTGGCAAGAAGGTTCCTGTTGGAATGAGCTTGGGGCTGGTACTAACGGGGTATCTCTGGCAATTATTGAAGATAGACCACTTCAAGTACGAGGTTTTGAACATTATTGTAGGTGTTCTCATTATTGGGCATGTTCAGCTGCACCTATACATGACCTGAATGGTAATTTATTAGGGGTATTGGACTTAACGGGCAGATACGATTTAGTAAATCCGCATACTCTTGGTATAGTCGTCAGCGCGGCAAAATCAATCGAAAGAATGTTAGCCCTTAAAAATGTTCTGATCAAGTATCAAATTGCTAATAAATATCAAAATGTATGTCTCGATGTTATAGAAGAATGCCTATTGATCATAGAGCCTGATGGAACTATAAACCATATTAATATAAGTGCCGGCAATTTTTTTGAAATTGATAGTAGTAAATGTATAGGGATGAACTTGAATGCTATACTACCGGCAGACAATGATAGTTTATACAAGATTGTGTATAGCAAAGAAGACGTAACTGATAACGAAATTTCAATACTGCTTAATAATGGAAATAAAATTAGATGTATAATTTCTAAGCGAAATGTCATTATTGATAACCAGAAAATAGGTATTGTTATAACGTTTTACAAAACAACCCGCATAAAAAAATTAGCCCGAAAATTTACCAGTGCAACCAAAACTTTTGATGATTTGATTGGAAGTGACATCCAATTTAAACAGACCATTAAATTGGCTAAGGCTGGAGCCTTGGGGGATGCTAACATTCTAATACTTGGCGAGAGCGGAACCGGAAAAGATATGTTGGCACAGGCTATACACAATGCGAGTTCTTTCTCGGATGGGCCATTTGTAGCGATAAATTGTGCAGCGATACCACATGAGCTTATTGCTAGCGAGCTTTTTGGATACGCAGACGGAGTTTTTACAGGTGCAGTAAAGGGTGGCAAACCTGGAAAGATAGAACTTGCTGAAGGTGGAACCCTCTTCCTTGATGAGATAGGAGATATGCCACTAAATTTACAAACTACTCTTTTAAGGGTAATTGAAAATAAAACTTTTATGAGAGTTGGGGGCGATAGGGAGATACCAGTAGAAGAGCGAATTATAGCTGCAACGAATAAGAATTTATTATATGAAATAAGCATCGGGAAATTTAGAGCTGACCTTTATTATAGGTTAAATATTGTATCAATTGAAATGCCTGCTTTAAGAGGCAGACCTAATGAGATAAAGCTGTTACTAGAGTATTTTATTAATAAAATGGCCAAAAAAATGGGAAAACCCCCGTTAAAAATATCAAAGCAAAAGTTTGAAAAACTTATGGCCTATAATTGGCCAGGTAACGTTCGAGAACTAAGTAACCTGGTAGAAAGATCATATTATTTTGATATGGATGAACTAATATTGACCGAGTCTATAGCCAAATCAAAAAATATTTCACCAGATAAAGTATCATTAAACGCGAATAATGTTGAATCGTTTGAACGGAAGTTAATTGAAGAGCTTTTGGAACAAAATAATTATACCGTTACTGAAGTTGCCAAAACAATGGGGCAATCACGCAGTACACTATATCGTAAAATGAGGAAGTATAATATTGTTGCCAAATATCAATAATGCTGACCATCAATATCGGCCACCCATTGTTTCACCGCCAATATGAAAAAAGATAATTTGATAAACAAGACGGACAGGAATTTATATATACTTAGCGAAGAACAGCGGCAAGAACAAGGTTATATTCAACTAATATTCAAAAATATTTGGATCACCGTCATAAGGCGCTGGAATCGGTCATGGTAATCAAATGCTGCCGAGAAAGTACTTTGGTTTATAAAGCGTCCAGTTTGAGGAATTGGCTTACATGAAAAGGGAAGAATTCTATGCCAGGGTTTATCAAATTGTAAAAATCATCCCGCCGGGCCAAGTTGCAACTTATGGCCAAATTGCCTGGATCATGGGCAGCCCTCAATGCTCCAGGAGGGTCGGGCAAGCCTTGTACCATGCTCCCCCTGAGGTAGACCTGCCCTGTCACCGGGTGGTAAACAGCAAGGGCAGGCTGGCGCCCCATTGGGCTGAACAGAAAGAATTATTGGCAAGAGAAAAGGTCGGTTTTAAAAACAACGGTTGCGTGGATTTGAAGAAATATTTGTGGCAGGTCTTTTCAGATTGATCATTGACCTGTCAACCTAAGTCAATTGAACCGTCTGGGGTTGATATTTTTAGATAGACCGGCGGAGCCGTACCCTGGTTGAAAACTTTGCTCAGAGAATCAGCACGATACGCGTTATGCTTCAAACTACAAGAATTTAGTTGCTTTTGGGCCGGATTAGATCAATGATAATCCGGCCGTTATCATATTGAATAAAGGGGTTAAGTCTCGCCGCGGTCCTTTCGGCTTTATTGCTCGCCAATGCGCCCGTACGGAATACCGAAAGCAGAAGTCCGATAAGAAACATATTGGTAACCAGAGCTATCTTCCCGTAAGAGACAAGCGGCAGCGACAGCGGGGAAAACAGCATAAAACCTAGATTGGAAGCAATATATACGATAAATTGCAGGCTGAATGTTGCAACAATCGCGGTGGAAGTTAAAAAACCGAGTACGCTCTTCTGCTTCTGGCAAAGCATAGCCGCGCGGATAATAAAAGCCGCGAATAAGGCAATGATGCCAAAAAGCGCTATCCATCCGAATCTGTAAGTCAAATAGGTCAACAAATAATCGGTATTAATTTCAGGTAAAATGCGCGCCGCTAACATGTTGGAGGCATCTACCGGAATCCCATAACCGTTTACTGGCATACCGCCGCCGATAAACTGCGAATGGGACAAAATCCGGTGTACGGTGGTTCCCATATATCCCATTCCCTGCGGGTCAAGGGAGGGATTTAATGCGACTTGCAGCCTCTCAGCTCTATACCCTGCACCCATCATAGTTATGAAAAAAGATGCCGACAAAACGGCGATAGTTGGAATATATATGATTAACAGGGCTGATCGTTTTCTCACATTGAACCAGCCCTTTACAACAGCGGCTGTCAGAATAATGAGGCAGGAAACAGCAAGCAAAAAAAGGACGGTTAAACTGGGAACCAGCATAGACAGGAGGGCGGGAATAATAAAAGCCGCCCCGCAGAGAATAAGGCCGCCATAGCCTTTATTTCTCATGCTGTAAACCAATCCGGCAAAGGCGGCTGGAAACAGCAGCAGCGGATAAATCGCATATATTACTGCGCCTTTTACTTCTCCGGTAAAGAAACAAAAAACAAGTGTTATAGCACCGAGCGTGAAAAATACAATCCTGGGGTATTTGCCAATAATGGTAAAATCGGCGAAGTAGGCGGCCAACATCACGATGACGGCAATACCTGCCCATACCATCTGCTGCTCAAACCTCCACGCTCCGTCGAAAGTGGAATCTATAAAAAACTGAATCGCAAATCCTAAAAGAAGCATAGCGCCGGTCAGGGTAAGCAGGGTCCAATCAGGTTGCGGCCGGTGGACATGGTCAAGCTGCTCCCCTACCAGAACAGGGTCTCCCATCTCGGTGAGGGCTTTGGCGGTTGCCGTTTCTTCATCAAGTCCCTCCTGCAGCAGGGCGTTCTTTTGATCGACTATGTGGTTCTCAATTTCCTCCAACACGATAGGCTGCGCCCTTTTCCACCGTATCTGCTGGCCTACAGTTTCTAAATACGCGGCAATTTTACCGGACTGTTGCAAAAGTTGCACCCCCCAGAACATTATTTACAGCAGAGGTATATAGCTGCCATTCCTCTTTTTTCGCATGCAAATAATTGCGGCCCTTGTTCGTGATGCTGTAGTATTTGCGTACCCTTGCATTGCCGGCAGTCTTTTCGTAAGCGGCGACCAGCTCTTTTTGTTCCAAAGAATGGAGCAACGGATATAATGTTCCTGCTTTTAAAGCAAAAACATTTTTAGATTTCCGGTTCAAATCTTCAATTATTTGATAACCATACATATCCGCATCTTCCAGTAGTTTTAATATAAGCATGGCAGTACTTCCGGTCAGCAGACTTTTATCAACTGGCATAGTTTACCCTCCATAGATATATAGATGATCTACATATAAGGATATATAGATAGTCTATATATGTCAAGGCTAAAAACAAAATTGGGGCGGCGATACTGTAGGAACTGTCCAAGGCTGAGGACAGAGGCTTACCCGGATGATTTCAAGATCCCGGCCATTACGTTATCGCGTAATTTGCATAGGCGCTTTATTGCATTATTTTATGCGGATGCTGATTCCAAAAGGAGAAAAATAGGGAATTTTGTTGTATAATATACCATAATATGTACATTTTACTTATCCCAGTTGGCGAAAGGAATGACCATGCGACCATTTCACTGCAGCTACAGCGGCCAGGCCTTGAATTTGCTGGATAGATTGAATATATCGCTGATACTTTCCACCTATCAGGCCGGCAAAGTTATTGTTCTATCCAGTGACGGAAAAAATATGCACCAGCTGGTAAGAAGTTTTGCCAGACCCATGGGGATCGCTTTAAAGGATCAGATGATGGCGTTGGCGGGGGCGTTAGGGGTTACCGTCTTCAGGACCGACCCGCATTTAGCCATGACCTATCCCGAGAAGCCGGATACCTATGACGCTTTTTATTTCCCCACCACCTTGTTCAGAACGGATTATGTGGACATTCACGATATTGCCTTTACCAACCAAGGCTTGGTTGGCGTCAATACCTCTTTCAGCTGTCTTTCGCGCTTGGACGGCCAGTACTCTTTCAATCCTACCTGGAAACCGGCCTTTATCCATGAATTCATTCCCCAGGACCTGTGCCATCTGAACGGCATGGCAGTCGATGATGACGCCAATATCAGATATGTGACGGCTTTCGGCGCGACGGCTTCCAGGGAAGGCTGGCGGGAAAACAAGTTAACCGGCGGGGTGCTCATTGATGTGAAAACCAACGCGACGGTTTTGGACCGGCTGCCCATGCCCCACTCGCCGCGGATTTACAAAGGGGAAATCTACCTGTTGCTTTCTGCGGAGGAAGCACTGGTAAAAGTGGATCTGGAAAAACGAAACTACCGGATAATTGCTAAAGTGGACGGATTTATCCGGGGACTGAGTTTTAAGGATGATTATGCGTTTATCGGGGTTAGTAAATTAAGAAAAAGCCATGCCTTTTCCGATTTGGCCATTGCCGACAAGGAAATCAAAGCCGGTGTCGTGATTGTCGATCTCCGTACCGGGGGAAGGGTCGGCGCAATCAAATATGAAAACAGTGTGGACGAGCTTTATGATGTACACATATTGGACGGATATAAAAGGGTGAACCTTTTGAATTACCAGCAATCCCTGCGCCAAAGGGCCTTGATTACGCCCTTCGGCTGCCAGTGGGTGGAGAATATAGCGGGAAACAACGAAATAATAAACGGACAGGGGGACCAGGATGAAAAAGAATAGTAGAGGTTTTACAACTTATCAGCAGACCTTGTTTAACAAATATGAGATCGATGAGAGTTATCTGCAGACGCGCAAACAAAGAAGAGCCTGCCTGGACTTGCTGGAAAAGATTGACCAAAATCAGGATATCGATGAGAAGAAAATGATTGCGAAAATCGCCTCTGCTTTTCGAGGCAATGAATTATATAAGAAAGCAGCTTCTTGTATGACCATCGCCGCCCTGCTCGTCACTTTACAAAGTACGCCGGCTATGGCTCAGGCAGCCGCCGGCTTTCAGCCGTCTGCCCAGGTAACCGGCACATTATTGGAACTGGACAACAGCGTCATCATGGACGAAGACAGCTTCCTGTATGATAAGGGTTCGGCGGTGCGGCAGGAGATTAAAATTACCTCCCTGCATCTGGTTGCCAATAAAGCGCTGAAAAATGTGTATGATCCCCTGGATGACAGCGGTGTGCTGATTGATGCGGACTCCGATGTTATCTATTACCCCCAACAAGAAGTGAAAAACCTGACGGTTATCGATACTGACCTGGATGACTGGGAGACTCTCCGGGACGCGGTTACGGAAGGGGAAATCCTGCTTCTGGACGGAACTGTAGATCCCCTGGAGGCGATTCTGGCCAAACTTCAGAATATGCAATCAGTCGACTGCCTGAATATTATTTCCCATGGCTCCGGCGGCAGGCTGGAATTTGCCAACGGCGTCATTGACAGCCGGACCTTGGCGGCCCATAAAGACAAATGGGCCCAGCTTTCCGGTTATTTTAGCCGGGAAGGGGATATTCAGCTTTTCGGCTGCAATATCGCCAAGGGCAAAGCGGGGAAAGCCTTTATTGAGGAATTGGCTCAAATTACAGGGGCGGATGTAGCCGCCTCCATCAATCCCACCGGCGCGGAAAGCAAAGGCGGCGACTGGAAACTGGAAGCTGTTACCGGTGATGTCGCGGGCAACCTTCCCTTTACTGAAGCAATGGTTTCAAATTTTTTGAATCTTCTTTTCCCTACCGGTACCCAGAATTATAACTTTTCCGCTTTTACTGATAGTGGCGACACCATCAGTAACGCTTATTTTTTGGTTAGCGGCATTGACAATGATATGGCAAAACCAATGGATATATCTGGGGCAGCAGCATATTTACATAGTTCTTATTGGGGTGAGGACTTTAGTATTAAAGTCGAGGCGGTTGGAACAAGCCTTGAATCATTTGAACTGGAGGATCTCAATCTCGAAAATGCCACTCCTTATGACCCTGCTTATTATAGTTTTACCAACGTACATATCACAGGGCATAAAGCCGACGGTACCGGTACCGTTGATTCTGGAAATATTACGCTTGCTTATTCCGCTTCAGGCAGCAGTTTCAGCGGATGGGATAATTTTGACGGAGTACAGCTGGATTACTTTGTTATCAATGCCAGATCAGATTATTGGGGTGCGGAAGTCCTGATGTTCAATTCATTTTCCGTCAGCAATATGGTGGCTGCGGCGCCGCCCAATACTGCGCCCACCGTATCCGACAGCACTAAGAATGGAACCGAAGACACGACGATGACTTTTACCACAGCGGACTTTACCGGAGAATACAGCGACGCGGAAGATAAGGACTTAAGCGAAATACGGATCGTGGACCTGCCGGATGCCTCCGACGGGGTATTGAAGTTAGACGGTGCGGCTATTACGGCCGGACAGGAAATTGATGCGGCCGATCTTGCTGATATCACCTTTGAGCCCGCCGCCGATTTCTTTGGAAACGCCAGCTTTGCCTGGAAAGCCAGCGACGGCACGGATTTCTCCGTTTCAGCGGCGACCATGACTCTGAATCTAGCGGGGACCAGTGACCCGCCCGCGGCGAGGGATCATACCTTCACAACGGATGAAGATGTAACCCTGAATGGAAGTTTGACGGGATACGCCGAAGATGTTGACGGCGATACCCTGACTTATGCCCAAGCAAGCACTCCCACCCATGGAACCGTCACCGTAAATTCAAATGGCACCTTTACTTACACCCCGGCGGCAAATTTCCATGGGACCGACAGCTTTGCCTGGAGTGTATCGGACGGACTAGCCTCCGCTACCGCCGTCGCTACCATAACCGTCACCGCGGTCAACGACGCCCCGACCGTTTCCGACAACAGCAAAAATGGCACCGAAGATACGACCATGACTTTCGCGGCTGAGGATTTCAGCGTGGGCTACAGCGATGAGGAAGGCAACGCTTTTAACGGCATCCTGATCGTGGATCTGCCGGATGCGGCCACGGGAGTATTGAAGTTAGGCGCTGCGAATATTATAGCCAATCAGGCAATAGCCGCTATGGATCTGGGAAGTATCACCTTTGTACCCGCCGCTGATTTTAACGGCAGCACCAGCTTTACCTGGAAGGCAGGCGACGGTATGGATTTCTCCGCTTCGGCGGCGACCATGACCCTGAATATAGCGGGGACCAATGATGCGCCGACAGCGGCAGATTATACCTTCACAACAGATGAAGATACCGTACTCAATGACAGTCTGACAGGCTATGCGGCAGATGTTGACGGTGATACTCTGGCCTATGCCAAAGTCAGCGATCCTACCCATGGAACCCTTACCGTAAATACGAGCGGCAGCTTTACTTATACCCCGGTCGCCAACTTCAACGGGACCGACAGCTTCACCTGGAGCGTATCGGACGGAACAGCCTCCGCTACTGCTACGGCTACTATTACCGTCGACGCGGTCAATGACGCGCCGATCGTATCCGGCAACAGCAAGAACGGAACCGAAGACACAACCATGACATTTGCAGCAGGAGACTTCAGCGTTGACTACAGCGATGAGGAAGGCAGTGCTTTCAGCGGGATTAAGATAGTGACGCTGCCGGATGCGGCGCACGGGGTATTGAAGTTAAGCGGTACGGCTATTACAGCCAACCAGATAATAGCCGCCGCCAACCTGGGGAATATCACCTTTGTACCCATTGCCGATTTTAACGGCAGCGCCAGCTTTACCTGGAAGGCAGGCGACGGAACCGACTATTCGGACACAGCGGCGACCATGACCTTAAATATAGCGGGGACCAATGACGTGCCTACGGCGGCAAATCATACCTTCGCCACGGATGAAGATGTAACCCTGAATGGAAGTTTGACAGGATATGCCGAAGATGTTGATGGCGATACCCTGACTTATGCCAAAGCAAGCGATACAATCCATGGAACCGTTACTGTAAATACAGACGGCAGCTTTACTTACACCCCGGCGGCCAACTTCAACGGATCGGACAGCTTCACCTGGAGCGTATCGGACGGAACAGCCTCCGCTACTGCTACGGCTACTATTACCGTCGACGCGGTCAATGACGCGCCCACCGTATCCGGCAACAGCAAGAATGGGACCGAAGACACAACCATGACATTTGCAGCGGGAGACTTCAGCGTTGACTACAGCGATGAAGAAGGCAGCGCTTTCAGCGGGATTAAGATAGTGACGCTGCCGGATGCGGCGCACGGGGTATTGAAGTTAAGCGGTACGGCTATTACAGCCAACCAGGTAATAGCCGCCGCAAATCTGGGGAATATCACCTTTGGACCAGTAGCTGATTTCAACGGCAGCACCAGCTTCACCTGGGAAGCCAGCGATGGCGCGGCGTACTCTGCGGCAGCGACTATGACCTTGAATATAGCGGGGACCAATGACGTACCCACGGCGGTAGCTCATACCTTCACAACGGATGAAGATACCGTGCTCAATGATAGCCTCACAGACTATGCGGCCGATGTGGATACGGGAGATACCCTGATCTATGCCAAAGAAAGCGATCCCACCAACGGAAGCGTTACCGTAAATACGAACGGCAGCTTTACTTATACCCCGGTAGAAAACTTCAACGGGACTGACAGCTTCACCTGGAGCGTATCGGACGGAACGGCCGATTCTAATACCGCTACGGCTACTATTACCGTCACCGCGGTCAACGACGCCCCGACCGTATCCAATAACAGCAAGAATGGAACCGAAGACACGACCATGACCTTTGCGGCGGGCGACTTCAGCGTCGGCTATAGCGATGAAGAAGGCAGCGCTTTCAGCGGTATTCGGATTGCAACCCTGCCGGATGCAGCTCACGGAGTATTGAAGTTAGGCGCTGTGAATATTACAGCCAATCAGGTAATAGCGGCCGTAAGCTTAGGGAATATCACCTTTGTACCAGCAGCTGATTTTAACGGCAGCATCAGTTTTACCTGGAAGGCAGGCGACGGAACTGATTACTCTGACCCAGCGACCATGACTCTGAGTATAGCAGGGACTAATGACGCGCCCACAGCGGCGGACCATACCTTCACAACGGATGAAGATGTGGCCCTGAATGGAAGTCTGACGGGATACGCCGGAGATATTGACGGTGATAGTCTGATCTATGCCAAAGCAGGGGATCCCAGCAATGGAAGCGTTACAGTGAATGCAGATGGTACCTTTACTTATACACCGACGGAAAACTTCAACGGAACCGACAGCTTCACCTGGAGCGTATCGGACGGAACGGCCGATTCGAATACCGCTACCGCCACCATCACCGTTAACGCGGTCAACAACGCCCCGACTGTATCCAATAACAGCAAGAATGGAACCGAAGACACGACCATGACCTTTGCGGCGGGAGACTTCAGCGTCGGCTACAGCGATGTGGAAGGCAACGCTTTCAGCGGGATTCAGATAGTGACGCTGCCGGATGCGGCTCACGGAACCTTGAAGTTAAATAATGTGGATATTATAGCCGGACAGGAAATTGATGCAGCCGATCTTGAAGATATCATCTTTGTGCCGGTGGCTGATTTCTATGGCAATGCCAGTTTTACCTGGAAGGTCAGCGATGGGATCTCATATTCCGCCTCGGCGGTGACCATGACCCTAACTATAGCAGGGACCGATGACGCGCCGGGAGTGCCGACAAATGTAACGGCTTCAGCCGGCGATGGACAGGTGACGGTAACCTTTATTCCGCCGGCCGATGACGGCGGCAGCGCCATTACGAGATACATTGTCACTTCAGAGCCCGGGGGCATAATGGCAGAGGGCGGTACCAGCCCCATAACCGTTACCGGACTTATCAACGGAACAGCCTACACTTTTAAAGTCAAGGCCGTTAATGGGGTTGGGACCGGGATCGAATCAGCGGCCTCCAATGCGGTTACGCCTTCAAGCAGCGATAGTTCTTCCGGCAGCAATAGTCCTTCAACGCCGCCGGCAACCTCTTCCTCGGATATCAATATTCTAGTCAACGGCAATACGGAGCAAGCTGCGACCAGTACAACGACCCGGGATGGAGATCGAACCGTTACAACCGTTACGATAGACGGCGATAAGCTGGAAGAGAAGCTGCAAGCGGAAGGAAATAATGCTGTCGTCACCATACCTGTCGGCAACAGTCCGGATACGGTGGTGGGACAGTTAAACGGACAAACGGTGAAAAACATGGAAAACCAAGAAGCCATCCTGGAGATAAAAACCGAAAATGTAACCTATACCCTGCCCGCATCCCAGATCGACATTTCTCGTATCTCAGAGCAGATTGGCAATCAGGTGGATCTAAGGGACATAACGGTTAGGGTGACGGTATCCGAACCACCGCAGGATACGGTGAAGGTTATTGAAGATACGGCAGACCGGAATAGTTATCAAATCGTAGTTCAGCCAGTCCAGTTTGAGATCACCTGTACAAGCGCTGGAAAAACGGTGGAAGTTTCAAGGTTCAATGCCTATGTAGAGAGAACGATCGCTATTCCGGAAGGAGTTGATCCCGGCAGAATTACGACCGGGATCATCTTGAACCCTGACGGCACATTTTCCCATGTACCCACTCAGATTGTCATAGTGGATGGCAAGTATTACGCCAAGATCAGCAGTTTAACCGACAGCACCTATTCGGTTATTTGGAATCCCAAGTCATTCAGGGATGTTGAAACCCATTGGGCCAAACCAGCAGTCAATGATATGGGATCGAGACTGATTCTCAATGGGATTGGCAATGGGAATTTCGCACCGGAACGGGAAATCACCAGAGCTGAATTTGCCTCGATTTTGGTAAACGGGCTGGGACTTATGAGACCTGGAACCGGACAATACAGTTTCGCTGATGTTTCGCAAAATAATTGGTATTACGATGCTGTATCCATAGCCTGCGAAAATGGCTTGGTCACCGGTATGGGCAATAATATGTACATGCCCGGGGAACAGATCACCCGGGAGCAGGCCATGGTTATGGTTGAAAAAGCCATGAAACTTGCCGAGTTAAATACAGAACTGCAGAATGGGGAAGAAGATAGTATTCTGCAAGAGTTCCTTGATTCGGAACAAATTTCCCCATGGGCCCGGAAAAGTGCCGCAATCTGTGTGAGAACAGGCATAATAACCGGAAAAGGTGAACAAAGGCTCGCCCCTCAGGACTATATCACCCGGGCTGAGGTAGCAGTAATCGTCCAAAAGCTACTGCAAAAATCAGATTTGATCTAAGCCTGAAAATAATAATCAACGATAAGTCTGGACTATCATCAAAACCCCGCTATTTCTTGCGATTAGCGGGGTTTTCACATTTAATGCTTTTCTTCTTTTTAATTAATATAACCGGGGTTGGCAGAGGCTAAGAAGTCTTTATAGTCTCTTTCGGCAATTTGTTGATGTGCCTTGCATATCTCCGTAAGTAAATCGAAATTATTTTTTAATATGGATACAACATTGGAGCAAATTGAGCCGTCATTCACCATAGATTCCAGCACCCCAATGACTTTTTCTTTTTCCATTCCCGGACGATAGGGACGATTTTCGGTAACTGCCGTAAAAATATCAGCTACGGCCATGATTCTAGCCCCTAAGGGTATGTCCTCTCCGGTTAAATGAAAAGGATATCCCTGTCCGTTCAATTTTTCATGGTGAAAAGAAGCCCATTTTTTTATAGTTGTAATACTATCGGATACATTCAGCAGTTCATAGGTAAAAAAGGTATGACTCCGGATAATATCGAATTCCTTTTCGGTCAGTGCGGCTGGTTTTTCCAACAAGGTATTATCAATTGCCAATTTGCCTAAATCATGCAGGTATCCTGCAATCAGGATCATTTTGCATTCATTACTGGAAAAACCGCAAAGTTCGCCTAGTTTTTCAGCCGTTTTGGCTACGCCGGCAGAGTGGGTGGCGGTAAAATGGCTGCGAAAGTCTATAATTCGTGAGAACATTCGCGCCAGCTCAATTAAGTTATCCAGGTCAAGATCAGTCATATTCAATATTTCTGAAGGAAGGTAATTTATAGGGGTTTTGCCTGCCAAAGCAAGCCAAATATGTTCTATTGGACTGAGGCTTTCCATTGCCTCCACGGCCTTAGGCATAAAATGACTGCCTTTTTTGGATAGTATATTGGACATAATCTCAGGGATTTGTGGAAGCACCTCATTATTTTTATTAATCAACACGCAAGTCCTGTCAGCCAAATAAAGAATGTGGCTGGCTAAAGGAATATGTATACCCTTGAATTTTCCATCATCGACATCTTGCCACTTAATATGATGGTAACGCACTGCTTCTGCAATTGATCTAAAAGGATCAAAATATTCGAGCAGCTTGGCCCCCCTGAAGGCATGACCATTAACTGTTATTGGTTCTTCTTCAATAACTGCAAGCCGCTCGGCCACGTCAAGCGCCCCAATATCATGCAGCATGCCTTCAATAATAATTTGCTGCTGTTCCGCTTTAGGCAGCCCCATGGCTTTAGCCAGGTGATATGCCAGAAAAGCAACCTGTTGATGATGGTTGGCTAATTGAGGTGCTACTAAATCAACCGAATTGGTGATGCATAATAACATTTCATAAAGGTTAATCCGGGCTGGTTCCATAAAATATCTTAGCTCCTTTATTGACTAACTATTAGTACCCATTGCAAGTATACTTATATTTGCTATAATCATCAAGCAACAGCCAAAATCCGCCTGACGCTCCCGGGTCAGTTTTTCGTTTTATGACCATGAACGGAGTATTAAAAGGGGAGAAGCCGGAAGACTATCAATTGACGGTTGGTTGCAAAATCATATATCTTCAATAATAATAAGCAGATATAGTGGAAGCATATTTGGGCAAGGAGGACAGTCATTGCGTTGTATAATTGATGGTTTGACTCACAGCGGGGAAGGGGTAGCCAGAATTGAAGGCAAGGCCACCTTTGTACCGTTTACCATACCCGGCGAAACAGTTGATGTAAAGATTGTGGAGGAGAAGAAGAGTTTTCAGCGGGCCCGGCTGGAAAATGTGGTGAATCCGTCCCCTGACCGCGTTGCTCCGCCCTGTCTTTATTATTTCAGCTGCGGGGGCTGCTCTTATCAGCATGTGCAGTACCCGCGCCAGCTTGAGCTAAAAAGACAAGTAGTCCGGGAAGCCCTGAAAAGAATCGGGGGAATAGAAATCGAAGTAAATCCGGTGCTCGGTATGGATAATCCCTGGCATTACCGCAACAAGGTGGAATGGCACACCTGGCAAAAGAGCGGCCAATTGGTTATGGGTTATTACCTAAACGACAGCCGCAGGCTGATGGATATCAGCAGCTGTTTACTGATAAGTTCGGAGATGCAGGAATACAGCAACTTTATCAGAGAACATGGGGAGGAGCTTAAGCTGCCCGACAATTGTGAAATAGTTGTCCGTCAATCCTCAGCCAGCCGCGAACTGATGCTTATTTTCATTGGCAGCGGTGCCAGCCAGATAGATTTTGCCCGGATGCTGAATTTTCGGGAAGCGGCTTCCATATATAGTATAGAGGAAGGGATCAGCCGCCTGCATTATGGTGATCAAACCCTTCCGGAGACCCTAGACGGTATCGATTATCAAATTTCGCCCCTATCCTTTTTCCAGGTCAACCACCGGCAAACTGAAAAAATGCTGGGTATTATCAGGGATTATGTCCGTCTGGAATCGAGCGACAATGTACTGGATGCCTATTGCGGCACCGGCAGCATAGCCTTGAACCTGGCCGGGAGTGCGCGCCTGGTAGTAGGGGTCGAGGCCTTTAAATCCGCGGTTAAGGATGCTAAAAGAAATGCCTTTCATAACCACGTCGCCAACTGTAAATTTATCAAGGGACCCTGCGAGGATATTGTCCCCGGCCTGGAGGAACACTTCCACGCGGTGATTCTGGACCCGCCCCGGGCAGGCTGCAAGGAGAAGCTATTAGAAGCGATAATAAAAAATAAACCCAAAAAAATCATCTATGTATCCTGCAATCCCGCCACCCTGGCCCGGGACCTGGCCGTTCTGGTGCAGGGGCAATACGCGGTGGAACAGGTCCAGCCGATCGACATGTTTCCCCAAACCAGCCATGTGGAGGTAGTCTGCCTGTTGGAGAGGGCATAAAGCCTTGAAATTCAAGGGTTTAAACGATTTACAAATTTAAGTTATCATAGAATCATTGAGGATAGTGCTTTTTTCAGTCCGGTTTTTTTAGACATTCATAGATATTCAGATTTCGGATTCCATGCTTGAACTTTTAGTAGCTCTGGAGGTAATGATGGCAATTATCTCAACTTTGGCAGAAATAAATCGGTTGGCGCACTTAATCTATAGCCATGCTCCGCATGACGGCACCTTTAGCCAGCGCATGTCCGGCTTACATATCAATCGTCATTCCCAAATGGATACGAATTGGGAGAAAGCTTTTTATTTGCCCTCTGTATTAATCGTTGCTCAGGGAGCAAAGGCCTTTATGCTGGGGCAGGAAATTTTTCAAGTTGACAGGTCATGTATGCTCTTGTTTCCCGTTGCCCTGCCGACCGCTTTGCAAATCATACAAGCCAGCTCCCGTCAACCGTTCCTCGGTGTAGGACTAACCCTCGACCCA
This sequence comes from Syntrophomonadaceae bacterium, assembly GCA_034927445.1. Taxonomy (GTDB): domain Bacteria; phylum Bacillota; class Syntrophomonadia; order Syntrophomonadales; family Syntrophomonadaceae; genus PHAA01. Next base: position 19,782 of record JAYFPZ010000045.1, read on the forward strand.
GAAAAGATCGCGGAGTTTGTCCCAAAAGTTTATCCACGGGGTCTACCCTCTTCGAACGCGCAGAGCGCGGGCTACATGACAGACGCCGACGCAGGGATTATCAGCGCTATGGTGAGACTGATGGAATGTCTGGACAATGTCGGCGATACGGAATTGCTTGGCCCAATTGTGAAGGATGAGATTTTAATGCGGCTCCTACGTAGCCCGATCGGGGTTCATATAGCCGAAATGGGTTTTGTGGACTCAAGCGTACAGCATATTACAAAGGCTATCGACTGGCTTCGTGATAATTTTTCTCAGCCGATGAGGGTTGCAGATTTGGCAAGGCTGGCCCATATGAGTGTTTCTGTTTTTCATGGACATTTTAAGGCGGTTACTTCCGTGAGCCCGGTACAATACCAAAAGGCGTTGCGCCTTCAGGAAGCCAGGCACCTGATGTTGTCCCGGCAAATGGATGCGCTGACCGCAGGTCAGTTGGTGGGGTATGTAAGTCCTTCCCAATTCAGCCGGGATTATAGCAGTTACTTTGGAAATCCGCCCAAAAGAGACATTGCAAAACTCCATCAGCGGGCACAAAAACCGAATACATCAAATGATTTAGGCTAAATGTGTTTACCCCCACAACAGGAGAATCGGGCAATAAATCGCATCGAACAGGCAATAATCCTTTTTTGACTTAAGTTATAATTTGTTAGAACTTTCCGTTCGGCTGCAAGACTATTCACGGCACGCCAAAGGAGGGTAATACTATTAACGAACAGTTTAAGGAGGATTTACGATGCGTATTTTTGTTACAGGTGCTACTGGTTTTATCGGCTCTGCTGTTGTCAAGGAGCTTATAAACGCCGGTCACCAGGTTGTCGGTCTTGCACGTTCAGATAAAGCTGCCGCATTACTCAATGCAGATGGGGCTAAAGTGCATCGCGGTAATCTTGATGACCCCAATAGTTTGCAAAGTGGAGCTGCAGCAGCTGATGGCGTCATTCATCTTGCGTTTGAAAACAGTTTCACCGACTTTGCTAAAGCGATTAAAGACGATCTGCATACCATAAAAGCAATCGGAGACACCCTTGCTGGTTCTGGCAAGCCGTTTGTGATTACGTCTGTAACCACAATGGTTCCGTCCTTGGGACGACCGGCAACAGAGGCAGATCAGGCTCAGGATGGATCACCGGGATCGCCGCGAAGCGCAGCGGAAAAGATGGCAATTGCACTGGCTGAGCATAGTGTGCGGTCATCTGCTGTGCGTCTCGCACCGTGCGTACATGATGCCAGTAGCCAGGGCTTCGCCACAAATCTGGCCTATCTTGCCCGTGAAAAAGGTTTTTCCGCATACGTCGGCGACGGATCGAACCGCTGGCCCGCCATACATAGGCTCGATGCGGCAAAATTATTTCGGTTGGCTGTGGAATCTGCTCCTGCCGGTTCGCGGTTCCATGGTGCCGGTGAAGAAGGTATACCTTTTAGGAACATCGCCGAGGCAATCGGCCTACGCCTGAACCTGCCGGTGTCCAGTATCTCCCCCGAAGCTGCAAAGGAGCATTTCGGGTGGCTTGCGCCGTTCGTATTAATGGACAATCCGGCGTCGAGTGCGATAACACGGAAGATGCTTGGGTGGGAACCGGTAGAGTCTACGCTAGTCGCTGACATTATAGAGAAATAAACTTTATGCCCTGCCGCCAAGGGGATACCAGAGGGGTACGACATCTTTTTTGTATCCTCAAGGCATGTGGGGGTAATAATCCTGTTGCATCGTATAGAACGCTGATTTATTAAGGGCTTGCGAGGACATACTGAAATCTAAAGTACATCCGAAATAAATATACAACACACGTTGAGATCGTGGTAAAGCTATATCGGAGGAAGTAACAAGTGAACATTCAGATATTTGGCGTCAAAAAATGCTTTGATACGCAAAAGGCTGAACGATATTTTAAAGAAAGAAATATTAAATACCAATATATAGACCTCAGCCAAAAAGGTTTAAGCAAAGGTGAGCTTGACAGTGTAAAGGCAGCTATTAAGCTTAATGATTTGATTAATCAAAAAGCTAAAGATTATATTAAATTGAAATTGAATCGAATTGGAAGCGCCACTATGAGAGAAGAAATACTACTAAACAATCCTCAGCTATATAGAACCCCAATTGTACGTAATGGCAGGTTAGCTACGGTAGGTTATCAGCCGGAAGTGTGGAAAGAATGGGAGTAGAGAAGAAATACTCTAAATAAAAAATAAAATATTACCCAATAAAGGCACCTGTCTTTCAACAGATGCTTTTTTATTATCAGCTAATTTCTGATTAATGAAAGCATTGATTTATTATTTAATCATGGTAAAATGGCAAAGGTGAATTTTTGAGCAAAGGGGATAATGAAAACTTTGGAAGAGGAAAACAAGAAACTGAATTGGGCCGGGTTTGTAGAAACAACTATCGTTAATTTTTTTCAACAAAACGAACTTGAAAAGCTTTCATTAGAAGACGGAAAAGGGAACAAAGCTAAATTGACTAAACAAAAGGATAATGTAATAAAGGTTGAATATACTTCAACAACGACATTATAAACAAAACGGAAGAGCATCTGCTAAGGCAGGTGCTTTTTTGCGTTACGGAGAAAGTGTTACTACTAAGCCAAGATGGACGGATGTTTACGGGATAAGATGACCGGGAATTGAATTGACGGATATTGAGACTGTAAAAAAATTGTATAAATCCTTCAGATGGTAAAATAACACCAGATGGAGGATACACACCGCCGCCGGGCAGATCATCCTGACGGTATGCGCGGCGGCAATCTTTATTTCCACCGCCTCCGTCATCCGGCTGACCAAGCCCATCGAGTACAGGCGATAGCGAGTGTTCCGGGAGATTTACAAATCATTTTTCAATGTAGTATCATAGGCATACAATAAGCATAAAATAATGCTACGGAAAGAGGTGATTGGGATGATGCAAATCAAGCCTTCCGCGGCCATCCGCAAAAACTACAATGAAATTTCCGAACTGTGCAAGCAGTCGGGAGAACCGGTGTATCTCACCAAAAACGGTGAAGGCGACCTGGTGGTCATGGATATTGAAGCCTTTGCCAGACGCGAAAGCATGCTGCGCCTCAGAGAAAACCTGGTTACCGCGGAAGAAAGCCGGCTCGGCGGCAAAAACGGTTATTCCATTGACGAGGTATCCGATATGATGAAAGCTGCCGTCCGGGAGGTACTGAATGGAAAGCGGAAATAAAACCTATCAAGTACTCATTTCCGACGAGGCGGCGCAGATGCTGGTGTTCCACGCCCGGTTTCTGGCGCAGGTCAGTGAAACAGCGGCGCTTTCTCTTATTGCCGAGTTTAATGAGAAAACAAAATCACTTGAGCAGTTTGCGGAGCGAAACCCCTGGCTTTCCGATCCGCTGGTGCCGGCAGGCAAATACCGCAAGCTGCTGATGGCCCAGCGGTACCTGCTGGTCTACCAGGTGAAAGGGGACCGCGTCTACGTGGACGCGGTGGTGGACTGCAGGCAGGACTACGGCTGGCTGCTGTAATTTTAATAGGAAGAAGGTGGGGGATCCATGCAGTGTGCTTACGAGGGATGTGCCGCCCTATTCCATCGTGGGAGGCAACCCCGCCCGTTTGATACGGAAACGTTTCGATGACGGCCTGATCGAGCATTTGCTTAAGCTGAAATGGTGGGATTGGCCTCCTGAAACAATCTTTAATCATCTTGAGATCTTATGCAGCGCCGATATCGAGCGCATAAAAACAATATAATTGCCCGCCTGGTTATGAGAACGGAGTCGCGTCGGCCTTGGATGTTCACAGAATACTTTGATAACGTTCAACTAAGTCGGCAGAGCAAAAACTCTGCATAAACACGGCGCTTTTTTCGTTTCGTTACCCCACCACGTTGATGGGACGGCCGGCGAGAAACGCTTCTATATTGTCCGCCAGAATGGAGATCAGCCGCTGCCGGGTCTCTAGCCCCTTCCAGCCCATATGGGGGGTCAGGATGACATTTTCCATGTCGTACAGCGGATTATCCGGCGCGGGCGGCTCGATCTCCTGCACGTCCAGCCCGGCGCCGGCCAGCTTGCCGGCCTGAAGCGCTTCGATGAGCGCCGCTCGTCCACAAGAGTGCCTCTGGCGGTATTGATGAGAAAGGCGGTGGGTTTCATAAGGGCCAGCGTCTTCCAGTTGATCAGGTGCCGCGTATCCGTCGTCAGCGGGCAGTGGAGCGTCACATAATCGCTCCTTTGCAGCAGGTCGTGAAGACTTACATATTCGATTTCGTCTTCCGGCTGTTGGGGCGTTCTGGTATGTACCAGAGTATGCATGCCCAGCGCCAGGGCGATGCGGATCACTTCCCGGCCGATAGTGCCGGCGCCGATGATGCCCAAGGTTTTGCTGTTGACCTCCACATGGGGCACCATGAGGTGCTTTTCAAAATTATCCCGGTTTTTCCGGGTCAACATGGCCTGCTGGATCTGCATGGAAGAACTCAGATTCAAAATGAGCATGATGGCTGTGTGGGCCACCCGCTGGGTACTGTAAGCGGGGATGTTGCATACGGTAATCCCCTTCGCCCGCGCGGCGGCCAGGTCGATATTGTTGTATCCGGTGCCCGCTTCGCAGATGAGTTTCACCGAATCCGGAAACCGCGAAAGGACAGACCCGGAAAGCGGCAATTCCTTTGTGACCACAATCGTCTGCCCCTGCACCCGCTCCAGGATCTGATCCTCCGCAGAGTCGTCGTAGACCGTCAGTGGGGGAGACAAAATGGAAAAATCCAGGTTTCCGTCAAAATTTATCCTCGTTGCGTTCAAAAGGACGGTTTTTTCCTTCGTCGCCATGGAGGTCCCTCCTTCTGATTTAATTTTTCAATGGTTTGTCAATTTCGTCGGCTCGTTCTTCCAGGTTGTCTAAAGCATTGTCCACCTGACCTATAATCGATCCACCAAGTTGCATGTATTCTTTTTCAGCAGCTGGAGAAAAGACAATTATTATACATAATATTAATGCTTTCATTAATATTCTAGGTATCAAATATTCTTTTCAACAGGAACTATTTTGCCCTTCCTTTACTCCCCATTTTATGATAGTAGAAAAACTACATCCGAATTGTGGCTATAAAGCATGTGGAATCGATAGTCCTGTTGCAAAGGCGGGATACTTGATAAATAGCGGGTTTGCCAGATAATAAATGAAAATATGCTTTCACGTCTTTTCTTTGTAGAAGATTTAAGACGGTGTTACTTGGCCGGATCTTTCGTCAATTTTTGGACATTGAACACCGTCTATCGCCGGACATTTTAGATTAGCTGTAACACTATACTGCCGCAGTGGATGAGGACGCCTGGCAGATTGATTTTGACGACGATGGTGCGTACATGAGATGGATTTCAGACGCAATTTCACGCTCTACATTCCAGGCGAAGGACGTGCAGGTCTCAGAATCGGACCGGGTTGTGACACTGTTAACCTGTGACTATGTATTTGAAAACGCAAGATATGTGGTTGCCGGTAAGCTTGAAAAAGTTATTTGATTTGCACTCCACGCAGCGATTTTGCAACTCTCTTGACCAAAATACTCCGTATTTGATGTTGCATAAGAGAACAAATGTTTGGTATAATTGAGCTGACTACAAAATGTAGTCAGCTGTTTTAATAAGTTGTGATAACTGATATTAATTTGTTTTGAGAAAGCCAGGGGGAATATCTGTAATGAGTAATCTAATCAGCGTCAGTGAGGGGAAAATTGCGCTCTATGCAATCGGTGACAGTAGCGTTTATGTGGATGTTGTATTTAAGGATGAGACTTTTTGGATGACTCAAAAGGCCATCACACAATTGTTTGAGGTTGATTTGTCCGTTATCTCACGGCATTTAAAAAATATCTATGCAGAAGAGGAGTTATCGCCTGAAGCAACTATTGCAAAAATTGCAATAGTTCAAAACGAAGGTGGGCGTGAAGTCAACCGTACCCCCGAGTTTTACAGTTTGGATACTATTATCGCCGTTGGTTATCGGGTCAATTCCAAAAAAGCAACTAAATTCCGTCAATGGGCGACGCAGACTCTAAAAGAATACATCCAAAAAGGCTATCTTCTAAATATGGATATGCTGAAAAACGGGCGGCAGTTCGGGCGCGACTACTTCGACGAGTTACTGGAGAAAATCCGTGAAATCCGAGCCAGTGAACGCCGTGCCTACCAAAAGATCGCCGACGTTTTTGAGCAATGCAGTTACGACTATGATAAAAACAGTGAACTCACCAAAGAGTTTTACGCATTTGTGCAGAATAAGTTGCACTATGCTGTAACAGGGAAAACAGCGGCCGAACTCATTGCTGAGCGAGTTACACTTGATCATCCTACAATGGGGCTGACCACATGGAAGGAGGCTCCGAAAGGGAAAATCCTCAAGAGAGACATTGCCGTAGCCAAGAATTATCTGAACGAAAAGGAAATATCGCGTCTCAACCGACTTGTTACGATGTTCATTGATTACGCCGAGCTTATGGCAGAGGATGGCATAGCAATGAGCATGAAGGATTGGCTGAATGAAACGGACAATTTTCTTAACAACAATCGGCGCCGTGTACTCGAGGGTAAGGGTCATATTTCACATGAAGATGCACTGAAAAAAGCTGCTGAGGTTTACGAACAGTTCCGCATTCAACAGGATAGAGATTATATTTCAAACTTTGATGATGCAATGGCGGAATATTTAAAAGGAAAAGAAAACGAACAGGATTGACGACAAATGGCCTACCCAGTCGTCTGCTTCTGAAATATGCCTCCCCGCCAAGGGGATACCAGAGGGGTACGACTCATTATTACGCACTCAAGCCACGTGGAGACAGTGGTAAGCTGAGAAATACTGAAATATCGAATGGAGGGCATAAACACCATGTCAGAAGTATTAAAATATGGAACACATGCTTTTCTTTTTAATGCAGATACACCTGAATTAGGTGGATATTACGGATACCCATGCAACAAAACGCTATTTGATTCTGTTTTGAGAAATAACTCGATTTCTCCAATTTATTCGAAGATTTATAGCGGTGATTATTACTGCATGATTTATGCGACCAGATTAGCGAAGTGAAAAAGACAGGCGATGTGACTAGTAGGTCGTATACCGTAGAAAAGGACATGTATATAACTTTGTTCACCGAACTCGCCCAGTCTATAAAAGAAAGATTCAATACCATTTCGGCACAGAATCTCCCCATGTTAATAGCCAAACATAATATTTACAGCATTGTTCTTACAAATCTTCCATATTCGGCAAGGGAACTTATTGACGACTCAATGAAGGAACTTGCTGGCTATATCGGAGTGTTTGAATTAGACATGGGAAATCCACTGCATGTTATATTATTTTTAGAGTTAATGATTAATCATGGTTTTTTGAAACAGAACAAATTGTACCTTGAAAAAGAATATGATCAGGATGATGAAATCGTTCCAGACTGGGCACGGGATAATCCTATGGTGGAAATCAATAGAATTAGTCACGAAGATTTTCACAAACAAGCACCTCCATTGATATTTCCCACGGAATTATCAGCTCGGGGGGAACGCTTTCGAAATATTATGATGATAAAAGGAAAGGAGGACCACTATCAAAAAATAGCTTCAGGATTATTAAGCAATGAAGATGAAGATTTTAAATATACTGTGAATGGTAAATTGTCATACGTAAAAATAATGGTCCCCAGGGCAAAGCTGATGGAATATGCGCTTAATTTGGAACATAGCGGGGATGGCAAATCAAAAGCTAAACTATTCAACGATTTATTGGGCATTACAAAAGAGAATTGGCGGTATCTTGCGGCTCAACTTGAAAATGGATTGGCTGACGGGCAGTTATGTAATGTAAGAAAAACGGATTATGGTATTCAATATCATATAGATATACCGGTAAAGGGGCTTAATGGAGTTTCTAAAACTGTACGTACAGCATGGATTACAAGAGACAATACTACAATTTCATTAATTACAGTATATATCGCTGATGAAAAAACATTGAAGGAGAAGAACCACCCATAGTTAATAGCCCAGATCAAAATGATTATTGGGAAACGTTACACACCTCGCCCATAATGAAGCAGTCAAAGCGTCTAATAGAGTTATTCCTACTCCTATGTACATAACTGGCTATACAGAACCAGTTATGGATGGTTTGTGCGGTTTCGCATCTATTGTGATAAAAGATGCTAGGAAAGGATTTGCAAAATGGCTTAAGAGTAAAAATATAGGACATCGAGGCTATAAAGGTGGGTGGGAAGTTTTTGCAGCAACCCACGATCAATCTTTTGAAAAAGCAAAAGCATATGCTGAAACTTTTGAAAAAATACTCCGACAAAACGGAGTTGAATGTTACTCCGTATCAAGATTGGACTAAAGCAGTCCTCACCGCCAAGGGGTACCAGAGGGGGACAACATCTTTTTTGCACACTCAAGGCATATCGGAAATTGCGTGTTATTGTCGAAAAAGTAATAATAAATTTGAAGAAAGGATTTCATTAAACTGTTTCGTGAGCGTAACTGAATTTTTTGAGGCCAAATATATGCTTAACAATTGAACGAACATATGTTTGATCTTATTATTGTATTGTGACAATTATTCACAATATTTTGGAGGGATTGCTGTGAAGGATAGTAAGAAAAAAGATCAGAATAAACTGCAAATTAGAAACAGTACAGCAGAATTTTTGATATTCACTTTCACAAGCAAATGAAAATACAATAGAAGTCCGAATTGAAGATGAGACAGTTTGGTTAACTCAAAAATTGATTGCCGAGCTTTTTGGAGTGGATCTTAGGACGGTAAATGATCATTTGAAAAATATTTACGTTGAGGACGAACTAGCGGAAGAGGCAAGTATCCGGAAAAACCGGATAGTTCAAAAAGAGGTAAAAGAGAAGTCAGACGAGATGTTTTATTCTATAACCTCGACGCTATCATTTCAGTCGAATACCGGGTGAATTCGCTTAGAGCGGTGGCGGGAAATACCTGGATAAGGCAGATAAAACGAAACAGGAGGTGTCTGGTAAATGATTTATACAAATTCAAAAGGATTATATTCAATGTCGGCACAGGCTGTTGGTGGGGCTGTCGGACACAACCCTATCTCCATTCTAATACCATGCCATAGAGTTATTGGTGCAAATGGAAGCTTGACAGGGTATGCGGGAGGATTGGAAAAGAAAAAGGCTCTGCTTCATATTGAGCAGGTGGACCTTACATATAGGCGATGATTCAAAGATTCATATCAGTCGGCTACCGGGTTAATTCGCCCAGAGCAGCCCAGTTTAGGCAATGGGCAACCGGAGTATTGCGTACTTTCGCTATCCGGGGATATGTGTTGGACTTCGTTGGGAGAGATTGTTGGCATGAAAAGAGCAGACTTCTATACCAGGGTCTATCAGGTTGTACAAGCAATCCCCCGGGGCCGGGTGGCAACTTATGGTCTAATTGCCGGGATACTGGGCAGCCCCCAATGTTCGCGTAGGGTCGGGCAAGCCTTGTATCATGCTCCTTATGATGCAAATCTGCCATGCCATCGGGTGATAAATAGCAAGGGAAGGCTGGTGCCGCATGGGGTTGAACAGAAAGATCTATTGTTGCAAGAAGATATTGCTTTTAAACAATGGTTGTGTGGTTTGAAAAAACACCTGTGGAAAATCTTCTGAGGAACAAAACAGTTGGCCGGAGGACTATTTCGTTTTCCCGGTTGCGTCCATGACCTTATAGATATTCTGGAAGACGGGATTTACAAACAGCCCCTGATTTTTCATAATGAGTAATGAAAGCAGTAACGAGGGGCAGACGTTGATATCTATATGTCCTGACCTAAAAAACAGGAGTTTTTACATGTTTATCGCTGATTTACATATCCATTCAAAATACTCAAGAGCCACCAGCCGGGATTGTGTGCCAGAGGTACTCGAAATTTGGGCGCGGCGTAAGGGAATCGACCTTATCGGCACTGGCGATTTCACCCATCCGGCTTGGCGGGAGGAATTGAAGGAAAAGCTGGTTCCTTCGGGGGACGGTCTTTATATGCTTAAGGATGATTTCCGCCAGGAGGATCAAATCGCCGGGGGAGATTCCAAGCCACAGTTTATTGTCACCGGTGAAATCAGTTCCATATATAAGAAGAACGGCCGGGTGAGAAAGGTTCATAATTTGATCCTTTTACCCAGTCTGGAACATGCCGAGTCAGTATCACGCCGGCTTGAGGCCATAGGCAATCTGCATTCTGACGGACGGCCAATATTGGGCCTGGACAGCCGGGATTTACTGGAGATCGTACTGGATACATGCAAGGAGGCCATATTGATCCCCGCCCACATATGGACCCCACATTTTTCCCTGTACGGCGCCTACTCCGGCTTTGATGATATCCAGGAGTGCTTCGAAGATTTAACCGGCTATATTTACGCCCTGGAAACAGGGCTTTCCTCCGATCCGCCCATGAACTGGCGCCTTTCCGCCCTGGATGGTTTTACCCTGGTTTCCAATTCCGACGCCCATTCACCCGCCAACTTGGGCCGGGAAGCCAATATTTTTAACACCGCGCTTTCTTACTCGGGCATCCTGCAGGCCTTAAAGAACCGCACTAGCCAAGAGTTCTACGGCACCATCGAGTTTTTCCCAGAAGAAGGGAAATACCACTACGACGGGCATAGAAACTGCAAGGTATGTTGGAAGCCTGCCGATACCAAATCGGCGCAGGGGATATGCCCGGTCTGCGGCGGCCGCATTACCGTAGGGGTGCTGCACCGGGTCGAAGCCCTGGCCGATCGGGAAGCAGGCTTCGTACCCCCGGCGGCCAAGCATTTTGAAAGCCTGGTGCCGCTGGCCGAGATCATTGCGTCTTCGATCGGTTCCGGGGTCGCCAGCAAGAAAGTGAAGGAAACATATGCAAATCTAATACGGAATATCGGGCCGGAGTTTTTTATACTCCGACAGGCGGCGATCTCTGATATTGGACAGGCCGCCGGAGCCTGGATGGCTGAAGGCATTCGCCGGTTGAGATGCGGCCAGGTAGACATACAACCCGGCTTTGACGGGGAATACGGCAAAATAACCGTCATGGACAAAAGTGAAAGGGAGCACCTTTCCGGCCAGTTGAGTTTTTTCAATGATCATAGCGATGAACTGCCCAACCCATCAAGATCCCAAACCATGGTGGATATAAAGGCTGCGGTGGGTCAAGAAGCCGCGCTGCTGCCGGATTTAGCTGATGCTGTTTCATTAGAGGGCGGCGAGGAAACCAAGACTCCGGTTGCTGCGGAAACGCCCTATGCATTAAACCCAGAGCAGTGGGCCGCCGTTTCCTCTCCCGGGCCAGCTATTGTCGTCATGGCCGGCCCGGGAACGGGCAAAACCAAAACCCTGGTCTACCGGATCGCCTACTTGGTTGAAAGGTGCGCTGTCCCTCCCGCCCGGATCACCGCGGTTACCTTTACCAACCAGGCCGCCCGGGAGATGCGCCTCCGCTTGGAGCAGCATTTCGGGGAAAAACGAACAACAGCGGCCATGACCATAGGGACCTTCCACTCCATAGGTCTACAGATGTTGTCCCGCTGGAAGGGTCAGAACAATACGGTGATTATCGATGAGCATGACGCCCTGAGCATTATTGAGGAAATCCTTAAGGATAGGCAATCGGGGCTTTCCCCCCGCGATGCTCTAAGAGGGATATCGCGGCTTAAAAACGGCCTATCACGAGAAGAAGAAAAGAAGGAAGCCTTACCCTACAGTGCCGGGGAGAGCGGGAACCCCCTGCCGCCTGTATATGATGCCTACTGCGCCCAACTCAAGCGTTACGGGGTTATGGACTATGACGATATCCTCCTGGAAGTCCTGCACCGGTTTGAAGGGGACAGCCTGGGGGATAGCGCAGACCGGGAGGAGGCCCATCTTTTTTCCCACCTGCTGGTGGATGAGTTCCAGGACATCAACGAGATCCAATACCGCCTGATCAAAGCTTGGGCTCGGGAAAGCGAGAGCGTTTTTATGATCGGCGACCCGGACCAGTCGATTTATGGTTTCCGCGGTTCGGATGTGCGCTATTTTGCCAGGTTTAAAGAGGATTTCCCGGGATTTCAGCAGGTCCGGCTGACCCGGAATTACCGCTCCACGCCCGAGATCATCGCTGGCGCCCAGGCGCTCATCTCCCGGGGCAATGGCAGGGAGAGCGAGATTTTGCTGGAGGCCAACCGAGCCCAGGGGGGCAGGATACGTCTGATCAATGCCCGGGATGAGTTTTCCGAGGCCTTGTTTGTGGCCAAGGAAATCAACCGGATGGTGGGGGGCATCGATATGCTGGATACCCAGGCCCTGTCGGAGTCCCGCCGGAAAAAGCCGGGAGCCAAACCGGTCCGGGGTTTTTCCGATGTGGCCCTGTTGTACCGTACTAATCACCAGGCCCGCATTCTAGAGCAATGCCTGCTAAAAGAAGGGATTCCCTATGTGGTAGCCGGACGGGACGACTTCCTGGCCGATAAGCCGGTGCGCCAGGCCCTGGCATTTTTCAAATTCCTGCTCAACCCTGGGGATGCGGCCTCCCTACGGCTGTGCCTGCAAGCGGAAAAGAATTATTCACCCGACCAGCAGCAAGAAATTTGGGAAAGTTATACCGCCGGGAAGAAAAGCATGGACTCCCTAGCCCGGATCATGGAAGAGATTTCGCCGTCTCTGAAGCCACCGAATCAGACCGGGAATTTCCTGGAGATGTTAGAAAAATATGCCGCCGTCATCCGCAAGCAAAAGCCGCAGCAATTCATAGATACCTGGATAGCGGACCATAACCTGTCCGATCACCCTTCCCTGGCCTTGCTTTCCCATACCGCTGTCATGTATGAAGAAATGCCTTCCTTGATACAAAACCTGATCCTGGGCCGGGAAAGCGATGTGGTTCGCAGCGGTGGCAAAGTCTATGCTCCGGATGCGGTTTCCTTAATGACCATCCACGCCGCCAAAGGTCTGGAATTTCCGGTCGTGTTTATTTGCGGGGTTAACGAGGGCCGGATTCCTTTAAAGAATAGGCGTCTTGAATGTAATATCGAGGAGGAGAGACGGCTGTTTTATGTGGGGATGACCCGAGCCCGGGATGAGCTGCTCCTGCTGACTTACCAAGCCCCTTCCTTTTTTATGGCCGACCTGCCCGCAAAGCAGCTTATACAAGAACAGGCTTTTACGCCCAGGCCAGCACCTCAATACCGGCAAGCCACTCTTTTTAACTAAAGGTAAGTGCTTTTTAATATGGGCGGATATACAATTCTCTTTGAAGCATCAATATCAAAAAAACTGTATTAAAGTTTCCTTAAACTTATGGTTTGAGGGAACTTATTTTATAGGGGCGTATTTTTTGATAATAAACAAATGCGGTAACGAATATGGGAAAGCTAGATAAGCTAAGTTGGTGAATAAATCTTGAAAGCTAAGAAGAGACTAGAAAAAAGTATAATTGAGGGGTTATTATGAGTGCTCAAACGATAGCATGGTCAGTTATAGTCTTACCTTGGCTAACCCTTTTCTTAATGAAAAAAGAAGATGTTAAGCGATTTTTGCCGGTGGCTTTATTTACTGTGGTTTCAAGTGCAATAATTTATGAGTCAGGGATTACGTTTAATATGTGGAGTACTCGGGAAACCGCTTACCCTCTTTCTCAGATGCTGCCTTCCATTTATGGTGCGTTTCCAGTGCTGACGATGTGGGTTTTTAAATTTACCTACGATCGATTTTGGTCATACCTGGCAACCAATGCAGTATTGGATATTGTTTGGGCTTATGTAATATTTCCATGGTTTGTTGCCAGTGGAATACTTGTATTTCTGAAGTCTAATATCTATGCATTTATATTGACTATTTGTCACGCAATTTTAGTATATGGATATCAGATATGGCAGGAAGATAAATTGGTTCCGGCTGTGAGAAGAATCTTTTCTCCGCGAATACAGCCAGCGGCAACCAAGCCGTCTTTCAAAAACAAGGACGAGAAAACCGAGTAGGCTCCGTTGGAACTTTTTTAATCTGCTTGCCAGTTTTGTTGATAGGCAACCATACAGTGCAATGATCTAAACAATTTTTGTAAAAACATCCGAATCGTAGCCACAAGTCATGTTGAGTGCCTTGTGTTGATGACGAATTGTGGTTCTAAAGACAAAGGAGGCAGGTCAAAAGGTTATCGTTCCTTTAAACTATCTTACCGAATCTAATCAACTACAACTGGTAATTATGTAATAATAGATGATTTCCACAGAGATTTGCCGCCAGGGATACCTTTAAACGACATCTTTTTTGCACACTCAAGGCATGAAGAAAATTGTGTTATTGTCGAAAAAGTAATACTGAATTTAAAGCAAGGATTCTTTACTATTTCATCAATGTAACTAAAGTTTTTGGAACCAAATATATGTTTAATGGTTGACCTGAACATATGTTTGGTTTTATTATTGTATTGTGACAATTATTTACAATATTTTGGAGGATTGCTGTGAAGGATAATAAGAAAAAAGATCAGAATAAACTGCAAATCAGAAACAGTACAGCAGAGTTTTTGATATTCACTTCACAAGCAAACGAAAATACAATAGAAGTTCGAGTTGAAGATGAAACGGTTTGGCTCACCCAAAAATTAATTGCTGAGCTTTTTGGAGTGGATATTAGAACGGTAAATGATCATTTAAAAAATATTTACGCTGAGGGCGAACTAGTGGAAGAAGTAACTATCCGGAAAAACCGGATAGTTCAAAAAGAGGGAAAAAGAGAAGTCAGACGAGATGTTTTATTTTATAATCTCGACGCCATCATTTCAGTCGGATACCGGGTAAATTCACTTAGAGCCACCCAGTTTCGGCAATGGGCAACGGGAATATTGCGTACTTTTGCTATCCAGGGATATGTATTGGACAAAGAAAGACTAAAAAACGGAACCTTCTTAAACGAGGGATATTTTGAGCATTTGCTGGAAGAAATCAGAGAAATCCGGGTAGTGAAAGAAGGTTCTATCAAAAGATCACGGATATCTATTCTACCGCCATCGATTATAACCCGCATACAAAGTTAACAAAGGATTTCTTTAAAACCGTCCAAAACAAGCTCCATTTTGCCATTTACGGCAGCACCGCGGCAGAAGTTATTTATAATAGAGCCGACAGCACTAAGGAGTATATGGGGCTAACGACTTGGAAAAATGCACCCCACGGTAAAATTGTAAAAAGTGATGTTTCTGTTGCCAAAAACTATCTCAGAGAAAAAGAATTAAAATCTTTAGATCGATTTGTAACAATGTATCTTGATTATGCAGAAAGCCAGGCTGAACGAAATATCCCGATGACCATGGAAGACTGGGCCAAGAAGTTAAATGCATTCCTGCAATTCAATGAAAAAGACATATTAGAAAATGCAGGACAAGTAACCGCCGCCATCGCAAAAGAATTTGCAGAAAGTGAATTTGAAAAGTCCCGTATCATTCAGGACAGGCTTTTTAAGTCTGATTTTGATAAAATGACTGACAGTATTCACAATGATGAATAGTCGCAACTGATTTGGCCTTGATGGTGTAAATACATTTGAATCACTGCTACAAGGTGCGTTGAGTGCGTAATAATGATGACGAATAGTTCTTCCGAGGGCAAATGAGGCATGTAAACAACTATATTGAGTGGTTTGGATCAAAAATCGGGTAAATTTTCAGGCGTTTCATAGATGACATTTCGGAATTTTGGAAGAATAAAAAATAGGAACGTACTGACAATGGCGGTTAATGCGCAATAATTTTTACTGTTGTGGCTGGCGCCTGAATCGGCAGAAAGGCAGTTGGATGGCAGACGGACATCCTCAAAAGGAGTGATGAAATGAGACGTATTCTTGCGGTTGAGGATGATGTTATGTTGAATTCCGGTTTGTGCTATAACCTTGAACTGGATGGATATAAAGCCGTACCTGCTCATAGCTGGGAGACGGCTATGGAAAAAATAAAAGGCGAAACCTTTGATCTGATCATTTTGGATGTGAATCTACCTGACGGCAACGGCTTTGAATTGTGCAAAAAAATCAAGGCTATACAAGATGTCCCCGTTGTGTTCCTGACGGCCCGCGATCTGGAAGCCGATGTGATGACAGGCTTTGATTTGGGTGCGGACGATTACATTACAAAGCCGTTTAACATCAATATTTTTAGAAAAAAAGTGGCTGCTGTTTTGAAACGGTCGAAAAGGTCGCTGAATCAAAGCCTTTACGAATGCGAAGATTTGATGATCGACTTTAACAAGATGACGGCATCCGTCAAAAATGAGCCGGTAACTCTCACGCCAACAGAGTATAAAATCCTGAAGATTTTTACAAATAATCCGGATATTCTTCTGACACGTCAGGTACTGCTGGAAAAGCTATACGATGTGGACGCAAACTTTGTGGATGAACATGCCCTGACCGTCAATATAAACCGTCTGAGAAACAAGATTGAAACCGGGGACAGAAAGTATATCCGGACAGTCTACGGCATGGGTTATATATGGGCTGGTGACAAGGGATGAAAAGGAACCAATCCACAAACGGAATTTACATCGGCGCCGGCGCAGCCTTTCTCCTTCTCACCATCTGTTTCAACATTATCGTATTTTGCTATACCGAAAGCCTGATAATTAGAGGAACCGCCATTGTCTTTTCCCTGCTGTTCCTGCTGTTTGGCATAATGATGATTATCTTGCTCCGGGGCAAACTGTTGGCTTTTTCGGATTCCCTGAACGCCTGCATCGACAATATTGTGAACGGTAAAGAGAATGTGACGTTTGATCTGGAATCGGAAACACTGACAGGCAAATTCAATTACAAACTCCAGCGCCTATATGAAATCATGCAGAATGGGAAAAGGCAGGTGCAGGAGGAAAAACAGTCCATACAGGAAATGCTCTCCGATATTTCCCATCAAGTCAAAACGCCGGTGACGAACCTGAAAATGTACAATTCCACTTTACTGGAGCGGCAACTTATGCCGGAGAAGGAACAGGAGTTCCATAAGCTGATGGAATCGCAGATCAATAAGCTGGACTTTTTGATGCAGGCGATGGTGAAAATGTCCCGCTTGGAAACAGGCGTGATAACCCTTTCCGTCTCGCCCGCACCGATCTACAATACTGTTGGGCTTGCTCTCGCGGGCATCGTGCTGTCTGCCGAGGAAAAAAATATTGAAGTTGCCGTAGACTGCGCTCCCACTCTTGTCGTGCCGCATGATAAAAAGTGGACAGAGGAAGCCCTATTCAACCTACTGGATAACGCGGTGAAATACACTCCGCCAGGTGGTAAAATATCCGTGACAGTGGAACGTTGGGAAATGGCAACAAAAATTGATATTACCGATACCGGAAAAGGAATCCCGGAACAGGACATCGCACAGATATTCAAACGCTTTTACCGGGAGGATGACGTGCGCGATGTTGACGGTGTTGGCATCGGTCTCTATCTATGCCGCGAGATTATTTCAAAGCAGGGCGGGTACATTCAGGTAAAATCCGAAGTAGGCAAAGGTTCCACCTTCTCGGTGTTCCTCCCGAACGAAAGGCAGCTTTGAGAGCTGCTTTTTCCGTACTTGGGATGAAATGTCTCAAAATTGTGACAATTAATTTAACGATTGAAACTTTTGAGTGACATTTACCTTGTACAATGGGAGGCAACAAAGCAAAACAGGAGGACTTTCGATGAGCATATTAAAAACAAGCCAACTTAAAAAATATTACGGAGCTGGGGCGAGCCTTGTGAAAGCTCTGGACGGTGTTGCCATGAACGTGGAACCGGGTGAATTTGTGGCGATTGTCGGAACGTCTGGCAGCGGAAAATCCACCCTGCTGCACATGCTTGGAGGGTTGGACAACCCCACTTCCGGCAACGTGGAAGTGGACGGGAAAGAGCTATCCAAAATGAACGACGATCAGCTCACTATTTTCCGTCGCAGGAATATCGGTTTCATTTTTCAGAATTACAATCTTGTGCCGATCCTGAACGTTTATGAAAACATCGTTCTGCCCATTGAGCTGGACGGCGAAAAGCCGGACAAAACTTTCATCGAGCAGATTGTGAAGATGCTGGGGCTGACGGAAAAGCTGAATAATCTGCCGAACAACCTGTCCGGCGGACAGCAGCAGCGCGTGGCCATCGCGCGGGCGCTGGCGACGAAACCTGCTATCATCCTTGCCGACGAGCCAACCGGGAATCTGGACAGCAAGACCAGTCAGGAAGTGCTGGGACTGCTCAAAATGACGAGCCAGCGGTTCCATCAGACTATTGTCATGATTTCACATAACAATGAGATCGCCCAGCTTGCCGACCGGATTATACGAATTGAAGATGGCCGGATTGTGGCGTAAGGAGGCGATACGATGTTTCAGAACAACAATAGGGCGGTGGCAAAAAAACTGGCAAAGCGCAGTCTGGGCGCAGACAAACGCCGAAATATCATTGCCGTTATCGCAATTGCCCTAACCGCTCTTTTATTTACCAGCGTAATTACCATGGGCTTCGGCTTTGTGGAGAGCGTCCAGCGGGCTACCATGATCATGTCCGGAGGGGACGGGCACGCGGCAATTAAATATGTGACAGATGACGAGTATGGAAAAATCAGCCGCAGCTCTCTGATCAAGGAAATGGCATACTGCCGTATGCTCGGCGACAGCGTAAACAACAAAAGCCTGATTAAACGGCATACGGAGTTTTGGTACTACGATGATGTCGGCTTGAAATTTGGCTTTGCGGAACCGACAGGCGGGCATAAGCCGGCGGCTGAAAATGAAGTGATTGCTGATACAAAAACACTGGAGCTGCTGGGCGTACCGCTTGAGGTTGGCGCGCCAATCACATTGGATCTCACTATACATGGCCAGCAGGTTCAGCGCAGCTTTATTTTGGCTGGCTGGTGGGAAAGCGACCCCGGCTTCAATATCGGACAAATCTTTACCTCACGCGCGTATGTTGACGCTCATTTGGACGAGCTGCAAAGCACCTATAATTTTTCGCTCACGGGAACAATCACGGGATATATCAAGTTCAAGAACAGCCTGAATATAGAAAAAAACCTTGAAACCGTGCTGACGGAAAGCGGCTACTCCATGGATGAAAATGCGCCGAATTACATTGCCACCGGGGTCAATTGGGCCTATATGTCCACCGGTACGGAGCTTGACGCCGGTACTGCAATCGGATTTTTATGCGCGATGGCGCTGTTCGTGCTTGCGGGGTATCTCATCATCTACAACATCTTTCAGATATCCGTTCTGAAGGATATCCGCTTCTTTGGGCTATTAAAAACCATAGGGACCACCAATCGTCAACTGCGCACGGTCATCCGCCATCAGGCCATACTGCTCTCCCTGATCGGCATACCGTTGGGGCTTCTGGCGGGCTTCTTCGTTGGCAAAGCCTTAGTCCCGGCTTTGATGGCGCGTTCCTCCTATGCGGGCAGCGCGGTGTCCATATCTCCCCATCCGCTGATTTTTGTCGGTGCAGCCGTTTTTGCGCTGATAACCGTTTTTATCAGCACCTATAAGCCGGGGAAATTGGCCGCCAGAGTATCCCCGCTGGAAGCCATGGGCTATAACGAAGTATACCAGGGCAATCTCAAAAAACTGAAAAAGTCTCAAAACGGCGCAAGGCCGGAGCGCATGGCCCTTTCCAACTTGGGTCGGAACAAAAAGCGCACCGTATTGGTCATTTTGAGCTTGAGCCTCAGCATTATACTGGCCAATACAGTGTTCACGCTGTCGCAGAGCGTTGATGTGAATAAGGCGCTGCAAAAGTTCAATGCCTCGGATTTTCTGATTGGCCATGCGGACCTGTTTAACAATAAGTACAACGGCGCGGACAGCGCTTTAAACGATAGCTTTATCGAGGCGGTTAGGAAGCAGGCGGGTTTTGAGGACGGGGGGCGTCTATACGGGGCCGGGGGCAGTTATACAAGTCAAAGCTCCAATCAGACGATGAACAAATGGCCGGACGGTTCTTATTCAACAGCGGTCTATGGACTCGATCCGTTTCCGTTTTCCCGCTTGAAACTTGTTGACGGAGAGATTGACGAGGCGAAGCTCGCCTCCGGCAATTATGTCCTGGAAGGGGTAAAGGCGGATGACAACGGAAATGCGGAGCTGGATTCTTTTAATCATAAGGTCGGCGAAAAAATAACCTTGAAATGCGGAGACGGCGTTCGTGAAATGACTGTGCTGGGCCATGTGATCGCAAACCAAAGCACAAATACTGATGGTACATGGACGGGGTCGGCCTTTTATCTGCCGACCAATGTGTTCAATGAACTGACAAGGGTGGAATACGCCATGAGTTATGCCTTTGATGTCTCAAGCGAAGAGGAATCCAGTATGGAGGCTTTCTTGAAACAATACGCCGACAGTGTGGAACCGACGATGAGCTATACATCGAAGTTCACGGCGCTTTCCGGCCTTGAAGGTATCCGGGACACGGCCATTCTGGTCGGAGGCGCTCTGGCGCTGATTATCTGGCTGATTGGAATACTCAATTTTATTAACGCCATTCTAACGAGTATCCTGACCCGCCGCCGCGAATTCGCCATGCTGCAAAGCATCGGCATGACGCAGAAGCAGCTCAAAGCTGTGTTGCGCTGGGAAGGCGGCTGCTATGCCGTCTTGACGGCAATCATTTCAGCAGCCCTCAGTGTATGCTGTTCATGGCTGATCGTCCGCCCTTTCAGCGCAAATGTATGGTTTATGAGTTTTCAGTTTGTTTTCTGGCCATTGGCGATTATTTTACCGATATTGCTCGTGTTGGCAGTATTGATTCCCATGATAGCGTATCATTCAACAAATCGGCAAAGCCTTGTGGAACGGTTGCGGGAAGCAGTATAAGGATATCATTCATGGCGGGACGGATGATACTATTAGACCATGAAAACCTCTGTCTCACCATGATACTGACCCTGCTGCCGGCCGGAGTGCCAACCGCCCGGGCCGCCGCGCCGGAATGGACTGCGGTGGGCGGCCCGGGATTTTCCGCCGGTTGGGTTTTCTGTACTTCCCTGGCTATTGCCGGCGATGGAACCCTCTATGTCGCCTATAAAGATGGCAGCAATAAAGCCACGGTGATGAAATACAGCGGCGACATTGCCGGTTGGGAACTGGTGGGAAACGCGGGGTTTTCTGACGGTACGACGGACTATATATCCCTAGCCTTGGCAGGCGGAACGCCCTACGTCGCCTATCAAGATATGTTCATCGGTAATAAAGTCACGGTGATGAAATACAGCGGATCCGTCTGGGAGGCGGTATACACTCCCGGGTTTTCCACCGGTCGGGCGAATGATGTATCTTTGGCCATTGACGGCGACGGAAATCCTTACGTCGCTTATGGAGACGGCAGCCCCGGATTTAAAGCCACAGTGATGAAATACAGCGGTGACGACACCGGCTGGGAGGCGGTAGGCAGCCCGAGATTTTCCGCCGGTTATGCGGCTTATATCTCCCTGGCCATCGGCAGCGGTGGGACTCTATACGTCGCCTATCAAGATGACGATGACATCTACGACCAAAAAGCAACGGTGATGCGGTACATACCGGACACCACCGCGCCGGTCCTGACTGCCGGCGGCGTAAGCCGCAGCTCGGACAGCGCGGCGACGGTAAGCTTTAACTCTAATGAAGAGGGCCAATACTATTACGAAGTGGTGGCGGAGGGCACGGCGGCGCCGGTTATTGACACCAGCGTCCCGGGACCAGCCTGCGGCACCGGCAATCAGACCATCGCCCTGATTAGCCTGAGCGCCGGGGACTGGGATATCTACATAAAAGTCAAGGATGATTCCGGGAACGTCAGCAACCTTATAAGCATGACCATCCCCGCGCTGATGGCAGGGATCCCCAACCGACAGCCACCGCCGGCTCCGCCAGGGTTAACCTGAGCTGGACTCCGGTGGCGGGCTCGGTATCATACTCGGTCTATCAAAGTACGACTTCGGGAACCTATGGCAGCGCTCTGGACAGCGTAGCGTCGTCAGTCTACAGCTATGATGCCGTGGGGCTGACCAATAACGTCACTTATTATTTCATGGTAAGCGCCCTGGATGCTTATGGAAACACGGCCGACTCCAACGAGGCCAGCGCCACCCCGCACCGGCATAGCGGCAGTTCCGGAGATGATGACGATGACGCACCCCAACCCTTAAAACCGGCCAAGCAACCTCTGTAACTGAAACCACGGCCACTTTACAGGGGAAGATCGAATCTGACGGAAACGCCGACATTATTGAATATGGTTTTATGTACGGTAAAGATAAGAGCAGCCTGACCAGCAAAGAAAAGGCGGGAACCGGCAACCATCGGGGAAATTTCACTTGCGGACTGAGCGGCCTGGAAGCGGGCGCCACCTACTATTACAAAGCCTATGCCCGCACAGATGACGATCTATTATATGGCGGCGTCTTGAGCTTCGCCACGGAAAAGGGCATTCCGCCGAAGCTGGAAGAAAAGCAGATGTTTTCCGATGTGCCGGACACTCACTGGGCCTATGCATCCATAAACCAACTGTGTCAAAAAGGAGCCGTCAGCGGTTATATAGACGGGAGCTTCAGGCCGGATGTCCCCATCACCCGGGCCGAATTTATCACGATCCTGGTAAAAGCCCTGGATTTGCAAGCTGCCGCGACAGCCCCCAGCTTCAGCGACACTGCCGATCATTGGGCCCAAGAGAATATTGCTGCCGCCGTCTCCTTAGGCATTGCAGGCGGTTATACGGACGGCAGCTTTCAGCCCGACGCGCTCATCACCCGGGAGCAGATGGCGGTGATGGCGGTCAAGGCCGCCGGAGTCACGGCCGGTTTCGGTGAGACTGCCTTCGCGGATAATGATCAAATTTCATTCTGGGCCAAAGGCAGTGTGCTGGCGGCAGTAGACGCCGGTATCATGACAGGCTACCCGGACAATACCTTCCGGCCTCAGGACAATGCCACCCGGGCGGAAGCGGTTTGCGTTATTCTGAACCTGATAAAATAGGTTTTAGAACCCTGGTTGATGAGGATTATCTTGAACTTTGTAATTTGAATGGCAAAGAACCGGAAAGATGTATATAAGGTAGCTTTAATATTTTAATATAAGGATAAAACCTGAACTCCAGCTATTATATTAATTATTGATCGCCGAATAGGCGATTTTTCTTTTTTAGAAGCTGCATAAATTAGGGCTAATATACTAAAATTTAAAGTACATCCGAAATGCGGGAAGAAAAGCCAGAGATCTTGCGTTATAGCGCAATGCCAGACGATACCGCCAAGGGGATACCATACGGATACGGCCTCTTTTTCGATCATTCATGGTATGTAAGACCATAATCCTGTGGCAAAGCCAAAGGGATGAATGATGATTAGGGGCAACATATCACCGTAGATAGAAAAAGGCAAGGAAAGCGCAATGAAATATTTAAACAATATAAAAAGAACCGTATCCGAATTATCATTGGAATCGAGAATACTTATTATTACTGCATTGGTAGGCATGCTGTTTTCTTTTTCTGCTGCCATAGGCAATTATCTTTTAGATGCGGGGATTGTCCCAATACTAGCTACTTTGGGTATGGGATTAATAACGCTTTACTTTTTTTATTTAGCTTACTTTAAGAAAAAGTATATTTTACCGGCATATGGTGCGTTATTATCGCTTACTTTGATTCTTATCCCCCTATTATGGATATATAATGGAGGCCTGTCCGGCTCCATTCCATTTTTCTGCCTTTTTAATATCAGCTTATCTGCGATTTTACTGAACAAACTCAGATATAGATTAATATTGGGTATTCAAATAGTGATATTAATCGTCCTGTTGATCGTGGAGTTTTATTATCCGGATTCAATAAGTACATTTAATTCAGACACGGCGGTGTTTATTGATAAAGCTGCCTCTTTGGTTGCAGTTAGCTTTATCATGTTCATCATGATCATTAAAATCATGAAGGAGTATCACCAGACCATTGAAAAATTGAGGTTTGCTCAGGAAAAACTCCAAAAATCAAATGATGTTTTATATCAAGCTTCAATAACCGATGATTTGACCGGGCTATATAACCGGAGATATATTATTAAGTTGTTGTCAGACCTGCAGGAAAGAGGGAGTCAATCAAAAGGGATATCTATCATTATGATCGATATTGATCACTTCAAAAAAATCAACGATACCTATGGACATAAAGTCGGAGATTTGGTTTTAGCTAAAATAAGCGCATCCATTAGAGAGCATTTCCGCACCACTGATTTTATCGGCAGAATAGGTGGCGAGGAATTTTTAATCATTATGCCGGATACCAAACTGGAAACCGCATTTAATAGGGCTGAAGATATACGCAAACACATTGAAGGTTTGAAATGGGATTATGCGCAATTGCATGTTACCATTAGCGGGGGAATTTACGATTTCAGTGAAAATGAAAGCTGCGATACGGTTTTAAACAATGCCGACATTGCATTGTACCAAGCCAAAAGCAGCGGCAGAAATCTGATTAAGTCGTACCGATAAGAATAGTTTAATATAATACTTTCCCATTTCCCAATTAATCGCCGAACAGGCGATTTTTCTTTTTCAGAAACTGTAAGACAATTGAGACAAAACCGATATAAATATTGGAGATTTTTACATATTGTCACATCTGAATTTAGCTGACCGCAATATAAGTATTGACTTAGGCATGCCGATTAAGTATGTTATAAAAAATACAATAATTGGCATAATATCTATTTAATAGACATTGAGGAGGGACTGTTATGGGAAGAAACCCCAAAAAACTTCTTATCCTGACAATGTTGGTCTCGCTTTTACAGATGGCTTTGTTCTGCGGGGCGGCATATGGGGCGGATCTGTCCATCGATGTGGAGGTGGATAAGTATATTGATAACACCGGATCTTATCCGGACGGTTATTCAGATGCAGAGTTAGAAAACATGATGGCAGTGGGCCATGATAATATGTACGGTGATGAGACGGCAGTTCTAAGATTTGATTTATCCGGTATCGCTAAAGATGTGGGGTCAGCCAAATTAAAAATATATATTTTGGAACGGCATGCTGTTGGGGGAGAACCGTTTATCACAGTGTCGGGTTCAAGCGACGATGAGTGGACTGAGGATAGCACGGAAATCCCCGCCGGAGCCTCATTGACTAGCGAGGACATTAGTACGGGAGACGTCGGAGGGTGGAAAGAATTTGATGTTACAGCTTTTGTAGCTGCCGAGGCCGCGGGAGATGATACCGCAACTTTTGTCCTGAATGGCGCGACCAGCGGGAATCAGGTGGATATTTTTTCTTATGATAGGGCCAAGGCGGGTTACGGAGCCAAGCTGGAAATCACTTATGCCAACAACGCCCCTACACTTGGTCCTATAGGGGATCAGACAATAAGCGAGGGCAGCGAGCTTACGTTTACGGCCAGCGCCAGTGACGAAGACCTCAATGATCTGACCTACAGTTTAGTGGGCGCTCCCATTGGAGCCGTGATTGACCCTGATACTGGAGATTTCAGCTGGACTCCGGCGGAAGCTCAGGGCCCCGGAGACCATACCTTTACGGTCAAGGTTACGGACGATGGAACCCCTAATCTCTCTGACAGCGAAGAGATCACCGTAACGGTGAGTGAAGTAAACACAGCCCCGGTCCTGGGGGCTATCGGGAATAAAACCGTGGATGAAGGATCGGAGCTGACCTTTACCGCCGGCACCACGGATGCAGACTTGCCGGCCAACACCCTGACCTATAGTTTGGAGGGGACCGTACCCGACGGAGCCACTATCAATGGTTCAACAGGAGTTTTTAGCTGGACCCCGACCGAAGCCCAGGGTGGAAGCAGTTACACCTTTACGGTCAAAGTGACGGATAACGGGACGGGCAGCCTTACCGATGAAGAAGAGATAACCGTTACCGTGGCGAAGGTCAATAATGCGCCGGTGCTGGCAGCTATCGGAAATCAGACGGCGAACGAAGGTTCGGCGTTGACTTTTACAGCTCTTGGTACGGATGTAGATATACCGGCTGATACCCGGACCTACAGTTTGGAAGGGACAGTACCCGACGGAGCCACTATCAATGATTCCACAGGAGAATTCAGTTGGAGTCCAACTGAAGCCCAGGGGCCGGGAAGCTATACCTTTACGGTCAGAGTGACGGATAGCGGGGGACTCTTTGACAGTGAAGAGATTACCGTAACGGTAAGTGAAGTAAACACAGCCCCGATGCTGGCGGTGATAGGGAATAAAACCGTGGATGAAGGTACGGAGCTGAACTTTACGGCCCTGGGTACGGACGTGGATATACCGGCTGGTACCCTGACTTACAGTTTAGAGGGAACACCTAGCGGAGCTGCTATCAATGGTTCCACAGGAGAATTCAGTTGGACTCCAACTGAAGCCCAGGGGCCGGGAAGCTATACCTTTACGGTCAAAGTGACGGATAGTGGGAGTCCCAGTCTTTCTGACAGTGAAGAGATCACCGTAACGGTGAATGAAGTAAACACCGCCCCGGTCTTGGCCGCCATCGGGAACCAGACGGTAAACGAGGGAAGTGAACTTGCGTTTACCGCTAGTGCCACGGATGAAGACTTGCCGGCCAATAGCCTGACCTACAGCCTGGAAGGAACAGTGCCGGCCGGAGCCGGCATCAACGCCTCCACCGGAGTCTTTAGCTGGACCCCGGCAGAAGCCCAGGGCGGAAGCAGTTACACCTTTACGGTCAAAGTGACGGATAACGGGACGGGCAGCCTTACTGATGAAGAAGAAATAACCGTTACCGTGGCGAAGGTCAATAATGCGCCGGTGCTGGCGGCTATCGGAAATCAGACGGTGAGCGAAGGTTCGGCGTTGACATTTACAGCCCTGGGTACGGACGTAGATATACCGGCTGATACCCGGACCTATAGCCTGGAAGAAGCCGCGCCCAACGGAGCCTCCATCAATTCTGCCACAGGAGCCTTTGCCTGGACCCCGACCGAAGCTGACGGGCCGGGAAGCTATACCTTTACAGTCAAAGTGACGGATAGCGGAGGACTCTTTGCCAGTGAAGAGATCACTGTAACGGTGAATGAAGTAAACACCGTGCCGGCTCTGGCAGCCATTGGGAATCAGACGATCGACGAGGGCAGTGAACTTACATTTGCGGCCAGCGCCACCGACGCGGATGAGCCGGTCAATACCCTGACCTACAGTTTAGCGGGGACGGTTCCGACCGGAGCCAGCATTGATTCTGCCACAGGAGCTTTTAGTTGGACCCCGACCGAAGCTGACGGGCCGGGAAGCTATGCCTTTACAGTCAAAGTTACGGACGATGGGAGCCCCAGTCTTTCTGACAGTGAAGAGATCACCGTAATGGTGAGTGAAGTAAACACAGCCCCGGCCCTGGGAGCTATCGGCAATAAGACCGTGGATGAAGGTTCGGAGCTGACCTTTACCGCCAGCACCACGGATGAAGACTTGCCGGCCAATAGCCTGACCTACAGCCTGGAAGGAACAGTGCCGGAGGGAGCCGGCATCAACGCCTCCACGGGAGTCTTTAGCTGGATCCCCACGGAAGCCCAGGGTGGAAGCAGTTACACCTTTACGGTCAAGGTGACGGATAACGGAGGTCTCTTTGACAGTGAAGAAATCACCGTTACCGTGGCCAAGGTTAATAATGCGCCGGTGCTGGCGGCTATCGGAAGTCAGACGGTGAACGAAGGCAGCGAACTGACCTTCATCGCCAGTGCCACCGATGGGGATGACCCGGCCAACACTCTGACTTACAGTTTAGTGGGAGCACCCACCGGAGCCGCTATCAATGGTTCCACCGGAGCCTTCAGCTGGACCCCCACCGAAGCCCAAGGCCCTGGAAGCTATGCCTTTACGGTCAAAGTTATGGACGATGGGAGCCCCAGTCTTTCTGACAGTGAAGAGATCACCGTAACGGTGAATGAAGTAAACACTATGCCGGTGCTGGCGGCTATCGGAAGTCAGACGGTGAACGAAGGCAGCGAACTGACCTTCATCGCCAGTGCCACCGACGCGGATGAGCCGGCCAATACCCTGACCTACAGTTTAGAGGGAGCACCCGGCGGAGCCGCCATCAATGGTTCTACAGGAGAATTCAGTTGGATTCCAACTGAAGCCCAGGGGCCGGGGAACTATACCTTTACGGTAAAAGTTACGGATAACGGAGCGGGGACTCTCTCCGATAGTGAAGAGATCACCGTAACGGTGAGTGAAGCAAACACAGCCCCTGTCCTGGGATCTATCGGGAATAAGATAGTGAATGAATTGACCCCGCTGACATTTACGGTCAATGCGACCGATGAGGACGAACCGGCCGACACCCTGACCTACAGCTTGGTGGGAGCACCGGCCGGAGCCGCCATCAATGCAGTTACCGGAGTTTTTAGCTGGATTCCGACCGAAGCCCAAGGCCCCGGGAACTATACTTTTAAGGTAAAAGTAACCGATGGGGGGAACCCAAGCCTTGCTGATGAAGAGGAAATAACGGTTGCTGTAAATGAGGTAAATATGGCGCCCACCCTTGACCCCCTCTTTAACCTCAGTCTTTCTTCCGGCGCCGGAGCGCAGACGGTGAATCTGACGGGGATCAGCGCCGGCGGAGAAACCCAAGGGATTGACGTGGCGGCTTCATCCAGCGATACGACGCTTATTCCGGCGGTTACCGTTAGCTATACCAGCCCTGCAGCTACCGGAGCCCTTACCTTTACGCCTCAGGGCGAAGGCAACGCTATCATTACGGTTATGGTAACTGACGACGGCGGGACGGCCAATGGCGGAGTAGACACCGCCACCCGGACCTTTACTGTTACCGTAGCATCTGACGACAGCGGTGATAGCGGTAACAGCGGCGGTGGAAGTCCAACGACTCCAGCCCCCGCAGATACGGTTATCACTCCGATGATGAATACCGATGACGATAAGAACCTGAACGATCATTTGGCGCAGCAAGGCGCGGCCGTTCTGGATATAACGGGAGACGCCGACGCGAAAGCCACCCTTTCCTCGGAGGTGGTGAATACTTTGCAACAGGCGGGGCTGCCCCTGACTATCGAAAACCAGGGGATCAAGGTGGAATTTTCCCCGGCGGCCCTGGCGGTTCAAGGGTTACAGGCGGTCCCGAAGGATGCTCAGGGAATGGTGGAAATTGGAGTCAGGGAAGTAACCCTGGAGGAAAAAGAAGAAATCCTGGCCGCAGCCAATCTTGGAGCAAGCTCAGGCCTGTTTGAGATCGGCGGCAAGCTGGTCGAACTCACCGCCCAAGTGGTCACGACCACCGCTGATGGAACTGATGCCGCCAATAAAGTAGAAGCATTCTTCGAACCGGTAGCCGTAACCATCGATTTATCCGGTTTAAATTTCACTCCTGAACAAATCGCCGAACTGACAGGCGTTAGATATGAGAAGGATGCCGCCGGCAATATTGTTCCGGTTTCGCTTGGCGGCACCTTTGACCCGGTTACAGGGTGTTTTACTTTTTACACCGATCGATTTAGTTATTACGGCGTGCTGCTGGCCGACAATTTGGTGCAGATTCACTTAACCGTGGATATTCCCGCGGCCACCATCAACGGGAAAGAAAATATCCTGGATGTGGCGCCCACCGTTATCAGCAACCGGACGATGGTGCCGGTGAGGTTCGTCAGTGAAGCCCTGGGCGCCGAGGTGGAGTGGCTGGAAAACACCGGGACGGTTGTGATCAGGCTGGATGGTAAGGAACTCTCCCTGGTGATTGGGCAGACCGTTGCCGGTATGGACGTTCCGGCTCAGATCGTCAACAACAGAACGATGGTGCCGCTGCACTATGTTTCCGAAGCCTTGGGAGCATATGTCAAATGGTTTCCCCAAGCAAGAAAAGTGGAAATAATACGGTAGCTGCAGATGACAAATTTTTATGTAAAGACCAGGCCAGTCGTGCCGGAAACAGATGATTCTTTTCTATTTGAAGTCTATGCCGGCACAAGGCTGGATGAGATGGTTCTCTGGGGCTGGAGCGCCGAAGAGCAGTCGGACTTTCTCAAGATGCAATACCGATGCCAGAAGGAATCATACCGGCTTCAATACCCCGGTTTATTAAGCCAAATTATACTGGTTGGTGATAATAGGGCAGGACGTATTCTCACTGCCCGAAAGGAGGAGGAGTTGATCCTGGTTGATATTGCCCTGCTTCCCAGGTTCCGGGGTAAAGGGATCGGAATCGCTATCTTGAAGGACTTGCAAAGAGAAGCGGCAGCAGCCGGCCTTTTTATAAAGCTGAGTGTGCTTGAAGGCAACCCTGCCGGAAGGCTTTATGAAAGGCTGGGATTTCAGCCGATTGAACGAAAAGAACCCTATACGGTCATGCAATGGCAACCAAATAAAAAATGACGGGAGACGGATTTATGGATCAATACGTGGGAGAAATACGGATGTTTGGCGGTAATTATGCCCCGGAAGGCTGGGCCTTTTGCAACGGGCAGTTGCTTTCTATTTCCCAATATAATGTGTTATACGCCGCGATTGGCACTACTTACGGCGGAGACGGTCAAACCAATTTTGCCCTACCTGATTTGCGGGGACGCATTGCGTTGAATGGGGGGACAAATCCAACTACAGGTACAAATTATGCCCTGGGACTAAGCGGCGGGACGGAAACAGTTACGCTCATTCCCGGCGAGAATGCGGCGCATACCCACTCCGTGGCAGCTGTCAGTACGAATGGTGCCCAGGCTAGTCCTGAAAACGCTATCTGGGCTAAAAACATTACCCAGTATGCCGCCGCTGAGCCTAATGGGACCATGAGTCCGGCGGCGGTTACCAGCGTAGGAGGAAATCAGCCTCATGAGGACATGATGCCCTATCTGCCGGTAAACTTTATTATCGCGCTTGAGGGTGATTTTCCTGTTTCTTACTAAAACAACAAATAGAGGAGGTGTTGGTAAGGTGGCAGAACCATATATGGGTGAAATCAGATTATTTGCTTTTGGTACAATCCCGCGGGGATGGGCCCCCTGTGAGGGCCAACTTCTGGATATAAACACGCATCAGGCTTTATTTAGCATTTTTGGCACCACTTACGGCGGAGACGGTCGAACCACCTTTAAGCTCCCTGATTTGCGGGGGCGTGCTCCGGTCGGTTTTAGCGGGAGCATACCCTTGGGTCATGCCGACGGGGAGGAAAGACATAATTTGACGACTAACGAAATGCCGCAGCATACCCACCAGGCCCTGGGAAGTTCTGCGGGGGCGGCGACAAGAACAGCCCCGGGAAAGGTGTGGGCCCGCACAGACTCGAATCCTTATGCCCCATCCGCTCCCACCGGCACGATGAGTGACCGGGCTCTGGGCAGCGTCGGCGGACAGTCCCATAACAATATGCAGCCTTATGGGGTGGTCAATTATTGCATCGCCCTGGAGGGTTATTATCCAACCAGAGATTAAAGGAGGAAGAAGAGATGGATCCTTTTATCGGAGAAATCCGCATTTTTGCAGGGAATTTCCCGCCCAAAGGCTGGGCTTTTTGCGACGGGGCTGTGCTGGAAATCAGGCAATATACTGCCTTGTTTGCACTCTTAGGCACCACCTATGGAGGAGACGGAAGGACGACTTTCGCTTTGCCGGATCTCCGCGGTAAAGCCGCCCTGCACTTTGGAGCGGGACCGGGCTTGACACCGCGGGATCTGGGAAAAGCAGGCGGAACTGCCAATGTGCAGTTAAATGTTGGTCAAATGCCCAACCATACTCACGTTCCCAACTGCCAGAGTACCGCCGCCCAGGATGACCCGGCTAATGCGATCTGGACTACTACAGGAAGAAGCAGTCCCAGTGTTTATGCTGATAGCCCTGATGTTGCTATGAGTCAACAAGCTGTATTCCCGACCGGGGGAGGACAGCCGCATAACAATATGCAGCCTTATCTCGGCGTCAATTTTATTATTGCCTTGACTGGAATCTTTCCCCCTCATTCCTGATGAGAAGATTGCCGGCCAGAGGCGAATGAGTTCTTAAATAAATTCGAGGCAATGTGTTTTTGCCTCGAATTTTTATTGCAATTCCAGCCACTATTGGTATAATAAAATTGTAATGATTACAATTTTGGTTAATAGCAAAATTGTATTGATAGGCGACGATTAGAATGAACCAAGTATACGATCATGCAATCGAAGAACTGAAACGGCAAAACATACGGTTATCCACCCGCAGGCAAAAGGTTTTGGAATACTTGTGCCATAACCTCGTTCATCCGACTGTCGACAGGATCTATGTCGATATAAAAAAAGAATTGCCCAATCTGTCTAAAACGACCATTTACAATATACTTGACACCTTTGTTGACGCCGGCCTGGTCAGGATAGTCAACATTGAAGACAACGAGGTCCGTTACGACATTATTACCGAGCCCCACGGACACTTCAAATGCGTGGAATGCGGAGCGATATCCGATTTTGAAATCGATATCGATTCGCTCGCACTCACCGGCTTGAGTGGTTGCAAAATCACCGACCAGGATGTTTATTTCAAGGGTATTTGTCCCGAATGCCTTTTGAATATAAATAACAAAGATTGAAGGAGGGAAAATCTATGGACGAAGAAAAGAAATGCCCCGTAACGGGAATGACTAAACGCGCCATTATGGGCGGGGGCACAACCAACCGTGACTGGTGGCCAAACCAGTTAAATCTGAAAATACTTCACCAAAACTCGGAGTTAGGTAATCCAATGGGTAAAAATTTCAATTACGCCGAAGAATTCAAGAAGCTTGACCTGGAAGCCTTGAAAAAGGATCTGTACGCATTAATGACCGACTCGCAGGACTGGTGGCCTGCCGATTGGGGGCACTATGGCCCCATGTTCATCCGCATGGCATGGCACAGTGCCGGTACATACCGAATGAACGACGGCCGCGGCGGTGCAGGGCGCGGAACGCAGCGCTTCGCGCCTCTTAACAGTTGGCCGGACAACGTAAATACTGACAAGGCGCGCCGTTTGCTTTGGCCTATCAAACAGAAATACGGCAGCAAGATATCCTGGGCCGACCTCATGATCCTTACCGGCAATTGCGCGCTTGAATCGATGGGCCTGAAAACCTTTGGCTTTGCCGGCGGACGCGAAGATGTGTGGGAGCCGCAGGACGACATATACTGGGGAAACGAGGACGAATGGCTGGGAGATAAGCGCTACTCCGGCGACCGGGATCTGGAAGATCCTTTGGCTGCTGTGCAGATGGGGCTTATCTATGTTAACCCGGAAGGACCGAACGGCAACCCTGATCCAGTCGCATCCGGTATTGATGTTCGGGAAACCTTTGCCCGTATGGCTATGAATGATGAGGAGACAGTTGCCTTGGTCGCCGGCGGACACACCTTTGGGAAATGCCACGGCGCCGGACCTGCGACTCATGTGGGACCGGAACCTGAAGCCGCCCCCATAGAGCAACAGGGACTCGGCTGGAAGAGCAGCTTCCGTAGCGGAAAAGGCGGCGATACCATCGGAAGTGGTATCGAGGGTGCCTGGAAGCCGAACCCGACCAAATGGACCATGGATTATCTGAGAGTTCTTTTTAAATACGAGTGGGAACTGGTCAAGAGCCCGACCGGTGCGAATCAGTGGCTGGCTAAGGACGTAGCTCCGGAGGACATGGTAGTAGACGCTCATGATCCGTCCAAGCAATACCGCCCGATGATGACTACGGCGGACCTTTCACTCCGCTACGACCCGATTTACGAACCAATAGCGCGGAACTACCTGGCCAATCCCGATAAGTTTGCCGATGCTTTCGCTCGTGCCTGGTTCAAGCTGACTCATCGTGATATGGGCCCGCGGGCCCGCTATCTCGGCCCTGAAGTCCCCGCCGAGGTACTGATCTGGCAGGACCCGCTGCCGGCAGTTGATCATGAACTGATTGACGAAAAGGATATAGCGGATCTAAAGGGTAGAATCATAGTTTCTGGGCCTTCGATACCGCAGCTGGTCTCAACCGCCTGGGCATCCGCCTCTACATTCCGCGGCTCAGATAAGCGGGGCGGTGCTAACGGAGCCCGCATCCGGCTTGCGCCCCAGAAGGATTGGGAAATCAATGAACCGGTCCAGCTGAGTGGCGTACTGCAGGTTCTTGAGAAAATCCAAACTGCATTCAACACTTCCCAGTCTGGCAAGAAGAAGGTTTCTCTGGCCGACCTGATCGTCCTGGGCGGATGTGCGGGGATAGAGCAAGCGGCCAAGAATGCCGGGCACACAGTAATCGTTCCCTTTACTCCCGGACGCACGGATGCATCACAGGACCAGACCGACGTGAAGTCTTTCGCCGTACTTGAACCAAAAGCTGATGGGTTCCGCAATTATATAAAAGGCAAGTCCCCCCGCGCTGAGGAAATGCTGCTTGACCGCGCCCAACTGTTGACCCTGACCGCTCCCGAAATGACAGTTCTTATTGGCGGTATGCGCGTGTTAAATGCAAACTTCAAGCAGTCACAGCATGGCGTTTTTACCAAAAAACCTGAAGCCCTTACGAACGACTTCTTTGTAAATCTTCTTGATATGGCGACAGAATGGAAGGCGACCTCGGATGAAAACGTGTTCGAGGGCTATGACCGGAAAACGGGTGAGTTGAAATGGACCGGCACCAGAGTTGATTTGATCTTCGGCTCAGACTCCCAGCTTCGCGCCATCGCCGAAGTTTATGCCTGCGCGGATTCACAGGATAAGTTCTTACATGATTTCGTGGCTGCCTGGAATAAGGTTATGAACGCAGATCGCTTCGAACTTGCCTGAATAACAGTTTGCCCCTAAAATTAATCTGTTTCATATGGAGGGTGGCTACGGCCACCCTCCGTTTTTCTTGTTGACAATCCCCGCTAGGCCGGGGGCTTTTGAGTACTATTTTTCCTCAATGATAACAAATAAAGCACCGATAAGAATTAAGATAGAGCCTATCCAAAACGTTATCCCTATGCTCTCTCCTAGAATAAGCCATCCCAACAAAGTTCCCACCACGGGTTGAAAAAAGAAAAATAGCCCTCCACTTGAGGCGTTAACCATTTGTAATCCGCGATTCCAAAGTAGAAAACCGCTTGCGGTTGATATAATACCCAGATACAAGACCCCTCCCCAAATGGTCGGGTGAATCAGCTGCGAGATATTAATTGCGTATAACCGTGGCAAAACAAAAGGAGTCAACACGATTAAAGCTACCAAAATGGAATACGTTGTTACCACAATTTGAGAATAGTTACTCGGCACACGTTTTATCAGAACTGACATGAGTGCCCATGTCAAAGCAGCAATAAGCAGTGAAATACCCCCAAGTTTACTGGACAAATCAACATGACCGACTCCAACGATAAGAAAAACCCCAATTGTCGCTAAACAAACCGAGAGTCCTTTTTTGAACGCCAGCCGTTCTTTAAGGAGTAAGCGAGCAAAAATAACCATAAATGCTGGTGTTGAAGACGTTACAATGGCTCCCATTTGGGCCGAGGACAGCATTGTGCCAGTTTCTTGGGTGACAATTGAAATCGCATTACCAATTATGCCAATGGCTATGATGGTTAAGTAATGACGTTTATCAATCTGCCATTTTTGCCGGGTTATTAAGCCGATAACAACCAGTGGGACAATAGCTACGAAATATCGCATCCATACAAGTTCCAGTGGAGGTATGACCGATACTACAATTTTAACAACAACGAACATGCCGCCCCAAATACTGGAGGCTAAAGCTAAATACACAGAGCCTAGTATGGTGTTTTTCATTTTTCCCTCTTTACCTTGTCAATTCGGTCTTTTGTATTGTATAATCCTTTTTGTAGTAAGTAAATATAGAGTTTTTAACATGTGATTTAAGCGTTGCTTAATACAAGGAGAATTATATGGATAGTAGCAAATGTAAAGTGTTCATTACATCAGTGGAACTTGGGAGCTTTTCGAAAGCGGCTGCAGTATTGGGATACACCACATCAGGAGTAAGTCAGCTGGTAAATGCATTTGAAAAGGAAATGGGGTTTCCTTTGCTCATACGCGATAAAAAGGGTGTAAAGCCGACAGATAATGCCCTAAAAATTATCCCGGTTTTACGAGATATATTAATGCAAGAAGAACGCCTTTACCAAATCAATGCGGAAATAAAAGGGCTGGCTGTGGGCAGCGTTACAATTGGCGCTTACTCCAGCATCTCAACGCATTGGCTGCCATCGATTATAAAAGGTTTTCAAGAAGCATATCCCCAAATTGAAATACGGCTTATGGAAGGCATACGGCAGGAGGTAGAAAGCTGGCTTGCCGGCAAAAGAACAGATCTTTCTTTTTTAAGCTATAAAGAGCCAATGCCTTATGAATGGATACCACTTGCGGAAGATCCCATGATTGCAGTTCTGCCCAAAACCCACCCTCTTGCAGATGAAGCAGTATATCCGCTTCAAAATTGTCAATATGAGCGATTTATAATGCCCGCACTTGGACGTGACGATGATGTGGCGGAGTTATTCAGGAGAAATAAACTAACCCCCCAAATCTGCTTCTCCACCTTGGAAAATTTCTCCGCATTAGCATTGATTGAGCAGGGCATGGGTATGAGTATTATGAATGAGCTGATTACCAAAAGATGGCAATGCGATGTGGTAAAACTTCCCCTGGACCCGCCCCAGCAAATTACCCTGGGAATTGCCCTTCCTTCACTAAAAACTGCTTCACCCGCGGTCAAGCGTTTTGTCAGCTATGCGGCAAACCGCTTGACTGGTTGGGAAACTCAGTTATAAAGATGACATAAGACAAAAAAGCGAAAGCCGGGTTGAAAAGCTATGAAAATGACTCCTATAGGAAATAAGAAATATTCCCGAATTGATGTAAAAGAGAAAATCATGCTCGGAGGCGTGGAGCAATGGATCGCTTTGCGGTCAAGCAGTACGCACAATCCAATTCTGCTGTTTTTACATGGAGGGCCCGGGACGGCTCAGATTTCATTCTCGCGGAAGTCACAGTCGCAACTCGAAAAAGATTTTCTCGTCGTAAACTGGGATCAAAGAGGAGCGGGCAGATCATATAAATCGACCCTAAAAAAAGATGAAATGAGGATCGAACACTTTGTTAAGGATGGGGAAGAACTTGCGGAAGCCCTATTACAGCGGTTTAATCACAAGAAACTGTTTCTGATCGGGCATTCCTGGGGGAGCATCATAGGCGCGCATTTATCCGCTAAAAGGCCTGATTTGTTCTGGGCCTACATCGGTATCGGACAGGTTGTCAATATGGATCGGGGAGAAAAGTTGTCCTATAAATTTACGTTGGACGAAGCCCATAGGGAAAATAACCCAAAAGCTATTAGAGAATTGGAAAAGATCGGCGAGCCGCCGTATAAAGATTTGAGCGCTGCCGGCGTCCAAAGGAAATGGCTGGCTAGATTTAACGGTGAGACCTATAAAGGTACGTCCCTGGGGACGATACTTAAAAATGTTTCGATTAGAGATCTTGGCCCTTTGGATTTATTCAAATTTATCAAAGGAGCGATGTTTTCGCTAAAAAGTCTTGAAGAAGAGCAAAATAAAGTCAACCTGTTTATCGATGTTCCCGAAATAAACGTGCCTGTTTTCTTTTGCAGCGGGCGCAGGGATTATAACGTCCCCTTTGAGCTGGTGGTCGAGTATATGGCTAAACTGCGCGCGCCGCATAAAGAAATGATTTGGTTTGAAAAGTCTGCTCACCTGCCCAACTTTGAAGAGCCGGATGTGTTTCACGATTTTTGTTTGTCCAAGCTTAAAAATTTGGCCAATGCAGATTATTGACAACCTGCCGCCTGCGGAGAGACTATCTTATGAACAACCACGGACAGGCGGACTTTACAAGGTCCGAAACCGTTATAAATACGTGCATAATAAACGATAACCAATTATCTTAAACAGTGCAGCCAAGGCCTTACGGGTTCAAACGGCATCTTTTTTGTACCTCAAGGACGGGGGAATCGCAGTGAAGCAGAAACGTGCAATAACGAGATAGACGTACAACTGACGGGGAATGGATATGATGGAGGATACCGAAGCGGAGAGGGTATCCTTATTTAACACAGATAAATGCAATATATATTTGACATAAAGCAAAACATAATATATATTATAACTGCAAGGGAGGATTTACATGAAAAATAAGCGAATGAAAATCGCCCGCATGGAACGCGATATGAAACAGGAAGATCTGGCCAAAGCCGTAGGGGTTACACGCCAGACCATAGGGATGATTGAATCCGGAAACTACAATCCCACCTTAAATCTTTGCGTTGCAATCTGCAAGGCGCTCGGTAAAACTCTGGATGAACTATTTTGGGAGGAATCGCAATGAAAAGACAAAGCCTGCAAGATGAAAGAATTTTAGCCCAAAGACGAAAAATTTCAAGTGAAGCATACGGCCTTTTGATGATGGTCCTGCTGGTATCCATACTGGTGCAGCAATATCTATTTAACGCTCCTTTTGAACAGTACGCCGTTGAGTTTATATGCTTTTTTGGGATATCCATTTACGTTTTAATTCGGAACTTGACCCTGGGAATTAATATATTCGGGGAGGGAAAAAACGCCCAAAGGATGCCTCTGCTGAATAGCCTGGTTGCCGGGTCCATGGTAACAGTGATTAACGGAGTCATGAACTATATCAGATATGCCGAAAACTATAAAGGTCAGGTAGGCAACTTTATCTTTACCTTGGTTATTACGTTTGTATGTGCGACTGTTGCTGCGTTTGCTGTCTTTTCTATCTTCAATCTTATTAACAATAACAAGCAGAAGCAAATTCAAAAAAGATTGGATGAAGAAGAACAAGACAATTAAATTTGCATGAGGGAGAAGTAGATTAATACGCCGGGGACAAAACTTGAGATATATCCTTTGTCTTTTTGTGGAAGACAAGGACCCACTGGATTAATATAACATATATAGCTTATGGCAGGAGGAAACCGTATGAAAAAAGTCGGACTTGTAGGCGGGCTTGGTCCGGCTTCAACGATTGATTATTATCGTGAGATAGTAGAAATTTACAGGAAAGAAAAAGGGGATGATAATTATCCCGCGATTGTTATAGACAGTATTAATATGGGCGAGCTTGTAAGGGGGATTGAATCACAAAATTTCAACGATGTTGCCCGCCAATTATTAAACAGCGTTGCCAATTTAGCCCAAGCCGGTGCTAGTTTTGCCGCGATCGCCTCAAATTCTCCGCATGTTGTGTGGGATCTGATCAAGGACCGGGCGTCTATCCCGCTTATCAGTATTGTTGACGCTACCTGCGACCGTATAATTCGGCAAAACTATAACAAAGTGCTGATTTTTGCGACGAAATTTACCATGAAAAACGGATTGTACAGCACCGCTTTGTCAAAACGCAATATAAATTGGGTTCTACCCAATGAAGAGGATATTGAGATACTCGGAAATATAATCTATCCCAATTTGGAAAACGGGATCGTGATAGAACAGGATAAACAGAAAATGGTTGGTATTGCTGAAAAATATATTAAGCAGCATGGGGCGGATTCTATTCTATTAGGCTGTACCGAAATCCCTTTGATGATTAAGCCCGGAGATGTTTCCGTTCCGGTAATTAATACCACTGAAATTCATATCGAAAAAATATGTGCTATGCTTATGCGGTAGAAAAAATGAGTTGTATGAATAGGCCGTCCAGAAAATCATATCACCAACTCTTTACGAGGTAAGTTTTAACCCTAAAATACCGATAACTATAAAGCCAAGAAAAGCAATCCGCAAGATATTTACCGGTTCGTTAAAAAGGAATATACCGAGTAATACTGCGCCCAAAGCCCCGATTCCCGTCCAAATTGCGTAGGCTGTGCCAATGGGGAGTACTTTCGCGGCCAAGGACAAAAAATAAAAACTGATTATCATACCGATCAGCGTAATCAAGGACGGGTATAATTTGGTGAATCCATATGAGTATTTAAGCCCTATTGCCCAAATCACCTCAAAGACTCCTGCGATTATCAAATAGATCCAAGCCATACTTTTCAACCTCCATAAAAAATAAAACCTGAAAAATATCTTCTGATATCTCCCAGGTTTTTATCCTTCCGTGACACAACTTTTAAGCTGTGAGTTTTCTCTCGGTCACAGACCAGTTATACTGCGGAACCCTAGAAAACTTTTTATTAATTTAAGTTTATAGATATGCCTGCTTACGACGCCATTATATCTGTCTATAGCCAACAAGTCAATTACAATAAATCCCTCCGTGGCTCTGCTATGGAGCATATTGAATGATGTAGGGCACCTGCCAATAGGCGCAATTTACAAAAAGCATACACCATAGAAGCCTTTATCAAG
Source organism: Syntrophomonadaceae bacterium (assembly GCA_034927445.1). Classification (GTDB taxonomy): domain Bacteria; phylum Bacillota; class Syntrophomonadia; order Syntrophomonadales; family Syntrophomonadaceae; genus PHAA01. The sequence continues at coordinate 60,105 of JAYFPZ010000045.1, forward strand.
GCTTACAATGAGCAAGGAGAGGCGCTGCCGATTCATTCGATCACGACAACTCTAATGGCTTAAAAGAAACTCGCTAATCGCTTGGTTTACTGCCTCCGGATTGTCCTGATTGGAGTTGTGCCCGGCGTTTTCGATCATACGCAGTGTGCAATTGGGATCGCTATGCGCCCAAGGGGCCGCGATTTTCCGGATATTTCCCGACCGGTCGTCTGCACCGCAAAGAAGCAGCACTGGCTGGGGGAAACGGTAGGTTTCATCCTCATGCAGGCAGGCCCTGAGGGATAGTATAACCTCAATGAAATCAGCCTTCTTCATTTGTGAAAAGCAACCGCGCACATACTCTTTTACAGACTCAGTATTGCCGCATGCATCGGCACTTTGACGTATCAGGGTTTTCCAGGGATAGCAATAAAAAATAGGCTTGGTCAATTTTAACATAAGCTTTTCAGCAACGGTCAGTCTGCCCGTATTCCGGGTACAGTCGATCAATACAAGTCTTGAAACCAGTTCCGGCTTGCGGTATAAGATCTCCTGCGCAAGATTGCCTCCCATGGACTGGCCAATGAGTACCGCCGTGGAAAGCCGGTGTCTTGCGCAGAGCTTGAAAAAAATCGTCGAACATGTCGTCAAAACTAAACCTCTTGCCGGAATCGAGCCTTGACAGTCCGTGGCCGCGTGCGTCCCACAGCAGCAGATGGCAAGTATCGTTGAAGATTGGCAGTTGCGGTTCAAACATCCTGTGATCACAGCCGGCGCCGTGCAGAAAAACGATATGCTCCGATGACTTGCCCGGCCTGTGCCAGTAGTGTATGTCGCACCCCTTGTTTCGAAATGTCTTATGCTGTAAATCCATCAGGGGAACCTCCTAATCAATTACATTTTTCCCCAGTTGTTATAAATGTAAAACCAAGGAGCAATCCATCATTCCACACTTTTTAACGACGCCGCCATATATTAGGATTGACAATCTAAATCATTAACGTATAATGCAATTTTAAAGGGGCAGGGTACCTTGCTTTTGGGATATCTGCCCCTCAAATCTATCATCTTATTTTACCTCAACTGGACTTTACCAGAAATTCAGGATGCATAAAGCTGTTCCTATGCCGCCCGGGGAGGTTTTTAATCGTGACGAATACAAGTATGAAATGGCTGCGGGTTTTACATCATTTATCAGCCGGCCTATGGTTCGGAGGAACAATGTTTAAAACGGTCCCAAGGAAGCATTCCTATGCATAATAGATTTTCAGTAATGGCAAAGAAACTAGGATTCATCTGGTTGGGCAATACGATTTATGCGCTGGCGGTTGTTATGTTTATTCTGCCCAACGGATTGATAACCGGCGGGACCACCGGATTGGCACTGATAATCAATCATTTTACCGGTTTCTCCATAGCGGTGTTTATTGCCGCCTTCAATATAACGATGTTTATTTTAGGGTATGCTTTACTGGGAAGGACATTTGCCCTCTCGACCTTGATCAGCACCTTATATTATCCCTTGGCCCTGGGCGCCTCGCAGACAATCGCGCCTTTGCAGCATATGACTTCCGACCGGCTGCTGGCCGCCATCTATGCTGGGATTATGATCGGATTCAGCATTGGAATTGTTATCAAAGCCGGTGCTTCCACTGGGGGATTGGATATACCTCCGCTGATACTTAATAAGAAGTTTGGGTTTTCGGTTGCCGGTGTTTTGTATGGGTTCGACTTTGTTATCCTATTGGCCCAGATGCTGTTTGCCGATAAAGAACAGGTATTATATGGAATTCTAATGGTATTTATCTATACAGTTGTGCTGGATAAAATATTACTGCTTGGCCAATCAAGAACCCAGGTGCAAATCGTCAGCGAGCAGTATCAGGAAATCAACCGGAGGATAAATGAACGGATTGACCGGGGGTCTACTTTGATTCATGCCGAAACCGGCCATTTGCACAACCAGAGTATGGTAGTCCTCACCGTAGTGGCCAACCGGGAACTTCCCCGGCTGAATGAGCTGGTTCTCTCCATAGACCCCAAGGCCTTTATGATTATTAACCGTGTCAATGAAGTAAAAGGGCGGGGGTTTACCCTGGAAAAAATAAATAAATAAACGATACCCTTTAGTTCATCTCCACCAGATGCTTCCAATACCGCTGCGGCATGCACTGCCGCTGCAGTCGAGGATTGGTGCGGCTCTTGATGGCAATGGTTTGATGATATTGCTGCCAAAGCTTCTGGTAATAACCTTCCTCCCCGGCCAGTTCGAGGCGCTGCCGCAGCGAAAATTGGGCGGCAAACCACTCCTGTTTATTATATATGGCTGCTATATCGCGCCGGACATCGTGAATCACCCAGTTTTGATCAGACATACGGTCTGCAAAATGCGGGGCCAGCAATTCAACTAGGTTGTTATCCGGCTCAATGGCGGCATAGTATATATCCTTCCGCAGCAGCTGAAAGCGCACCAGTCCCAGTAAACGATGTTGTTCACAGCCAACTTTCCGGCTAAGCCGGTGAATTCGCCGCACCCTTTCATCACTGAGCAGAAAATCCAATTTATTTCCCAGTTTCCAACCCAGATGGAGGTATTGATATATCCCTATACCAACATCCGGATTTTCCGATAAATAAGCATAATAAGTGTGACGCAGGGAGCGAAAGCCGATTTTGGCAGCGATAGCGTCGTATACCTTGCCCGCTTTGATTTCATCGGTATCGATGGTTGTAGGAACGGCAAAAAGCTGGTTGTAATTTGCCCCGGTGGGCACCAGTTGATCTGGAATCTCTCGACGGTAATAAATTTCATAAATAGCGGTAAGCAACCCGTTAAAGCTGCCGTCATATATGTACTGGAGCATTACAATTCTCCCGTAATCGCGGTTATGGCTTCGTCCCGGGGCACCAGTTCGCCGGGAAACAGACTTAGCTGTTCATAGTCCGGTGTTTTTTTCTTGGACGACAAAGCTAAACGCGGTCTTAAAAGATATTCTTCCAGGTCTATGGAGCCATTATATTGGCCCCGGCAGGTTATAAAGTACTGGGCTCGCTTAAGCGTGACCCCTATTTTTTTCAGGTCTTCGAATCTTAGGGCCTGCATCCGCCGGGCTGCCAGAATCCTATGGGCTGATTTGACTCCGATACCTGGCACGCGCAGCAGTTGTTCATAACTGGCCCGGTTGATTTCCAGCGGGAAATAATCCAGATTCCGTAAAGCCCAGTCAGTTTTGGGATCATAATCTTCCGGAAAATCCGGGTTATTATCATCCAAAAGCTCATCCGCCCTGAAACCGTAGAATCTGAGCAGCCAGTCCGCCTGATACAGACGGTGTTCCCGCAACAAAGGCGGGCTTTTTATATCCGGGAGCTTGGGATTACGGCTGACCGGTACATACGCAGAATAGTACACCCTTTGCAAACGGAATTGGTTATACAGATTCTCAGATAACTTAATAATATTTACATCGTGGTCCGGGGTGGCCCCGACGATCATCTGGGTAGTTTGTCCGGCGGGAACAAATAGGGGGGCTTTGCGCGATTTGTTCCTTTCTTCCCCGCGAGCTGTTATATTATGGGCCAGATATGACATGGGTTTTATAATAGCTTTCTTCTTTTTCTGGGGCGCTAACAGCTGCAGCCCGCGCGAAGATGGAAGCTCAATGTTTACGCTCATCCGGTCGACGTATTTTCCCGCTTCTTCTATTAACAAATTATCGGCCCCGGGTATGGCTTTTAAGTGGATATAACCGTTAAAACGATGCACCCGGCGCAGTTTTCTCACGGTCTGCAAAAGCATTTCCATGGTGTTGTCCGGGGTGGAGGGTATCGCTGTACTTAAGAAAAGTCCCTCGATATAATTACGGCGATAAAAGTTCATGGTGAGATTGCATAATTCATCAGAGGTTAACATGGCCCGGGGCAAATCATTGGAAACACGGTTCACGCAATAGGAACAATTATAGACACAGTTATTGGTTTGCAGGATTTTCAAAAGCGAAATACACCTGCCGTCGGCAGACCAGCTGTGGCAAATTCCAGAGGAGGCGGCGTTGCCTACCCCGCCTGGATGATTGGCTCGCTTGCTTCCGCTGGAAGAACAGGACACATCATATTTGGCTGCATCCGCCAGAATTTTCAGTTTATTCATTATTTCCATCTGCGCACCCCGAACATATATTCTGAAACTATAATATCATATAAAAAGGACGGTGCCAAACATAAGTTCGGTTATGCTTGAATTTAAGGATTGGGGGCAGGAAACAAGAAACCTGTTCGAGACCACTGAAAAAGTATCATAAATGTGTCATACTGAGTTAGCGAAGCATCTTGCAATCGTATAAATGCCAATGTTGACAAGATCCTTCGTAGCCAGGATAACAAAACATGTACTTTTTCAGTGGTCTCGGACCTGTCCCCAATTTAGAATTAGATCCCAGTATCAGGAAACGGTTGCTTAACTGGGGATATAACTTTATAATTTTTTTGTAGCGTTTTTCCTTTTTTCATGAAGGATGGCTTTTATATTGTTTCATATTGTCATATGCTAGTAGAACGGGAGGATAGATAGGATGCCCATTACAGAGGTGCTGGCGAAAAATGCCGGAATGTATGGTGATGAAATATGCCTGACCGAGATCAATATGGATCTCCAGGAAAGTCATAATGTCACTTGGCTTGACTATGAACTGATTGAAAACAATCCGGCCGGTGAATACCGGCGGGAAATGACCTGGCAGGTCTTCGACGAGAAGGCCAATCGAATGGCTAACCTGTTGCTGAAACGAGGGATAAAAAAAGGCGACAAGGTAGCGATCCTGCTGATGAACTGTCTGGAATGGCTGCCGATTTATTTCGGAATATTGAAGAGCGGCGCTATTGCAGTACCATTGAACTTCCGCTATACGGCCGAGGAAATAAAGTACTGCCTGGAACTGTCCGACTCGGTTGCTTTGATCTTCGGGCCTGAATTTACCGGCCGGGTGGAAACAATATACCACCAGATTCCCACAGTCAAGACCCTTTTCTTTGCGGGTGAGAACCGTCCTGCTTTTGCGGAAAACTATGACCGCCTGACTGCCAATTGCAGCTCCGAGGCTCCCGAGGTTGAAATCAGGGACGGGGATGATGCGGCCATATACTTTTCCTCGGGTACCACCGGATTTCCCAAAGCGATTCTGCACACCCACCGCAGTCTGCTATCAGCAGCTATTACGGAAAATAAACACCATGGCCAAAACCGTGAGGATAATTTCCTGTGCATTCCGCCGCTTTACCACACCGGCGCCAAGATGCATTGGTTTGGCAGTCTGCTGGCAGGGAGCAAGGCGGTGCTGTTGCGTGGAGTCAAACCTGAATGGATTCTCAAAACCGTATCGGAAGAGCATATTACCATTGTCTGGCTGTTAGTTCCCTGGGCCCAGGACATTTTGGATGCAATTGACCGGGGGGATGTAAAGCTCGAAGACTATAACCTGGCCCAGTGGCGCTTGATGCATATCGGGGCCCAGCCGGTTCCGCCCAGTCTGATTCACCGGTGGAAAAAATATTTCCCGGATCATCTTTATGACACCAACTATGGCCTGAGCGAATCAATCGGTCCCGGATGCGTACATTTGGGTACGGAGAATATTCATAAAGTAGGCGCTATCGGCATACCGGGGTATAATTGGGAGGTTAAGATTGCCGATGAGAACGGCGATCCGGTAAAACCAGGCGAGGTTGGTGAACTGGTGGTTTCAGGCCCGGGCGTGATGAAATGCTATTACAAGGACCCGGAAGCGACGGCGGCAATACTTAAGGATGGCTGGCTGTTTACCGGAGATATGGCGCGGATGGATGCAGACGGGTTCATATATCTGGTTGACCGGAAAAAAGATGTGATTATCAGCGGGGGAGAGAATATATATCCGGTACAAATTGAAGATTTTCTGCGAGCCCACGAGGCCATCAAGGATGTAGCGGTCATTGGCTTACCTGATAAACGTCTGGGTGAAATAGCGGCCGCTATTATAGAATTAAAACCGGGCTGCAAGTGTACCGAAGAAGAGATACAGGCATTTTGCGCGCCCATGCCACGCTACAAGCGTCCCCGGGCAATCATTTTTGACGGTGTCCCGCGCAATCCCACCGGCAAGATTGAAAAACCGCGTTTAAGAGAAAAATATGGCGCAACCGCTCTGGTGGCAGCTTTAACCGGCAGCTAGGAGAGGTCAAGAAAACCTATCTTATAATAATGCATAACACCGTTAAGAGCCCCTGGCCATGATAGGCTCAGGGGCTTTAAATGTAAGGGCTGACTATTATGATCTTTTCTTTTGCAGCAAAGTAAGCCCAAAAAGGCCCTGAAAGCTAGGGAAAGTGGTAGCTACAGGGCCTTAGTAATTTGCAAAAAGTTGTAGTGGAAATTAACTTTTTTTAGTAGAACCAATAATTTTTTTAATATCACCCAAACTGAGATATTTGTAACCGAAGTCGATGCCCAAACTGGCTTTGATTGCCTCGGTGATTTCATTGGTGTAATGGAAAGCATACCAGTTTTCTTCCAAGGGAACACAGGTAACCTTATTAAGACTCTCCACAATACAGGAAATGCTGTATTGGTTGCCAAGCCTTAGCGCCAACAACCTAACAATCATTAAAGAGATAAAACAAATGAGGAAGTGGGCGTTAATATGATCATGTCTTGATACATAGACCGGGCGCGATTTCAAATCGCTCTTGGTAACCTTGAAACATTCCTCGATACGCCATAGCCCCCGGTATATTTCAATAACCTTCTCATCGCTTTTATCCAACTCGCTGGTGATAATAGCATAATAGCCGTCAAAACGTTCTTCTTCCTGGAGCTTTTTCGCGTCAAAAACCGGTATTTGTTTAGCGGTGACGATCTCCCCGGTATCCTTATCAAACACTAAGTTCTTCACATACTTAGCTGCACCGTAAGAAGTAGCCTGGTTGTATTTGGCAGGGTTGTTTACCAAGTCGTGCGCCTTAGCTAAGGCAACCTGCCGTTCGGCTTTCGCCTTACGGGCGTAACGCTCACTGTAGAAGACGACCTGCTTTTCATCAATCCGGACCTTTTTGAGCTTGCCCTGGATATCCTTTACCGTAATTTCCCTGGGATAAACCCGGGACTTGATCCTGAAATCCTCTCCTACCTGGCGGTAGCCGCTTTCATCCAAAACAAAATCCTTAAGCTCCTTATGCCCGCCCCGGACTGTTTGGGAATAGACATAGCCGTCACCCTGAAGCAAATTAAAAACTATATTTTTATGGGTATTCATGCCCTTGTCAGCCACGACAATAACCTTCTCCAGACCAAACTCCCGTTTAATCTCTTTCATAGTCGGGATTAGAGTTTCGCAGTCATTAGTATTGCCAGGAAAAAGAGAATAGGAAATAGGAATGCCTTTGTTATCCATAAAAAGCCCCATCTGGACAATAGGGTCAGCTTTCCTCTCCTTAGAGACACCCTTTTTGCGCAAGTCGTCTTGTCTATCTATCTCGAAATAGTAATTAGTTACATCATAGTAGACCAAGTCAGTATTTCTATCGTATAGAGAACTGATCCTTTGATGGAGGTGCGCCTGCACCTTTTTGCTAAGTGGGGCGATTTTAGTCAAGCAACGGTACACATCGTCCAAAGAAAAATCCATCTTATCAAAATAGCGGTCTTTCCCATTAAAAGTCTTCTGCTTGGAGGCGGGATCTAGGATTCTGGAGAAGATCAGGAGCTTCATGATGCTGTTAGCGTTAAACTGAGTATTCCAACTGCGGGAATGGCTGGTCAAAAAAGAATGGAGGCCAAGCTCGTGATAAAAAATACTCAATGCGGAGTACCCAAGGTTCTTAGCGCCAGGGGAGGCAGTAGAAAGACGCTCGGTTTTGTCAAAGCTAATGACAGCGGGCGGATTCTCCGCTGCCTCCCTAAGGTTCATTTCCTCGGCAACTTTGGTGAAGTGAGCGATAGGGTCTGAATATTTTAGCTTCAATTGATCAAGATAACCAAGAGATTGAATAGTTTTAGTTTTAACTTTTTTCGTATTCTTATCGCGGTAGCCGGAAACAATGGAAAGATATGTCCGCCCAGTTTTATTATTGGTGCTGACTTTGAGATACAAAAAACCACCTCATCAAAAGAATATATACAAATCATACCACAAACCTCAACAAAACGCAACCAAAATATACAATAATTTGACAAAAAAATTATCCCTTCGAGCCTAGGCCCACAGGGTATTTTAATGTGTTCATTATTCTGTTTTAGCTGCAAAAGTCACG
>JAYFPZ010000032.1:0-5216 GCA_034927445.1 Syntrophomonadaceae bacterium
CATAAGCGGCTTTATTATGTGGTTTGCCGCCTCCCTGCCTCAGTGGATGGTGCAATGGGCATATCCGATCCATTCCGGTTTTGCCCTATTGATAATGGCGGTATTCCTGGCCCATTTCTATTTAGGCGTTCTTCATCCCGATTCCAACCAGGCTTTGGGGGGGATGTTCAACGGCTATATACCTGAAAAATTTGCCTACGAACATTATGAGGCATGGTACAACGAAATTAAGAGTGAACAGAAAAGCGGGTAAGCTTGGCTGAATTACAGCCGGCTTAATCCACAATACCTGAAGGGAGATTCCAAATGGATAGCGATGAAAGTAAATTAGTCATCACAGAAAACGAAACGGTGAAACAGGCTTATAAAAATTATAGCCTGTTGAAACAAGAGGTTGATGATTGGCAGCAAGAACGCGGTCCGTATTGGGTTGACCGGCTGAGTCTGGCTGAGACTCCCCCCTATTTGCCGATCTTGGATCTGCCGGCAGAAGCAATGATGGAGCTTTGGCAACGATTGAATATCGTTGCCAAAGTACAGATATCCGATTCTGACCTCAGAGAATTATGGGAACAACTGGGAAAAGGCCAAAATGTCATAGACGCTGAAATGTCATCCCGTTTACAAATGGCGATCAGCGGGGTTGCCCGCCTTGCCAGTGAAATGGTTAATGAGAAGAGAAGCGCAGATCAAAACTCTGGGAATATGGCATCATATGGTTCCAGCGGGAGTGCCGTTTGCCCGGTTTGCGGCGAGGAGGCCAACCTGGCCCTTCTCATCCCGCCCAATGGGCAAAGAATAATGCACTGCTCCTCGTGCAGCTTTGAATGGCCGGTTAAACGGGTAGGATGTTTGTATTGCGGCAGTGAAGATTCCAAGCAGCAAATGTTTCTCCAAAACGAAGCATTTCCAGGGGTTGAAATGGCGGTATGCCAAATCTGCGGCCGGTATTTTAAAGAGATCGATGCACGTGAGTTGGTTGTGCACGATTTTGTTTGGGAAGACTTGCGCACTCTTCCGTTAAATTTTGCCGCTGAAAACTGGCTGGCCGAACTGGCTAAAAAAAATAATCAGATAAATTAAAGTAACCCCAATAATATAGGTGCTGTTATAGAGCGTGAAACAAATGGTATGGATGTTTTGTTTCGCGCTTTTTTATGGCCTGACATCCATTATCTAATCGATGTAAAGCCGGTTGGGGGTAAGCGCCGGCGTACCTTGCAGCCAGGATGCCTGCATTGGTTAACGGGAGACTCCGGGCCAAGGCGCTAATAAATATAAATAATAAATTGAATAAAAAGGAGGAATAATAAAATTTTTATCGAAATAAAATAAATAAGAGTTAGTTTGCCTCATGGCAGCAGCCTCAGACGAGAACAGGCACAAATATTATAGAAAACGGGACCTGTTCAAGATTGCTTCTGCCATATCAGTATACAGGGGGGGTGAGAAGGTGCTATTAAGTTTAGGGTTTAAGCCAACCATAAGCTGGTTAATGTGAGTAAATAATACTGAACCGGAGGTTCGTATTACTCTAAGTGGGAAACCTGAAGATTTGATGCTGATCAGGCCTTACTCAACCCGTCGGAGAGGCGTCGGTTGATTTGCCGAGCGCTAAGATATACTGATTTATTCGATGAGACCTATTCATCTCGCCTTGTCTTGATTATCTTCATCTATATCACCACGATAAAAGCCTGCTTTGCCTTGCCCTTAACTTTTGGAGAGAATTCAATAGCTCCGAGCTTTCTATCTACAGCTTAAGCCACGATAGCAAGCCATTGGGTTATTCTGGAAACAGATTGGCCTCCCATTACTAGGAAAGGAGCCTTAAAATCTTGGCCGGTGTGGTGGACACTACCAGGATTGGTTTGGGCATAATTATTTGGGTAATGGTTTTTTTATGCCCTCGGTCTTCGCTGGAGGGTTTTTTTGTGCCCTCATTGCCATCATATTTCCTGATAATAACAGTATTTGCACGTTATGATCTTTATATCGAAGGAGGTTGAGACTGAATGAGTGTAACTCGTCGTGGTTTTGTGAAGCTGACGGGGATCTCCATGGCCGCACTTGCCAGCGGCCTGGGGCTTGACCTTGAAGCCGCAGCAGCCCAAGGGTATGCCTTGAAAATTGAAGGATGCAAGAGGATACCCAGTGTATGTCACTTCTGTTCCGGGGGATGCGCTTTGCTCCTGTATGTTAAGGATAATAAATGTATCCACCTGGAAGGAGATCCGGACTGTCCGATTAACGAAGGAACGCTTTGTCCCAAGGCCGCAGGTCTGGCCCAGGTAGCCCATTCTCCTGAGCGCCCCAAGGCCCCCAAATATCGTGCTCCGGGATCTGATATATGGCAGGAGATCACCTGGGATGATGCCATTAATCGGATCGCCAAAAAAGTCAAAGAGGTACGTGAAGCAACCTTTAAGCGTACCGAAGAAAGAACGAACGCAGCCGGCGTAAAAGAAACGGTTGCCGTAAACCGCACGGACGGAATTGCTATTATGGGCGGGGCCGAGATTGACAATGAGGAGTCCTACCTGCTGGCCAAAATGGGCCGTTTGTTCGGGACGACTTTTCACGAAAACCAGACCCGTATCTGCCACGGTTCCACGGTATCAGCCCTGGCGCCTTCGTTTGGACGCGGCGCCATGACCAACTCATACCAGGATATGCAAAATTCCGAATCGTTTTTGATTGCCGGCAGCAACTGCGCCGAAGCTCACCCCATCTCCATGAAATGGATCAATCGGGCCCGGGAGAAAGGCGCCACGGTTATTGTGGTTGATCCGCGCTTTACCCGTACCGCCTCCCAGGCCGATGTCTTCGCCCAGATCCGTCCCGGAACCGACATCGCCTATTTAGGCGCTATTATTAACTACATTATTGAGAACAAGCAGTATGATGAATATTATGTCAAGAATTTGACGAATGCACTCCTAAAGGTCAGCAAGGATTTAAATTCGAAGACGGACTATTCTCCGGTTACAATGCGGATAAGAAAAAATATGACTTTAAAAGCTGGTCATACCAGCTGGATGCGGAGAACAAGCCGTTAACGGCTGCCAGTCTGGACGACCCGGATTGCGTGTTCCAAAAAATCAAAACCCACTATTCCAGATATACGCTGGAGGTGGCGGAACAGATTTCGGGGATACCGGCCGCGAAAATAAAGGAAATCGCAGAGATACTCTGTGCCAAAAGACCCTGCAGCATAGTCTATGCTTTGGGGATGACCCAGCACTCTACCGGGGTGCAGGGTATTCGTGGTTATGCGATTATTCAGCTACTGTTAGGCAACATCGGCAAGGCCGGCGGGGCCATCAATGCGCTTCGCGGCGAACCTAATGTGCAAGGCTCGACCGACATGGCCAACCTGATCGATAATCTGCCGGGATATATACCGCAGCCCACCAGTTCCGAATCAACCCTGCTGGAATTTTCGACCAAGCACGGAACAGCGCAGCAGAGGCCTATAGTAGCGTTGCTCAAAGCCTGGTTCGGGGAGAATGCCACCGCCGAAAACGACTATGGTTATGACTGGATACCCAAGAATAATCCGGACAACATGCCGACCTATTCTCAGATGTTTCCCAAGATGGGCGGACAATTCAAGATGGCCTTCAATATTGGAACCGATGTGCTGATCTCCCAGCCGGACTGCACTGTTGTCGGAGAAGGCCTGGACCGCTTGGAGATGCTGGTCAATGCGGACATATTCGAGAATGAGACCGCCCTGTTCTGGAAAAGACCCGGCGTAAACCCCAAAGATATCCAGACCGAAGTCTTCATGCTGCCGGCGGCGTTCGTTTATGAGAAGGCCGGCACCATGGCCAACTCCGGGCGTTATGTGCAGTGGAAGGAAGCCGCCCTGAAGCCGCCTAATCTAGCCAAACCGGATCTGGATATAATTGATTTGATCTTCAAAAAGGTCCGCGAACTCTATGCCGGCAGCACCGATCCCAAGGACGCGCCTATCCTGAAAGCCAACTGGAATTACGATGATGGCCCTGAAGCCAGCGCCTTAAAGGTTTTGCAGGAACTTAGCGGTTATGATGTGACCACCGGCCAGCTTATTCCCACCGTACGCGACTATCTGAAGGCGCCGCTTGGCACCGTTTCCACCGGTTGCTGGGTATATGCAGGCTGCACCGGGAAAGGCAACCTCTGCGCCCGCCGGGACAATTCCGATCCTTCAGGTCTGGCCCTGTTCCGCAACTGGAGTTTTGCCTGGCCTGGCAATATCCGCGTTCTATACAACCGGGCCTCCTGCGACGCCCAGGGACAGCCGCTTGATCCCAAGCGCAAACTGATCTGGTGGGACGCCGCCGCAGGTGCCTGGACCGGAAATGACGGGGCAGATGTGGTAGATCTAAACAAAGGGCCGGATACCCCGGAAGGGAAGCTTGCTTTCCGCATGAATCCGGAAGGCACAGGCCGTCTGTTCACCGCCAACTATACCAGCGGCGTACCAGTTGATGGAAAGGGCATTCCGACCCGGATGGCGTCACAATGCAAGGATGGACCAATGACGGAAATGTATGAACCGACCGAAAGCCCGACCGAAAATATATTGCATCCCAAGGTTTCAAAAAGTCCATGTGCGCCGGTTAACTCCACCAAAATCGGCAAAGTTGAAGAATATCCTTATGTTCTCACCACCTATGGCGTCGTTGAGCACTTCTGCTCCGGGACCATTACCCGGAATATGCCCTGGCTGAATGAAATCATGCCTGAGCCTTTTGCCGAGATCAGCCAAAACCTGGGCAAGAAGATCGGGGTCAAGGAAGGTGATAAAGTCGAAGTATCCTCGGCCCGCGGCCAACTGGTCGTTACCGCGCTGGTAACTGACCGTATCCAGACCTTGAAAGTAAACGGAAAAGATACAGAAACCATTGGCATGCCGTGGAGCTGGGGTTTTGCCAGTTTGAGTCCCGGCCCGAGCACGAACGTTGTGACCATGAATTCCCAGGATCCTACCTCAGGAACCGCGGAGTACAAATGCTGCCTGGTCAATGTAAGGAGGGCTTAACCATGACGACAAAGAAAATGGTTTTTGTAGACACTTCATTATGTACGGGTTGCAAGGGCTGCTCCGTGGCGTGTAAAGCCTGGAACGACCTTGAGGCCGAGAAGACTCAGCTGGTTACGAGCTATCAGTCGCAAACGGGTACTACGCCCAATACCTGGACCTATATCAGCATGCATGAAAAATA
>JAYFPZ010000010.1:0-49217 GCA_034927445.1 Syntrophomonadaceae bacterium
GCCGCCAGCGTTCGTCCTGAGCCAGGATCAAACTCTCCAATAAAATATTCGTTCAGGTTTTACCCTGCACTTTTACTTCATTGGTCCATTTGATGGCTCTTCTTTAAAAAGTTCTCGCTGGACCTTTGGTTCCTATATATATAGAAACCTTTTTTTCGCACTTCTCGTTTCTCTTTGTTCTGTTTTATCAGATCATTGCGCCAGTTCCCTGGCGCTTTGCTCGCTTCACTTCCGTGTCGCGCGCAAGTCATATATTATCACGGCCCAAATCTTATGTCAAGAAAATTTATATTCTTTTTAAAAGAAATTTACATTACCTTTTTCTTAGCCTTTTTTTCAATTAAAATAGCACAATCGGGGCAAACCATCTCACAAATATTACAGGCAATGCAGCTGTCTTCATCCTTGGGCTTAACTGTAGGCGTCCCATAAACCCCGAGTTTATCTGACCAAACTAAAACTTGATTGGGGCATTTTTCCTTGCACAGACCGCAGCCTTTGCAAAAATAGGGGAAGATATGAAAATTTGCTTTTTCCATTGAAAATGACCGGACTTCTTTCTCAGGCATGCTGTACCACCTCTTCCTGCAGAGCTTTTTCGGCCATCTGGCGGCCAATTTCCAAGGCCTTGAAGTTCAACTCTTTTAAGGCTGGATTGTTCTCAAATTTATAGCCTAATTTATGCTCCAAGGCCGCTTGGGCGTTTTCAAAGCTGACCACACCGCTTAATCCTATAACGCAGCCCATAATTATTATGTTAAATACGCGCGGATGTAGTTCTTTATTGGCGGTTTCCACTGCTGGTATAGCGATGATTTTCTTAGCGACTTGCGGCAGTTCATCCGGTTCAAGCTTAAAACTGGAATCATATACGTACAGGGTTTCCGGTCCGGAATATCCGAGAGTTCTTGCCACAGCCCGTTCACTAAGAGCAACCACTATATCCGCTTTTTGAAATTTGGGAGCACCTATTCGGGCATCGCTGAATTGGATAAAGGCAATTGATACTCCGCCCCTTTGTTCCAAGCCGAAGTTTGGTATATATAAAGCTTGCTGGTTGTTTTCATAGGCGGCTTCAGCCATTATCTCAGCTATAGACTGCACCCCCTGACCACCCTCGCCGGCAAGTGCGATTCTTGTTAAAGACATTATTTATCCCCCTTTCCCAGGGAATTTTTTAATTCCCCCACCGGGAATTGTTTTTCCATTTCATCCTCCAGGAAATTCCAGGTTTGACCGGCGTTGGTACGCCAATTGGTGGGGCAGGTTGAAAGTACCTCTACGAATGAGAACCCGTTCCCTTCCATTTGATTCTTTAAAGCAGATTTTATATATTTCTTTAATTGTTTGTATTTTGACACTGTTCCTCTGGCAATATAAGCACTGTCAGGAGTTACTGCCGCCAGGAATTCCGGCCCCATCATAGGATACCCGGTCGCCTGCGGATCGCGGCCATACGGTGTTGTCTCCGTTTTTTGTCCGGGCAAAGTGGTAGGAGCCATTTGTCCGCCGGTCATTCCATAATTGGTGTTGTTTACCAGAATTAAGGTTACCTTTTCATTGCGTACGGCTGAATTTAACAGATGCTGTGAACCGATGGAGTATCCGCCGCCATCACCCATGTAACCGATACAGACCAGTTCAGGCCGAGATCGCTTGATACCTACCATAACCGGAGTGGTTCTGCCGTGGTGGGTTTGAGTACTATCACAGGCAAAGAAATTCCATGACAAGAGGGAACAGCCTATGTCACAGCCAAATATGGTTTGATCCTGGATTCCCAGTTCATCTATCGCTTCTCCCAGGGCTTTTAAGGTAATACCATGGCCGCAGCCCGGGCAAAACTTATGTGGTTTGGAAGGAAGATACCATGATTTTGGTAACGCTGGTGCGGGCATTAATTGGCCCCCTTTCTATAAAACACTCTTTACTTTATTAATTATGTCAGAATCAACTATACCTACTCCCGGCATAAACAGTTTTTCTATTTTAACCGTCTCTCCGAATATTTCCTGCCGGGTGAGACGCTCCAACTGGCCATAGGCCGATTCGGCAATTAGAAGCTTTTTGGCGCCGCTTTGGGCGATGGCATCACGCAGTTGCTGCTGCGGGTAAGGCCTCAGAGTAATCGGTCTGAAGTAACCGGCTTTTA
The DNA here is from genome assembly GCA_034927445.1 of Syntrophomonadaceae bacterium. GTDB lineage: Bacteria > Bacillota > Syntrophomonadia > Syntrophomonadales > Syntrophomonadaceae > PHAA01. Next base: position 2,153 of record JAYFPZ010000010.1, read on the forward strand.
TCCCCTGGCCGCGCAGAACTTTTACCGCATCATCCGACGCCCGGGATACCACCCCGTGAGAAACTACGATTATTTCAGCATCTTCACATTCTTTTTCTTCATATTCAACAATCTGAGCCTGAATAGATTCGTATTCAGCAGCCATTTTTAATACTACTTCATATAATTCTTCTTCCAGGCTATAAATGTTGCAAAGATGCCGGGGGCTGCGTCCTTCACTGATTTTATCCGGTAAACCTATCAAGGGATAAGGTTTGATCATTTCAATCCCCCTATCTTCGGGGTCATACATTTCCAGCGGTTCTCTCATCTTGGCCTGATAGCCGTCACCTAGGACGAATACCGGGAATCTGTATTTCCAGGCGGTGTTAAAGCCTTTAATGATATAATCATAGATTTCCTGGTGGGTAGCGGTGGAATATACTATCCGGAAGCCTTCACCATTACCGCCATAGGTAGTTAAAGTCACTTCCTGCTGGGAATAGACGACGGTCCCTGAGGAAGGTCCGCCCCGCTGCTGGATAATTGCCAGTAACGGCAGACGCATGGCTTCAGCCATTCCAAACGGTTCCTGCATAAGGACATTACCCGGCCCGGCGGTTGCCGTAAAGGCTTTCTTGCCGCTTTGAACCGAACCGCATACGGTAAAGCCAGCTGACAGTTCATCTTCAGTCTGCAGAAAACCTTTGTTGTATTTAGGAGCCAGACGAGTCCAATAATGCATGATTTCGTTTTGAGGCGTAATGGGGTAGCCGAACATCATTTCAGCGCCAGCCGCCAGACAGGCCCAAGCTGCAGTTTCATTCCCTGTAACAAAAGATTTCTTGGGTTCACCAATAATCTTGGGCATAAATTTAATGCACCTCCCAATGGTTTTAATTATTCTGATATTTATTTCCAAAAACTTTATAGCTACCAAATTGCCCCGGGCATATACCTTTTTATATATTTAGTTGGAAATTCACTCGGTTCATTCGGGATAACATCACGCAAGTTTTCAGCAACAGCCCGATAGGCTATGGGTATTCCCAGCTGTCGGGCTGATTTCAGGATTATTTCGTTTCCCTTAGTAATAAAATCAGCTGTGGTTTGATCACCCAAATGGGTGTTAAGCACTATGGCATCTACTCTGCCCAAGTCGTTGAGATATTCTATAATCTTGTCAGCAGAATTGGTCATAGGTCGGGCTGCGTTAATTACTGCCAGAATCTTTAAATCAGGTGATTCGTAAGCCCCTTCCACCAAATTTAGGGTCCTGGCTCCCTGGACACCATAGCCTATGTCAAGAATAATATCACCCTCGTTCATAAGTGCCCAGCGGGCCTGGGGATTTAACATGGCTCCGGTCTCTCCCAGGCCGAAGGATTGTTCCCGGGCGAAGCTGATGATATTGATTTCCATCTGTTCCAAATCGGATTTTAAAGCCCTCAATGTATAAAATGGCTCCACTGTATCAAGATCAACCAGGGTTACCTGACGGCCTTGATTTTTTAGTTCAAGAGCCCGGTTAATTGATATTTCGCTTTTGCCACTGGCGTATTCGCCTATATAAGCTTCAATAATTCTGCTGGGTCCATTTGCCAAGAATGTTAGCACCTCCCTATGAGGAATGAATGGTCTCTAAGAAATATGTTATCAGCTCAGCGTTCTTTTATGCATTCATATATATGTTCTCATGAGAATGTATGGATAATGGCCAGAATGAATATAAATTGTTCTGTGTTATTATTATGCACAGTTGTGATATTCATCATATATGTAGCGTAGTAAAAAACCTTTCTTGTTCATAGGACCTTACAAGGCATGGAAGGGATTCGCGTTTATCATTTTATGATCTTTATGCATATCAGGGGATTATATATCGCTCGGATTCCAGCATTTGCATTATTCATTTAATTCTACCATATAGAGCACAAAACCCTCGCTATTCTTATGGTTTAGCAAGGGTTTTGATAGTGTCTGAGCGGAGGTTTTACATTTCTTTTTCACTTATCAATCTATTATCTGACAGTTTAACCTTGGGCAAGTTTTTTATAAAACTCGTATCTTTCTATGGCGTCCTGTTCCGTTTTAGCGAAAAGCAGCTTGGCGTTTTCCGGGTATAGTTTATTAAGTGAATTATAGCGTACTTCTCCCATAATGAAGTCCCTGAATAAGTCCATGTTTGGTTCTTTGGAGTCTAAAATAAAGGGATTCTTCCCTTCTTTCTTCAGCAGGGGATTAAATCTGTACAAATGCCAGTATCCTGCCTTAACCGCTTTATCCATTTCAATCTGGCTCTTGGTCATGTTGATACCATGATTAATACAGGATGAATAAGCAATGATCAAGGATGGTCCGGGATAGGCTTCAGCCTCCCTAAAGGCTTTAATGCACTGGTTGGGATCAGCTCCCATGGCTACCTGCGCTACATATATATAGCCGTAGGTCATGGCCATAGCTCCCAGATCCTTCTTCTTGGTTTTCTTACCTGAGGCAGCAAATTTGGCAATGGCGGCGGCCGGAGTCGCTTTGGAGGACTGTCCGCCGGTATTGGAATAAACTTCGGTATCCAAGACCAGAATATTGATATCTTCACCCGATGCCAAAACATGATCCAAGCCGCCATATCCGATATCATAACCCCAACCGTCTCCACCGAAGGCCCAGTTGGATTTTTTGATAAGGAAATCTTTGCGGTCAGCAATCTCTTGCAGGATCGGGTTGTTCTGCCCTTCCAACAGCGGCAGGATTTTCGCTGTGATCGCTTTAGAAATATCGCCATTGTACATTCCCACTAACCATTCCTGGAAAGCATCTTTTAATTCGGGTGAAATATCCTCTGACGCTAAAGCCTCTTGCATCAATTCGGCAACTTTATTTCTGATCTTCTTGGTCCCCAAATATAGTCCAAATCCGAATTCAGCACTATCTTCAAACAAGGAGTTGGACCAAGCCGGACCCTTGCCCGCAGCATTCTTGGTGTAAGGCATGGAAGGTGCGGCAGCGGCCCAAATAGAACTGCATCCGGTTGCGTTAGCCACCAGCATGCGGTCTCCAAACAACTGGGTAAGCAGCTTGATGTAAGGGGTCTCGCCGCAGCCTGCACAAGCCCCGGAGAATTCCAGCAACGGTTGACATAACTGGCTGCCCTTAATACTATACTTGTTCCAGAGGTTATCTTTTACCGGAATAGTCATGGCGAATTCCCAATTGGACGCTTCAACGTCTTTTTGACTTTCAAAACTTTCCATCACCAAGGCTTTGTCTTTCGCCGGACAAGCGTTTACACAGACCTCACACCCCATACAGTCTAAAGGAGAAACCTGCAGCCGATACTGTATTCCTGCCCCTTTTATTCCAATTGCAGTCTGGGTGATAAAATCAGCCGGTGCATTTTGAGCTTCTTCTTCCGTTAATAAAATCGGTCTGATGGCAGCATGAGGACAAACCAGTGAACACCGGTTGCACTGGATGCAGTTTTCCTCGATCCATTTGGGCACAAACGCTGCCACCCCGCGCTTTTCATATTTAGCGGTTCCCGACGGGAAGGTACCATCTTCAACCCCCTTGAAAGCGCTGACCGGGAGGTAATCCCCCTCCTGTCTGACCATTGGCCGCAAGACGTTGGTAATGAATTCAGGCTCATCCACGGCAACGCACAGGTCTTCAGGAGCCTCCGCCCAGCCAGCCGGGATGTCAATTTGGACTATTTTTTCAATACCTGCGTCAACTGCCGCATTGTTCATATTGACCAGCTTATCGCCTTTTTTGCCATAGGTCTTTTTGATTTGATCCTTCATATAACCCACTGCTTCTTCAAGCGGAATTACATTGGCAAGTTTGAAAAAGGCTGATTGCATAACCATATTGGTGCGGTTGCCCAAGCCAAGTTCTCTAGCGATTTGTACAGCGTTTATGGTATAGAAGCGAATATTATTTCTTGCCAGATACCTTTTCATTTGGGCCGGCAATTTTTGATCCAATTCTTCCGGCGACCAGGTACAATTCAGCAGGAAAGAGCCGCCTTTTTTCAAACCCGCGGTCAAATCGTACATATTTACATAAGATTGATTACTGCAGGAAATAAAGCTGGCGGTATTGATTAAATAAGGGGCTTTAATAGGATTTTTACCAAAACGCAGATGGGAAATAGTTATTCCGCCTGACTTCTTGGAGTCATAGGCAAAATAAGCCTGCGCGTAAAGATCGGTAAAGTCGCCGATAATTTCAACCGCTTGTTTGTTGGCGCCAACCGTACCATCAGAGCCCAGTCCAAAGAATTTACACTGAATGGTTCCGTCGGGCGCAACGTCGATATCTTCACCTCGCGCCAGCGAAGTAAAACTGACATCGTCAATAATGCTGATGGTGAAGTTATCTTTGGGCTGTTCTGCCTTCAAGTTCTCAAATACTGCTATTATATCGGAAGGCAGAGTGTCTTTAGACCCCAAACCATATCGTCCGCCGACAATCAGCGGGTTCATGGCAGAGTTCTGGAACAAGCTGCGGATATCTTTGTATAAGGGCTCTCCGGCGGCACCGGGAGTCTTGACCCGGTCAAGCACCGCAATTCTCTTTACGGTTGGGGGGAAAACATCAAAGAAATACTTGGCAGAGAAAGGTCTATACAGATGAACCTTAATGAGTCCTACTTTCTCCCCCTGGGCCAATAAATAATTTATGGTTTCTTCGGCAGTATCACAGACAGAGCCCATGGCTATAATTATGTTTTCAGCATCGGGCGCTCCATAATAATCAAAAGGTTTATAATGGCGGCCGGTGAGCGTGCCTATTTGCTTCATATAGTCTGCTACTATATCAGGGACCTTTTCAAAAAATGGGCTGCATGCTTCCCGGGCCTGAAAGAAAATATCCGGATTTTGGTTGGAGCCCCTGATAACCGGGCGGTCTGGATTTAAACTATTATCCCGGAATGCTTTGATTGCGTCTTGATCAATCAGTTTGGCAAAATCCTCATAGTCAATAATCTCTATTTTCTGTTGTTCATGGGAAGTTCTAAAACCATCATAAAAGTGTACGAAGGGTATCCTTGATTTGATGGCGGCCAAGTGGGCTACCCCTGCCAAATCCATAACCTCCTGAACACTATTGGAACATAATTGCGCCCATCCGGTATTAACGGTAGCCATAACGTCAGAATGGTCGCCAAAAATATTTAAGGCATGGGTAGCCAGACTCCGGGCAGTAACATGCATTACCCCGGGCAGCAACTCACCGGCTATTTTATACATGTTAGGAATCATCAGTAACAAACCCTGCGAGGCAGTATAGGTGGTTGACAGTGCCCCTGCGCTTAAGGCGCCATGTAAAGCTCCGGCAGCACCAGCTTCCGATTGCATTTCCGTAACATCAACGGTTTGACCAAAAATATTTTTCTTTCCCTGAGCGCTCCATTCTTCAACATACTCCGCCATAGGAGAAGACGGAGTAATTGGATAAATACATGCACATTCGGTAAAAGCATATGATACATATGCTGCCGCTTTAGTGCCGTCCATAGTTTTCATCTTATTTTTTGCCATTAACCAGTAAACCTCCCCAACTTGATTTAACGCTCAGGTTCAAGCCTTTGCGATGATCAGATTACCTTTTTTAGACTTCTAAACCCATTACAACTTGAATAATTCTCCTATAAACGCTTAATATACCGGTGGAACTTAAACATTCTTACATAAATTCAGGAGTTGCTCTAAAAAGGGATATTAACAATTATAAATTAGTTGTTAATTGTGCGTCAATATTTATATTTGCCATATAAATATTACTCATATTACCCGATAATTATCACTCACATTTAATCTGTCCTTATTTTCAGTTTATTTTTTATTTCCGCTGCCCTAATCCGCTGAAGTTAGTTTTTTATTCAGAAATCAGGGCAAAAAAAAAGTGGATCTCTCCACCTGATTTGATACCACCGCGTGAATTTATTTAAGCAATAATTGAAAACAAATCAATAGGATTAGGCCCGGTATCCCTAAAAATCCAGCGATCAGAACGGTAAAAATATTTACCTCCAACTCAAAACCGAATGGGTTTGAGATATAGTTTACCAAAATCAACAGGATTAAACCGACTAGTGAATTAATCACCAGTTTCCAAAGCAATTTCACCGGTTGCATAATTACCTTGGCTCCGATGTAAACCACCAACAACAAAAATAATCCGGCTAATACCAGGTTAACTGTATCCATGGGCTTGCACCTCCCAACCAGAAATTAGGATCTACTCCGACTATGTATCAGGTGATGGCCACGGCTAAGTTTTTTGGCGGTATTTCTTAAGCAGACAGTCATAGCGCTTCTCAGCAGCTGTGAGTTTGTATACCGCCCAATCCACCATATCCGGATCGTCTATTTCTGAGTAAATATTACGGGCAGCGGCAACTTCTTCACCGGCAATCTGGATTAACTTTACTTCATCCGGGGGCTCAGCCGTTTCCTCTGTCTCTTTCATAATCAGAGCCTTACGAATACCATTCCACACTGCCGACCAGGTTTTCATAGTCAAATCCTCCTGACATTATTCTGCAGTACAAATATTGTCCACTGCATCATATGACAGTTGATCAACTAATATACCTGTATTTGGTAAAATTCAATGAGCACTTGCGCTAATTATTACAACTCTTTACGTCCTTCCATTGCCCGGCGCAGAGTAATTTCATCGGCAAATTCTATATCTCCTCCCACTGGTAAACCATGTGCCAGCCGGGTGACCCTGACCTCAAGTTGGCTTAATACGGAAGCCAGGTAGCGCGACATTACTTCACCGTCTATGTCGGGGTTAAGGGCCAGAATTACCTCTTTTACTTCTCCCTGTTTTAGAATATTAACCAATGGTTCCAGGTTCATTTCGCCCGGGTCATTGTCTTCCATTAATCTAAAAGTCCGGTTTAAAACATAATATTTACCATTATAACCGCTTCTCTCAAGGGCAATAATGTCCCCAGCTTCTTCAACAATACACAGACTGCTTCCATTTCGATCAGGATTGCTGCAAATCACACAAGGATCAATGTCAGTCAGGTACCCGCAAATAGAGCAGGGAAATACTTTTTCTTGAGCATCCTGAATAGCCTTTGACAATTGCTGGGCTTCCCCGGGCGGCATTTTCAATATATAGAGAGCCAGTCTTTGAGCAGTCTTGGGTCCTATGGTGGGCAGCTTCTGCAGCTGGTCAATCAAGTTTTCCAGCGGTCGAGCCAGTCGCATGTTTTGGCCTCCTGTATTAATAATACGTAATAATAGACGCGGATGACGGGGACGAATATGAATTGCGCGGATTTTTATACGCAATTATGCTTCAATCGCGGGCGAATAGCCGCTATAATCCGGGTATGTTTAGTCCTCCGGTGAGCTTGGCCATCTCGGCTGAGACCAGGTCCTGGGATTGTTTAATGGCGTCGTTAACCGCTGCCATAACCAGATCTTCAAGCATTTCCACATCGTCAGGGTCTATAACTTCCGGTTTAATTTTTATCTCCAGAATCTGCTGCTTGCCGTTTACCTTTACCGTTACCGCTCCCCCGCCGGAAGACCCCTCAATAACCTGTTCCAGTAGTTCAGCCTGCTTTCGCGCCATTTCCTCCTGCAGCTTTTTCGCCTGTTTTATCATCTGATTCATGTTGGAGCCGCCGCCCATTGGATTAAACTTCATGCAATAATCCTCCTTAATCTTTAATATCTACGATATCTTCTCCAAAATACTCAATGGCCTTTTTCACAATAATATCATTATACTGGTTATCCTCTAAAAAGATAAACTGAACCTCCAGCTCCCGGTTAAATATTTCCTTTATAACTGCATCCACAATCTCGCGGTTGGCTTTTTCTTCCATTCTTTCTTTATGAAATTTGTATCCCTTGCGAAAACCAATAATCATGACATCGCCTTTGGTCCCCAGCAGTTTGCCTTGTGAAAGCAGGGCATGGGTGGGAATTTTCTTTTCTTTTACGCCGGCCAGCAGGCGATTCCATAAAGCTTCCCGAACATCATCCCGTTGGTCGTTATTAGCAGGCTTAGCCTCTTTTTCGCGCGGGCGCGTTGGGGATGCCTTAGCAGAGGCGGCGGGGGTTTGGGTTTCTTTTCCCTTGATCAAGGCGGCTATTTCTAAAAAAACCAACTCCAGCAGGAATCTGTGGTTCTCGCTGAATCTAAGCTTCTCACCGGTATCCATAATCATCCGCAAGGCTGTCAAGATCAGATTTTTATCCAGTTTGGAAGCTTGCTCTTTCAGATATTCGTGGCTCTGTTCCCCGGCCATTACCAGCTCAGCCTTATCCCCTATCATTTTAAATAAAAGTAAGTCACGCAGATATAAAGCCGTTTCACGAGCCAATTGGGCGGCTTCTTTGCCCTGATTCAAGGCAGTCCCAAGCATTTCTACAATTGAACCCGAATCCTGTTCCATAACCGCATTCAGAAGGCGGGCCACGAAGACGTCATCCACCAGTCCCAGGACCTCCAGCACATCTTCACGACTGATGCGGCTACTCTTATATGAATATAACTGGTCCAACATTCCCAGGGCGTCCCGCATCCCTCCATTGGCACGCCGGGCAATCAAGCCCAGGGCTTCCGGGTCAAATTCAATTCCCTGGCTGACAGCTACATCTTTTAAACGAGCATTGATTTGAGGCAGGGTAAGACGGCGGAAACTATATTTCTGGCACCGGGACAATATGGTGCTCGGGATTTTATGCAACTCGGTTGTCGCCAATATGAAAATCACTGATCCGGGGGGTTCTTCCAGGGTCTTCAACAATGCATTAAAGGCCTCGGTAGTTAACATATGCACTTCATCTATGATATACACTTTTTTCTTACCCTGAGCCGGCAGAATCCTTACTTTTTCCCTTAAATCGCGGATTTCATCAATTCCGCGGTTGGAAGCTGCATCTATTTCAATTACGTCCATAAAGTTGCTGTTGTTTATGTCCCGGCAGGAAGAACAGATATTACAGGGTTCTCCATCGACCGGATTTTCACAGTTTACTGCTTTGGCCAGGATCTTGGCCAGACTTGTCTTACCTGTTCCCCGAGGACCGGTGAAAAGATAGGCATGGGTAAGCCGATTTTCCCGCACCGCATTGTGCAAAGCAGTTACGGTTTGTTCCTGCCCAACTACTTCTTTAAATTGTTGGGGTCTCCAGACCCGGTATAATGCTAAATACTCCATGTTCCCTCCCCTGCTGCCGCAAGCCAAACAACAGAACCGTCCCCTTGTTTGGTTATAATACTATTTATTTCCTATATTATATCGTTTTCTTATTCTTTCAAAAACATAAACAAAATTTAAAAATAAAACAGAAAACCCGTTCAATCAACGTACATGTTACGTGGACATTCCTCTGCGAGCGTGTCCCCATACCTTTTGCCGCCTCAATCACGGGATTTCATTAATGCCTTGCTCTTAAACTTTTTTGCTCGGCCTGATTATTAATACTCTGTAAAAATATTAAGCCGTGCACCTGGCTTCGAAAATACCTTCCAGGCGATGCTTGAACAGTTAACTCCGTTCAGGCTGCCCTCCGACACACGGGATAAACCCTTTAGTGCTGCTTCCTTCCGGACCTGACACGGTTCAAGGTGTCCCGTTGCGTAGGACCCAAACATCTTCACCACTTGTTCAAGCCGGACCCTACAAGGATATTCCCTCAGCTCAGGAATTCAATCCTGCTGTAGCGGGTTGCAGGTTACAGGGCACCGCTAATTCCCCATCTAGCACGGCAAATCTTATTCTTACAATGTCTTTTGCTCAATAATTGTACATGCTTTTTACCCCGATTGCAAGGGGCTTAATTTTGACATAATTCAATGCCAAGGTCGGGTTAGTCATGGGTAAACAAGCTCCGGTATTCACCATATCCTTCTTCTTCCAGTTTTTCCGCCGGAATAAATCTCAGCGCGGCCGAGTTGATGCAATAACGCAAACCTGAAGGGGCCGGGCCGTCGTTAAAAACATGGCCTAAATGTGAATCCGCCTTGCGGCTGCGCACTTCAGTGCGCAGCATGAAATGGCTGAAATCTTTTTTTTCTTTTATTGTTTCTTGGGCGAGAGGTCTGGAAAAACTGGGCCAGCCGCAGCCGGAATCAAATTTATCCAGGGAACTGAAAAGCGGTTCTCCCGAGATAATATCAACATAAAGTCCCGGCTGCCGGTTATCCCAGTACTCATTATGAAAAGGCGGTTCAGTTCCATTTTTCTGCGTAACCTCATACTGCAGCGGGGTCAGGTTATGGTTTAAAACCTTATCATCCAGCTTCCAGAATTTTTGTTTGAATTTTTCCCGCCCGGAGGCTTGCTTGTAGCTCTGATAGTGCTCCGGCTGTTTGCGATGATAATCCTGATGGTAATCTTCCGCCGGATAAAACTCCTGGGCCGGTAAAATTGCCACCACAATTGGCTTATGAAAACGTTTGCTTTCCTGCAAGGCTTGCTTGGAAACTTCAGCCTTTTTCTTCTGTTCTTCATTATAATAAAATACGGCCGGACGATATGAGTTTCCACGGTCATAAAACTGACCTCCGGCATCAGTAGGGTCAATCTCCCGCCAGTATACTTCCAGAAGTTTCTCATAGCTGATTACCACGGGGTCAAAGGTGACCTGAACCGCTTCATAGTGACCGGTATCTTCATAACAGACCTGCTCATAGGTTGGATTCGCTTTCCCGCCACCCGTATAACCGGCTGCAACCTTGACCACTCCGGGCAGTTGTTCAAACGGTGCTACCATGCACCAGAAACAGCCCCCAGCAAATATAGCCCTTTCCAGGGTATCCGGCTCCTGCCCATTCTGCATATAGCATCACTCCTTCGGCAGATTTATTTTTGTTATACCCCCGTTCAGGATTTTTAATACCTGGCATCCATGCAGAACCTTTAAATTCCTGCTTGTTACTTTTCTTTTTCTTCATTATACTTAGTATTTGATTATACTATCCACCCCTTCAAGAAAGGAACCGGCCTATGCCATCGAAAAACCAGATTAAACCGAATATATCGCCGATACACAGGGTCGGTTTTATTGAAGGCTGCAAAGCGGCTGTTCCTATTGCCATTGGCTACATACCCATAGGGATTACTTTCGGATTGCTGGCCCAAGCTGCGGGAATACCCAATTACATTACCGTAATGATGTCTCTGGTTATCTTTGCCGGAGCCAGCCAATTTGTAGGCATTAATTTGATTGCGTTAGGTACAGGTTATATTGAAATAATTTTGACGACCTTTATTTTGAATCTGCGTCACTTGCTTATGTCGGCCTCACTGTCCCAAAAACTGGCTTCGGGAACCCCTAAAGGGATTCTGGCATTATTGGCTTTCGGGGTTACTGATGAAACCTTTTCCGTAGCGTCTTTCCGCAGCGAAGCCGCTCTTTCGCCTGAATTCCTGGCAGGTCTGAATTTACTGGCTTATAGTGCATGGAATCTGGGTACCTGGTTGGGTTTCTTTCTGGCCGCAGGACTTCCGGAAGCAATAAAAAACAGCATGGGTATTGCCCTTTATGTTATGTTCATCGGGCTGTTGGTTCCTTCCTGCCGCAAATCCAGGGCAACCTTGACGATTGCCCTGCTGGCCATGGCTGTCCATTATTTACTGCAATATGTACCTGCAACTGCCGGCCTCTCAACCGGGTTAAAGATTGTGATCACAACTCTGGCCGCGGCTCTGGTTGGGGCTGTAATTTTTTCTGAGGAGGATAATGGTTAATGGATGCTCTTGCGCTGCTGGTAGTCTCAATGGGGCTGGTTACCTATTTACCGCGGATGCTGCCCCTTACCTTCCTTAATGACATGCGGCTGCCCCGTTTTGTAAATTCTTTTTTACGCTTTGTTCCTTTTGCCGCCTTAGGCGCCTTGATATTTCCCGGTATCCTGTCTTCCACCGGGAACGTTAATTCCGCTGTGATCGGCGGAGTGGCGGCCATGCTTCTGGCCCTGGGGCGGGTTAATATCACCTTGGTTGTTTTTGGCGGCATTCTGGGGGCTTATTTGGGCGGGTTATTGTTATAGGAGGATTATTATACTATTTATGGTATGGCTCACCCTTTAATATTTTGAATCCCCGGTAAATTTGCTCACTAAGCATCAATACTGCCATCTGGTGGGGAAAGGTCATTTTCGAAAAAGAAATGAGGCGGTCGGCCTTGTGCTTAACCGTATTGGCTAAACCGTGGGAACCGCCGATTACAAAATTGACCCGGCTGACCCCTGACATATTCCAAGCTGCAATATTATTGGACAATTCGTCCGAACTCAACAGCGTCCCCTGGACATCCAGTACAATCAGGAATTCGTGGTCGCCAAGCAAAGACAGTATCCTTTCCCCTTCTTTATTAAGAACCTTCTCAATATCCCTGATCCCGGCCCGCGGGTTTACCTTTTCTTCCAGGCCGTCCACCAGCTCAATGGTCGTATAAGGTCTCAACCGTTTAAGGTACTCATTGATACCCTCTGAATAAATTTTTTCCTTAATTTTTCCTACCGATATAATCCGGTATTTCAAGCTCTCAGCTCCTGCTCCGGTTTTTCACAGCCTAACTCATGACTGGCGGAGAATCAACGCAATTGGTCCGGAAACAGCCGAATGATGGTGTTTCAATACAATCAAGGGTGCAGGCAAAAGAACCGTCCCCTTGCCTGCTTTACTTTATATGGGCGCCTAGATCGGTCAATTTTTGCTTAATATCTTCATAGCCCCGGAAAATATGGATAGCTTCTTCTATAACGGTTTCACCATGAGCAGCCAACCCGGCCAGAATCAACGCCGCTCCGGCACGCAGATCGGTTGCTTTTACCCGCGCTCCGTAAAGGGCGTCGGTTCCTTCCACGATAGCAGTGTGTCCATCCAATTTGATCCTGGCTCCCATTCTTTTCAGCTCTTCAGCAATTTGAAAGCGATTGTCAAATACATTTTCCACAATCACACTGGTTCCTTCGGCCAGGGAAAGCAGGGCCAGCATTTGCGATTGCATGTCGGTTGGGAAACCCGGATAGGGCAAGGTCTTAATATCAGCTCGAAGTATTTTGGCACCGGCTTTAACCAGGATACCCTGGTCAGTTTCGTGGACTATGGCACCGGTTTCCTGGAGTTTGGCGATTATAGGATGAAGGTGGGTGGGAATAACGTTTTCTACCAGAATCTCTCCTCCCGATATTGCGGCCGCAATCATATAGGTCCCGGCTTCTATTCGGTCCGGTATAATAGCGTATCGCCCGGCTTTAAGCTCTGCAACACCTTCTATTTTAATGACATCTGTCCCCGCTCCCCTGATCTTGGCTCCCATTGAATTTAAAAAATTGGCCAGATCAACAATCTCGGGCTCCTTGGCAGCATTCTCAATAATACTTCCGCCCGTGGTTTTGCAGGCTATCATCATAAGATTTTCGGTAGCCCCCACACTGGGAAAGTCCAAATATATTCTGGCCCCATTAGTCTGTCCGGCTTTGGCGTAAATACAGCCGTGCTCTATTTCAACCTCCGCCCCCATGGCGCGCATACCTTTTACATGCAAGTCCATGGGCCGTGATCCAATATCACATCCACCAGGGAGAGAGATGACCGCCTCTCCCTGTCGCGCCAACAATGACCCCAGGAAGAGATTGGAGGCCCGCAGCTTTTTCGCCAGGTCATATGGGGTCTGGCTTTTCATCCCATGCAAAGGCGGACAAATGGAAAGGCTTCCATCTTCGTTCCAGTGAGCGCTGGCACCCATAGTATTTAACATTTCTACCATGACCTCGGTATCACAAATACGCGGGACATTATCCAGAATAGTCTCCCCCACCGCCATAATACTTGCAGCTATCAAAACCAATCCCGCATTCTTGGCCCCACTTATCTTAACCCTGCCCCGCAGCGGATAACCACCCTTAATACTCATTATCTCCTGCAAAATTCACACCTCGCCTATTTGTTTTCCAGGTACTGATAAAAGTTATGTGAAAATGTATCATAATCAATACCCAGCGCATTTTCGATCGCCCCGGGCATGTCGTCTCCTTTGCTTAACCAATGGATTAGGGCATAGATTTTGTCATCACCATATATTTCGGCAATAAAATCTACTGCCTGCAATGCTTCCCAATAGGCTATCGACTGATCGAGTTTATCGAAGTTCTTATCTAGATTGTCAAGGGTATAATAATGAAACTGTTGTTTGCCATTAAAAGGCGTTGCGAATTCAAAACCGGTAATATTTTTCTCAGTGTACTGAGCAACTCCTTCCGTCCACCATCGATTGTAATTTCCCCCGGTCATTTCATCAACCATTAAATGGGTAAACTCATGTACCATGGGCCCTTCCTTGGTGAACCGATCCCGCTGCAATGGATTTGACATCCAGGCCCCAGGGGATAATACCCGAATAGTTCCGCCCCAGTATACCCCCAGGGCTTTTTCATTCTTATCCCAGCCAAAACTGGCAGCCAGACTCGTGCTATCAGGATAAATTACTATGGTTGTCTGCTGTCCGGGTACCTGCCCCAGCCGATCGGTTACAGATGTATATGCTTCTTCGGCCGTTTCCGCCACCATGGCAACGTACTCCTGATCAACCGGTAGATATTTAATTACATAATGCTCAGTCTGTATTTCATCCCATTGTCCGGTTTGCAATCTGGTTTCCTGTCCGACCATGAAACGAAAAACACTCTGTTTGACTCTTCCAGACAGCATGCTATATTTATCCAAGTAAAGACCCAGTACAGCCAGGGCGAAAATTACCAACACCAGCCAGGTGCTGTTCATACTTTTGATTCCTGACAATGTACCCCTCTCCCCTCATCCGCGTCTACCCATTGATTATACAATGGTTGCCGGGATTCAGGGTAAAGCAAATACTGGCATTAACGGTTGGTTATTCTTTTAAATACTCCGTTACCGCCATGCCTGCACTGGCTCCGTCACCTACTGCGGTAGCAATTTGTCGGGTTCGTTTGGATCTGATATCTCCAGCGGCAAATATCCCCTTTACTGAGGTCTGCATGGAATCATCAGTTACGATATAGCCATCCTCAGTATTGATTAATCCGGCTATAAACTCTGTCGCCGCTACCATGCCAATGCTCACAAACAGGCCTTCAACTTCAAGTACTTCCTCCTGTTCGCTTTGAACATCCTGCAGAATAAGCCGGCGCATTACGGTATCGCCCTCTATACGCTTTATAATACGGTTTAGCCGGGACTCTATTTTAGGATGGTTTCTCAACCTGGCCACCGAATCCGCACTGGCTCTGAATTCTTCGCGGCGATGAACCAAATAGACTTTGGAAGCGATATCCGCCAGGTATAATGCCTCTTTAAGGGCTGATTCTCCGCCTCCTACCACAGCTACGGGAAAATTGCGAAAAAAAGCCCCATCACAGGTTGCACAGTATGATACTCCCCGCCCCAGGAATTCCTGTTCGCCTTCTATGCCCAACTCACGGCGCTGAGCCCCGGTAGCTATTATAATAGCCCGGGTCAGGTACTCTCCTTCGCTGGTAATAACCTGCCTGCCTTTCGGGGTATCTACTATTTTTACGACTTCTTCAATGCGGATTTCTGCCCCAAAACGCTCAGCCTGCTTGCGGAAATTTTCCATGAGCTCGCCCCCCAGGATACCAAAAGGAAATCCCGGATAATTGTCAATCTGGTCTGCTATGGCGGCATTACCACCTACTACGGCAGATTCCAGAACCAAAGTTTTCAGCCAAGCCCGGCCGGTATAAATCGCAGCTGACAAACCAGCCGGACCACCGCCTAAAATTATAACATCATACATAAAAAATGCTCCTTTCCATAGGGGCTATTATAAATGACCTGTCTGCGGGCACAAATAAGAACCCTGACCAGATCAGGCCAGGGTTCTTATTTTTTTACCTAACGCAAGTAACTTAAAGGATTACGGAACGATCCATTCTGCAAAACTTCAAAATGTAAATGCGGTCCGGTACTGCGACCGGTTGATCCCCGTAAACCTATGGTCTGACCCTGGCTTACCCTTTGCCCGTTGCTTACCAATAATTTGGAACAATGGCCATAGCGGGTAACCAATCCATTGCCGTGATTAATGGCAACAAAATTGCCGTACCCTCCTTGCCAACCGGCAAAAGTTACAACTCCCCCGTCCGCTGCAGCTATGGGGCTGCCGCTGGATCCGGCAATATCAATACCGGTATGGCGGCTGCTATACCCCTGGGTAATAGAACCATTGATCGGCCATATTAACCTGCCCGAAGCCGTACCGCTGCCGCGGGAAGCAACCTGGTAAGACGCCCTTCCGCCTTGAACTACGACTTTGGTGACAGCCTCTTTCAATACCTTTTCTTCGCTGACATCCTTGCTCTCCATCTCACCGTTTATTTTGGTAGCGGTATAGGCGACATATTTTGTGCCATTTTGACCTTCGGTCTTAACCTTTACCCCATTAATGGAATTATCGGTAATAGTCTTGGTTTCGTAGGGGATCACGACATCCCCGCTGCCCTGGACTTGCGCAACCACGCTAATTAAAGGCTGAGGCTGATTTAGGATAATCGCCTGGCCCAGAGCCAAAATAGCGTCTTCCTGAATGTGATTGGCTTGCGTTAAATCAGAAACATACATGTCATTTTTACGGGCAATCGACCATAGGGAATCCCCGGGCTGTACTTTATATATTTTTGGGGTATCTGTGCCAAGATTAATTAAAGTTAGAGCATCCTGGGCGGATACTACCTTGGCCGCAGGAATTTTCTCCTCGGTAATTTGCACATTCTCCATGAAATCTACTGACAATAATGTCTCCCCCGGGGCCAGCGGGGAATTATCCGCTTTCAATTGCTCCAGTATGGCCTCAGCTACGGCTCTATTCTCCAGATAAACCACAGGTTGTCCATTTACAGCTATAGCGGCGCCATCAACCTGGGGCAACAAAGCCAACTTGACGGTCAGAGCAACCTGATCCGCCGGCAGCAATTGGCTGCGACTCGCAAATATCCTCTTGCAAACTACCCGGCTTTGATTTTCTTCATTGCGCAATTGGTTTAAGGCATCCGTAACATCTGCAGCTTTCTCGGTAATAAATTCTTGTTGTCCGTCTACATAGACGGCATAGGCAGGGGTTTTAATTCCAAAGCACCAGATAAATACAATCAGAAACAGTCCAAGCAAAGCATGTAATATAAAGCTTTTATTATTTAAAACATATTGCATATCATCTCTCCCACAATGATTTTGCTTTGACTTTTTTAAATTCTATTTTCAACGGTAAGATTCCTCCTTTTTTCTACAATTTAATAATTTTATCCAACTTTTTGCACATTTCCAGATAAATTGCGCCTTCAATCCTTTTACGGTGCATCGCGCAACTTACCCGGGCGGGACGGCTTATATCACCGTTGGTATAATAGGCGTTAGCATGACATCCCCCGCCACAAAAATTGCGGGTCCAACAACGACGGCATTCATCTTTGTCCCCCAAACGGTTCTGGATAAACCTCCGGCTTATCCCGCGGTTCAGTTGGGTTCCATAAATATTGCCCATTAGATACTGTTTTTCACCGACAAATTGGTGGCAGGGATATAGGTCGCCTTCAGGAGTAACAACCAGGTACTCCACCCCTGCTCCGCAACCCGATTGCCGCTTAGCCAGACAAGGTCCTTTTTGCAGATCCAGGTTATAATGGAAAAAATGCACGTTCCTGCCTGCCCGATGGCAGGAAAGAAGCAGGTTGGTAAGGCGGTCGTATTCCGCCAAAACCTGCGGGAGATCTTGCTCCTCAATGCTGTATCCATTTTTTGGGCCTATTGCCGGTTCCAAAGAAACCATATCGAATCCCAATTCGATAATATGTTGAAGGTCCCTGGAGAAGTCCAGGTTGAGGCGGGTAAATGTTCCACGAATGTAATAACTAACCGGTTGACTTTCTACCATTTTCTTTATTTTGGGCACTATATTATGGTAGCTTCCCTCACCATTGTTCAGAATCCGGTGGCGGTCATTGGTGGCCGGACGGCCATCCAGGCTTAAAATAACGCTTATCCGGTTGTCAACCACAAAATCAATAATATCTTGGTTCACCAGCACGGCATTGGTCGTTAAAGTAAAATTGAATTTCTTATCCCAATCTTTTTCCAGCTGTCTTGCATAACCCACCAGTTCCTTGAGCATAGCGGCATTTAATAGCGGTTCTCCCCCAAAAAAATCCACTTCCACCTGCTTGATGGGACCGCTTTGGGCAGCCAGAAAATGCAATGCTCTTTTTCCGGTTGTGAGCGACATCAAGCCGGGTTTTAAACCGAAATCACCCTGACTGGCAAAGCAATAGTGACATTTCATATTACAGGCATGGGCAACATTCAAGCAAAGAGCTTTCACCCGCAGATGTGATAAATCCAACTGCAGGTCATCCTCTTGGGTGAAAACAGCCTCAGCCTGACGGAGTGACTCCAAATCAGCTAAAACCTCATTGAGCTCTTCAGAAGAAAACTCGCTGCTCAGCACATCGATGACCAGATTGGTATCTCCGTCGAAATCCCTGAGTTTCTCAATAAAGCGATAGCTGATATCATCCAGGAGATGAATGGCTCCGCTGTTTACATCCAGCAAAATATTTAGCTCTTGATACCTGAACAGGTGAATTCCCGCTTCAAAATCGTAGCCGATTGGTGATAACAAATGCCTCTCCTCCACTTGGCTCCCGCAGAACAATAAAAAAAGGGGGCTTACGCCCCCTGATTTAACTTTATTGGTTTCTACATGTCTGGTTGCCCACCGTACATGAGGTTTTGCAGGCAGACTGGCAAGAAGCAGCACATTCCCGGCAGTTTATTTGATCTTGATCTCTTTTCAAATTAGGCTTGACCACGGTAATAATATGCTTTTTCAAATCCGCAACTCCTTCCCTTATGTATTTATATTCAAAAATATATGTATTATATTTGACTTTATGATTACAAAAGATATTTTTTGACTTATTTTATTGTGACATGGAGGCTGTTTGCATTATAGCCTATTTGCTCAAAAGTTGTAAAGTCGACTAAATTCTTCTTTATTCCTTATTATTTACCCTGACCTCCTGAAAGGTAGACATTTCTTGGTCTCTTTCAGTAATTTTACTTGACCGCTGCCTCTCCTCCGTTTTTTCAAATTACCACTCACCCTGGATTTCAGCATAACGGTGGTCTACATTAAAATCCCGCTTATCAAAATAGTTGCCATTCGATCCGAAGGTAGTGTCAACATTAATCCACCGGCTTTCTTCACTACAGTATACCTGGTTCCAGGCGTGATCGCCCCAGGCAATCCCGCTGTAGGCCAATCCGGTTATCAGGCGGACCTTTAATCCGGTTGCCCGGCACATTGATATATATAAGCTGGAATAATCAAAGCAAATTCCTTTTCTGGTGTTAAAGGCAATTATGGAACCGGAGGAAACCCCGCTGGCGTTATTATTGATCATAGCCGCTTTATTATAATCGTAGGCGATATTTTGGCTCACCCATTTATACAGCAGATAAGCCTTCTTTTTACTGTTGGTTTCATTACCCACAATTTTGCGGGCAGTCTCATCTATTTGGGCATTTGATTTGATGGCTTCATCCAGCGTGACTCCATTAAAATATATAATAACCTGGGGATTGGCTTGGTTTAACCGGTTGGCCGCGGAATTACCCCCATTGCCTGCAGGGACCATATCGGCAGCCTTCCCAAAAGAATCACTAACCAGAACCGGTATCCTCTTGGCTATATTGGAGTTGAGCGTAGGAGAAACGGCATTATCATAGACAATCTGGTAGGCTCGGGAATCATTCATCCACCGGGACAATACCGGTGAAGGAAAATAATAAGCATAGAAATTTAAGCATAACCCCAGACAGAATACGAACAGAACTGCTTTCGGCAGCTGGGATAGGGCTCCCATTAGTCTCCGCCACAGGCTTCCGCGAGGGTTAAAAAGCCTGTACAAACCATTGGTCAATGGCTGCAAAAACCCTTTGTATACAGGACTCAGCACTAATCTGAGCAGTGTATGGATAAGCAGGAGCAGCAATGGCACCGCCAGGATATAAATAACGATGTCTTTGCCATATAAATAGGAGCGGAAAGCCTCGGGAATCCAACCGTATATGGCGGCAAATATACCGCTGTCATTGTCAAAAAATATCCTGCGGGTAAGATACAGGGCCAGGATAAACCCCACCAGAAATTCAATATTATTTATTAATGACCATACCGCCTGCTGAATCCGTTCCTTGGAAAAACGGTCAAAGGCCCCGGCCATTATAGGCAGGACAAAACCCAGAACGAGTATGATCGTAATAAAATTATAATCCAACATAGATCCAACCTCAGAAAAATATATTGTATATGCTGCTGTTTTTTCGTCTCCACTATATTATCACATATAATAAATAAGAGGATTAGCCTTAGTCTCCGCTAAATGCGGAGAAAAAAAATCCTCTTTAGACAAATTATCCTTTTAGATGATTATCTTAGAAGCGCGCGGCATATTTGGCCGCGTTTAATCCTGCTACCTGCCCTTCACCCACCGATTTGGCCACTTGATAGGGAGGCCCGGTACAGTCCCCGGCTGCAAATACTCCGGGGAGATTGGTTTCCTGATTCCGGTTCACCATAATGTGATTGTTGTCGATGGCCAAACCGGGTACCAGCCGGTCTGGTGCGGTTTCCCCGCCCAGCACAAATATCCCCTCGACTTTTATAGTCGGGCCATCTTTTAGCTTCAGCCCTTCAACGAAATCATTGCCAATAATTGCTGCCGGTTTGCCCTTGACCATCTCTATTCTCTGGTCCAGCTCCCCAACCCCGTTATAAAGGGGCAGGAAATAAACCTTGCTGCAGATTTCCGCCATAAAATTAGCCTCGCCTTCAGCTTCTTGTCCGTGGGCTATAATGATTACATCCTTATTCCTATAAATTGGGCCATCGCAAGTGGCACAATACCCCAGTCCTTTACCCAGGAAAAAATCCTCCCGGGGCAGAGTCGCCCGGTAGGGTATGCCGGTAGCGATGACCAGAGTCCGGGCGGCAGCGACCTCAACCCCAACCAGTATACTGTAGCCGGAATCAGCTTCATTTATGGCAGTTGCCTTGGTATTGATTATCTCGATATCCATCGCCAGCGCATGGTCCATGAACTTTTGCAAAAGCTCGCCGCCGCTTACTCCTGGTATGCCCAGGTAATTGTTTATTTTCTGAGCTTTGTGCAGCGGCGGGCTGCATATATCAGAACCAATAACCAAGACTTTTTTGTTGCGAATCATCGCGTTGGCCGCAGCTGACAGACCCGCCGGCCCGCAGCCCAGGATGGCCAGGTCATACTGTTCATGCCTCATTATCATACCCCCTTTGGTTATTAGGAATTAATAATATTATCCCTTATTTTCTATTTCCTAGTTGTGGATTTTTAAAATATGCTTAATGATCTCTATGGGGTGCAGCTCAATTGAAACCTATTTACACTATAATACAAATAATACTATAGATCTTGGGTTCCGGGTATAATTGTCATTCGCCCAGTCTGCCTATTCACCTGTGTTTCCTCCCGATTCTCGGTTATTATAGGGAAAGTTCTGCGATGTTATTGCGGGCTCGTATCTTTTCCAGATTATCTCCCGGCTGTCCGCTCACTCGGGTATTCAGTTCCTGTTGCAGTTGAAGATACTGCTTAAGCTCAGCCTGTAAATCCGGATCATTGGTTTCAGCATATACCTGAAGCGCAGCATCAACCCCAGCCGGACCTGACCGGTATAATATCTCCACATCAAAGTTGGAGAGGGTTCCCGCCAGATAACGATCGGCATTGTAACGGGTTACATAACCGTCCGGATCCAGCAGGCAGAGACCGCAAAGCATAACTACTCCCACTCCGGCTGCCAGTCTTCCCATCGAGAACTGCCATTTCTGCAAGGCGATCACTCCAATGCAAACCACGGTCAGGAAGGCCATGAAAAAGCAAGGCAGCAACCGGCGCATGGATAATCCGTAGGCGCCAATATACATTGCCATTTTGCTGAAAGCGGTTGCGATGAGGACTAAGGTGAGAAGAGCAAGCAGGGAATTGAGAAGCTTTAACCCGATATTTTCCTGGGAGCGTTTTGCACTCATAAAATTTGTCAGGACCAATACGGATAAATTGATAGCTGCTATACGGCATAATTCAAAAAACCCACTGCGGGCATATTCCGCATAAACCTGCCAACCTTCCGGGCGCTGCCCGATAAAGGCCGAGAAAAAATAGGGAATCTGACTGCCGACGAAGACTAAATAGAGAGTGCATAACAAGCCTAAAAAAGTATAGACCGTAGTCATGGGCATTACCTTCAATTTCACCATTGCCTCCATCAGGCTGTCCTTTTGAAAAAGGGAACCTCTCCGGTGGGCACTACCGGCTACCAGCCCGAATATATAAGCGGCTATGGGAACGGCAAGAATAGCGTCCACGATTAATTCCCCGAGCTGTCCCTGAATTCCTTGAAGGTAGGTCAAAAATCCGCTGGTAATCTTACCGAAACCGCCGCTATCCGCCTTTAGCAACATCGGTAAGACCATGCCTGCCACCATTAAGGTCAATAACAGCCCCAGCCCAACGGCAACGATTTGTCTTCCCTCTGCCCGCCTGTTCCTGCTTAAAAAAGCCAGACTTTTATATTGAATGCCGATATTTTTAATTGGTATTACAAACAAGCTGTTAAAACTGTCCCACCCGATCCAGTTACTGGTTTTTCCTAATATGAGCAGGCCCGTGGCACATACAATCCAGTATACGGCGCTGCCGAATAAGAGCAAACTGCGCCATGGCTCCAAGCCATTATTATTCCATAGGGAAAAGCTCAGCCCGGTAAATATTACGACTGCCAGCCAGAACCACCCCGCCCGCGTAATACGAATACCCTTTTTAAAAAGATACCTGGTAACTATACCGCAATAGCCCAGGGTAAACACTGTAACCCCCCAACCTTGCCAGGAAAACAGAACCCAACGGGCGAAAAAAAATCCTAATGCAAAGGCAACTAAGGCTAAAATACCGTCGTTTCGATCTGCGGTAAAAGGTTCTTGCTTAGCTGGCAAGTCCGGCGCGTTAATTCCGGCTGATTCACCGGATTGCAATATCACCTGTTCCGGCGCCAAACCCGAACACATTATATGGGGCTGGGATTCGTCGTTCATTTGGGTTTACCTCCTTATACTTCCTCCGGTTCTCGATATTCCAGTATGTCCCCGGGCTGGCAGTCCAAGGCCTTGCAAACGGCCTCCATGGTGGAGAAACGCATAGCTTTCGCCTTGCCGGTCTTCAGGATGGAGAGGTTAGCCTGACTGATGCCGATCTTTTCCGCCAGTTCGCCGGAAGATATTTTCCGCTTGGCCATCATTACATCCAGATTAACTATAATTGGCATACCGCTGTTCCCCTTCCTTCTATATTGTGGAATCAACTTCATCCTGAAGCAGGACAGCCTGCGCCACGACATTTTTGACAACCCGCACGATCAACCCCATAAAGGCGGCAGCCAGGGCTAGAAACAACCAGGGAATATAATAAAGCACAGAAATCAGGGCAATTCCTGCTCCGACAAAACAACTCCAGGAAATACGCCTCAAGTTCTCTACATTTTCCACTATGAAAACCTGCCCGGCCTGGATGCGGCGAAGCAGTCCCCAAAGGTGAAAAAGCAGATAGGCGGCCGGAATTGCGCCTATGTAGATCGTAACGAGGAAAAAACCCCTGGTGTCCTGGAATAAACGGCGCGGGATATTAAAATACCAGTTGGTCAGCCAAGGGGCGCAAGCCACTGTTATAATCAGCAGTCCCATAAACAGCAAAATACACAACTTGCTCAGCCTGATAGACCTTTTGCCATTCCACATATTTTTCATCCTTCCTGATATTGAATGGATACGCCGGAGATTGATTGCAGTATAGCAGGTTACTTATTTATTTTCAATAGATTTTTATCGTTTTTCGATAAAAATATTTTGTTTAACATTAACGTTGTGGCACATTTTTATTGTTGCAGTCATCTTGTCAAGGCACCATTTAAAAATAGTTCCCTTTACTTATACCTATAAGTAATCGTTAAAAGATAGTAAAAAACAATAGTCAAGTACTTGACAATATCAAACGATGATCGTATACTCTTATATGTCAGGTACTTGACTAATATGGTTAATTCATGGGAGGGAAAACAATGAGCGAAATCAAATCAACCATCACCGAGCAGTTGCAGCAGCTTCAAATGTTGATGCACCGTGCGTCGTTCCAAGATTTTATGGGCGGCGGCAAAACGCACAATCCGCACCGAGGTCAGGGGCGGGTGCTGGCTATGCTCAAAATAAAGCCGGAAATCAGCCAGAAGGAGCTTACCTATCTGCTGGGTATGAGCAAACAGTCCCTGGCGGAATTGCTTACTAAACTGGAAAGAAGCGGATATGTCACGCGCGAGCCTTCCGAAGAAGACAAGCGGATTATGACTGTCAAGCTGACAGAGGAAGGTATGAAAGCCGCAGATGATGTGGATAACAACACGTTAGAAACGTCAAAAATTCTCGACTGTTTAAACGACGATGAGCTCGCCGCGTTCAGCGAGTATCTCGGGCGCGTTATCAAGCGGTACGAGGAGCAATTCCCCGATGAAGATTTTGAACAACGCCGCAAATTGATGGAAGAATTCATGTCGCGTCACAGCCATGGTTTCCATGCGGGCGGCTTCAGCAAAGGGCATAGTCATCACTGCGATTGGAGAAGGCGTTGAATTTCTGACCAGTAAATTTCGAGTCGAGCCCAATGTTGCATATCATGATGCATGTGAGTTGGAACGGGATTAAGCGATGAAGCGTTAAACACTTTGCCCTTGCTTCCGAATAGATAAACCTGAACCGGGCGGTTGAGGGTGTGATAATGCTCACACCCTCAAGGGGAAAAATCAGGATTTTATTAGGCTTTTTTAATGAAGGCTATTTCTTTCTTCAATTCAACAATAGATTGTTTAATTTCATTAACTGAATCCAGATAATCAAAGATTCCGGTATCGGAAGGACACCCGCATTTGGGGGTTGGTCCCCCGCATCCGCATACATTCATGGGGCCGTCGCATCCATGGACATTGGTATAGGCAAAAATATCATCAATATTGCCTTTTTCATAAAGCATATCAATACGAGCATTCCATAAAATCATCGAATTCTCAACGATCTTCTGAGTGGCACTTTTAATCTCACTAAGTTTCTTTTCATCCATACTATCCTCTCCCTTATAATAATTTATTGAAACTTTACATGGCTACCTGATGCTATCTGTATCAATTTGGAATAGGTGGTTATGGTCAGCGGACATATGGGCTTATTAAGAAGAATAGACTTTTTGGGGCAGTATTTACCCTGGCACAATGGATAAATCGGGCACGTATCACAGATTTCATTGACATAACCATTATGATTGACCCACAAGTCCCAATTTAAGTTCACATCCAGCCTGCCATCAGGCAATAGTCTGCCTACCCGATTGCGTTCATTATCGAAGTCCACCGAACATTTATAGACGGTTCCATCGGCGCCAACCACTACTGACGTTTCTCTTGAGGCATAGCACACATAACCGTGAGATTGCAGACTTTGTTGGACCAGTTTATCCAGAGCCCCATACTCTGCATATTGAAAGCTCAGGTCCATCTCAGTTGATTTGGCGCAATTGTAATCACATACTTCAAAGTTGTCGTCATTTGGTCCCCCATATTTTCCGATGGGACGAAAATAAAGGCCAAATCTGTTGTCGTTGCCGAAGGTTTGTGACATTGTAATAAAGAAATCACCCATCCGGGCTAATGATTCATCATTAAAATTCACCCGGATAGATACTTTAAAGTTATTATCTTCCCGTTCTTTGATACAGATTAAATTTCTAAAGATAGTCTCGAAAGTTTTACCTCCATTGATTAACTTTCGGGTCTGGTTATGTACTTCCTCCGGCCCATCCAGAGTCACATGAAAATCATGAATCCCGCCCTTCAACATAGAATCAAACATTTTCGGTGTGAGCAGGTATCCGTTGGTGGTTATATTGCTTCGATAAGGAACCTGGTTTTTCCGGCAGCTACGCAGGAATGACTCAGACAGTTCGCTGATGATATCGGCAGCCAGCAATGGTTCACCGCCAAACCAACGTACTTCTATCCCAGGGTATTCGGCTGATTTAGATTCGACGAACTGTTTTAGTCCTTCAACCACCTTCTTTTCCATCCGACCACGGGTATGGGTTTCATAACAATAGGTGCATCTGAAATTACAGTTTTCATGAGGGAGTATGACAATGTCAAAAAATCGGTTTCGATTTTCTTTTTTTAAGATGTCATTGACATAGATTTTTTCATCGATATGAGTTGGGACGAAAAAACCGTTATGGCAAAGCTCGTTTAGAGTCTTATTTTGAATATCATCCTCAGTAAGCTCTTTATGCAACAGATTTTCAATATGGTTAAATTCAGCTTGGGGGACCACTGCCAGGGCTCCCATAAAGCTGTTATGTAAAATGCCTTCGCCGGAGGAACCCCGAAAGACTACGGTATATTGCGATAATTTCCAGGTGCTCAAAACTGTCAGCCTCCTTGACTTGATTTATATTTTATACCATGTTTTACCATTTAGGCAATAAAAATTTTTTCCTGGAAATATCCGGATTCTTCCTAGGGGGATATTCGCTGCCAACCAATAAAAAAAGCACTTTCAAAATCTTGAAAGTGCCGCTATTTCCTGGAGCGGGAAAAGGGGTTCGAACCCTCGACACCCGGCTTGGGAAGCCGGTGCTCTACCACTGAGCTACTCCCGCCCGCTGATTGATAACAGTGATATTCTATAACAATTTGCCCGTATTAGTCAAACTGCATTGTCCTCCTTGGACTTGTAAAAGCATTGTTGTAGCCAGTATCCCGGAATTAACTTTTTTAAAACGCTATAACCTCAGTAATTCTCGAATAATTTTGCTGAAACTATCAAAGCTAATACCAGGTTGATGGAAAGGAGTCCTGGCTGTGAAAGTATTGTGGAAAGGCGCCATAAGCTTCGGCTTGGTAAATATTCCGGTCAGCATGTACGTGGCTACGGAAAATAAAGATATAAAATTCAATTATTTGCATAAAGAATGTATGTCCCCGATCAAGTACCAGAAGTTTTGTCCCCGTTGTGAAAAAGAAGTAAGCACGAATGAGATCGTTAGAGGCTATGAATATCAGAAAGGCAATTATGTCGTTATCAACCCGGAAGATTTTGAACGCATTCCCGAGGAGAACACCAAAACGGTTGATATCCTGGATTTTGTGAGTCTTGCCCAGGTCGACCCCATATATTTCGACAAGACCTATTACCTGGAACCTTCTCCGGGGGGTGAAAAGGCTTATAGCCTGATTGTAGATGCCATGCAAAAAACCGGCAAAATCGCAATTGCCAAAATATTTAT
Source organism: Syntrophomonadaceae bacterium (assembly GCA_034927445.1). Taxonomy (GTDB): domain Bacteria; phylum Bacillota; class Syntrophomonadia; order Syntrophomonadales; family Syntrophomonadaceae; genus PHAA01. The sequence continues at coordinate 29,594 of JAYFPZ010000010.1, forward strand.
CCGCAGCAAACAATCTCTGGCAGCCATTAGGGTTAAAGACGACTACCTGATAATGGAGACTATTTTCTATCCGGACGAGATCCGTTCTCCGGCTTCCCTGAGCAAGGGCCTGGATCCCGGCAAATTACACGAAAATGAAACCAAAATGGCGGTAAGTTTGATTGAAAATCTATCCACGGACTTTGATCCCGCTCGGTATCAGGACACTTACCGGCAGGCCTTGTGGGAGATTATAGAAGCCCGAATCGCCGGGCAGGAAATTGTGACCCCGGCACCTACGCCGGAAAAGGGAAAGGTAGTTGACCTGATGGAGGCTCTGAAAGCCAGTGTGAAATTGGCGGAAGAAAGCCGTAAGCCTGCTGCCGGCAGCAAGACCGGCACTAAACGCAAGAAGGTTAAAACCGGTACTTAAAATGATAACCTTATTAGCCAAATATTAATCGATAAACAGGATCTGGATAAGATCTAAGTAAGGTTAAATAAAAAAGCAGGGCTTAAACCCTGCTATACGGATTACTGGGTATGTAATCGCTATTCTTTCTTGGGTGGTTCGGGCTGATACAGCCACATCGGACAACAAGGACCAACAGTGCCGACCGCGGCGAATACAAAAACTGCTGCCAAGGAGGTACAAACCATAGTTTTAAATTTCTTTATCATTATGATATCCCCTTTCCCTTGTCATTTTTTCCATTTTACCAAAAATGTGGTCTAAAAAGCAAGTACATTTGTGACCAGCCGGTATTAATGTAAAGTTTTGCCACATTAGCCCAATAAGTAGAGCTACTGAGAAAATTTCGGCTCCTTGAATATATTGCAAAAGGATGCTGGCCATGATTACCAGCAGAATGACCCCATAAGACTGCTGCCTTCGCTTGGCTCTGATGGCCTCGTCAGTTATTCTAAGACCGGGATTGTCCACCGGAACATAACATCTGATTATCATGGCTGAACATACTCCAGTCAAGATAATATAATACGACCAGTATGAAAGGGGAAGATAATTAGAGGCTAATCCAAAGAGATTAAAGGCTACCAGGCTGGTGAGGGTGCACCGGTAAAAAGCCTGGCAGTGAGCCCCTCCGGAGTACCTTCGGTATAGGGCGGCAGCCATGGCAACCACTGCGACTTCTCCGGCTATCCCCAATAACATCGCGACCAATATAATAAGCAACAGTTGGAATAAAGCTCCCAGATATATTTCCAGACCATAACGTATCTCATCCTCATAGAAAGTATCCGGGGCGTTTTCAGCCAGTAAATGCGCCAGTCTTTTGGCTATTAGGTTCATACAGCTCCCCCTTTGTCAGGTTCATAGGCAGAAAAACGGAAAATTCCACCATGTTATTCGCGTTGCTAACCTCAATTCGTCCTCCGTATTTCTTGGCTAATTGCTGGCAAATATGCAGACCCAGTCCTGAATGATTACCCTTTTTGGTACTGAAGCCTTTTTTCATCAGGTTCTGCATGGTGGGTTCATCAAGCTGGCCATAATTTGATACCTTGAAAATATAATTTTCCTCATCTGCCCCCACATGCAGGTTTACTATGCGTCGGCTGCTATGCAAGGTCATAACCGCGTCAAAAGCGTTATTAATCAAATTCCCCAATATATTGTTGATTTCATAGGGCGATGCCTGCAAGCGGTCTATCGACTGGTCAACCTTAACCTGGAATTGAATATCGTTGGTTCTGGCTATCCCCGACTTAATATAGAGAAGGGCGGTCAATCCAGGGGTTCCGGTAATTATGAACTCACTGGACAGGATATGTCCACCCAGCAGTTCGTCCAAATAGTGCTGTACTTCCTCCACATAGCCTAATTTATTAAACCCATAAATAGTCTGCAAATGGTTGATGATATCATGCCTCTCACTGCGGATGGCAGTATATAACTCGTCCAAGGTATCTATGTAGACCTTTTGCAGATGATACTGGCCTTCTTTTTCAGTCAGCTCCACCAACCTAACTATTAAAAAGGCCATCGTTATTACGCCTAGCAGTATTATGCTGGTAGAAACTGACCCAATGGTTGAGAGAGGTAAGCTTTTATATAGAGCAAATTGCTGATTAATAACTGTTAAGCTAAAAAAGAGCTGTACCAAGATAACCAGGAGCAATATCAGCACTAAGCCCATGGTGGTGTATTTGCGCGTACCCTTGGTTTCTAAATACTCTAATTTCATTGCTTGAAAATCAAAAAGATGCAGCTTAAATCTCAGGCACAAATAAATCAGGACAGAGGCCATCACTATTTGCGGCAGCGGAATCATTAAGATTATCAGAGGGTTATTAATGGATTGAGAATCCAGCCCTAACCCTTGGAATAATATCTGGGCAGAAACCACCTCTCCCAACGACAATATTATTGTGCCTAAAAAGGTGGCAGCGAAAGCTCTCATCGGTCCCAGATGGGAAAGCCACATTACCATTACAACCAAAAGCAGAATTTGCATCAAAAAACTAATTTCATTTGGAACATTAAAGATATATCTTATAATCACGCCAAATATAGCATAACCTATTCCGATAATAATTAGCTTGTTCATTTTGGGCTTAATATTCGTCAATAGCAAACCCAGCCAAGCCATGAGAAAACCAGCTATAAAACTATGTACAAAAACTATGCCGGGGGGAATCGTCGACATTGATACCACTCCCATACTTCTCATTAAGATGAAACGTTCTCCGTTTTCCTTAATATTCCTGCTTTTTTCTTCCAGTTATATTTAATCTATTTTACGGGACTTTGGCAGAATATAAAATACCCGGTTAATCCCGGGGTATTATTATTGATTATTTTAGTATAAGCCCCGGTTATCGAATATCACCCAGCTCCAGTTCCCTAGCAGTTTTATATCATACAAAAATCCCGGGGCTCCTGAGAACTCCGGGATTACTTACCAAAAAATGGTGGGCGCGGAGGGTTTCGAACCCACGACTTCTACCGTGTGAAGGTAGCACTCTCCCGCTGAGTTACGCGCCCACAGCTTTTATCAATACCAATATATCCGATTTCTGTCCAACAAGCAACTAAAACAGCCGGTTGCTCACAATGGTTTGATTCCTTTTGGGCCCAACCGCTATCAGGGAATGTTTTACCCCGCACAGGTCTTCTATCTTGGCAATGTATTGCCGGGTAGTCGGCGGCAGGTCTTCAAACTTGGTAATATCGCTGATATCCTGATTCCAACCGGGCATTTCAATATACTCTGGAACGCATTCCTGTAAGACTGCATTATTTTCAGGGAATTCATGGAGAAGCTCCCCTTTGTATCTATAAGCTGTGCAGATTTTAACTGTTTTAAAAGTATCAAGGACATCCAGTTTGGTGATGGCTAAATCAGTCAACCCGTTGATCCTGGCCGCATACCTCAATATAACGGCATCCAGCCAGCCGCATCTCCTCGGTCGGCCTGTGGTAACCCCGAATTCAGCCCCCCGCTCCCGGAAAAGGTCTCCGGTTGCATCCAGCAGTTCGGTGGGGAAGGGTCCTTCTCCTACCCGGGTAGTATAAGCTTTGGCTACCCCAATTACTCTTCCAATCTCCGTGGGGCCAATGCCTGAACCCACACAGGCTCCTCCGGCGGTTGGATAGGATGAGGTCACATAAGGGTAGGTTCCATGGTCTATATCCAACAAGGTGCCTTGCGCGCCTTCGAAAAGGACTTTTTTCCCCGCCTTCAGAGCAGAATGAACCAAAAAACCGGTATCATCAATATATTGCTTCAATTCCTCAATCTGTTCCATCAGCTGGTCTTCCATAGCTTTGGCATCAAAGCCGGTTTCATTATATAATTCTTCCAACAGGTGGTTCTTGCGCTCAACTTCCGTATTGAATTTTTCCCGGAAGTACTCTTTATGCATCAGGTCACATATTCTAAAGCCCACCCGACTGATTTTATCGGTATAGGCCGGCCCTATTCCCCGTTTAGTCGTTCCTATCTTTTTGGTACGATCTTCAATTTCATCAATCTTTTTATGATAGGGCATTACTACTGAGGCCCGGTTGCTGATTCTCAGATTGCTGGTGTCAATGCCTCTTTTTTGCAGGCCTTTAACTTCTTCAATGACTTTGCCTAAATCTACGACTACGCCATTGCCTATAACACAAATCTTTTCTGCGTGCAATATACCTGACGGTATCAGGTGGAGCATAAATTTTTCGTCTGCCAATTCCACTGTATGACCGGCATTGCTGCCTCCCTGGTATCTCACCACGCAGTCGGCTTCTTCAGCAAGAAAATCGGTTATTTTTCCCTTTCCCTCGTCGCCCCATTGTGCACCCACTAACACTACGGCTGGCATTAATCCACCCCCCAGTTTACTGTCTGATACCTCTTACGCCTATATAACGCAGTATTCCAACCTATTAATATTAGCAGAAGGGTCAATTAGTGTCAATAATCGTGCAATATTCAGTATTGCCGGCAATGAAGTTTATTCGGCGTAAACATGGGCGTAAGCCTCGTGAATATATCTGATCGCTATTATTTCGATGCCTTTAAGCCCAGTCGGTATATCCGGAACATTTTCGGCTGGTATGAGAACTTTTTTAATACCGGATTGTTTGGCCCCGAATATTTTCTGATAGATACCTCCCACGGGTTTTACTCGTCCCTGGATGGATATCTCGCCGCTAACAGCCACATCCTGGCGAACCGGGCGATATAGAACAGCGCTGTTTATAGCCAGATAAATGGCTGCCCCGGCGGAAGGCCCATCCACATTGCCTCCTCCGATTATATTTATATGTATGTCGTAATTGTTAAGACTTTCTCCTCTTTCCTTCCGAAAAACCGAGGCCGCGTTAATAACCGAATCTTTCGCCATAGTCCCCGCGGTTTCATTAAAGCGAATCGTCCCGGTTCCCGCTTCAGCTGGGAAAGCAATCGCTTCCAATTCTATCAGGGAGCCGATATGTCCGGCTACTCCCAGCCCGAAGATTTTGCCCACCTCGGATTCCTCTGCCGCTTTGTTCAATATTTGCGGAGATATACGGCTGTTCTGAATAACTTCATAAATATGACGGGGTTCAACCTTAAGGCGTTCCGGCCGGCTATCCCCTTCATTAAGAACCAGGGCATACGCATCGACCAGTATTTTATTGGCGCTGCGCCCGTCATGGCAGTAATCGCTAATGATTCCGCTGACCTCGGCATCGGTATCTATCTCTAATTTATGGGCCGAGTTGATGACTATTCGCTCTATATGCTCGGCTGTAAGTGGCTCAAAGAATACTTCCATACACCGTGACCGAAAGGCAGGACTTATTTCACTCTGATCCCGGGTGGTTGCTCCGATCAGTAAAAAATCGGCGGGAACGCCTTCGGCGAATATTTTCTTTATGTATTGCGGAACCCTGTCATCATGGGGATCATAATAGGATGATTCGAAAAATACCCTTTTATCCTCCATTACTTTCAGTAATTTGTTCTGCAGGTATACATCCATCTCACCAATTTCATCAATGAAGAGGATTCCTCCATGGGCGTCGGAAACCAACCCTAGCTTGGGTTCAGGTATGCCCTCCTCGGCCAGTTCCCGTCTGGCTCCCTGATAAATAGGATCATGTACCGACCCCAGCAAAGGGTTGGTTGATTCTCTGGGATCCCAACGCAAAGTGGTTCCATCCACTTCCACGAAGGGCGCGTCATCACGGAAAACACTATCCGGTTTGCCTTTGGCCATTTTCATGGCCAACCGGGCACAGGTGGTTTTTCCCACTCCAGGCGGGCCATATAACAGGATGTGCTGGGGGAACGGGGTGTTGAGCTTGGATATCAGTGCTTTCAGAGCTTTTTCCTGCCCTATTACTTCATCGACATGTTCCGGACGCAGGCGGTCAAAGGCAGAGCCATTTAAGCCGTTGCGTTCCATTTTTTCCAATTGCCCCAGTTTCTTAAGCGTTTGCGCATTTTCGTGGTGGTTGCTTTGCTCCTTGACTACCTGCAGCCTGATGTCCTGCAGATAATCGTTATACCTTTCCTCCATCTTTTGCTGCACTCGCTGCTCCAGTTTATCCTCTACCGCCCGCCGGGCATACTTATCAGCGACCAGATCATCGAGGTGGTCCAATATTCTCCCCAAATCATCGGCGGCGGCTAATTCATTTAAGGTCGGATCTTCCTCCAAAAGCTTTTGCAGAGCCAGGACTCTGTCCAATAGATCCTCCGAGTTTATCAGATCCACCGCATCCAGTTTGCTGGCCCGCAATATAAATCCCTGGGTTCCGTACAATGCATCCAGTTGTTTGAAAAGGAATGTAATTCTTTCATTTACATTTAATGTTTTGTCTTTCACTCTTTCTTTCTGCTTCGTCTGTTTCACCAGATATAGCATCCATTATTTCCTCCCCTGATTACTCAGGTGCTACAATCAATTTTATTTCGGCCTGAACTGACGGATATATTTTCAACTTTATATTATATGTACCCAGGTGTTTAATCGGGTCGCCGGTATCTATTTTCTTTTTATCTATAGAGATGGCAAATTTTGATTGCAGCACATCAGCAATTTCTTTGGCGGTTACTGCTCCAAAAAGTTTGTCGCCCGCCCCGGCTTTTACCTTAATTTCTACTTCTTTACCGTCCAATTTGGTTTTAATCGCTTCAGCGCTTTCTTTTTCATTGACTTTCTTTCTTTCATCTTTAAGATTTTTCTCCTGGACTTCCTTAAGTTTGGTTTTAGTCGCTTCCTGGGCCAAGCCCTGCGGGATCAGATAGTTGCGTGCATAACCATCCGAAACCTCCACGACCTGTCCCTTTGCTCCCAGTTTCTTGACTTCCTGGGTCAGAATAACTTTCATTGTTTTACCTCCTTTTTGTGATCCAGTTTTCTATAATCCAATAATGAATCAAACAACCCCAAAAGGCCAACGAAAATTATGGCTGCCAATGGGATTATCAAAAAAAATATTATTAGAAAAACCAGATTCAATCTCCGTCTGCCGGGGGTGCTTCGGGACCACAAATAGGCAAGGCCGGCCAATCCGTAATACATCGTAACCGGTGCAGCTACGACCAGCATATTCGACCCAATGTAATATAAGTTGGTCATATAGTCCCTACCCAACAGCCATAAGGATAGAGCTATTATAACAACCCATGTCAATTGCCAGGGCATCTTCTCCTCTCGAAAGGGTTTGCGGGAAAGGGTGGCGAGCTTGTTACGTCGGCATATATGGGAACTCAATAGCAAAACCAGATATGCTGCCAGGATGGCATAAATACAATAAAAAGCAGCCTGATGAACTATTATCCACCTTATTACTAAAGCCGAACTGTATTCAATATCCTCTGCTTTGATCCCCTGCTGCTCATAAAACTGCATCAGGTTAGGAGAACTATATATTTCCTGAACATACTGATCCACTTCTGCCTGGATATCGACAGCTGCGTCTTCGCCCAAATTATAGCTCAGCCCAAAAATCAGACTCGCCAGCAGAACAGCCGTGAGCAAGCCCCACTTCTGCAGTTCATAATATCCTTTTTGTTCACCTAAGAGAAGCCCCATTATAAAGGAAGGGATGCCAAAAATGAGTAAAAAAAACAAATTACTGCTTCCGGCCAAACCGTACAACAGTAAAATGTTAAGCCCAAATATCAAAATCAGGTTCTTGCGACTGGTCAAACAGCCACCCAGAAGCAGAGATATGCCCCAGGCTATACCGCCTACAAAGGCCAACGACGGTAAACTGCTCATAACCACACCGGCTATTGACGATATCAGGATAAGATAAACGAAATTCCGCAAACCATCTTCACCTCTTTTTGGACTCCTTGCCCTCCATATATTTTTGCAAGTGGGTTAAGTCCTCATACCATTGTTCGGTTTCATGAGCATCGTTTATGCTGTTATTTAGTTTTAGTTTTATCCTCATTTCTATAACCTGAAAGCTTATGCCTAATCTATGCCCCAAAATATATGCGATTATAACTAAGTTGGCAAGTGCATCAATTGTAGCATCATTGCCTGCTTTAAGCAACGATTTCATCAAGGTTCCCACGGTTTCAACCAGATCCGCTTTCAGCCATTCCACAATTTTTATATTATTCAGAATATCCAGTTCTTTTTTCAAATGAAAGACACCTCCACTTTATTTGGTTCGGCATAATAATAATTTTTTCCTGCCTTGTATACAAAGCAACTATGCCAACAACTTATATAGTAGAGGCTTTATTGGAAAGAAAAGCCCGCATAATGCGGGCCTTTTTCAAATAGCTAATTCAGTTACGGGGTGAATGAGGTTTATTCTGATGTATAAGGCAGCAAGGCCATTACCCGGGCTCTCTTAATCGCAACCGTCAATTGTCGCTGATGCAGGGCACAGTTTCCGGTAATCCTGCGGGGAAGGATTTTGCCCCTTTCAGTTATATAGCGACGGAGCTTGACCAATTCCTTGTAATCTATACCCTCGACTTTATCCGCACAAAAATTGCACGGGCGTCTTTTTTTGCGTTTGTCGCGCTTCATCAAGGTTGTCGTCCTCCTTTATCTAAAAAGGTATTTCATCATCGTCAGATTGGTTTACTATATCAATATCTTCAAGTTTTACTTCCCGCCCCAGATCATCCCACTGGTCATGTTCGCGGGGTGCGGGTGACGGCCCTGAGCCGGCCGCAGAGCTTGTACCGCCTTTATCAAGGAATCGCACATCATCTGCTACAACTTCAGCAACTTTACGTTTCTGTCCTTCCTTGGTTTCATAGGTGCGTACCTGTAATCTACCCTCAGTCATGGTCAGCCTTCCTTTGCTCCCATAATTGGCGACAAACTCGGCTGATTGTCTCCATGCCACAACATCAATAAAATCGGTTTCTTCTTTATTAAACCTGCGATTAATTGCCAGAGTAAATGTTGCTACAGCTGTCCCGTTAGTAGTATATCTAAGCTCCGGATCACGGGTCAGGCGCCCGATAAGAATAACTCGGTTTAACATTTCTTTTCCCTCCCTGGCCGTTTTAGACTACTTTTCGTCTTGTTTGATGATAATGTGGCGCATCAGACTATCAGATATCTTTATGACTCTGTCTAATTCCTCGACAGTTTCGGGCAAGCCCTTAAAATACCATAAACAATAGATACCTTCTGCATAGTCTTCAATTCTGTACGCCATGCGTTTCTTACCCCATCCATTGGCTTCTTCAATGAATTCACCACCGAAATCATCAATTATCTTATGCAGTCTTTCCTTAATTTCAGCGATCACTTCTTCCGCCAAATCCGGTTTGATGATAAACATCATTTCATAAGCACGCATTCTTACACCTCCTCCCTATGGACTAAACTCGTAGGCACGAGTAACGGCCCCGAAATATTTTCCGGGGCAGGGACTGCATTACATTATATCAGTATTGTAACTGTTAATGCAACTGCGGATTACAGCTTCCCTTTAATCAGAAAGCTTTTTAGATCAGATATCGGTTTTTCAATAATATAGGTATCGTTAAACAGTGCTTTTAATACAGCTACCTGCTGCGAATGTTCATTAATCTTAAAACCTATGATACAGAAAGGGTCCTCGTTGCGGGAGCTCTTCACTGTAACCAGATCACCTTCCATAAATAGTTTATCAGGCACGATTCTTAACACCTCTCCCACGCTCCCTGGACGGAATTATTCAATGAGCGCTTGCGCGAATTGCGCACCAACACGCGGGCGCTATAGCGCTTTCTTTCGCGTTTTGGGTGCATCACACCGCGAGCATCTGAGCAAACGCCTTCTCAGTCGGGGATCCTACCCACCACCGAGAAGAATCCGGTTTATCCCCCTCCTTTAGAGGTAGGGTGCTTCGAGGGCGTTTGATTAATATACTGCTATAGTATATGCGCAGGGTGGAAGGTTTGTTATCCCACCTATATTTTACTTTCGATGATCTTGACCATTTTTTTCTCAAATTCGCTGCGGGGCAGCATGACCAGGCGCCCGCAGCCGGTGCACTTTATTTTTATGTCCATTCCCATGCGAACAACTTCCCAGTTGTAACTGCCACAGGGATGTTGTTTCTTCATCTTAACGATATCCCCCAGGCTAAAAGTCTTTCTTTCCATGATCCTCTCTCCCTTGCGGATCTACTCCCCATGGTCTGTACCGAATTTTTTACTTTCTGATCTTAATCGGCCGAAATCCCTTCTGTATGACTCTGCCAATTGGAAAACAGGCGCACTGCCGTTGATCCATAGTTTTTTGCAAGGCACCGGCCTTGTCTTCAGCTACAGCAATAAGCAGCCCCCCTGCGGTTTCGGGAGAAAACAGCAGATCCCGTCGGTTTATATCAAGCTCCCCGCAAAATTCCACTTTATCTGCCAGGTAATCCCGGTTGTGATAAGCGCCGGCAGGTACCAATCCCAGGCTGGCATACTCCAAAGCATCCTGCATGAATAAAAGCCGGTCAAGGTTAAGTTCAACCTCAACCTCACTGGCAGCCGCCATTTCGTAAAGATGTCCTGCCAGCCCGAATCCGGTTACATCAGTTGCGGCGGTAACGCCTACCTGCTGCATCACCTCAGCTCCAACCCGGTTTAGCATGGTCATCCAATGAATTGCCTCTTTACTCGCCGCCGGGGAAGCCATCTCCGCCTTGATGGCGGTGGCAATAACCCCGTTGCCCAGCGGTTTGGTTAAAAACAAAATATCTCCCGGTTGGGCCGTGCTATTGCTGATTACTTTACGGGGGTGTATCGTGCCGCAAACTGACAACCCATATTTGGGTTCATTATCGTCTACCGTATGCCCCCCTACGATCAAGGCACCGGCTTCTATGACCTTACTAAGTCCTCCCTCCAAAATTCTCCTCAGCACAGTCATATCACCGCATTGCGGGTAACCTACCATATTCATGGCCACCAGAGGCTTCCCGCCCATCGCATATACATCGTTAAGGGAGTTCACCGCAGCTATCTGTCCAAAAATGTAGGGATCATCCACCATAGGGGTAAAAAAATCAACGGTTTGAATTATGGCTAATTCATCGGTTAACCGATATACTCCGGCATCATCCCGATTGCTTATTCCGACCAGGAGATTGGCATCAGCAGGCCATTCCAGGCCTTTAAGCATTTCTTCCAAGGTCCCCGGACCTATTTTGGCAGCTCAACCGGCAGCCCGGACCATTTCTGTCAGTCGAAGTCTTTTCTCCACCCTTAATCACCTCCCCCTCAAAATGATAGACGCTGACCACGCGGACCCTACGGGCGCGGAATTACGCAGATTAATTTCAATAAATCTTAAATTTGGTTACCAGAATAGACAACCTTAATTTTATGGGGAACCAACTCAGTGATAATTGATTTATTCTGAAACTAGAAATCAGCGTATATCATAAAAAGTCTGTGATGTCCGCGTCTATTAACCTTTAGTCTCTAAAACTTCTGCATAAAGGCTTTATAGCCCAGGTAGGCCATATATACATCCAATTTACTGGCTACCTCAAAAGGTGAATGCATTCCCAGAATCGCGACCCCGCAATCCACAACCTCCATCCCGTAATGGGCAATATATTGGGCTACCGTTCCCCCTCCACCAATATCTACCTTACCCAGTTCGCCAATCTGCCACACTACCCCGGCTTCATCGAAGAGATGGCGGATTCGTGCGACAAATTCGGGGTTGGCATCATTAGAACCCGATTTGCCGCGGGATCCGGTATATTTGGTCACTACTACCCCCTGCGCCATAAAAGAGCAGTTCATTTTTTCAAATACTTCAGCGTAATTAGGATCCACGGCAGCATTGACATCGGCTGAAAGTGCACTGGACCGGGCCAGGGCCTGGCGCAAACGATAATAATCATTGATTCCCGCTTTATTTAAAATTTCCGCGACAATGTTTTCGATAAGAAGGGATTGCAGCCCGGTATTACCGGAACTCCCGATTTCCTCCTTGTCAACAAAAAGACACAGGGCGGTTTTCTCCGGCTCCTCGACCTCCAGAACCGCCATTAAGGAGCTGTAAGCACTTACCCGGTCGTCCTGGCCATAAGCTCCAACCATACTTCTATCCAAACCAACCTCCCGGGCGGCGTAAGCAGGAACCAACTGCAGCTCGGCACTGGTCAGATCGTCCTCTTCAATATGATATTGCTCCTGTAAAAGCTTCATCAGATAAGCCTTTATGGGGTCCTGGTCGCAGTCATGCAGCGGGCGGGTACCAATTACAGCATTTAAACTTTCAGCATTGACCGCATCAGTCATCTTTTTTTCCATCTGATCTTTGGCAAGATGAGGCAGCAGGTCGGCAATGGTCAAGACCGGGTCGCCGTAATTTTCTCCGACCACTACCTTGATCACCCGGTTGTCTTTCTTAACCACTACCCCGTGCAAAGCCAGCGGCATGGCCAACCATTGATATTTCTTAATTCCCCCGTAGTAATGGGTTTTCAGTAAAGCCATCCCGTCAGCTTCATAGGCCGGCTTACCTTTGAGGTCCAGGCGCGGTGAATCTATATGGGAGACAACCAGGTTAAACCCTTGCTCCAGCGGTTGTTGGCCCACTACAATAAGGGCCGCCACCTTGCCTTTACTGGTGATTAAGATTTTATCGCCCGCTTTGACGGAATCAACTTGCTTTATTGGTATAAAACCATTTTGCTCCGCCTTGGCACTTATATATTCAGCGGCTTCCCTTTCGGTTTTGGCTTCAGTCAGGAATTTAATATACCCTTCATTAAAATCATAAGCAGCCTTTATGCTTTCGTCGCTTAATTCAGTCCAACAGCTTTTATTCTTTTTCTTTATATTATCCGGCATTGTTAATAGCTCCTTTCTTCGCATTAGTTATATTATTTACCAAAATACCGTTTTGTCTATGCACCGTTAATAATTAACGCATGAATAATATCAAAAATCCTCAGCAGATAGGGAAGCAGGGCTGAACTTTCCAAATACCCCGCCGCCAGTCCGGCACTCTTTATCCCTATATTAGACCCAAGCTCCAAAGGGGATAGCAAAACTCCGGCCAGGACTGCCATGATTAGGGTATTTTGGGTGAGCATTATCAACACCCCTCCCCCATGGTTAAACTTGCCCAATATACCGTGGCCAAGAGTTCTTTCTAAAAGCGTACAGCTTAACTTCAACAACTGGCTGGTTATGATATACAACGCCAGAAAGCACAGGGCGGCGATCAGCAAATAAGAGAACTCCGTAATCTGCCGGTGAACTGCAGCTATACCTTGGTTTACAAACGGCAGAGACGTAACCGCTACCGGCTGATCAGCCATACCGGTTGAGTTTAACAGTCTTTTTTCCAGGATGGAGGTGAAATCATTTACTATATTAAAATGCTCCTGCAGATAGCTGGCGGCAGGATTGCGAAATATAAAGGCGATAATCAGACCTGCCGCCGTACTCACAACCCCACCCAGCGAGCGGACCAATCCCTTATGATAACCAATCAAAATGCTGGCTGCCAGGCAGATTAGGATTATGTAATCCAGTCCGTTAAATCTCATCCTATCACCTCATTTGAATTAATTCAACTTACGCTGTTGGTTAATGGCTTTAAGACGCCTTGATATGCGAATTTAATCAATTTTATCAAAATCAACCTATATAATATGAAAGTTTTTGATCAACGATTCATATTTTTTATTGTACACTTAATATACTTAGGACGGTTAGGAAAATGAGTGCTTGCTCCTTATCTTTGACCCATTAGTTTGGATTGCTTACACCGGATGCCGGAATAGGTTATATATGGTAAAATATATATGCTTTTAATTGCATGAAAGCGAGGTATTACTATGAAGGCCAGAGATAGAATGACTCCCAATCCTTACACTACCTCCCCCGATACCAGTGTCGCCGGGTTCAGCTGCAGAGGATAAAAGCCACTCTCCTGACCCTGGTGGGACTGCGGGACCATACGTCCTTCCTCATCAAACTGCAGCCGTACTTCCCCTATCTGGGCGGGCAGGATAAGATTTATCTTGAATTTCCGGTAGGGCACGGTGGCTTGGTGCTGGGGGAAGTCTCTAAAGATTGGGGTTTCCCGGAAATTGCTTCCTGGCTGGCGGAATGTTCCGACCCCTAGCGGGAAGACTAATAACAATGGAAAGGGGTTTGTATGGATTTTAGCAACCTGCAGGGGTTAATCCTATATATAAATGGCTTCGGCATCTTTGCGCCTTTGGTGGCTTTTGTTCTGTTTATCCTCCAGGCAATATTGCCGGTCTTTCCTTATGTGATACTAGCAGCGGCCGGCGGCATTTTATTTGGGTTCAAGCTGGGGGTTTTGCTTTCCTGGCTGGGAGCACTTACCGGTGCCTGCATCGCCTATTGGATGTGCAGGGCATTGGGCTACTCCCAATTTTTACAGCGTTTCTATACCCGCATGGGTTACGATGTACGGCAGCTTGATTCATCCATGGCTTTTTGGACTATAATTGTCGCGCGCATTATCCCGATTGTGCCTACTCCACTTATTAATGCCGCCGCCGCTCTCGGAGGGGTTTCTTTCCCCAACTTTGTAGTATCTTCAGCCATCGGAAAAATTCCCTCCGCGGTTTTGTATACCGGTCTGGGTTTGGCTTTGTTTAATACCAAAGACATACCTACCTTTTTATTAATAATTGGACTGACCTTGCTGTTTTTTCTGCTGGTTAAATATCAGGGTAAAAAAATGTTTTCCAAAGTTGAGTAATTAATCGGCCTCAATAAATTTTTCACCATTTTTAAATATATATTTACATCCCAAGAAGGCCTTCCGCCTTAAATCATAAATACATATCTTCCTATAATTAATCAAACTCCGCCACTCTCTCTGTTTTCGTTTTAGCCATACGTCGGTTTGACAAAAAAAGGTAAAAAAGCATAAAGCTCCGCAAAATATGGCTAAAATCGGCAAGCCCCAAAATGCCCTCAGGAGGCTCGCAAAAAGCACGGTTAATGGAAAGCATTATAGAATTATCAAACGTGACTTAGAGGGGAATTCTGGAGCCTATTTCCATTAGTGCTGTTTTTATGGCATAAGGATTGATATATTCCGCGGCCCCTATACCTAATTATTCTCTGCCAAACCAGCTTCGTAAAAGTTAGATTACCAGTATTTGAACCGCAAGCCAATCATTGATACAATAGGCAAAGACCTGAAAGGAACCCTATATATTATAGTTCATTATCGTTTATTTTTTAGCGGAGATGAAAATATGGAATGGCAAGTCTGGATTACCGCAATTATTTTTTTAATCGTGTACGGGTTTATTATGTCCGAGAGCATTCACCGAACGGTTATTGCGCTGGTAGGAGCGGTTATTCTCGTTCTGATTGGAATCTTGAACCAAGAAGAAGCGGTACGGTTTATTGATTATAATACCATCGGCTTACTGCTGGGCATGATGGTTATAGTGAATATAGCCCGTAAAAGCGGCATATTCGAATTCCTGGCTATTAAGGCCACTAATCGTACCGGCGGAGATCCTTTGAAAATTATGATAGCTCTGGCAACCGTTACTGCGATCACGTCCGCCCTGCTGGATAATGTTACCACCGTTTTACTAATTGTTCCTATAACCTTTTCCATCTGCCGTCAGCTTGAAATAACTCCCCTCCCTTTTTTGCTTACGCAAATAATGGCTTCCAATATCGGAGGAACCGCGACCCTGATTGGCGACCCTCCCAATATCATGATCGGCAGCGCTGCCGGTCTTGGTTTTATGGACTTTATTTTCAATCTGACTCCCGCTATTATTGCTATTTTTGTAGTAACCATCTTCATATTCAAACTGATTTATGGGAAAAAACTTTACGCTACTGAGGAGAATAAAGCCCTGATTCGCTCTATGAACCCTGATGACGCAATCAAGGATCAAGTTTTGCTGAAGAAATCTCTATGGGTATTGTTTATTGTTATTGCTGGATTTGCCCTGCATCAGGCGCTGGGTTTGGAATCAGCCACTATTGCCATGTCAGGTGCGGCGCTGTTGATGCTCATCACCGGTGAAGACCCGGAGGAATGTTTAGGATCGGTTGAATGGGGAACTCTGTTTTTCTTCATTGGGCTTTTTATCCTGGTAGGAGGACTTGAAAAAGTAGGCATAATTAAGCTTCTGGCCACCAGTGCGGTAGACTTGACCCATGGCAGCCTGACCGCAGCCTCCATGCTTATTCTTTGGTTCTCGGCCATAGCCTCCGCTTTTATTGACAACATTCCTTTTGTCGCCACCTTTATCCCTTTGATTAAGGATATGGGACAGATCGGCGGTATGGACATCAGCTCTTTGTGGTGGGCTTTATCCCTGGGAGCCTGTCTGGGGGGCAATGGAACTCTTATTGGGGCCTCGGCCAATGTGGTGGTTTCCGGGATTGCGGCCCGGGAGGGAAGCCCCCTGACTTTCATTGGCTATATGAAGATTGCCTTTCCCCTGATGCTGGTGTCTATTGTTATTAGCATGATATATCTGCTGGTATTTTATTTATAAACAACCCTGATAAAGAAGGTAATAGATTTTGCTCATGTCAAAACAACTCGGCCGAGAATCCCCGGTGCAAGGGCATAATGGCCTAAGTCAACACGGTATGACGGCCGGGGCCAGAGGGGGCTGTTCATTGCAAACCCAAAATACCCCCCCCTGGACGGATCCAGGGGGGTTAAGGAGGAAAAAGTGGGGGATAGTTTCTATTTTGATGCTGTCCATGATGTCAGTTATTAACCGCTCATTCTGAATTTTCGCTGGCAAATGATAGTTTTACTAGCCAAGACCGGCGTTAGGTATCAACGCCCAGTCTATTCGGAAGCATTCCTGTTTCCGGTACTTACCAATTAACTGCCTTGGTTCTTATCGGGTCCAATATCTCAGTCTTCTTGCTTCGCTGCGGCTTTGGCCTTTCGTCCGGCTTGGCCGCCATCAGCCTGGTTTCTTCATATATGGTTTTCAATTTAGGTATCTTGGCGCCCCCCTGCCGTTTACAATGGATTCCCCAGTACACCTTACAGTATCCAAAGTGCATACAGGTCCGGCATTTTTTATTTGGAGATTGATTTTGCATGCTTCGCCCTCCCCTCACTTTAATCGGGGATACAGGCAAGCAGCCTCACTCCCCTTTATCGTGAGGTTCTTCGTTTCTTGAATATTGCGTTTACTTAACTGGTTTCAATGTAACATACTCTGGGCAAACTATAGCTCCCATGAGACTGCATCAGGCAGTCCCCCGTCCGCTAATTTTTCAGGATATACTCCATGCCTTCGCCGACCATAACCAACTCATCTTTCTGGTTGACGCATTTAGTTTCCAGTTTAACCATATGCTTTTCTTCCAGTTTCTCAATTATGGTGGCCGTAGCGGTGATGGTATCACCGATATAAACCGGCTTCAGGAATTTTATGCTCTGGTTGGCATATACGTTGCCAAAGGTCACCATGGTTACGGTGTTGGAAATAAGTCCCTGCACCAATACCCCGGGAGCAATAACATCCCCGAAACGGGTGGTTTTGCTGTATTCCTTGTCAATATGAATCGGGTTTAGATCACCGGTTAAACCTACCCAGAGAATAATATCGGTTTCGGTGATGGTCTTGGTAAAAGAGGCGGAATCCCCTACCTTTAGATCTTCCCAGTGTTTTATTTTGTCGCTGTAATCCATATTATTACCTCCTCCTGTTTAGCGCAGAATATTGCTGCTGATAACAACTCTCTGAACCTCGCTGGTGCCTTCATAGAGTTCGGTAATTTTAGCATCGCGCATGATTCTCTCCACCGGGTAGTCACGGGTATAACCATAACCACCATGGATCTGTACTGCCTGGTTGGCAACCCAGTTGGCAGTTTCCGAGGCTTCCAATTTGGCCATAGCCGCATCAATCCCGTATTCCAGGTGCGAGGTCTTCCTCCAGGCCGCATCGTAGGTCAGAAGCCGTGAGGCTTTAATTTTTACTTGCATATCCGCCAGTTTGAACTGGATCGCCTGCAAGGCGGATATGGGCTTGCCAAACTGGACTCTCTGCTTGGCATAATCCCGGGCGATTTCAAATGCCCCCTGGGCGATACCTACTGATTGAGCGGCAATTCCTATTCTCCCGCCGTCCAGGGTGGCCATTGCAATCTTAAAGCCCTCGCCTATCTGTCCCAGCAAGTTCTCTTTGGGTACCCGGCAGTCTTCAAAGACCAGGTCGCAGTTCTGGGTTCCCCGGAGTCCCATTTTCTTCTCGAATTTGCCAAAACTGAAACCGGGGGTGCCTTTTTCGACTATAAAGGCACTGAAAGCTTTGCTTCTCAGTTCCTTGGCGCCGGTGCGGGCAAATACCACATAGGTATCCGCGGCCTCGGCATTGGTTATAAATATTTTACGGCCGTTGATTATATAGTCGTTTCCGTCCAAATCGGCCTTACAGGTCATGGCAATAGCATCCGAGCCTGCGCTGGGTTCGGTGAGTCCGAAAGCACCCAGATGAGTTCCTTCGGCCAAGGGAACCAAATATTTCATCTTCTGTTCTTCAGTACCGAAGGCATATATCGGCCATGCTCCCAGGCTCAAGTGGGAAGAAAGGGTGTCCGCCGCTGAAGCATCGATTCTGCCCAATTCTTCTACGGCAATTGCATAAGCCACGTAATCCATCCCGGCTCCGCCATATTTTTCTTCGAAAGGTATGCCGGTCAATCCCAGTTCTCCCATTTGGGCAAATAAACTGCGGTCAAAGTATTCTCTTTCATCCCGGTCAACTACGCCAGGGGCCAACACTCCCTCGGCAAAATCTCTGACTGATTTCCTTATCATTTCGTATTCTTCGGTCATTTTGAAGTCCATTTCTGTTTGCCTCCTTAATAAACTATAGTGTTCTTTAAATAACTCTTAAAATCACAGTATTCCATTTTCGTTATGAAAAGTAGTCCTCTTGTTAAATTACATCTTTGTGTAATTTTGGTTGGTTGTTAATAGCTGCATCCCGCTAGACCGCTATGGCTTAGTATTTTGGCCAGAGGGATTTCACATTAACTCCTGGCAGCAACCCTCCCATGTTTTCCTGGGGTCATAACCCTTAATTCCTTCGTCCTACCTATCCAAGAGGTGAAACGTCAGTCATGCTCCTAAACTGGGTCTTTGCCCTTATGGTTAAATTCAACCTGACTGTCCCGGCTCTTCATTTTTCAAAAATCTCTGTTTTTATTGATTGGCTCTTTGAGCTACCGCGGTTTGGTTTACTCTGAACCTGAGCATCTGGGTTGGTTTAAGCAGCTGCTCTCATACCCAGTTCAATATCTCCCATCATCTCCTGATAAACGTCTTGAGCGAAATCTGCCAAAACGCTAATAAATGTTTATTATCTGAACCGGCGGGGGGACAATGGACCTGATAGTACGCACTGCCGCCTGTTTTTTCACAGGCACCCGGCTATTAAGTGCTTACAATCCAGGGAATAATCGGGTGCTCCCACATATAATCCGATAGATCGCAAAATCCTTGTTTATGGCCATCCATCCACTGAAACAGATAAGCCTTTATACCATGATGCTCCATGCAATATAACCTCCGAATTTTCCTGCGGACTTGCTGATTAAAATAAAGACCTATATATGCTTAACACTTGGTCCGCATCCAATTGGGTATAATTGTTGGCCGTAAGCCGTCCCTGTTTGGTCATCACAATGTCGGTGTATACGGGAAGTTCCTCTTCTTTTACCCCATA
>JAYFPZ010000036.1:0-2568 GCA_034927445.1 Syntrophomonadaceae bacterium
TGAATATAGTCATTCAATAGACCCAGCGGTGTACTAAGTGAGAACCAGTCTGGGCATTAAATAGAACCAGCGTGGTCATAGCCAGAACCACCCTTGTATAGTAGGGATAGCACTGACAGCCAGTGCAAATCTAATTACAGGAGGTCGGTTTATGACCCAATATCGAGAAATCCTCAGGCTGAGCAGCCAGGGGATCAGCAAGAGAGGCATAGCCTCTAGTTGTCATTGTTCACGCAATACCATTACCTCAGTAATGGAACGGGCGGAACAAAAAGGTATTTCTTGGCCACTACCGGAAGACTGGACTGATGCCAAACTCCAGCAACTACTGTTTCCTGAAAAATGTGTTTCTTCCAGCCGAAAGATACCCGATTGCGAGCACATTCATAAGGAAATGGCCAGAAGCGGTGTAACCTTAAGCCTGTTGTGGAACGAGTATTGTGAAGAATGCTGGCAAAGCGGGGAGATCCCTCTCATGTACAGCCAGTTCTGCCGATACTATCGCCGCTACGCCAGCACTACCAAAGCCACCATGCGCATCAAGCGCAAACCTGGAGAAGTCATGGAGGTGGACTGGGCAGGAAAAACTGCTTTCGTCATTAACAATGTGACCGACGAAAAAATTCCTGCTTATGTATTTGTAGCCGCACTTCCCTGCAGCCAGTACTGCTATGCAGAAGCCTTTTACTCCATGAACATGGAGAGTTGGATCATGGCCCATATTCATGCTTATCAGTATTTTGGGGGCGCCACCCGCATTCTGGCTCCTGATAACCTTAAAGCCGCAGTTGACCGAGTCTCATGGAATGCGCCGGTGATCAACCGGACCTACAACGAGATGGCGGAACACTATGGCACTGCGGTTATCCCTGCCCGGGTGAGACATCCCCAGGACAAAAGTACGGTCGAAAACTCGGTTGGCATTATTACCACCTGGATAATAGCTGCCTTGAGAAACCAGCAGTTTTTTTCGTTAAGGGAATTAAATGACGCCATCCTGATTAAACTGGAAGAGTTTAATGGTAAACCTTTTCAAAAGAAACCGGGAAGCAGGAAAAGCTCTTTTCTGGAAGAAGAAAAACCAATGCTTTTGCCTTTGCCCGCTTCCCCATACGAGTTAGCTACTTGGCAGAAAGCTACCGTACAGTACGATTATCTCATACATGTGGACAAAAATGCTTATTCGGTTCCTTACGAATATATCAAACACGAGGTTGATGTCCGGGTAACCAGTAAAGTTATTGAGGCTTTTTACCATAACCATCGTATTGCGTCCCATTTGCGCATCTATGGCGAGAAGAACGCTCCATTGATATTACCGGAACATATGCCAGACAACCACAAGCAATATTTGGCCTGGAACGGGGAGCGCTTCATAGATTGGGCCAGAACAGTTGGACCTAGTACAGAAACTGTCATGCGAGCTATCTTATCTTCACACAAAGTAGAACAGCAGGGTTATCGTTCTTGTATGGCGCTTATGAAACTGGCGGACAAAAATTCTGTGAACAAGCTTGAATCTGCCTGTAAGAGAGCCTTGACCTATACCCCTTGTCCGAATCTCAAAAGCATCCAGACGATCTTAAAAACCGAGCAGGATAAAAGGACTACAGGGACCAATACCCACTCTGCTTTTAAATCAGATACATCAGCCACTTTCGGTTTTACCCGTGGCGCTGACTATTTTGGGGGTAAGCAGCATGATTAATCAGAGTACAATCACCAAACTCACAGATATGCGCCTGACTGCCATGGCCGATTCCTACCAGGACCAGATGGACGATGCCAAATATCAGGAACTCTCTTTCGATGAACGTCTGGGACTGATGGTAGACATCGAGTGGTCCCGCCGGAAATCAAACCGGCTAGCCCGTTTAATCAAACGAGCGGATTTGCGTTTCAGCCAGGCATGTATCGAAGATATCGAATATCATGCTGACAGAAAACTGGACAAAACCCAGATACTTAGGCTTGCATCCTGTAATTACATACAGGAAAAGCATAATATCATCATTCTGGGAGCTGCCGGCAATGGCAAGACCTATATGGCTTGCTCTTTAGCAGTATCAGCTTGTAGAAACTACTTTACCGTCAAGTACATCCGTCTTCCGGATTTACTAAATGAGTTAGCGGTGGCCAGGGGCGAAGGCGTTTATCAAAAAGTCATGAAGCAGTACAAAAAAGTCAGCCTACTAATCCTGGACGAATGGTTATTAAGGCCTCTTAATGGCACACAGGCCGTGGATGTTCTGGAAATTGTTGAAGCCAGGCATCAAACTGGATCAACAATCTTCTGCTCGCAGTTTGATCCCCGTGGATGGCACGAAAACATCGGTCAAGATACTCTGGCTGACTCGATATTAGATCGTATCGTCCATGACTCCTATACGATTTTTATCGATGGTGACATTTCAATGCGAGAACGTCACGGCTTAAAAGAGCAAAACTAATCTTAAAGGCCGCCGCCTTCGGGCGGTGGCTCTTACAAAAGAACACGGTGGTTCTTGCAGAAGAACGAGGCGGTTCTATTTCAGTACATCAATGGTTCTATCGGAAAATATTACTCAG
>JAYFPZ010000028.1:0-93323 GCA_034927445.1 Syntrophomonadaceae bacterium
TATTCGGGAGGTTAGATCATACCCTATGAACCAGCGATAGGCTATGTTCATATCAATCTCTTTTACGGTTTGTCTCAGTGATTTGATACCATACAAATGTTGAATCAAAACCATTTTCACCAGCACTACCGGATCGACGGCGGGTCTGCCGTTATCTTCGCAATACAGATGCTCCACTAAATCATAAATGTGGTTGAATTCAACTACCCGATCAATTTTTCTTAAAAGATGATCCTGGGGGACCATACCTTCCAGGTTAACCAGTTGCATGTTGTTTCTTAGATTTTTCGCACGTTCCAGCATTTTTCATCACCCATTATATTTTACCATAGGCAACACAAAACCCCCGCTATTTCTTGCGATTTAACAGGGGTTCTTTGACAGTCTGTAAGACCCCTTCGGGTCTTATGTTAAGCGAAAACTCGCTGTATAGCTGGGAAGTTAGGTGAATATAGATGTCAATGCGTTGATAAGCATTATTCTTATTTAGCATGGTTCATGTCGCAGTTTCCATCTTTGTAATCAATGACTATTTTTTCACATTTTCGACAACAAAAAGCTTGCACAATAGAGCCTTTTAAGAAAGACAGTTCCGACAAAACAATAGAACCATCGTGAAATTCAGCTCTGCCAATGAAGTGCTTTTTATATTTCCAGCTTATTTCATGAGGGCTCTGTATAACGCCAGCTTCCATTTCCCCGTCACAATAGGGACATTTCATAACCTTGCTCCTTTATAATAGTCCGTATAACCAAAATTTAGTATATCATACACATTATTAGAAGTAGCAGAACTTGAGCCCAACTTAGGTCCAAATCCCTTTGATAAAACTCTGTTTGGTAGAGGCGGGGCGTTCCCAGTTGTATGCAGAAACATACTAAAATCTGCAAAAGCCCTTCATGTTGCGCTTTAATTATATCATTCCTTTTAAAACGTAACAATCGAGGGCTAAGCTCCAACATTATTTTCAGCCAATTTTAATCCTAGCTTCACGATACCTTCATAATTCTGGTCTATATTGAAATTACATTCTACTACCCTTTTTCGTTTTATCTCCTATTTAACAGCCGGGGACTTGCCCCGGCTTTACTTTTGTTATGCCGCGATATCCTCTGTGGCATCTGATTCAGCGGTTTCAATCGTCTTTTTGCCGGCATCGTAAAACCACAGGCAGCGGCGCCCAGAATAATTCCTATTGGTTATCCCGGTCCAGGGTGCATAACCTGTATGAGCGCACCTACTCCAGCCTATAGCGATTGCCATAGCCGGTAAAAACTTCGCTGGAATCTTGGCCTCGCGAATAACCTTAACCAGAACCATAATAAGTCCGATTGCCGGCGCTCCATAGACTACATAATTCCATAAAGTCTCCTCAAAAACCACCCAAGAAGGTGGTTAAAGATTTCGATATTGCTAAATAAAGGTAACACCTTCCCAGTTGTCGAATTACCGTTTCATCGTGATGATTTTCGAGGATGGGAGGTGTTAAAATGGACGTTTTTCAAGTTACTGTATTTATCCTTTTAGGCGCCATTCTTGGAAGCGCTGGCCAGGGTATAAGAATAGTAGTAGGTCTAAAAAAGAATAATGATAAAGGCGACAAAGGAACGACTTTTGACCTAAAACAATTTATTATTGGTCTCACAATTGGCAGTATCGCCGGTATTCTAGGCGCTATTTCTCTTTACGGAGAATTAATAGACAAGCAACTGTTAATTACCTTGATAGCAATTGGATATGCCGGAACAGATTTTATTGAAGGTTTCATGAAGAAAAAGCTGCCGGAATAGATGAGCTTATATTAATTAAGCCCCATCAACACCACATATGTTACGGCTCCTCCAATCACACCAATAAAAATCCCTGTAACATATGTGGTGACAACTACCTTCAATATCAACCTGCCCCAATTATCACCACGTCTCCTTATATAAAAATGAACATACAAAGCCAGACAGGCCAGAAACAAATATGTGTAGACTATTCCCTTAATAATAAATGCCCAGTCCATTTCATATCACCTCCGTTCTTTACCCTACCACATAGTATTCCTTGCTTTTATCTGGAGTACCACCCTACAAAAATACCGCCCCCCTGGGCGGATTATGGTAGTATTTAACTATGGAAAGAAATCCTTATTTTGACAACGCAAAACTATTATTAATTGTTTTAGTAATATTAGGTCATATTATTGAGCCATGGATATACATGGTGTATCCAGCTAAAATTGCCTATATGTATATTTACTCTTTTCACATGCCGCATTTATTGTAATATCCGGTTATTTCTCAAAACACATTAAAAACTTATCCGCTAAAGAATTGAAATATTTGGGAATATATTTACTGACATCCCTTCTGTATATGCCTATTTATGGTTATAGGGGTATATTTTCCACTATAATCAGTCCCACTGGCCCGTTATGGTTTTTGATCAGCCTTGTATTTTGGTATGTCCTATTACAATTATTTATTAAGCTCAGACATCCAATTTTAGTAGCCGTCACGCTAGGATTATTGGTAGGTTATGGCAGTCAAATTAATGACTTATTAAGTTTGTCTCGAACCATTGTCTTTTTTCCCTTTTTCCTAGTAGGCTATTATTTTGAAAAGGATACATTTAAGCCTTTCAATAGAAATAAAGCATTTATAATAACTGTCGCTGTGATTATGCTTTTTGTATTTGGGGCCATCAAATAGCAGGCAAACTCCCAAATGCGGTCAAAAAAAAATATTATAATAAGAACGATGAGTCATTTCAGCAATGTTCTGCTTGTAATGCCGTCGGGTGGGGTTGGAGAAATGTCACGAGTCAAGTTGGAAAAGGGAAGTCCAAATTGTGAAAAGCACGCACTTCAAGACATCGTCACGGTTAAAATAAATTTATAGCTAGACGTTGTACTGTTTGTGATTATGTATTTATTGAGCCTTGTTAACAAACCAAGTGAATTTATAGGGAATTATAAGTGATTAGATACAAAGAATGTGCCCCTATCTGAGATACCAATTATAGTAAATGATGAGTACATTCTTTGTTTCACCTTTACCGATCAATATGTTAAGCGAAAACTCGCTGTATAACTGGCTAACCTACTATAAAATGATACAAATGCACACCCCTAATGTAGTAATCGTTTGACATTAGACAAATCGTTCAACATTAGGGGGAAAATCGTTGAGCATTTGACTCCCTCTCTAGTAGGACCCTGAAATGTTTCCTTATACCATCTGGAACGATAGCATCAGATTGATGTCGAGTATGTATTTCTGTTTTGTCGGTTCGAGGAAATAGGTCAATAGTAGATTTTATGGGTGTTATCTGTTCGCGGGAACAGGTCAACAGTTTTTATCTGTTCGCGGGAATAAGTCAACATATGGTTTATAACCCGGTACCTCTACTAGAGCGATAGCATTGGAATCGTTAACGAACAATGGCAGAGATTGCAGCAGCAATAGTAACACTGTCATCAACAGTATTTTCCCTTCCAAAAGAGATTCGAAGTGTTCCTTCAGCGTACTCTTTTGGAACCCGAATTGCTTCAATGACATGTGAAAGTTTTGTTTCTTTAGAATCACAAGCTGCTCCGGTGGATATATAAATACCTTTCAGATCAAGGCGATGAAGCAGCATTTCTCCATTAGAATGTTTTATTGAAATGTTAATATTGCCTGGAAGCCTTTTGTTTTTATCACCGTTAATAACATAATCTATCCCAAATTTATCAAGCTCACTGTAAAATAGTTCAGTTATTATCTTTAATCGTTCAGCTTCTTTTTGCATTTGGCTAACACAATTTTTTAGTGCAACAGCCATTCCGACAATACCTGCCACATTTTCTGTTCCAGCACGGAGTCTTTTTTCTTGAGCACCGCCATCGATATACGGTAAAATATTAGTTCCTTTACGTATGTATAAAAAACCCACACCTTTTGGGCCGTGAAACTTATGAGCAGATGCAGAAAGTAAATCAACACATAGGTCTTGTACATTTACTGGAATATGTCCAACTGCTTGTACTGCATCAGTGTGCATGTGTGCCCCATGCTGGTGTGCGATTTCAGCTATCTTTTTTATTGGCTGTATTGTTCCAATTTCATTGTTAGCAAGCATAACAGACACAACTATCGAAGTATCTGTTATGTAATCTTTAAGAACATTAGAATCAATCAATCCATCTTGTTTAACGGGCAAATAAAGGACAGGGTAGCCATTACGCTCCAATGTGTTGCAAGAATTCAATACTGCATGATGTTCGATAGGTGAAGTAATAATTGTTCGCCTAGCGTTAAAGGCACCATTTAGGTTATCATATTGTGTGATACCTTTTATAGACCAGTTATTACTCTCGGTGCCTCCGGATGTGAAAAATATTTCATCTGGTTTAGCATTAATACAATCTGCGATAATTTCACGTGCCTCTGCAATTGCTTTCCGTTCAGCACGCGAAAATGAATATGGGGCAGATGGATTACCATAGTTATCTCGCAGCCACGGAATCATTGCTTCAAAGGCTTCATTATCAAGTTTAGTTGTGGCAGCATTATCTGCATAAATCAATACGATACCCCTCCTTTTCTTCTATTCTTTGTATTGAATATCTGGCACGTCAGGGTTAATGTATTCTTTCGGAGCAATCACATGCAATTGATTCCTTATCACCTGTCGCATTTCTTTAGCTGGTTCAAGACAATATTTAACAAATTCATCCTGCGGAATATCATTCTTCGTTTTTGCATGCGGAAATAACAGCTTTACAAATCCAGTGCAAAGACGTGTTATTGCATCAAGGTCACGCTTATATGCTTTTGGTGGCACTACAATGCATGAATCCACTAAAGTTGAATAATGCAATTCATCACGTAGTGAATGTAGGACTTCTGCAAAATATTCAGTATTTAAAGCCCAACCCTTAGCAACTAAGTTTTGATGAAATTTTGGTATCTTCCATCCCGGAATGAATCCATGGATTCTATCAAGTGTTTCAGCTTTGCGGAAAATCGGGTTTATTGCATCAACCATATTAACATGTGTGTTAAATTTCTCCGCTTCTATATTCCCTAAAACAACAATCCCTGAACTAGCAGGAATTTCAGAATCAAACCCCTTAACGATACCGTCTTGCATATAGGTAGTAAGAGCGGCTTGTATCTGTGCAGGTTCAAGAAATTTCATGTTCTGTATTTCATCAAATGCAACATAGTCGAAACGTGTAACAAGTCCTCCAGTTTTCAAGTTGTTATCGTAGAATAGGGTAGCTCTTGATACCGTGCCACCCGAAACAACCCAGCCGCGTTTGCTGATTTTTTCATATACATAGCTTTTACCTGTACCACGAGGTGCAAGCTCAATCAAGTTTACTCGCCGTTCAACAAAAGGTAACAAGCGACGGATAAAATACATTTTTTCTTCCTCAGAATCATATCCGCCTGGGTTGTAGTCTACGGCAGAGATAAGCAAATCAAGCCACTCTTCGGTTGTGAAATTGTTACGGGCTTCTCGGTAAAATTCCAAGTCCACACTATATGGGCAAAACGGCTGGTAACCAATCAACTTGACATATCCACGTGGAGGTTTTTTAGAGAAGTCCTGTTCCCACACAAGGTCAATGATTCCCCAGTTCTCGCTTTCACGAAGCAATGTCTCCTGCCATCTGCTGACTACGTCGTTGGCAACTTCACCACCAGCGCCAGACTTTGTGCCACCGAAGTCTGGTAATTCAAATAATGTCTTTCCCGTTTTGACATCAACCCCAACTCGAATTCTGGCAAGAAAACGGATGCTCTCCCCGTTGACCATCTGGAATTTGAATTGCTCGTAATCCTCACGGTTAGGGATATATTTCTTTATGTATCGAGCTACACCGTTGTAGTCAATGTTCCCGTTTTCATCAGAAAATTTCATTACAAGCCAGTCTCTCATATAAGACGGTAGACTAAGATCTGTAAAAAACTTAGTTCGTTCAGGATTCTTAAGTACTACCATCTCCGCGAAAACTTCTTTAATCTTGTCCATTGGCTATCCTCCTAAAGAAACAAAGCACAACCTTGTTCCTTGAATTCTTCAATTTTTATTTCCAAATCACTGCGATCACAATCAATATATTCTGCGAGGCAGTCAATACAGTATAACTCGTTTATATCTTTTCCGAGCATTTTCTGTGTAAGCGCTACTTCATCCTTATTCAAAATTTTATTGCACTCAGTGCATATCTTTTTCCCTCTCATTATGGCAACCCCAGTATATCATCATTAATCGTTATTCCCTTTGGTTTTTTTGTTGTTTCTTTGGGAGATAGTGGAATTTTGCGAGTTACGATTATTACAGGCACAAGATATTCCTCAGGTGTCATACCACCGTGTATTTCCCCAGCAACAGCCTTCTCGTCGGTATTTCCGCCTGCCGCATTGCCTGATTGTTTAAAGTGCTCATGGGTTTTCATAACGATATAGTGTTTTCCGTCAATTTCTGTACGCTCCATTGAAGTTGTTAATGTTATATAACTGTCATCTTGTAACTCAACAAACCTTCCAAAAGAGCGTACGATTGCGTTCTTAGGAGGCTCAATAGCAAAATTCTCCGCATCATGAAAGAGCAAAGCCGCAAGCCGGCTACTACCGTGATCTCCAGTTACAATAACCCTATTTGTTTTTAACAGCATTTCTGAAACATGTTCAACAATCTCTTTCATAATCTCCAATTGACGGGCAATGCACAGGAAATAATCCTTATCATCTGGCATGCCATTATGAGAGAGTTTGTCGAGCCGATCCCATTTAACATCTGTAGCCGTCCATTTATGGTTGAATTCAGTTTCCGTAGGTAAAAGCGCCTTTGTAATTAGTGCCTTCACGGTAACCTCAATGCCAAGAGAATTTAGTCTTCTTAATAATACGGGAATCCATTCTGCACCTAATCCGTCGATCCAAAACTGAAGACTATCGTTGCTGCTATTTTGTTGAATTACTTTATTTCTGCTATCAATACCATCAAAATCAATACTACAAGGTATATCTGTGTTAGGCCTATTTATCAATTTACTACGACGATACCAATTGAAATACTGTTTTACTTCTCCTGATATTGAGTTAGTAGCATCAGGATTTAAATATTCGGCCAAATCAGGGTAATCGAATTTGAGTTGCTCAACAAGAGCGTTGACATCAGCGCCGCTACGCAAAAGACCGCTTATTGTTTTCACAGCATATGCGCGTTCCGCAAGTGTCCTGTATGTCAGCATCATCAACCTGGATTCAGGGTCGGGGATTTTGTCGAGTCTTGTAAAATATTTTTCACTATAAGATAAGTCTAGAACCCTCAATGCAGCAGTCCTTTGGCGGATGAAAGAGTCCGACAATTTAGGTAATTCGAAAATGGAGTCTCTAAGCGAAACAGGTATCTCTCTCGCTGTTGCTGCCCTGTTGATAGCAAATGTGTAGTAGTCGTCTGACGGGTATAGTTTGTACCATATGCGCAACAAGTTCAATTCATCATCCGAGAGTTCGTTAAAGCGTGCTAATGCACTAATGGGGTCAATATTGAGGTCGAAATTAAGTAAATACTTAATGGTTTCTGCAAACGGTTTATCCCGTTTCACGTTTTGAGCAATGAATTTCCAAAATTTTTCGTTGCCATCATTCTTATTAAGCTTCTCGCCATCGGTAACAAGAGAAGCAACATAGGCAAATGGTTCATCAACGATGTTCAAGCGAACTCCGCCGTATACAGGTTCCGCATATCGGTACAATTTAGTTAGGAGTGAAAAGCTTTTTCGGTTTTTGTCACCAAATAATGATGTCCACTTCAGAAACCATTCTTGCAAATTCATGGCATCTGCAGCAATTGCCTCCTTGAAATCAGGGGAATAGATAGTAATGCTGTACTCAGATTCGCTTGAAGACTCATTTACCTCCCAAATGAATTGTTGCTGCCGCTCATCTTGAATTGGCATTATGGAATCAAATATTTCTCTGCCTCCAAATATCGGGATTATATACTTTGTTGTAGAACTTTCTGGCTGCAGTTGCTCCCATATACCAGGGAAATTAGCGGTTGCCTTATCACGTTCACGCTTTATACAAATGCGAAGATATTCTCCAACTGAGAGCAGAAGTAATTGCTTTCCCGAATGCTTGGCTAACTCGTTTTTGAAATCCTTAAAGCGGGGTAGAACATCTCCTTTAGTAAAAGCAGATAGGTCAATTACCTCATCGCATACAGCCTTAAGCTCACCGACCAAGGATAGATAGTCGGTGAAGTTGTGGGCAAATATTAATCGCGTCGGAAATCTACCAGGTGTTTGACGCTCATTGGACACCTTAAAGATAATTTCAGCAATATTCATCGCAACGCCCTCCTAATTTAGGAAATAGCTGTATAGTTCAGGATTCTCATCAAGAAGCTTAAGTACGATATCTTTTAGTTCCTTCTCAGACATCTTTGACCCTATACGCTTCTTGGCTTCATCAATATATTTTTTCTGCAAATAGGAGTCAAGAACAGCACGTATCTCGGGAATTTTGTTTTCCCATGTATAAACGTCTGAAGTCAACTTCGAATTAGTCTTGAGCCTGTCAAGTAGAATCCTTCTGTCAGTATTGAATGCTGGACGATAATTTTCGCCGATATGAGCAAAGAATCGGTCAGCTATGTACACCGGGTCCTTGAGCACAGCAAGCTCACTGCCATTTAAGAAAGTTATAGCTTTTGCAAGAGCATCTTTTTCTACTACTTGTCCATCTTGTAGTGCCTTGATTGCCCTTATAGCCATAATGCTTGCTCCATCAAACAACCACGCTATTGGTATGTTTGCGTTATTACACCAATCACGTACGCTTTTAGTACCCGTGGTATCATACCATAGTTCTTTAGCCTTTGCAGAGTCACGGGTGTACTGAACATTATCCAACAATGCATTCAACCTAGTATCAAAAACATTTATCGGCGTTTCATATGTCTGCTGTTTTAGAGCAGTATATACCTCTTCCAGCTCATCATCAGTAACTATAATGCGGCGAGCATTGAAGACTGCTTCTAGAAGCTGCTTGGGCTGAGAGAGATTTTCCCATGCGATTTTTGCGCTTCCTTCTAGAGTTGCAACTACAACTTTTTTGTTAGGAAGCTCAGTCCATGGTACTTTTGAAATCTCTCGTAAAAGTTTTAATGCCGGAATCCAGCTAACGGATAATGTCTCTATGACTGTTCCAGGTACCTTCATATGTTCAAAGACATTATTTAAAGCATTTTGTACGGCGCGATAGGTTTTTACGTTCGCGCCAATTTCGGATTTAATGGTATCAATCACTTTGAATTCTTGCGCTAATTCTGTAAGTTTTTCTGCCACTTGTTCTTCGCGCCAGGCTGATATCGAATCCTGTAGATAGATTCGAAGCGCATCAAAAATGTCTTTATCGGTCAAGTCAAGGCTTTTGCTTAAATTTTCTATTTCCTTAACCTTTAAAAACATAAATTGCTTAAACGCTGAAAGCATTACCGTTTTGTCAGCAAGGATTGATGTCATCGCTTGCCGAAGTTGTCCACGACCATTGAACTGTGTAAGCACTTCTGCCATCACAGTTTCTTGATCATCAGTAGTTTCATAGATGAAGCTGCACAGTAAATCTGTTATTCGAATAACTATCGACTTAAACTCATCGCCACCAAATTTATCACTAGGCAAATATTTTATTGCCCAAAACGGAACGCCAGTTCTAGTAATTGTCTGCTTAATAAATTTTCGTGCCTCTGCATCGCTGACAACCTCCTGAGCTGAAAGGCCAAATAATTTTTGAATATATTGCTTGAATTTTTGCCAAATAGCAGAGCCAGATGAGAGGTTATGATTAATGGTTTTTCCGTCAAGCATCTTACTGACCATACTCGCCAGATTACCCGCTGTTGGCGGCAGGGTGTTTACGCCATCAAACCAGTTAAATGAGCCATTAACGAGGGAACGCATGACAAGTCCAATAAAGCACCCAACAGTCATCGAGTTGTAATATCCGAAGGGTGGTTGCTGTAACTTCGCCCAAAGTAAATCAAGCGAGATTTTCGCGCCTTGAGAAAATTCCTGCTGAAAATATGAAGCGAGGGTAGAAATAACCTCTGCGTTTGTACCGCTCAGGCTTATCAGGCCACCCAAGTCATTAATTTCCCATGCTCCAATAGCCTTTAAAGCATTTACAATATTATTAACCTGCGCATTGGTCACTTCCTTAGTCAGACCAGCCAAGACAACTTTATCAGTACACTTTCTATATGCTGTGTTAACCGTCACAAGACGCTCAGGAGCAGCCGGAAAAACTGTATAAATCACATCTTTTTCTATCCGCTTCATCAAATCGCTCTTCCCATAAACCCCTGTGAATTGAATATCACCATAGCAAGCATAGATCTGAGAATCTAATGCGGGACCTGCCCATGTGGCAACAATCATGTTCGCCTCTGTTTCATATTTGCTTGCATCACCTGACTTGCCTTCTTCCGCGCAGAGTTCTTTATGCGTAATAGCTTTATGCCAACGATCCAGCAAATCTGCTGTGCATGGCTCACGAAGCATTGCGATAACAAGACGCTTGCTATCGTCTTCCAAAGATAATTGCTTTATCTTTGCTTGAAAGCTGGTATACTCCCTCGCTTCGGAAACAGTAACAACAAGTATACCAATTTTATATGGGTGGTTTTGAAGTTCCTTTTTAACTTCCCCAAGACGCGCAGATAGAGAATTGGTTTCCGACGAACAAGCCGCGATGTACACACGCCCTGCAGTAGCTCTTGTAGGATCCCACATTCCATTTTCTATTATTTTTGAAAAGATTCCCTTCGTAGCGAAGAGTGCATATCGCGTATATTTTTTCTTGGTCATCTCGAGCCTAACATCGAATGTGTCTGTGCTCCCTGTATAGGGCAATTCTAAGCGAGCGTCGCCGTTAAGCATTTCTCCAATACTAAGCAATCCGATTTCCTTAAAAGAAGTAAGATATTCATCAATAGTCGCCTGGTCTAATTGGCCACGAAAACACTTATAAAGAGTATTTCTTGTTGCACCGATTTTTCTGCTCGGGCGATTTTGTTTGCTATATAAATTACTAATATTGCTACCGCTCATTACGGCAATTAAAAGCAATGCTGCCTTAAAGACATGGAGCGCATATTCATCAGAAATCGAATCAGCCTTATTCTGAAAATGATGTATAGCTTTTAATGTTTCTGGGGTAAATGTCTTTACATCTTTATCGCGTGAGTCGGACTCTATAGTAAAGAAATAATCCCAAAGATAATCAACAGTTAACCATTGCCATTTATTTGGTTCATTATTTTCTATATAGTGGATAAATCCAACGCCTTTTGAGGATTTTGCCTCGTCTTTCATAAACCGAAATAATGTTCTCTGGGAAGCACCAAAGTGTTCTGCTACGGTGGCAAGCATTGCAAGTGTCATAGGGTGAATTGGACATAGTTTCGCAAGCCGCTCATTGATATTTATACTCTGATCAAGATTATCAAACTCAATCTTATAATTTTCAATGGATTTCATCAAATCCTTTTTTACTTCTTCCCATTGGGTTTCCATGCCTGGACGAGGAATAATCGAATCGCCAATTAAATCGTATGCAGCGCTCTCGGTAATATGGAATTTTAATTCATGGTAGCGATGCAAGATTCTCTCATAGGTTTCGTCACCAAGTTCTGATACCCAAGTAGGGTCACGGTGAACTATAAGACACATAAAGAACGGTGCATTAGGTTTCGCCTTGCCATCTTTATCCACAGATTTGCACAATTCGGAAAGCCGTTGCAGTACATTGTCATCTCCGCAATCCCTTAAAAATCCGGTAAATTCATCCCATATGAATACGATACCTGTATCAGAAAGTTTATTGCCGGCAATGATGTCTTTTATCCATTCTTCAAACCTATCTACAACACCTGTGAACATGGTGCGCTTATTATCGTCACAGATGCGCTTGACAAGATGGATAGCATCAGAATCACCGTCCAAAACCGCTTGTTGGAACTCATCAAAATCGGAATATTGGTCAGAAAGGCCGTATTGAATATCCGTAAATAGATATGTCCAGTTGATACTCTTGTCGTTAATGGCATCCTTTGCTGCGTTTATAAGCGAGCTTGTTCCATAATATGCCTTTTCGCCAAACTTTTCTTTAAGTTTTTCCTTTATCTTAACCTCCATCTCCATCATAAGATGAGTGCCGCTTTTGATGTCAGTTGCTCCGCTTTTCCAAACGACCAGAAATTCACCTTTCTCGCGAATCTTTAAAAAACGCTTTTTGTATTCAGCAAGAGAAGGGCGACTCAAAAAGGGTTCGATATTAGTAATACTATCCTCAAAAAGATGCTTGAGCACTATAGCTGCATAGCTCTTGCCTGTACCGTACGCTCCATGAATCCAAAAGGAACGACGCTTGTCATTATCCTCCCATAACATAGTTTGACAAATTGCGTCGATAGCATTTTTCATATCATCGTGGACTATGTACTCTTGCCACAGATTCGGGTTGCGTTTTTCTGCATCCAAATCAACAACAGACTCGTAGTTTGCAGACAATTCAATGTAATTACTGTACTTCATACCTCTATCTCCTTTACTCTGTGATAATGTCGAGCACATCGATGGCTTTCTTTTCGGGTACAAGCATAATGTTATCGAGGTCTTGGACAAATGCCACACGGATGAACTCAGGATATTGTAGCGCAATGTCCTGCACAATGGCTTTGAAATTTTTCGGATTTAAACCGAAAATAGCTACAGGGTCTACACCCTTAGCCTCAGCATTACCGCGAGCGTTATCAAGTTGAGTTAAGGTGAATGTGTATCGCCCTGTTTCCTCAGCAAACTTATAGAGCGCATAGAGAATTGCTGCGGCTTCTGGGGCATCCCAACCTTGCTTCACGAACTTATAACTTGCGCCATCAGGAATCGGAATACCCTGTTTGAGTGCGGTACCAATTGGCGAGTGGCGGAAAGTTTCGAGTAAAGCAGTCACCGCATTATCACGTGTAGATGGAGAGTAGTCGTCGCCAAGCATGAATACAAGTTCGGCCTTATCATAAGTCTCGCCACTTTGCGTGTACAACATATACCACTTTGTGATAACAGAGTTATAGGCAAGATTTGTCCAAATCACAGCCCAGACCATTGGATTGCCAGCTCCAAGTGCAACGAGCTTATTGCATAACTCGGTCATCGTTCCAGATTTATCTCCCTTGTTTGAAGGTTCAAGAAGTTCTGCCTCGCGCAACCAAACACGCAGTGCATCATATTGTCTGTTTCCAAGCTGCCCCTGTGTAAAGCAGTCCGTACCATGCTCAAAGAAATGTTCTAGCCATGGACGGCGGAAACCGAATGTTTGATATCTGTTCATGCCTTTCAATTGCATATTATTTCCCTCCGTAGTCGATAAAGATTTTGCGACAAGGCATCCTTTTCCACCAGTAAAACTGATGCAATTGCCACAATGAGTACATAATTCCTCACGAATTAGGATTTTATTTTCTTCTGTTATTTCAAATGCTCCTGTGGGGCATTGCACGACACAAGCTTTACAACCTATACAGTACGCCACTTTATATGCGACGCCACGCAGTTTACTAATAACAAATCTGTCCATTTGAGTATATGGAGAATATGTAACCGTTTCACCTGCCAACGTAAAGGTATATGTTTGATGAGAAATAATCTGAGTATAAGAATTACCATTTTTCTCAACTATTTCTCCTAGTATTTTTGCAACATCTAACCAGTTACCCGTTCTCTTTGTAAATCTAAAAATTATCTTATCGCCATCTATTACTTCGGTGACACGATTGCCGCCGTTTTTTAATCCACGGCCCCCCATCCTTGCACGCCAGCCGCCGTTCTCAATATACTTTTGGGTACTCTTGGCCGGTTTGACTCTTTCAACATAATCTTCAACCACATTGAGAAGTGGCTGAATTTCATCTTTATGGAATCCATAACTTAGGTGATCGCGCCAAGGAGACGACATAGGACACACTGAACAGCCTACACGATTAAAGCCTTCTTTATATGCATCGTTAAGCAATATCTTGTTTTTGAGCAAGTAGAGATAAATCTCTGCTGTTCCCCAAGTGAGTATAGGGCTGACATTTACCTGATTGATATTCTTTACGCCTTCCCGGACTGTTTCATATTCAGATCTAGCAAAACTCTCTTCCGAACGCACCCCTTCAAAGACTACTGCTTTAGCATCGTAATCGCCAGTAATTTCCCGTAGTTTTAGCATTGTTGGTACTGATTTATGAACTGAACAGCACCACCGCATTCTTCGACCTGGGGGACCAAAAGCGTCCCATGTTGTTTCCGGTAACATGTGGCTCTCTGCTTCATAAAAACGAAGCTTACTCCAGTTTTCCTTTGCTCTCTTTACTGCGTCGATCGTTGCACTAAACTCCATTCCAGTATTACTGAAAATAACAACAAATTCGTCAGGTCTCAGGGCCTTGGCAACAAGGTCGAGTAAAACGAGACTATCCTTACCTCCAGAGAAAGCAACAACAAACTTCATTCCTTTGGCGGCATATTCATCATGAATTTGGCGTATAAACTCAATCGCTTTATCTTCAAGCCCTCTCATGAGGCTTTCATTTTCTTTCCATAAGTGTTCAATGTTTATTGCTTTAAGTGTTAATCTCTCTTTTTTTACATTTATAGTTGGCTTTGTATAAAACCCTCCACCGACGGCCTCGGCAACTACTTCTCCGTTAACAACATACCGTCGGATCCCTTCCGCCCAAAGGAGTGGAGCATCAGTCTTTGGATAATTCCAGTAATTATTAAAACCAAAGTAGTCAAGTTCCTCCCTAAAAACGGGTCGAATTTCTTTGATAACCTTGGCGTTAGGCACAAGGCGATATATTCCATTTTTATCAGTCCATTGATAACCATACATTCTTTTTATCTCTCCAATATCTTAACCATTCTGTTTTCGTCTGTGAAAGCAAAACGGTAGTCTTTTAATGCTTTATGAAGGTTATAAATTAGTTCATTACCTTCGAGCATACCTACGTCACGTAAAAGTGTTCTAAGTTCTTCTGTAGCCATTTTCTTGCCCAATATTTTTCTCTCTTGACAATATCGATGCACCAAATCCGCAAAACAGCTGATATCCGATTCGTTTGGAACAATTGCGGCCCCGAGTGTATCAAGCGCTTGTCCATCAAGACCGGAAAATATTACCCTATAGCCAATT
Organism: Syntrophomonadaceae bacterium; assembly: GCA_034927445.1. Lineage (GTDB taxonomy): Bacteria > Bacillota > Syntrophomonadia > Syntrophomonadales > Syntrophomonadaceae > PHAA01. The sequence continues at coordinate 15,232 of JAYFPZ010000028.1, forward strand.
CCGGGTCTCAATCTTAAGGTTTCTTGTAACAGTAATGCTGTCCAACTCAAACCACCCTTTATTGTTGGTAATGATGAAAACCATTTAGAGGCTATGTCCCGTAATACAATGTAAGACACATTTTCGCACGCAAAGAGCTTGTTCAATGACTTTGTTATGGCGGCACAACGCTCATTTGTCAATTCAACAATCTCTGTTAGTATGAAATGTTTAGAAGCGTAGAACATCAATAATCCCTGACGTATAACCGTCGCGTTGATAGGCGACCTTTGTTTAATACGTGTGAAATAATCATCAATTTGTTCTCTGGTAACGGTTCCACCTAACTGTCTAGCAAGGTTGATGATAACACCTACATAGCTCTGTGGATAATTTGGCTGCGCTTTCCATATGTGAGGATAACTCATTACATATTCATTTTCAAAAGCATTGTATGTAAGGCGCCATAGTTGATCAGCAGTATTAATAGCATTATCATTTAGAAACAGTGGTAGAGTATCCTGAGCTGCATTCCATAGAATACTGATATTACTGTACCCGTAAAGCGTCTGAAAGTGGGCTTCAAGAATTTCTCTTATGCCAGCTTTTCCTTCTTCAAGATCAACGATGTTGCTGAGAGATGAGGAGTAAACGTTTGTATTGACAGGTTGCTGGTGGTATTTTTGTATATCATTTAATAGACAATAAACTCTTTTACCAGCCTCATTTACTTCAAAGTGAAAGTATGGCACAGAAGCTCTATTTTGTTCAGAGTATGTAGAATTATCACAAGCGCTCTCGATAATATTTCGAACAACGTTAACAGGGTTTTGCGCCCCAAATGTATATAAGCAACGTTTTACTATCTCGTCATATATTTCATTAGCGGTTAATGCCTGGGATGATTCTGTAAGCACCGTTACCACTGCATCTTTGATGGTCAAAGGTGTAGTTTGCTGTTCGTCCAAAGGTGATATATTTTTCGAAGCATTATCAATCTGTATAGCTGGCTTTGATTTGAGGAACTTTAAAAACACTCGCCCATCCCGCATAAAAGATAAATAGCATTTCTTATCCATTACTCTAAATAACTTGTTGTCACGTGCCTTATTATAGACCTCAATGAAAACAGCGGGGTTTGTTATTTCCCACAGTGAACAATCTATTATCTTTCGCTTTAACATCTGCTCAGAGGCACTATCAAGCGATGATAGAATAAGTGCTGTTTCATGCTTGCTCTTATTACCTGACAACCATGTGCCAAAAGAAACTCTAACCGCATTGATAAGACAGCTGGTCGATATATCAGCACTATGTAATTTTATATTATGATCAGTTGCCATAGCTAAACCCCTTCTTTATTCACCCAAAAATGTACCAACATTAATCAATTGATGATATGCTCAGTAATTTTTATCTCACTCTTTGCCGAAATCATCACACGAACCTGGGACGAATTCCATTATATCGGATATATCACAATTTAGTGCCTTACATATACGCAGGAGCACTTCGGTATTTACATTCTCGCCTTTGCCCAGCTTGGCAATTGAAGCGGAACTGATACCTGTCATTTTTCGCAAATCCTGCTTGTTCATATTTTTGTCGATTAATAACTTCCATAAGTTATTGTAACTAAAATGCACGATACCACCTCATATCACTCTTTTGGGGATTGTGGTATATCAAATTTGCAATCATGCAAAAAACCACACTGATCTTCACTGACGATGCCTGTGAAGATGATTCGTCTTACACCGTTCTGACTATAATCGAGATTAGGTAGCGTCCGCTCGTTTTCCACGATTATCAGCTGTCCCATTTCTCGGCTATTGATGAAGTACTGAAACAAAGCGGTTTGTACACTCTCCGATGTTTCATTCTTTGTTCCCTCATCAATTCCATGTAGCGGCGTGTCAACGATACATAGCCCAGGATTGTAAACAGCATTTTCCAACATGAATTTGCGAAATGCCATTACCACAATTGTATTTAAAATTGAGCAGTAACCTTTACCCTGTGTTAGCGCTTTTGGTTGTCCGTTGATTTCTAAGTCGAAAGAGCTCTTTGAGAATCGCACTGAGACAAGAGGCGTGTACTTGCACTCTGTCAATATTTCAATAAGTGCAGCATCCATCCCTTCCCAGAATCGGTCATCAAACTTCTCCATTGGCTTATACTTGATTTCGGATGCATCTTCGTTCTGCATATCGCGCAGGTCGTTATGCCATCCATCAGCGAGGCGGTGTATTACCTCGAGCTCATAGTTTAACTGTATATACATGCGATAAGCATCAATAGTCTCAGTAAGAGCTCTAGCTTGTGGCTGTAGATCTTTGGCTATCAACTCTTCAATACTGCTTTTCTGTTCTGTCAGCAGTGCAATCTCTGTTTGTAATTCCTGTATTTGTTGTTCGATATCTTTTTCTGTACCATCAAGGTCGTTATATTGAGCAATTATCCTTGAAAGCTCGGAGCGGGCAGCCTCCACATAGGATTTCGTATTCTGCTTCGGAATTTTCCCGTTACAAAACGGGCAGGTAGCATCATGAGCATCATGCGACACATGCTGCATAACGGTTTCACCGTCAACGATAAACGAAAGCCGTTTTATGTCTGCGCTGTACTGCGTTTTTAGTGCAGCGTAGCGTGATATAAGCATTTGGCATTCTGTCAGGCGCTCTTTCTTCGCTATCATGCTATTGAGTATGTATTGGCTGTTTGACATCGCGGCTGATATTTTTTCTTCGATATCCGATAATACCTGAACTGCACTGTCAATTTCTTTTTGGACGTCCAACCCGTCAAATGCACTAATCATATCAAGGATACTTTGTTTTCGGTCTGCAACTCCGGAAAGCTCTTTATTAATATATTTTTCGACTGCTGCTTTACGTATAGCTCGTTCTTTTTTGCTTTCGCGTTCATCAAAATTGGAAAAGTCGTTGCCGTATATCAAAAATAATAGAGATGAGAGAAAAGCTGTGCGCCCCTGTATGCTTTTTGCACCGCCTTCTGGCATAAGGATGGAACTCTCTCGTTCTATCTGACGTTCTTTTATTAGGATAACGGGTAGGAAGGTACGCCATGTCAGATGTTGAGGTCTGAAATTTTCGTTGGCAATTATGTCATGGTCATCTTCAATACCAATCAAAGCAAGCCAAACCTTGCTGATAGATTCCATGGTTTTCGTCGCGTTTCTGGCTTTATAAGTACCACTTTCAATTCTATCGTCAGAACTGACCACATCGATTTTGTTTGATTCTAGCTTGCGCGTAAATTGAATCGAGCCATTCTCTGTGGTGACAAAGAGAATAATAGTATCATAATCCGTAGTACCCGCAAACGGAAGATTATCACTGCCGAAGATATAATCTATGCAACGGATGATGGTGGTTTTCCCTGTGTTAGAAGGACCCGAAATAATCGTCAGCATTTTGTCAAATTCCGCAACAGCATCCTTTTTCCCAGCGCCTTTAACTACCAACTTTTCAATATAGAAGTCTGCCATGATCATTCCTCCTTCCCGCAAATCGCTTTTTTATTTATTTCCGAGAGGATTACAATTTCTGATTTGCCATGAAGATACTTGTAAACCGTTTGGGATAAGGCAATATACTCTTCAGTATAATCGGAAGTCAGTTCGTCGCATACCTGTGCTCCTTGTGCTGTTATTTCGTATGTAAAGCCGCTTCGGTTTTGCGTCGCCGTGACGAGTCTATTAAGGACAAGCTGCTTAAGTGCCGTGCCGACAAGAGTTCTCTTTGAAGTTGCCTCGCTAAAGCTAAAGCCGTTGTTGCCGTTTAGGTTATAGGCTGCAATTCCAAAATCACGGGCATAAATCGTAATGAAGTCAGCTGCAGCGATTTTATCTAGCGTCATATCTTCCCCAAAGACGCGAAGCGTCAGAAGAACACGGAGCGAAGTTTCAAACGGGTTGTTAAATAGTTCAGTCATTCTCAAGCACCCACTGGATTCTGCCGTCATTCACCAGCATATGGCAAATGCCTTTCTTTTCGCTGTTGTTTATAAGGTCTTTTATTTGCGTGAGAAAAGATTTTGTTAACGTTATTTGAGACACCTGATTTAAAACAGCCAATAAGCGTTTAAAACCGTCATCAAAATCATTCCAACATACATCAACAATACCATCGTAAGTATCTTCTTTTATCTTGCCGAATTCCACTTCGCCATCATTAAATATCTCACGCACTGAGCGTTCTACCCGAACAGCATTATAGTAGTTTTCACGTTGATCCGAAAAATTACGGCGATATCTAACATTAAGTGTAGGTAAATCATTTTTCGTTACAGTTGCCATACCGGTAGCTTGTGCGTAAGCAGCAAATAGCGCCTTAATGTATGGCATTTCCTCCTGAGCGATATCTTCAGGCGGCGTTATTTTTTCATGCAGGCTAAACATCTGACCGTTAATTGAAATTTTTCCGTCTTTTACATATACAGTCGCTATTGGCACTCCTATCAGTTCCTGCTTCTTATGTGAAGCAGTTTTGGCCGGGGCGCCTTTTCTTTTTGTGCGTCTTGCTGTTTCAGTCAGAATTGAAACAAAGAGCTTGGCGCATTTATCGGCGACATCAACACCTTGTATATCAATGCCAAGCTCTGCTAATTCATTTTCTAGATTTTCTACTAGGTCGTCGGAGAGGTTGTCATTTATATAAACGGAAAAACGCATAGGGTTACTGGCGTCAAGGAGCTGTGCAGCTATCGCTATTGGAAACGGCTTCGAGCCATTATATATGCGATTTTTATAGTCGGCTGTTTTTTCAATAAACGGACTACCGGCGAAGTCTGCGTCATCCACAACAAAGCTACAAAGAAGGTCATCAATGAATTCCGATGGCATCTTTGCCTGTCCAATATAAGGATACATCATTCTGAAGTATTCGTCTGGCTTCACAAGCATTTCTCCTTTCTCCGCCAATAGTCCGAATCAGTCCGAACCAGTCCGTTGCGTTCCGTGTTGAAAATGGCGAGTTAAATACAATTATATCGTCAGCAGGGTGATCTTACGTGCACAAGAATGCAGCGCGAGGGTGATTACGGTATAGCGATATCACAAATTACAAATATTGTATTGCACATTTTTGCAAATGTCAACATATTATTTGCCTTCGCAAATACATTGAGCGCAAGGTTGAACCCATATTGCTGAACAAACTCTCAAAGCCTGAGATGCGCATTAGGGCGGCGGGATACATAGGAAGTTCCAAGCATGGCAAAAGCCGTGCGGGGAGTTTCAGATGTACCCACCGTGCCTTGTTATGCCCATTTTAGGTAATTGTGGCCGGTGTACATCGAAGCACTGGCTTTTTATGTGTCCTTTCCGCCTAACCGCTCATCGGGCGGAAAGGACAATCATGGACAATCAGCGTTACATCGAAATCGATGGACAGCAAATCCCCGTAACAGAAGAGGTTTACCGTGCCTATAAACGTCCGGCATGGGCTGAACACAAACGCAAAGATCGCGAAAAACGCTGCCGTGATGAAAACGGCAACCGCTGCAACAGGGACTGCAGCAAATGCGAAAAACAGCGGACAGGCAGTGTACTATCCCTGGACAAGTTCACCGAGGATGGCCTTGAGGTAGCCGATACCGTTGACTTTGCCGAACTAGTTGCGGACAAGCTGCTCCTCGAAGAGCTTTATACCGCTTTAGATGAACTCGATCCGGACAACCGCAGGATCATGGAACTTTTCAGCGTCGGCAAGTCAGAGCGGGAAATTGCCAGCGATATCGGCCTTTCCCAGAAAGGTATTAATAAACGGAAAACAAAACTGTTCTCCCAGTTGCGGGAGCGTCTCAAGGACTTTATCTGATGTTACAATCACGCCCTCTGGTTATCAGAGGGCAAAACCATCAAGAAAATTTCTAAAACAAGTACTCAACTTTCCAACTTCTGTCCTGTGGATGGTGAGGGAAGAAAAGCAGCCCTCAGAACGGAGGTTCAAAAATGGAAAAACAAGCGCAACAAACCGACACCGAAATCCACGACCGTGAGATGGATGAGGAATTGGCGGATGTCCTCACGGCAATCAGTGTGGTGTCAAAACGCCTTGCCCGGAAGCTAACGATGCTTTCGCGGCAGGACAGAAAAAGGGTGGAAGGAGGAAAATCGGATGAGCAAGATGAGTGAACTTTCTCTTGTGGTTACTGAGCTAAAGCGCTGCAGCGAAGCGCTTATCAGTATATCGGAGTCGCTTGCTGACTTGTTTAGCGGTAACGGTGATGCCCATACAACGGATCAGCCGGAAGCGGAAGTCCCTGCATCGGATGAAAAGCCAATCAGCCTTGAAGCGGTCAGAGCTGTTCTTGCAGAAAAGAGCCGGGCCGGTCACACCGCCAAAGTTCGGGACCTACTGGAAAAGCATGGCGCTGCGAAGTTGTCGGAAATCGATCCTGCGGAATATCCGGCACTGCTTGCGGAAGCTGAGGTGCTGGGAAATGAGTAAGCAGAAGGTGAATTGTGCGGTAGGCACAAGAGAAGCTGGCCTGGGCCACGCTCTCCTTTCCGCTTCCTCCTCTCACAGGTGGCTGAACTGCCCTCCTTCGGCTAGGCTCTGCGAGAGTTATGAGGACAAGGGCAGCGAATATGCCGCTGAAGGAACGTCGGCCCATATGCTCTGCGAGTACAAGCTGAAGGTCGCACTAGGTATACGTGCCAAAGACCCCACCGCTGACCTTTCCTTCTACAACGCGGAGATGGAAGACTGCGCCAACGGTTATGCCGCCTATATCCTCGAACTGGTTGAAATGGCCAAACAAAGCTGTGCCGACCCGGTTGTCCTTATCGAACAGCGGCTCGACTTTTCCAAATACGTTGAGGGCGGCTTCGGAACCGCTGACTGTTTAGTTGCCGCGGACGGTACACTCCACATCGTGGATTATAAACACGGACAAGGAGTACTGGTAGAAGCAGAGGATAACCCGCAAATGAAGCTGTATGCACTGGGAGCTTTGGAGATTTTCGATGGTATCTACGACATCGATACGGTTTCCATGACCATCTACCAACCCAGGCGCGATAACGTGTCCATCTACACGGTATTCAAGGAATCCTTGTACCAATGGGCTGAGGAAGTTTTGAAGCCAACTGCCGAACTCGCTTACGCTGGGGACGGAGAATTCAATTGCGGCGAATGGTGCCTATTCTGCAAAGTGAAGCACGAGTGCCGTGCTAGAGCCGAACGTAATCTGGAACTCGCACGATATGACTTCAAGCTTCCCCCTCTGGTGGAGGACGATGAGGTTGAAGATATCCTTGGCAAAATCGACAGCCTAATCTCATGGGCCAACGACATCAAGGATTATGCTCTGCGCGCTGCCCTAGGTGGTAAGCAATGGAATGGGTGGAAACTGGTCGAAGGCCGCTCCAACCGCAGATACACTGACGAGGCTGCGGTGGCTGATGCAGTCAGCGCGGCTGGATTTGACCCCTACGAACGCAAAGTTCTGGGTATCACCGCTATGATCTCTCTACTCGGCAAAAAACGTTTTGAAGAAGTTCTCGGCGGCTACATTGAAAAACCTCTAGGCAAACCAACGCTTGTGCCAGAAAGCGATAAACGCCCGGCAATCGCCACCGCGCAACAAGATTTTAGTGAATTTTAAGGAGGAAAATCTTATGTCAAATAATTCAAACAAAGTCAATAGTAATCCTATGAAGGTTATAACCGGACCCGACACCCGCTGGTCTTATGCCAACGTCTGGGAGGCTAAGTCCATTAACGGAGGCACTCCGAAGTTCTCTGTATCGCTCATCATCCCCAAGTCCGACACTCGCACCATAGCAAAAATTAAAGCTGCAATTGAAGCAGCCTACCGTGAGGGTGAGGCTAAGCTGAAAGGCAACGGCAAAACTATGCCGCCCCTTTCCGCTATCAAGACACCATTGCGTGACGGCGATACCGAACGGCCGGATGATCCCGCCTATGCCAACGCCTACTTTATCAACGCTAACTCTGCAACCGCGCCCGGTATCGTAGACGCCAACCTCCAGCCCATCCTTGAACGTTCTGAGGTTTACAGCGGAGTTTACGGCAGGGCTAGTATCAACTTCTATGCCTTTAATAGCAACGGTAACAAAGGTATTGCCTGCGGACTGAACAATCTACAGAAAATCCGGGATGGTGAACCTCTTGGCGGCAAGTCCAGAGCTGAGGACGATTTCGCCACCGAGATCGATGAGGACTTCCTCTCGTGAGGGCGCTCAGTATCGACATAGAAACGTACAGCACTGTAGACCTCGCCAAAAGCGGGGTCTATCGCTATGCGGAATCACCGGATTTTGCAATCCTGCTCTTCGGCTATTCTGTTGATGGCGGCGAGGTTCGGGTGGTTGACCTCACGAGCGACGAAACAATTCCAACCGAAGTCGTTGATGCGCTTATGGATGAAGACGTGACAAAATGGGCTTTCAACGCCCAGTTTGAACGCATCTGCTTGTCAAAGTGGTTAGGTTTACCCGCAGGTCAATATCTTAATCCAAAATCCTGGCGCTGCACGATGGTGTGGTCGGCATACATGGGGCTACCCCTTTCCCTGGAGGGAGCCGGTGCCGTTCTGGGCTTGGAAAAGCAGAAGCTGACGGAAGGCAAGGACCTTATCCGCTACTTTTGCCAACCATGCAAATCTACCGCCGCAAACGGTGGTCGCACTCGCAATCTGCCAACCGATGCTCCGGATAAGTGGGCGTCATTCATAGCCTATAACCGTCGTGATGTGGAATCCGAGATGGCCATAAAAAAGAAGTTGGCAAAATTCCCCGTGCCGGAGGAAGTTTGGGAGGAATATCACCTCGACCAGGAGATCAACGACCGTGGTGTAGCACTGGATATGGCTCTTGTGCGTCAAGCCATTGATATGGATAAAAGTTCACGCTCCGAACTGACCCGTATGTTACGGGAACTGACCAAAGTCGAGAATCCAAATTCTGTGGTTCAGTTGAAGCAATGGCTTTCTGACCACGGCCTTGAAACCAATTCGCTTGGCAAGAAGGCTGTGGCAGAACTGCTGAAAACCGCACCGGAATCGCTCGGTAAGGTGCTGGAACTCAGGCAGTCACTGGCAAAGTCATCAATTAAGAAATATGTTGCAATGGAAAACGCCGTCTGCGCTGACGGCCGCGCCCGTGGGATGTTCCAGTTTTACGGGGCCAATCGAACCGGCAGATGGGCTGGCAGATTAATACAATTGCAAAATTTGCCCCAGAACCACATACCCGACCTAGAACAGGCTCGAAACCTTGTGCGTTCTGGCAACCTCGCGGCTTTGGAAATACTCTACGAATCCGTACCAAATGTGTTGTCAGAACTCATCCGTACATCCTTTATCCCGAAAAGCGGCTGTAAATTCATCGTGGCGGACTTCTCGGCAATTGAAGCAAGGGTCATCGCCTGGCTTGCAGGTGAAAAATGGCGGCAGGAAGTCTTTGAATCCGGCGGTGATATCTACTGTGCTTCCGCTTCCCAGATGTTCCATGTTCCTGTAGAAAAAAACGGTATCAACGGCCACCTGCGGCAAAAAGGTAAAATCGCCGAACTCGCTCTCGGATACGGCGGATCAGTCGGCGCTCTCAAAGCTATGGGCGCAATTGAGATGGGGCTTGAAGAGGAAGAACTCCAACCACTTGTTTCCGCCTGGAGATCGTCGAACCCCAATATCGTGCGACTTTGGTGGGATATCGACCGTGCCGCTATGACAGCAGTCAAGGAGCGTTCCACCACAGCGACACATGGCATCCGCTTTTCCTATCAGAGCGGAATGCTCTTTATCATTCTTCCATCCGGCAGGCGTCTTTCATATGTGAAACCGCGTATTGGAGAAAACCGATTTGGATCAGACTGCGTCACCTACGAAGGTGTCGGCGGCACAAAGAAATGGGAGCGGATTGATAGCTATGGTCCAAAGTTTGTGGAAAACATCGTCCAGGCCATAAGCCGGGATATCCTCTGCTATGCCATGCAGAATCTTCGAGACTGCGCCATCGTGATGCACGTCCACGATGAGATTGTTATCGAAGCTGATCACCGTATGTCCACTGAGGCTGTATGCAATCAAATGGGCCAAACCCCGCCCTGGGCAAAAGGTCTTTTACTGCGGGCAGACGGATATGAAACATATTTTTATAAAAAGGATTGACATTAAGTACTCAAAACCGTGCCTCCTGTCCTGTGGATGGTAGAGGGCAATGATGCCTTCAAGATGGGAGGTAAAAACATGTTTTATGTAAGAGAAAAGATCAGCGACGCGGTTGAGGTAATTGTGGAAATCCACGATGACAATGTGTTCTGTACCTGCCCCGGCTGTGGGTGTGAGGTAGAAATTAACCTAGCAGAATTATTCAGCGATGACGAGGGTGACCTGTATGGCACAACGGTTTACTGCCAGAAGTGCAGCGGGTCAAGATTGGAGGATCGCTATGAATAACAAAATACAGATTTTCAACAACAGCGAATTCGGCTCATTAAGTGTGCTAATGATTAATGACAAGGCCTATTTCCCAGCAGCGGAATGCGCCACCATTCTGGGGTATGCCAAACCACATAATGCAATAGCAATGCATTGTAGGTACTCCCTAAAACAGGGAGTACCCCATCCGCAAAATCCGAATAAAACGATTGAAAAAATTTTCATCCCCGAGGGCGACCTTTACCGTCTCGTTATCCGTTCTAATCTTCCCGGTGCCATTCGTTTTGAACACTGGGTGTTTGACGAAGTTCTCCCCTCTATCCGCAAGCATGGCACGTATATGACGGAGACAACCATTGATAAAATACTTGCCGATCCTGACTTCGGCATTCGGCTTTTAACACAGCTTAAAGAGGCACAGATGAAAAATGCCAAACTTGCTGCCCAAAATGAGGAATTAGCCATAAGGCTCAATGAATCCGAGAAATTTTGGACAATTATGAAATTCAACCAGCACTTCAATATGGGATGGGACATGAAAACTTGCCAGCGCAACGGCCGGGCAGCATCAGCATATTCACGCCAGCACGGTTATGAAATTCAAAAGTGCCAAACCAATGATGACCGTTTTAAGTTTACCAACAGTTATGCCTATGAAGTGTTGGAAACCCTGTTCCTTCCCCAAAAGTGTGAGGTGACGCTATGAGCACCGACAAATACAACTTAGAAGGCTACTATGACCCCACCGCCTATGAAGCTTTAACATCTATAGAGCAAGAGGGAAAAGCCGCTAAAGCTTTTCGGCCCCTTGTATATATCTGTTCCCCCTACTCCGGGGATATCGGAAACAACATCAAGTCTGCCAGGCGATATAGCCGGTTTGCGGTTGATATGGGATATATCCCTATCACACCGCACCTGCTATATCCTCAGTTTTTAGATGACAATAACCTGTCAGAACGCAGCCTAGGATTATTCTTTGGCAATGTACTCATGGCAAAATGCGCTGAAGTCTGGGTGTTTGGCACTTATATCTCCTCCGGCATGAAGGCAGAGATTGAGAGAGCCAAGCGAAAGAAATACACTATTAGATATTTTTCTGAGGACTGCAGGGAGGTTTCAGGATGAAGATTTCTTATGGCAATAGTCGCATGGATAAGAAGTGGAAAAACAGTGACATATCCTGGGAGAATTTCTGCATGCGAGTCAGTTCCACCGTCCGCACGACGGAAACCGTAGAGGAATACCGCAAACTGAAAAAAGGTCAGCAGGATACTATCAAGGATGTAGGCGGTTATGTAGCCGGTCATTTGCGCGAAGGCAGGCGCAAAAAAGGCTTTGTACTCTGCCGCTCCATGATTCTTCTGGACATGGACTATGGCACTCCGGGGGTTTGGGATGAAGTCATTATGAAGTGCGGCTTTAAGTGCTGTGCCTACTCCACCCATAAGCATACTCCTGAAAAGCCTCGTATCCGCCTTGCCATCCCACTTTCCCGCGATGTCAGCGAAGCGGAATACCCTGCGGTAGCCCGGATGGTAGCAAAGGACATTGGAATTGACCTGTTCGACGATACAACCTATGAAGCCCACCGGCTCATGTACTGGCCTTCTACTTCGATGAACGGTGAATTCTGGTTTCAGAAAAAAGATGGCAGCAATCTTGACCCCGACATATACCTTGCACACTATGACGATTGGCAGGACGAGTCCACCTGGCCACGTTCCAGCCGCCAATCCGAGGTAGCGCGAAGCGGTGTCGCCGAAGCCGGTAATCCGCTTACCAAGCCGGGTATCATCGGTGCGTTTAACCGTGCCTATACTGTTGAAGACGCAATCGACACCTTCCTCTCCGATGTATATGAGCCGTCCGCTATGAACGGCAGATACGACTATATCCCTGCTGACAGCAGCGCGGGCGTGGTTATCTATGATAGCGCGTTCGCCTATAGCCATCATGCCACCGACCCCGTCTGCGGAAAACTGTTAAATGCGTTTGACCTAGTACGGCTCCATAAATTTCGAAGCCTTGACGATAAGTCCGCAGAAGATACCCCGGTAAATAAGCTACCGTCCTATAAGGCAATGTCGGAGCTTGCTGTAAATGACGAGCGTGTAAAACTGCTATTGGCAGAAGAACGCCGGACACAGGCTTCGGCTGAATTTGCCGTGGTAGATACGGACTGGGAGAAAAAACTGGAGTATGAGCCACGCTCTACCGTGCTTAAAAACTCCCTTGGCAACCTGCTGCTCATCCTAAAAAACGACCCCAAGCTGCAAGGCATCCGGTATAACCGGCTTGCCAATCAAATATATGGTGATGACGCTCTGCCGTGGGAACGTCCGTATCAGCCATGGCGGGATGCGGATATGGCGCAGCTGGTTGCTTATGTGGATAAAACCTACGGCACGTTTTCTTCCCGCAACTATGAGCTTGCGCTTACCAAGGTGGCAGATGACCGCGCCTACCATCCTATTCGTGATTACCTGGACAACCTGCCCGAATGGGATGGTGTCAATCGTGTGGAAACCTTGCTGGTTAAATATTTTGGCGCAGAGGATTCGGAGTATACCAGAATGGTCACCCGTAAAACCCTCGCGGCGGCGGTGGCCCGCATCTATCAGCCGGGCATCAAGTTCGACTCCATGCTGGTCTTAAACGGACGGACCGACCTCGGCAAGTCCACTTTCTTTGCCCGGCTGGCCGGAGAATGGTTTTCCGACAGCTTAAACTTTACCGATATGGGCAAAGGCAAAGATGCTGCAGAAAAAATTCAGGGTGTCTGGATTGTAGAAATTCCTGAATTAGCGGGTCTATCGAAAATGGACGTCAACAACATCAAGGGCTTTCTCTCCCGACAAGACGACCAGTACCGCCCCTCCTATGGGCGGACAGTCGAAAGCCATCCGCGCCAATGTATTATCGTCGGCTCTACGAATGCGGAAAACGCAGGATTCCTGCGTGATACCACCGGCAATCGCCGTTTCTGGGTGGTGCGTGTCTGGGGCGGCAGTAATAAAGGTTGGGATTTGCCCGAAACTGATGTGCCGCAGATCTGGGCTGAAGCAAAGCACTACTGGATGCAAGGAGAAAAACTTTATCTTGAAGGAAAGGTCGCCCAGCAAGCAAAAGCGGAACAGACGGCAGCGCTGGAAACTGATGAGCGCGAAGGCGTGGTGCGCGAATATCTCGATATGCTCCTGCCGGAAGGCTGGTATGATATGGATTTGTACAGCCGGAAACATTACTTTTCCTCGGACGACCCATTGCGGCCGGAAGGCAAGATTCAGCGCGAGTACGTCAGCAATATGGAAATCTGGTGTGAATGCTTCGGCAACGACCGGGGTAAATTTGAGCGCCAGGCTGACAGTTACAAAATCAAGCTAATCATGCAAAAGATCGGCGGCTGGGTGTACTCCGGCCAGAAAAAGAAAATCAAGGGTTATGGCGCTCAATATGTATGGGTGCGAACCATTGATGGAACCGAAAATCTTAATCATGGAACCTCTTAGAACCTTGAAATATCAACACTTTTTCCAAGTATTCCATGGTTCCAAAATATATAAATATTTTTGTATATAGAGAAAGGGTATCGTGTTTACCTCATATACGCGCGTATAGGTTATATGGAATTCTTGGAACTTTGGAACCTTGGAACTGGCAGAAAGGACTTGTATGAGAGAAAAAACCATAGAAATAAAACTCACAAACACAGTCAAATCGATGGGCGGCGTCGCCCTGAAGCTTATCTCACCAGGTTTTGATGGTGTGCCTGACCGCTTAGTACTTCTACCCCATGGCAAGCTTGCCTTCGTAGAACTTAAAGCACCAGGGAAACGACTTCGTCCTTTGCAGGAAAAGCGAAAAAGGCAACTTGAGGCGTTAGGGTATTTAGTATTCTGCATTGACGGTGCCGAGCAGATTGGAGAGATGATTGATGAAATATTGTCCTCATGACTACCAAACATATGCAACCAATTTCATACTGCAGCATCCTATTTCGGCGGTATTTCTGGATATGGGGCTTGGCAAGAGCGTAATTACGCTGACTGCCATTTTTGACCTTGTGCTAGACAGTTTTCTCATCCGCAAGGTACTCGTTATCGCCCCCCTCAGAGTGGCACGAGATACTTGGCCTTTTGAAATCGAAAAGTGGGATCACCTGAAAGGCATGACCTACTCAGTGGCCATTGGCACTGAACAGGAACGCAAGTTTGCACTGATGCGAAACGTTGATGTGTATATTATCAACCGGGAAAACGTGGACTGGCTGGTTAATAAGAGCGGCCTTCCCTTCGATTTCGACATGGTAGTGGTTGACGAACTTTCCTCCTTCAAGGCATATAGTTCAAAGCGATTCAAGGCACTTCGCCGTGTCCGCCCGAAGGTAAAACGCATCGTTGGGTTAACAGGCACACCATCCGGTAACGGTCTCATGGATTTATGGGCGGAAATCGGCATTCTTGACATGGGTCAGCGGCTCGGTCGCTTCATCACCCATTACCGTAACAAATTCTTTACCCCGGAAAAGCGCAATCAGCTTGTGGTGTTTAGCTATAAACCGCTACCCGGAGCAGAGGATGAGATTTACCGCCTGATTTCTGACATCACCATCAGTATGAAAAACACTGATTATATAAAGTTGCCGGGACTAGTGATGAACGAGATTTCTGTTTGGCTGCCGGAGAAAGAGCAAAAAGCCTATGACACCATAAAGCGGGATCTGATTCTTTCACTGGAAGGGCGGGATATTGACGCTGCTAATGCCGCTGCGCTGTCAGGTAAACTGCTGCAGATGGCAAACGGAGCGGTCTATGATGAGAACGGCGGTGTAGCACACTTACATGATCGCAAGCTGGACGCATTAGAGGATATTATCGAAGCCGCCAACGGCAAACCGGTACTGGTGGCTTATTGGTTTAAGCACGATCTTGAACGGATACTTTATCGTTTCCCCGCTGTGAAGCTGGACAGCGCAGCTTCCATCAGGCGCTGGAATGATGGAAAAATACCACTGGCTGTGATTCATCCGGCATCGGCCGGACATGGATTGAATTTGCAAGCGGGCGGTTCCACCCTGGTGTGGTTCGGGCTTACCTGGAGCCTTGAACTCTACCAGCAGACCAACGCCAGGCTGTGGCGGCAAGGGCAAAAGGATACGGTGGTTATTCACCATATCATTACCAAGGGCACCATTGATGAAGATGTGATACGCGCCTTAAAAAGAAAGGACAAAGTCCAGACCGCTCTAATTGACGCGGTCAAGGCAAATTTAAAGGAGGCGGTCATATGATTGCGCTGAAATACATCAATAAGAACGCGGCGACGATTGCCGCCATACGCGACTATAACAATATGCGTTTTATCATCAACAACACTCCGGAGGAAATAAAGAGTGTGTACGAAAAAATGATTGCGCCCCGAACCCCCAAGCTATCAAGGATGCCTTCAGCAAGGAATCCGCAAGCCGGAGCCGACAAACTGGCGGCGCAGATTGACAAGCTGGATATCCTGCGGGAGCGCTACAGCCAGGCTATAGAGTATATGGCGTGGTTTGAACCTGCCTGGTCAAGCCTGACTGATACCGAGCAGCACATCCTTTCTGAATTTTACATGGGTGACAATCAGAAGTCCGGTGCAACCTACCGACTGATGAGTGAACTCAGCTACAGCGAAAGCCATATCGAGCGTCTGAGGAGCAACGCGCTGAATCACCTGCGCAGTATGTTGTTCGGATAAAGATGAGGGAATTCTGAGGGAGTGTTTGCTTTAGGTCTCTGTATAATAATAGTATCGAAGCTGTATCAATAGCCTTCGCGGGACACTGCGGAGGCTTTTATATGCCTTTAACGAGGTGAATTTTAATGCCCTTTAAACCCAAACGGCCGTGTTCTTACCCTGGCTGTCCAAAGCTGACACACGACAGGTTTTGCGAAGAACATCAAAAGCTGACCGACAAACAATATGAAAAGTACCAGCGTGACCCGATCGTGAAGAAACGCTACAACAGGACTTGGAAACGAATCCGCGACCGGTACATTGCCGCACACCCTCTCTGCGAGAAGTGCGCAAGTCTTGGACGGGTCACCCCGGCCCAGGAGGTACACCACATCAAGCCGCTGTCCCAGGGAGGCACCAATGATGTGGATAACCTCATGAGTTTGTGTACATCCTGCCACTCCGAGATCACTGCCCGCGAAGGCGGTCGTTGGAGGAAATGAGTATCATGTCTCCCCCAGGGGGATCTAAATCTCTACAACCCTACCCTGGAGAACGGGCGGCCCCCTTCGCGCGTAAAAATTACGGTTCAAACGGGGGATTAAACCACGCCACAGTAAGGAGGTGAAGGCTTGTGGCAAAAGACGGAACCAATAGGGGCGGCCGCAGGGTCCGCGCCGGTGACAAGCCGCAGCCCCTGGCTGACAAAATCTCGGCCGGAAAGGCCGCAAAAGTTTTAGCCGCCCCGGAACTGCATCCCGAGTCGATGCTTGAAGCGGACGACCTTGACGATGCGGCCGATTTATACGGAGAAGATATGCCAACGCCCAGCGATTACCTCAGCGCGAGACAGAGAGATGGTAAGCCGCTGGGCGCTGACGATCTGTTCAGAGAAACTTGGAAATGGCTTAAAGAGCGCGGGTGTGAGAAATTCGTTAACCCAAGATTGATTGAAGCCTATGCTCAGGCTTTCACTCGCTACATCCAGTGTGAGGAAGCCATCAGCACCTATGGGCTTTTGGGCAAACACCCGACCACGGGCGGCGCTATAGCCAGTCCCTTCGTACAGATGAGCCAATCTTTTCAGAAACAGGCCAACCTCATCTGGTACGAGATTTTTGACATCGTAAAACAGAATTGCACCACAGCCTTCGTCGGCAACCCGCAGGATGATATTATGGAAGCCCTGCTGTCAGGCAGGAAAGGACGGTAGGTATAGATGAACACAACCGAGCGTTTTGAAAAAGTTAATATCAATCGGTTAGTACCTTATGCTCGCAATGCCCGGACCCATAGCAAGGAGCAAATACTTCAGCTTCGAGCCTCACTCAGGGAGTTCGGCTTCGTCAACCCGGTAATCGTAGATAAAGACCTTAATGTTATCGCGGGACACGGGCGCATCCTCGCTGCCAAGGAGGAAGGTATTACTGAAGTACCTTGCGTGTTCGCTGAACACCTGACTGAAGCCCAGAAGCGGGCCTACATTATAGCCGACAACCGCCTTGCCCTGAACGCTGGCTGGGACGCGGAGATGCTCTCGGTAGAGCTTGCCGATTTGCAGGCTGCCGATTTTGACGTATCTCTTCTCGGCTTTGATGACGCGGAACTGAACAAACTACTGGGCGGTGCCGAGGACGTTAAAGAAGATGACTTTGATGTAGAAAGCGAACTAGCCAAGCCCGCTATAACTAAGGCGGGTGACCTCTGGTTACTGGGGCAGCATCGCTTGGTCTGCGGCGATAGTACCAAAGCGGAGACCTTTTCCCTGCTTATGGACGGTAAACTTGCCAACCTGGTGGTGACAGACCCTCCCTATAACGTCAACTATGAGGGGACAGCAGGCAAAATTAAGAACGACAACATGGCGGATCAAAAGTTCTATCAGTTCTTGCTGGGAGCTTTTACCCTGACCGAAAAGGCGATGGCCAAGGATGCGAGTATCTATGTGTTCCACGCCGATACCGAAGGACTGAATTTCCGCAAAGCCTTTTTAGAAGCAGGATTCTATCTCTCGGGAACGTGTATCTGGAAAAAGCAGTCGCTGGTACTGGGGCGCTCGCCTTACCAGTGGCAGCACGAGCCGATCCTGTTTGGCTGGAAGAAAACGGGCAAACACGCCTGGTACTCCGACCGTAAGCAGTCTACCATCTGGGAGTTTGACAAGCCTAGGAAGAATACTGACCACCCGACCATGAAACCCGTGCCGCTGGTAGCTTACCCGATACTCAACTCCAGCATGACAGGGTGTATTGTTCTTGATCCGTTCGGCGGTTCGGGCAGTACCCTGATCGCCTGTGAGCAAACTGGCCGGATTTGTCACACTGTGGAACTGGACGAGAAGTTCTGCGATGTTATTGTGAATAGGTACATTGAATTTAAGGGTTCTGACGCTGATGTTTTCCTAATGCGCAGCGGTCAGAAAATACCCTTTAACAGTGTGCCAAAACTGGTATAAAGGCTTGCTATTCCACAGCTTAAGAGTGATGTATATGACTACCAAAAAGAAAGGTGGTCGATCCCATGGAATTTAAGTTTAACGTTACCGGTGCTAGACGTAAAGAACTGGTTCAGGCAATCAGCGAAATCCTGAATACTGCGCCGGAATACAAAGGCGCACCGACCTTTGCTTATGTCATAGGCGGGTTTACCGTCAACAAAGAAGGCACCCTCAGCGCCAGTGAAAACAACAGTGAGGAAGATCTTGAGCAACTATTAAACGAGCTTGACCGGCGCGGATTTCAATTTGAAGCGCCAAACGTACTGGTTATTGAGATGCCCAGGGAAGGTTTTACCGAAGCCGCCATTGCCAATCTGGAGCGGCTGGTTAAGAGCAAGGAAACCCTTATTAAGAAAGCCCTGGACACAGACAGATTGCCAATTGAACTGACCGAGGACAGGCTGCGTTTCCCCTGGTTCTCCAGAAGCCTTGCAGCGGAAGAAGTCAACGCCTATGCCCGCTTCATCGGTGCGCTCTGCGCCATGGCCAAGAACCAGCATCGGGTAACCGCCACTGAAAAGGCTTATGACAACGAAAAATACACTTTTCGCTGCTTCCTGCTGCGTCTGGGATTTATCGGGCCGGAGTACAAAACGGAACGGAAAATCCTGCTCTCCAGGCTGACCGGCAGCGCCGCTTTCAAAAACGGCCAGCGCAATTCGGAGGAGGAGACTGAAGCATGAAGCAGATTCATCCCGAAATGTTAAAGGCTTTGAGGTCATATTATCCCCCGGGTACGCGGGTCGAATTGGTCCGCATGGAAGACCCGTACACCAGGCTGAAGCCTGGCGACCAAGGCACAGTATCATTTATAGACGATACCGGCACCGTGTTTGTCAACTGGGACTCCGGTAGCGGGCTGGGGGTAGTATTTGGCGAGGATGAAATCAGAAAACTCGATGATACCCTGCGCCGGGTAACCGCTAAGTCGGCAGAAATGGAGGAAAACAAATGAACGAAACCATTCGGTTGCAGATTTTAGCCATCAGGGAAAGCGGCGTCACGAATATGTTCGACATCCCCCGCGTTAGTCAGGAAGCAAACATCCGAGGCTTTCACGAACTGGTTAACTATCTTAATGACTACAAGACCGAGTACGTTCGCTTTATCTTGACGGGTGAAGAAGATGAGAACAAATAACTGAAGACTAATAAATATACGGTTAACAGAGCTTCTTATGAGGCTCTTTTCTTTTGTTCGCTTTAAGAAAGGAGGCGGCAATCATACGTAGACTCAAGAAATATAAACCAACACAGTTTATGGCACCGGATTCAAAATACAGTAAAGACGCCGCCGACTATGCTGTGGCGTTCATCCAAGCCCTGTGCCACACCAAAGGCTCCTGGGCTGGCAAGCCCTTTGAACTTATCGACTGGCAGGAACAGATTATACGCGATATTTTTGGGATACTGAAACCCAATGGCTATAGGCAATTCAATACGGCTTATGTGGAAATTCCAAAGAAAATGGGTAAGTCAGAATTAGCGGCCGCCATTGCCTTGCTTCTCACCTGCGGGGACAACGAGGAACGTGCTGAGGTTTATGGCTGTGCCGCCGACCGCCAGCAGGCATCCATTGTGTTCGAGGTCGCCGCCGATATGGTGCGGATGTGTCCCGCACTGAACAAACGTGTTAAGATCCTGGCTTCCACCAAGCGGCTAATTTACCTGCCGACCAATAGCTTTTATCAGGTGCTGTCGGCTGAAGCCTATTCGAAGCATGGTTTCAACATCCACGGCGTGGTGTTTGACGAGCTGCATACCCAGCCTAATCGGAAATTGTTTGACGTCATGACCAAAGGCTCCGGAGATGCAAGGATGCAGCCGCTCTACTTCCTCATCACGACAGCGGGCGATAACGTCAACAGTATTTGCTATGAGGTGCATCAAAAAGCCAAAGACCTGCTGGCCGGTCGCAAGCATGATGCTACGTTTTATCCTGTAATCTATGGAGCGGAGGAAGATGACGACTGGACTGACCCTAAAGTGTGGGAAAAAGTTAATCCGTCGCTGGGTATAACCGTAAGTATCGACAAGATTAAAGCTGCCTGTGAAAGCGCGAAACAAAACCCCGCTGAGGAAAACAGCTTCCGGCAGCTTAGGCTTAACCAATGGGTCAAACAGTCAGTGCGCTGGATGCCCATGGAGAAATGGGATAAGTGTGCTTTCAAGGTTGACCCGGAAAAATTAAAAGGCCGGGTTTGCTATGGCGGGTTAGACTTATCCAGCACTACCGATATAACAGCTTTTGTGCTGGTTTTTCCCCCGGTTGATGAGGACGATAAATTTCATATTCTCCCCTACTTCTGGATACCGGAAGAAAACCTCGACCTCAGGGTTAGGCGCGATCATGTAAACTACGACCTGTGGCAAAAGCAAGGTTTTCTGAAAACAACCGAGGGCAACGTGGTGCATTACGGATTTATCGAAGCCTTTATTGAGGAGTTGGGTACCCAATACAACATCAAAGAAATCGCCTTTGACCGCTGGGGCGCGGTTCAAATGACACAGAACTTGGAAGGGCTTGGTTTTACGGTAGTGCCGTTTGGCCAGGGGTTTAAGGATATGTCCCCTCCTACCAAGGAACTAATGAAACTGACCCTGGAAGAAAAGATCGCCCATAGCGGCCATCCGGTTCTGCGCTGGATGATGGATAACATTTTTGTGAGGACCGACCCTGCAGGAAACATAAAGCCAGACAAGGAGAAATCTACGGAGAGGATTGACGGGGCGGTAGCGACCATTATGGCTCTGGACAGAGCGCTACGTTGCGGAGCAGGAAGCACTGTCTCGGTCTATGATGAGCGCGGCTTATTGCTCATCTGAAATTGGGTCTTATCAACGATTAAATTTTGCAAAGTTTTTCTTGCCAAAATACAAAGGCCAGCATATAATAAACTTAACCAATCAGTTAAGTTAACCAATTGGTTAACTTAACTGATTAAGTAGTTTGGTGGTGGTTGCAAAAGGTGCTAATTGAATACGAAAGCGAATCAGTCCGGAAAATCTTCAATGATTATGAATTGATGAAAAAAGAGATTGGGAATGATAGAGCTAGAGCAACAAAGAAACGAATTGATCAGTTAAAGGCTTCTGAAAACTTTAGCATCTACCTGACCACAGGACTTGGAAAACCCCATCCGCTTTATGAAAACCTAAAAGGTTATTATGGGGTTACGATTACAGGTAATGTCAGACTCATTGTCAGGCCTAACGCGGAAAGCATTGAACCTGAAGTTTTGAAACAATGCGAATCGGTGATTATAAAGGGGGTGATGGATTATCATGGCAGTAAGAACGAATGGCTTATCCCGTGAGTTTATTATCCATCCAGGTGAAACATTGAAGGAAATGCTTGAAGACCGGGAAATGACACAGCGCGAATTGGCTATAAGAACGGATGTCACTGAAACGCATATTAGCAACATAGTAAATTGCTTGAAACCTATCTCGGTTTCCTTTGCTAAAAAGCTGGAATATGCGCTTGGTGTTGATGCGAGTTTCTGGATCAATCTGCAAGCAAACTATGACAAGGAAATGGTTGATTTTGAAGAGGTTAACCTAATTTCGACGGAAGAGTTAGGAATTTTACAGAGGTTGAAAAGCATAACTGAATACGTTCAGGAGATTGGATTATTGAATCCTGACGTTCAAGGATCACTGCTTGTAATTGAGTGGAGAAAACTACTTAATATAAGTAGTTTAGTTCGTATTCCAGAAATATCCCAGGCTGGGGCTTATCGCTTAGCAGTGGCAGACAATGTTGATCCATATGTTCTTTTTACTTGGCTCCGAATCGCTGATTTAATGACAAAGAATCAGCAAGTGAATCACGAACTTGACATCGATAGGCTGAGGGACAATCTTCACTTAATTCGAGGTCTCGCATTTGAAGATGTGGATTCTATCCGCTTAAAGCTAAAAGGAATCTTTGCTGAATGTGGAATTAAGTTTGCCATCGTCAAGCATTTTACTGGGGCACCAGTTCAAGGTGTTATTAAAAGAAACAATGATGGTACTCTTAGTTTGATAATGACTGTTAGGCGTAAGTTTGCTGATGTCTTTTGGTTTACTCTTTTTCACGAGATAGGGCATATCTTAAACGGGGATATTGATGATCGGCTAATTGATTATGAATTTACAAAAAGTGAAATAGAAGATCGAGCAGATACCTTTGCGGCTAATATATTGATTGATCCAGAGCAGTATTGTCTCTTGGTGGAAACCGGTGATTTTTCGTTGTGGCGTATCCGGCAGTTTTGTTCTGAACAAAATATTCCCACTTTTATGCTGATTGGCAGATTACAGAGGGACGGTCATCTTAAGTATCATCAGTATTCAGATGAGAAAATCAGGTATGACTTAAACAATATTGAAAAACAAATGTAGTACACATGAGTCAAAACTTAAGATTAAAGGAAGATAAAAATGCATTCGAATTGTGGTCATGGATCTATCGTTTGTTTTGATCCCATTGTTGATAGTAAAACTAAATTTCTCATACTTGGAACATTGCCCAGCCCCGAGTCACTGAAGACAGGCCAATATTATAAAAAGAGCAATAATTGTTTCTGGAAAATCATCTATGCCTTATATGAACAAAGTCCTTCTACAAACTACGGTGACAAATGTGCATTTCTCCTGGAACATAATATCGGTGTCTGGGATGTACTTCGTTATGCTCTCAGGAATGGATCTTCTGATGCTGATATTCATAATGCTGAACCAAATGATTTTGACATGTTTTTTAAGAAGTATCCGAATATAAAAGGTATACTTTTCAACGGAAAAGAGGCAGAGGAACAATTTAGAACTCATTTTCCGGTACTAATTAAATCAATTAGATATGAAAGAGTATTGTCAACAAGTGGAGCATTGGCTAAACCATTCAATGTTAAGCTGGAGAATTGGAAAAATGCTATCAAGAGATTGAACCAATAATCAATATATTTTAAAACAGCATCTCGAAAGAGGTGCTTTTTTCATGCCCATTTTCAGGAGGAACGATTTATGAAAATACCTTTTCTTTCGGGCTTGCTGAAACCCCGAGCCAGTGCTAAAAATCGTCTGTATGGCAGCACATATAGCTTTTTCTTCGGCGGGACCGCCAGCGGCAAAACCGTCAATGAAAGAACGGCCATGCAGACCACCGCCGTATATGCCTGTGTTCGAATCCTGGCGGAAACCATAGCCAGTCTGCCATTAAATCTATATAAATCCACAGACATGGGCAAGGAGAAAGCCATAGACCACCAGCTATATTATCTGCTCCATGATGAGCCTAATCCGGAGATGACTTCATTTGTGTTTCGGGAAACACTGATGAGTCATCTTTTATTATGGGGCAATGCCTATGCCCAAATTATCAGGGACGGGCGAGGCAAGGTATTGGCCCTCTATCCCCTTCTGCCCGACCGGATGACGGTGGATCGGACAACTGATGGACAGCTTTATTATGAGTACCGAAGGGACACCGGATATGTAATCTTAAGGCCGGAAGATATCCTGCATATTCCCGGGCTTGGTTTTGACGGACTGGTGGGCTACTCCCCTATCGCCATGGCCAAGAACGCCATCGGCATGGCAATCGCCACCGAAGAATACGGGGGTAAATTCTTTGCCAATGGAGCCAGTCCAGGCGGAGTTTTAGAGCATCCCGGGGTAGTCAAAGACCCGGCCCGAATCCGGGAAAGCTGGAACGCGGTCTACCAGGGCAGCGGTAACGCCCATCGGATAGCGGTTCTGGAAGAAGGTATGAAGTTCCAATCCATCGGTATACCGCCGGAACAGGCGCAGTTTCTTGAAACCAGGAAGTTTCAAACCGAGGAGATTTGCCGGATCTTTCGGGTGCCACCCCATCTGGTGGCTAACTTGGACAAAGCCACTTTCAGCAACATCGAGCATCAATCTATCAGTTTTGTAGTCCATACCATCCGGCCCTGGCTGGTAAGGCTCGAGCAAGGAATGAATAAAGCTCTGCTCAGCCCATCCGAAAAAGGCCAGTATTTTGTGGGTTTCGTGGTGGATGGGCTATTGCGGGGCGACTATGCTTCGAGGATGCAAGGCTACGCCATCGGTATTCAAAACGGCTTCTTAAGCCCCAACGATGTAAGAACCTTAGAAAACATGAACACCATCGAGCATGGCGATATTTATGCCATGAACGGCAACATGCTGAAGCTTGAAGATGTGGGCGCGTATGCCAATAGCAACAGAAAGGAGGTCAGCCAATGAGCAGAAATTTTTGGAACTGGCTCAAAAACGAGCAGGATCGAACCCTCTTTTTAGATGGGTATATCGCTGAGGACAGCTGGTTCGAGGACGATATTACCCCCAAGCAGTTTAAAAACGAGCTCTATGCTGAGGATGGGGATGTGGTGGTGATGCTCAACTCTCCAGGCGGAGATGTATTTGCCGCCAGTCAAATCTACACCATGTTAAGAGAATATCCTGGACATATCACCGTCAAGATCGAAGGGCTTGCTGCCAGTGCGGCTTCAGTAATCGCCATGGCAGCGGACGAGGTTCACATGTCTCCGGTAGCCATGATGATGATCCATAACCCCGCCACCGTCATATTCGGGGAAATATCTGACCTTAAAAGCGGTATTGCCATGCTGTCCGAGGTTAAAGAAAGCATTATCAATGCCTACGAGCAGAAAACCGGTTTATCAAGAGCCAAAATCTCGCACATGATGGATGCCGAAAGCTGGTTTAATGCCTGGAAAGCAGTGGAGCTGGGCTTTGCCGACAAAGTCCTATACACAACCGAAGAACACCTAACCGAGCCGCCCAGCGCGGCTTATCTTTTTGACAAAATGACGGTCACCAACGCGCTAGTGAAAAAGTTTCCGCTGCCCCAGGTTAATAACCCTAAACCGCCCACCGGCACCCCGCTTAGCTACCTGGAAAAGCGGCTCAGCCTATTAAAACATTAGAATGGGAGGAATAACCATGAGCAAAATCTTAGAACTGCGTGAGAAAAGAGCCAAAGCCTGGGATGCCGCTAAAGCCTTTCTGGACAGCAAGCGCGGCACTGACGGGCTCCTTTCCGCCGAGGACGTTGCCACCTATGAAAAGATGGAAGCCGATGTGGTGAATCTCGGCAAAGAAATCGATCGGCTGGAGCGTCAGCAGGCATTGGACGCGGAGCTTAATAAGCCCGTCAATACACCTATTACTGGCAAGCCCGGCCAGCCCAACCCTGAGAATAAAACCGGCCGGGCCAGTGACGAGTACAAACGAGCCTTCTGGAACGCCATGCGCAGCAAGACAGCGGGATACGAAGTCCTGAACGCGCTGCAGGTGGGAACGGATTCCGAGGGAGGCTACCTGGTGCCGGACGAGTTCGAGCGTACCCTGGTCGAAGCTCTGCAAGAAGAAAACATCTTCCGCACCATGGCCAAGATCATCCAAACCGCCAGCGGCGACCGCAAAATACCGGTCGTAGCATCCAAAGGAACCGCTTCCTGGGTAGATGAAGAAGGCGCTATCCCGGAATCAGACGATGCCTTCGGGCAGGTTTCCATAGGGGCCTACAAGCTGGCGACCATGATCAAGGTATCCGAGGAATTGTTAAATGACAGCGTCTTTAATCTGGAGTCATATATCGCCCGGGAATTTGCCCGCAGAATCGGTGCCAAGGAAGAGGAATCCTTCTTCATCGGTAACGGAACCGGCAAGCCGACCGGGATTTTCAATGCTACCGGCGGAGCGGAACTGGGTGTAACTGCTGCCTCGGCAACGGCTATTACGGTGGATGAGATCATGGATCTGTTCTACAGCCTTAAGTCCCCTTACCGCAAAAACGCCGTATTCGTGATGAATGATTCCACTGTCAAAGCCATCAGAAAATTAAAGGACGGCAACGGCCAGTACCTGTGGCAGCCCTCCATTTCTGCCGGACAACCGGATACGATTTTAAATCGTCCGGTCAAGACTTCAGCCTATGTACCGGCAATTGCGGCAGGGGCTAAAACTATCGCTTTCGGTGATTTCGGCTACTACTGGATTGCTGATCGGCAAGGCCGTTCCTTCCAAAGGCTGAACGAGCTTTATGCGGCAACCGGTCAAGTAGGATTTAAGGCAACCCAGCGGGTGGACGGCAAGCTGATTCTCTCTGAAGCCATCAAGGTACTTAAGATGAAAGCGTAGGTGTGAGTTATGAGCAATGTAAAAAACTACACTGAGCAAGGCGGCGAGAAAACCGTCATTGGCGGATCGCTTGAGATTGCGGCCAGCGGCAAGCTGACAATTGCGGAAGGTGCAACAATTGAAGGGATCTTATACGTCCCGGTGGTTGATGCCCTTGACTCAACCTCAGCTACCAGCGCCCTGTCGGCTAAACAGGGCAAGGTTTTAAATGATGCTATAGCTGCCAAGACCGCTGCCAATCAGGCCGACAGTATTGCAACCGAAGTGGCCGAACTGGTGACCGACTTCAATGCCCTCCTCGCTAAGCTTAAAGCTGCGGGACTTATGGCAGCCGAGTAATGAAAGGCGGTGGGCGTATTGGTGCTGTCTTTGGAGGAAGTAAAACTGTATCTAAAAGTAGACGGTGATGAAGACAATACGCTCATCACCAATCTCATAGGTGCCGCCGAGGAGCTATGCCAAGACATTCTGCGCTTTCCTCTGACCGAATTTACCGAGGTGCCGGAAACAGTTAAACAAGCCCTACTCTATGCTATCGGCAATCTTTATGAACTACGGGAAGCAGTCGACATGAAAGCATTAATTGAGTTTATGACCAGGCTCTTATTCGCCTACCGCCGAGAAGGGTGGTAATTATGAAGAAGCGCGATTTAATGGGTCAGATGCGGCAGCGTATTGCCTTGCAGGCCAAGACCATCACCAAATCAGAAGGCATCCCCCTAGAAAACTGGACTACAGTAGCCACAGTGTGGGCAGCAGTGTCGGACATATCGGGTAAAGAATATTTCCAGGCGGGGGCCTTGCAGTCGGAAGTCACCACCCGGATTAAAATCCGCTACCGAACCGGGATAACTACTTCCATGCGGGTATTATATGGCTCCCGGGTATTTCAAATTCTGTCGGTAATCGATAAGGATGAGCGGCACCGCATAATCGAACTGATGTGCAAGGAGGTGATCCCCGGTGGCGGGTAATCTGACTCTGGAAGGTATGGACGAGATTTTAGATAGGCTAAAGGAACTGGGGCAAAGAGCCGCTCCGGTAGAGAACCAGGCCCTCTATGCCGGTGCCAAGGTCGTCCAGGAAAAGGCTAGCCAAAAAGCGCCGCGCAGTTTAGAGGCTAAGGAGCATCTGGCCGACAATATCGTGATTTGCGAACCAAAGCAGGATGAAAACGGCAAATACGTGGAGGTGGGGCCAACGGCTCCCTTTTTTTATGGCAAATTTCTGGAGTACGGCACCTCCAAGATGACCGCCCGCCCTTTTATGGGTCCGGCCCAAGCCGAAAGCAAAAAACAGGTGCTGGAAACCATCAGGCAGACCTTGAAAGCGGGGCTTGACCTATGATCAATGTCAAACCCGAAGTCCTGGCGGCTTTGGAGGAAAATACCGATTTACTGGCTTTATTGGGTGGGCCTCATATCTACCAGTTGAAAGCGCCGGAGGGCTTAGATAAATATATTACATTGTTTGAGTTAACTAATTTCGATTCCGCCTGGGCAGACAACACTGCTTTTATGGCTGAGGTGCACGTGCAAGTGGATGTGTGGGTAAAAGCAGCCAGCACCTCCCCTATTGCCGCCGAGGTAGACAAAACCATGAAATATTTAGGCTTTAAAAGAACTGGTAGCACGGATCTTTATGAAGACGATACGAAAATATTTCACAAAGCGCTCAGGTATGTGACTGAGCGGGAAGTTGAAGGAGGTTAGAAAATGGCAGGAGTACAAGTAGGCTTAAACAGCCTGTATTACGCGGTTCTTACCAGCGATACGCCTTTAGCAGCGACATATAACAGCCCGGTGGCCATAGCCGGGGCTATCAACGCCAAAATAAGTCCCAAAAGCAACACAGAAACCCTGTACTGTGACGACGGGCCTGATGAAACCGTCACCTCGCTGGGAGAAATCGATGTGGAGTTTGAGACTAAAGACATTGACTTAAACACCCAAGCGGTCCTTTTGGGACACAGTGTCACCGGCGGGGTGCTGGTCAAGAAGTCAACTGACACTGCGCCCTATGTGGCTTTGGGATTCAAGTCCAAAAAGAGCAACGGCAGCTACCGCTATGTATGGCTGTATAAAGGGAAATTCGCTCTGCAGGAGCAGGAGTACCAGACCGCGGAGGATAAGCCCAAATTTCAGACCCCCAAAATCAAGGGGACATTTATTAAACGCAACTTTGACAACGCCTGGCAGAAGATCGGCGATGAGGATCATCCCGATTGGACAGCTTCAACCGGCACAAATTGGTTTACGGCGGTGGACGGGGCGGCCCCCGGTCCATTGACGGTGACAATAAGTCCGGTAGATGGTTCCAGCGGAGTGGCGGCAGACGCTAACCTGACCTGGACCTTTGCCAACGCCATCCAGGCTACCGATGTAACCGCCGCCAATTTTATCTTATTAAAGGCTGATGATGGGTCCTTAGTTGCCGGAGTCCTTAGTACCGATTCAGAACACAAGGTGGTTACTTTCAATCCGGCCAGCAATTTGGCCCCGGGCGCGGATTACATCATGGTATGCACGCAGGGTGTCAGGGATATTTGCGGCCAAAACCTGGCTGTTGCCTCAATCGGCAGCTTCACCACTGCTGTTTAAGTCAATCGGGGCGGTTTTTGTACCGCTATCACACAGGGAGGGATATCGATGGAGAACCCCAAGATTACTCTTAAAGGAAAGACATACACCGCACCCCCGCCCAAGGTCAAACTGTGGCGCGAAGTAACCAAATTCAAAGATAAATTCGGCGATAAAGAGCAAGGCGATGAGGAAGCTCTAAGCGAGATGGAACGCTTGATCGCTAGTGCCTTTAATCACCCGGAAATAAGCGCTGAGGTTATTGAAGAAGAACTGGACCTGGATCAGTTTGTCCCTCTCTTTTACCAGATTGCCAGTTGGGTGGCCGAGGCAGTCAGCCGCAAGATGGCAGAACTCCCAAAGTAAATCCCGCCGACGGACCTGACCTAAGCCATCTGTCGGCTTATCAAATGGTGGTGTATTTCTATTTAAGCCTGGCCCAAAGCTACCACTGGCTCCCGGAACAGATTGACGCCATGACGCTCGATATGTTCTGGGATCTGCTCATTGTTGGCTCTGTAGTTAACGAAGCTGAAAACAATCCTAGCGGGTACATTGATGATATTTGGTAAGGTGGTGAGGACAATTGGCAGAAACCATCGGTGAACTGCTGGTCAAAGTCGGCCTGGACAACACCGGCTTTAATCAGGGCATGAAAGAATTGGATCAGTCGCTTAAGCTGGCTAGGGCTGAATTTCAGGCAGCGGCCGCCAAGATGGGTGATATGGGTAGCGCCGCCGACCAACTTAAATTAAAAGTTGAATACTTAAACAAGCAGGCTGAGGTGCAAAGGCAGAAAGTTGCCGCCTTAAAAGATGCTTATGACAAAGCGGCGGGCAGCACTGAGCAGGATACGGTGGCGGTGGAAAAACTGCGGATCAAAATGCTGCAGGCCGAAAAGGTTCTGGCCAATATGGAACACTCCCTAAAAAATACGGTCAAGGAACTGGAACTGCAAGCTTCCGCCTGGACCAAGCTCTCTAAAAAGGCCGAAGAAGCCAGCCAGAAATTAAAAGCAGCGGGCAGCAGCATCACCAGTGCCGGTCAGGGAATGTCCCTAGCGGTTACCGCACCGCTTGCAGCCGCCGGAACCGCAGCGGTGAAACTAGCCTCAGATACCAATGAAGCTCTAAACAAGGTGGAAGTAGCCTTTCAGGATAACGCTGAAGGTGTTAAGAACTGGAGCGATACCACCCTGGAACGCTATGGCATCGCTAGGGGCACTGCCCTGGATATGGCTGCTACCTACGGGGACATGGCTACCAGCTTGGGGCTTAACACTGCGCAGGCAGAAGAAATGAGCAAAACCCTGGTGGGTTTGGCCGGAGATCTGTCCAGTTTTAAGAACATCAGCATCGACATAGCGGATACCGCTTTAAAGTCGGTATTTACCGGCGAGACCGAATCTTTGAAAGAATTAGGCATTGTTATGACCCAGGCCAACCTGCAGGAATACGCCTACAGCCAGGGGATTAAAAAGAAGATCCAGGATATGAACCAGGCGGAGCAGACCCAGCTCAGGTACAACTATGTTCTGGCCATGACCAAGAACGCCCAGGGGGATTTCGAGAGAACCGGGGCGGGAACGGCTAACCAGATGCGGGTTTTCTCCGAAAGCATAAAAGAGCTAGGGGCTACCATGGGACAGCATATCCTGCCGGTTATAACCCCATTAATCCAGCATTTAAACGAACTGGTGCAAAGATTCGGGAATTTAAGTCCCCGCGCCCAAAAAACCATTCTGGTTGTGGCCGGGGTGGCCGCCGCCATAGGCCCGCTTGTCCTGATTATCGGCCAGCTGGTCACCGCCGCCGGGGCCATCTCCGGTGTGGTCAGTACAGCTGCGGCCGCCATCGCCAGCGCCGGTGGGGTTACCGCAGCCTTGGGGGCGGCTTTTACCGCCTTAACCGGTCCTATTGGCATCGCCGCAGCCGTTATTGCCGGGCTGGTCTTAGCCGTCAAGGAGCTTTGGCAAAACAATGAGGGATTTCGTAACACAGTCAAGGAGATCTGGGCGGATATTGGGAGCATTATCGCCAAAGCCGGAACCGCCATTAAAGTGTTCTGGGACAATTGGGGTAAAGAGATTACTGCAGTATTCACCAATATCTGGAACATTATCAAGGCTGTATTTCAGACTGCAGCGGAAGTGATTGTAAACGCCTTCGGCTTTTTCCTGGACGTTTTGCAAGGAGACTGGCAAGGGGCTTGGGAGCATATCAAAAACATTTTTATCTCCCTGTGGAATGGGATTAAGACAGTGGTGGTCAACGCTTTCGAGGGTCTAAGAACCCTGCACAATACGCTGCTGGAAATAGGAACTCATATTATTCAGGGTTTGATCGACGGGATTAAAGGCCGGATTGAGAAAGTCAGGGAGATTGCCAGAGAAGTTGCCGAAACGGTAAAAAACAAAATCAAAGAAGCCCTCTCCATCCGCTCCCCCTCCCAGGTGATGCGCGAATATGGCCTTAATATCAGCGAAGGCTTGAGCACCGGCATGCAAGAAGGACTGTCCTATGTAGAAGGCTCGGTATCTGACATTATTGCCACTCTCGTCGATATGCGAAATAACCTGGATAAGATAGCGAATGAAACCAACGCCAAGCTGCTGGCAGCGGAAAAAGAGTACGCCGACCAGTGCCGGGAAGTCAAAAGCAAACTGGCCCGGGATGAAATAGCTTTGCAGCAGGAACTGTCAGATAAATTAGCCGCTATTACGGCGGCCGGCCTGGAGAAAGAAACCCAAGCCATCGAAGCTTTTGAGCAGAGCTATGCGGCCAAGGTGGAGTCCATCAAAAACCAAATTGGGCTTTTTGAGGAAGTAAAACCGCAAAAAGTATCGGGCAAGTCCTTGCTTGGCAATCTGGAGGACCAGGTTCAAGAGTTCGACAGCTGGCAGGCCAACTTAAAGTCACTGGCCGCCAAAGGGGTTGACGCGGGGCTGATTGACGAACTTAGGCAGATGGGGGTCAAGGCGGCTCCCCAGGTCGCGGCTCTAAATACCTTGACAACCGATGAGCTTAATAAATATGTGAACCTTTGGAAAACCAAAAACGCCCAGGCCCGGGCGGAAGCCAATATCGAAATGCGCCAAGCCCGGGTTGATCTAGGCCAGCGCTTAAGCGAGATCAGACTGGAAACCCAGAATCAACTGGCCCAGCAGACTATCGAAATGCAGAACAAACTCATGGAAATGAAAGCCAAGGCCGATGAGGAACTGGCCAAGTACAAAAAGGCCTGGGAGGAAAAGAACGGCGAAATTAAAAAGAACGCCGCCGAAACCATCGCCACCATCGAAAAGAAGTATGAGGAAATAGTCAAGAAATCGGCCGGGTACGGCATCCAGGCCATGAGTGAGTTAATCCGGGGCATAAGGTCGAGGATGAGCGCCTTGCAAAGTGTCATGGATGAAGTGCGAAGCATCATGGGTTCCGGTATGGACCCCAATCAGCGCAATTCCCCCTCTTTAGTAGACAAAATAAAAATCGGGGTGGCTGATATTACGGCTGCCTACAGCAGCTTAAAAAACAATTTAAGGGATCTTGACTTTAAAAGTGCTTTAGCAGGAGTTGCCCCTTTAGCCCTGGGTACGGTTGCCACAAATGCAACCAATAACAGCTCGACCACCATCAACCGGATCAATATAACGGTCAATGGCGGCACTGGTGACGCGGGCGAGCAGATTTACCGGACGCTCTTGGCCAAGGGGGTGCGCTTCAGTGGCTAAAAGCCTTCAGATTGCCGGGATGGAGCGCTGGCCGGACTATCGCCGGGGGAGCCTTAATATCAGCCAAATCCTTACCAGTCAGGCAGACAGCTGCTCCTTTGCGGTTAAGGGAGCAAAACCTCTTGAGGGCAGTGAGGTCATCATCGAGGATAGCGACCTTACAGAACCCCGGCTCTTTGCCGGGATCATCGACCGGGTGGAACTGGTGAACTATAAGGCTCCGCTGGTATGGAAAGTGGACTGCCAAGACTATACCCTGCAGATGGATAAAAAGCTGGTGGTGGAAAGCTACCTGAACTGGGGCGCTGACGCCATTGTACGCGATATCTTGCTTAAATACTGTCCGGGATTTTCTGCTCAGGGAGTAGCCAGCGGCGCACCGGTAATTGAATCTACCGGCACCGAATTCAACTACAAAATGCCGTCGGAATGTATGAAATGGCTGTGCGACTATATCGGCTGGCAGTGGTATGTGGACTACTACAAGGTGGTCCATTTTTTTGATCCTGCCCAAATGGGCACCGTTGCCCCCATGACCCTGCGGCCCGGGGGCCGGTTTAGCAATTTCAAGGTAAGTATCGACCACCAGGGACTGCGCAACCGCATATATGTCCTGGGCGGCAGCATGCTGTCCGACCCACAGACTATCGAGTGGAAAGCAGACGGTGCGGCTCGTATATGGGGGCTCCCCTGGGTTCCTAATGAATGTAGCTTGCAGGTGGGCGGTACAGTGAAAAACGTCGGTGTTGAGGGTGTGGATGAAGAAGATGCCAAGGATTATCTGGTAAACCTCGGCGACGGCTACCTGCGCTGTTCAGCTGATACTGATACGCCCGGGAGTGGCGTGACCATGGCGCTTACCGCCCGGCAGAGTATTGATGTCATTACCGTAGTAGATGATTTGGCCAGCCAGGCTTTAATTGCCGCCCTGGAAGGCGGCGACGGGGTGTATGAGCACTATATCAAAGACGATACCCTGATTACCATTGAAGCGGCTGAAGCGGCCGGAAACGCCGACCTTAGACAGTGGGCCAATCCAAAGACCAGCGGCAGTTTCATCACCGCAGTGCCGGGATGGGAACCGGGACAGTTAGTAAGCATTGAGCTTCCTGAAAGAGGTGTGAACGCAGTTTTCCTGGTACAAAAAGTGACCATCTCCTTAAGTGAAGCTGGTCTTTGGATATACACCATAGAATACGGCGGGCGGCTCTTAGGGATAGCCGATTTTCTAAAAGCCCTGGTCTCCGCCCAGCAGAAGAAAAAAATGAACGACACCAAACTGATCCATAAGTTCGTTTATGGAATTGAAGCCATCGCGATAAAAGACGCGCTGCTTACAACGGGCAGAAACCGGCCCTGGCTGGTCGAGAGCTGTGCAAGCAGCGCGGTGATGATAGGAGGTTGATATAATGGCTGGCGGATATATTCAAGTCCCGCCCGACAGCACCGGCAAAAAGCTAAACGCTCGCTACCGGGCGATTGAAGGCACGGCGGGCTATGAGCAATATGTGGCCCTGCAGGGTCTTCCTACCTTTTATTGTTTAGCGCCCAGCGTGGCCCTGGCACAGAACAAGCACTTATTTTCCATATATAACGATGCGGGCAGCGGGTATTTAATCCGGGTACCCCGGCTGTCCATTGTCAACATGTCACTGACATCGGTTACCGGCGTAGGGGTGGAACTGGATTTTATGCGTACCACCAGCCAGAGCGGTGGTACGGTTATAACTCCGCAAAAAGCTGACACTGCGGATGTTAATCTGACAGCGGCAATTCATATTGCCACCGG
Organism: Syntrophomonadaceae bacterium; assembly: GCA_034927445.1. Classification (GTDB taxonomy): domain Bacteria; phylum Bacillota; class Syntrophomonadia; order Syntrophomonadales; family Syntrophomonadaceae; genus PHAA01. The sequence continues at coordinate 50,111 of JAYFPZ010000028.1, forward strand.
AGCCACCATTGCCGAAGGGGCCTTGCTGTGGCCGGTGACTCTTAATAACGATGAAATACCCCTGACCCTTAATGCCACTCCTTTGCTGGATTTCAATATGATCCCCCGGGGACTGGATGTCAAACCTCTATGTATACGACCGGGGGAAGGTTTCAGCATCAAACAGATAACCAACACCACTGTCGGCCTATGGTCAATACTGGCGGTGATTACGGCTGAGGATGTCGCATAGGGGGTTGGGCTATGTCTATGATTTGGGAAATGCACAAGTGGGGGCTTGAACACATCCCGCAACCGGAAAGCCAAGCCGTACCCACCATTGGCAGCCTGGCCCGCATTTATCCCCAAACTCAGGCCATGTCACTGCCCCGGGGGTTGCAGATATCGACAAGTACCGACGGCAGCCAGTGGAGTGACTGGGCGGATGTGGACATTTCTAAAGCTGTAACGGTACCTTTCCCGGGCTTTATCAAATTCAGAGCCTATCAAAAAGCGAACGTGCAGGTCTTTAACTACAAATCGCCAGATGAAGCCGACTTGCTGGTTGGCCTGACGGTGGTATTAGGCCAGTATGGGGTGGTGTGACATGAAAGACACGATCAGCCTTAAATCAGAATGGTATTTGGAATACGGGGACGGCAAAGTTATCGGCCCTTTAAAGAACTATGTTACCAGCGCAGGTTTAAATATAGCCGCCCAGAAGCTGGCCGGGCTTTCCAGCCCCTATCTCGTTATTGGTGATGATACGGCCGAAGGGGATACCATATCCGAAGTTTACCGCAAGGCAGTATCGGTGGTGACCCAGTCCGGCAACATGATCCGCTTCAGGACGGTACTCTTGTCTGGAGAAGGCAACGGGCAGCACCAAAAGACCTGTATATTTACCGACGCCAGCGACGCTCCTGGCTCCGGCATTATGTTTAACCTCTTAAAAGTGCCATGGGGCAAGGAAAATCAGATGATTTTAACAGTGGAATGCAGGTTGACTTTGCAGTAGGAGGTGGTTTACATGCTGTTCGCAGCCGAAAGCGGCCAAACGGTCATCGACGAAAACCTGGCCAACGCCTGGGTTATTATGCAGGAATTCTCGCATATTTATGAAGGCACCGCTTTTGATGGCAAAACCGGAGCGGGCATTGCTGAATTTGACTGTGCCGGTTATGACCATGCGGTGCGTTTTAAAGCCGATGCCGCTGCCGCTATCGCGAGAGTGACCTTTGAAATTATCAAGCATGGTCAGGGGGCTGATCTCTTGGTCGAACTTCGAGATGGCTTTAATCCGGACGGTTCAACAGCGGGTTCGTTGCTCAGATACATGGTGTTGCCCAAAGAGTTTATTCCCACCAGCAAGAAATATTTCAGCATCCCTATAGATATAACGGACTCGGTGAGCGGCGCTTACTATTGGCTGATCATTAAAAAAGCCGGGGATGCTGATGACCATTTCCACCTGCATGGGGAAACCATACAAGACTCCTTATACCCCACTTACAAAAGAGCGGGAAACAGCGGAGCCTGGACAGCGGAGAATGCTATCCACTTCGAGGTATATAACGGGGAAACGGGCAACCTTTTGCATGGCATCTATGGCTACAACGCCGTTACCTGGCTTATATGGGACGGCGATCTAATCGCCAAAGCCTATCGGTACCTGCCCCCTGCTTCGGGTTTTATAGGTGGGGTCAGACAGATCAAGACTTATCAATGGTCAGGCGAGATATTAAAACGGGGGGTGGTGTAATGTTTGGTTCAGAAGAGATTCTGGCTTTTATCCGCAGGCAGGTCGGAGTAAGGACCGATGCCGATGATCCGGCGGGTAGCTTGCATGCCAAAATCGGCAACCTTAAAGAAGTATTGCAAAACTATATAAAGAACTACACCATCATGCAATTAAACACTATATCGTCAAATACTAGCAGTTGGGGCAGTACTGAACAAAGTGTAACCATTTCCTATAATGGTGCAGGCATATTGCAAAACATATATATACAAGCCAGCGGTTCGTCCTCATGGACCAGTAAATGCCGGGCTACCGTCACGATTGACGGAATGGCCCTACCTGCCTTTGGTTCTGTGAATGGTAGTGTAGCCTGGGGAGCATCTGATGTTTTTTTGTTTGCTGATTCAACGGGGAAACTCAACGTAATTGACAGCAGAGCCAATTTAGCTATCCCTTTTCGCTCTTCCCTATCCGTCACCATATATTTTTCTGTTTCCAGCGGGGGCGGCGGATCTATGGTAGGCAAGCTGGAAATCTACAGGTATTAACGAAGGGAGGCAGACTTATTGTTTTTAGTATATAACAAGAACGACGGTTTAGTAGTGCAAGCATCTGAGACTGAACCGGTGCTGGCTACGGGACAGGACTATATCTTTGTCCATGACCCTGAACTTAATTTATCCAATTATGAAGCTATGCGGGTTATTGCTAAAGAAGGCTGTCATTTGGAGCTAAAGCCCACTGCCGAATGGCTGGGTAGAGTAAACGGCAGCAGTAATATCACGCTGGATGAGAAAGTTGCCAGGTTGGAACATTACACCCTGGTACTGATGGAGGCTGTAGCCAAACTTTCGGAGGCAAATCCCAGCACGGTCAGCACTGATTTGATGGCTGAATTGGTGCTGGCAGGAAGGAGAACCATTGATCAGGTGCCAACTGATATACAAAAGGAAGTGTCAGGCAGGATTACATCAGCTATCGAATAATCGGCAGCTTAAGTTATTTTTCAGAATGGGCCTTGGGGCTCTTTTTTATTACCAATTTTAAAAGGAGGACTAACAATGAAAAGCTCATTTCAAATCGCCTTAACAGCCTTTGGCGGCTGGCTGGGCTGGGTCTTGGGAGGCTGGGACGGCTTTTTATACGCGCTGATTACCTTTGTAGTTATCGATTACCTGACCGGCGTCATGTTGGCCATACTGGAAAAACGCCTTTCCAGCGAGGTCGGTGCCAGGGGCATCTTTAAGAAGGTGCTGATTTTTGCCCTGGTGGCAGTGGGCCACATTATCGACACCCAGGTAATAACAAACGGTAGCGCTGTCCGTACCGCGGTCATCTTCTTCTACTTATCCAACGAAGGGATTAGTATTCTGGAAAATGCAGCCAAGATCGGCCTACCTATTCCGGAGAAACTCAAACTGGTTTTGGACCAACTAAATAAGGAGGAAAAGATTAATGGCTAGGTTATGTTTTGACTACGGACATGGCGGCAATGACCCGGGCGCAGTATATAAAGGAAGAAAAGAAGCCGATGATGTGCTGAGCCTAGGTCGGGCCGTGGCAGCAGTGTTGAGACGCCATGGAGTAATCATCGATGAGACCAGGACGGCTGATGTTAGTGTAAGCCTGAAAGCTAGATGTGATTTTGAAAACAAGGGCAGCTTTGATTACTTCATATCCTTTCACCGTAATGCTTTTAAACCGGAGGCGGCTGCCGGTGTAGAAACTTACACTTATTTAAATCCGGGAGCCAAGTCAAAGGGGCTGGCAGAAAAAATTCAAAGCTTCCTGGTGGGGGTAGGCTTTACAAACCGGGGGGTTAAAACTGCTAATTATCAAGTCTTAAGAGAAACCAAGGCTCCTGCAGTTCTAATTGAAATCGGCTTTATTGATAACAGCCAAGATAATGCACTGTTTGATGCCAAGAGAGATGAAATTGTCAAAGCAGTTTCTGGCGCTATCCTTTCCCAACTGGGGTTAGCATACATAGAAGAAAACCAGAATGGTCTGGAAGGAGCTTTGGAGGTGTTGGTAAGAAACGGCATACTTAAAACCCCTGAATATTGGTTGCAAAATGCAAGAAAAGGCCAGAGCGTAAATGGCGAATACGCCGGGATGCTGATTGAAAGAATGGCCGAGTACATTTCATCCCTATAACCTTAACGATTATTACCTAAAAGAACTATCCTTGAAGCATTAGCTCTGGCTTTTACTTCTTTAATAAAACCTAATAACTGACTCCAAATCGCCGGGTGATTGATTTCACCCGGCATTTTTTGCTTTAACCCTAAGCTACTGGTACTCAAACCGCCCTTCGTTGTCCTGTGGATTGTGAGGGAACGATTCATGCCCTTCGAAGGGAGGAACCGATATGAACGGCTTGCAAAAAGAGCGGATTGCTCTTCTTCGCGCCGAAGGTAAGAGTTACACCAAAATAGCCGATACCTTAGGTTTATCGATAAACACGGTGAAGTCTTACTGTCGCAGAAACAATCTGGGCGGAAATGCTACTATAATGTCTGACTCTGTGGACGGTACATTTTGCTGCCAGTGCGGAGTGCCGCTTAATCAGACCATCGGGAAGAAGCAGAAAAGGTTCTGTTCGGACAAGTGCCGTATGGCGTGGTGGAATGCCCATCCAGAGGACGTTAACCACAAAACCATCCGGTCATTTACCTGTCAGACTTGTGGCCAGTCCTTTGAAGCGTATGGCAAACGAGAGCGCAAATACTGCTCCCGCGCTTGCTACGGCAGGTCGAAGGCGGTGCGGCATGAGTAGTAAGGCATTAGCAGTCATCTACTATACAGCCACTATGGCAGTTTTAAAGAGATGGCTTGCAGCAGGCATTATCCGAGAAGATGAATTGATTAAAATTGAGGCAACTATCGCTCAAAAATACGGGCTTTCCGAGCGCAGCATATATCGCCAAAACACTTGATAATATGGGCTTTTGGAGCGAATATGTCATAGCGAAAGGAGGTCATTATGGAAAAGATAGTTACGAAAATATCCCCTTCGGTGCCACCAATTCCTGCTAGATTACGGGTTGCCGCCTATGCCCGCGTATCATCCGGAAAAGATGTGATGTTACAATCTCTGGCAGCTCAAGTCAGCTACTACAGCAAACTCATTCAGCAGCGCTCGGATTGGGAATATGCTGGTGTATACGCCGATGAGGCACTGACAGGAACCAAAGACACTCGCCCGGAATTTCAGCGTCTAATTGCTGACTGCAAGGATGGCAAGATTGACCTGATCATTACAAAATCGATATCACGCTTTGCCCGCAACACGGTAACACTTCTTGAAACAGTGCGGGAACTAAAACTGCTCGGTGTTGACGTTTATTTTGAGGAGCAGAATATTCACTCCATGAGCGGGGATGGCGAACTCATGCTAACCATCCTGGCATCCTATGCTCAGGAGGAAAGCCGTTCGGTTAGTGAGAACTGTAAGTGGAGGATTCGCAAGCGGTTCCAGCAAGGTGAGATTGTAAACCTGCGTTTCATGTACGGGTATCGGATCAACAATGGTCAAATTGAAATCGATCAGGAACAGGCCGAAATCGTTCGAATGATCTACGCCGATTACATTAAAGGCCTGGGATGCGATCGGATTGCTGCCAGGCTGCGGGAAATGGGTGCTCGAACGTTCAGCGGCAGACAGTGGACAGCAAAGCGAGTCCTAGCCATCCTAAATAACGAGAAATATTCTGGCAACGCGCTGCTTCAGAAAAAGTATGTAGCCGACCACTTGTCAAAGAAGCTGGTTTATAACCGGGGAACCCTGCCAAAGTACTATGCCGAAGGAACACATCAGCCGATTATAGACCCTCTCACCTTTCAAATGGCGCAGGAAATCATGGCTCTACGCCGGGAGAACAGAAATGTCAGGCAAAACCCGGCCAACCGTTACCCATTTTCAGGCTTAATCTTCTGCCCTCGCTGCGGCAAGAACTATCGGCGGGTAACCTACAAGGGGCATGCAGCGTGGAACTGTTCCACCTTCGTCAATTACGGCAAGGACGTCTGCCCAGCGAAGCAAATCCCGGAACCAATCCTAATTTCGCTGACCGCTGAAGTGTTGGGCCTGCCGGAATTTGATGAAGTAGTTTTCCGATCCCAGATCAAGCAAGTGCAGGTGCCGCAAGCAAATAAGGTAATTTATATTTTTCAAGACGGTCATGAAGTTGAAGCCACTTGGCAAGACCGGTCACGCAAATCAAGCTGGGACGACAAAAAGAAACAGCAGGCGCGGGAAAGGGCGCTTGCCTACCAAAGGGGAGATTTGAAGTGAAACCAGCTCGAGCCGTTACTGTTATACCACCAACCATAAACCGCTTTGCGCCAGAAACGACTGGTGTGGCCACAAGAAAAAGAGTAGCTGCATATGCCCGCGTTTCAACAGATTCTGAGGAACAGCTTACCAGCTACGAAGCCCAGGTAGACTACTACACCAAGTACATCAACGAACGTGCTGATTGGATATTTGCCGGAATCTACACCGATGAAGGTATCAGTGCCACTAATACCAAAAAGCGCGATGGGTTTAAGCAGATGGTTGCCGACGCACTGGACGGTAAAATCGATCTGATTGTTACTAAATCAGTCAGCCGCTTTGCGAGAAATACAGTTGACTCTCTGGTTACGGTTCGCCAGCTAAAAGAAAAAGGCGTTGAGGTTTATTTCGAAAAGGAGAACATTTACACGCTGGACAGTAAGGGGGAGCTTTTAATCACCATTATGTCCAGCCTGGCGCAGGAAGAAAGCCGTTCAATTTCTGAAAATGTAACCTGGGGCCAACGCAAACGTATGGCTGATGGGAAAGTAAGCATGCCTTATCGTCATTTCCTTGGCTACGAAAAGGGTGAGGATGGTTTACCTAAAATCGTAGAAAAGGAAGCGGAAACAGTGCGGCTGATTTACAGAATGTTTCTTGAGGGTAAAACGCCTTCAGCCATCGCCAAGCATCTTGGCAATCTGGGCATCCCATCTCCAGCCGGGAAAAAAACCTGGCAAGTGGCGACAGTGATAAGCATTCTGACCAACGAGAAATACAAGGGTGATGCTCTGCTGCAAAAAAGCTTCACGGTGGATTTTCTCACCAAAACTACCAAAGTCAACGAGGGTGAAGTTCCTCAATACTATGTGCAGAATAGCCATCCTGCCATTATTGAGCCGGACGAATTTGATGCGGTGCAGCTTGAAATGGAACGGCGTAAAAAAATCGGTAGGCCAGTCAGTTGCCACAGCCCTTTCTCAGCAAAGATAATTTGCGGCGAATGCGGCGGTTTTTACGGTTCCAAGGTCTGGGGTTCAAATACAAAATACCGGCGCACGGTATGGCGGTGTAATAACAAATATAACTGGGATAAACCATGCCAAACACCGCACGTTACTGAAGATGATATAAAGCAACGATTTCTGACGGCATTTAACATGCTGATTGGCAACCGCGATGAAATACTCGCCAACTGCCGCCTTGCCCAAGAAGTCTTATGCAACTGCACAGAGATTGATGCTGAACTAAAAGAACTCCAGCGGGAAATCGATGTGGTAGCTGAATTGTTGCGAAAGGCCGTTTATGAGAACGCCCGTATCGCCCAAAACCAGGACGAGTTTAATGAACGCAACAACCGCTATTGGGAACGCCACCGTAAAGCAACGGAACGTTTCAACCAATTAGAAGAAATAAAGCGAGAGCGGCAGGCTAAAAGCTTATCACTTGGAACCTTCATCCGCGAACTGGAAAGCAGCCCGTCCGTGGTCGAGGAGTTTGACGAGCGACTTTGGGCGGTAGCAGTCGATACAGTCACTGTCACCAAGGACGTCAAGTTGCACTTTCGCTTTAAAGATGGCACGGAAGTATGATAGGTGCTTTAAAGGAATCCTAAAAAAGCGTGCAGGGCTTCGGCTTTGTAGGCTTTTTCTTTTCCAATGACCGGGCTTGACTGTTTGCACACCCCTCCGGAAAATGCACACCCCCTTTGCACACACCCTGCTAAAGTTCAACGATTACCTCCAGGCGCGATGACAATAAGTGGAAGGATTTCCCCTTATCAAAAGAGAATAACCCACCAGAAATCGAGAAAGCCACTCCGCTAAAACGCAGAAACGGCTTTAATACCCGCTTTTCAGGCAAAATAAAACCACCCACCGATAAAATCCTTTTTATCATTAGATGGTAGATAATCTGGTGGAGGCGGGGGGAGTCGAACCCCCGTCCGCAAGAAAGACCAGCAGAGCATCTCCGAGCGCAGTTCGTGATTTGGGTTTCGCCATCCGGACGCCCACGAGCAGGCTTCCTTAAGCTATCCCCGATTGATTTCCCCATAAAGCCCCTCAGGGAGAAAGGCTTAAGGGTACCCTCACTAAGTGACGCCCTGCACTAACCCGCGAGGACAGCTAGCCGGACGAGCAGCCCTTAGGCTGCTAAAGCGTAATTATCTTCTGCAGTTATTGTTTTTCCACCGTTTTAACGAGCTGGCGGCAACTCGGCTCGCTTCTCAACCCATCTTATCCCCCGTCGAAACCATTGCGCCCCCTTATTAAGTGAACTGCAGTTTACAGAGTATATCCAATGATACGCTAAAAGTATATCACATTTTTGGTGCTTGTTTATCTGTAATATTCATCCACATTAATTGTTGTTTACCTTAATCGTCCCGGCCTTTATTTTTTATGGCTCTTTCCATGTCCCGGCGGGAATCGCGCTCGGCTATATCCTGACGCTTATCATACAGCTTTTTACCTGTCGCCACCGCCAGGTCCATTTTGGCCAAGCCGTTTTTAAAAAATATCTTCAAAGGAATCAGGGTATAGCCCTTCTCCTTTTGCAGGGCCAGCAGGCGCCGAATCTCGGCTTTATGCAGCAGCAGCTTTTTAGGCCGCTTGGGTTCATGGTTAAACTGGTTGCCCTGCTCATAGGGGCTGATATTAAAGTTATTAACCCATACTTCCCCGGATTTAACTACTGCATAGGCATCCTGAAGATTGCCTTTTCCCAGACGCAGGGATTTCACCTCAGTCCCCACCAGGGCCAGGCCGGCTTCATAGGTTTCGTGAATATGGTATTCGTGCCGGGCTTTGCGGTTTTCTACCACCGGCAAAGACCCTTTTTTCTTTTTCATTGTTTCACCTCAAAAGGTACGACCATAAGTGATGCTTGGACTTATTACCCAGACCTGTCAGTAAAACAAACCCTCGCCTTGGCACGTTGCGCCTCCAAAGCCAGGGTTAAATTACATTTAGGCTCTATCATTATATCCCAGCCGCCAAATGCCGTCAATGTTGGCAAGAATCCCGATCTTACTAACTAATGTAACAACGGATTACACTGTTATGAAAAGTTGTCAGAAGAACCGCCCGAGACCACTGAAGAAGTCTCTTAAATGTGTCATTCTGAGTGTTAGCGAAACATCTTGCAATCATATAAATGCCAACCTTACGGTATTGTTGATAAGATCCTTTGTCGCCTTAGGCTCCTCAGGATGACAAAATATGTACTTTTTCAGCGGTCTCGAACCGTCCCCTTGACAGCCGTCAATGCCGAACCGTGCGGGAGTTTGCCTGTTTTTAATACCAGGCCAGCTCGAAGTCTATCTTGACGGAGTCGACGTCAACTTTTACCAATATGACCCGCACCTCATCGCCGATGGAATATCTGCGGCCGGTATGGGTGCCGTACAGGGTGTAGTTGCGGTCATTGAACTCATAGTAGTCGTCCGAGATGGTGGATATATGTACCAGACCTTCTACCGTATTGGGAAGTTCAACAAAGAAACCAAAAGATAAAACTGAAGAAATCCGTCCGGTAAATTCCTCACCCACGAACTGCTGCATGTACTGGCATTTCTTGATATCCACCAAATCGCGTTCGGCTTCTTCCGCTTTTATTTCCTGCAGAGAAGAATGGTCTCCGTAAATGCCCATTTTCTTCTCCAAGGAAGCTCTTTTTCGGCCGGCTAAAGCGCCTGCCAACTGGAGGTTCAGCACCCGGTGAACAATAAGGTCCGGGTATCTTCGGATCGGACTGGTAAAATGGCAGTAGAATTTGGAGGCCAGTCCGAAATGCCCCAGTGCCTGGTTGGTATAGCGGGCATGCTTCATAGAGCGTAGCAACATCAAGGCGATGGTATTTTCTCCTGGGGTACCTTTGATTTTAGCCAGCAATTGTTGGTAGGCCTTGGGGTTTATCCGGCTTTCCTGGATCTTATGCCCAAAAACCCCCAGCACATTGCTCAAGCGGGTTAGGGCATCACCTTCGGGTTTTTCATGCACCCGATAAAGAACCGGAACATCTTTTTTAAACAGATGTTTAGCCACGGTTTCATTGGCTTTAATCATAAAGTCCTCGATCAATCTTTCTCCGGGGCCACTTTCCCGGATTTTTATCTCCACCGGAAAGTCGTTTTCATCGACTATAACCTTGGGCTCGGGAAAATCAAAATCAAGGGCCCCCCGTTCCATACGCTCAGCCCGAAGTATGTCAGCCAGTTCCTGCATCAGGCGAAAGTCTTCGGCCAGGGAGCTGTAGCGTTCAATATATTCAGGGTCATTGTCTTTAAGGATACGGTTCACCGCGGTATAGGTCATGCGCTGATCCACATGGATAACCGACGGGTATATCTCATAATTGTTGACCTTGCCGGAGGTATCAATGTCCATCATGCAGGTCATGGCCAGGCGGTCTTCTCCCGCGTTGAGACTGCAGATGCCGTTGGACAGCTCCGGCGGCAGCATAGGCAGCACATGATTGACCAGGTAAACACTGGTCCCTCTTTCACAGGCTTCATGGTCAAGCTTGCTGTCTTCCCTTACATAATGGGAGACATCGGCTATATGGACCCCGAGTCGGTAGCCGCCTTGGATCCTGGCGATGGAAACCGCGTCATCCAGGTCCTTAGCGTCCTCGCCGTCAATGGTCACCATGCGCAGGCGGCGCAGATCACGCCGTCCGTTTATTTCGGCTTTGGTCACCGGCCGGGCCACCTGCAGGGCTTCCTCAATCACACTTGGCGGGAATACCTCCCGCAGCCCATGTTTTTTAATGACTATTCTTAAATCCACTCCGGGCAGACCTTTGCGCCCAAACACCTCTACAATTTTGCCCTGGGGGTACCGGTTTTTGTCAGGCCAAACGGTTATGTGCACCAGTACTTTGTCGCCGTTGCGCGGTTTTATTTTGCTGTCCGCTTTCACATAGATCGGATAGATCTGACGGGGGTCGTCGGGAATGACCTGAGCCATGGTCCGGCGTTTTTCATAGGTCCCCACCATTTCCGAATGCGCACGGGTTATAGCCCGGATGACCTCCCCTTCCGAGCGTTGATTGGGTCCTCCCCGCTGATGAATCCTTACCAATACCCGGTCTTCATGCATTGCCCCATTCAGGTTGCGGCCATAAATAAAGATCTCTTCACTGTCGGGCTGATCCGGCAGCATTATCCCGTAACCCCGTTGGCTGAGCTTGATTATCCCGCGGCAGGTGTTCATCTTTTCCGGCAGACCGTATTTATCTTTACGGGTTTTTAGTATTTCGCCCTCTTTCTCCAACTGTCCGATTAGTTTGGCAAATCTCACCTGATCTTCCACATCCAGCTTAAAAACAGCCATTAGTTCGGAATAGCTCAATGGCCGGTAGCTTTCCTGACGCATATAATCAAGTATATCTTCACTCTTAATCATGCTGTCCACCTTCCGGTACGTATGTTATAGTAGTATACCCGTTTTTATGCAGACTTTTACCCAGGGGCTGGCCCGAAGTAAAGCTGCAATAGTAATTTGGCTCGAAACTTTTTATTCTTCAGGGGTAATTTTGGGCAGAAACCGTATTCCCCAATAGCGGGAGACGGAAACGCCCATTAAAGGCAGGGAGGTGCTCACAGGGAGAATTCTATCATAGTTAATTACGCAGACGCCGCCACAGCACGGTTTAGAGCCTGAAGATTCCGGGTGCCGCCTGTTGGCTTACAATTATAAAATAGTTTACCGTATGTTATTGGGACAGTATTATAAACCAATCTGACCGGCAATCTTTTTCATGCTTTGCAGGCCAATATTCAAAAATTCGTCCAGTTCCAGACCTATTTCAACACAGGTACTCATAGTTTCACGATTGGCGCCCCGGGCAAAAGCCTTTTCTTTAAAGCGCTTTTTTAAAGATTTCAGTTCAATCTGTTCCAGCTTTTTATCAGGCCGAACCATAGCGGCAGCGGTAATAAATCCACTTACCGGATCTGCCGCAAACAGAGTTTTATCCAACCTGGTTTTGCGTTCCAGCCCATGCACCTCATTATGCACTTTGACAGCGTAGATAATATCCTCGGGTAATCCGTGTTCCTCCAACATTTTGGCAGCCACCAGCGAGTGATTTTGAAAATCATCACAGGTCATGTCCCAATCAATATCGTGCAGCAGCCCGGCCAAACCGAACTTATCCACATCTTCGTGCAGATGTTCAGCCAGCCCTCGCATTATGGCTTCGACCCCCAGACAGTGGTTGATGAGATTCTCGCTTGTGACATTTTCTTTGAGCAGTTTGAGTGCTTCCTCCCTTTGCATGATAATCCTCCCATTTTATTTAAATGATCCACACAGAATCAGGCTCTACTATTTATACGATAAAATTTATTATTTCCTTGACTATAAGTTCCTTTTCCGGCCCCATGGTAGCAATATGCCCGGAATTTTGCAGTTCTATAAGTGTTACCGGGGCCCGGGCGGCATTTTCTTTAATATAAACAGCGCTACGGGATTCAACCGCATCATCCTGACTGGATTGAAACACCAGGATGGGCAGATGCAAACCAGGCAACTCCCGTATTACCACTTGCCGCAGAGTTTGCATACTCTGAAAGGCTTTGACCGGCAGCACCGGGTAGGCAAACCTCCCTTGGTCAGCCAATTCCTCCGCCGCCTGGTCCATTTTTTTCGGATAATAGGGGCGGAATATACGCAGCAGCGGCGCCAGGGTCATAATCCCGGTAGATTTCATAAATATAGGGGGATTAATGACAATCAGACCTGCCAATCCTTCCCTTTGGCTGGCGGCATGCAGACCCAAAAGTCCTCCCATTGATAAACCGGCTGCAAACACCCGTTTATGCCTGCGTTGAAGATAATCTATTTCCTCTTCTACCCGTACAAACCAATCTTTCCAGGAGGTCTTGTTCATCTCCCGGGGGGTACAGCCATGGCCGGGCAGAAGCGGCCCGCTCACGCTGAAACCGGTCTCTTCAAATATCCGGCGAGCCACCGGATAGACCTCTGAGGGTGAAGCGGTAAATCCATGTATAAAAAGGCAGGCAGTGTCTGTCGGTCCAGTTAACAGGAATGATTCCGCTTGCGGGTTTATCTCGGTCATATATTTTCCCTCATTATCTAAATCATACCATAATGAATGGCTATTATTTACATAATAGTCTAACCGTGCAGCAGCTATATTTCAATATGGATGTACCGTGGGAATCGAAATAAAAAAGCTGTACATTATATTATTAATACTATTCTGGAGGCTCTATGGCAGATATTATTTCAGATCTTTTAAACCGTTTGCAGGAACGCAGGCTTATCCCCTTTATTGGAGCAGGCTTTTCGGAAAGCTGTGGCTGCCCCAGCGCTGGTTCTTTAATTTACAAGCTGGCACGGCATTTCCAAACTGACAACGTACTGGAGGCGGCCGGGGAAGTGGACCTGCTGCGCTGGGCCGAATACCTGAAAATTATCAATGCCGGTCACATTGACGAAGTACTTGAACAAATTCATCAATTATTAAATTACGAATCGATTGATATAGCCCAATCCAAGCCGCACCTCTTGCTGGCCCGCATGGGTGCGCCGATCGTATACACTACCAACTTTGATCATTTAATTGAACAGGGTTACAACCACTTGCATATTCCTTGCCAAATAGTGGTTACCACCGAAGACATCATTGCCGCCGCCGGTTCCAATTGCCCCCAGATCGTCAAGTTTCATGGCTCCCTGGGGCAAAAGGATTCGGTTGTTCTCACCGAATCCGACTATTACGAAAGGCTTGAATTCGTAACCCCGATTGACATTAAACTTCGTGCCGACGCTTTGGGTAAAAGCCTGCTTTTTATGGGGTACAGCTTTTCGGATTTCAACGTCCGTTATTTGTGGTTCAAGCTCCGTAAAATGATGCAGGGAATCAAGGACACCCGTATTCCCCAGTCTTATATCCTGCTTTTCAGACCCGACCCCATAACTGCCACTCTGCTTGAGAATACCGGCATAATTCCAATCGATCTATCCCAATACGATGGCAGCAACAAAACCGAAAAGCTCTGTTCATTTCTCGAGTTGCTTATTTAGTAAAAATATAACCTCACAGCCATAAATGCCGTGAGGTTACATGAACATCTGTTATTATTCTTAACCAACTACTTACCTAATCAGGGCACCATCTTAAATATGCTACATCCCAATCCCAACAATTGTTCTGCGTAAATCCGCGCCCGCAACCTTAAATAGTAAACGAAGTTTACATCAGTAGTCCCCATAAGGGGGAGGTAAGCGTTAGTCAGCGTCTATCGTTCTCTATTTACTAAACGGTGGGGATTCTCATCCGATAGAAAGAACGCCAGACAAAGTACAGGGCAATTACCAGGAAAACAACGCCCACATAGGGAGCAACATTTCTGAAAGACTCGGAAATAGCAATTTCCATGGCCAGCAAACCGAACAGGGTCGTAAACTTGATAATCGGGTTTAAGGCAACCGATGAAGTATCTTTGAAGGGGTCACCTACGGTATCTCCGACTACTGATGCTTCATGCAGCGGGGTGCCTTTTTCATTCAGATCAACTTCAACCACTTTCTTGGCGTTGTCCCAGCATCCACCGGCATTGGCCATGAATACCGCCTGGAACAGGCCGAATACGGCAATGGAAATCAGATAGGAAACAAACAGGGCTACTGAATTTTCAGTACTTACTGGGGCAGCCAGACACGCAAAGGCCAGGGCGAATGAGAATATCGCGATAAAGATATTAAACATTCCGGACTGGGCATACTGGGTGCAGATCTTTACCACTTCCTTTGATTTCTCGGTAGACGCTTTTTGACTGGCATTTTCATCCAGCTGTATATTCTTCTTGATATATTCAACTGCCCGGTAGGCTCCGGTAGTAACGGCCTGGGTAGAAGCGCCGGTAAACCAGTAGATCACGGTACCGCCGGCAATAAAGCCTAAAATCGAGTAGGGGTTTAACAGGGTCAGAATTGATTCGGGTTTTACCCCCAGAACACTCTGGATAACCAGAATCAGCGAGAATATCATGGTAGTGGCGCCAACCACCGCGGTACCGATTAACACCGGTTTGGCAGTAGCTTTAAAGGTATTGCCGGCGCCGTCGTTGGCTTCCAGATAGTATTTGCCTTTTTCGAAGTCGGGTTTAAAGCCGAATTCTTTTTCGATTTCTTTATCCACATCTTTGATTTCTTCAATCAGGGAGAGTTCATAGATGGACTGGGCATTGTCAGTAACCGGTCCGTAACTGTCAACCGCGATGGTAACAGGACCCATTCCCAGCATGCCGAAAGCCACCAGGCCGAAAGCAAATATGGAGGGATAAATCATAATCTCGCTTAAACCATATCCGCTGGCAAAATAAGCCGCAAACATGAGAGCCAGGAATACCATCCCGATCCAGAATGAACTGAAGTTGCCGGCCACCAAACCTGACAGAATGTTAAGGGAAGGACCGCCTTCACGGGAGGCTTTAACAACCTCGGCTACGTGCATGGATTTCGGGCTGGTAAATATCTTGGTAAACTCAGGAATCAGGGCTGCGCCCAGGGTTCCGCAACTGATGATAATCGCCAGCACGGCCCATAGATTATGCAAGGCTTGCGGAGCTTGTGAACCCGGTCCCAGCATGTAATAACTTACGGCAAAGGTGACAATCATCGACAGAATGGAGGTAATCCAGACCAAGCTGCTCAGGGGCTGTTCGAAATCGAAATCATCTTTGTTGCCGTATTTGGCCTGGCTGAAAGCCCGGTTAATATAGAAGGAGCCTACTGAGGTGATTACCATCAGCACGCGCATTACAAATATCCAGGTTAACAGGGTGGTCTGCAGGGCTATTTTAGTTGCCTCGGTAATACCAGGCACCAGGCCGACGGCCAAGACAATGAATGATACCAACGCTACGCCGGTAACACCATACGTTTCAAATCCGTCAGCGGTCGGTCCCACACTGTCGCCGGCGTTGTCGCCGGTGCAGTCCGCGATAACACCCGGATTACGCGGATCGTCTTCTTTGATTCCGAAGAATACTTTCATCAGGTCGGAACCGATATCAGCGATCTTGGTAAAGATACCGCCGGCAATACGCAGGGCGCTGGCGCCCAGAGATTCACCGACCGCAAAACCGATAAAGCTCGCTCCCGCCAGATCCCGGGGAACAAACAGCAGGATTATGAGCATCATAATAAGCTCAACACATACCAGCAGTACGCCAATGCTCATTCCGGCATCAAGGGCGATGTTCAAGAGTTTAAGCGGTTTTCTTTCCAGCGAGGTAAAGGCTGTCCGGCTGTTGGCCAGAGTGTTCATACGAATGCCATACCAAGCTACACTGTAGGATCCCAAAATACCAATTACGGTCCACATCAGGATGAACAGAACTCCACCTATTCCGGTCCCCTGCAGGAATCCGAAGTAGAAGGCTATACAAGCGCCTATGAAAACAAACAATATTATGAGAAATTTTCCCTGCTGCACCAGATAAGTCTTGCAGGTCTCATAGATAATGTTGGCTACATCCAGCATGGATTGATGGGCGCGAATTTTCTTAACTTTCAGGTACTGGTACAAACCAAAAAACATACCCAGTATGCAAACCCCAATACCGTAAATAAGCATAGTGTTTTGGTCTTGGCTCAGATTCGGAATTTTAAGGTCTGCCTCGCTGGCTGCCGCCATGGCAGGGGTAAGCAGAGTTAATACCAGGCCCAGCAGACCTCCTCGTATGGCCTTCATCACTTTGTGGTTTAATAGAGACTCCATTTACCAGATCACATCCTTACTATGTTTTTGGACTTAACCTTAAGCCCCGGCAATATAATAGTATGAATTCTATAAATAATAGCCTTCATACTATAACCACGAATTTAGCGACATTTTTCTATGTAGCACGGTACAGCCCGGGGGCTAAACCGGTTAGACAGTTGATTTTTACCCTTACTTAAGTATTGCCAAAACCAACGTGAATATTAAAAAGAAGATGGCCAGATAAGCTGTTATTTTGGAGAACAGTTCATCCACACCCTTTTTCTTGCCAAAAATCATGTCGGCTCCTCCGGCTATGGAACCAGATAAACCGGCGCTCTTGCCTTCCTGCATCAGCACGGTAAAAATCAGACCCAGAGCACAAATGACCTGCAGCACAAGAAATATAATTTTAACCACTGAATAACCTCCTTTCAGTCCATCTTCTCTAAGCCGCATTATATTCTAACACAAATTTGTCGGAGTATTCAATAACAAACCCTATTGTTCCAGATTATAAAAAACCCCTTGGCCTCTGTAAATTGCGAATACATCAAGTTCCTCCTCAATCCGCAGCAAACGATTGTATTTGGCAATGCGGTCGGTCCGCGCCGGAGCGCCGGTCTTTATCTGGCCTGCGTTTACAGCTACGGCCACATCGGCCATGGTTGAATCCTCAGTTTCCCCGGAACGATGAGATATTACACAGGTATAGCCCTTTCTCTTGGCCATTTCAATCGTGTCCAAGGTCTCAGTCAAGGTGCCGATCTGATTCAGCTTAATCAGAATGCTGTTGCAGGTCCCCTCTTTAATGCCCCGGGCCAGTCTTTGCGGATTGGTAACAAACAGATCGTCGCCTATCAGCTGAACTTTGGAACCGAGCCGGTCGGTCAGCAATTTCCAGCCTTCCCAGTCGTCTTCCGCCAATCCGTCTTCAATTGAGATTAAAGGATATTTGCCCGCCAAGCCGGCATAGAATTCAACCATTTCCGCGGAGGTCAGGACCAGGTTGTTGCTGGTCAAATGATATTTGCCATCCTTAAGGAGTTCAGTTGCAGCTACGTCAATTGCCAGGAAAATATCTTTGCCGGCGACATAACCGGCTTTATCTATAGCTTCCAGAATCACATCCAGGGCAGCCTCATTGGAAGGAAGATTGGGGGCAAAACCACCCTCATCACCTACGGAAGTAACCATCCCCTTGCCAGAGAGTACTTTCTTTAAAGAGTGATAGACTTCGACTCCCATGCGCAGACCTTCTCGAAAGCTGGGAGCGCCGCAGGGTACGATCATAAATTCCTGGATATCCACATTATTGTCAGCGTGCTTGCCGCCATTGAGTATGTTCATCATAGGTACCGGAATCTCTTTGGCGTTAACTCCGCCGATATATTGATACAGTGGTAAATCCAGATAAGCCGCTGCCGCCCGGGCCGTGGCCAGGGACACGCCTAGAATTGCATTGGCGCCCAGTTTACCCTTGTTAGGGGTTCCGTCCAGATCTATCATCAAAGCGTCTATATCAACCTGGCGGACAGCTTCCATACCGATGACTTCCGGTGCGATAATTTCATTTACATTCTTTACGGCTTGGAGAACCCCTTTGCCCCCGAAACGGCCGGCATCGCCATCTCTCAACTCCACTGCTTCATGGGCCCCGGTGGAAGCTCCTGAAGGAACAATAGCGGTTCCCACTGTACCGTCTTCCAGCACCACCTCCACTTCCACGGTTGGATTCCCCCGGGAATCTAGAACCTCGCGAGCAAATACGTCAACAATAGTACTCATGAATGTAATATCTCCCTTCTTTATTTGGCATTTGGTTAGACGCGGACTGCGCGGACTTTTATGAGTTACGCAGACGCTCTTTTAATGAACAATCTTTTTTAAGCTAAGAAACAGGAGAACCGTCCCTTGTTCCCTTGGCACTTTTCATGGATTTATTATGAATTATCGCTGATCTTTGTTAATTTAATGTTGTTTTGATCTTCAGTTTGTGAAAATTTTAAAACTTTTCCTTTCAAGAAATTGAGCCGCGAAAATCATAATAGTCCGCGGTCTTCCGCGTCTATTTTCTATTTTCTATTTCTTGATCAGGGAAGTTCCGGTCATCTCGTCCGGTATGGCGATCCCCAACAAGCTCAGCATGGTTGGTGCTATATCCCTTAATGATCCATGTTCTTGCAAGGACCTGCCTTGATATTCTTCAGACACCAGTATAAACGGCACCTTGTTGGTGGTATGAGCGGTCAGGGGGCATCCGGTGTCAGGGCAAACCATGGTTTCGGCATTACCATGATCAGCTGTCATTATTACCACCCCGCCCTTTCGGGTCACCAAATCCACCACCCGCTGCAGACATTCGTCCAGGACCTTAATTGCTTCCACAGCAGCCTCCAGCACTCCAGTATGCCCCACCATATCGGCATTGGCATAGTTCATAATAATGACATCATAATAGTTCCGGTCAATTTCAGCCAGAGTCCGTTCCGTTATCTCCCGGGCACTCATGGCAGGCTGCAGATTATAGGTTGCAACCTTGGGTGAAGGTATCAGAATTCTATCTTCCCCGGGGTTAGCCTCTTCAACTCCGCCATTGAAAAAGAAGGTCAGATGGGCATATTTCTCGGTCTCAGCTATGCGTAATTGTTTGATGCCTTGACGGGATAATACCTCCCCCAAGGTGTTGTCCAGATTTTGCGGCATAAATGCTACCGGTGCATCCAGATCAATATCATACTGGGTCATGCAGACAAAATGTACCTTAGGCCAGACCCGGCGGTTGAACTTTACCATTTCCGGATCGACCAGGGCATGGCTTATCTGGCGGGCCCGGTCAGCCCGGAAATTGAAAAATATTACCGCGTCGCCATCTTCAATTGTAGCAACCGGCTGCCCTTTACTGTCGATCAGCACCACCGGCTCCATGAATTCATCGGTTACCCGGGCTTCATAACTGGCAGTTACCGCGGCCTGGGCTGAAGCGGCTTTAGGGCCCTCACCCATAACTATGGCATTATAGGCCGGTTCGATGCGCTCCCAGCGGTTGTCCCGGTCCATGCCATAGTAACGCCCGCCCAGAGTGGCAATCTTTCCCACCCCGATTTCCTGCATTTTCAATTCCAGCAAATTAATATAATCCATGGCACTCTGGGGGGCGACGTCACGGCCGTCCAGGAAACCGTGTATAAATACCTGCTCCATCCGGCGGTCCCGGCACAATTGCAGGAGGGCCAAGAGATGTGATAATTCGCTGTGAACCCCACCGTCCGAAAGCAATCCCATGATATGAACCTTACCCTGATGTTCGCGGGCAAAATCCAACGCGGCCATAAATTCTTCATTACGGAAGAAAGAACCGTCCTCTATAGCCTGACTGATCCTCGTAATCTCCTGATATACGATCCTGCCGGCACCAATATTAAGATGGCCGACTTCCGAGTTGCCCATCTGGCCCCGGGGCAGCCCTACTTCATTGCCCGAACACTCCAAAAAGGTATGGGGATATATTTTCTGCAGGGCTAGAAAATGCTCCGGATTGGCCCTGCTGATAGCGTTGTCCGGGCATGCTTCCCGGCATCCCCAGCCATCCAGGATCATCAATACCAATGGTTTAGCAGACATCTTTGTTCAACCTCACGATCCGGATAAAATCATCAGCTACCAGGCTGGCCCCCCCTACCAGGGCGCCGTCCACATCTGGCTGGGCGGCAAATTGAGCAATATTATCCGGTTTAACGCTGCCGCCATATAAAATCCGGACGTTCTCCGCCCATTTTCTATCCTTTATTATGGCCAGGTATTCTCTGATAAATCCGGCCATCTCCCAGGCATCGCCGGGACTGGCATTTACCCCGGTGCCAATCGCCCACACCGGTTCATAAGCCACCACCAGTTCCTGCGGCAAGATATTCATTAGGCCTTGCTCCAACTGCTCCTGCACAACCTGCCTGGCCTGATTTTGTTGTCTCTGGGCCAGGGTTTCCCCCACGCAAAATATCGGTACCAACCCTGCCTCACTGGCAGCCTTGAGTTTAAGATTAATCAGGCTGTTGTCTTCGCCGATTAACTGACGTCGTTCGGAATGACCAACAATAACGTAGCGGCAATTCAGGTCAAGCAGCATAACCGGTGATATTTCCCCGGTATATGCACCCTGATCGGCCCAGAAAACGTCCTGGGCTCCAAGGTTAATCCGACTCTCCCTCAATTCCCCACTTAGCAAAGGCAAACAGGTAAAGGGCGGACATATCACAATCTCTGTATCTTCAACCGTATCAGTCAACGGAAGGAATTCTTTAATAAAATTCTTGGCTTCACCTACGGTTTTGTACATTTTCCAGTTGGCGGCTATCAGTGTTCTTCTAATCTTAAACACCTCCCCACTGATATTTTTTTATACTTCGCAGGATTTAACCCCGGGCAGTTCTATTCCTTCCAGGAATTCCAGAGTGGCTCCACCGCCCGTGGATATATGCGTTATGTTTCTTTCCAATCCCAGTTTATGAACTGCAGCCGCTGAATCCCCGCCGCCTATGACACTTACCGCCGATGAAGCGGCGATAGCCTGGGCTACGGCTTCGGTCCCCACGGCAAACTGCTGATACTCATATACCCCCACCGGTCCATTCCAGATTATGGTGTGGGCTTTGGCAATAGCCGCTGAGAAGCCTTTGATGGTTTTGGGCCCGATATCCACAATCATCATATCGTCCGGTATGGCATCCACATCAACTATCCGGGATGGAGCATCTCCGTCCAGGGCCGGAGCAATAACCACATCGACCGGCATTAATATCTGTTTACCCTTCTGCTCGGCCAAGGCTATGAGACTGCGGGCTTCCGGCAATAGATCCACTTCACAGATCGATTTGCCCACTTTTATGCCCCGGGCATACAGGAAGGTGCTGCCTATCCCGCCCCCTACCAAAAGAACATCCATTTTATCGAGCAGATTCTTAATCAAACCCAGTTTATCACTTACTTTGGCTCCGCCTAATATGGCCATACGCGGGCACTCCGGGTGCTCCAGCACCTTCCTCAGCATATTGACCTCATTTTCCAGCAGGAACCCGGCATAAGCCGGCAAATAAGCGGCTATACCCGCGGTGGATGAGTGGGCCCGATGGGCAGTCCCAAAGGCATCATTTACATAAATATCACCTAACTGGGCCAACTGCTGCGAAAAATCGGGATCATTCTTTTCCTCACCCGGATAAAATCTGACATTTTCCAGCATTAACACCTGTCCGGGGGCTAATTGTTTAATCATGTCCTGTACTGCCGGCCCCACACAGTCATCGGCCATAATCACCGTTTTATTTAACAGGCTGCTGAGATGAGCCGCGACCGGTTTTAAGCTGTATTTGGGATTCGGTTTGGCTTTGGGTCGGCCCAAATGGCTCATCAGAATCAGCTTGGCCCCCTGCCCCAATATATATTGAATAGTGGGAATAGCGGCTGTAATCCGGGCATCATCAATGATACTGCCATCATCTTCCATCGGTACGTTAAAATCCACCCGCATTAAGACCTGTTTGCCTTTCAGGTCGACATCCCTTATACTTCGCAATTTTCAGTCCTCCTCGTGTTTATGAGAAATTTCAATTCACGTTGATATCGCTGATTTTAAGGGATTATCGCTGATCTTTTTATAGGGTCGTTGTTAATAGTGAATTTGCGATAATCATGTGGATCAGCGATATCACAGACTATTCTGGGTTCTGTAATTGACAATATCTGCGGCTCTTTTAGTCCGCGTCCATTTACTACCTTAAACCCTTGCCGGCTATATAGGCAGCCAGGTCTAGAATCCGCAGTGAATATGCCCATTCATTGTCATACCAAGCCACTACTTTGGCCATTTTATCGCCCATGGTCATAGTGAGCAGGCCATCCAGCACCGCGGAATGACTCTCATCATTGTAATCATGTGACACCAGCGGCACCTCGGTATATTTAAGGACACCTTTCAAGTAGGTGGCCGCCGCCTGCCGGTAAGCCGCATTGATGGCTTCAACCGTAGCTGCCTTGGCCAGTTCAACCGTAAGATCCAGCAATGATACGTTGGGGGTGGGAACTCTTATGGCCAAGCCGTCCAGCTTGCCCTCCAGCTCGGGTATTACCAGGCCAATCGCACTGGCAGCCCCGGTTGAGGTGGGAATCATTGATACCCCGGCCGCCCGCGCTCTTCTTAGGTCATCATGTTCCAAATCCAACACCCGTTGGTCATTGGTATAGGAATGGACGGTAGTCATCATCCCTTTTACGATCCCGAATTCCTTCACCAGTACTTGGGCTACCGGTGCCAGGCAGTTGGTAGTGCAGGAAGCATTAGACAAAATATGATGCTGGGCCGGATTATACTGGTCATTATTAACCCCCATTACGATCGTCAAATCAGAGTTCTTACCGGGTGCGGTGATAATGACCTTGGCTGCCCCCGCCTGCAGGTGTTTGGAGGCTTTGTCATGGCTTCTAAATTTCCCGGTTCCTTCTACTACTATGTCTACGCCTAGATCTTTCCAGGGGAGCTTTTCGGGGTCCTTCTCGGATAAATATTTAAAAGTCCTGCCCGCCGCGTTAATACTGTCCCCCACTACGGACACATCGCCGGGAAATTCACCATGAATCGAATCGTATTTAAATAAATGCGCTCCTCCCTTGGGATCTCCCAAATCGTTTACCGCTACCAGTTCCAAATCCTCTCTCTGCATAGCCGCTCTTGCGACCAGTCTGCCTATGCGTCCGAAACCGTTGATAGCAAATTTAACTGCCATTAAACCTCATCCTTTCCGAATATTATTTGTTGGGCTGCGCCCTCATCAGTTATCAGGACCTTTTCCTGTCCATTCTGCAAAACTGCCTTAATGGCTTGAGCCTTATTACTGCCGCCGGCCACAGCGACAACCAGGCCAATGTTCTTCAGGTCATCACGTTCCAGTCCTATCCCGGGTATTTCAAATATTATTCTGCCCCGACGATCGTAATAATATCTAAGTGCTTCTCCAACCGCATCGTGATCATGCAAATAGTCCAGATCGTTTGCGGACAATCCCCGGCGTTTTGCCATTTCCATCGCTGCTCCGATACCGTGCACCAGAATATTGGCTGATTTGATAGTTTGTATAACCTCGCTGATATGAATATCTTTTTTTAATGCTGCCGCGGTACTTTCTTCTACATTATCCGGTATATGCAGCAGCCGATAGTTTCCTCCGATCCTCCTGGCGATTTTGGCGGCGATGTTGCCGGCCTGGAGTTCGACATCCTGCCCCAACCCTCCTCGAGCAGGAACGACGCAAACCTGACCCTCACCTGCGCCCTCCCGCATGAAATCCGCCACCTGGGCCAGGGTGGTTCCTCCGGTTACGGCCAGAATGCAGGCCGGATATAATTTTTTATGCAGGAACTCGGCTCCGGCCCGGCCTAAATCTTTCTTGGTAAATTCACTTAAGTATGAATCTCCGGGAACAATTATAACTTCATCCAGCCCAAAGCGCTCCTTCAAGCGGTCGCTAAGGGTCTGGATATTAAACAACCAGGGAACATATTCATCAATGTCGCGCAGCAATTCTTCCCCGTAAGCGGTCAGATATATCCCGGCGGGAGTAGTCTGCAACGCCCCCCGGGCTTTAAGCATATCTACTTCCGTACGCACCACCCTTTCCGGACAGCGCACATTTTTCCCCAGTTGACGCCGGCCGATGGGCTGGTTGTGGAGAATCTGCCTTAATATTTGATATCTGGTTATCATAAGTTCTGTGACTTCTGGAGCGAAACGTTCTATAACCGCAAATAGTTTATTCATGCACTGCCCTCGGGATGTATTTTATGCGCAGGGACAAATATGTCCCACCGGCCTCAAATAATACCCTTATTTATTTTTCTCACGGAATTATTATAGCACATTAAGATATATATGAGGTATAAATAATAAATATTAATATCTTTTTCTGACGCTGGTTGATGAAATACCCATTTCCTGCCGGTATTTGGCCACTGTTCGCCGGGAAATTTTTATGCCCTGATCACTTAGTATTTCGACAATATGCTGGTCGCTGAGCGGGTTGTTGGAGTCTTCATTGGTAATAATCTCCTCCAGCCTGCTCTTAATACTCTTGGCGGAAATTTTGCTGACCCCTTCCTCACTTTTTACCCCGGTGCTGAAGAAATATTTGAGTTCAAACAGCCCCTTGGGGGTTTGAATATACTTCTTGGAAGTGGCGCGGCTGACCGTAGACTCGTGCACTTCGACCAAATCGGCAACCTGCTTTAAGTTCAAAGGTTTCAGGTATTTTATGCCTTTTTCGAAAAAATCCCTCTGAATATCTACAATACAGCGGATCACTTTATCCAGGGTGCGGCGGCGCTGCTCAATGCTGCGGATAAGCCAGATGGCTGAACCCATTTTCTCTTCCAGGTATTTGCGGGCCTCCGGGGTAAATATCCCCTGCTTGCGGAGCATGGTTTCATAAAGTTGATTGATAACCAGACGAGGGGAAGCATTGTCATTCAGAACTACCACATATTCCCCGTCTACTTTTTCCACAATGGCATCCGGTATTATATATTTGACTTCATCAACTTCGCTGTACTGTAAACCGGGCTTGGGATCCAGGGTGCGAATCAAATCGCAGGCTTCCTGTACTCTTTGCACGGTGGTTTCCAAATGTTGGGCAATCTTGACAATTCGTCCCGCCGCTAGATCTCTCAAATGGTTGGCAATGATCACTTCCGCCAAGGTATTTTGCCGGCCATAGTATTTGAGCTGGATCAGCAGGCATTCCTTCAGGTTGCGGGCTCCTACCCCATGGGGATGAAAGGACTGAACCAAAGTCGTAACTTTTTCAATTATGTCACAGCTCGCACCGGTTGCGGCGGCGATTTCTTCGGGCTCTACGCAGAGATAACCATGCGAGTCGATATTGCCGATGATGTATTGTCCTACTAATAAATCTTCGGGGCTTTTGCAGGCCAGGTTCAATTGGAATTGGAGGTGTTCGTAAAGGCTGGGGCGTTCGGTTAAAAAGTTATCAAAGGTCTTGTGGGTAGCCTCCCCGGAGGGCATACCAATATCTCGGTCATTAAAGTATTCTATCCACTCTTCCGTACCGTTAAATGCATCAGTTTCGTTGTCTTTTTCAGACCCGGAATTATCCGGAAGGGAATCCTCGCTTTCCCTTTCTTCCAGCAAGGGGTTCTCTTCCAGCTCTCTCTGGGTATATTCCTCCAGTTCGAGCGTGGACATCTGCAGAATGGCAATCGCCAATCTGAGCTCCGGCGTCATTACCAGTTTTTGTTGTTGTTCCAGAAATATGTCGTTGGTAAGTCTCATTCCCGTCCCTCGCGTTTTCTATTCATCAAGTATCGTTGCAGCAAATCCTTCCAGCTTTTTCATGCGGTAGGCCACACCTGATTTGGTAAGGGGAGGGTCCAGCATAACTCCCATTTCTTTGAAAGTGCTGTC
The DNA here is from genome assembly GCA_034927445.1 of Syntrophomonadaceae bacterium. GTDB lineage: Bacteria > Bacillota > Syntrophomonadia > Syntrophomonadales > Syntrophomonadaceae > PHAA01. Next base: position 76,319 of record JAYFPZ010000028.1, read on the forward strand.
AGGATAGTCGAGCCTCAACATGGCTAAATCTCTCAGGTTCGGAGGCAGGCCCTTTACTCCTATTTTATCCAATAACTTTTCAATCATTTCAACTTGTCGTACTGATGCATCTACTGTTTTAGCGAGATTGGCAGTTTCACAATTCACTTGACGATTTACCTGGTTGCGCATAGATTTCACTATTCTGACATTTTCAAAATCCAGCAAAGCTTTGCTCGCCTCAACCAGACGGAGAAAATCAACGATCTTTTCACTTTCTTTTATATAGAGCAAAAGGCTGTTTTTACGTTCACTGATGCGGGCTTCCAGACTCAGCTTCCGCATTATTTTCTGAACGTCACTTACCAATTTGGAATCATTCAAAACCAATTCCAGATGATAATTTCCTTCCGGCCGATTGATAAAGCCTCTGCTAATGAATATTCCTCTAAGATAAGCTCTTTTGCAGCAATTCTTGCCCAGCAAGGCCCAATTTACCTGGGGCTTTAAAACATTGTCAAACAGTCCCAGCTCCTTCAGGCAGATCTGTCCATCCGGCTTGTCAATAGCGGTTTCAACCACATATAATCTTGATTTCTTGAAACGTTTTTTCTCCTGTATCCGGACCGTTGATGACAGGCCATAGGCCTCTTTAAGCAATCTGTATACTTTCCGGGCCGGAGTGGCGTTTTCAACTATGGTGGTCAGGCCCAGCTCTCCACTGGGGTTGGGGGCCAGTTTGCCTCTGAGGATCAGCAATGCCGATAACTCAGCCTTCTGACAGCAGATTTTATCCGGAATTATGCGGGCCAGTTCATTCCGGACATCGTTGGAGAAGCTCATTATGCCTCCTTTTTATATCTGGCCAGATCCCGATGTCTAATAATTACGTTGTAACCCTGCTTTCTGAGCCGCTGCCCAAAATAGTTGGCCAGTACTACCGAGCGGTGCTGGCCGCCGGTACAACCTATGGATATCGCTAAATTGGTTTTGCCTTCCTGAATGTAATGGGGTATCAAGAATTTAAGCAGATTTAAAAATCGTTTGGAGAAGGACTTGGTAATCTCAGATCCTAGAACGTAGCGTATAACTTCATCATCCTCACCGGTTTGCTTGGTCATAACCGGATCGTAAAAAGGATTGGGCAGGAAGCGCACATCCATCATAATATCACAATCTAAAGGTATTCCCATCTTATAACCGAATGAAACCACATTAATTGAAAAACTGCCGGTTTTACTCTCACTGTATAACTCGGTCAATTTTTCTTTCAGTTGGCGGGGGGTTGTGTCCGAAGTATCCAGGACAACATTGGCCCGGCCCCTGAGTTCTTCCAGTATATTGCGCTCCATCCGAATAGCATCCAGCAAGCGGTCGTTAGGTGCCAGAGGATGCCGCCGCCGCGATTCCTTAAACCGGCGGACCAGCACCTCGTCCGAGGCTTCCAGGAAGAGTATTTCATAAGCCAGATTATTCTCATCCATTTCCGAAAGTGATTGGGAAAGATTATGGAAAAAGTCACCGCCGCGTACGTCGATGACTAGTGCCACCTTAACCACTTTCCCCTCGGATTGCATACTTAATTCAATGAATTTTTTTAACAAAGCCGGAGGCATATTATCCACACAGTAGTAACCCAGGTCTTCCATGCAGTTGGCGGTCTGAGTCTTCCCCGCTCCGGACAACCCGGTAATTATTAGGACATGTAGACTAGTAAGTTCCTCGGCCACGTGCTTTCCTCCTGTACCTAAGCGCTCCATTCCGTACAATCCCTGTGGGGATTTGCAGTTCTTACAGTATTTTACCCTATTTAATTATAGCAGATATAGCCTGATTGTCCCGAAATCAATTTATACTTTTGCCAATTCTGCTTTAAGATAGTCAATTGTTTCCACCGGGGTCGGGTTTATACCATACTCCAGCGCCAGATAGAAGCTGGCATAATCACCGATATAAGCCAGGGAATAAAATTTGGCCAGAAACGATTGACCCTGGGATTCAATCTCTATTACCTTTTTCACCTTATTTTCAATGATGGATCTGGTTATCTGCATCCGTTTTTGCACCCGGGGATGGTCCTCGGGGTCTCGCAGCATCACTACTACCATCCGTTTGAGCAGGTCGGCGGGGGCATCGAATCCCACTATCTCATTATGATTAAGCTCCGGAAAGATATTGAAATAGGCCGGAGCCTTGGAGTTCTCATTTATCTGGGCTTTCCAGCGCATGGCAGCAATCTCGGTATGCATCGAACTTCCCCAGATTATCGGCAGACTGTCTTTCAACTCCCGGGCAATAACCCGAGCTGGATTATCCGGCAATTCCACTCCGGGGTGAATTTGCTCCCGGACTGTCTGCAGAATCTCGACCGTTTCCTCCAGATCCAAGGTTGCGCCCGCAACCAGAGCCAGATCCTGCAAAACCAGAGCCAGAGGGGCAAACAGGTATCCGGTGGCGGCCCGGGGAGAAAGTCCTCCTGGAACTTTTAGTACCGCACACCCGTCATACTCCGCCATCTCCGCCAGTTTGCCTCCGCTGGTAACTGCAACCACGGCGGCCCCTTGCTTGACTGCCTGCCGGTAAGCACTCAGAGTCTCTTCGGTATTGCCCGAATAACTTACGGCCAGGACCAGGCTATCCTGGTTGACATAACCGGGCATATCATAATCCCGATTCACCATTATCGGGATATTCGCCTTAAGCAGACCATAAGTGCGCAATATGTCACCGCCAATAGCGGATCCGCCCAGACCGGTAACGATTATATTATGGTATTGGCGCCGATATTTTGGGGGAAGCTCACCCCTTAACCGCATTATCTCTGCAAACTGGTCAGGCAACCCCCACAAGTAACCTTGCATTTTCTCAGCCGTCATTATTTTTGCCACCTTTCTTATGTAATGAACTGCCAGGCCTCTTCCTTGCCAGATCCTGCAACACCGCCGCTGCGCAGCCCAGCAGGCCGATATCTTCACCCAACGTGGTAAACTCAAGGATTGAATCATGGCATAAAGCCGGGGAGGCCCATTTTTGCAAATATCCCTGCAGTTGCCCCGCCCATAGATCCTGCAGGCCCAGACCGGCTCCTCCTCCGATTATAATTCGATCAGGGTTAAAAATATTTACCAGGTTGACCATGGCCATCCCCAGGTATTGGCCTGCCCTGGCAACAATGGCCCGGGCTTCCGGCGAACCCCGGCGGGCGGCCTGGCCGACCTCTGCAGCTGTTACCGGCAAATCCGGGGAGCCATAATCCTGGAAATTGGGCCATCCCCCCTGCCTGATAATGTTCTCCGCCTGCCGAGCGATTGCGGTGCCTGAGGCCAGACCTTCCAGGCAAGTGTTTACTTCAATTGATTCCACTCCGGGACCGGCTGAAAACATCATCCGGCCTAGCTCCCCGGCTGCCCCATCGCGTCCTCGATACAACTCCCCTTTGATAATGATTCCGCTGCCAATCCCGGTGCTTACCGTCACATAGATTAAATTATCTACCGTTCCTGATTTGCCGAACCTCCACTCTCCCAGCGCGGCTAGGTTAGCATCATTTTCCAGCAGCAGGGGCCTGCCTAATCTTTGGCTTAGTTCATCCCGCAGGGGAAATTCCCTCCAATTTAAGTTGGGCGGATCTTTGATGATTCCATGGCAATAATCAAGCGGACCGGGAGCGCCCGCGGCCGCTCCCAGAATATCCTCCGGCTGCACTCCCGTCAGATGCATAAGCTCCGTTATGGCTGCACTTATGCCGTCCAGAATCTCGGCGGCATCACGCATAGGCCGGGTGGGCTCTTTTTTTCGGGCCAGGATTTGACCATCGGGGGTAATAATTCCGCTGAGTATCTTGGTCCCGCCAATATCCAATCCTATGATTGCTTTCGGCATAAAATCACCCCTGAGTCATATTTCCTGCAATTCATACTCCGTCTGTCCCAGACCTATGGCCGCTCCGTGCAGTAGCTGGGCCTTACCGTTAATGCCCGGATGCACCATCTGAAACTTATCTTCCCCCGGTTTTATCCCTTCTATTACTGATCCGGGCATAGGTGGCCGGTCATTAACCAGATCAGCACAGGCTTGGTCCAGGGCCACCGGGTCCAGGGATGCCAGAATGCCAATATTCTGAACAATCGGATAATCGTTGTACCCATAACAATCGCACTCGGGGCTGACATCCGTAACAAAGGAAATGTATATTACTTTTCCCTCTTTACCTTGTACCGCACCCAAAGCGTATTCGGCCATCTTCTCCTGCACGGCCTCGGGGGTGGTCCGCCAGTTGACACCAATGGCGCCAAAGAGGCAGGTAACGGCACACTCGCCGCAGCCCCAGCATTTCTTATCCTGAATATATGCTTTTTCACCTTTTTTATTCCCCGTCCAAGGCTGCATCTCAATTGCATTAGCAGGGCACCACTCTGTACACCGGGCACAGCCGGTGCATTTATCATCTTTGATTCTGGGCAAAACATCGGAATGCATCTGCTGTTTGCCGCTGCGTGAACCTAAACCCATTCCCATGTTTTTGATCGCTCCGCCGAAGCCGGTGAGTTCATGGCATTTAAAATGGGTCATTACGAGCATCGCATCCGCATGATAAGCGGCGCTGCCTATATTGACCTCTTTGAAGTGCTTGCCGGGGATGGGTACTTTAACATAATCCTTCCCCGTCAGGCCATCCGCAATTATCAGCGGTGCACCCACGACCGCATAATCAAATCCGTTTTGGATGGCGGTTTCCAGATGATCCACCGAATTGGCCCGGGTGCCAACGTAAAGCGTATTCGCATCAGTCAGGAACGGTCTTCCCCCCAATTTTTTAACCATCCCTACTACCCGGCGGACATAAGGCGGTCTAATATAAGCCAGATTGCCGATTTCTCCAAAATGCAGCTTAATGGCTACCAAATCCTTAGGGGCAATCGCATCTTTCAAGCCGGTCTTTTGCAATAGTTTTTCCACTTTATCAAGAAGACTTGTCTTATGGGTGTTCAGGCTGCTGTAATAAACTTTGGCTGTCATTTCTGTTTCCTCCCATTTATATTCTTACTTAATAATAGACGCTGGTTCGCTGGGCTCACTCGCTGACCCTCCACCCTACGAGGACTACTGAGGTAAACTTCGTTCACTATTAAGGTTGCAGCGCTATCATTATCTATTCTATATTTTGATATCCACATACACAGTGGCTTCTACATCAGAAAAACCTACGCAGGGCCTCAGCCACGCCCTCTTCCTCATTAGAAGAGGTGATATGATCCGCTGCGTCTTTGACTGCTTGAACGGCATTGCCCATAGCCACTCCCACCCCGGCCCATTCAATCATCTCCAGATCGTTATAACTGTCTCCAATCGCCATTACCTCATCCCGTTTGATCATATAATGACTGGCGACGACCTCCAGGGCTTTGGCCTTGTCAGCCTCCGGGTGCATTACCTCCAGAAAGTGTGGCTTGGAGCGGGTAATGTGAAGCTCATTTCCATACCTGGCCTTAAGCCCGTTTTCCATTTCCAGCAATTTAGACTCCTGATTGGAAATAGCCATTATTTTAAGGGCGGCACTGCGGGCCAGGCTCCCGATCAAGTCATCCACAATAGTGACCTCCACCCCGGCCAGGCGCGAATAAAACCTGCCTTCTTCGGTAAGCGCTTCCATTACCAGACGGTCTTCCAAATAACTGTGGCAGTGAACCCCGCAGCCCTGAAAAAACTCGATAACCTCCCGGGCCGGGTCTGCCGGAACCGGTTTGAAATATAACACCTCTCCCGAGAGGGAGTTTTTAACGCAAGCCCCCTGGTAAGTTATCAATGGCACATCTATTCCCAGCTGCAAGGCATAGGGCAGCGCCGACGGATACATGCGGCCGGTGGAAATAGTTATCATCACTCCGCGCTGGCGGACCTCCTGAATTAGTCTGATACAATCATCCGAAATTTTCAGGCCCGGATCAAGCAAGGTGTCGTCTAAATCCAGGGCAACCAACTTTATCGTAATTATTCCTCCCAGTTACCAAGAAGCCGAGCACTCAGCTCGGCTCATACCGGTCAAATATCTATTAATCAAACTTTAATAATACTGCTGCTTATCTTCCCCAGCTTATATATTTGTCATCAATAAAGAAACTGATGGCGAAGCTCATCAAGCTCAAAACTATGGCGCTTAAAACCGCCCACCAGAAACCATCCAGTTCAAACCCTATGATTGTTACGGAAGTTAACTTAAGCATTAAGCCATTGATTATAAATGTAAAAAGACCCAGGCTAACAACATTCAAAGGCAAGGTTACGATGATCAGCAGGGGTCTTATTACCGCGTTAACAACCCCCAATACAATTGATCCGACAATGGCACCCCAGATTGTAACCTCAAAACCGGATACAATTGCCGCTGTGAGCAGGATGGCCAGAATATTAAGCAACCAACGTAAAATCCAACCTGGCATCAATACTCCCTCCTTTCATACCTTTAAAATGAGAATTATCCTAATTAAATATACCTACGTATTATGATAAGCAATTTTGCCCTAAAATCCTATAAAAATCCTATTAATTTTGACTTAAATTCGATTTATTTCCCGGGAAATAATTTATATTTTTGCTTTTTGTAGATAAAGAACGCATAGACGCGGAAGAACGCGGACTTATATGATTAACGCAGATCTTAAACTTCCTTATTTAAAAATCAGCGATGATCATATTAATCACCCTAGTACTCCTGATGTTCACTATCGTTTACTATTCAGGTTGCTGCGATATCATATTCTATTTACATTTCGTTTCTGACTTTTCTTGCAAAATAGTCTGGGGCAGTCATGTTAGTCCGCGGTGTTCCGCGTCTATAGTTCTCCTTTATTCATTACTGTGAAAATAGGCATATACCTTATCCACGGTTGGGCAGTTCAATCCGGGTACCTGTAAGAGTTCCTCCCGGGAGGCAGTCTTGATTTTCGCTACCGAGCCAAAATGTAAAAGCAGGGCCTGTTTGCGTTTACTGCCGATGCCCTCAATGTTGTCCAGCACCGACCGCCTTATTTTACCCGACCGGCGCTGGCGGTTGTACTCAATTGCAAAACGGTGGGCTTCGTCCCGCAAGCGCTGCAAAAGCATGAGCCCTTCATGGCGCCGGGGCAGGACTATCGGCTCTCCCGACCCGGGCCGGTATATTTCTTCATGTTTCTTGGCCAGTCCCAGCGCGGGGATATCCACTCCCAGTTCGTCAAGCACCATTTTTACCGCATTCACCTGTCCCAGTCCCCCGTCAATAAGCAGCAGATCCGGTTCCGGGAGAAAGGCCTGATTACCCTGCCGGGCTTCCCGGAAACGCCGGCGCAGGGCCTCGCTTAAAGAGGCGAAGTCGTTGTTTTGCTCTATCTTCATTTTGAAACGGCGGTAGGCCTTTTTGTCGGCTTTGCCGTTGGTCGCAACTACCATCGAGGCCACGGTTTCTTCCCCCGCCAGATGAGAAACGTCATAGCACTCTATGCGGGCCGGTACGACCTCTAAATCCAAACTGCGGGCCAGAGACAGCAGCGCCTGATTGTTCCGGCTCTGTTCCTGCATTCTCTCTTCCCACAATAATCGGGCATTTTCCATAACCATATCCAGTAATTTTCTTTTTTCCCCCCGGCTGGGGATCCTGATTTTAATCCGTGAACCGGTCATTTCCTGCAGCCAGCTCTGCAGCAGTTCATCATCAGAGGGAAGCAGGCTCACCAGTATTTCCGGAGGCAGGTCATGGCATTCGGCGTAATATTGTTTGATAAAGAAGGCCAGCACCTCTTCGGCTTCTTCGTCAATCGCTCTTTTTAGCCAGAAGGTATCCTTGGCCACCACTTTGCCGCCCCGGAGCTTGAAAACCAGAACCAGTTTATCCTGTTCTCCGCCAGTCATGCCTATGATGTCCATCTCATAAGGCTTCTCCAGGCTGACCTTTTGTTTTTCGCTCAGTACCTTTATAGATGCAACCTGATCGCGCAGACGGGCCGCCTTTTCAAAATCGAGGTTGGCTGCCGCCTGCTTCATTTCCGCTGCCAGGCGGTCCACCAGCTGCTGGGTATTGCCCTCCAGAAAATCAATCGCCCCTTCCACCAGCAGGCGATATTGTTCAGACGTCACCCCTCCCGTACAGGGAGCCAGACATTTACCCAAATCATAATTCAAACAGGGCCGGGAATTAATCCTTAAGTTTTTGCAGGTACGCAAAGGAAAAATCCCGCTGATCAGCTTCAGGGTCTCGCGCAGGGAGCCAACCTCGGTATAGGGTCCATAATAGCGGGAGGTCCTGTCCTTCTTTTCCCGTACAATACAAAGGCGGGGGAACGGTTCGGCCGTAACCTTCAGATAGGGATAGCTCTTGTCGTCCCGCAGATCAATATTATAGCGAGGCTGGTAAGCCTTGATCATATTGCTCTCCAAAATCAAGGCTTCGACTTCAGTGGCGGTAACGATATAGTCAAAATCGGCCACTCGGGCCATCATGGCCCTTACTTTGGGAAGCAGGCCTTCCGGAGACTGGAAATAGGAACGCATGCGATGGCGCAGCGCCCTGGCCTTACCCACATAGATGACCCGGCCCTCCTTGTCTTTATATAAATACACCCCTGGCTGCAACGGCACATTTTTCAGGCGTTCTTTCACTTATATCAATCCTTCTCTGCAATAACGCAAGGTCTTACCCCAAGTTATCGGAGTTATAACTCTTTGGCAATCTTTCATTTACTTTCATACCTTCTCTGCCAAAAGCCAAGCATGAGAGGAGGCATGCTCAGGGAACGGTTCCTTTTCTTATATTATAACTCCATATGTTACAAAACTTCTTGTGCCTGTATGAAACCAGAATATTTCCTGCAACACATAAAAACAGACCTATCCGTAAAAAGATAGATCTGTTATGTCTCATTCACCAAGTCATCAACTTCGTCTTGATCTTCTCAAACCTCTGCTTGATCTGACTGCTTGCTTTAGCAGACTTCTCCGGTTTTTCTGGCCTATCACACTTATTTGACTGCGCAGGCGTATCTACTTGCCACCTGAGTTCGTGCGGCACAGACTTCATGCGTGGTATCTTCTTTCCACCCTGCCTTTTGCAGTCGGCCCCCCAATGCATAATACAAAAGCTGAATTGCTTACACGATAGACATATTGAGTTGCGTGCCTCCAATATGCTCATATTTCCTCTCCTCCTGAGTGCAGTCATGCTCCGTAAATCAACCGCCTAGTCTTGTTATAGAGCTTTCTCCCTTACAGAGAAAGCGAAGAAAATAAACTGCACTAGTTTTTTCTTCGCTTTAGAAAACAATCCCAAGTCACCATTAAAAATATCGCGCTAAATGGTCACGTAATTATTTGCGATTTACAGATAAATTTGATTATCTGCGGGTATGGACTTGATCACTTTATATTTCTCCTTGTTCAGACGGGTCAAAAGCACCGGACAAGGAGCTGTATGAACTACACTCTGGCTAACACTCCCAATAAGGGAACCAGTTAGTCCGGTTATTCCCCGGCTTCCCATTACAATCAGATCGTAGTTCCCAGCATTGGCCGTAGATACAGTCATTTGGGCAGGATTCCCATATGTCAGTTCAGTCTCAACACTAACGTTTGTTGCAGAGATCTCTTTTTTTATCCTTTCTAATACTGCTTTGCCAAGTTCTACCGCACCAGCTGGCGCTAATGCTTCAGGCGATCCAATCCCCGCATTAGACTCCGGATACTGCACAATATAAGGCCTTACCACATAGAGAAGTTTTATAATGCCCTCATATTTCACAGCTATGTTAGCGGCCGTCTCAGCTGCTATCAGAGAGCTATCCGAACCGTCAACCGGCACCAATATCTTCTTAAACATAATAGTATCCTCCCTCACGAAATCTTTTTGACAATTAACCTGATTCAAAGCTACCCTATTATAGATTACCGCCCATACATTCCGCCGTTAATATCTAGGGTAAATCCGGTAAGAAACTCACGAATGAATTCAGTAGTAAGTGTTCCCTATAGTCCTCCTTTCTCCGTAAAGCATTTTCCAGACCGCTGTGGTCGATTCTTTCCCAGGATATCCACAGCAACTAAATGCCAGTTCGCGCAACTTCCATTTATTCCAATTGAATTTGGTCGCACCCACAGCAGTTCACGGACATCTACTCTCTTTTTGTAAATGCAATTTTTATGCCACGATCAGGTTAAACTATGATAATTAAAAATTAAGAATGGTTTCGCTTCCGAAAATATTGAGGTTTTTCCCATTTTCAAGCTGTTATATTAAATCCAGATTAACGCCAAGCCCCGTGTTGTTTATGCCACAAAGTGCATCCATGTTTATTTTGGACCGTGATTAAAGTTCGTACAACTTTTTAAGCTCTACACCTGTTCTATTTAGGGACACTTTTGAATGCCGCGGCTGTTCTAGCCTAGTACATATATGGTCTCATTGTTTCCAGCAAATCGCTTTGCTTTACAGATTGTTAAAAGACTCATGAATCTTCATAGCCATAGACTTCTTCCTGTTCAAGCTGTCACAATTAATAATCAATTTAGCGGTCAATGGAACATATTTCCTCATACAAATTAATTGATGGTTTTTCCTCAACAAGTCCGCCGATTGAACCCAAAATTTCTTTAACATAAGATTGTGAGCGATGGTAATTACGAGACTCTGTATCCTGATACACTTCATAGAAAAGAAACTTACTCGTATCTTCTATACCTCTATGAAGAGTATACATCCTAGTGCCTTCCTCTTTTTGCACGTAAGGAATCAATGTCTTTAGGGTTTTTTCAAGTTCTGCTTCGCAACCTGTTTTTGCCTTGAAAGTCGCAACAATAACAATCATTTGAATACCTCCAACTCTATAAACTTATGTTCAAGTGCATAACATTAAGCAGCTTTATTCTCTTATTTAACAAAGCAAAAAAAATTCATCATTATGATGTTTCTTCGCTTCATAAGAAAGGTGATGTTGTAAACCATGCCGATTTAGTCTCAGTGTCAATAGAGTTATAATGAATCAAAATATGCCGGTTCGCTTACAAGTAAATAGTATACTCAGAGGGCATTGCCTTAACCATTTTACGTTCCTCTTTGACATCCTTATGCAGCCTGGTTAAAAGCACCGGACAAGGAGCCATATGGCTTACACTTTGGCTAACACTACCAATGAGGGACCCAGTTAGTCCGCTTATTCCTCGGCTTCCCATCACAATCAGATCGTACTCATCCGTTTTGGCCGCGGACACAGTCACTTGGGCAGGGTTTCCATATGCCAGTTCAGTCTCAATACGAACATCTGTCGCAGAAATCTCTTTTTTTATTTTTTCCACTACTGCCTTTCCGAGTTCTACCGCACCAACTGGCGCTAATGATTCAGGCGATCCAGTCCCCGCATTAGCCTTCGGATACTGTATGAGATAAGGTCTTACCACATAGAGGAGTTTTATAACGCCCTCATTTTTCATAGCAATGTTAGCGGCCACCTCAGCTGCCACCATGGAACTATCCGAACCGTCAACCGGCACCAGTATCTTCTTAAACATAATGGTATCCTCCCTCACAAAATCTTTCTGACAAGTAACCTGATACAAAGCTACCTTACTGTAAATTACCGCATATACATCCCGCCGTTAATATCCAGAGTGAATCCGGTAATAAAACTTGAATATTCGGAACACAGGAACATAACGCCATTAGCAATATCAATTGGCTGACCGAACCGTCCCATCGGAGTGGCCTTTAACCAAGCCTCACCGCGTTCCTCCAGAATAGCGCCACTGAATATAGGCGTCATGATTATCCCGGGTGCAATACAATTTACATTAATATTATAGGGAGCCAGTTCTAAGGCTACACTGCGGCTGAAGCCTTCAATACCCCTTTTTGTTGTGGTATAATGGCAGTTGGCAACAGATCCGCGTTGTCCGGCAATTGAAGCCATGTTAATCATTTTGCCATAGTTTCTTTTCTTCATCTCTCTTGCCACAGCCCGGGTACAGTTAAATGAACCATAAAGATTGACCTTCATATGGCTATCCCATAATTCGTTGCTCATTTCAGTTATCATCTCTTGTACATACAGCCCGGCAGAATTAACTAGGATATCTATCTGACCGGTCCATTTGATTGCTTCTTCTACAGCCTTATCAACTTCTTCACTATTTACTATATTCGTTGGTATCACAAGTATTTTGTCGGCTTTGTCTGCATTTTCAGCCACGAAAGCTGCGAGGCCATCCTTATTAAGGTCAAGAGCCACAATTTTTGCGCCATTATCTAAAAATGCTTGGGCAGTTCCCTTGCCGATACCTGAAGCAGCCCCAGTAATAAAAACGGTTTTCCCTTCGAAATTCATTAACTAACCTCCTTAAATACTCTTTATAATGATCGAAAGCATATGGAATGTTAGCCCAGCTTTTAATGCCTTCCGGATAATTTGGTATCTTTCATTTATATTGGCATAGAGTTCTTTGTGAACGTTCGCTTCACACTCCAATAGAATGTTGTTCTTATTGTTGGTACTATCAATGTAGTCGATTACAATATAATATCTGAACTTAACTCTTAGGAAAATTCCCACCAAAGGGCCCCACAAAACGATACTTTTACCTTTTAAATCCGGGTCATGTCTGGTTACTATCTTTTCTACTTTACGACAACTGGTAAAATATATCTTGTTTTTGTCTCCTTTGTCATTGAAAAACAAAAGGTATTCATTTGTAAAAGCCATGTTAAGTTTCTTAGGCTGAGGCATTTCGGGAATACCACCATGGTAGGATACTTTGAAGACATCTTCATCGGGAATGTCTTCAATTCTGGTAGTCTCCTCCAATAATCTCTCCTGGGCCTTCATTAACTTGTTTCCCCGATACCAGGCCCATATAATAGAGATTATTACAGCCGCCGCAACTATCCACCACTTCGACATAATGAATACCTCCCGTCCATTCTAAAAGGTACTTCCATGCCCGACTAGGAGCACAGCCAGCCTCCATCTACCGGCATAGTATGTCCTGTCATATAATTTGATAAGTCTGAACATAAGAAGACAACTGGTCCCGCTATCTCTTCAAGAGTACCAAATCTCTTCATGGGTGTTCTTCTAATCAGGTCGTCATACATTGCTGGATTCGCTTTAAGTTTGGCAGTCAACTCAGTACTAATATACGCTGGAGCTACGGCATTTACTTGAATATTATAGTCTACCAACTCCAGAGCCAGATTCCTGGTTAACTGCAATACCCCGCCTTTGGAGGCTGAATAGGCTGAAAGTTCGGGTAAAGAAGCATAACCCATTATTGAACAGGTATTGACTATCTTGCCGCTCTTCTGAGCCATCATTACCGGGGCCACCGCCTTACACCCAATCCAGACGCCGGTCAAATTGATGTCGATTATCTTTCTGAAATCCTCTTCGGGCATATTGATACAAAGGTTGCGTCTGTTAATACCGGCATTGTTTAACAATATATCTATCTTTCCGTATTTCTCCATCAGATATTTAACCAAATCATTATATTGAGCGCTGTCGGCCGTATCTAAATGATAACTTTCAGCCTTTCCGCCCTGTTCACCAATAGCCTGCGCTGTTTTCTGAGCAGCTTCATCAGCAATATCAGCAACAATAACGGTAGCCCCGACGGAGGCTAGTCCCTCGGCCATTCCTTGTCCAATCCCCATAGCCGCTCCTGTGACTATAGCCACTTTGCCATCCAATCGAATGTTAAGATTCATGTTTATAACACCTGCCTTTTTAATTAAGATTAATTTTTAGGTATTTTTAGGTTCCAGACGCACATACTTGCTTGCACCGAAAAGAATAGCCGAAATTATACCAAAGATGCAACATACGGTGAAAGCACCGTTATAACCATAATGTGAGCCAACAAAAAATCCGGTAATTATTGGAGCCAGAGAAGCAAATGCATTGCCTACGAAGTTATATACTCCACCTACACCGCCGGCCTGTCCATAAGGGGCAATATCTCCGGGAATAGCCCATACATTGGCCGCGCCAAATGCAAATATACCCATGAAAGCACTAAGGTATACAATCGCTCCAGTAGCAGTCGTTGCCTGCATGGTCAAAAATATAAACACCGATGCACCAAGCATTGCCATTGACATACCAGTTCTTCTCACCGCCGTTACTGACGCTCCGGCGCGTTGCCACCTATCCCAGACGGCACCACCTAATAATTCACATATAACTGCCGTGGCATAAGGAATCATAGCTGCAACACCCATCTTGGAAAGAGTCAATCCCCGCTCTTGGGTAAAATAGGCGGGCATCCAGGTATTGAAAACAGTCCAAACGTACAAATAAAGACCATAGGCTATGGCTATCTTAAGGACGGTAGGATATAAAAATAATTTTAACATAGGAATTGGTTTGACATGGACTTGACCTTCTGATGATACTACCTCATCCTGGCGAATATAATCAAGTTCTTCTTTGGTAATAGTCGGATGCGTGGAGGGTTCATGATAGGTTAGGTGCCATATAACTGCATATATAACTGCAATTATACCACTGATGACAAAAGAGGTTCTCCATCCCCAATTAAGGATTAACCAAGCTACCAGAGGAGGTGTAAACGCTGAACCCAATCTGGCGCAACAGTCAAAACAGGCCGAACAGAAAGTCCTTTCCTTTATTGGTGTCCATACTGAAACTACCCGCGCACTGGCAGGAAACCCTGGCGCTTCTGTAAATCCAAGCAAAATACGAATAATGAAGAAACTCGTGAAACTCGAGCAGGCTCCGGTTAATATAGTAACTATACCCCAGCCGGCGGCTGAACCGGTAATTGCCCACTTGGGTCCAAACTTGTTAATGAATCCACCAACCGGCAACATAATCAAAGTGTATGCCCAGAAGAAGGCCGAGCCCATGAAACCTATTTGGGCTGCACTAAGACCAAATTCTTTCATGATAGTTGGAACAGCTACGCTAAAATTTGTCCGGTCCAAATAGTTAATGGCTATCATCATAGATACCATAAAGACAACAAAATAACGCTTATTACCAGCTGGTTTGTCAATACTCGGACTCAATTTCAACTCCTCCTCTTAGAATTAATCCGCGCAAATATTAATGGAAAGGCCCATTCTCTCTTTAGATCCCCCCCCTCTTTATTAAAAGCTTTCCAATATTTAGATCCCCCCTCTTTATTAAAGATCTTTCCAATTAGGAAGACGTCCGTGTAGCACCTGTGAAAAAATCCCTAACTTATTTAAAAGCAATAAGTATACCAATAAATAGGAGTATTAATTGGTATGATTTTCGGTTTGTCGTTTTACGGTGGTTTGAAGATGAACTTTTTTGATTAAGAAGGAGTGTATTTTTATCTTAGTAATTTTAGAAAGAGTATATTGAGGCAGGTTGTGATAGTACAGATTCGAACTGTTCTATTTAAACACATAGTTGGCCGCTCAAATTGTCCCATTCTGGTTCGTTTTAATTGATTCCCTCTGCTTGATATTTTACGGTTGCGCCATCGTCGCATAGGTTTTGGCTTCAACCTTTAGAGTTTTATCTGTTTTTTCGAGTAATTACTATAAAAAAATCAGGGCTGGCGCCTTGGTTTTTAATCAATCTCTTCATATCTTTGTCTACACTCCTTTGACTACAATTTTATGGTTTTAGCGTTAAAACCGATTTCGTTAATATTTACAGATTATTAAGCTACTCATGAAGAGATCAGGCCGCTCTGTTGCCAGCTCCCATTGCTTGAATAACAGTAGCCGCACCTGTTACATATCACGCCAGCCAAGATCCAACGACCTTAGCATGAATTTGGCTTTAAGCTTTCTCATCCATCTGAATATAAATAAGATGTTTAAAGTCCTTGGGCCACCTCCAGCAGGTGCATACTGATTATGCTAACTTCCTTTACGCTGGCTGATAATTCCTGTGAGGCAGCGGCTTGTCTTTCCGTTGCCTCCATTGATCTTTGATTGGCACCCGTCATTTCCCCGATAGCAAGCGTAATTTCTCTCAAGGTTTGGTCAACGTTACTAGAAAAGTCAGATGTCTTATTAGAAAGGCTGGTAAATTCTTTAGCGATAACGTCCAATCCTCTGCCCGCCTCTCCTAGCCGAGCCGTTTCAATCATCATGTTGAGTGCAATCATTTTAATATAGGCGTTTATATCTTTGATCCCTTTCAGTATCTTTTGAATTTGCTGGACCACATTTTCCACCCGTTCTGTTTTATCTATAATGTTGCGGGACTGCAGCATAATCTCTTCTGCCCCGACTGCCACCTCTGCAGATGTCTGAGCTAATACTTCGGTAAATTCTGTAATTTGCTGGGCACTATGAATAACTTTATGATGGATTGCTCTACTTTTCGATAATCCTAGAACACCTATGACTTCATTTTGATCATCCGGATTAAACAGAGGAATAGCAATTACGTTAGCTTCATAACCATAGACTTCTTCAGGAAGTTGATAATAGATGACTGTATTGGCATCAATTGCTTTCCGGGCTGTTCCCCCCTTTAAAATAAGGTCTCCAACATCAAATGCATCTCCTGGTGAATTTTTCCCTTGGACCTTACCTATAAACCTTTCAGTATCACACAACCATATACAAATCCCATCGGTACAAAAATACTTTAAGACCGGTAGTACCTCCATAAAATTTTTCAAATACGACTCCTTTGACAAGGGCATCACCGCCTAACATAAATTACCTTTTCCGAGATTGAGACAACTTCATTATGTTGAAGAAGCTATGGGTTTGGGTTATGTTCATTAATGGATAAAACCCAGGACGCAGGCCCTGGGTTTTATCCATTTTCCAAGCATTTTTTGTGACCAATTGCTATGGCCTTTATTACCTCTATCAAATCGCTATTCTTACAAAGTATTAAGATATTCGTTAATGGCATGGGCTGCCTTTCTGCCTCCATTAATTGCCTGAACTACCGTAGCGGCTCCCGTTACTAAATCACCACCGGCATAAACTCCTGTTTTACTTGTCTTACCGGTTGCCTCATCAATAGTAACCATTCCACTCTTATTGGTT